>CAXTYC010000010.1:0-137302 GCA_964248365.1 uncultured Chroococcidiopsis sp. | reverse complement strand
TGGAAGTAATGCACGAGCGTAACGCTCACAACTTCCCCCTAGACTTGGCAGCAGTTGAAGCTCCTAGCATCAATGGTTAATTCTAGCTTATAGCTAATACAAAAAGCGCTCTCCTTTTAGGGAGGCGCTTTTTTGTTGTGTATTCGGCGTTGCATCTTGTCTGTATGATAGTGTCACGCAAAGACGCAAAGGCGCTAAGGAAAACAAAGAAGATCAATCTCTTAGTTGTGCAACGCCACTTTGCTTTTATCTCTGGAGTTGCAGACACGCCTTGTTCTCAGTCTCACAGCTGGGAACAAAAATATTGCGGTTCCGATGGGGATGAAAAATTAGAAAGGCAATTTACCACTACTTTGCAATCCTGTTGGTAACAATCCTTCTAAAGCAAACTCAGCAGCTTTATCGGGATAGTAAGTGGTAATTGGTAAGCGAATTGTTTGAGTTGAACCAACGTGCATTTCACTTAGCCAATAAACTTGAGCAGCCAAAATTCCAGGGCTGGTATCACCCCGCCGCCGTCGTATTACAATGGGACGCGGAACAAAGTTAGTTCCTCCTTTTATTTCTTTTTGTCCCACCGTCATTAAAGCAACTTCATCATCAGATATAGACCATGCCCATCCTCTACGTGGATTTTCCCATTTTTGGGAGCTTTCGTTCCACTGAGCAGCACGGGTGTATCCTGACTTAAGAATTTCTACCAAATCTAATTTTTGAATTCCTGCTTGTTTTAACTCTGGTGTTAGTGTATCTAGTAAGTCAAGTTCATCTGCTTGAAAATTTCCATCTCTGTGAATAACTAGATGATTTAGAGCATCTGGATATTTTTGCTCATAAACATTTACTAAATCAAAAATAATTTGACGTAAAGCTGATATATCAAAAGTTTCGCGGTGTGCCTGAAATGTAGATGGAAACCAACTAATAACCTTGCCTTGCGGACTGACAACAAAAGCAGCTACACCAACAGCTAAACCATCTTTGCGCCCAATATCCAAACCTAGAAAAGCTTGAGCTTGTCCAGGCATATTTTTAAGTTGCCAAGGACAATAACCCAATCTACCCAAAATTTGCAGCAGCAGGTTATATCCTTTTGGACTATCAAAGCCAGAGCGTAATGTGCTTTCTTCTATCGCCTGAGAAGGTAGCATCGTCTTGATGAACTGTCTTCGCAGAATAGGATATGGGTCAGATTTTGGTGTAGATCTAAATGTTTCTTTATCTGGTACAAACATCAAGGCAAGGTCATATTTACCCAAATCCCGACATTTTCTTTGAATGTCTAGCATATTGCCTACAGTGTAGGAGCGAAATTCGGTGAATTCTAGATTGATTTTAAAACTTGTCAAAAAGCTTCTAAAAACATTGCACCAATTTACAACATTAAAACTATCAGGATGGAAAATTACTGTTTTGATAGGGTTGATTGGTGTTTCTAGTAATCTTCGTTTTGCTAACCCTTGACTTGGATAGCTACCAAACACACCTTTACCAAAATCAAGATTATTTTCATACTTATTAGTTATTTTATTCGAGCTAACTTTGATATAATTAATTTGAGTGTTCGGTAAATATGGTTGAGTATTAAAGGTAATATTCATACCTGGGATATTTAATACCCCAGAAGAGTTGATTTGCTCAATTCCCTTAATTGCTCTTTTAAATCGGTCATCTATAGATAAAACTCGAGCATTAAATATTCTTGATTCAATGTCATCTTTAGTAAAGGACTTTTTTAGTAATTGAGGGATGTGGGAACCAATAAAAGTATTTCCCACTGAGCCATATTTAACAAATATAGCAGGAGTTTCTGGAGGAATAGCATTCAGGATTTGTTCAGGCACTTCTCCTTTGCGACGATGGTATTCTAGTAAGCTGACATTACCTAATTCTGTTTGGGGTTCTGAGACAGTAAATCCAGATATACCCACATATTGGCAAGTTTTACCATCATAAGTATGAACTAACGCTTGCTCTGGGGCTAGTGTTGATAAGTTACCATGCTCTAGAGGATAAAGGCTATGGTATTCGTTGCTATAATCAATTGCTAGAAATACGTAGTTGTTATTATCAATTCGTAGATTCCATTGCACAACTCTTTGTGCTTCAATTTCATCAGAAATTTGTACTTTTTATAAATAAGCTTTATGTTTATAAGCATCTACTCTCAAACGCTGACTACGAAAGAAATCACACAGGCATTGATTGAGTAACTGCTGTAGCTGACGACGATATCTAGTAGCGGTTATATCTACGGCTAAAACTGAGAATATCTCAAAAGTATCATCAGTTGTTAATTCGTAGGGACTAAGTAAGCAAAATTCCGCTGTGTCTGCTACTACAGGCGTTTTAGTAATCCGACGTAGATGTGAAGCTAACGAGCCTAACTCGGATGCTAATTTATCAGGTGCGATCGCTTCTTTTAATCTTATCCGATGATTGTAGTAAGAGACTGGTGAAATTGCATTTACAGATTTAAAGCTCAGTTCATGAATTGTCATATTTGAAATATGCATTTAAGTCAACCAAACACTATATGCTTGACTTAATAGTTTCGTCAATTGGTGTTGCACGCTTGTCGCTAGCGTCGTTCCCAGGAAGATGATCCCCCTAACCCCCTTTATAAGGGAGGAACAACTCAGGGAAATACAAAATACCCCCCTATTGGTTAGGAGGGTTAATCTATTTAAAGATATCTTTTTTTACCACTTCAAATAAGCAGCATCAATTCCTTGCTCTCGCCTAACCTTCCCATCCTTCTCAAACCAATCGATTATCTGCTGCGCTGTTAAATCTTCAATTTTTACATTGTATTCTTGAGCAATATGCTGCAATATTCTCAGGGATGAAATCGTTAATCTAGCTAAAAATTTTTCAGGGGAAGTAAGCAAAGCAGCGTCTACCTTGGCTGATTCTTCCAGGCTTAAAAATTGCGTTGATGGTTGCTGTTGAATATTCATAAAATTGCGTCTATAACTGGGCTGGTAATTGGTAGTTGCAAAAGAAATTTATAGATTATGCTACTATGTTCGTAATTGCACTAAGTATCCGCAGCGGTGTTCGCCGTTAATCAGCCAGTTGGTGCGCTCTACAATACAATCTGGCAAAACTGTTGCAAACATTTCTAATTCATGTCCACACACAACGGGGAAAGAGGCGGCGACATTGGAGATAGCACAATTATGCTCTGTTAGCATAAAACGATCGCCATCTCTATCCGCATCTCCATCTACACAATACCATTGTGCCATGTAACCTTCAGCTTTTCTGAGTTCTACCAGATTGGCTACTCGCTCTTGCAGCGAACCATTACCCACGCGATCGCGGTATTCTAGTGCTTTAAGTTCCCATTGTTTACGCAAAATGGCACTCATTTGGTCATGCCCTACTGTCTGTGCTAACGTATCGAGCAGCGAAACAGCAAATTTACCATGACTATCTTGTTCGCCCAATTCTTGACGTAGGCGATCGCGCCCTTTACTGCTAAGCTTATATACGTGCTGTGGACGACCCATCCCCACCTGCACTGTTTGGTATAAGATTAACTCCTCCGCCTCCATATCCTTAAGATGGCGGCGAATTGCTTGGGGACTAATATTAAGTTCTATTGCTAAGTCGTGTGCAGTCGCCATCCCCTGCTTGAGCAAATGTTGCAGGATATCCTGCTTAGTCGAGGGCTGCTGCGTTGTCACCATTTTGATTCCAAATATTTCTGCTGAAAATTTGACTTTGACAACATACCTGTTGTTAATGTAGCTTAAAATGGAGATATGTTAAACAACAAGTTGGTTGTTTAAGTCGTCTTTATTGTAACAGACGTAGAACAACCCGTGCCACCGCCCTCCTCCTTAAAGAGAGTCCTAGAACACAAGAGAACACTACCAATGAGTGCAACTGTCAATACCTTAGTCAATCAGCCATACAAGTACGGCTTTGTCACCAACATTGAGGCAGACACAATTGAGCGTGGACTGAGTGAGGATGTCATCCGCTTGATCTCTGCCAAGAAGAACGAGCCAGAATTCATGCTGGAATTCCGCCTCAAAGCCTACCGCCAGTGGCTAAAGATGACAGAACCGACTTGGCATAGTGTAAAATATCCTGCCATCAATTATCAAGACATTATCTACTACTCAGCACCAAAACAAAAGGCAAAGCTGAATAGTTTAGAAGAAGTTGATCCAGAACTGCTAGAAACGTTTGACAAGCTGGGCATTCCCCTATCCGAACAAAAGCGGCTTTCTAACGTGGCGGTAGATGCGATATTTGATAGCGTCTCTGTCGCAACCACCTTTAAGGAAAAGCTAGCCAAAGATGGAGTGATCTTTTGCTCAATTTCCGAAGCTGTGCGGGAATATCCAGAATTAGTACAGAAGTATCTGGGTAGCGTTGTACCCGTAGCAGATAACTACTTTGCTGCTCTTAACGCGGCTGTTTTCAGCGATGGCTCGTTTGTCTATATTCCCAAAGGCACAAAATGCCCAATGGAACTATCTACCTATTTTCGTATTAATAGCGGAGATACAGGACAGTTCGAGCGCACACTAATTGTGGCTGATGAAGGTAGTTCGGTTTCCTACCTGGAAGGCTGCACCGCACCGATGTACGATACCAATCAGCTACACGCGGCTGTAGTCGAACTCATCGCCCTCGACAATGCTGAGATTAAATACTCTACCGTGCAGAATTGGTACGCTGGAGATGAAAACGGTAAAGGTGGGATATACAACTTCGTCACCAAGCGCGGTTTGTGTCAAGGAGTTAATTCTAAGATTTCTTGGACACAGGTAGAAACAGGTTCGGCAATTACCTGGAAATATCCAAGCTGTGTGCTGGTGGGTGATAACTCGGTTGGTGAGTTTTACTCGGTGGCGCTGACAAATAATATGCAGCAAGCCGACACGGGAACCAAGATGGTTCACGTTGGGAAGAATACCCGCAGCACGATTATATCTAAAGGAATTTCGGCAGGGCGATCGGCAAACAGCTACCGAGGTTTGGTGAAAGTTAATCCCAAGGCAGAAGGGGCGCGGAATTATTCTCAGTGTGATTCGATGCTGATTGGGGATAATGCTCGTGCGAATACTTTCCCATATATCCAGGTGCAGAATAACACGGCAAAGATTGAGCATGAAGCTTCTACTTCCAAGATTGGGGAGGATCAGCTATTTTATTTCGCCCAGCGTGGTATTTCGGCAGAAGATGCGATTTCGATGATGATTAGTGGTTTTTGTAAGGATGTGTTTAATCAGCTACCGATGGAGTTTGCTGTGGAAGCGGATAGGTTGTTGAGCCTGAAGTTGGAAGGTAGTGTGGGTTAAGTAATGCCCACCTTGTTAAACGAACCGCAGAGGCGCAGAGAACGCAGAGGAAGAGAAGAAGAGAGATGATTGTTGAGAATAGTGATGTTGTGCTGTCGGTGCGGGATCTGACGGCTGAGGTTGATGGAACTCCGATTTTGAAGGGGGTGAATCTGGAGGTTCGCTCTGGGGAAATTCATGCGATTATGGGACCAAATGGTTCTGGTAAGAGTACTTTTTCTAAGGTGTTGGCTGGGCATCCTGCTTATGAGGTGACTGGCGGTGAGGTGATTTTCCAAGGTGAGAATCTGCTGGAAATGGAACCGGAGGAACGGGCTATATCTGGCATATTTCTAGCGTTTCAGTATCCGTTGGAAATTCCTGGTGTGAGTAATTTGGATTTTTTGCGGGTGGCTTACAATTCCCGTCGCAAGCAGCAGGGTTTAGAGGAGTTGGATGCTTTTGATTTTGATGAGTTGGTGCAGGAAAAGTTAGATGTGGTGAAGATGAATCCTGCTTTCCTGAGTCGGAGTGTAAATGAAGGTTTTTCCGGTGGCGAGAAGAAGCGGAATGAAATTCTGCAAATGGCTCTGTTGAAACCAAAGGTAGCAATTTTGGATGAGACAGATTCAGGGTTGGATATTGATGCGCTGAAGATTGTTGCTAATGGTGTGAATCAATTGGCTAGCCCTGAGAATGCGACGATTTTGATTACTCACTACCAGCGGTTACTCAATTATATTGTGCCTGATTTTGTTCATGTGATGGCGAATGGACGAGTTATCCGCAGTGGTGGTAAGGAATTGGCACACGAATTAGAGTCTCGTGGCTATGACTGGGTGTTAGAACAAGCTGGAACTGGGGTAGGAGCGTGATGAATATTCTTCCTAGTACAATTTCTAGTTTGACTGATGTGTCAGATAGAGATGAATATTTGACACAGTTGTTAAATCAGTCTCACGGGCAGAGTATACAAGTAATTGAACAGGAAACTGTCGCGTGGTTACAAGAATTACGCGATCGCGCTGCTGCTATTGTACATCTATCCGCTCTCCCCACCACACGGGATGAGGAATGGCGCTTTACCGATTTATCATCGCTACGACAAATTAAATTCAATAATGTAGAGACGTTTCATCAGTCTTTACCAGATATCACGCCTCTAACCCTACCCGAAGCTGCTAACAGTCGGTTGGTATTTGTGAATGGGGTATATGCACCCGAACTATCAGCAGCCCAATTGCCAGAAGGATTGGTAGTTACTAACCTGGCTAATTTGGCTTTAGCCCACCGCTCTAAGGTACAAAATTACTTAGCTCAAGCTGAAGGATCGCACGAAGTATTTACCGCCCTCAACACAGCCGGATTGACAGATGTGGCTGTGGTATGGGTGACTAAGAATTTGGTGGTAGAAACACCAATTCATCTCCTATTTATCTCCACAGGGGGCGAAACACCTACTATATCCCAACCACGCTGTTTGGTAGTGGCAGAAACTGGTAGTAGTGTAACCTTGATTGAAGATTATTTGAATCAGACAAATCAACAAAAAGAGGCGGTTTACTTCACCAATGCCGTTACGGAAATCTGGGTCGCAGAAAATGCATCTATAAATCATACTAGAATTGAGCGCGAAAGTCAAGAAGCATTTCACATTGGTAAAACTGCAATTACCCAAGCGCGTGATAGCCGCTATACCTGCAACGCCATTACACTAGGGGCGAAACTGTCACGACACAACCTAGAGATTTACCAGTCAGGTGAGCAAACAGAAACAACCCTCAATGGTTTAACGACGATTGGCGATCGCCAACTAGCAGATACTCACAGTGCGATCGTTCTCAATCATCCCCATAGCACAACTCGCCAACTACATAAATGTATCGCGGCTGACAGAGCGCACACAGTATTCAATGGTAGAGTATTTGTCGCCAAAGCAGCCCAACTAACAGACGCAGGACAACTTAACCGCAACTTACTACTCTCACCCAAAGCCCGTGTAGACACCAAACCCCAATTAGAAATCATAGCAGATAACGTCAAATGTACACACGGCGCAACAGTAAGCCAGCTAGAAGACGAAGCACTCTTTTACCTACAAAGTCGCGGCATTAATCCTCTGGTTGCCCAAAACTTGCTAGTCAACGCCTTCGCCGCCGAAATCATCAACACCATCCCACTCCCCTCCCTCCAAAAAACCCTCACCAAAACCATCAACCGCCAAACCTCAAACTAAAAACTCCCTCTGCGCCCTCTGCGCCTCTGCGGTTCGTTAAATTCCCCCCTGTTCCTACCATGATCACCCAAGAAAAAACCCTAGCCGATCAAATCCGTGCCGACTTCCCAATTCTTCACCAAGAAGTCAACGGCAAACCCCTAGTTTACCTAGACAACGCCGCCACCTCTCAAAAACCCCTGCTCGTTATCAACAGCATACGGGACTACTACCAGCAGTATAATTCCAACGTGCATCGTGGTGTGCATACGCTCAGCGCCAAAGCTACAGACGCTTATGAAGCCGCACGAGACAAAGTTGCTGCCTTCGTAAACGCAACTTCCAGACAAGAAATCGTCTTCACCCGCAATGCGTCTGAGGCGATTAACCTAGTCGCCTACAGCTGGGGTACAAAGAATTTGCAGCGAGGGGATGAGATTATTCTCTCAGTAATGGAACATCACAGCAACCTGATTCCTTGGCAACTATTGGCACAAAGAACAGGTGCGGTGTTGAAGTTTGTTGAACTGACACCAGAGGAAGAATTCGATTTAGAACAATTCAAATATCTGATTTCAGACAAAACCAAACTAGTTAGCATTGTACACGTCTCCAACACCTTGGGGTGTATTAACCCAGTGCAAGAGATTATTGCGATCGCCCACCAACACGGTGCGAAAGTCTTAATCGACGCTTGCCAAAGTGTACCACATATGCCCATCAATGTACAGAAGATGGACTGTGATTGGTTAGTTGCCTCTGGACACAAAATGTGTGGTCCTACAGGTATAGGCTTTTTGTATGGCAAGTTGGATGTGTTGCGATCGATGCCGCCGTTTTTGGGTGGTGGTGAAATGATTGCAGATGTATATCTGGATCATGCCACCTATGCTGATTTGCCACACAAATTTGAAGCGGGTACGCCAGCTATTGCGGAAGCGATCGCTCTTGGTGCAGCCGTAGACTATCTTAGTGGGATAGGTATGGACAAAATCTATGCCTATGAAGCAGAATTGACCCAATATCTATTCGAGCAACTAGAAAAGATTCCCGAAATTCGCACCTATGGTCCTAAACCAAAAATAGCAGGTTTTGGCAGAGCTGCACTAGCTGCATTCACTGCTGGCGATGTTCACCCTCATGACTTGTCTACTATTTTGGATCAAGCTGGGGTTGCCATTCGTGCTGGGCATCATTGTACCCAACCATTACACCGTCATTTAGCAGCCCAGTCAACTGCACGGGCAAGTCTATCTTTCTACAATACCCGTGCAGAAATTGATGTATTCATCGCAACATTAAAGGAAGCTGTTGACTTTTTTGGTAGCATTTTCAGTTAAGGTATGTCACCCATGCCCACCAAATTAGCAAGTAGGGTGGGCAATGCCCACCAAATTACTTTGTTATAGACATAAATAATATTAAAATCTCACCATTATAATCCCCCTTTAATTCCCTCCTTAATCAGCAAAGTTTGAGGTTTTATTATTATGATTTTTAACCACCTACTTACTTTGATATGATTGCTACCTCAAATCTTGCAGAACAAAGAACTGTGCTACAGAACATCAGCTGGGAAACCTTTGAAACTCTGCTCAAAGAAACAGGTGAACACAGAGGTTCTAGATTCGCTTATGACTGTGGCACTCTGGAAATTATGACTCCACTGTTTGAACATGAAAATCCCAAAATTCAGTTTGATCGTTTGATCTTTGCTTTAGCAGAAGAACTTGAAATTGAAATTAAAAGTGCTGGTTCTACGACATTAAAGCGCACAATAGTAAAGCGAGGAATAGAACCTGATAATTGTTACTATATTCAAAATGAACTTGCAGTTAGAGGTAGGCAAGAATTAGATTTAGAAACAAATTTGCCGCCTGACTTAGCGATTGAGATTGATATTACTAACAGTTCTGTTAACAAATTTGGTATTTATTCAGCCTTGGGAGTTCCCGAACTTTGGAGATATAACGGACGAGATTTAAAATTTTATCAATTGGTAGAAGGACAATATGTTGAGTGCGAGTCTAGCCTTGCCTTTCCCCTCGTATCCCCGCCTGACATAAATAGATTTGTTGAACAGAGTAAAATACTAGGGGAAATTGCCTTGCTCAAATCATTTCGAGCATGGGTAAGAGATAAAATTGTATATTTGAGCAATGAATAGTAGGTGGGTATTGCCTACCTACCTGTTAAAAAAAGTCAAATACAAGTTGAAAACAATACCAATACAAATATTATCAAGCTAATTATAGTAGCTGCTGTTACTTCTTCAAGTTGTTTTTGAAAAATCATTTTTACCTATAGCAATCCTAAAACATTCGTGAACAGTAGATGATCTAGCGCATCAAATATGATAATGGTGGGTGCCCACCCTACTAATAATCCATAAAATGTATGAGAAGATAACTTAAAGTTTAGTTATTTATTGAGGGTTTGAAATTGGAGAGATTACTGAAAAAGAGTAAAAATTTGAAAAATTAAAAATTAATTTACTGTAAATTGCCAGTTAGTAATCTTTAAGTTAACTTGACAATTTTAAATCAAATCTTAATAAAAGATAGTAGATGGCACATTTTCCTCATGAAAGACAGTGGACTAAGTGAAAATAAAACTGGGAGATACTAGGAATACTCCCTCAAGAATCAAACTATGCAAAAAACTAACAATAATAATAAAACCTACCATTAGCAGCTTTTAGCAACTGAGGCAGGGTTCTATCGAGCCAAAATTGTCATAATTAGGATCTATACCAAGCTGACAAACTTATTCGGTATAGATAGAGCTATAGTAGATGCCAAATAATAATGTTGAATAAGTTGAGGATTGGTACAAAGATTGGCGCAAGTTTTGCGCTTAGCTTGGCAATTTTTACTACGATTGGTCTGGTTGTTTACCGCAACGCGACTCAAACCGTAGAAACTTCTCGCTGGGAAACTCACACCTACCAGGTGCTTGCAGAACTTGAAAACCTGCTGTCTACGCTCAAAGATGCTGAGAATGGGCAACGGGGATACCTGATTACTGGAAATGAACAGTATTTGAAACCTTATGAGACAGTGACTGCCCTAGTTGAGCAGAAAATTACTGAACTACGCCAGCTGACTAGAGATAACCCTACTCAACAGCAACGGCTTGACATTGTAGAGTCTCTAATCAAGCAGAGAATAGCAAGGCTAAAGCAGGTAATCGATATTCGCCGGACTAGAGGAGTTGAAAGTGCAACACAGGCTGTTGTATTGGATCTGGGCAAAAACCTGATGGATGCCATCCAGCGTGAGATTGCGCAGATGAAGAATGAGGAACGGAGATTGTTGGAAGCACGCTCTGCGGCAGCTAGTAAGGCTGCCCAGCAGATGACTTACAGCATTGGGTTTGGCATTCCACTATATTTTGTTCTCCTGACATTAATCAGCTTTGTCCTGAATCGCAACATTTCTAAACCGCTTCAAAAAGTCTCTAGCGTCGCAGAGAAAATTGCCGCAGGAGATTTAAATACGAGTGTAGCTATTGACTCTCGCCGAGACGAGATTGGCGTGTTGGCACAGACATTTAACCAAATGATTGCCAACTTGCAGCAGACAACTCGGCAAACCGCCCAGCAAGACTGGTTGAAGACTAACCTAGCAAAATTCACCCAGATGCTCCAAGGACAAAGAAACTTGGAAATTGTTTCTAAACTCATCCTTAGAGAACTGGCTCCCCTAGTTTCTGCTCAACATGGCGTGTTTTACCTGATGACAACAGAAGATCCGCCTTGTCTAAAGCTACTTGGTACTTACGCCTACCGCGAACGCAAGCATTTGGCGAACTCTTTCGGGTTGGGTGAAGGGCTGGTGGGACAATGCGCTTTAGAAAAAGAGCGAATTTTGCTATTGGAAGTGCCAGATAACTATATCAAGATCAGTTCTGGTCTTGGGGAAGCTACCCCCATCAACATCGTAGTGCTACCTGCATTGTATGAGGATCGGGTATTAGCCGTAATTGAACTTGCTTCTTTCCAATGCTTTAGTGAAATTCATCTGAGCTTTCTTGATCAACTGAGCGAAACTATAGCCATTATACTCAACAACATTATTGCATATCAGCAAAACGAGGACTTGCTCAAACAGTCGCGCACTCTAACAGAGGAGCTACAGAGCCAGCAAGAAGAACTGATGGAGAGCAATCAACGTTTGGAAGAACAGACGGAAACACTACGGCTATCCGAGGAGCTATTGAAGCAGCAACAGCAAAAGTTGCAGCAAAGCTACGATGAGTTGCAGCAGCTAAACGAGGAGTTGGAAGAGAAAACGGAGCTACTGGCTCTGCAAAACCGCGAGGTGGAGCGCAAAAATCACCAAGTCGAGCAAGCACGTCAAGCTTTAGAGGAAAAAGCCGAACAACTGGCGACGACATCCAAGTACAAGTCTCAGTTTTTGGCAAATATGTCCCATGAGTTGCGGACACCACTTAATAGTTTGCTAATTTTGGCGCGACTGCTGTCAGACAACAGCGAAGGCAACTTGACTCAAAAGCAGGTGGAGTATAGCCGCACTATCTACTCTGCCGGAAACGACTTGCTAGCACTGATCAATGATATCCTTGATTTGGCAAAAATCGAGTCGGGTACGATATCAGTCGAAATTGAAGAAACTTTGTTCTCTAACTTGCGTATATACATAGAACAAACATTCTGTCAAGTAGCAGAAGAAAGAAAGGTGGGTTTCAATGTCCAATTCGACGATCGCCTACCTAGCGCTATCTATACCGATGCAAAGCGGCTCCAGCAAGTGCTGAAAAACCTGCTGTCAAACGCCTTCAAATTCACCGAGCAAGGGATTGTCAGTTTGAATGTGTTCCCGTCTCAAAGCGGCTGGAGTGGGGAACACAAAGCCCTTAACAGTGCAGAATGCGCGATCGCCTTCGCCGTTTCCGATACTGGCATTGGCATTGCTCCCGACAAACAGCAGGTGATTTTTGAAGCATTCCAGCAGGCAGATGGAACAACCAGCCGTAAGTATGGCGGCACAGGTTTGGGCTTGTCGATTAGCCGAGAAATTGCCCGATTATTAGGTGGAGAGATTCGCTTAGTTAGTGAACCAGGTAAGGGCAGCACGTTCACCCTCTACTTACCGCAGGGAGCTGGGGGAGCAGAGGGGCAGAGGGCCACAGGATCAGAGGAGCAGAGGATCTGGGGAGAAAACTTAATCCAAAATCCTCTCGCCTCTAGCCCCCAGCCTCTAGCCCCTAGCCCCTCCTCGCAGCAGAGCGATGATGAATTACTCTTGCTGACTCATCAAGCAATTGAGGATGATCGGGAGACTATTCAAGCAGGCGATCGCATCCTACTGATCCTCGAAGATGACATCAACTTTGCCCGTATTTTACTCGATATGGCACGAGAGCAAGGCTTTAAAGCCCTAGTGGCAACCAGGGGCGATGTGGGACTAGCAATGGCACGAGAATACAAGCCTGCTGCGATTATGTTAGATATTCGCCTGCCCGTTATGGATGGCTGGACGGTACTCGATCGCCTGAAGCACGACCCCAGCACTCGTCACATTCCCATTCATATCATGACAGTTGAGGAAGGGCAACAGCGAAGTTTGCAACAGGGCGCGATCGCCTACTTGCAAAAACCTATCAGTAGTCAAGCACTGTCCAGGTCCTTGAGCGATATTAAGAGATTTGTCGAACGCCCAGTAAAGAAATTGCTTGTGGTAGAAGATGACGAAATCCAACGCCAAAGTATTGTCGATCTGATCGGCAATAGTGACGTTGCTAGCACTGCGGTTGGTACAGGTGCAGCAGCATTGGAAGCGCTCAAGTCCGAGCGATTTGACTGTATTGTGCTGGACTTGGGGCTACCAGACATGAATGGATTCGAGCTGATCGAGCAGATCAAAAAGGAGCCAAATCTAGGCTATTTGCCAATCATTGTCTACACTGGAAAAGAGTTGAACCCGCAGGAAGAAACTCTTCTGCGACGCATCTGTGACACAATTATCGTCAAGGATGTGCGATCGCCCGAACGCTTGCTAGACGAAACTGCCCTATTTCTGCATCGAGTACAAGCAAATCTACCAGCTCCTCAACGGCTGATGTTGGAGCAATTGCAGCAAAACGATCCCATCTTGGCAGGTAAGAAAGTCCTAATTGTCGATGACGACGTGCGAAACATTTTCGCCCTTACCAGTATGCTGGAGCGTTATCAAATGGAGGTTCTCTACGCTGAAAACGGCACAGACGGCATTGCCGAACTGCAACAAAATCCAGACATTGACATTGTGCTAATGGATATAATGATGCCTGAGATGGATGGCTACGAAACCATGAGTGCTATTCGTCAAATCAGCCAGTTCAACACTCTACCGATGATCGCCCTCACAGCAAAGGCAATGAAAGGCGATCGGGAAAAGTGCATCGAAGCTGGAGCCTCCGACTATATCACTAAACCGGTTGATACCGAGCAACTGCTCTCACTGCTACGAGTTTGGCTGTATAAATGAGGGGCTAGGGGCGCTCTTGCTAGGGGAAAAATGAAGTGTGAAGGATGAAGGATAAAGTATAAAGGATGAAGTGTGAAGTGTGAAGTGTGAAATTTAGCCTAGCCTACGGCAACGCTCCGTTGTACATCCTTTAACCTTCAGCCTTTCCCCGTTTCCCTTTCCCCTTTCCCCTGCCATCCTTTTTGCCTTTACCCTTCAACAAGCGCCTTCGGCAAGGGCGAAGCCCTACAACCTTTACCCTTCATCCTTCATCCTTGTCTTTCCAATGCCCCTCAAGCACCCTAATGAACTCGAAGACATTGAAATTCAGCTACTGCTCGAAGGGGTGTATTGCTATTATGGATTTGACTTTCGCAACTATGCGATCGCCTCTCTCAAACGTCGCATCTGGAACACAATTCGAGCTGAGAAGCTGACTAGTGTCTCTGGGCTTCAGGAAAAAGTTCTGCACGATCCCGCCTGTATGGAGCGCTTTCTACTAGGTCTTTCGGTTCATGTTACTTCGATGTTCCGCGATCCTAGCTTTTATATTGCCTTCAGAAACAAAGTTGTTCCCCTGTTGCGTACCTATCCCTATATTCGCATCTGGCACGCTGGATGCTCTACGGGTGAAGAGGTTTATTCAATGGCAATTTTGCTGTTTGAAGAAGGGCTGTATCACCGTTGTCGGATCTACGCCACTGATATGAATGAAGTTGTATTACGCAAAGCCAAAGCGGGAATTTTTTCCCTCCATTTAATGCAGGAGTATACCCAACTCTACCTTCAGGCAGGGGGCAAAAAGTCTTTTTCCGAGTATTATACTGCTGCTTACGAGGGCGCTATTATCCGCTCATTCCTGAAAGAGAATATCGTCTTTTCGCCGCACAACCTGGTAACGGATGCTTCTTTCAACGAATTCAACGTCGTTTTCTGTCGTAACGTTTTGATCTACTTCAACCAACAGCTTCAAGAAAAGGTTCACAAACTGCTATACGAAAGTTTGAGCAGGTGGGGAATTTTGGGATTGGGAAAGCAGGAAACGCTGATCAGAACACCCTACGAACAATACTACGAAGTTTTGGCAAGTCGGGAAAAGCTTTACCGGAGGGTCGCCTAATGGAATTTGAAATTAAATTTAAAATTATTGTAATTGGTGCATCTCTGGGCGGCTTAAATGCCTTGAAAGTTATTCTCAAGGGCTTACCTCAAAATTTTCCGCTTGCCGTTGCGATCGCTCAACATCGTCACAAAGACTCAGACGGTGAATTAGTTACTTTTTTACAGCGGCAAAGTTTATTGTCGGTTGTAGAGGCAGAAGACAAACAAGCAATTATGCCTGGACACGTTTACTTCGCTCCAGCAGATTATCACTTGCTAGTAGAAGTCGATCACTTTGCCCTTTCTACCGAAGCTCCGGTTTCCTATGCCCGTCCCTCGATTGATGTATTATTTGAATCGGCAGCTGATACCTATGGAGACAGAGCGATTGGAGTGATTCTCACCGGAGCAAATCACGACGGCTCACAAGGACTAGCAAAAATAAAAGCTTACGGTGGCTTGACAATTATACAAGAACCTGATAGAGCAAAATGCCGGATCATGCCAGATGCAGCAATTGCGGCAGTGGGAACAGCTAGAATTTTACCATTGCCCCAAATCGCTCCCTTCTTGGTCAATGTCTGTTCTTCCACATATTCTCGCACTTGCTAGTCAAGGATAAAGGGTGAATATGTCTAATAAGTAATTCATAATAGGCAAAAGTAGTGAACCAGGTAATTAGCTATTCTCATTGTTTAAATCCAAAATCGTAGTAAGCGTATGCAGTCGACACCAAAAGCAAATATCCTCTTGGTAGACGACCATCCCGAAAATCTGATTGCTTTGTCAGCAATTTTAGAGAGGCTTGGTCAAAACTTGGTAAAAGCACATTCGGGTAAGGAAGCCTTAAGGTGTCTATTGCATCAAGATTTTGCTGTGATTTTGCTCGATGTGCAGATGCCAGAGATAGATGGGTTTGAAACGGCAACGCTAATTCGGCAACGAGAGCGATCGCGCTCCACCCCAATTATTTTTCTCACCGCCTTTAGTACCAACGACAACATGGTATTTAAAGGCTACGCTCTGGGCGCAGTAGATTACTTGCACAAGCCCATTGATCCGGTGATTTTGACTTCAAAAGTGTCAGTCTTTGTCGATCTGTTCAAAAAAACAATGGAGGTGCAACAACAAGCAGCCCAACTCGCAGCGATCAATGCCCAATTGAGCCAGAGTGAACAGCGGTTTCGCTCACTAAGTACTTGCTCTCCTATCGGAATTTTTTTGACCGATACAACTGGACAGTGTACCTACACCAACCCAAATTGTCAGGCAATTTGTGGCTTCAAAATCGAGGAAGATTGGTATGATGGCTGGGCAAAAATTATTCATCCCGAAGAGCGCGATCGCGTGTTGAATGATTGGAAAAATTGCATTTACCGAGAACAGGTATACTCGGCTGAATTTCGGATTTACACACCCGATCTTGCTGTGCATTGGGTTCACGTCCGCACATCTCCACTACTTTCCGATCAAAGGCAATTGTTAGGTCACGTTGGCACTATAGAAGACATCACAGAGCGCAAGCAGGCAGAAATAGTATTCGAGCAAATCATTCGAGAACAGGCAGCACGAGCTGAGGCAGAAGCTGCTAACCGAATGAAAGATGAGTTTTTAGCGATCATCTCCCACGAACTCCGCACTCCTCTCAACTCCATACTGGGATGGTCGCAACTGTTACTCAATAGAAAGTTTGATGAAACTACCACAACCAGGGCGATGGAAACGATCGCACGTAACGCCAAATCCCAAGCGCAATTAATTGAAGATATTTTGGATGTTTCCAAGATCGTCCGAGGCAAACTGCGGCTGATGATCCAACCAGTCAACCTATTTGAGTTAATTGAAACCGTACTAGACACCCTACGCCCTCAAGCCGACACCAAAGCAATTCAACTCGAAACCACGCTCGATCCTAACGTACCAAAAGTTGCTGGCGATTCAGAACGCCTAAAGCAAATTATTTGGAATTTGCTCTCGAATGCTATCAAGTTTACTCCAGAAGGCGGACGGGTTGAAGTGCGATTATCAACGGTAAAAAGTAGTCAGCAAAAGGCAATAGATGATGAAAATGGACAGTTACCAGTTACCAGTTACCAGTTACCAGTTACCGAATATGCTCAAATTCAAGTAATTGATGCAGGTATAGGCATTAGTCCCGACTTTCTCCCTTATGTCTTTGACCGTTTTCGTCAAGCAGACAGTTCCTCCACCCGCTCTAGTGGAGGACTAGGGTTAGGATTAACAATCGTCCGTCACTTGGTAGAGTTGCACAAGGGCAAGATTTGTGCCGAGAGTGCAGGCGAGGGAAAAGGGGCAACGTTTACCGTCCAACTGCCTTTGTTGGAGTCGGATGCGAAGCAAGAGACAAAAGGCGAGAATGGGCAGAAATCCCCAGCTTCTAGCCCTGAACCCATAGCTCCTAGACTTGATGGCGTACAAGTGCTAGTTGTTGAGGATAATACCGATACTCGTGAATTTATCAAAATTGTATTGCAGCAGTCAGGAGCCGATGTTACGGCGGTTGAATCAGTGCGTGAGGCAATGAAGTGCCTCGATCAGTCCAACCCTGATGTACTAGTAAGCGATATTGCTATGCCTGGGGAAGATGGCTATCAATTAATTCGGATGTTGCGAGATTTAGAGCAACAGCGAGGAGGCGGAAAAATACCAGCGATCGCCCTAAGCGCCTACACTAGACTCGAAGATCAAATGCAAGCACTATCAGCAGGCTTTCAAATGCACGTTTCTAAACCAGTTGCACCTACCGTCTTGGTGGCGACTGTGGCACAACTGGTAAAACCATTGAAAATTAAAGAAGTAGGGGTTGTGCCGAGATGTGAGTAAAAAAGTGCAAGATGCCTTCACTAAGCTTGATTTTTCGTTGTCAATTAGGCTTGTTTGAATCTCATGTAACAACTTTTCAAACCCAGACAGAATAAGAGCTTTCAGACCATCTTACAGGAAATTACACCTATCTCGGCTCAATGCCAAGTAGAAATGCAATAGACTTCTTGCATAAGGAGGCGCGAAACTTTTTGCGTCCGAACGATCGCGGCTTAGCGCCTACTCTTCGAGAAGCCGCGAACGCGTCTATGCGCGAAACAAAAAAAGACTTTTACCGCGTTAGTCTCCCAGGCAAATACCCAACCCACGCGCAGTCTTAACTAGAGTCCCATCAGGGTTTACAGCGCGGTATTGGGCGATCGCTTCCGCAATTGGGACATTCACAACTTGGCGTTTTTGCCAAGTCACCATCTGGTCATATTTTCCTTGGGCAATTAAATCAACTGCCGCCACACCGAAAGCAGATGCAATCAATCGCTCGACGGGTGAAGGAGTCCCCCCGCGTTGAATATGTCCTAAAACTGTGACTCGCGTTTCTGCACCAATTTGAGTACAAATTTCATCAGCTAAGTATTGCCCAATACCTCCGTATCGAGATTGACCCAAGCGATTAGTGGACATTACACTCTCACCAGCTTCTGTACGTACTGCTTCTGACACAACTACTAAAGAGTAATTCTTGCCTTGCTCCTGACGTTCTTTGAGTTGGCGGCAGATGCGCTCAATTGTGTATGAAATCTCTGGAATCAGGATAACATCTGCTCCCCCAGCAATTCCAGCACTAATGGCGATATGTCCAGCATCACGCCCCATCACTTCTAAAATCATGACGCGGCTATGACTAGCAGCAGTGAAATGCAATCGATCCAGTGCTTCGGTAGCAATGCTAACTGCTGTATCAAAACCAATAGAAAGTTCTGTGACACCTACATCATTATCAATGGTTTTGGGGATTGCCACCAGGTTGAGATTACCTTGCTGGGCGAGGCGACGCAGAATTGCCATACTACCATCACCACCAATGCCAATCATTGCTGTTAAACCTAATTGATGGTAGCCATCTATAATTTCTTGTGAGCGATCGCACAAACTCCCATCCGCCATCGGAAAGGCAAAAGGATCTCCTTTATTAGTAGTTCCTAAAATAGTGCCGCCCAACGTAAGTAATGAATCCACCTTTTCGATTTCTAAAGGTATAACTTGAGGTGGTCTACTCATCAAACCGTGAGTGGCTTGCCGAATTCCCAGCACTTCCCAGCCATAAGTTCCTACAGCGCGATGGACGGTGGCTCGAATTACAGCATTCAATCCGGCACAGTCTCCACCACTAGTCAGAATTCCAATTCGTTTACGTTCTCCCATTTTCATAAAAGGGGTGAGGGGTGAGGGGGCGAGAGGCGCTATAGCGCTATAGCGCTATAGCTAGAGGTTAATAAATGTTATCTCCCTCTGCCCCTCTGCTCTCCTGCGCCTTCGGCGCGTTGTCAAGTTGTAGATTAAACTGAAGGTGAGGCAATTTGAAGTAATTACAATTTGACTTCATCTTTCGTTATTTTCCGAAATATCCGAAATAATAAACTTAAGCAGGCTGCAAAATTTCAGGGTGGATTTAATTTTGTGAGTACGATTGATGATAATATCCCAGACTTGTCAGCAGTAGTAAGCATTCCGCCTGCTCCTGCTGGGTACAAATCAGGCTTTATTGGAATTATTGGTCGCCCCAATGTCGGTAAATCAACGCTGATGAACTCGCTGGTAGGGCAAAAAATTGCTATTACTTCACCACTTGCTCAGACAACGCGAAATCGGTTGCGGGGTATTCTGACAACACCTCAAGCACAACTAATTTTTGTTGATACACCAGGAATTCACAAGCCGCACCACCAGTTAGGAGAAGTGCTGGTAAAAAATGCCCAAATAGCCATTGATTCGGTAGATGTGGTTTTGTTTGTGGTAGATGGTTCGGTCGAAGCTGGCGGCGGCGATCGCTACATTGTTGAACTTTTGAGTCAAACCCAAACACCAGTAATTTTAGGGCTGAACAAAATAGATCAGCGTAGTGGTGATTCTCAACACATAGATAGTACATATACCCAGTTAGCAGCTCCCTACCAGTGGGAAATGGTGAAATTTTCAGCTCTGTCGGGTGACGGTTTGGAAATGCTACAGCAAGCGATCGGCGATCGCCTCGAACCAGGACCATATTACTATCCCCCTGACTTAGTAACCGATCAGCCAGAACGCTTTATCATGGGAGAATTAATTCGAGAACAAATTTTGCTGCTAACGCGCGAGGAAGTGCCTCATTCGGTAGCCATCACAATTGATAAAGTAGAGGAAACACCAACAATTACCCGTGTGTTCGCCACGATTCATGTTGAGCGCGATTCCCAAAAAGGAATTTTAATTGGTAAAGGTGGAACGATGCTCAAAGCAATTGGTAGTGCTGCTCGTGAACAAATTCAAAAGTTAATTGCTGGCAAAGTCTATCTAGAGCTATTTGTCAAGGTACAACCTAAGTGGCGACACTCCCGCCTCCGATTGTCCGAGTTAGGTTATCGTGTGGAAGAATAAATTAACACTATAGCAATTAGCGATTAGCTTTTAGCGATTAACGATTAGCTTTTAGCGAGTAGCAACACAATTGACGTACCCCTTTACAAAGATAACTATCTGCTAGAAACTGTCGAGGAGCGTGCCAGCACTCCTGCTAACAGCTAACAGCTAATTAATCATCTCCAAAAATTTGCACAAGATAAGCGATAAAAACAACAATACTTCCTTCAAGAAAGTGTCATATTGTTAATAAAGGGGCTATATCTTCAAGGCTAAGAGTGCGATCGCAAGGCTAAAATTCTTGCCTTTTTCCCTGGTGAAGTTAACTCTACTTCTTAATTCGATAGTTGTTATTAATATTACACCATGATAGGTGAAATCATCAAGGGTAAATATCAAGTAGTACAAATATTAAGTAGGGGCAGCTACTGTCACACCTACCTAGCACATGACATTAGCCACAATCAGCCGACTCCTTGTGTCATTAAACACCTATTGCCAGCAAGCACTCAGACCGCTTCAATGTCAAGCTTGCGACGCTTATTTACTAGAGAAGTCGCTGCCCTAGAAAAACTCGGCACTTATGCCCAAGTGCCACAGCTAATAGACTATTTTGAAGAAAACCAACAGTTTTATTTAGTACAAGAATACATCGCAGGACAGCCGTTGGATGCAATTTTGTTACCTGGAGTGCGGTGGAATGAAAAACAAGTCATCGAATTATTGTATGAAATCCTAAACATTTTACACATAGTACACACTCATGGATTGATTCATCGTGACATCAAACCTAGCAACTTAATTTGTCGAGAAAAAGATGGGGTGTTGGTGCTGATTGACTTTGGTAGTGTCAAACAAGCCTGGACACAAGTAGTTACATCTCAAGGACAAACCAATGCCAACTATGCAGTAGGAATTCCGGCGACGCTAGCGATCGGCACTTCGGGATATATGCCCAGCGAACAAAGTCGGGGTCGTCCGCGACCGAATAGTGATATCTATGCTGTAGGGATGATTGGTATACAAGCCCTAACTGGGATGCAACCGACGCAGCTACTAGAAGATGCTGAGACTGGGGAAGTGATATGGCAACACTTGGTAGAAGTAGATCCCCAATTGGCAGCAATTATAAATCAAATGGTGCGCTATCAGTTTAGCGATCGCTACCAGAGTGTAACCGAAGTATTAGCTTCCCTGCAACCGTTGGTGGAAAAATTTGCGCCAAATCTTTTGAAGCCCGCAATAGCTAGCGAGACAACTTCACCACCGCCTATCACCACCAAAACGAATCAGACAACCAAAACTAGCAAACGTGCGGTGCCATTGTACGTAGGGACATCAATAGGTGTCATCGCCGCCTTGGGCTTATTCTTGGGGAGTTATTCTACCTTGCGAAGGGCTACAAATATCGCCCCTTCTATTGCTCAATCCCAAATTGCTCTAGGATCGCAAAATCAGATAGCTAATGTCACCCTAGCACACACTTTAACTGGGCATACTGATGCAGTGTGGACAGTAGGGGTTAGCCGTGATGGACACACCCTAGTTAGTGGGAGTGGAGACAAGACGATTAAACTTTGGGATATGGATACAGGGCAGTTAGTACGCACACTACCTGAAGATTCAGCCGCGATTTTGTCAGTCGCCCTCAGCCCTGATGGTCAAATCTTGACAAGCGGTAGCTATGCAACACAACAGGCAATCAAAATTTGGCATTTAAATACTGATAAACCCCGTCCTACTTTTGGGATAGCAAGCAACGTTTGGTCAGTTGCACTTAGTCCCGATGGAAAAAATGTAGCCAGTAGTAGTGGGGATGGAAGCATCTCAATCTGGAATCTGCAAACTAGGACATTGCGCCGCACCCTCATAGGGCATTCAGACACAGTTTGGTCTGTTGCTATCAGCCCTGATGGACAAACTTTGGTGAGTGGAAGTAAGGATAAAACTGTCAAAATTTGGAATTTCCAGACTGGGGCATTGCTTCGCACTCTTTCAGGGCATTCAGATAGAGTTAGATCCGTTGCAATTAGTCCTGATGGTCAAACCGTAGTCTCTAGCAGTTGGGACAAATCAATCAAAATTTGGAATCTACAAACTGGAAAATTATTACGTACCTTGACTGGACATTCAGGTTATGTTAATTCAGTTGCCATTAGTCCTGATAGTAAAATTATCGCCAGCGGCAGTGATGATGAGACGATCAAACTTTGGAGTCTAAATACTGGAGAATTGTTAGGCACTCTTTCTGGGCATTCAGGTAATATCAATTGTGTCAGTTTTAATTATGATGGCAGAATTCTTGTTAGTAGTAGTGAGGATAAAACTATCAAAATTTGGCAGTTACAACAAGTCAATCTTGCCGCTAATAAATAATAACAATTAATCAAAAATAGGATGGTTAGTAACGCACCTTACTAACTAATAATGCTCAATTTATATGAATTTAAAATGACAATTTCAACAAAAATCATTCATTGGGCTGCAACTATTTCTTTGTTAGGATTTGTGTCTGCCTGTGGTGCTAACGAACAGCCCCAGTCTGCACCTACACAGCCTACAACCTCTGAAGCTATATCACCTGCACGTTCTGTAGTGAAACGTTTACTAGAAACAAAGAAATGTGAAAGGTGTGATTTGGAGCGAGCAAATCTGGCAGGAGCAGACCTTAGGGGGGCAAAGCTGAGTGATGCACTCTTAGCCGGAGCTAACTTAGAGAAAGCTAACCTTACTAGGGCAAACTTGGAGGAGGCAATACTAAAGAATGCCAACTTACAAGGAGCTAACCTTAATAGAGCAAACTTGGAAGAATCCTTGCTCAAACAAGCCGACCTGAGACAGGCAAATTTAGAGCGAGCTAGGCTAAACCAGGCAACTATGGATAGTGCTAACTTGAGTCGAGCTAACTTGAAAGAAGCAGAATTAGAAGGAGCTAATTTGAATGCTGCTAACTTTCAGGGGGCAAACCTGAAAGGGGCGCTCATGCCTGACGGTACAACCCATGAATAAATTATTCTTAATTTAATCGAGTTCCCGTCTTCCTTCCAAAGCTCTTGCTAAAGTCACTTCATCGGCGTACTCCAAATCACCACCCACAGGTAAACCAAAAGCGATTCTGGTTACTCTGGTAAACGGCTTGAGTAATCCACCTACATACAGTGTTGTTGTCTCTCCTTCCACACTCGGACTAATTGCCAAAATTGTTTCTTTGGGTTTGTGCTGACTGACTCGTCGCACTAAAGCCTCAACCGTTAGCTGTTCTGGTCCAATTCCATCCATTGGCGAAATCACTCCGCCTAAGACGTGATATTTGCCCTGATACTCTCTAGTTTTTTCCAGTGCAATTACATCACGAGAATCAGCCACAACGCAAATAGTATTGTTGTCGCGGTTGCTATTACGGCAGATGTCACAGACTGGTTCAGCAGATAGATGAAAACAAACAGAACACAAACCAAGCTGCTGTTTTGCTTCAACTAGGGCTTGTGCCAAAGCCTGTACTTCGGTTTCTGGGCGCTTGAGAATATGTAAAGCAAGGCGCTGGGCAGTTTTGGGTCCAACTCCAGGCAAACGCTGCAACTGCTCAATCAGACGCGCCAAAGGACGTGCGTAAACCGTTGTCTTTCTCCTATGATTGTTCTTTAACTATCGTACCGATGTTTTATTAGCATGGTAGGACTCGAAAAAGTTTAATTAGTAAATTGAGGCTGAGCTAGCGTCTAGTAACTAGACCCTCGAAACCTCGTCTGAGCGAGGCTCATCTCGTAACCCTTACGATCGCAAAGGTTACGAGATCTATAACTTAGCTCAAGAGCGTACCGATTATGGAATTAGTTGAGACATCTTTCCCTCAAACCCCTAGCGATTTAGAAGCATTCTGGATGCCATTTACGGCTAACCGCCAGTTTAAAGCTCAGCCGCGTTTGCTAGTTGCAGCCGAAGGGATGTATTATACCACAAATGATGGTCGTAATATCCTTGATGGTACAGCAGGGCTGTGGTGTGTCGCTGCTGGTCACGGTCGGCAAGAAATTGCAGCAGCAGTGCGAGATCAGGTGACTCGTCTGGATGCCCCTACATTTCAAATGGGTCATCCAGGCGCTTTTGAATTGGCGACACGATTGGTAGAACTTTTGCCTAGTGGAATAAATCGGGTATTTTTTACCAATTCAAGATCGGAATGTGTAGATACAGCTTTGAAAATTGCGCTCGCCTACCATCGGCTAAAGGGTGAAGGAGCGCGTCAGCGTCTAATTGGCAGAGAACGCGCGTATCATGGTGTAAATTTTGGCGGTGCGGCTGTTGGGGGAATTGGTGCTAACCGCAAGTTATTTGGCAATATGTTAGCAGCAGTCGATCATTTACCACACACGCATAATCTAGAAAAAAATGCCTTCAGCCGCAAACAACCACAGTGGGGGGCGAATTTAGCCGACGAGTTGGAGCGAATTGTCGTACACGATGCTTCAACCATTGCAGCAGTGATTGTAGAACCAATTGCAGGGGCTACAGGTGTTCTGATTCCACCTGTAGGTTATCTGGAAAGGTTGCGGCAGATTTGTGACAAACATGGCATTTTACTAATTTTTGATGAAGTCATTACCGGATTTGGGCGGTTGGGTAAACCTTTTGCCAGAGATTATTTTGGTATTGTGCCAGACATGATTACTGTAGCTAAGGGTATTACTAACGGTACAGTGCCGATGGGGGTTACAAAGGATGTAGACAAATATGGTCAGCCCGAATCAACGGGTCAATTATCCCTCCCACCAACCGATAGATCCCAATACAAAACTGACCATATTTGTCAGGAGCCAAAAGGCGGGGCTGTGTTTGTGCGTGAGGATATCTACGAAACCTTTATGCAAGCCGCTGCAAGCGGGATTGAATTCTTATCACGGTTATACCTATTCTGGTCATCCTGTAGCCTGTGCTGCGGCTTTAGCAACAATGGATATATACAAAAAAGAAGAATTGCTTACACGCGCGCAAGAAATAGCAGATTATTGGGAAGATGCTGTTCACAGTTTACGCGGTTTGCCTCATGTAATTGATACCCGTAATTTGGGGTTACTAGCGGGAATTGAATTTGAACCGATTCCTGGTAAACCTGGCGCAAGAGGATATTAGACTTTCTTACGCTGTTATGAAATGGGGGCGCTGGTTCGTGCTGCTGGGGATAATATTGCCCTATCGCCACCGCTGATTATTGAGAAACAGCATATTGATCAATTGTTTGGCATACTTGCAGATGCGATAAAGTCTTTTGAGTAAGTTCTAAGGTGAAAGGGTAAAGGGAATTCATAATTTCTCCCCCAGTCCCTAGCCCCTAGCCCCTACTCCCTTTCTCATTACCCATTACCAACCTTCACTTTTTGCGAGCAGATACTAACTTGAGTATTAATGGATAGTCAGGTACATTTATTGATAGCTGCTTAACTCGCCCACTGGGGTTTGTCTTGCGCCAAGTTGGATTAATTGACCTGATAGGCTGATAGGCAACAACTTGGCTAATTGGCGTATTCAGGTTGAGGGTTACTTTGCGATCGCTAATTGCAATGTCTTTCTTCTTCTTATTATCCCAACTGCGCGCATCTTGCCAAAGAACCAGGTAGAAATTGCCATCACGCTTTTGCAGCAGCGTTTGTTTTACATCAGTTGTGTTTCCACTCAACTTATAATCTAAGGACTTCAAAGGAAAGCTTCTTCCAGGGTCTTTCAGCAGGGAAATTAAGTTTTTAATAGTGGTATAGGATGGTTTTGGCGAGCCGTCAGCTCGCAACAACCCATAGTTATTTTGTCCATTCCCTTCCTTATTTGCATTTAGGTTAATGAACTCGTACAGGTAAGCCCGCTTGACACCACGATTAAACTGCTCAAACAATACCCTGGGAATGTATCTAGCCCCTGCCCGTTCAGAAATTCCCAAGTCATCTTTAATATAATTGTGATAACCAGTCTCGGTTGACCAAAGCGGTTTTGTTTTCCCAGTTATGGTACGCACGTGAGGGATGAAATACCAATCCAGACCATCTGTTGGGGGATTACCGAGATTAGGGTAGCTGTGCATATTACCGATATCGCCCCAAGGCACGTAACCCAATTTTTGCGCGTTTTCCCCCCAACCCATTGACGGCAGTACAACAGGCAGGTATTTTGTTTCAGGGTCGGCTTTGATCGCCGTGTAGAGTTCTTGTTGGTAAGTGCGGGTTCCTTCTGGGAACCTTTGTCCTTTGTACGAAAAATTGAAATGTTCTAAATCTGACTCATTTGGACCTTCCACAGCCTCTATTGCGCCTTTAAGTGTTTTAGCAGTAGCAACCACCTCCTCTGGGGGGTTGGCAGCGAAGGTTAATACTGTCTTGATTCCCTGGCGGTTGAGTTCCTTAATTTTATTGAAGAACGTTGCATCGTTGAAGCCTCCATCACGGATGTGGCGAATGCCTAATTCTCGCAACTTGGGTTTGATGATGCTATTAAAGTTGCCATAGGCAGTATCTGTATAGGTAAGATGTGTATTTACACCCACAAACTCGACAAATGAGTCTGAACTTTTGGCTTGTAGCCCTTTGTTTGCTTGGGGTAATTTCTTTTGAACTGAAGGTGTCTGCTGGGCAGTAGAGACACCTTCAGTAACGGCTACTTGTTGAGTGCAACCAAAAAGAACATTTGCGCCCAGCAGAGCTAATATGTAAGGCTTGGATCGGTTTAGTAGCTTAAGTAAGTTATTCATAAATATACATTAGATCTCTTGCTAGATCGCGCTCTGTTTGGGTGATGGTAGGAGACAAAAGACACAAGACAGAAGAATTATGAAAGCTCACAAGTTTATTAGGACGATTAAAGCAACCACGTAGGATAAGGCTAAATCTACTTTTGCAAGAAGTCCATTCATAAACATAAATTTGATAGGGTTCGGCTTTTACGTAGTTAATAGCCAACACCAGTTAAAATTAAAACATAAATTAATCAAAGATTTTTGGTTTTTTTCATCGACCGAACGGGGAAACACTTGGTAACAAATCACGCACTGCCTCAACCCAGTTCTTAGCGTAAAACTGTGTTGAGAAATCCAACGCCCGCAGCCGTGCAGCCATTCCGGTCTTCTGGGCAAAATTCGGATCGTCCAGATAGCGAACAATAGCATTTGCAAGTGCATCCGCATCACCGTAAGGCGTTAAGATGCCGTTTATATCAGGCGTAATGATTTCTGTAGGACCACCAGTAGCACCCGCCACAACTGGCTTGCCTAGAGCCATTGCTTCAATGATCACCATGCCAAATGGCTCAAAGTCAGAAGCATGAACTATGACATCCATTGCCTGCATCCACTCTGGGACATTGCGTTGCAAACCAACCATTTTTACATTGTCTTGCACACCCAATGCGGCAATTCGGCTTTCGAGATATGCCGGGTAATCAGGCTCCAGTTCATGTTTACCACCGACCACAATACACTGGGCGTTGGAATAATTTTGCAGCACTTTAGGCATTGCCTCCACCAGCACATGAATGCCTTTCCAACGTTGTAGACGACCCACGATGCCAATTAGAAAATCGTTTTCGGGCAAACCCAACCGCCGCCGCACTTCGAAGGGCGACGGCAGTTTTTCAGGCTCAAATCGGTCAAGCTCCACCCCAGGATAGACAACACGGACAGGGCGCAACGGTCGAACAGATGCTTGAGCTTGGGCTGCCGTTTTTGAACAGGCGAGGATACCACAAGCAGGAAGCATTGTTGCAATTTTGTCTAGCCAACCGCTATTAGACGGTACTCCCTGCTGATACCACAGCGCCGGAATGCCAGATAATATTGCTGCTAAACTACTGTATAGGTGTGACTTTGCCATCCAACTGAAAAGCGCATCGACACGACTTTGTTTAGCAATGGAAGCGATTCTTGTAACTGTAGCAATGAAATGCGACGCTTCACGCAGGCGACCTGCTGGAACGATGTGCGTCTCCACCCCAAGAGAGTGGATTTGCCCCACCATAGGTCCATCTTCAAAGAATACTACTAGCCAGTCTACGCCTAGATTCTGACCCTGCCGCATTAGATGCCAAAGCGCCTGTTCAGCACCGCCGCGTTGCTCAGCCAGTGGCATGACAATAGCAATTTTCACGTAGCTGACCTCCCCTTAAGTTCAGCAGTATTTTGATGCTCATAGTATTTATGTCCTGCCATTGCCATGCCTGCAAATGCCCAAAAAAGCATCCCGTGAAGTAGCATCATCGTATTAGTTCCAGGTAGCATCATAAACATACCAAGGCTAATGGAGCGGGCAGCGCTCATAAAGGGATCAGAGCGAGCCTGAGCATATCGGAATAAATCGACCAGGAGCAAGATGCTCCCACCTAAAAAAGGAATCAGACCAAACCAGCCCAAAGTTGAAAGTACGTCTAGAATACCAGCATCGACAATCTTGCTGCCTCCCATTCCTCTGCCTAAACCATCACTAAGAGTCTTATTGAGCAGATCATTATAAATATCGGCTCTTTCGCCCAGGCTTTGATCTTGCCGAATGTTAGAGAAAGTTTGAAAGCGGGTAGCAATAACATCGGAAAATGGTTCTACCGAACTCACTAAAGCGACAAATATTACCATCACTACGACAGTCGCAAGCAAACGCATCTGGAAGCGCGGCTTCATAGAAACAACTAAGGCAAGCAATCCCACAAACCAAGCGCCCCAAGCAATACGTACTGCTGACAGTAGAAACGATAAGTAGCCAGTTACAGCAGCGGGAACTTTTAAAAAGCCTGGGCTACAGAACAATAACAGCAGCCCAGCCACCATAAAGCTAGAAAAAGTGGCGGGGGTATTCGATGTACTCCACAAGCGCAGCATAAAAGGTTCAGGTGAGCCACAGCATAGCTGCATATCAGGCGAATTTTTAAACCAAAATCGATCCCAATCAGGCACTAGCAAATACTGCACTATTCCATAAACTCCCGCCACTAAAACACCCCAGAGGAATGTACGCTGAAAGTTCTGACGATAGCTAGGATAATCTCGCCAGTTGACAAATAAGTGAAAACCAAACAAGATTGAAGCTATCCAACTGAGAAAGGACTCAGCAATTTTCATTGGTGCATATGGCAGGAAACTTGGGTCAAGACTAAGGTAGATATCACTGTTATCGGGAGCGAAATGATGACTCACTCCTACCAAAAAGCTATAAAACACTGCTGTAAAAGCTAGGATAAAGGGTAAGCCACTCTTCCAAAATTTGGGAAGCTGTCGCACAAAGGTAGCAAAAGTCAAGACCGTTACTAGATAGGGTGTGACTATTATCAGTGGTCTCCCCCCACCTCCACTACTACTTACATAATCAGCTATACGGGCAACTAATGGTGATAGTAACCATAGCCACCAGGTGAAGCCTATGTAAAGGATAGGATACCGCCGATATAGTAAAACCCCTACAGCAAGAGAGCCTAGGGGAAATAGTAGCTGTAAGAGGCTTCCAGCTTTTACTAGTAAGAAAGCTACTGTAAAAAGCACTAACGCCAGTATTGCTGTCCAAGCTGGGGCGGGTTGCAAAAAGCCAACGCCCTTTTTCGGTGGGCTATTGTAAAGTATTTGCTTAGATCTCACTAGTGCATCTCCACAGTAAAACTACTTCTTCAACTATTTATAAAACAGCGCTCTTGCAAAGCCGCCAATTAAAGCTTACGGCTTAAAGAGCGGTCTAACACTCAACAGAAGCGCTCTTTGATTCACGATAAAGCCTTGTTGCTAAGTATGCCAGTCTTACCAACGCGCACGAAAAGATACAAATTTGTTTTCTGATAGTTAGAAAAATTGCAGATAGCACTTACGGTTTGTATGTCATTCTACCGAGTTTTAATTTTCCTGACTTCTAATCACTTGATCATAAATTTTCATATACGACTGCGCTATGTGATCCCAAGTAAGCATTTTGCCTGCTGCTACAGCATTTTTTGAATATGTATCTCTTGTAGATGAGTCTTTTAAAAGGTGTAATGTAGCCTCACGTAATTGGGACATATTTTCAGCAATTATTCCGGCTTGAGAATTCTGAATTAAACTTTTTGTTCCTATATTCCCGAATGTTACAGGAACAGTTCCGGCAGCCATCCACTCTAAATAATACATCCCAAATCCTTCATAAAGCGTTGTAGATACCCCAATCCATGACTCTCTTACCAAGAGTGCTAACTGCTCTCTAGAAATACCTACCCAGCTTTGAACCGTTGAATTGTCGTATGGTTGATCGATTACTGCGTGTATTACTAAGTCAGGAATTTCTTGACGTAAAGATAAAAGTAGTTCTATGGCAAGTTCTGACTGTTTACGCCCTTTCAAAGTTCCAATTACAATTGCTGTTGGTGTGGGCGACTTTTGTCCTGGGTAAAATAAAGATGTGTCATAACCATTTGGAATAACCGCTTTTGCTCCTAATAACTTTACAGGATCATCTCCTACTCCTACCGAATAATCTGCAAGTTTATTAGCCCATAACTCAAGTGGATGGTAAGCTGCATGAACTAACTTTGCTTTTAAGTTATCTGCAAACTTCGATTCATTAATTGCACATCCATGAAATGTTCTTACAGTTGGAATAGAGCGGTTCAAAAATGCCCAATCATCGCCATGTAAATGTAAAATATCTAATCCTTTTAAATCCAAATAACCTATTTGGAAAGGTAGAACTATCCGCCTGTTAATAGTACCTGAATTGGTGTGGGGTAAATCTACAACTTCATAAATGGCATCCTTGGGTTTAGCTGTATGAGAATAGAAGCGGACATAATTTCCGGCTCGAACTAGTGCATTAGCAAGTTCATGTACAGCAACAAAAACACCCCCAGGTTTTTTACCTTCTTCTGGCAAATCCGAGTGAACCATGCCTATTCTTAGTGCCATTTCTATATCTCCTAGGGATTGTCAATTATCATCGTTATTTACTCTAGTGAACAGCAGTAGGGTGGGCATTGCCCACCAAATTAGATAATGGTGGGCAAGGGTGGCAAACTATAAATTTTGAGTATAGGCACATCTACAATTTATTCTCTAATTTGGAGCTACTTAGAATTTACTTGCTAATGAGGTCGGGGTAAAACTCAGCATGAGTGCCGCTATTGTTCGCAAATCGAACTTTTGTTGCTTCAAGGCATTCCAAAAATAAGGACGTGCTTGTGCTATCTGTCCAGACCGCATTAAGCCAATGCCTAAAGTTGTATTTGCTTGCGCCCATTTCCGCTCGAAATACGGTTTCAACTGTTGTAGCTTCTCGTCTTCCTTAAAACGTTCGTAGCAAAAAATTTCTGCTTTGCCTTTGCGAATTTTGGCTTCAAAGCTGCGTTTTCCGCTAATTTGTGTTTCTGATTGGGTATGCTCACGGTAGCGTGCCAATTTCCCTGGATGGTAATATGCTCCCCTCCCAGTACGGCAAGCCAGGTAGGTCATGTAAAAATCCCAAATAGGTCCAACTTCAGGCGAAATATCATCCCAATTAATCGCGTCTCGCCGCATCACAGTTGATACAGCAAGAAATACAGATTGGTGTACTATTCCAAGTTCATAGAAAGGTTGATAAATTCCTTCTTTTAAGCGATCGCGTTTCCAGCGTCGAGTATCTGATAGAGTGGATTTATCATTAATCGTGCCATCTGGGTACACATTGTAATAATCAGAGAAGGATAATACTAAATCTGGATTGGCTTCCAGGGGTGGAACAAGCGTTGTTAAAAAATCCTCGTTCCACATATCATCATCGTTCAAACTAGCAACATACTTTCCTTTTGCCTGCTTAAATGCATTTACAACATTTAAACAAATCCCTAAATTCTGCGGATTCCGATAGAAACGTATGCGGGAATCTTGAAAAGACTCAACCAATGCTTGAGGGCTTTCGGAACTACAATCGTCAGAAACAATAATCTCAATATTTTGATATTTCTGCCTAATAGCACTCTCAATCGCTTGCTTCAGGTAGAGCGGACGATTATAGGTGGGAATAATAACACTAACCAAAGGCTGTTGTGAGCTAGTATCTATATACATAATCTTGAATACTAGATTTTCGTGTCTGCTGCTCCAAGGGAACACTAATTATCAATTTCTTTAGAATCGACTAGCGATTGTTGGAGGAGTAAAACTGAACATAAGCGCTGCCATAGTTCGCAAATTGAACCTTTGTTCCTTCATAGCACGTAAAAAATAAGGGCGTGCTACTTCTAGCTGTCTTAAACGCATCAAACCAATACCCAAAGTTGTATTTTCCTGCGCCCATTTCTGCCTAAAATAAGGCTTAAGTTCTTGTAGGTATTCATCTTCCATAAAACGTTCCCAGCAAAAGATTTCGACCTTTGCTTTTCGGATTTTTGCCTCAATATCTCGCCTTCCGCCATTTGCCGTATCACTTTGCGTATGTTCACGATATCGAGTTAATCTTTCTGGACAGTAGTATGCTCCAAGACCCTTGCGACAACACAGATAAGTTACATACAAATCCCATTTATGTTCGATTTCGGGGGGAATATTACCCCAATCAACAACATCGTTGCGAATAACAGCAGCAACTGCACTAGGTACAGACGCATTTACTAACCCAACTTCATAGAAAGGCTGATAAATTCCTTCTTTTAGCTGGTGACGCTTCCAAAGGCGGGTAGACCTTTCGGTGGCAGAGTAATCAATTACTCCACTCGAATCTATTACATAATGATCGCAAAAAGCTAAGGCTAAATCAGGATTGGCTTCAAGGTGAGGAACAAGCTTTTCTAAAAAGTCCTCGTTCCATACGTCATCATCGTTGAGACTAGCAACATACTTCCCTCGCGCCTTTTTAAATGTGTTCATAGCGTTGGCGAACATTCCTATGTTGGTTTCATTTCGCCAAAATCGGATTCGTGAATCTTGAAAAGATTCAACAATTGCTTGAGGATTTTCAGGACTATGATTATCCGAAACTAAGACTTCAATGTTTTGGTAAGTCTGCCCAACAGCACTTTTAATTGCTTCTTTTAGGTATGCTGGGCGATTGTAGGTTGGGATAATAACACTAACTAAAGGTTTTTCTGTATCAGTATATAAGACCATATCTTTAAGTCATAAAGCAAATTGATCAGATATTATGTTATGCATCTAAATCACTGGTTTAGAGCTAAATTTAACTCAACCTAAATCTCAAAGATTAGTAACTAGCCGATATTTATCCTCTATTTAATCGAAACGCTTTTTGCATAAACTCCACATCTTCGCGTGTAATTAGTAAACTCGGTGGACGAACCTTTAATATTAGCGGATAGCTTACTAGCACAAAAATAAAGCGGATGGTTGTTGAACATAGTAGTGCCAAGCCTGCACCTACCAATCCGTAGGTGGGAATCATTACTAACATCAAAGGTACAGTCAGCCCCAAGCCAATACCCTGCATAACTGTGATATTTCCAGGTCGCCCTAATGCCATAAAAGCTTGGGCTAAAACCCAAGTTGTGCCACCAATCACTACTTCTATAGCCAGAATGCGGAACACGGGCAATGCTCCGACAAATTTAGAACCATAGAGCAAGTGTAGTAAAAATGGCACTACCAACATTGCACCTATAGCAGCAAGCAGGGAACAAGCCATACCAACACGCGCAGCCCGCCCAGTCAAAGCAATCACTTCTTCGATTGGACGAGCGGCTGTTTTCGGAAACAGTACGGTAATAATTGCACTTTGAAACACATCTAACATCCGAGATAGGCTCAGAGCTACTACGTACAGCCCCATCGAGGTTGGTGATAGTAAACCGACAACCAGGGCTTGATCCACTTGGTTGCCCAATGTACCTAATATATCAATACCATACGCACGTAAGCCATAGCCTAGTAGCCGTTTATATTGTATGCCTAAATTATGCCACCGAGGACGAAAGCGTTTCCACAGGCGGTTCAATATCCAGAAAAATATAGGTAGACCAGCTAGTATATAAGCTAGTGAAGTAGTAATCGGTGTCAGTGACCGTGTTACCAATAGCACAAGTAACATGAGTAGGGTAAAAAGCGGTGTCAGGTACTGTCCTTGGTTAGCAGTAGTGAAGTCATCAGTTGCTTCCAAAGCAGCTACCATATTTGCCCAAAACACCCCCACTGGTGCTGTAAGCATAAACCACTGGGCAACGTGAACAACTTCTGGTGAGTATTGGTGTCCTAACCATTGCGGAATAAATAATATGCCCAAGAGCGAAGCTAATATGCCTAGCCCTATACTCAACACGAGGGTAGCAGAGAAGAGTTCTGATTTCTCCTCTGGGTGGCGTTTGAGGTTGTAGCGCAAAGCAGCAGGTAAGCCCAAAGTGATCAGAAAAGCCAAAAGCTGTGGCCACAAAATTATTGCCGCTTGTTCGCCCCGCCCTTGAGGTCCAAGGAAACGTGCTGTAATAATTCCAGTACCCATGTTGAGTGCCAGGATGAGAATTTTTGCTAGCACAGTTTGTAAGGTTGCAGCAGTGCCACCACGTCCTTGTAATATCCAACGGACACTATTTGCTACATTTTTCATCCGCCAACCTCCTCAATTACCAACCACCACCAAAGTGTGTACTTGTCCAGCCTTTGAATCAAAACTACTCTCTCCTGTGTTATATACTGCGGATTAACAATTACTAATAAATAATAAACTAGCATCGCCCAAAGCTTTAAAGGCTAGTAAGTTGGTAATCAAATGATATATAGCAATCCTAAAACATTCGTGAACAGTTCTAGGCAAGCCACCCATGCCCACTCCTTCTGATAATGGTGGGCATGGGTGGGATACTAATATTTGCTGATTATAAATAATTCCGTTTTACTAACCTAAGTTATTGCATAATTTGAGTTAAAATATTGATTATTCTAACTTGTTTGCAGGATCTCAAGTTAGTAAATGAATATAGCAAAGCTAAAGTTGTCAGTTAGATTTATTGCCTAGCTGATGACTAGTGCATTCAATTCTATTAAGTTGGCAAGTCTCAGTACTTGTCTGCTTCTTTAATTTCTGATAAAGTATTGATATGTTGTTTTTCTAAGCTGAGCCTTACTACCTGCTCTAAAGTTAGAGGACGTGGTTTAATTAGCATCATTTCGCCCCGCAACACGTTGAATAGCTGCGGCAGTTGATCTAATTTATACTTGCACATCCAATAACCTAAATTTGTTATTTGGGAGCTTTCGCCGCGTTTTAAAATGTACTTTGGCTCACTTATCAATTTATTTTCAAACGTTTGGGTATTAACAACTGTTGTCCGAAACTTTAAGATCTGAAATAATTTACCTCGCTCTCCAACGTGCCATTGACCAGAAAAAATTGGTTCTGATGATTGCAGACGTAACAGACAAAATAATACTACTATGACTGGACTTAAAACCAACAACAATAGAGCAGCAATAATCCAATCAAGTAGGGCAATCAGCTTCCCAAGAGGCGATCGCTGCCATTCTAGTTTAATTGTAGCAGGTAAACGCAGGAACACAGCTTTGTTAGCTTTTTCACACGCATCAGCCCAAAGCTTCAAGTTAACTTCGCCCAAGGCTGGATCAAGGCGAATTAACTTTACATAAGAGTGCTTCAAACACTCTACCAACGATTGCTCTGTTTCCAATGCAGGTAACGGCGGAAGATACAGCTGTCTGTTTGGCGCATTGAGGCTTACCAACAGCTGCTTTTGTCTCCACTTAAGTTTACAGCTTAGCAATGGCTCGTCTAGCTGTTGCTTAAAAGTAGAGCTAATTGGTATAATATTTGACTTATATGTAGTCATGTATCTAGTCAGAATAATGAATTCCTAGTTTGGAAGTAGATGCTAGGACAAGCATATACATAAAATTTATCTGCTTGTTTGTCGAATTTTTAGATATTAATTATTTGACAAATGGCAAATAAACTGATTATTCAGTTTTCTAGCTCATGCTAAAAATTATCAGTTATATTAGTTTGAAGCAGGAGCGACCAAACACCAAATTTTTCTGGTATTTAAAAAATAGGAATTTTCGCTCATATTTTTTGTATTTGCTCTCGTCAAGCTAAGCTCATGGTATTATAAATTCAACCGAAAGACTACGTAAATCCAATTTCTTCATTGTTTCCTTAAAATTTTGGCTGAATACAAAATTTTCGTAAAGCAATATTATTTATTTAAATTATCACTTATTTTATCATAAAATTTGTGATTTTATATAGCAATTGATAGGTGTTTTTTTAGCATAATTGCCTGATTTAGGTTAATAAAACTTGGCGAACCTGCAAAGCAATTTTGTGCCAGTCAAAATGTGTGGCGGCGTAATGTTGACAGGCTGCTCTAGAAGGCAATGGTATCTGCCCTGTTATCAGTTGTTCTAGTCTCTCAGCAATGGCTGCTACTTCTTGGTCAGAGGTGATCAAATTAGGAGAGAAAGGAGTTAATATTTCTGGCATACCGCCAACAGGAGTACACAAAGCTGGTGTTCCACAAGCTAAGGATTCTACTAATGTCAATCCGAATCCTTCTAAAGACTGGCTAGGCATGATAGTAAGATCGGCAGCTTGGTAGGCTATGGGTAACTGGTAATCGGGTAAAAAACCCAGAAATTTGACGTATTCTTTCAGCCCTAAATCAGTAGCCTGTTGTTCTAGCGCCTGCTTCATTCGTCCAATGCCTGCGATCGCAAGCATAATATCGGGCATTCTGGACTTGATTTGTGCTATAGCAAGCAACAACTTGTCCAAACCCATGCGGTTAACTAAGCGTCGCGGGGCAAATACGATAAAGCGATCGCAAGACCAGTTAAGCTGAAGGCGGGCTTGTTGGCGAGATAAATTGGGCTGAAATCGTTTTAAATCGACTCCACCAGGAATAATGTGAATTTTGCTCCAAGGAACTTGATATTCTTGATGCAAAATATTCCCAAAAGCGCGGCTTAAAACAATAAAGCGATCGCAGCGACGATATACTGTTTTTTCCACTAGCTGCCGCTTCAAAAACACAGCTAGTTTACTTTCTCCCTCTTTCTCACTTTCTAATGCCCAAGGTCCATGAAAAGTGAAAGTAACTGGTACTTTATCAGGTAAACGAGACAATAATGGCAAGCTATATAAAGCAAAATGCAAGTTGATTGCATCTGGTTTAACTGCCAGAAAACGAGAAAAGTTTCTCCTGGTTAACCATAGCCGTTGCCAGAGAGGACTATCTGGCGTTGCTAAATTAATTAGTTCAACAGGCTCGTTGGGTGCAGCGGATGGTAGATCGAGGGCATATAGGGCAACGCGATCGCCACCTGCTGCTAGATTATGGGTGAGTTCATAAACGTAGCGATCAAGTCCTCCTGGCGTTTTTGGAAACCAACCCATACCTACACACGCAATGTCTGCAGCTTTTTTAGTAGAATTATCTATATAAGTTTCCACTTGATATCTAAATAGGAGTGGTTGATTCCTAGGGGTTAAATGTGGTAAAAATGGATATAGGTTTGACTGTAATAAATAGCGTTGTTTCTATTTACACCCATCTAATATTTTATATAAATTATCTCAAAACGTCCATCACTAATAGTAAGTTTACGCTACATCTCCAGCCATCTCATCTCATTTGAGCAATGAAATATTGTATATTGTCTTTATTAGTCGTTTTTCGGACACTCGTACAAAAAGCTAAAAGCTAATAGCTAACAGCTAATAGCTTTTATCATAAGTAGCTACTCATTTTTGAAAAATAGCTCATAGGGAGAAAAGAAACGCTTTAAGAAGCCCCTTGTTAAACCAGGAATTTGTGATTTATAAGAAGCGATCGCTTGATGTTTTTGAGTTTGAACAGAATTAATAGCTAGGCGATAAGCACCAGCAATGTCTTGCGAGTTTAGTTTAAGAGATAGGGGATTTTGCCACAACAACCAAATTGGATATTGCCACAATTCTACTTTGATACCAGAAGTGGCGATCGCTTCACGCACCAACTTGTAGGTAGCCTCATGATCGTCATGAAAGTCTTTGTAATGGGGAACGTAAACTTCTTCTGGCACAAAAGTTTGTAGCAATTGAGACAACTTATCTATCGTTTGTTGACGTTGCTGAGCAGGTAAAATTGCCAAATCACCATCCACTAAATTGAAAAAGTGAATTTCTGATGGCGTAACTCCCAAAGTACCCAGAGCAGCAACAGCTTCCCCGCCGCGAATTTTGATTACTTCCTCTGGCTTACACTTAGGTATGCCATACCGTCCGTCAGTCATAAAAACGACCTTTACTGGTATTCCTAACTGACGTTTAAGAGCAATCATGCCACCACAGCCTAAAGTTTCATCATCTTGGTGGGGAGAAAACACGATTGCTGACTTACGACTGGGAGCAAGTGTTCGACTCTTGCCAGATAAAATCAACTGAAACAATATATAAGAGGTAATGTTTCGTAGGTGACAGCCTAAGTTTACTCGTAACCTATTAAAAACTTGTTTGCTGTCCATAATGCAAGTTAGTTACTCAATTTTTTATGGTCTAAAATGAGGATTTTCGTGCGAGGATTTATCTAGTACGCCAGTAAGGCTTATTGCACGAAAAACATTACGCTCATACCTTACTTAGCTTAAACTTTGATATAGGTATTAGGTGTTACAGTTTTTTGCTCATAATCAGAATCTAATATTTCTAGATAGCTATCAACAGCAGTTTCTATTGAAAAAGTTTTAGCTCGTTGCCGTAATGCTTCCGAGTCTGTTGCACTAGTAAGCGTAGTCACAATAGCCTCAGCTAGAGCTTGGGGATCTGCAAGTGGGACTAAACTGCCATACTTACCATATTCCAAAATCTCACCAGGACCGCTTGGGCAGTCTGTGCTTACTACTGGAGTACCACACGCTAAAGCTTCCGCAATCACATTCCCAAAACCTTCACACACAGAAGACATTGCCAAAACTGATGCCTTGGACATAAAGGCATACGGGTTACTAACAAAGCCTGGTAATGCGACAACGGATGTTAAGCCCAATTCGTCGATTAGGGTTTCAAGGTTTTGTCGTTCTTCACCTTCGCCTAAGATCATTAGTCGAGCTGGTATATGCTGCCGTACCAAAGCAAATGCTCGGATCAGAGTGGGAAAATCTTTCAGTGCTTGTAAACGCCCTACCCCTAAAATAACTGGAGGTTCCCCAGGTGCAAACCAGGGATGATCTAATGGTTGCTGGGCGAGTGCCAACATTTCTGGCGTTACGACGGGATTGTAAATCACGCGAATCTGCTTTAAAGGGCGACCTGCAATACTTGCTAGACTATCTGCAACACCTTGGGAAACTGCAATAATTCCATCAGCCAAACCGTAAAACCAGAGAAACCGTCTCAATAGATAGGCTGTGAAGCTGTTTTTTACATCATCACAGCTGTATTCGAGATACTGAGACAGATTGAGATGACTAGTTAATATCACCCGCGTACTAACCATTGCCAGATATTTAGCTATTGAACCGAAGTTGATGTCGTCTCTACAAACTACCAGGGTTGCAGGCTGAAAGGAGCGCAGATAACGTACTAAAGAGAATAAGAACAATATTTTACGATAACCCTGCATCTGGGTGTTTAGTTCTACAACTCGCACACCTAGGGGTATCCATGCTAAAGCCTCTCCCTCTGCTTTCAAGACGACAATATCTACCTTCAAACCACGTTCTACCAAGTTCTTTGCCAGGTTGAGGATGACGCGACATACACCGTCAGCTGGAAGGGTGAACAGCAGAAAGCTAATAATTTTGTTGTTATGAAAAGATGTTTTCATTGATTTGTACTTCTTGGTATCGTCTGCCTCAGGGGTAAGAAATTCTCCTCACATAGCTTGTTGCTAATGATGTCAATCCTCGTCGAGGATGCTACATACAATGAAATTGGTCTGATGGTAGAGCGCTTTCCCTACCTACACTGTAGATACACTAATTTGATATTACCTTTAACAGCAGTCAGTAGGACTAGAAAATGTCATCTTTTCCTACATCGTCTTTGATGAAATACAGACAAAGGCTCTATCTTTAGGATGGGTTAGCTGGGAATTACTTTGTTATTCAGATGCTTGATTTTCTGAAAAATTGATTTTCAGATCATTCAATTATGAAAACAACCTTGATGCTGTTTTGTCAATGATGTTTTTTTTAATATTTGCCGTATTAGACACTAAAAGCTAGTCTAATGAATACTTACAGTTGCTAGTTGTTGTTTGTACCAATTCACTGTAGTTTCTAAACCTTTTTCTAGAGAAATTAAAGGTTGCCATCCTAATTTGTCCTGTGTATAACTTGTGTCTGCTACCCGCACCTTTTCTACTGGTCTATCCGGTAAAGCACCAAACAAAGGTTGAATTTGTGGGTTGACTAAGTTTGTTAGTTGCTGTACTATTGAGCGAATAGACACTAGGATGCCTGACCCTAAATCAAAAGTACAGCCTTCAACATTAGGCATACCTGCTGCGGCAATTAGTCCATCAATTACATCATCAATATAAATCCAATCAACCTGTCGCTGTCCGCTAGCGAGAAGAGGTGCTTCACCTTGTAGCAGAGACAGCGTTACCGAAGGAATGATCTTGCGTACGTTTTGCCCAGGTCCATAGGTCATAAAGGGACGCACCAGAACAACAGGTGTTTGATAGAGTTGATGAAACATCCGACCGTAGGCACTACTGGCACACTTAGCAGCAGCATAAGGAGAAGGAATTGCTTCATTGTGTCCGGGTTCTGGTTCCTCCAAAGAGGCGATCAATATGATGCGATCGCACCTATGGGAAGCGGCTACAGTTAATAAATTGACAGTAGTTACCAGCAAACTATTAAAAGTAGGCAACACAAGTTCTAAACCAGCCGCCCCAGTCACCATCCCAGATAGATGAAAAACCACATCAGGTTTAACTGTCTGAAACAGGTTTTGCACTACCTGAATATCTTCCATGTTACCCTGCCACCATTGCACACCTTGTGAGGTGGATCTTTGTGTGCGAGAAACAGCGTGTACTTCTATAGTTTTGCACAGGCGAGCGCATAAATGAGAGCCAAAAAATCCGCTTGCACCTGTAATCAATACTCTTTTTCCTAACAATTGCTCAAAAGGATTGCTCATTATTCTAATTTTACTTTTAATAATCCAGTTTCTAACAATGCATCTGCTGCCTTTTTAATCACATCAAAACTAAACTTTGACCGTTCGGCAATGTCTAGCAAAGTATGTTCACCATCAGCCAAATTCAGCACCCATAACAAAGCAAGTTCATTAACTTGTTCTTCTGCATGACCGCCAATTGCTCGATATAGCCCTCTTTTTCCTAAACGTGGCTCACATTTAGGATTTTGGTTTAAGTAAATTTGATTATTTTCTAGAATATTTATAACTGATAAACATTGTGAGAATGAATCAGCTAGATACTGGGGTTGTACAAAACTCAAGTTATCTGCCGAAGTGTGATATTCAGAATATTGACCGTGAGACGATCGCATAAAACAACCCACAGGCAGATTAAACCCAGGTGAGCAATATTGGCGTTCATCATAGCCATAGGGAAAGAAGTCAATAACTTGATGTTCTTGACCAGAAGATTTTAAAACATAAATAACTACCCGATCTATATCTGCATTCCCTCGACGGCTTTTTTTGTATGTAAATTTGCCAGCGTCGCCGACACCAGTTAACACTAAACCATGTTGAATTTTGTGAACATTATGTTCATTTAAAGCAAGCCAAGTGATAGAACCAATAGTGCCAGGAATGAAGATAAATCGATAAGAGTATCTTCTGGGTGAAACCTGACTTAAATGTTTAGCCAATAGTGTAGCTAGAGCTACACCTGAAAGATTATCATTACACAGGGATGGATGACAGATATGGCAAGATATTAAAATTTCATCTTGGCTTTCTCCCTCTAAGTAATACTCGCCGTATGTTAAATTACCTGGTTTTAAAGTAGAATCGATACACACTTCATACTCTGCATCCTGCATTGCCAAAAATTGCTCGTGACTTAAACAAAAGCCCCAAGTTTCTTTGTAATATGAAGTGCGATAAGGAATTCGATTAGGATAATCTGGTAGAGTGAAAATATGTGTTTTTAATTCCTCCCAAGGCACTACCTTGTTTACAGGCATACTGTAGTTAACTACGTGCAAGTTAGATTTATTAAAATCTACGACTCTCTCACCTTTTAAGTTTTTAATGTATGCGTCTTTAATATTCCACTCTTTTGGTACTTCCCAATCAAATACTTCTGTTCCTGTAGGAACTTCATGTATTTTTAAAGGAATATAATCTTGAATAATTCTCAGAGTTTCTCGAACTCCGTTACCTGTAATACTGCGGCAAATAGGATAGAAATCTGTAACCAGTTTATATATTTCCTGCCCAATATCTTGAGATTCGATATCTTTTTTCAGTTGCGGCAAACTAAGAGTTTTAAGTGTTTCTTGCAGCATGACTCAAGTCCTATATATTAAGCTATTCGTAATTTGTAATTTATCATTCTCCCCCAGGTTGCCAATGCTTGCCTTGTTGTGTCAATGAATATTCTTTGGACACAAAGGGAGTAACGTTTGGATTTTAAGGAGTAAAGCGGCGCACTGCTTTTACTAAGTCTGCTGGTGTGCCAATATCTAGGTAGGGTTCATCATTAAAAAGCTCGGCACTCACGAGTAAACCGTTGTCAATTGCTGCCCCAATCATATCTCCAATCGGTATTTCTCGCCGATGAGGCGATCGCAGGGCTTCAATTGCAGCTAAATACTGATGCATAAACTCGGTAAAGGTTGGTGTCCACACTGCCGCACACCAACTGTAGCGTAAATCGCTTTGCTCCGGTTTTTCTACAATCAGCCGCACTCGCCCCTTTTGGTCGAAATCAACCATTCCGCCTTTGTGGGGATGCTCAAACGGTAATAAGTTAATAACTACATCTGCCCTTTCGGCGGCAAGACGTGCCAATAACCGCTTGAAGGTATCATCAGGAGAGAAAAGAATATCAGGAAAGCCTATAGCTACTATGGCGTTTTTGACAAAAGGATATGCTTGGTCTAAGGTGTAAGGAACACCAAAAGGCAAGCGCACAACTAGATAACCTAGATGCATATCTAAAAATGTGCCATCGCCAAAATAGGCTGGAATATCCCACTTACCAGGACGCAGCAAGAAGTAAGCTTTACGAATACCAGCCAGTCGCATCTTTTCGAGTAAATAATGAGAAACCACTTTAGGTCTTAAGCTACCGTCTTCGTGATACCGAAACCCAATTGGATACAACTCTTTGCTACTAGGCAAAGGAGATATGCGCGTTGCTTGCCCCCCTGCTGGTATCAAGGCGATAACTTCCTGCTGTTGATCATGGTTATTACTTGCCATACTTTGTCTACCTGATATCTTGCACTACATTCTCGTTCCCACAGCGATGCCTGGGATACGAGGCTAAAGGTGCGTTTCTAACGCACCCGACGGCTTATGTGCGGACAGGGTGGGAAAGCACAGAAGGATCGAACACCAGCACACCATCTATCGGATTTCCATCATCGTAGAGTTTGACTATTTCTTCGGGAATGTGAGCAAAATCAGTACCACGCAAGAAGTCCCGCAAAACAGTTCCCGTACAAGCCGAGTCAACATTCGGTGCGCCCCGCTTTGCTACCACATCATCAAGATGCACTGTTCTGAAATCGATACTAAAGCGTGTGCGTCCAGAAGTGTTAGGTACAGTGGAGTGCATCTGAGCACCAGAAAAAAGCGTTATACCACCAACTTTGCTCACGATCCGAATTTGTGGATCGAGTTCCATCGGCTCGTCGGCTCGTGGTTGCTTGCGTGTATCTTTCTTAATATGCTGTGCTGCGTTCTTGCGGCTTTCTTTGTTCCATTCGTAGTAGTTGTAGCCGCTAGAACCGTTTTTCACTGGCTGGGAGAAGTAACGGGGATGAAAAGCCATAACGTTATCTGGCTCAACGTCATAAACTGGGAACCACCAGTTTAACTGGCAGGGGGGAGCCGAGTACCAAGTGTCACGATGGGGATGGAAGGCATAGGCGATGCCAGAGGTGAGATAATTGTCACTGGTTGCTGTACGCAAACGCGGTACGTCGAAGTATGTTTTTTCTAAATCACATCCCAACTCGCTCAGAATTCCCTGAATAAATTGCTTTGACTTGGGATGGTGGATAAATTTCGGCTTGAGTTCAGCCAAAATTGCTGCATACTCTTCGACTGGTAGGTGATGCTGTGCTTCGGTTGGATGTAGGGGGGCAAAAGCGGATTGTGCCAATTCACGAGCAAACTCACACATTGCGATCGCGCTCTTGCAAGGTGAGTAAACGAACAGTTGTCCGTTGTATATTTGCTCACGTCTGGCTTCATCACTATGGCTAGAATCGAAGAAAATCGTATTATTCACCCTGCTAGCTCCTGTATTCAACAGTAAATTTTATACCGTCATTACTTAATGATACTTGTTTCCAAAAATTGCCAGTTCAAGTCTTTTTCAGAAATTTCGCTTACTGGTAGCGCCCACTCTATACCTAACATAGGATCGTCATAGTGCAAGCCCCGCTCGTAACCTGGTGTGTAGAATTTATTCATCTGATATACAACCTCAGCCCCATCTGTCAGCGTCTGGTAGCCGTGAGCAAACATTTCCGGTACATATAGCGATCGATGGTTATCAGCTGTTAGTTCCACACCAATATGAGCTAGAAAAGTGGGAGAGTCAGGACGTAAATCTACAATCACATCATAGATAGCCCCTTGAGTACAACGAACTAACTTTGCCTCTGTTGCAGGTTCAGCATTATAGTGCATACCTCTTATTGTGCCTTTTTTACGATTAAAGGCGATGCTGCACTGGGCATTAGTTACTTCTAAACCGTAGGCGACAAATTCTTGGGCGCAAAACGTTCGAGCAAAGAAGCCGCGATGATCTTCTCGCTGCTCTATGTCAATAATGAACGCGCCTTTAAGAGTAGTTTCAGTAAATAACATAAATCAATTTTTATCTCAAAACGTTTGTTTACATTAGTAATTTAGTCATTAACTTGTAGATGAGTTAATTAAGATAATTGGGCTTTATTTCCCTTTTTTAAATGAGGCAAAGCCTCTATTTTTTGGTGACAAGTTAATTTATAGTAGGGTGGGCATTGCCCACCATTATCAGATTCGATGGGCAATGCCCTACATCATCTACTGTTCACCAATGATGCGCGGATTGCTGTAGCAATCAAGCCAGATGCAAGATCTGAGGTTAATCTATTTCAATAATAAAGGCTGTATGTTAAATTGTAGCGAGGGGTCATATACTTGTACATAGGGAATTGGTACTACAAATTTACCGCCCCAGTCAGCAATATATGCGATTTGGCTCATAATTTCCTCTTTGAGATTCCAGGGCAAAATTAGTATGTAATCCGGCTTAGTGGAGCGGATTTGATCTGGATGCAGGATGGGAATGTGAGTTCCAGGGAGAAACATTCCTTGTTTGTAGGGGCTGCGATCTACTGTATAGTCAATAAAATCTGTGCCAACACCGCAGTAATTCAGTAGGGTATTGCCTTTAGCTGGCGCACCATAAGCGGCGATCGCTTTCCCTTGAGCTTTCGCTTCAATTAGAAAACTTAGTAGTTTACGTTTGGTTGCTTTTACTTGTTCCCCAAATGTTAAATAAGTTTCCACGTCGTGCAAAAGAAAAGAAGTTTCCTTATCTTTTAATTTTGTTACTCGTTCACTAATTGCAGGTGCGATCGCATCATTATATTTGCCATATATCCGCAAAGAACCGCCATGAGTTGGTAATTCCTCTACATCAAATATTGTCAAACCATGTGCCGCAAAAATTTTCTCTACTGTTAAGAATGAAAAATAGGAAAAATGCTCGTGATAAATTGTGTCAAATTGATTTTGCTGCATCAGTTGCAACAAATGGGGAAACTCCATTGTCAAAATACCATTTGGCTTCAAGACAATTTTCATCCCAGCCACAAAATCATTCACATCAGGAACGTGAGCTAATACATTGTTTCCCAACAATAAATCTGCTGTTTTTCCTTCCGCTACCAGTTCTTTTGCTGTTTCCACCCCAAAGAACTTAACCCAGCTTGGAATACCTTTTTCTGCCGCTACTTTGGCTGTATTTGCAGCAGGTTCAATCCCTAAAACTGGAATTCCTTTTTCGTGAAAATATTGCAGCAAATAACCATCATTACTAGCAATTTCAATCACTCGATGATTAGAGTTAAATCCAAACCTTTCTACCATTAGATCAGTGTATGCCTTGGCGTGTCTTAGCCAACTATCCGAGTAGGAAGAAAAATAAGCATAGTCACCATCACCAAAAATGTGATCGGGGGATTCAACTTCATCTAGCTGCACCAACAGACATTTCTCACAAACGTATGCATGGAGTGGATAAAATTTTTCTGCCCGCAGGAGCTGTTCGGGATTTAAATAGTCATTGGCTATAGGCGATGTTCCTAAGTCAGCAAAAGTATACTTGAGTTGATTATTACAAAAACGACACTGATTACTCATATTTAATGTTTCCTACTGATTTAATGAATAGCACGAATCACTTCTTGCACAGCTAGGAGGTATAACCTCTTTGCTCTCGTTTCTAAGCTCAGCTTAGAAACGAGATCGTTAAGGCGGAGCCTTATTAGTTATTAGTGCAAGATAACTGAAAATAAATTCCACTTTCGCCAGCGCACTTTAGAGATAGAGGCTAACTATTTCTATTTATTTCCAGAAGAAATCTTGATCGATTTGCGCAGTGCGAATTAGATACTCAAGTTGCTTCAAGCGAGTAAAACCCCTAAAGAAAAAAGTCTCTTCTGACATATCAATTAGAGTAAATATGTCAAATAGCTGCTTAGCACCACGAACCGCGTCCCACTCACACTTGAATCCTGGTAAAGTTTTGTTGATCTTCTCAAAGGAAACTCGATAACTGCGGTTATCTGCACCGTTTTGCCCAAAAGTTAATTGACATCCTTTAAAGATTTGTGCAACTATCTCGGCAATTTCTTTTACTTGATAATTGTTGGCGGTATCGCCTACATTGAAAATTTGGTTATGCACAATGTCGCGCGGTGCTTCCAATGTGCAAACAATTGCTTTACAAATATCCAAAGCGTGAACTAGTGGTCGCCAAGGCGTACCGTCACTCGTCATTTTGATTTCTTTGGTAGTCCAAGCTAGTCCTGCTAGGTTATTTAGAACAATATCAAAACGCATTCTGGGAGAAGCCCCAAAAGCAGTAGCATTGCGTAAGAATGTGGGCGAGAAATTATCCTCTGCCATTGCCATCACATCGCGCTCTACCAAAGTTTTACAATCGGCATAAGCTGTTTGTGGATTGACTGGAGTTTCTTCGGTAACGTCTCCCTCGGTAGCAACGCCATAGACACTACAAGAAGACATATACACAAAACGCCGCACACCAGCAGCTTTAGCTAATGTTGCCAAGCGCACTGAACCTTTATGGTTAATGTCGTAGGTAATATTGGGCGAAAGTTGTCCGGTGGGATCGTTCGATAGTTCAGCCATGTGAACGATCGCCTCTACGCCTTCTAAATCTTCAGCCGTGATGTGTCGAATGTCTTTATTTAGGGTTTTAGCAGTAACTTCAGTTCCGTTGTACAGCCAACCAACTTTGTAATAGCCCGTATCTACCCCTATTACTTCATGCCCACGCTGCATTAAAATTGGTGGCAACAATGAGCCTAGATAACCTTCTGTTCCAGTTACTAATACTTTCATCTGTGTAAATTCCTATACTTTTACTCTTGGTTCAAGATGGGATTGTTCGGGAATGGCGGCGGCGATCGCTTTGCCAATTTCCAGTGAAGAAGTAGCAGCAGGCGACGGCGCATTACATACATGAGTAGCGTTCTTACCTTGAACAATCAAAAAGTCGTCTACCAACTTACCATCGCTCATCAACGCTTGCGCCCTTACCCCAGCATGGGTTGGAACTAAATCTTCTGCTTTTACTTCTGGAATTAGCTTTTGTAAACTTCGCACAAAAGCAGCTTTGCTAAATGAACGAATGATTTCCCCAATTCCTTCCTGGGCGTGGAGACCTGCCAATTTCCAGAAACCAGGATAAGTCATAACTTCAGTAAAATCCCGTAGGTCGAAGTCAGTCTTTTTGTATCCTTCACGCTTCAAACTCAGTACGGCATTTGGTCCGGCGTGGACACTACCATCAATCATCCGAGTGAAGTGGACACCCAAAAACGGAAAGGCAGGATTGGGAACCGGATAAATTAGCGTCTTGACAAGATAACGTTTTTCTGGTATTAATTCATAGTATTCACCGCGAAACGGCACAATCTTAGCTTGCGGATCGACTTGTCCTAATTTAGCAATGCGATCGCTATGCAATCCAGCACAATTAATTACAAAGCGAGTCTCAAACGTGCCATTGTTTGTTTCCAATACAGTACCTGTACTGGTTTGGCTAATCTTCTCAACCTTAGTATTGAGCCGCAAATCGCCGCCTTGAGATTTAATTAAATCAGCGTATTTCTGACAAACTTGTTTATAGTTAACAATTCCAGTTGTCGATACTCGGATGCCTGCTAGACAACTAACATGAGGCTCAATTTCTTTAACTTGCTCTGCACTAATCTTAGTAACATTCAAGCCATTCTCTAAACCTCTTTTGTAGAGATTTTCTAGTAGTGGCAGTTGTTCAACCTCCGTCGCAACAATTACCTTACCGCAAACTTCATAATCAATACCATATTGCTGGCAAAATTCCACCATTGAACGACTACCGTCACGGCAGAACTTAGCCTTAAAACTCCCAGGCTTGTAATAAATACCAGAGTGAATTACACCGCTATTATTTCCAGTTTGGTGATATGCCCAATTACTTTCCTTCTCTAAAATTAAAATTCGTGCATTAGGATAGCGTTTACCTACAGCCATACCGCTAGCAAGACCAACAATTCCGCCGCCTATAATTGCAAAATCATACATGAGAATGTCATCCATCAAACTGAAGTTGATACCAGGTGGCAAAAACAATTACCATACCTTCCAAGGAGTATAATCGCTGTTCCAAAGGTCTTCTAAGTAGCACTTATCTCGTAAAGTGTCCATAGGTTGCCAAAAACCAGTATGCTTGTAAGCTGACAGTTGCTCCATATTAGCTAGCTTTTGCAAAGGTTCTTGTTCCCAAACAGTAGAGTCATCGGCAATAAAGTCAATAACTTCTGGTTCCAGCACAAAAAAACCACTATTTACCCAAGCACCGTCTCCTACTGGCTTTTCACGAAAGCTGGTAATCTTAGTTTGCTCTTGTGACAAGCAGATTGCACCGAATCGTCCTGGTGGTTGGCTTGCTGTTAGTGTTGCCAAAGTCTTTTGCTGTTTATGAAACTCGATTAAATCTTTTATGTTCACACTGCTGACACCATCGCCATAGGTAAAACAAAAGGTTTCATTACCGATGTGTTCTCTTACTCGCTTGAGCCGTCCACCAGTCATGGTTTTGTCACCTGTATCTACCAGTGTGACTCGCCAAGGTTCTGCATAGCCACAATGAATATTCATCTGATTAAATCTCATGTCAAACGTCACGTCTGACATATGTAAAAAATAATTAGCAAAATATTCCTTGATTATGTATCCTTTGTAACCGCAGCAAATAATAAAATCATTAATGCCATAGGCTGAGTAGATTTTCATGATGTGCCATAGAATGGGTCTAGCGCCAATCTCAACCATAGGCTTCGGTCTAACAGTGGTTTCTTCGCAAAGACGAGTGCCAAGCCCTCCTGCAAGTATTACGGCTTTCATGTGGTTACCTCGAAATTTTTTACCAGACTAGTTTGTATTTTTGGTAGATTCCGTCACCACTGTTGTGTGAGTGAGCAAACGCCTTCATTTAGCTAAGTGCATATTAATCCTAATATGCACTTAGCTAACGAAATGTAAAGACACAGTAAATATACAGTTATCAATTTAAAAAATTAGTAAATATTTCTGCTAATATAATAGTGATAGCGTGAAGGCTAAGTAAAGACTTAAAATATACTCAAAATACTCAAAACTTGTAGTTAAACTCACTCTCATTGTAAGTAAGTACTTACCTCCCCAAGGTTTACGTACCTATAACAGTGAATGTGCAGCTTCAGAAGAAAATTATAATATCACTTATAAATTTAGTCAAACTGCTGGCTATTACTTGCTCTACAAGCTTGTTTTGGTTTACCTGGTTAAAAGTTTTTGATATAACCATATTTATGATCTAACTGTTGTGGGATGGGCAGGAAAGCCCGTCCATTGAATGCAGCTTAAATGCATGAGCAGCTTATCCCACCAAGCTGCGGATGCATTACTAACTTATGCTACCAGTGCTAGCAGCATAGGCGTTGTTCTTACTTAAGCCCTTGGGCAAATTTTATACATTACTTTTGAGCAAATATACATTACGCTCCTCCTTAGCTGCGCCTTAAGCCCTCGCTAATAGCAAAAGTCCACGCCAGCAAGGACTCTAAATAATGATGTCATCAAATGACGATCGCGCTTGGGCTGGAGTATGAACATGGGGCGGATAAGTCTTGGAAGGACACACCTACTCCCTTTCCACACAGATAGGAAGTCAAGAGGTAGACCTCGTGGGAAGGAGAGTTACTTTCCTGTTACCCAGAAGAAAAATCAATTTTGCAATAAGTCTAATTTCTTACTGCTACCCCTGCTGTAACTGTTAATAGGATGCTAGTTCTATAAGCCTAAGCATTGATTATTATAGGCTTTGAAGATTGTCTTTATTCCTTTTGAAACACTTTTTTAAGTAAATAATAAACCCCTGCTCATACGTACGTAAACTCTGCCTAGGTCAAACAAATTCAGTATTCATACGGTTACTTGCTTAATTAAGCTGATGCCATGATCAATGCGACGTTAAGACGAGGCTTTTGTCAGATTTTAAATTCAGGATTTTTTGCTTTCTTCATTGTTTCTTTAGTTTAATGCTCCTCCTTATTCCTACTTTTGCAAACAGATTTTTTTAAAATTTTGGTAATCTCAAGAAGTAAAACATCATTATCGATTGAAGTAAAATCTAATCCTTGAGCAATAACCAGTTTATTTAAATTAGTATTCACCCAAAATAAATGTAAGTAAAATAACTGGTATTATGATGGCGGAACCACTTGCAACTAATGATTTTATCAGTCAAATCGCTGCTTTAAAGCAAGATAGATTTACTGGGCAATTTTTACTGAAAGGACCAGGAAATCAAGAATGGATTATTTATCTATTTCTTGGTCGGATTTTGTATGCAACAGGCGGTAATCATCCAGTTAGGCGCTGGCTCAGACAGCTGAAGATAAACTGCCCTCAAATTGATCTTCAACAGCTAAAGTTATCTGCCATTCTTTCTAACTCATCGGCTACATCTGAATGTTGGGAATGTCAATTGTTGTATGCAGGGGTAGAACAGCAACAAATAACTAGAGAGCAAGCGGGAAAAATGATTGCCGCTATTGTTGCTGAAGTATTGTTTGATGTCACTCAAGCAATACAAGTGAATTATTATCTCAAGCCAGAAAACACATCATTGCCACAATTAGTATTGCTAGATCCTGGGCAATTACTAACAGAAGTACAGCAGATTTGGCAAAGCTGGCAAAAAGCTAATATTGCCGATCGCTCTCCCAACAAAGCGTTAGTAATTAATCAGCGCGAACAGCTACAGCAACAAGTTTCACCAGCAGTTTACCAAAATCTTACCAAATTACTGGATGGACAACGCACGTTGCGGGATTTGGCTGTAGTAATGAATCGAGAGGTTAAAGATGTAACTTGTTCCCTACTGCCTTACATTCAAGCGGGTTTAGTGGAGTTAATCAATATTCCTGATTTAGCTGCACCAATCTCTGCCAAATCTCCTACAGCACCACCAGGCAGTACTGCTGCGGCTTCAGGACCTTTGATTGCTTGTGTGGATGATAGCCCTTTAGTTTGTCAAAGTATGGAACAAATTTTAACATCAAATGGCTACCAATTTGTAGCAATTCAAGATTCACTCAGGGCGATCGCAGGTTTATTAACTCGTAAACCCGATGTGATCTTTTTAGATTTAGTCATGCCAAATACCAATGGATATGAAATATGTAGCCAATTACGAAAAGTTTCTGCATTCCGTACTACTCCTATCATTATCCTGACCGGAAATGATGGCATTATCGACCGAGTTAGAGCCAAAATTGTCGGTGCTTCAGATTTCTTGAGCAAACCAGTAGATGCAGAAACAGTGTTATCAATAACGCACAAATATCTAAACAGCAACTCCTTGAGTGAGTAATCCACAAAACGTCTTGTTTAGTGTAGCTGTTTTATCTATCGCCGCGGTGAATTTTGACTCCTTTGAGTCATAGCCTATCCTAGCCAATTTCTATTTTTTTGAGGTTAATGTCATGAGTACAGTTTTAGTTATTGACGATTCGACAACCGAGATGCAAGTAATCGCTAGCTGCTTACAACGTGGTGGTTTAAGTGTTCAGACAGCCAATAACGGAGAAGAAGCCCGTGCCAAAATTAGTAGCCAAAAACCAGATGTAATCATTTTGGATATTGTACTACCTGGTCGAAGTGGATTTGAACTATGCCGCGATTTCAAAGCTGAAGCAGAAACAAGCAAAATTCCAGTCGTGCTTTGCTCAACAAAAGGCAGTGAAATGGATAAATTTTGGGGCATGAAACAAGGAGCAGATGCCTATATTACCAAGCCAATCGATCAAGAAACACTACTGCAAACAGTTAAGCAACTAATTAAAAATTAAGCCACGAGGGCAGCGTGTGCGCGATCGCATTCGCTCCCCAGCAGCATTAGGAGATCCGCGATCATGTTGGAGTTTTTGACCAGGGGTACAGCAGCAGGACCGTTAAGTGCAGCACAAACAGCGCAGGTTGGACAGCAATTTTTGCGAATTCACCTACTACCTGATACTGCTGCCATGTTACCAGTGCAACAGATGACAGAAGTGCTAACTATACCTATTGCCTCTGTTGTGCCAATTCCGCAGATGCCAGCAGAGGTGATGGGTGTGTATAACTGGCGGGGTGAAATTCTATGGATAGTAGATCTAGGTCACTTGATCGGACTTACCCCTTTGCACCAACAGGCAACTAGCCGCTCAAATTATACGGCAGTTGTAATTCATAGCACTGGGCAGGCTTCAGACAAAAACCAAAGTAGCCAAAAAACAGGTAGAAAAACTCTAGGGCTATTGGTCAATCGATTAGAAGACATGGAATGGTGCAATCCTGATGAAATTCAATCGCCGCCGCTGTCTGCTGTCACTCCCCAGTTAGTGCCTTTTTTACGTGGATATTGGCTGAAATCCAACGGCGAAATCTTAGTGGTTTTGGATGGTAATTCCATCATTGCTGGTATGCCTCAGCCTAAAAATTGATTAAAGATTTCTTTTTTCTTAGCCATTTTTATTCATAGTGCCTAAGTAACTCCCAAACAACTAGCTATCACTCTTTCTCCTATGACTCAAATATCTCCCAAATCTTCCGGTCATAACAATATGAATGACTCTAATACTAAACAATATACAAATGCTCCCAACGGTCATTCTACTAGCTCTACTTCCGAAGGGGATGAATTATCTGATACTCAAACACCACAATCAACGCTCTTATCGCCACAGCTAGAAAAACCAACTACAATACTAGGCTCTTATCGACACGACGAATCAGCACTGCATTCATCTCCAGCGATCAAACAGTCATCCTTTTGGGGAGGGATGCGCTTAAGAACAAAGGCAATGCTTGCCGCGATCGCTATTGGTACAATCCCAGTGGTAGCGGTCGGGGCAACAGCTTATTACTTTGCCAACCAAGCGGTTGTTAAGCAAATTAAACAAGTACAACAAGAGCGTGCCGCTCAAATAGCAAATCTAGTTAACCGCATTATGTTTGAGCGGTTTGGAAATATTCAGGTAGTGGCTAACTACTCAGTGTTCCGCGATCCTAAATTAGCGGCGATAACATCCGTTCAGGAAAAACAAGCAATCCTAGACCGCGTTATACAAGCTTACAGTGTCTATGAAAGCATTGCCGTTCTCGATCTCGATGGCAACGTAATTGCTCAGTCCCAAGGGAAGCCTATTCCCAATGGCAAACTTAAAGAGCAAAATTATTTTTCGCAAGTGCTTAAAACTGGTCGTCCTGTAATTACCGAAGAAGTTTCAGTACTGACAAAAGATGTCTGCATTTTCTTCGCCGCACCTGTTAAAGATCCTATTACTGGTAAAACGATTGCCATAGCGCGAGCGCGTATGCCTATAAAAGCCTTTGAACAGCTACTACGATCGTTCAAGACCAATGACAACCAATACTATCTGATCGACGAGTCTAAGAAAGTTTTAGCAGCTACGGAAAAAGATGACATAGGTAAAGAAGCTAAGAAACATTTACCCAATTTTGAGCAACTGGAACAAGGAAATAAGGTAGATTCGGTAATAGGAATAGAAAAAAGTAGCAATCATCAACAGTTAATAACCTTCGCGCCTTTTGAAAAACTAGAAGGTTTACCAGATCTAAACTGGGATGTAATTCTTAGCGCAGACACACTCGTTGTATTTGAACCACAGAGACAACTGCTGCTGACTTTGGCAATTGGAACTGGAATAGCAGCATTAGTAGTAAGTGCTGTAGCTGCTTACCTAGCAAACCGAGCCACTCGTCCCATCCTAGCTGCTGCTGATGCGGTGGAAAAATTAGGTCAAGGCGAACTTGATACCCGCATTGCTGTAGCAGGTAAAGACGAACTGGCAATTCTGGGGTCAAACATTAACCAGATGGCAATTCAGTTGCAGAACCTCGTCAGCAGCCAAGCACTCCAAACTGAACAGGCAAACTTCCTTTCTGCTATCGCTTCAGCAAAGGATCAGCAATCTCAAGAACTAGAGTCTGTTTTCAATAAGGCAGTACGAGGAGCTAGAGAACTCCTCAAAGCAGATCGAGTAGTCGTATATCGCTTCAACCCTGACTGGAGTGGCTACATCGCGGCTGAATCTGTGCTACCTAGTTGGCGGAGCGCTCTGAATGACAAAATCAACGATCCTTGTATTAGTAAACACCTGATAGAAGCTTATAGAAAAGGTCGTGTCGTTCCCACCAACAACGTGATGAGTGCGGGTTTTCACCCTGAACACCAAAACTTGATGGAACGACTGCAAATCAAAGCCAATTTGGTAACACCAATTCTCAAAAATAACCAATTATTTGGCTTGCTAATTGCCCATCATTGTGCAGAAACTCATGAGTGGCAGCAAGGGGAAATTAACTTTCTCACCCAGCTGGCAGCTTTGCTGGGTATTATCTTAAACCGCTTATCTTTCTTAGAACAAAAACAAGCTACCGCTGAACGTGCCTCACAAATTAAAGATATCACCCTCAAACTAGCGCAAGGTATTCAGGCACAAGAAATTTTAGATACTGCTGTTGCTGAAATTCGCGGGGCGATTAAAAGCGATCGCGTCGTCGTTTATGGTTTCAATGACAAGTGGAAAGGTACAGTAATTGCTGAATCCGTTGCCAGTGGTTTTCCCAAAGCACTGGGAGCGCAAATTGATGACCCCTGTTTTGCCGATAGGTATGTAGAAAAATATACTCAAGGTCGTGTCCAAGCTACCGAAAACATCTATGATGCTGGTTTAACTGATTGTCACATTGCCCAACTCGAACAATTTGCGGTTAAAGCAAACTTAGTCGCCCCGATTATGCGCAACGGGAAACTTTTGGGCTTATTGATTGCCCATCAGTGTAATGCACCAAGGACTTGGCTGCAAGAGGACATTAATATGTTTTCCCAGGTGGCGACACAAGTGGGACTTGCCCTTGAGCGCGCCATGCTGCTGGAACAGCAAAAGAGTGCTAAAGAAATACTCCAACGCCGCGCTTTAGAACTGCTGATGGAAGTTGACCCAATTAGTAGAGGCGACCTCACCATCCGTGCCAATGTGACAGAAGATGAAATTGGTACGATCGCAGACTCTTACAACGCCACAATTAACAGTTTGCGGAAAATTGTTACCCAAGTGCAAGCAGCGGCAAAACAAGTAGCATCAACCACCACTAGCAGCGAAGGTGCAGTCCAAGAACTTTCTAAAGAAGCACTGCGGCAAACCGAAGAAATTAGAGCCGCCTTAGATCAAATTCAAGAAATGTCGAATTCGATTCGCGCAGTAACCCAAAGCGCCCAGCAAGCAGAAGCCGCGGTACAAGAAGCTACGCAAACAGTAGCAGCAGGGGATGCAGCCATGAACCGCACTGTAGATGGAATGATGGCAATTCGCAAAACAGTAGCAGAAACATCGAAAAAAGTCAAGCGTTTGGGCGAATCTTCGCAAAAGATTTCCAAAGTGGTGAACCTGATTGGTACATTTGCCGACCAAACCAACTTGCTAGCGCTGAATGCTTCGATTGAAGCTGCTCATGCTGGAGAACAAGGACGCGGTTTTGCTGTCGTTGCTGACGAAGTGCGAACACTAGCCCGTCAATCAGCAGAAGCTACAGCCGAAATTGAAAGTCTAGTGAAGGATATTCAACAAGAAACCAACGAAGTAGTAGCGGCGATGGAAGCTGGTACAGAACAGGTGGTGACGGGAACCGTACTAGTGCATGAAACGCGCCAGAATTTGCTCAAAATTACCTCAGTCAGTCAACAGATTAGTGAATTAGTAGGTGCGATCGCAACGGCGGCGAGTGCACAATCGCAAGCTTCACAGATGGTGACGACTACGATGACTGATGTAGCGGCGATCGCAAATCAAACTTCCAACGAAGCGACAGTCGTTTCAGCCTCATTTAAGGAACTGCTAGCACTGGCGCAAGAACTGCAAACTAGCGCCAGTCAATTCAAAGTTAGTTAGGGGTTAGAGGCTAGGGGCTAAAGGTTAGAAGGGAAAAGGGAAAAGGAGTCAGTAGTCAGTAGTCAGTAGTCACAATAGTGAATTCTTTATCTTGTCCATCTCCCCCTTGTCCCCTTGTCCCCTTGTCCTCCCCTAGTCCCTAGCCCCTAGCCCCCAGCCCCTACAAGACAAGTTCCCGCTTTGAAGTGAAAAGTTTTAGAGTAACCGCCATGTTAGATTATCCGATCAAAAAACCTATCCAAGTATCAAATTCAGATCCAAAATTACCAGAATCAAAGTTACCACCACAACAAAAACCCAGTAAGCCTTCTTCTTTTTTACAGTCCCTGACTCAACCTTGGAATCACCTAAACTTTCGTACTAAACTCACTCTTATTTTAATGATTAGTGCTGCCCTGCCTACGATTGCTGTTACCCAAGGGTTAGTTACTCTTAATAAAGACTATCAGTTGAAAACATTAAAAGAATCTCTACAAAAGGACGGGACAGCCTTTAAAAAAGAGTATGTTCTTGGGACACAAGTAGAAAATCAATCACAAGCAAAGAACCTGGCTAAGCTAATAGAAGTTACTAAAATCGATTTGAGTAATCCTAGTGAAGTATCTGCCCGTCGTGCCTTTTTACAAAATTTCCTCGCAATCCAAAATGGTGGAGAGCCTCAGAGCAACAAAAACTTTCAAATTTTCACTGATGCTCAGGGTAGAACAGTTGCTCAGGATATTCAAATTCTGGCAGAGGATTTTTCTAGTAATCCACCTCTACCAGCCGAGAATAACCAAGAATTAACCGAGCCAAAATATCGCCCAGTATCTTTACCAGTAGGGATTAACTTAGCAGATATTCCAATTGTGAAAGACACATTAAAAACTCAACGCCCTTTAGCTGGTATGGAGTTGCTGAAAAAAGAATCACTCCAACGTTTAGGGTTAGAGAAACAGGCAGATATCGGTTTGCGACCACAACCTACTAAGGACTTACCTCAATCCAAGCAACCCTTCCCCGAAGGAACTTACGACACTGACCGAGGAAAAGTAGGCTTGGTCGCTATGGCTGTTTATCCAATCAAAATCAACAATAAGCTAGTGGGAACTGTCATCGTAGGGGCAGTGCAAAACCGCAACTACGTCTTAGTGGACAAATTTTCGCAAAATTACAAACTACCTAGTGCGACTGTATTTGCTCACGACTGGCGGGTAGCTACGAATGTTCCCTACACAGACGGTAAAACTAGGGCGGTGGGAACGCGGGTTGCCAGAGAGGTAGCAGAGAAAGTCCTCAATCAGGGGCAAGAGTTTAGCGGTCAAACAAATATTATAGGTCAGCCGTATCTAACATTCTATAGCCCCTTGTATGACCATCAAAAGGAACTCAATCCTGACCAAGCAAAGCCTGTAGGCATAGCCTATATCGGTCAGTCTCTCAAGGAAGTAGATACTAGCTTAAGAAATCAGCAACTCACAGCTTATGGCATTGGGGGAGGTATATTGCTGTTGGTTGGTCTAGTTGGTATTCCAATTGCTGGCTCATTTTCTCGCCCATTGAAACGTTTAGCTAGTTTTGCTCAAGCTGTCGGAGTCGGAGAAGAAGGTATTAGACTAGAAACCACCCACAGTCATGACGAAATTGGCATTCTTTCCCAAGAATTGAATCAGATGGCGGCTAATATTGAGGCTAACCTGGAAGCCCGTCAACTCGAAGCAGAACGAGCTAGATTCTTTGCTGATATTGGCAATTCCGGTACAAATGACTCTCAAGGCTTGGAATCTGTTTTCAACAAAGCACTTACAGGAGCTAGAGAACTCCTAAAGGTAGAGCGAGTAGTCATCTATCGCTTCAACCTAGACTGGAGCGGCTACATTGCCAATGAATCTGTGCTACCTGGTTGGCGGAGCGCTCTGAATGACAAAATTGAAGACTCTTGTATTGGAGATGATCTCATACAAGCATACAGAAAAGGTCGTGTCGTTCCTACAAATAATGTGATGAGTGCGGGTTTCCACCCTGAGCATCAAAAGTTAATGGAACGACTGCAAATCAAAGCCAATTTGGTAACACCAATTGTAAAAAACGACCAACTTTATGGTTTGCTAATTGCCCATCACTGCAATGCACCCCATGAGTGGCAGCAGTCAGAAATCGATTTTCTGCGACAGTTAGCAAGTCAACTGGGACTGATTTTAGACCGAGAGAGCTTACTAGAACAGCAGCAAACAGAAGCCAAGCGCGCACAGATGATTAAAGATATTACTGTACATCTGGCGCAAACAGCACAACCCAAAGAAATTTTTGATACTGCTGTCTCCCAAATCCGAAAAGCAATTAATAGCGATCGCGTCGTCGTTTACAGCTTTGATGAAAATTGGCAAGGCACTGTAATTGCTGAATCTGTTGCCAGTGGTTTCCCTCGCGCTTTAGGAGCCAAAATTGCCGATCCCTGTTTTGCTGATAGATATGTAGAAAAGTATCGCGCAGGTCGCATCGGGGCTACTGAGAATATTTACAAAGCAGGTCTAACCCCGTGTCACATCAAACAACTTGAACCATTTGAGGTTAAAGCCAATTTAGTAGCACCAATTTTGCAAGCAGGAAAGCTACTAGGCTTATTGATCGCCCATCAGTGTTCTGCACCAAGAGCATGGCAACAGGCAGAAATTGATTTATTTGCCCAGCTTGCCACGCAAGTGGGACTTGCTTTAGATCGCTTCCACCTACTCGAACAGCAAAAGAGTGCCAAAGAACTACTCCAGCGTCGCGCCTTGGAATTGCTGATGGAAGTTGACCCTGTTAATAAAGGCGACCTTACTATCCGTGCCAGCGTGACTGAAGATGAAATTGGTACGATCGCTGACTCCTACAACGCCACGATTAACAACTTACGCAATATTGTCAGCCAAGTGCAAGCAGCGGCACAACAAGTCACATCCACCACCACCAGCAACGAAGGTGCAGTACAAGAACTGTCTATTGAAGCACTACGGCAAGCCGAAGAAATTGCATCAACACTAGATCGAATTCAAGAAATGTCTCTTTCGATTCGCGCAGTGACGCAAAGTGCTGCCATAGCAGAAGCAGCCGTCCAGGAGGCAACTACGACAGTAGCAGCTGGGGATGCGGCAATGAACCGCACCGTTGATGGAATTATGGCAATTCGGGAAAGTATAACAGAAACATCGAAAAAAGTCAAGCAATTGGGTGAATCTTCACAAAAGATTTCTAAAGTGGTGAGCTTGATCGGCAGATTTGCAGCTCAAACCAACTTGCTAGCATTGAAAGCTTCGATTGAAGCAGCTCGTGCTGGGGATGAAGGGCGAGGATTTGCTGTATTAGCCGACGAAGTGCGAACTCTTGCCCGTCAATCAGCCGAAGCAACAGCAGAAATCGAAAATTTGATCGCAAACATTCAAAAAGAAACCAACGAAGTGGTGGCAGCGATGGAAGCTGGTAAAGAGCAAGTAGTTGTTGGAACAAAATTAGTAGATGAGACTCGTCAGAATCTGAATAAAATTACCTTTGTTAGCCAACAAATTAGTGAATCAGTGGCAGCGATCGGCCAAGCAGCAGCAGCGCAATCACAAGTTTCACAAGTTGTGACTGTTGCTATGACTGATGTAGCAGCAAGTGCTAGTCAAACCTCAAACGATGCAACAATCGTTTCAGCCTCATTTAAGGAACTGCTAGCACTGGCGCAAGAACTGCAAACTAGTGCTAGTCAATTCAAAGTTAATTAGTTAAGCGCTAGGGGTTAGGGGCTAGAGGCTAGAGGAAGGGAAAAGGGAAAAGGGTAAAGGGAAAAGTTAATTTCCCCTCTTCCCCCCAACCCCACTACGCGAATGACCCCGAAGCCCCCCTATCCCCAGTTCCTTCGGAACCGGGGACTCGGAGTCCCCCCTGCCCCCCTGCCCCTCTGCTCCCTACTCCAAAACGAACTACTCCCTTTCTACAAATATGGCAATTGACTCTGATATACGCGACCAAGCTTATCAGTTCTTCATCCAAGAAGCCCCAGAGCTACTACAGCTAATTGAAGAAGAGTTACTGACGCTAAAAACAGAGCGCAGTACAGCCAAAGTTCATAACATGATGCGAGCTGCCCACTCAATTAAGGGAGGAGCAGCTAGTGTTGGGCTAGAAACGATTAAAACTCTAGCTCACAGCCTAGAAGATATTTTTAAGGGGCTTCATAACGAAGAACTCGAAATTGATGACTCGGTAGAAGGCTTGTTGCTGGCAGCTTACGACTGTCTCCGTATCCCTTTGATGGAGCAGATCGATACTGGTCAATTCGATACAGATCGGGCAATGACAGCAGCAGAACCTGTGTTTGCTCAGATAGAAGCCCAAATCGGAGAATTTCTCAAGGGGGCGGATTCCCTTCCTAGCTCAATTGACTTGGGGGTAGATATTGCATTGTCTATCTTTGAGGTAGATGTCGCTCAGGGACTAAAACGGCTTGAAGCTGTTTTAGCCCAGCCACAAGGCAAGGAAATAGCCGGAGAATTGCGGGCGCAAGTAGAGGTTTTTACTGGCATCGCTGAGATGTTGAACTTGCCTGGATTTGGCGCGATCGCGCAGTCAGCCTTAGCAGCACTTGAGGCTCATCCAGAGCAAGCTTTGCAAATTACACAACTAGCTTTAGCTGATTTTGAGGCTGGTAGACAAGCTGTGATGGCTGGGGATCGCACAAGTGGCGGTACTACCTCGACCGATCTTGCACAATTAGCAATAGCATCAACACCAAGACTGGAAGCTAATGTTCTCACATCCCTAGACGATGTCTTTGGCTCTTTAGGAACATTTGATGAATTACCCACATTTACAGAACCACCAAACGATAATTCTGTTACTGCCGAAGCTTCTACTCTTCCCTCGCTAGATGATATTTTTGGTGTCTTTAGTTCGACCCAGCCAATTAGTGATAATGATCCTAGCACGTTTCTAACGAGTGCGATCGCACCCCAGCCAGCGACAACAGTACCGCTAGATCTAGCTAATGTCTTTTCAGATCTGGAGCCACAAATACTTAACGCCCAGGTAATAGAATCAGTTTCAACCGAGCCGAATACCTCTGCTGCTCCGATTAATGATGAAGCAATTAGCTCTATTCCTTCTTTAGATGATGTCTTTGGCAGCTTTAACTTCTCCCACGAGCCTACAGCTGCAAATCCTGGTTCAGCTACTCCAGCCGATTCTTCCTTATCACCAAATAATAGCCAAAATAATTCCTCAGCATTTCAATCAATCGAGCAGGTATTTAATAACTTACCGCCCATAAACGATATTACTACTCCAGCTGATTCTAAGTCTGCTATAGTTCCTGCAATTCCTCATTTGCCTAGTGTGCAACCCAAGGCTGACCTAGTCTCTGCTCCAACTAATAATAAAACGAACACCACAAGTTCAAAACCCGAAGCTAGTTCGGCTCCTAAGACTTCTACCGCTGGGCTTTCCGTCCGAGTTGACTTAGAACGGCTAGAACGGATGAATAATTTGATCGGCGAATTGGCAATTAACCGCAATAGCCTTGCCCTGCAAAACGAACAGTTACAAGCATTTATTCAGGAGTTATTGCGTAAATTTGGCAAATTTCAGCAAATTGGTCAAATGTTGCGTGAATTTTCCGATCAAATAGTAGTAAATCCAGAAAGCTATAAACATCGCCAATTAGCGCCAACAAACAGTCAAACAGAACAGAATATCTACAATGTAGTATCAAGCTCACCTACAGAAGCGATCGCATGGGGTCAAACTAACTTTGACTCCCTGGAAATGGATAGCTATGGAGAATTACACTCCATAGTACAAACAACCTTGGAAGAAATGGCGCAACTCGAAGAAACCGTAGTTGACGTTGTCTTACTCGCCGGACAGTCAAGTCAGACACTAGAAAGACAACGCCAAATGCTTGGTCACTTGCGAGATGACTTGATGTGGGCAAGAATGCTGCCTTTGAGTGAAATTCTTAACCGCTTTCCACGAATGTTGCGCGACTTGTCTATGTCGTATCAAAAGCAAGTTGAACTTAAACTCAGTGGTACGGGGGTTTTAGTAGATAAGGCAGTATTGGAAAAGCTCAACGATCCTTTGGTGCATTTAGTCCGTAATGCCTTCGATCATGGAATTGAAACGCCGGAAGATCGTCTTAAACAAGGCAAATCAGAGCAAGGCATAATTGAAATTTGTGCCTATCACCAGGGCAGTCAAACGATCATTGAGGTGCGAGATAATGGTCGAGGTGTCAACCTGGAGCGTATTAGCGCTAAGGCTGTAAAGATGGGACTATTGACACCTGAACAAGCAGACACCGCCGAACCGTCGCGCCTACTCGAATTTCTATTTGAGCCTGGATTTTCTACAGCAAGTCAAGTTAGTCAACTGTCTGGACGGGGAGTGGGACTAGATGTAGTGCGCGATCAATTGCGATCGCTTAAGGGTAGCGTTACCATCACTTCTGAACCAGGAGAAGGCACTGTATTTACTTTACGCATTCCCCTGACTTTATCGATTGCTAAGTTACTGGTTTGCTTTGTCGGCTCTAGTGCTTTTGCCTTTCCTTCTGACAGCATTGTAGAAATTTTGATTCCTCAACCCGATCAAATCAAGCAGTCTGCTGGTAAGCGGTTTTTGCACTGGCAAGGACACATTATACCTACCTTTCACTTGTCCCAATTACTCAATTATGCCTGCCCTCTGCCAGAAACTCCGCCCAGCCAAGTTTTGAGTGCAGTTCCTACCCCTGATGACTGGGCAGCCCCGATATTGTTACTGGAACAAGAGGATCAAATGCTTGCTTTAGAAATTGATCGTTTAGTGACTGAGCAAGAATTGGTAATTAAACCTTTTGGGGCTGCGATCGCGCCTCCTAGCTATGTTTACGGCTGTACTATTTTGGGCGATGGTTGTCTAATCCCAGTAATTGATGCTGCTGGGTTACTTAACGCCTTCTTCGGCGAAACTAAGACTTTAACTGGAGTAGGTTCTGTGCCTAGTTTACCAATTGCTGATTTAGCAGAGGAGGGCGATTACACTATCCCAGCTGCGTTACCCGCGTCAATCAATGTGTCCACCGTTCTAGTTGTGGATGATTCGATCACTGTACGGCAAACTTTAGTTCTCACTCTGCAAAAAGCAGACTACAAAGTTTTGCAAGCACGAGATGGTCGGGAAGCAATTAATCAATTGCAGAAAAATCCCAACATTCAATTAATAATTTCTGATGTAGAAATGCCGAACATGAACGGCTTTGAGTTTCTTAGCCATCGTCGTACTGACCCGCAAATGTCAAAAATTCCCACTGTAATGCTCACCTCGCGCAGCAGTGAGAAACATCGTCAGCTAGCAATGCATTTGGGCGCTAAACACTACTTTACCAAGCCTTATATTGAACAAGAATTTTTGGCAGCGATCAAAAATATCTTAACCCAGGATGCTCCCACCAGAGGTCAGGTATCTCTTTCACGCTAATTGGTAATTGGTAATTGGTAATTGGTAATTAGTTGTTGACAAATGACAAAGGATAAAAAATTATGAAAAGTGCCTTAATTAAAACAAAAGCAAATGCTTCTAGGCAGGCTAATAACCAAGAGGCGGTAAATTCCCTTAAAGTAATTATGTTTGAAATGGGCGATATTAAGTTAGCTTTGCCCATTCACAATATTGCTAAAGTATTGCCAAAAACTACCGTTTATGGTAGTGGGCTACATGGGGTAGGAATTGCTCATGTGGGCGATCGTGAGGTGACTGTTGTTGATTTGCATAAACGATTATTCCAATCTAGCAGTATCAAAGATGCATCTAAAAACAGTTACTTGATGATTGTTAAAAATCGACAAAGCGAACTTTATGGCATTCCAGTTGGCTCCGTTCCCACTTTAATGGAAATAGCATTATCCTGCATTCGAGTTTTGCCAGATTCCTACCGCAATGCTGATATATTTGGTTTCGCTACTCATGTGGCTGTAATTCCAACAATGGAAACAGCGATGACGATATTTCTACTAGATATCGATCAATTATTAGCAGTTAGCAGTTAGCAGTTAGCAATTAGCGGTTAGCTACTATTTCTCAGCACAAATTATTAGCTACGTGTTTTGTTGTACTCATCTTTCTCTTGAGCTACCAAGAAATAACATAAACTTAATGCACTGATGTTATTAGAAAACATCAAATTGTCTGACTTGCCATCAGTTTATTTATTAGACAGAAATAATCTCCCCAATTGTGCAGCCATTTACTTTGTATCTGACAGTAAAGGTCATGTTCTTTATATTGGTAGAACAGTCAACTTAGTTGAGCGTTGGAGACAGCACCACAGATTTAACCAGCTAAAAAGGTTTAATCGAAAAGACCGCGTTAGTATTAGCTGGATAACTTGTAGTAATGATATCAATACTCTCTCAAATCTCGAAGATCAGTTTATAAAATTATACAAGCCGCCGCTGAATTGGTCAAAAGTAGTAGTACCAGTTAGAAAAATAACTTCAGTTGAAATAGCTTTACAACAAAGCCTTCAACAGCTAACCAAGTTGAATGTTATGGTATTTGGGTTTAACCCAATTGCTGAAGAAGAACCGCCGACAATATATTTAGTTTACCCCGTGTATGGCAAGCGCGGTGTATCAGGTAGCATACGCAGTGCATTAAGAAACATCAATAAAAAAGCTAGCTCTTTGAAGTGGAAACAATACCACACAGATCCTAAATCTCTAGGTAAATTTGGGTATTGGGAAACCGAGTACAACGGTATAAGAATAGACCTAGCTCCGATTCAGGGATTAGTCGATTTTATGCATGATGCGACTCGTCGGACGGTAGCAGGTGTAGAGCTGATGGCTTTTAGTCGCAAGCAGCTAGAAACAATTATAGAGAATACACCAGAGCTAAAGGAAGACGCTTCAAGTCTAGGTGCATTAGAAGATGATCCTATTGCGATAGAGCTTACAGTCAAACATCAGCAGCAAAAGCATAAAGATTTTATTGAAGTCGAACCTTGGGAGGAATTAGAACCAATGCCAGAAGGCGAAGCTAGAGAAATGTCTCGTCAGTTTTTGTTTGTAGACGGTGTGGAAATAGAGGTATGTACTAATGGAAATGGGAAGCACTTTGTTAGGCACAATGTTTATTGGTGGGTAGAGCAGGGGCAGAAAAATCCTGATCCAAAAACTTACAACATAATAAAATACTTACAGGACGCAGTAGATAGACTACCTACTATCAGATGGTCTGGCTATAGATTTAGATTTGAGACGATTATCTTCAATGAGGATGATGTAGAAGTTGAAAGCGTACTACTAAGTACAAAGTCATAAATAAACAGCGAACCGTCAACATAGATAACCCTTGCTGCATAACAGATCCGCCAACACACGGTTCGCTGTTTATTTCAGACGACCTACTTACCGTTGGTTATGTTTGAAGATTTTATGAAGGACAAATCAAGGTTTTCTACCAAGTTTTTAGAAGCAATTCAAAGCGATGAGTATGAATCAAAGCCAGATGACCTTAAAATTGTAAAAATATTTGTATAGCTAAAGAGCAATTCCTTATTCTCGCTCATCCAAACCGACAACAGCGACACAAATACCGACAACCCAAAAGCTAGCAGCTAAGTTGCACAAACTTTGGGTGCGATTTGAGCTACTCGTCATGCACCCTTAACCTCAGCACTGGTGCGTTACGGCAAAGCCTAACACACCCTACCCATCTACTCAAATTACCCTTTGTTTTCCTTAGCGCCTTTGCGTCTTTGCGTGAAATAAGATCATTCTAATTTTATCCAACACCGCTAACAGCCATCTGCTTACGGTGTTCAACACTCGGCAAAAGTCGCCAACTTTCATTATCGTGAAAGTAAAAGCGACCTAAATAACATTCATGAGTGTAAGCACAGTTACTGATAATCCGTTGCTGATTGGTGAGGGACTACCACCGTTTGCAACCATTAAGCCTGAACACGTTGAGCCAGCGATGACGCAGCTGCTGGCAGAATTAGAAACAGAACTTAGCAAATTAGAGGCAAAAGTGCAACCCACTTGGAGCGGCTTAGTAGAGCCACTAGACCGCTTGAGCGATCGCCTACGCTGGAGTTGGGGTATAGTTGGGCATCTAATGGGTGTGAAGAATAGCCCAGAATTGCGAACGGCTTACGAAACCGTACAACCCCAAGTAGTGCAATTCTACAATAAGCTCAATCAAAGTAAACCACTGTATGAAGCTTTTAAGGCGCTGCGGGATAGTAAAGAATGGGATAGCCTAGAAGATGCCCAAAAAAGAATTGTGGAAGCAGCGATTAGAGATGCCGAACTTTCGGGTGTAGGTTTGGAGGGAGAGAAGCGCGATCGCTTCAACGCCATTCAGCTAGAATTAGCAGAACTTTCTACTAAATTTTCCAACCACGTCTTAGACGCTACTAAAGCTTTTAGCCTTACTCTGACAAACAAAGACGAAATCGACGGTTTACCCCCCAGCCTACTCAGTCTTGCTGCTGCTTCTGCTCGTGCTGCGGGTGAAGAAAATGCCACTGCTGAAAATGGTCCCTGGCGGATTACTCTAGATTTCCCCAGTTATGGTCCCTTCATGCAACACAGCAAACGTCGGGATTTACGGGAGAAACTTTATAAGGCTTTCATCAGCCGCGCTTCATCCGGTGAGTTAGATAATACACAAATCATTGAACGAATTTTACAACTGCGTCAGGAAGAAGCAAATATACTTGGCTTTAACAGCTATGCTGAATTAAGCTTAGCTAGTAAAATGGCTCCTAGTTATGACGCAGTAGAGGCGCTACATGAAGAACTGCGCCGTGCTAGTTATGATGCTGCTAAAAAAGAGTTTGAGGAGCTAAAAGCCTTTGCTGCATCTAAAGGCGCACCGGAAGCTAACGATCTCAAGCACTGGGATGTTAGCTATTGGGCTGAACGCCAGCGAGAAGAAAAATTTGCCTTTAGTGATGAAGAACTGCGTCCTTACTTCCCTCTACCCCAAGTGCTAAATGGGTTGTTTGACCTAGTAAAGCGGATTTTTGGTGTTACCGTTACTGCTGCCGATGGTCAAGCTCCAGTATGGCACGAGGATGTGCGGTATTTCCAAATTGCTGACGAATCAGGGGAAGCGATCGCCTACTTCTACTTAGATCCCTACAGTCGTCCAGCCGAAAAACGTGGCGGCGCTTGGATGGATGATTGCATCGGTCGTGCCAAAATTACTACAACCGATGGCACAACTATTACCCGCAAACCAGTAGCATATTTGGTGTGTAATCAAACACCCCCAGTAGATGGTAAGCCCAGCTTAATGACTTTCAGAGAGGTGGAAACTCTATTTCACGAGTTTGGTCACGGGTTGCAGCATATGCTGACTAAGGTAGATTACGCAGGAGCAGCCGGAATCAATAATGTCGAGTGGGATGCCGTCGAACTACCCAGCCAGTTCATGGAAAACTGGTGTTACCACCGCGAGACATTGCTGGGAATGGCGAAGCACTACGAAACAGGTGAAACTTTGCCAGAACATTATTATCAAAAGCTGTTGGCTGCTCGTAATTATATGAGTGGTAGTGCTATGCTGCGACAGTTACACTTTGGCTTAGTTGACTTAGAACTGCATCACCGCTATCAACCAGGCAGTAGTGAAAGTGTGAATGATGTGCGTAACCGCATTGCTAAAACAACTACTGTCTTGCCACCTCTACCAGAAGATGCATTTTTATGCTCGTTTGGGCATATCTTTACGGGGGGTTATGCCGCAGGTTATTACAGCTACAAGTGGGCTGAAGTATTAAGCGCTGATGCTTTCAGTGCTTTTGAAGAAGCTGGCTTGGAAGATTCTCAGGCTATAACTGCTACTGGTAAGCGCTTCCGCGAAACCGTCCTGGCTTTGGGTGGTAGCAAACACCCGATGGAGGTGTTTAAGTCCTTCCGAGGACGCGAACCGAGTACCGAGCCTTTACTCAGACATAGTGGCTTAGCTGCGGCATAACGGCACAGATGAGCGGCGGTAGACAGCCTTATGCCACGATACCGAAGGCTTTCGTCCGTCCGCTCCAATGGGTTGTTAGCCTGTACAACTGCTACGACGCAGAGGCAAAATCGGTGTACTGCCGCATCTTAGGCTCGTGGAATGCCAACACGATATCTTCCTTGGGAACACCCGCACGAACTAGATCAGTTGCAATGCCATCTTCAGTCCAATCTTCCTCGATCCAGAACTTACCATCACGAATACGAACGTAAACTGTCATACCAGTAATGCGATCGCCATTTTGCCAACCAAGGTTCATCCAAATATAGTGACCCTTTAGCTCATCTACAATCAAGAATGTTTCGATGTCTCGGTCGGAACGGCGGTTACACAATTCTATATATTCCGCCAAGATACGTTTGATTAGCTTGGGATACTCAGTTAATTTATCCATTGCGTAATCTCCTCTACCTCTATGTCTACGACAATGAGTGGAAGTTGGTGTCTATTAAGAATGAGTTGAACCACGTCCTGCTTAAAAAAGGTGTTATAAGGGACTACACTGACAGCAACATAAAGTTTGCGCTCTGGCGCTGTTACCTCTAAAAGATAGCGATAGATATCGTACTGACCGAGAGCTTCTTTCAAATCTTGTATTTTTGATGCGCCAACGAAGCTTTTGACTTCAATGATAAGCTTCTGTCCATTGCGTTCAGCCGCAATAGGGCGTTCAGCACCAAGATCAGCGTACAACGTTGTTCTTCGATACTGAATTATGTAGGGATCGTCTGTAATCGTCCCGCCGTCCTTTATCAGTGCATTTTTTACAGCGTCATGGATGATGTCTAACCTGGGCATAACCTAAGTATAGGTTAAACACAATACCCCCTCTACCTGAGCCATGCAAGATATGATTTATCCTATAAAGTTTGGCAAATTCTACAAAATAGGTTCTAATTCCAAATTGGTTTGCAGCATATCCAGTCTTGGAGCAACCCACCGTTCATGCCAGTAGCTTACCAAATCTCTCTTTTGTAAACTCTCGCCATACTACTCGATTTGTGTCTCCCAGCAGATATTCCTTCCAGTTCTGAGCTAGGGGACAGCGATAGTATCCTCTTTGCCAGCCAACGCGGGGCATATCTTCCGACAAGCCAAGTTCACGTAAACCTCTTTTCAATATACCCATTTTCCAATATATGCAAAAACGTTATCTGGCGCATCTTTTAAAAAATTGGATAGATGCTTGATTTGCTATAGAGTTAGGAGTTTATCATCAACCACATTCAAGTGATCTTAATGCGTGATAAGAATATTTTGCTGATAATATGCTTGTTCAAGTGTTGTTCGATCATCTAGTGAGTTCGTCCTAATCTACTTACCTTGATGAGAGCAGATATAATCAGCAGCATAAATAGTAATACATAGACCATTGTAGAATGGTTCATTATTATATAGCAATCCTAAAACATTCGTGAACAGTAGATGAAGGGGTTTGCCACCCCTGCCCGCTCTTTCTGATAATCGTGGGCATGGGTGGCTTGCCTAGAAATTTCACTTGATGCGGTCAGTGTGCAACGGGATTGTTATGCGGCGTATCTCAACTTAAAGAAACAAAAAAATAATCCTTACTTTATCTGGATCTCCTAGCTTTAGTAACTCCTCAATGAAGTCCTCTAAACAGGTTTCGTGGTCTAAGTTCACAAATTCTCGACAACTACTTTTCCACGAAACCTAAACAGTACCAGGTTGTTGTGTGTGATAGATGGAAGCGCCCTTTGGAAAGGCATCAGGGAAAGGAGAACGTTCGTGAAATAGCGGAGCGTACTTCTTATCAACACAAGCTCTATACATCACAAACTCACTATCCCACTTGTAATTAATGATTTCTCCAACCATTAACTAAGAACGTCCAACTCCTGTACCGTGTTGGTCAAAATACTCTTTGTAAACAGCATTCATATCATCTGGAAATCCTCGTAGCTCTGAAATAGGTCTTGCCACGCCTAAAACAGCGTGATGATAAATGCCTGAAAGCATGACAAATAATCGATATGGGCGAGTACAAGGAAGATTGATTGAGTCAATAGGAACTTTCTTAGACCTTGAAACAGCAGGTTCAGGTACAGGTTCCCAGTCATCATCTTTCCGAATCTCAGCGTAGATGTATATGTCTGCTCCCATACCTTACCAATGTATGCACTGTTATCTTGAGTCTAAGATTCGCTTTGATGTTGAACATCCACACATAACATTCAAACTACTGCCACAACTGCTGAACTTAAGCCACATAACTATTGGTGTTATCCAGAATTTTTCTAAATAACAACTGTATTAGAGCATTATACAGATAAATTCTAGATATCACTCTATGGAATAACGCCCGAAAAAGCTGAGTGCCGCAACTGCAAGACTTAATTCGGCTTAAGCATTATTCTTACCAAACAGAAAAAAACTTATATTAACTGAATTCGGCGATACATTCTTTTTCATGACAAACATCATCCCAAGGATATGGGAGGTAAGGAAAAAGAGGTTTTTTTCACCCATCTAGCCCTCAATGAAAACGTAGCTGAATCGAATCAAAATCAAGCACTTCCATGCCATTCTATTTTTATATAAAGAGGTATTGAAACAAGATTTAGATTTAAAGGTTGATGCAGTCAGGGCAAAGCAAAATCGAGATATAACAACTATTTTAATAAAGCCATAAGTTTTAGCAATTTTTAATCAATTATCGGGTGTTTATCAACTTCTTATTAAACTACTTTACGGTACTAATTTATCGAAAAGCCCTGGATAATAACTTGCCCGTCTCACAAGAAGTGAAACGGGCTTTTTTGTATTGTTCGCCGCCTACTACGTCAGCATCAAAACTATACGGTTACGCGCATTACAGATGCCATTGCTCGTTCAACTGCTTGCAATGCCGTATTAACTTCTGCTTCGCTAACAATCAAAGGTGGAACAAAGCGAACTACTTTTGGTCCTGCTGGTACTAGCAACAAGCCTTCAGCTATGCCAGCTTTAACAACATCAGCAGCAGTTAGCTGAATGTCTGCATTTAGTTCCATACCATTAATCAAACCCCAGCCGCGTACATCGGTAATTTGACTGGGATATTTGGCTGCGATCGCCTTCAAGCCATTCCGTAGCTGTTCGCCCCGTGATTGCACGTTTTGCAGAAGATTTTCCCGTTCTATCGTTTCACACACGCACAAAGCTGCTGCACAAGCAAAGGGATTTCCGCCAAATGTACTGGCATGATCTCCGGCTTGGAAGACATCGCAGAACTTTTTGCACATCATAGCACCAATCGGAATACCACCGCCTAAGCCTTTAGCACTGGTGAAAATATCTGGTTCAATGCCCAAATTTTCATAACCCCAAAGCTTGCCACTGCGACCCATTCCGACTTGCACTTCGTCTAGGATAAGTAAAATCCCAGTTTCGTCACATATCTTGCGTATTTGCTGGAAGTATGCTATATCTCCTGGTCTTACACCACCTTCGCCTTGCAACGGTTCCAAAAGAATTGCCGCTACTGCGCGATCGCCTTCATCTAGTTCCCCAATTGCTTCTTTGAGGAGGGCAATATCGTTATAAGGTACGTAATGAAAACCAGGCACTAGGGGACTAAAATCTTTTTGATACTTTGGTTGACCTGTTGCCGTAATCGTTGCCAATGTCCTGCCATGAAAACTAGCATTCGCTGTTAAAATCACAGGATGCTGAATTCCTAGCACTGTATGGGCATACTTCCGAGCTAGTTTAATCGCTCCTTCATTTGCTTCCGCCCCAGAGTTGCAAAAGAACACGCGATCAGTGCAGGAATGGGAAATCAACCACTTGGCTAGCTCAGCTTGCACGGGAATATAGTACAAATTAGAAACGTGGTGCAAAGTCTGAATTTGCCGCGTTACCGTTTCTACCAAAGCAGGATGAGCGTGTCCCAAAGTGCAAGTAGCAATCCCCGCCACAAAATCTAGATATTCTCGTCCTTGAGTATCCCACACCCGACAGCCAGCCCCGCGCTCTAGAGCCAGAGGAAAGCGAGCGTAGGTAGTCATTACAGACTCATTAAAGCTAGCCGGATCGTAAGGATCAATGGCTGGAGCTGATTCTGCTGGAATAGAAGGATCTTGAACAAGAGTTTCTATGTTCACTATTTACTCCTGATAATCTTTTATTTTCATCTGCCAACTTAATAGCATTCTTTAAAACTTTCTGTCTCATCAGATTCAGATGACACACGATCTTAAGCTATCTTTTGAATATCGCCAAAGGCAGGATATTTGTGACAAGCTGTTAACTGGCGCGCGGTTAGCTTTTAGCTTTTAGCCCCTGCGCGAGCTTGCAAGTAGCTTGTAGCAACACAATTGACTAATGAGTAACAAAAATAACTATCTGCTAGAAACAAAAAGGAATTGCGCGCCAGCTAACAGCTTGGCAGCTAACAGCGTTCTCGCAACAGCTAACCGCTAATTGCTAAAAACCCGTGTACTCAAGGCTTGAGCAGAAATATTATCGGATTCAAAAAGAGTTATTAGCAGGAGCGATCGCCCTTGGCTGTGTCTTCCTAATTGGTACTTTATGGTATCGGCTAATCGAGGGTTGGTCATGGGTAGATGCGGCTTACATGACGGTGATTACTCTGGCTACAGTTGGCTATGGAGAAACTCGACCACTAGACGCTAGCGGACGACTGTTTACAATCGGCTTAATTTTCATGGGAGTGGTTACTATTGGTTATATCGTTAATCGATTTACAGAAGCTGTAATTCAAGGTTACTTTCAAGAAGGAATTCGGCTGAGGCAACAGCGACGTTTGATGGAATCGCTATCTGGACACTATATTATCTGTGGTTTTGGTCGAACGGGGCGGCAAATCGCTTCAGAATTTCAAGCTGAAGGTGTTTCTTTTGTAATTGTTGATGTAGACAGTGCTTCGATTGAGTCAGCGCGACAGCTTGGCTATACAGCGATTTTAGGAGATGCCACACTAGATGAAACTTTAATCAATTTGAGAATTGAACGAGCTGTATGTTTAGTAGCCGCCCTGACTTCAGATGCCGAAAATCTCTATACAGTGCTTTCAGTCAAGACACTGAATCCTCAAATTCGGGCGATCGCTAGAGCAAGTACGCAAGAAGCCTTAAAAAAGCTGCAACGAGCTGGAGCAGATGCAGTAGTTTCTCCTTATATTACTGGTGGTAAACGGATGGCAGCAGCTGCCCTTAGACCCCAAGTGATGGATTTTGTCGATGGTATTCTCACGGGTGCAGACCGAGAGCTTTATTTAGAAGAAGTTCGGCTCGAGCCGGCTGTTTGTCCTTGTGTGGGTCAAACCTTGAGGGAAGCGAGACTGCGATCGCAAACAGGCGCACTCATCCTTGCCATCCGCCGCGCCGATGGCACTTTGATTGGTGGTCCCACAGCCGATACCCAATTAATGCCTGGAGACTTACTCATCTGCATGGGTACGGCTGAACAACTACGCCAGCTTAATCAAATCTTAGGACCAATTCGCCAGCGAGTCCCACGACTACCAAAACAACCTTAATTTGAGGGTACTTTACTATTAGCTCATTACGTGTGCCGCCCAGTCTTATCGGTCGCTCTATCTGAAAATGAAACTTGGTGGTCTTACACCTAGGTATGAGACTGGGGACTACTCTGGAGTAGAGGCTAGATAACAAGTAAAATACTAAGTTACACTGTCTTTAACGCACTCGTGCGTGTGCTAATCAATCTAATTTCAGCGCATTGACTGGTACATCATCCCACGAATCAACTGTTCGCAGCCGCGCCACCCAACCAGATGCTTTTTGGGTATCTGTCAAATTCTGTTCATAGGACAGGTGACAAGCATTTGCCTGGGTTTCATCACAGCAGGCAATACAAGCATGGATCATACCAGACGGATCAATCTGTTCGTTTACCCAAATAGTCATCGTGCTTCTTTCATGCAATTTCACTCAATAGACAATAATAGTTGATAGCTAGCTCCAAAGAAATTCCCTCCTAGTACATTCTGATAAATTTTGACTAAAGATGAACTGCTGAGGCAATATGCTACTGGTGAGCGAAATTTTCGGTAAATCATTTTGGAGTACGCTTTACCTTGAGAGGGTTTGGAATTGCAAAGTATAGACCTAAAAAGCGCTCGATTTAACGCCTGTCAAAGGAAGTCAATCAACTTGAAAAGTTGCAATTTGAAAGGCGCTGTATTCTGCTACTGTAACGAAGGGGATACCTACATTTTTCTATGCCTTCCGAAATCTGGCCATACATTACCCCAGGCATCCCTGATGATTTATTCGATCACCTACCAGGGATTCCTTTGTCGCAGCGTGAAATTCGGCTGCTGTTGATTTCACACCTGCGGCTACAACCAAAGTCGCTGGTGTGGGATATTGGCGCGGGAACGGGTACAATTCCTGTAGAAATTGGGTTATTGTGTCCCCAAGCGCGGATTATCGCTGTCGAACGAGATGAAGAAGTAGCTAATCTGATCCGTCGTAACTGCGATCGCTTTAATGTGCAAAATGTAGAAGTGATTGAAGCGATCGCCCCAGATTGTCTACCTTCCTTACCCCAAACTCCTCACCGTGTCTGTATTGAGGGTGGTCGTCCAATCAAAGAAATCCTTACAGAAGTTTGGCGTTACTTGCCCCTTCAAGGTAGAGTTGTTGCCACAGCGAGTAATCTTGAAAGTTTATACGCTATCTCTCAAACCTTGGCACAGTTGCAAGCTCGCAATATCGAAGTTGTTCAGTCGGCTGTTAACCGCTTAGAGATGCGGGGAAGCCAGCAAACCTTTGCCGCCATTGACCCTATTTTTATTCTCAGTGGAGAGAAGTTAGACTAAATCGGAAGTATGAAGGCTGAAGGATAAAGGATGCTCGATCAAGGCTGAAGGATAAAAGCTGAAGTTTGAAGGATAAAAGTTTATACTTCCGACAAGCTCCCAAAGCGCCGCAACGCTTACACACTTCACACTTAATACTTAATACTTCTAACTTCACACTTCACACTTCATAATTTTAGTCATGCCCTGGACTCGGATTGTTAGTGGAATAGTTGCGATCGCCGTCGCTTTCACAGCCAGCATATTAGGGGGGTGGTATTTCACCCTGATGTTTGCGGTCATTGTTTATTTAGGTCAACAGGAATATTTTCAGCTAGTGCGAGCCAAGGGAATTGCACCTGCTGCTAAAACTACCTTAGCAGTCAGCCAAGCCTTGCTGATAATTGCTACGGTTTCTTCCACTTTAGCTGATGCTGTGATGCCAGTGGCAGGAACATTTATTTGTTTTTATCTGCTGTTTCAACCGAAATTAGCGACGATCGCTGATATTTCCACCTCAATTTTAGGGCTATTTTATGGTGGTTATTTACCCAGCTATTGGATTCGATTGCGATCGCTTGATAGTGCCGCCGTTAGCAATCTACCTTTAGGAGGTTACTTACCAACCACTTGGACAAATATCAATGCACTGCCTCAAGGTCTAACAGCTACAATGCTCACCTTCTTATGCATCTGGGCAGCAGATATCGGCGCTTATTTCATTGGCAAATTCTTCGGTCGTACCCAGCTTTCCAATATCAGCCCTAAAAAGACCGTTGAAGGTGCTGCATTTGGAGTGACCGCCAGTGTAGCTGTAGCCTCTGCGGGAGCTTGGTATTTAGATTGGTCTGCTTCGCCTTGGTCTGGTCTAGCTTTGGGTTTGCTAATTGGCATTGCTAGCTTGTTAGGCGACCTTACCGAGTCAATGATGAAACGCGATGCTGGAGTCAAGGATTCAGGACAACTGATCCCAGGTCACGGCGGCATCTTAGACCGCGCTGATAGCTACGTCTTTACAGCTCCTTTAGTTTACTATTTTGTCACCTTACTTCTACCACTGATCGCTTCTATTGGAGGCTAGGGGCAAAGGGGCGCTTAGGCTAGAGGCTAGAGGCTAGGGGGAGTGTGGGAAAAGGGGAACTCGCTCTTCACTCGCGTTGTGGGGATTAGGGGGAGAGGGGGAGAATTGTTAATTTATACTTGTTGCTTTTACCTTTTCCCTTTTACCTTTTCCCTTTTACCTTTCCCCTTTTCCCTTTTTCTAGCCCCTAGTTTAGGGCATGACAGTAATGCTACCGCGACACACTAACTTACCTGGATGCAAAGTTAATTCTTGTAAATTGACTTGTGAACCTAAATCTATTGAGAGATCTAACTTTTCCTGGTTTATATCTGGGGTTTGCAGTTGGATCTGAGTTAGTTGTAGTTCATGGCAATTCACTAGCTGTAAACCACAACGCAGTAATAAAGACATTTTTCTACTATAATCTCCTAAGTCGCCTATTAATGTCAGGTGGTTTGACGCAAGAGTAATTTTGCGCCAGCTAACTTGCCCCTTTAGTGAGTAATTTGCTGGAAGTAGCATTTGCAATAACTCGGTTAAACCATCAGACAACAAGCGCGACTGGAGGGAAGCATTTAGATCAGCTTCATGCAAAAGCAGTTCACCATAGACGAGTACAGGTTCTACAAGTCGCAAGGGCTGACCTTTGAGAACTTGACCTAAGTTGATGCGAATACCATTCCCCACTAGCTGAACCTGTGCTAGATGCAAGCCTTGATATATGACGTGGTTAGCCCAGATACTTACTTGTGGAATACTACCCGTGAAAATTTGCCGATTGCCCCCGCTAATTTTTACTTCTAGATGGGAGACTTGTTCTACTTGCGATCGCAAGAATAGCTTCAGTGCAGGCGACAGCACCTTGCTAATTAGCCGACTTTGCTTTGGCGTAGCGTCTTTGTCCAAGTTATGCCTCATCAACTGTTAGTTAGTTAATCGGTAGGGTGCAACTGCTGCGAATCATATATTCTTTTTCAAATGAAATATGAGAGCAAGAGCGCTAAGGAGGGTAATTGTAATATTTCTACACATCAGGTGAAAACAATGCAAATATAGTAACCCGCTTAGATTTGTAAATCTTCCATGCTGGCTGTCAATAGTCATTAGTCCTTTGTCATTTGTAGTTACAAAGGACTAATGACTATTGACTATTGACAACTATCGCAGTATTCCATGACGGTTAGGAGATTGCTATATATTGGTAGTACCTTGGTGGAGATGCCAATGGAGGAACGGCTACAAAAAATTCTTTCCCAATGGGGGATCGCTTCACGTCGGGGGGCAGAAGCTATGATTTTAGCTGGGCGTGTGCGGTGTAATGGAATTTTTGCCCAACTAGGGCAAAAAGCCGATCCTCTTGAGGATGCGATCGAGGTCGATGGCAAGCTAATTCAACCACTCCATCGTCCCCAGCTGATTTATCTTTTACTCAACAAACCTGCTGGAGTTGTATCCACCTGTGATGATCCACAATCACGTCCTACTGTGATAGATCTATTGCCACCCCACCTGCGAAAGAGTCAGGGGATTCATCCTGTTGGACGCTTGGATGTAGACTCTACAGGAGCGTTGCTGCTAACAAATGATGGAGAATTGACATTTGCCCTCACTCATCCGCGTCACAATATTCCCAAAACTTATCATGTTGTGGTGCAAGGACATCCACCAAAATCAGTGTTACAACAGTGGCGACAAGGTGTTGTCTTAGATAGCAGAAAAACCCTACCAGCTCAAGTGCGCCTACTTGAGCAAGATGCTAACCAAACTCTTTTGGAAATCGTTTTATGGGAGGGGAGAAATCGACAAATTCGCCGCATGACTGAGCAGTTGGGCTATCCGGTGATTAAACTACATCGCACCGCTATTGGTTCGATTCAATTACAACCAACAAAAGCAGCAGCGTTACCTATGGGTAAATATCGTTCTCTGGGCCCTGTTGAACTGGACTTTTTGCAAGAGCAGATTAAACTGACACGAAAGAAGCAGCACTTGATACGTCAAGGAGTGCAATAAATAAAAATATGAAGTGGTGGAAAAAGCAGCAGCATCAGTCAGTACAGACCCTTGAGGAACCTCCAGCCGAAAAGCTAGCACAGATCGGGTCTACACTGCGCCTAAAACGTCAAGAAAAACAACTGTCTTTAGACCAAGTCGAAGCTCTAACTCGCATTCGATCGCGTTTTTTACAAGCAATTGAAGCGGGTAGGCTAGATCAACTGCCAGAGCCAGTTTATATTCAAAGTTTTATTAAGAAATATGCAGAAACACTCGGTTTAGATGGAACACAGTTGGCAAGCAGCTTTCCTACTAGCGATCGCCAACCGATTACCAAACCTGTTAGCCGACCTCTACCCGCAGCTCAGTTACACACTACTCATCTTTACGTGCTATACATCCTTGTGATTGTTGGCACAGTGAGCGCCTTATCTCAAACATTAAATCGTTCCGAGATGCAAGTCACTAACACTGTGCCGCAAAAACAGCCAGCAATTTCTGCTACTGCCAAGCCAAAACCGCCGCATACACAAAAGGTAAAAACTGTCAATGCTCCTAGCAAAACCAACAAACCAGTTCAGATTGGCGTTACTTTGAAAGACGAATCGTGGATTAGGGTAGTAGCTGACGGAAAAAAGCAATTTGAAGGGCTGCTACCACAAGGAACCCAACGCACTTGGGTAGCAAACGAACAACTAAAAGTAAGAGTCGGTAATGCAGGGGGAGTGCTAGTGTCTACTGTCGAGCAGAAAGAAGCCAAGCCACTGGGACAGCCAGGTCAAGTGCAAGAAGTAACCTTTGTTCCCAATACGAAGCTTTAATGCGGGCTAGGGACTAGGGGCTAGGGGCTAGGGGCTAGGGAAAAGGGAAAAGGCAATTCATAATTTCTCCCCCTCTCCCCCTCTCCCCCTCTCCCACTCTCCCAAGCCCCCAGTCCCCAACCTAAGCGCCCCTCATTTGCGGTGCGCGACCAAAAGTTTCAGTTAGGATTTTGAGGCGATCGCCTAATTCCTCTGTCAGAGCATCTGGCTGATACCGCCATCCCCAGTTTCCGTCTGCTTTACTTGGAACATTCATCCGCGCCTGTGTTCCTAATCCCAGCACATCTTGTAGTGGAATAATCGCCTGATTAGCTACACTACTCAAAGCTAGCCGGATCATATCCCATTGAATGCCGTCATTACTCATGCAACCCAAATAAAGCCACAATTTATGCTTTTCGTAGTCAGAAGCTTGACTGAACCAGCCTACTGTGGTATCATTATCGTGAGTCCCAGTGTATACAACACAGTTGCGGGAATAGTTGAAGGGCAAGTAAGGATTACCTGGATCTGAACCAAAAGCAAACTGCAAAATTTTCATGCCAGGAAATTCAAACTTGTCGCGCAGTGCTTCCACTTCGGGCGTAATCACACCCAAGTCCTCGGCTAACACAGGTAACTTGCCTAACTTTTGAGCGATCGCCTCAAACAAAGCTTCTCCAGGCGCTTCAACCCAACTTCCATTCATAGCAGTGGTTTCCCCTTGCTTTACCACCCAGTAAGCCTGAAAGCCTCGGAAGTGGTCAATCCGAATAACATCCACATAATCGAGCATCGCCTCAAAGCGTTGCACCCACCACTTAAAGTCTTGTTTTTGTAATTCCTCCCAGTTATAAATTGGATTGCCCCACAGTTGACCAGTGGCGCTAAAGTAATCTGGCGGTACTCCTGCCATCAGTGCCGCTTCGCCCGTTTCTTCATTCAAACAAAAAATTTCAGGATGCGCCCACACATCGGCACTGTCATGAGCAACGTAAATGGGAATATCGCCAATAATTTGGATGCCGTGCATATTCGCATAGCTCCTTAGCTGCGACCACTGGCGAAAGAATTCAAACTGAATGAATTTGTAGTAGAATATCTTATCATTGAGTTGCACTCGCCACTGTTCCAGGGCTTCTGGTTGACGGCGGGCAATTTCTGGTTTCCAAGTATGCCAGCTTGCTCCCTCATGAGCGTCTTTGAGCGCCATAAACAAGGCGTAGTCATCGAGCCAATAAGCTTTGGTTTCACAGAAACCAGCAAATTCTTGCTGCTGCATTGGCGTTGCCCTATTTTTAAAGTTCCCGAAGGCTTGTTTGAGCAGAGGTGTCTTAATCTGCACCACTTGCTCATAATCTACTCGTTCATGGGGAAACTCTGGGAGATTGGCAAAGTCCTCCTCACTGAGCAACGCTTCGTCCCGTAGTTTGTCAGGACTAATCAGCATAGGATTTCCAGCCATTGCCGAATAAGAAGCATAAGGGGAATTGCCGTACCCTGTCGGTCCTACTGGCAATACTTGCCACAATTGCTGGTAGCTTTTGAATAAAAAGTCAACGAAACGGTAAGCTTCCCAGCCTAAGTCGCCAATACCAAAGCGGCTAGGGAAGGAAGTAGGATGAAGCAAAATACCAGCGCATCTGGGAGAAGGCATAGAGAAATTAATCAAGAGGGGAAAATCGCCACTGAATTTATCACGCCCAGTATTAGTTTGAAATCTTCCCCTGTCCAGATTTTCAGATAAGTGCAGATAGAGGAATTGCCTCTACACCGCTTATTCACTTTGGGGCGATCGCCCCAGTTAGAAATGGCAAGTAAAGTCTCACATTAGAGTTTAATATTATGTATTCAAAAGCAAAATATCAATGAGTTACCGCAATCCTGTTCCTACTGTTGACATTATTATTGAACTGGTTGACCGACCACACCGACCAATTATCTTGATCGAGCGTCAAAATCCCCCCGCAGGTTGGGCGCTTCCAGGGGGTTTTATTGATTATGGTGAGTCAGCTGAGGTAGCAGCACGACGAGAAGCACAGGAAGAGACGGGTTTGGCAGTGGAGCTAGTGGAACAGTTTCATGTATACTCTGATCCTAGTCGTGATCCTCGGCAGCACACTATGAGTGTGGTGTTTTTGGCAACGGCAAAGGGGGAACCCAAGGCTGGGGATGATGCTAACTGGGTTGAGATTTTTGAATCTTGGCGGATACCAGAGCAATTGTGCTTTGACCACGATCGCATTATGCGGGATTATTGCCATTATCGGTTCTATGGGATACGACCGAGGTTGGGTTAAGGGAACGAAGCGCCCCAGCGAAGCGCCAGCCGCAGGCGAAGGCGAAGCCGTTAGCGCGATAGCGTGTTAGACACTAGCCTGGGGTTTAAACCCCAGGGAAACGCAGAGGAAGAAGATGAACAGAGAGGTTATTTGTACTGATCAGGCTCCGGCTCCGGTGGGACCTTATAATCAGGCGATCGCAGCTAGTGGGAAAATGGTGTTTGTGGCTGGGCAAATTCCACTTGATCCGAATACGGGTGAAATTGTGGGAGGAGGGGATGTGTTGCAGCAGACGAAGCAGGTGATGGCAAATCTGCAAGCGATATTGGTAGCAGCTGGGGCTACTTTCTCGGATGTGGCGAAAACAACGGTTTTTTTGGCAGATATGAATGATTTTGCCGCGATGAATGCTGTTTATGCTCAATATTTTGATGAGTCAACTGCTCCTGCTCGTGCTTGTGTCCAGGTTTCTCGGTTGCCGAAGGATGTGTTGGTGGAGATTGATTGTATTGCCGTAATTGATGCGTAGGTGGATGGTGAAAAAGCTAATATTGATCCCCTTTTGTCAGCTCATAATTCGGTTTATTTTCAATGCATCTGGATGTCTGCGCGATCGCGTCATTAGCAGTTATCCAGCACCCAGTTTGAAGAGTCAGCCTTGCTTTGATGCATTTTACCACGGAAGCAGCTGTAGGGTGGGCATTGCCCACCATCAATAATTTGATCCTACTAAAAAATTGCTCTACTATACTCAAGTTTTGCTGTAGCCGTTGAGAACAGATTTTTCCTCAACAGCAGGCTTGGTAACAAACGTTGCAAACTCATCAGTAATTGTTTTAGGACTGCGGGGGACAAGGCAAGGCTAATCAGGTAATGTTAATAGGAGCAACCTGCCGTGTCATTCCTTGTTTGAGATCGTCTCCCAGTGCAAACGGATAGCCTGTTTTACCAGCTATTTCAAAATAGTCCCAGCGTTTTGTTCGAGCTACTTGGCAACACAGATCCAAGAACATCAACCTACAGCTTTTCTTCCCAAGAAGTCAAACAAACTAGTTTTCGCATCGATGGTATTCTCGTCCCGCCGATTTATGCTAGGGATCTGCCCATTTACTTTGTTGAAGTTCAAGGCTACCGAGATACAAAAGGTGATCTCTATCCCAGCTTGTTGGGTGAGATATTTCTGTATCTGAATGACTACCGCCCCGTAAATGATTGGCGGGCAGTAGTGATTTTTACCAAGAAAAGCTTAGATCCTGGCATACCACGACACTACGAGGAATTTGCTAAGAATCCACGATTGCAACGCATCTATTTGGACGAATTGACAATCGATGAGGCTGAGAGTTCATTGGAGTTAGGCGTACTCAAATTGATTGGAGTTAAGCTTGACTACGCCCCAGAACAAGCGAGAAAGTTAATTGCCAGAACAACAGAGGAACTCACTGATGCCGCCCAACAGCGCAAAATTCTAGAATTAGTAGAAACGGTGTTGATTTACAAGTTCCCCGAAAGAAGTAGGCAGGAGATAGAGCAAATGCTGGGATTAAATGAATTGAAGCAGACAAGAGTTTATCAAGAGGCGCTAGAAGAAGGGCTTGAGCAAGGAAGACTCGAAGGAAGACTCGCAGGCAGGCTTGAAGGAAGACTCGAAGGAAAGTTGGCAGTAGTGATGAAACTACTCACACGGCGAGTTGGTGCAATTGAACCCCAGTTGCGATCGCGCCTACAACAACTATCTAGCACCCAGCTTGAAGAATTAGCCCTCGCTTTGCTTGACTTTACCACGAAAGCCGACTTAGAAACTTGGTTGGAGCGTCAATAATTCGGGTAGATGGTTAATACGATTGCTATCCTATAAGCAATGCACTAAGGATAAAATAATAGCTCGTGCATATTCTGGGGTAAGATTGCCCCATTATTGTTTTCGATTACAGCCTTGTGCAAACAGATAGCCTGTTTTACCAGCTATTTCAAAATAGTCCTGGCGTTTTGTTCGAGCTACTTGGCAATACAGATCCAAGAGCATCAACCTACAGCTTTTCTTCCCAAGAAGTCAAACAAACTAGTTTTCGCATCGATGGTATTCTCGTCCCGCCGATTTATGCTAGGGATCTGCCGATATACTTTGTTGAATTTCAAGGCTATCGAGATACAAAAGGCGATCTTTACCCTAGCTTGTTTGGCGAAATATTCCTGTATCTCAACGATTACCGTCCAATGAATGACTGGCGAGTGGTGGTAATCTTCACGAAAAGGCGTTTAGATCCTGGCATACCATTACAGTACCAGGATTTTGCCAATAATCCTCGCTTGCAGCGCATCTATTTGGATGAACTGAGGGTGGATTACACTGAGTGTTCGCTGGAGTTAGGTGTACTACAGTTGATTGGTATAAAGGCAGAAACTGCACCGCAGCAAGCAAAACAGCTAATTGCCAGAACTAGACAAGAAACTACAGATGTTGCCCAGCAGCGCCAGATAATAGAATTAGTAGAAACGGTGTTGATTTACAAGTTTCCAGAATTAAGCAGGCAGGAGATAGAACAGATGCTGGGATTAAATGAATTGAAGCAAACTAGGGTTTATCAAGAAGCGCTAGAGGAAGGAAGGCTCGAAGGAGAGTTAGCAGTAGTGATGAGACTACTTACGCGGCGAGTCGGTGCAATTGAACCACAGTTGCGATCGCGCCTTCAACAACTATCCAGCAACCAGCTTGAAGAGTTAGCCCTCGCTCTATTGGATTTTACCACGAAAGCAGATTTAGAAACTTGGTTGGAGCGTCAATAATTAGGGTAGATGGTTGAGGCGATTGCTATGGGGTAATATGGGCGATCGCTGTACAACTTTTTTGATCGCAGTAAAGTAGATTGAATTACGCTGTGCTGCTTATGCTTGCGCTATTAAACCACTGATTCGCTTCAGCACGCGCAGGATGTCGTATAGCTTATTTTGCCGCCGTAGTAAAAGCGAAAACGTATCAGAAAAGTCATACTGTGGCGGGTCTTGTTTTAAGAGTTTGATGAACATAAACAGATCGCCATCACATACCATGCCATAAACTGGCTGATTGAGGTTAGGATTCGCCATCATGTAAGTTAGCGCTTGGGGTATTGCTGCTTCAAAGGAAATAGACCGCTTTGATTCAACTACTAAAACCCAAAGGCGTTCTTTGATTACTAAAGTGTCAATTCGACCTGGTAAAATTTCATCTTGGTCTTCCAGCAAAATTTCAACTTGGGGTTCAGTCCTAATGAAGAAAGGCTCATCGTAAAAGCCTGCTAGTTCTAGTAAAGGTGATACCACCAATAAATTAACAGTGCCTTCTGCCAATTCTCCAAGATCTCTGTGCCGAGTGAATCTGTGTTTAATTTTGTCTAGGGATACCTTTTCCTCATCAGTAAGTTCAGGTAAGTCTTGAAACCACTCAGTAAAGAATTGGTCATTGTTAGTTGGGGTCAGATTGAACCTTTCTTGCAGCTGCGCCATGCTGGTTATGGCTTTAGAAATGGCAAGGGTTTGAACCATAAGACTAAATTGGTCGCGTCGCTGTAAACCTATCCTAGCCTTCTAGGGAATTTTGCCGATATAGCAATGATTATATTTTGGAGCTTTTGGATATCGGTGCGATCGCCCCAGAACAGATGCTAAGATTTCACGAATTGAGGCAATTAGGCTATCAAGAGGCACTAGAAGAAGGGCTTTGCAAGGAAGATAGGAAGGATTGGCAGTAGTTCTGTGGCTACTGACACGGCGATTTGGTGTGATTGAACCACAACCGCGATCGCGCCTTCAACAACTCTCCAGCCCCCAGCTTGAAGAGTTAGTCCTCGCTTTGTTGGATTTTACCAGTCAAGCATATTTAGTAACAAAAGTTACAATATAATTAATGAAAGTTGCCCTACTATCGCTATTACTAGAGCAGTGAATGCCAACTCCAGCACAACTTTTAGCTTTATTTCAAGACGAGCGCATTTCTCACCAATGCTTATGTCAACATATATCTAGTACGCATCGATGAGCGTAGCGCCAACCTAATAATTCAAAGCAGGTGAGTCAATCGAAGTAGAAATTTATCCCAATGGTAGGAGGATGATGAGATGATTGACTATTGTGCAATGAACGATGAAGAACTCCGAGCTTACGTTCTTGCCCATCACCAGGACACAGTGGCTTTTCATACCTATGTAGATGGATGCAACAACGCCCATACGTTGCCATTATTGAACCGAAAGAATGGAGTGAGGAGCGGATGCAACAGATCCTTGACGAGAAGTTGCAGCGCTCTAAAGACAAAAACTACTAGCGATCGCGCCTTCAACAGCTATCTAGCGCCCAGCTTGAAGAGTTAGCCTCGCTTTGTTGGATTTTACCAGGAAAGCAGACTTAGTAACAAAGGTTGGCTCGTCAATAATTGGGGTAGATGATCGATGCGATCGCAAGGGGTAATATGGGCGATCGCTACGCTCACGCAACGCTTACGCTACCTGGTAAAGATGCACTAGGGATAGAATTATCAATTGTGCGTGAGGCTACAAAGTAGAACTCATAGAGAAGATACCCGTTTTAAGGTTCTAACCAGTTTTCTAATTGCAAACCTGAAATATTTACGAAATGGCGCGTATTATTAGTTACGAGAATATTTTGACGAGAACGGGCAACCGCAGCAATTATTGCGTCTAATTCACCTGTCGGTTTACCGATGCATCTTAACTCGGCTTGAATCTTACCAAATTCTTCAGCTGCACTAGAGTCAAAGTCAACAATTGGCATCAAGCTAAGGAATTGCTCTAGTATACTCAAGTTTTGCCACCGCCGTTGAGAACAGTAAACGCCTTTATAAAGTTCAGCCACCACAATTGTAGAAAGGTAACAAAAATCAGCTTTTGCATTAAATTTTCCAACAGCTAAAGCATTCTGTTTAAGCAGAGCCACGCAAATATTTGTATCTAATAAATACACAAATTATTACCTTAGTCATCGAGGGATTCTAGTGTTCTACCAGGATAGGCATGACGCTCTGTATCAATTTCATTAAATATTTCATCAAGATCGGTTTGGTTTTTCCAGGCTCCAAATATTTGGTTGAGTCTTGTTAGTCTTTCCTGTTCGCTTAAAGGCTGCTCAACCTCAACTTCCACATAAATTTCTGTACCATCAGGAATGTTAATTTCCTCTAACAATTCAATTTGTTTACCACGCTTTATGCCTTTAATTTTCATCATTATTCCTCCACCATGTCTTGAAGACTAGCTACACTCACTATACCTAAGCTCAGTTGTGAGGAAGCTAAGCCAGAAGTTTTGAGACAACTTACGCGGCGACTTAGTACGGTAAAACGGTAGTTAGCGATCGCGCCTTCAACAGCTATCCAGCACCGAGCTTGAAGAGTTAGCCTCGCTTTGTTAGATTTTTCCTCTATAACACACTGAGTAACAAAGGTTGCAAAATCATTAATGAAAGTTGCCCTACTATCGCTGTTACTGGAGCAGTGAATGCCAACTCCAGCACAACTTTTAGCTTTGTTTCAAGAGGAGCGCATTTCTCACCAATGCTTATGTCAACATCTATCTAGTACGCATCGATGAGCGTAGCGCCAACCTAATAATTCAAAGCAGGTGAGTCAATCGAAGTAGAAATTTATCCCAATGGTAGGAGGATGATGAGATGATTGACTATTGTGCAATGAACGATGAAGAACTCCGAGCTTACGTTCTTGCCCATCGCCTGGACGCAGAGGCATAAAAATTTTTGTCCCAACTATAAAGCAGGGAAAATCATAAATTAAAATAAAAAACTAACGATTTTCCTACCTTATTATATCAATTTTTTATTCTCCGAATTACTCTAATAACAAGATTAAAAGTAACTAACTTAAACCTTTCACAAATTACTGCATTTTATTCATAATTAAAATCAACTAATTATTTTAGTCCTCTTAAGAGGACTTGAGCTATGAGCCTGCAAATTAATTTGCCAAGGGGTCATTAGGCAAATGCAAGATTTCCTTCTTTAATTCCCCTAATTCAATGGGGGGCTAGGGGGGAGCGCTTTGAAACCTAGATTCCAGGTTCATTCCAAGCCTTATTTCCACATCTTTCACCGTAAAATTACGTAAATAACTTGCAAGCTCTTATAACTTAAATTCGTACATTCACGGTAATTGCTATCAAAATAAATTGCTAAAACAATAGATAGTTACTTTCAGGGGCAATTTAGCTTCAATTTGAATTTAAAATAAAAGTTTGCGCTCTCCTAATTAGTAGTAGAGTGCTTAATTATTTATGTTAAAACTTAAGTTTTTATCAATTATTTTTCAGATTTAAAGGCAACAACTTCAACTTTTGGCAGGAAAGGATTCATGGCAACTCGCAAGCAAACCAAGGCTAAACAAAATTTATTCAAACAGATTTGGAAGTTACATAGTGCCATATTCAAGTGGTTAATTCAGTGGTTTCTGCGTAGCCTGCTTGTTCTGAGTAGACGAGTTCGTCTTGCCAAAGCGGGGTTTGTGTTGCCAACAACAGTCATGCTGCTGTTGGTCATGACCATAGTAATTGGTGCTTTAATTGTTCGCACTTCCAGCCGGACAAACCAGGTCTTTGCGGAACGACAGGAGAACTATATCTCTAACGCAGCCTCGCCAGCTATCGACCGAGCTAAGTCTAAGTTGGAGTATCTGTTTTCTAACCCAAATTCCAACATACCTAATGGAGTACCAGGGCAAACAGTTCTAGTCAGCTTGATGAAGCCTCCTACTGATACCACTCAACCGGATGTGTACAAACTTGGAGATGAAACACGCTTAGATTTGGATAACGACGGGCAAGCTGATAATGCCTGGTCTTTTCCAGCTGATACTAATGGTGATGGGCAAAATGATGCTACTGTTGCTTACTCTATTATTGGGCAAGTTCCAACTAATCAAAACGATCTTAACGATCAAAGTAGCACTGCTTTAAGTAATAGAGCCAGCAACCTTCTTACTCGTAATGGTCCTGTTTTTAATCCTGCTAATCTAGTTAGCTCCCCAAATTGCCCAACAGGACAAATTCAGGAAGAAGGTTGGTTTATTGCCAATAACAATACTTCTGTTCTACGCAAGAATTTTCAAATCAATGCTGTTGTAATTCCAACTAATACAACCACTGCAAGTAGTAAACCTTATTCTACTTTAGAACTCCAACAAGACAGACAACTTGACCGAGGAAATAAGTGGGGTGCTTGGTTCCGCTATGACGTATCACTAAATAATCCTCCTCCCTTCAACTGGAACGGAGCTATGCACACAGAAGGTAGCATTTTTATAGGAGGACTTGGCAACTTTACCTCTTATTTGCTCAGCGCTCCAAAGTCTTGTAGTTTTAGCCGTACTGCATCTGAAATTACAGTTTCTGAAATCAGAGACAGTCAAAACCAAATTCAATTTCAAGGGCAAGTTCTTAGTGGTTCTGTAATAGACAATACAATGACCACTGATACAAACAGAATTCATTCTGTTGATCAAAACAATAATGTAGTTTCTTCAGGTAACGCTATTAATTTTACTCAGAACAATGATTCTGTTGCAAGCACTTCCAGTGTATTGCCAGCAGATATTGCTCTCGATCCAATCGATCTTTTTACTCAAGAAATATCTCACGCAACTACTAACGTTACTAACTGGAGTGCATTAAGGGATTCTAACTGGCAAAATCAACCATTTGTTACAAATAGGCGAGTTTATAATCAACAAGAGCCTAAGCCTTACCTTGATGATACTTATCGCGCAGATGACCGATATGGTCCTAAGCCATCCTACGGTTCAAATCCTTCATTACAAATACCAGCAGGAACAAAAGTTGGCGATTCTATCCCCAGTGGGAAACCTGAGTTGACTAGCAAAGATCCGATGGGTGGAGGTCAAGAAAATTTAGGATTGGATGGTTATTGGGAGCGGCGGGCGCGTTTGGAAGGACTCCGAACGATCGTAGGTCAGCGCTTAGAGTTAGGTAGTCCTTTGGGTTTACCAACGATTAGTACAATCACTCACCAAGCGCGGCAACGACGTGCTTTAAGAGATAATCTAGCAGCAGTTCAAGCAACAGCAATTTATCACCAAGCTAATAAAGATGCAGCCGGAAATGTTCAAGATTTCCCCATCGCTTGTCTAGCTACTACAGTGCATCCGGGAACAGCTGACACGCTTAAGCGCAGTGCCACATTTGAAGAAATAACTTTTAAAGATTCAAGCGGCAACGACCTAAAACTGTCTAATGATTTCTTCAGTGGCAGGGGAACGAATGGCTGGGAATATGATGTACCCGATGCTACATCTTTTCCCAATCCTGCTATGTTAAGGGCTTTAAACAACCTAGCCAATTTTGCAGGCGATCCTTTTGGCGCATTCCCAGCGCAGCAAGATAACTCAAGCTCTAAAGCAGTTGCAGCGGCAGGATCGGTAATCCATCCCTATCCTCAATTGACGCAGTACGGGGACTTTTCAAATCTGCGCCGAGCCATCAGAAACCTCAATGCTTCTGGATACGCTAACCTCAGCATCGCAGATCAATCTTACTTGCATACAGCGGCTTGCAGCTTGGGAATGTTGGCTAATAACATCAAGCTGCTTCAAGACTTCGACTACAGCAGAAACGCGGGAGTTCTATGGACAAATACGTCAACGAATTTGAATACTGCAATTAGTAATTTATCTCCTTCTCTTTACAATACACCTGAAATGGTAATTACAGCGCTTTCTTCAGACTGGCAGCGGTTGGCTCGCACTGTTTATTTGAAGGAACAAATAGAACTAGAGCGCAATATTTACGGCTACAACATTAACACTGGTGTTAGCAACTATACGTGTACAGCTAACAAATTTAATTCAGCTAATCCAGCAGTAGTTAGCCAGTTGGCAAGATTATGTCCTATTAAAGCAGGTGCCTCATACACAATAAACGATGTGAAGTATCCAGCTTTGTATTACATCTTCCCTGCCACAAAACACGATGAATATCAGACAGCTAGAACAGGCGATAATTACATCAAAGACGCGCTTGTCAACGCCCCAACTCCAGGTACAAATTTCTACAAGCCGATTGATGGTAATACTGGCGCTACTTATAATCTCACTTCAGACGCTACTGCACTAGAAAGTATTAGACTCAGACCAAGAACTATAGGTGGCACTAATCCTTGGAAGCTACCTACAACTGTAGTGAGTAGCCCTGGTACTGCTGCACCCAATAATAATCAAAATAGTCTAATCAAATATAGAAATGCCAGCGGAACTGAGAGTGTCTACCAAGTTCCTTTCAAAGATGCAGCTTTATTCAACGGTCGGGAAATGATGAATGTGCGAGTCTTGGATATTGACTTAGACTTGCTCAGGCAGAATACCCTAACTGTAAATAGCGTTACCGATAACTGGTTGCCCCAAAAAAGTATCGTCTACGCCTTCCGAGAAGATGCAGTGCGCGAAGACGGCATTGCTAGACCTGCTGCTACAACTTGGGCAAGCTGCGATACAACCACAGAAATAACAACAACCGCCAGTTGTTTCATGAATGCCAATACCCCTCAAGATCCACCCATTAATTCAACCAATGGCATTTCTACTAAGCCCGTCGATTTCTACGCAGATCCAGATCGCCGTCCTTATGGTTTTCGTTTAAAAGATGGAGCGGATTTAACCCGTTCTGGTTTGCCTCTCAACGATCCAAATAATTCTCGCGGCTTATCTTTAATTTCTGACAATCCTGTTTATATTCAAGGAAATTTTAACTTCCACAGCACAGATGGCAGCGCTAATAATTTAGAGGAATTTACTGAAACTCTTAATACCACCACTTACAGCAATTTCTACACGCGAAGCACACCTGACACTCGATTTGCTAAACCAGGTGGCGATCGCTGGCGTCCCTCAGAGATTATTGCTGATGCAGTTAGCATTCTTTCCAACAACTTCTGTGACGGGAGCATAGAAGACAGTTTTACGACTGCTGGACCATTTAGTAATTCTACAACAGTCCCATCAGGCACATTTGCACAATATGGTTGTAGCAGTAGTACTGGACAAACTTCCTATCTCAATCAAAATCGTCCCATTACCCTCCCTAGTGGTGGTTGGTTGAGAGAAAATCCTTCCGATTTACAGTCACCAATTCAAGTAAACGCGAATGGTAGTCCTGTAATTAATTCTGGAACACCTTATAGTGAGCTTGATGCTTCTTACCATCCTTTCTACAACTCAAATAATAAGAAGCCCCTCAATACCGCCGTACAAACCACGGTTAACACAATTATTATCAGTGGTACTGTACCTTCGAGGGCTAATCAGTTCAATGGGGGTTTACACAACTTCCCTCGATTTCTTGAAATCTGGACTAATGTGCCATTGCGTATTACTGGTGCTTTAGTCCAGCTTAACTTCAGTACATCCGCAGCTGCACCGTTTGACCAAGACGCTTGGGAACCAGGAAATACACCATCATCTACTATCACAAGTTACGAATACTATAATCCGCCCAATCGCCTCTGGGGTTATGACGTGGCTCTACAAATGGCACCAGCTGGTCCTGTAGCAAGGCGTTTTGTGAGTGGTAATACCACCCGCAATGAATACTACCGCGAGTTGCCAGTAGACGACCCATATATTAGAAACCTACGCTGTGCCAAAACAGTAGGAAGTTCAACTCGCATTGATACAAGTGCAAGCTGTTCTTAACCCAGGAAACCGAAATGCTAACAAGAGTAACTCAGCTAGGAAGGGGGCAATCCCCCCTTTGCCCCCCTTGTAAAGGGGAGTTGGGGGGATCTCTAAAAGGTGAAATATCTCAAATGCTGTTAATAGTGCGTAAGTCATATCATTTAAGGCAAAGCTCATCAAACCAGGGATTTACCCTGCTAGAAACTTTGGTAGCAATTCTAATAATTACGCTTGTCGGTGCAGCGATCGCTCCACCAATCATACTATCTGCGGCAACCCGCATACAGAATCAGAGAGTTGAGCAAGCGAATGGGATAGCTAGAGGTGAGATGGATCGCATTAAGTTGCTAGTTGAGCGAGGAGACTATCAAACTGCTAACTTACCTCCTAGCAGTGGATCAAATCCAATTCAAAACACACCTGCACCTGACGCTATTTCTAATCTTAATACTAATAATCTTAACAACCCAACGGCAGCAAGAACTTCTCCTACACAAAGTTTCTCCGTCGATCTCGATAGAGATTCAAATACACCCCCTGAATTTGTCGTGCAAACATTTCGAGGACAGGAACAAGCAGTTAGTAGCACTATCACTACCCCCGCTGCTTTCATAATGGGGGTTAGGGTTTACAGCAGTCGCTCCTTTGCTAATGGCGCACGTCCCACTCTCACCCAACCGACTAAGCTAGGGTTTACTTCTGGTGAAAGTCTTCAACGTCCCCTAGCTGTTTTATACATACCCATAGTTAGGAGCGATCAACGTTTTTCTTTGTGCAAATACACTAAATTCCTCACTCCTGGCGCTACTTGCGCGGAATAAACCTGGCATTAGTTCAAAAGCTTATTAAAAATTGGCTAAATTTCAATGGCTAGAAAACATCTGCAATCTCTATTAAATCAACTTTGGGTTTTGTCCCCAAAGCGTAAGTTAGCTGGGTTTACTTTAATAGAGCTTCTATTAGCTATGGCAATTGGTAGCATTGCTATCTCACTTATATTAGCTCTAATTACAAGTCTACTACAAACAGACCAGCAAGAGTCTGTCCGTAATACAACGCAAAGCGAGATGCAGATGGCTTTAGACTACATTAGCCAAGATATGCGAGAAGCAACGTATGTCTATGATGGTAGTTGTATCCAAGGACGCGCAGACGATCCTGCTACAGCTGCAAATGAATATTGTCCTGGTATAGTCAACCACATTACAATTCCCCCTAACAGCGTTCCGATCCTAGCTTTTTGGAAGTTAGACCCTTTACCGCCTGAGTGCCAAATCGTTGCAAATCAAACTCCCGCCCTCTGTGGACCTTTCCTGTTGGCTGGTAGAACTCCTACCTTAGTAGTTTATTTCCTCAGAAGAAACCAGTCAAGTGATGCTCCTCAGTGGCGAGGACAGGCACGTATTACTCGCTATGAACTAGATCAATTCACAGTCAGTAACGGCAACTTAACCCCGACATCTGGTTATGTCAACCCAAATAGCAATGGGACAAGTTACCGCACTTGGCCACGTAGACAAGTAAATGGAACATGGACAAATGATTTACAAACTAGTCTACCTGATTCTTCCAATTCTATGACGCTAGTGGACTTTGTAGATGCTGGTGTAAGCAATTCTCAAGTTTCTTGCGATCCTAGTAGCACTCCTCAATATATCGCATCACCTCTTAGTAATACTCCTGGAAATTTTGCTAGTGTAAGTAGTTTTTATGCCTGTGTCAGAGATATTACTAACCAACAAAGTGGACTCAATCAGGATGTTCTTGTTTACTTAAGGGGCAATCCTGGTGATAGACAAGGCAATTATGATAATAGGTTCTTTCCTACTCTACAAACACAAGTCCTTGGTCGAGGAGTTGTTGGTAAACAACCTCAAACACCCCAATAGTCGTAGTCATGATACCAGATATTTGCACCCTAAAACCCTTTGTGTAAGGCTGAAGAAAGGAGATGAAAAAACAACTGATCTCAAGGCAGCAAGTTGCCGGATTTACTCTGATAGAGACATTAATTGTTACGGTGATGGTTGGTATCCTAGCTGCGATCGCTGCTCCCAGTTGGCTTGCTTTAATGGATAAACAGAGATTAAATACAGCTCAAGATCAAGCCTTGAGAGTGATGCGAGATGCTCAATTGCAAGCCAGAAGTCAAAAATTATGCTGGGAAGCTAGCTTTCGTGATGATGGCACTAAAGTCCAATGGTCTACTCATCTTCCTAGCGTTGCTACTAATAACTGTCCTACTGTTGCTCTTGCTAGTAGCTGGATCTGGAATAATTTAGCTGGGGAAGATACAGCTAAAATTGCCATTGACACCAGTACTAACCTTTCCACCACAAATCAGCCAAGTGGAGCTTACGGGATACAATTTCAGTTCAATGGCTGGGTTAATGGACAGATGGGGAAAATCACTTTTCAAACTCGTAACAGCAGTAGTGTTAAACGCTGTGTCTTTGTATCTACCTTACTTGGAGCGATGCGTACAGCAAAGGATACTGATTGTCAGTGAACATACTTGATTGAGTATATATATTATACCAAAAAATAATTAAAAATGCTCAGTTGAAACGCAATCTCTCGCGTCTATACAATTCGTTTTCTAATTCTCTATAAAGGACTTTAGCTACGCAGCCAGGGGTTTAAACTCCTGGCTTTCTAATTGGGATTATTTAATTAAGATTATTTGCGATCGCTCCTAGTATGAGACGGGAGCTAGAAGATAACCCCCAGCAAGCGAGACGCTCATCGGACAAGAGGTTAAATTTAGCTCTTGTGGCTTGGCTTGGGGGCTTGAAATTTCTACTCCATGCAACAAAAAGTTATATGTATAAAATAATATCAATGTAGTTGCTGACCAAAAGGGCGATCGCGCGATCGTCTAAGTCAAAGCAATGAGAAGCACGATAAAATTACTGTGCCAACCTGCTTTTTTGTAAATACCGAACCCTCCTTTAACAAGGGGGAATATTTGCCCGTGAATATATATGTCAAAGCGCAAGCGAATCAAGAACCGAAGAAATCTTTACAAAAATATTGGTAAGTTATTCAGCACCTTGCTTAAGCGGCTAATCAAGTGGTTGAGGCGTAGCCTGCTTGTCATTAATAGAAAATCCCGAAGACAACAACATTTTTCCAGATCGGGGTTTGTGTTGCCAACAGCGATGATAGTGTTGTTGGTGGTAGTGTTGCTCACTACGGCGATGATGCTGCGGTCTTTTGATCGCACAAGAAACGCTAGTAATGTCAGAGCTAGTCAAGCTGCGATTAAGGCTGCTACTCCGGCGACCGCTCGTGCTAGAGTCAAAATCGAGGAGTTGCTCCAAGACCCTAGATTACCTAAAGAAACTCCATCGGAACTGACGCTTTATAACGCTATTAAAACCAATCCTAAATATACTTTTGGCGATGAAACTCGTCTCAAACTTGCTTTCGATATTAATAAAGATAATATCATCGAAACTAACAATACAAATATAGATAATGATGAAACATTAACCACTGCCTGGAGATTTCCTGTTGATACAGATAACAATGGTAAGTTTGATAGTTATATTCTCTACGGTATCTACTTTCGCAATCCTAGCACTACTACAAATCCATTAGAAGTAAGAAGTACACCACTTGCTACTCAAGTGGGTGGTAGCCGATGTGCAAATTTACTAAATAATAATACCAATTCATTAGGTGATTCTGGTTGGCAGAAGTCAGGCGACGAACTCAAAAAGAGCTTTTTTGTTTACACCGCTACTGTACCAATTACTGATAATACTGGTTTGGGCGGTGAATTTGAAAAATTTCCAGGCAATCAAAGCTTTTATGCTCTGGAGTATCAGCAAGATCAAAGTAGAATTCCGCTGATTAATTATGCAGCTTTCTTTGATGGCGATCTTGAATTAACACCAACAACGGATTTTCGCTTAAATGGGAGAGTACATACAAATGGTAACTTATTAGTAGGAGGACGTAACAACGCCGAAATACGTTTATATCAAGTTAGTGGGAAAAATTCCTGCTTTTATCAAGCAGAAAATGCTAATGTTACAGTAGGTGGAAATGTAGCAAATGGAAATGCAGCCGATACAGCGGATCAAAACACTGTAGATGTTGATTTATTTGGGGACGAACCTGATAGGAATAATGCTCGAATTGGTAGTATTAATAAATCTATAGAGAGTGGAGGTGGTGCGCTGGTAGCTTATAATGATGATGCTTATAACCAACGCATTGCCTTAATGAAACGGGAAGCACTTTCCTATTGTAGAGAGGAAAGTAATTATTGTTCGGAAATAAATCCACCACGAAATAGTACTGTTTTAGCTATAAATAGATACCCGCAAGAGGTAAAAAATAGATTTAGCGATCGCCTCAAAGAAAACCCCAGTTTAAACACATATAATGTTCTTTCTGAGGAACTTGAGCTTTATTTGAAAAATCGTACTCGTCGTGTTCCTTATGCTGAAGTACCACAGGATGGTAATGCAACAGGCTTTTACAATGAAAATAATGTTTTCCCTGGATTTAATATAATTGAACCGCCCCAAGAATGGAGAGAACCGACATTAGATTATACAAAACTTCAACTGAAAACACGCCAGTTAGAAGCAACTTCCCCAGACAAGCTGAATCAAGATGGTAAACAAAAGTATTTAGGCGATCGCATTGTAGTAGGAAACAATCTTCCTGCTTATTGGAAAGACGGAAAAAATTATATTACATCTCCCAAAGATCAGCAGTTTATTGCTGGAACTAATTGGACTGATCCCGATAACCAGCCTCGCTACCGTAGTACTCAGGTGCAGCAGCTTGGTGACTTAAATATGTCTGATAGGGATGGCTTTTGGGAAGAAGAAGCCGCCAAAAATCCTGCTACTTCTGTGGCTGAAAGTGGGGGATTACGTATTATTACAGGTGCAGGAATTTATCAGCATAAAGGAAATAAGTCATCAACAATTCCCCAGTTGCAAAATGACTCTTTCCTTCCCGATATTCCTAATAAGGATAAACTAGATTCAGGCGAAAAACTTCCTAAAAAAGCTCCTAAAGACCTTAGATTAGCAGGCGAACTTGTAAATGAATATACTGCTAAGGATCTAGTTTGGTCTGACTTAATGCCAATGACAGGTGGTGATGACATCAAGCCACCAAAAGATAAACCCGATCTGAGGATGAGGGCTACGGCAGTATATGATTACAGGGATACTTCATATACAGACACTAATTATATTAGTCGCACTCCCACTGCTTGTATTAGTAGCTATTACGATCCTACTGATAGTTTGACGGCTAGAAATCGGGATGAGTTACCGGATGTTAGTGGAGATATAACAGTTAGACCTCTGACTGCACGGACTGGTAAGGGTAGATCGAATAATGGAGTTGTTTATTCTGCTCCTTATACAAATAATAATGCTAGATTTAGCGCGATCGCTACTTATTTGCCAGAGCTAAAAGCACAAGCGAGAATGTTGTTTCCTAACGGGCGGCTTGTCAATGAACCGCTACAAAAAGCCCTGATAAAATTAAGCTCTAATGGAACGCTTATAGACCCTAATAAGCCACTAAGTTTATCTGAAAATTCAGCAATTGATACAGCGATTTGCAGTCTAAAAATATTAGACAACACTATTACACCCCAGACTAACCCAGTGATTCCTCATGGGGCAATTAGGGAAGCATCTTTTCTGGATGCTAGAGAAGTTAAGGCACTGCATCAAGATGAAGATGACACCACTGGAGGAGTTATTTCGGGAACGTCACAGAATCAAGATTCAAAGACGGATTACAACTTAAAACTAGAACAGCGTCAACCCTTAGAAGTTAGGGTGACACAAATCAATTTAGATACTGATAAAACGAGGGGAATCACCAGGAAAGAGTTGATTGGTACAAATAATAATGAGTATGTGTTGCCGAACAGTGGGATTATTTATGCCAGTCGGGATGATGCGTTGCTGGATGATTCATTTGAATTGAGTCAGGAGAGCAATACCACTACTACTACTACTACCTTGAATGGAGAAAGCGCACCACCTACTGAAACAAAACTCCTTAGCCCAACTGATTTTATACTCGACTCTACTCGTCGTCCTAATGGCATTCGATTAATTAATGGCAGCAACTTGTCACGAACAATAGAAAATACTTACCGTGAAGAAGAAAAAGGTTTAACTCTAGTCACTAATTTGCCTGTATATATTAAAGGCAACTTTAACCTACATCAGACACCATCACGCAATATACTTGAAGAGTTTTTAGAAAAATTGCAGTTTCCTGATTGGAGCAATTTTTACACTCGTAATGCAGATCTAAATCCTAACTTTGCCTGTCGTCCAGGCAAACCAGGATGCCCTAATAGTGAAGGTGACACCTGGCGACCAGCTACCATTATTTCTGATGCTGTTACCGTACTGTCTGGCACGTTTAAAGATGGTTTCCGCAATCAAGGAGACTACGACCTAAACAATAATGCATACATCTCTCCTACTAAAAATTCTCCAAGCGATACCACTCAAAAGCGTAAGGGCATGGGCTTTTGGGACAACAGCTTTGTTACTAGTGCTGCTTGGTCGGATACAAACAGTAATGGTAATCCATATCCTAATCAGAAAACTAACGATAGTTATGTAAGTTCCTACTTAACTAATGGCGTGACACCCGTGCAGCGACGCACGAATTTTCCTGAGTACGTGATGGAAATCTGCCGAAAAATTCCTGTGGAAAGCTGTACAGATGCTGATTGGGTGGTTGGCTATGACGGGTTTGGCGGCAAGCCAGTTGACGGCAAACTGGAGGACGACGAACGAAATGTGAAAGCAATAGATTTAATAAAAAATATCGCAGGCGGAGCTAAATTTGACCAACTTGGGGCAGGGACTACTGCACGACCTGCCTTACAACCAGACGATCGACGCTATCCTCGTCGGGTTGCTTTCCGGCTAACCAGCTCAGGTGGTGGCAGCAGCTCAGGTGGTGGCGGTGCTAGCGGCGGCGGTGCTAGCGGCGGCGGTGCTGGTAATGGATCAGGCGGCGGCGCTGGTGGTGCTGGTAGTGGTAGTACTAACGGTGGTAGTAGCGGTGCTGGCGGCAACTCACCAAGCAATCCGAATAATAACCTGAATATCAACCAATTTATTAGCCAGAATAGCACCCAGCCTGACAGTGGTGCTGGTAGTGCTGGTACAGACGCTGGTGCTGGTGGTGCTGGTGCTGGTGGTGCTGGCAGCGGTGCTGGCGGGGGTGCTGGTACTGGTGGTAGTGGTGCTGGAAGCGGTAGTACTGGTGGTGGTGCTGGAAGCGGTAGTACTGGTGGTGGTGCTGGAAGCGGTAGTACTGGTGGTGGCGGTGCATTGCCAATCCCTCTCGGAATCAATGATCGAGGAATAGTGCAGGAGTTTCCATACGGTGGTGCTTTACCTCGACAAGTACCTAACGCGCTATGGTTCAAGACAACTAATAACCCCGCTAACCCAAGGCAGGGTGAATCATACAGCGCAGATAAACCGCTATTTATTGGCAATTCATCTGGTCAGCCGCTGTTAGAGCCTGTTTTGCAAATTCATAGTCCAGATGGTTCTCCTAGTAACAATTTAGATCGAGGAGATGAACGGCGTTATGGGGCGAACTGGCTACAAACCGCAGGGGAGGATACAACTGTTAACGCTACATTTGTTTCTGGTAACAGTCCCAGTCGTCCGCAGGAAGAATCAGCAGGGTTGCCTAACTTTGTGCGTTTCCTAGAAAACTGGCAAGACAAGGCACTTAACATTGCAGGTAGTTTTATTCAGATGAAGCGGAGTGTCTATGCTACTGCACCGTTTTCAACTATCCTTCGGCAAAAGGCAACGGCTACAGCTACTCTAGGTGAAAACCTCAGCCTGTTTAACTATCCTATAAACAATTACAGGACTAACAACGGTACACCAGCTGGAATAGTGCCATATTTCACCGCACCTAATAGACACTGGATTTTTGATGTTGCCTTATTGTCTCAACCGACAGATCTTTTTGCCCAAAAGTTCACGACACCCTCTAAGAGTTCTCCTAACGAGTTCTTCAGAGAAGTCGGTAGAGATGATCCTTGGGTGCAAACTTTGCTGTGTGCTGCAACGGCAAGCGATCGCGTAGGAAGATCAACAGCAACTTATACTCAATATGCAGTTCCTGACAAACAACAGCGCCCTGCTAGTTGTCGGAATGATGCTCCTAACTATCCAGCAAATAATTCTGGAAATAATACTAATGTAGTCGGCAATTAAACTATGAAAAACACACAGCTGATTCCTCCAACAGGGGTTGAAAAGAGGAGCTTTATTCCCCCCATTCGGGGCGGCTTTATTCCCCCCTTTTTAAGGGGGGTTAGGGGGGATCTAACTTGCCAATCTGGATTTACTATTATTGAATCCTTGGTAGCTATAGCTATAATTTCCATCCTCATGACAGTAATTGCTCCTGTAATTGTCCTCGCAGTTAGTAACAGGGTGCAAGCTAGACGGGTAGAACTAGCAAGCGAAGCTGCTAGAACCTACATTGATGGCGTTGAATCTGGAATCATCGAACCACCAAAACACACTATTACACTTAATGAGGTAGATAACAACAATAATTTTATTCCCCAAAGGATTTTATTTGCTGGAGTAGCTGCTCCCTCACCTGCTGGGGGTTTACCTTGCTCCACGAATAAAGCAGGCAATTCCTACTGCTCGAATACCATTACCTCAAGTTTGTACTGCATTGATCTTGATAGCAATGGTTGTAGCACTAAGAGCGCTAAAGATCTGGTAGTTCAAGCTTTTCGCAGCTTTACTCCCATTTCAACCGATGATAATCGCAGCGTTTCTCCTGTTTCAACCGATGCTGATAGAGGATATCTATTGGGAATCAGGGTTTATCGAGCTGATGCTTTTAGTGATAATACTCCTATACTCAAAAGCGACTCAGAAACAAAGAGAACGCAGCAAACATTTTCTGGAGGACTTGGGAATCGCAAAACACCACTTGTGGAAATGACGACTGAAATTGTTACAAATACTACTTTTAGAGATATGTGCGATCGCCTTGGTTGTCAAGATGCACAAGATGCGCAAGATACACAGTAATTAGACTACCTATTATCTGTTTTGCAAGGTGAGAGGCACACATGATGAATCCACTTAAATTACTTTTAAACAAGCAGCTAAAACTTTTTAAGCTGGCTCAAAAAAGTGGAGGCTTTACCCTGATTGAACTTTTAGTATCAGTGGTGATTTCATTCATCGTTTTGGGAACTTTACTTGCCTTTATGACTAACATTCTAAATTCTGAGCGTCGGGAACAAGCCAAGGCAACGACTGAACTGGAAATTCAATCGGCAATTGACTATATTGCTGATGATTTACAAGAAGCTGTATATATTTATGATGCAGATGGAATTGCTGCTATCAAAAATCAACTACCTGAACCGTCAGCTACAGATAAAGTTCCCGTCCTCGTATTTTGGAAGCGCACTTTTTTTCCTAAAGACAGTCAAGTTGTTTTAGATAATGGCACTTCTACTAAAGTAGGTTGCTTAGTCAAAACTCCAGATACTAATGAATGTGATGAAAAAGATTATTTGGGATATTCTTTAGTAAGTTATTACTTGATAAAAGATAAGAACTCCCAATGGTCTAATGCTGCCCGAATTGGTAGGATTGAACTTAAAGATGGAATTAGAGATCCTAAGAATTCCAGCAATTATCTCATAAGTCCCACTCCTGGTTTTCAGCTATTTGACCTAACAGGATCGGGTACGCTCAAAGATAAAATGAATGCATGGAAAAAGGATGCTTCAAATCCTTACGATTTAAGAAAAACTCCTTTTGAAACGTTGGTTGATTATATTGACCAAAGTACGGGAGATAAAATTCCTGCACCAGAAAATTGCAATAATATTTCCTCTAATGCACAACAAGTTCCGGCAAACAATATTACAGAAACATTAAAAACCTATAGCTTCTATGCCTGCGTAGATTCAGCACAAAATTTTGCCTCTCTTTATTTAAGAGGAAATGCTACGGCTCGAATGAATCAAGAGGTAAGCTACAGTGAAAACATTTCTGAGTATTTTCCTAGTGCAAATGTGCAGGTAAAAAGCAAAGGAACTTTAAGGAATTAATATCCCGTTCTCAAACTAAGCTTGGAAACAAGTACTACTCTCGTTTTCAGACAATATATAATACTAATTATAAAATAAATGAGTAATAAATACAAGAAATTAAATTTAGGATTTACCCTAATCGAAACGATGGTTGTGATTATGATTGTGGGTATTTTAGCAGCGATCGCAACTCCAAGTTGGATTTCGTTTGTTAATACTCGTCGCCTTAATGTTGCCCAAGATCAAGTTTATCGTGCCATGCGTGAAGCTCAAAGCAACGCCAAACGAGATAAAATTACTTGGCAAGCTAGCTTTAAAGAAAAAGATGGAATTGTTCAGTGGGCTATCCACCCTGCCCACCCTAACTCTTTTATTCCTACTGATATCAATTGGAATAATCTTGACCAAGATATCGAAGTTGTTAAAGATAAGAATAAATTAAATCAATGTGAAACTACTCTAAATCAACCTTTTGCAAATTGTCCGGCAACTGGTCCTTGGAGAGTTCAATTTGACTACAAAGGACAACCACAAGGGGGGGTATCAGAATTAGGACAAATAACGCTAAATATTAAAAATAGTAGTATCCAACGCTGCGTCTATATTTCTACTATTTTAGGAGCTATGCGGACTGGGCAAGAACATTCTACAGCTAACAGTAACGATAAGTATTGCTATTAGTAGAGATGGTTTTCACATCTTCCATTTGTGGAGGTAGAACCTCTAAATTCTCGTAACCTGGCGTAAGCTGGGTTACGAGAAGTAATGCATACAGGCTACAGTAGCCTGTTAATCTAGTCTGTTGTGCTAAATTTCCTTTCCTCTGCTTCTAAATCCCGCTGCATAGAATCAATAGTTTGGGGAGAACGTTGACCCAGTAGCCACAAAAATCCAGCACCTACAGCTAGGTACATTAAGAATAAGTAAGGAAAGACATTGTAGGGAAAAGCTGGAACTGGATACAGGCTACCAATAATTGGAATTAGCATAAAAATAACTGCTACACCAGAGATTGCCAAATTCCCTAAACTCAGCCTTCTTTTACGCGAAAGATAAATAGGCGCAGCAACTGCAATGAGAAGATATACAAGCAAAAATCCGTAGGTAGCAATAGTTGCTAAGTAACCGAAAATATCCAAGTCTGAAATACCAAACATTGACATTGAGGCAGGAACAAGGAAAATCAGCATACTTAAGATGCTAATGGCAATATGAGGTGTTTCATTTTCCAAGTGTGCCTGACCAAGTGACGAATGCAAAATACCATGTCGCCCAAGCGAAAAGCAAACCCGCGCCGCCGCATTCAGACTAGCAAGAATACAACTGAAACCACTCATCACAATCGCTACAGATATAGCTACTCCTAACCATTCCACTCCTACCATAGAAGCTATGACACTAAGTGGACTATCAACTTTGTTAAGTGGCGTTGCATAGCCTCTAAACGCTAGCACCTGAGTATATGCAATGAGTATATAGAAAAGACCGCATAAAACAGAACTCCAAATCATAGAATTGGGAATGGCTTTGAGCGGATTTTTAGCTTCAATACCCAAAGTCGTTGAACTTTCAAAACCAACATAGCCGAAGACAGCTAACACCATTCCCAGTCGGATACCATCTGCCGAAACTGAGTCAAGTGAAAGCTGGGCTGTATCTATTGTCAAGCCATGCCCAAACAACACAATCAGCGCCAAAATTACAATTAAAATAACAGAAGAAAACTCCAAAAGCAGCATCAATACTGCCGATAGCTGGATGTCAGTATAAGCGTAATACCAAGTCAAACTCGCACATATAGCAAAAAGTATGATGGGAGAAGCGTGCAAGCTAAATACACTCAGTACGATATTTGTGTAAAGTGAGCAAGAGCCTAACATAGCCATAGCTGTGAAGGCATAAGCTAGAACCAAAGCCCAACCTGAGATTACACCTGCTGTTGCTCCTAGACTCCTGCCAATGTAAGCATACAGCGCACCAGCAGAGGCAGACAGACGCGCAAAGGGTTTAATGCAAAGACTGACTAAAACTACTCCAACCGTTGCAATTAAAAAAGCCAACCAAGTCCCATTGCCCGCAGTGCCAAATACTAGCGCTACGTTCACAGATGCGATCATAGTAGGTGCAATGTTACCTATTGACTGAGCTAGGATTTCAGGATAAGAAAGGCACTCTTGGCGCAGACCATAAGGATTGAGTTTTCTTGAAAAAGTCATATTCCAATTTTTGATGAGTTAATAAGTACTTAACTGAAAGTGATAGCTAAGGCTTTGAAGAGCTAATGCTTTTGCGTAGCAGGGCAGCTAATCTTTTACCGTATAAAGTGGGCGATGCTTACCCTACTTACTACTAGCTCAGCTAATCTGAAAAACTGTCAGATTTAGCATGACCGTGCTATCCCAATTTGACATCAGGGTTTTTACTGAACAATTGTGACGAGCTTAATAAAGCCCTAAAGCTTCATCTCAGTATTTTTCCGAACCTATACCTAAACTTATACCTATATCTTTAATTTATTTTTATATTTTTTTATTTCGATTGCTAAATTTACATAGATTACTTTTTCAGTAAAATTGCGCTTTCTATTTCCGTAATTATGAGTAAATATTAAAACGTTCCAGTATGTAAAGTTAACGTATGCCTGCAAATTTAGATATTAAAACTGAAAATAAATTGACAGCCCTTTTTGCTGAATTAGAAAAAAATTCCTACTTTCAGGCAGGATATCCTATCAATTTATCCTATGAATATGAGCCACTTTTTAAATTTATGAATTTTACTATATTTAATTTGGGCGATCCATTTGTCAAATCAAATTATGGGATTAATTCTTTTGAGTTTGAGCAGCAAGTATTATCATTCTTTGCCCAGTTATATCAGATTAATGCAGATGATTACTGGGGGTATGTTACCTCTGGTGGTACAGAGGGTAATTTGTATGGAATTTCTCTGGCTAAAGAACTTTATCCAGATGGTATCCTCTACTCATCCAAAGACTCTCATTATTCCATTGCTAAAGCAGCAAGACTATTTAGAATTGAGCAAGTTGTAATCAATTCCCAAATAAATGGCGAAATGGAATATGACCATTTTGAAAGGATGCTTCAGCAACATTGCGATCGCCCCGCCATCATTAATTTAAATATTGGTACTACAATGAAGGGGGCTATCGATGACTTAGATGTAGTACTGGATATTTTGAAGAGAAACAACATCCAAGAATACTACATTCATTGTGATGGCGCTTTATCAGGAATGATGTTGCCATTTTTAGCAGATGCGCCTCAAGTTAACTTTACTAAACCAATAGGTAGCATCTCAATTTCTGGTCATAAATTTGTTGGTTCTCCTATTCCTTGTGGTGTTGTATTAACCAGAAAAGATTACCTCCAGAAAGTTGAGAAAAATATTGAGTACATTGGTTCAAAAGACACAACAATTTTAGGCTCTAGGAATGGTCATACTTCACTTTTCTTGTGGTATGCTCTTCAAAAGAGAGGACACTCAGGATTAGCCAGGGAAGTTGATTTATGTCTCAAGAATGCTCAGTATCTTTTTGAGCAGCTTAGGGATATAAATTACCCCTGTATGCTCAACAAATTCTCAAATACTGTAGTACTACAAAAGCCTCCCGTACAAATGATTAAGAAGTGGCAATTAGCAACTGAGGGGGAATGGTCACACATCGTAGTTATGCAAAATGTAGATAGGCACAAAATAGATACCTTCATTGGTGAACTGAAGGCTTATGCTATACATGATTTAAGGGAATGTGCCTAAATTTATATTCATAATGGGTGGGCATTGCTCACCCTACTTTTTGTTTTCGGTTAACAAGAGATTTACTTTAATTCTTTTAAGCCGAAAAAGCGCAGCCTGACAAATAGCTAAAGGTGCGGTTTCACCATAGCCCCATACATCTGGTTCAAAACTCGCTACAAAAGGTAAACCAGGAAGAGCATGATCCTCAGTTCTAAATATTTCAAAATGAGGACCATCAGAGTTTTCTAAATTCCATGCAACCAGTTCTAAAGCTGACCTGATATCTGTTGAATATTGTTGCACAGGTAAATCAAATTTTTCTGATATAAGTCGATCTAAATCAGCTAGCGAGTTGATCTGAATTTCTTCAATGTCATCACAGTTAAATGTGTCTGTCATATATATTACTTAGAGATGGATGGAGTAGGGTGGGCATTGCCCACCATATTATTCTAAATTTTGGTTGGCAAGATTAAGGTGGGCATTGCTATTCTAAATCTGGGTTGGAAAGATTAAGGTGGGCATTGCTATTTTAAATCTGAGTTGGAAAGATTAAGGTGGGCATGGGTGGCATACAGGCTCGGTTGGAAAGATTGAGGTGGGCATGGGTAGCATACTCTAAATCTCAGCTACTGCTCGTTCAATTAACCTACGAGCCAATGTTTGCGTTCCTGTATGTTCGTAGTAGTTAGTTGATACATCCAAGAAAGCAGCAAGGTAATCTAATTTATCATCAGCAAATTGCACAAATTGTTGTAGATTATTGACAACTTTTTGTGGTGTTAAATCACGAGAAATAACTAAATCACTCATCCAGCTTTTAACGCTATCGAAGCTTTCACCAATAAAGTTTAACTTCCCGACTGAATTGTTACCTGGAATAGCATAGCTGATGTTTTGGAAGGTTGTATTTTGCTCTAATTCTCGTGGAGTTGTTTGATTGAGAGTTGATTGTGCCTTCTCAAGAAAATCAGCACCAAAAGGTATTAAACCATCCACACAAACTAAAGCAACCATCCGCATGAGTGATTCGCCGCTATAGTCAGCCAGTGACGCGACAAAATCGCCAATACTGTCGCCTGGAATACCGTTAATCTGACAGAAAGCCACTAACTCGACAACTAATTTCAGACATAAGTCAATCGTTTGAGCTTTGTCGGCTTTGGGAGTAACTCTGTTTAAAAAACCTAGTAGGGGAATTCTTTCGCCTACTTTGTTAGCTAATGCTGCTGCACCAAGGGCTTTATCTGTTCTATCAACTGTTTGATAAAGCCACATCGCTGTTTGGTATCCTTGAGAGCGATCGTTGTACAAATATATTGCCCGTTCACCAATTTGCCCGATCAGGCTTTCGTCAGTTTCACCTGTAACTGTACGAATAGTGTTTTCAAAACCTACCAAATTTTGCCACTCGCCAGGAGCAACAAAATCGAGCGATCGCAGCATTGAAACAGTTAAATTATTTGTTGGTAGTTCATCCACCAATTCAAAAATCGGTTTGCTCACATAGCCCCCTAATAATTCCAATTCGTAATTGTTTCCACGCCCCTTGTTGGCTTTATTTCAATTGAGCTAATCCGTTGAGATCAAATCTTTGTAACCAAGCTGCGCGATCGCTTGCTGTAAAAGCCGGAGCGCGGGATAATACTTTAACTTGGTAGCGATCGCCTACTAGAATGGCAGTTTGAGTATTACCAATCTCAACAGCGGGATAACCATTTATTTTTTTGGTACTAGTCTTGAATTTCGCTGCTGCTATGGGATTACTAGTTGTATCAGAAATAGACAGCATCGCTACATCCTTACCACCTTGTTTCAACTTAGCCTCAGCAAAGCCTTTTTTCTCCTGGGTATAAACTCGTTGGAACCCATCAGTAGCTGCGGGGAAGAATTTGTTAAATTCGCTACCCTGTGTTGCACTCTTAGCAACCGCTTGACCACTTCTTTGCTGACTGCTTTGCTGTTGTGCAGAGTCAAAACGTTTGGGAGCCTGTGCTGTTGCACTACAGGCTGTTGTGAACAACACTAGCACACAAAGCATCAACGCAGCTAAAATCCTACGCCTTTTACTCAAAATCATTACCGCCTCCTGATGCTAGACTTATATACTTATTACCCTCTTTGGCTTGTTGTCCCAAATCAGGGATTCAACGGGTTCGGTAGGCTATCACAGCGTAAAATGGATCTCCACCAGCAGCACCCAACCATTGCAGGAAGTTAGGAGCATTCGACTGACGAGCAATTACCTCTGGCTCGGTGAATCCTGGGACTGATTTGAAGTACTGTTTAACTAATTCGACTCGACTGGCTTCCGAACCATCCCGCCACGCCTGAATAGCCTTTTGATAAAACATTCGGTTAGAAAAGCTGATAATTGCCACTCCCCCAGGCTTGAGAATGCGGTGAATCTCGGTAAATACAGCTTCTGGGTATTGCAAATACTGCACAGAAACAGTATTGAGGACGGCATCAAAATCTTGATCTGGCAGTGGTAGTTTAGGATTTGCGTTGATATCCTGCACAAAATAATGGTCTAGCCGCGAATTACGCGCTAGTTCCTCAGCGTTGAGTCCGTGTCCTTCCACATGGCTAAATTCCATTTCCTCTGGAAGATGAGACACCCAGCTACTCATCATGTCAAAAATCCGAGTGTGTGGCTTAAGGCGCTGGCGATATAAATCTGTAAGCTGTTGAATGAAGCCTTCATCCACATGAGTCACAAATCGCGGATAGGCATAAAATTGCTTGTCGTCTGAATCATCTAATTTAGTACGTTGATCCGGTCGAAGCGGCATAAGGATGATGTGGTAATAGCTTTACTATTTCTCAGTTTAGAAAAAATTACCAAGTGTAAAGCTTCTGACCAACATAAGGGCAGTGAGTAATGAATAGTTTGGCACTTGGGACTCAAGTGCCATAAAGGTTTGAAGCAACTATAACTATTTACCGCTGCTTACGTATTAAGCGTAAAACTCCACCACTAGCACCTATAGCAAACAAACCAAGGAGTGAGGAGGGTTCTGGTACTGCGGTGTAGGAAAGGTTGTCAATAGAAAATCGCGGATCTCTAGTTGGATCAATACCAAATTTAGTTGCATCAAAATCCAGAACTGCCTTTTGTACTGGCACTCCGCTATAGGTGAACGAACCTTCAGATAATATAGCCTGGGGGGTCGTATTCACTGGCGTACTTCCCAAGGACTTCGAGCCTGAATCGAAAAGCTCTACAGTTAAAGCAGAAGTGACAGGAGCGGTGGATTCTACCCCAACAGCAAACTGAAGTTGTGAAATTGGTTGCGCGAAGTCAAGTGATAGGACACCTTTTGCATTGCCTTCTAAAACCGGAGCTTGAAGATTCACAAATAAGTTTGGTGGAAGCTGAGGCGGGAAAGATTGGTTGTAAATCGCATCAGTCGAATCAACACCATCAATCTTATAATCAAATGTCACTCCTTTGACAGTCAGACCATCGGCTGGTGTAGGAGATCCTAGCTCGTCAAAAGTCAAAGTCTCCGCTCTAGCTGAGCCTGCTGTTGCAAAGCTGATACTTGCTGTACCCAATACAGCAAGTAGTAATTTATGGGTAGTATGCATAGAATATGATACTTACATTTAGGTGACACTTAGTATACTAGTGCTAGTAGTTGTCCTAAACAAGGGAACTTTTATACAATCTGTCTAAAGTTTTCCCTGTTGCCAAATTTAAATAAATATAGCTATAATGATATTACGCATACGAAATAAATAACTAAATGACTACTACCTCTGTGGATCAAAAAGTTGTCTCGGCGTGGCGCGAAGTTCTAGCACCATACAGTATAGGCTACCGAATTAAGCTGCTAAGTCAACTTGGAGGTCGTAAGTTTCAAGAGCTACTGGAGCCTTTTGGTTTGACTCCCTTTCACTGGGTTGTGTTGTGCTGTTTGTGGGAAGAAGATGGCTTAGCCACCTGTAGTATTGGCGAAAAGCTGCAACAGGTAGGAGGAACCTTAACGGGTGTACTCGATCGCATGGAGGAACGCGGACTAATTCGCCGAGAGCGAGACTCGCGCGATCGCCGCATCTGGCGGATCTGGCTCACAGATGCTGGTTCGGAACTACAAGACGTGTTACCCCCACTTGCCGCTGAATTCAAAGATCGAACTATGCAAGGTTTTTCCCCCCAAGAGCGCCAACTATTCTCAAGACTGCTCGACCAAGCGATCGCTAATCTTTCCTAGAATCTACCCATAAACTAACTCTTTAGGCAGGTGCTGCAATCATGAATGTTTTAATAATATGTAATACTACGGATGCGGAATAAAAGACTTCTTAATAAGATAGCTGACGCAGGTAGGGGTAAACAAGGGGCAATTATCAATTACCAATTACCAATTACCAACCACTGCGTAAATCCTAAATAAGTCGCCTTTTTATAGATAATTTCTCAATTTCAGTCATCTACCAAAACTCTCTTTTAAGAGAAAGTCGAATTATGGAAGGAAGCAATACATCTTTAAATGGACGTGGAGCAGTAGTTATTGAAAAGGAATTAATTACTGATCCGGCAGTAATTGAGAAGCAATTAATTACTGATGCTGATACTCACGATAAGGTTTACCGACAAGAAACCCTTGTTGTGACACCCGATCAGAAAACTGTTCCTTTGGAACCTGACAGGAAGGAAACAGAAAAACCAAGCCAGGCGCCAGTCAAAGGTGGGCAAAAGCGCCGACCAATGGGTTTGATTTTAGCAGGTTTGGGCGTGGGTGCGATCGCTGCTGGTACTTTTGGTTATCGCTGGTGGCAATTTGCTTCGACTCATCAGTCAACGGATGATGCTACAGTAGCAGGTCATATTCACCAAATCAGTAGCCGGATTAATGGTACTGTAGCCGACGTGCTGGTAGACGATAACCAACAGGTGCAGAAAGGACAGTTGCTGGTGAAGCTCGATCCGCGTGACTATTATAATAAGGTGCAGCAGTCAGAAGCGGCAATAAACGCAGCTCGTCAGCAGGCACAGGCGGCGCAGTCTAGTATTAATCTAGCATCAGGGAATGCTGCTGCGAATACAGCCCAAGCGCAGGGAAATGTTTCTAGTGCGATCGCGGCAATTTCTACCGCCCAAGCAGCAGTCAAGGAAGCACAAGCTGGAATTCCAGCAGCGCAGGCGGCTGTGGCGGAAGCACAAGCAAATCTGCAAAGAACACAGGCAGATTTTAACCGTTACAACACATTGTATCAGCAAGGCGCGATCGCGCGTCAGCAGCTAGATACGGCAAGAGCTGCTTACCAAGTTGCTTTAGCTCAAAGAAATTCAGCGCAGCAAGGAGTAGCCCAAGCTGAAGCTAAACTGGCACAGGCGAGGGAAGGTGTAGTTAGAGCGCAGGCACAGTTAGCTGCTTCCCAAGGAGGGTTGCAACTGGCTAAGGCTGGCGGTGTGCAAACCCAAGTCAACCGCAGTCAATATGCCGCAGCTCAGGCTCAAATCGCTCAAGCCCAAGCTAACTTGAAAGATGCTCAGTTGCAGCTATCCTACACCACCATTACTGCCCCCAACAGCGGACGAGTTGGTCGCAAAACCGTAGAAGAAGGGCAACGGGTGCAACCAGGACAACCGTTGATGGCGATCGTAGATAATGAATACTGGGTAGTCGCCAACTTCAAAGAAACTCAACTCGAAAAGATGCGACCTGGCGAATCTGTAGAAGTCAAGCTTGATTCCTTCCCACATCATACTTTTACAGGTCGTGTTAATAGTATTTCGCCAGCATCGGGCGCTCAGTTTGCCCTGCTACCTCCAGATAATGCAACTGGCAACTTCACCAAGATTGTACAGCGCGTCCCAGTTAAGATCGTCCTCGATTCTCAAAGTATTAAAGGATACGAATCGCGGATTGTACCAGGGATGTCGGCAGAAGTAACTGTAGAGGTTAAGTAGTGTGCAAGCGGTTTCTTACTCTAAGGGAAACCGCTTTGCATCTATCTACCTTTATATCTTGTTTATGTTTGTTTGGTTCAATTGATATCTTGCAGCAGAGGCTCAGTCTTCGCGCAGCTGAGCCTGGGAACTAATATGCCCGCTCGAGGGGTGCAAGATTCCAGTTCAAAAGACTTTTTATTAATTAAGTTAATGTGTATCTGGCGTTGCAGCAATGTAGCAAAAAGCGCGCTCTTGATAACGCGCTTTGCATCTGCAATTTTATTTGACGATTAGCTTAACTTAGCAACAAGGCACGAGGGCAACGATAAAAAATTTTGTTTCAATATCTTGAATTCATCCGTCAGGTACATTAAAAATCCTAAATCGAAAATTCAAAATTGAATGACTACAACAGATATTCGGCAACTAGGTAATGGGTAGCGGGTAGTGGCTGACCGATTACCAATTACCAATCTTAATATATGAACACACAAGCAACCCGAAAGAAGTCTATAATACCAGCCTTCAGGTCAAGAAACTACCGTCTGTTTTTTGCTGGACAAGGCATTTCCCTAATTGGGACATGGATGACTCAAATTGCCACGATTTGGTTGGTTTATGACTTAACTAAATCACCTTTAATGTTAGGAGTTGTGGGATTTACTAGTCAAATTCCTAGCTTCTTTTTGTCTCCCTTTGGTGGGGTATTTGTCGATCGCTTCTCCCGCCATCGTACCTTAATTGGTACGCAAATATTGGCGATGATTCAATCGTTAGCCTTGGCAGCGTTGGCGTTATCTGGGGTAATTCAAGTGTGGCACATTATTGCCTTAAGCTTGTTTCAAGGATTTATTAACGCCTTTGATGCACCAGCGCGTCAAGCATTTGTACCGGAATTGGTGGAGGGCAAAGAAGATTTAGCCAATGCGATCGCTGTTAACTCAACGATGTTCAATGGAGCGCGGTTAATTGGTCCTGCGATCGGAGGTTTACTACTTGCCAGAGTGGGAGCCGCTTACTGTTTTTTAATTGATGGTTTCAGCTATATTGCTGTAATTATAGCTTTATTAGCTATGAAAATCAAGCTAAAGAAAACTATAGGAACTCACGCCAATCCCTTGCAAGAAATCAAAGAGGGATTTGTATATGCCTTTGGATTTCCACCGATTCGGGCAATCTTGTTGCTATCAGCTTTAGTCAGTTTAATGGGAATGCAATATACCATTTTAGTACCCATTTTTGCTGAAGAAATTATTAAAGGTGGTGCAGAAACTCTAGGCTTCTTAATGGCTGGTTCAGGAGTTGGAGCATTAGCAGGCGGAATATATCTTGCTACGCGAAAAACCGTAGTGGGATTGGGTCGATTAATTGCTCTAGCTCCTGCAATTTTAGGCATCGGGCTGATTGCTTTTTCTTTTTCCCGATTCTTACCAATTTCGTTGTTCACAATGTTGTTCGTCGGCTTGGGAACAATTTTGCAAGTTGCCGCTAGCAACACTGTTTTACAAACAATTGTTGAAGACGACAAGCGCGGACGATTAATGAGTTTTTTCTCAATGTCATTTTTAGGTGTAATTCCCTTTGGGAATTTATTGGGAGGTGCATTAGCAGATCGGATTGGCGCTCCCAATACATTAATGATTGATGGGATAGCTTGTATTTTAGGTTCTATCTTTTTTATCAAACAGTTACCTGCTTTAAAGCAAATGGTTCGCCCAATTTATCAAAGCATCGGCATACTGCCAAAGGTAGAAAGAGGGGCGCTTAAGTGAGCAGGGGCTAGAAAAAGGATGAAGTGAGAAGGAATGAAGGGTGAAGTGTGAAGTGGGAAGGATGAAGTAAGAAGGGTAGGGGTAGCAGGTAAGGGTAGCTCGAACTGCATCTTACCCTTTTCCGCAATACCTCTTTACCCTTTAACCTTTACCCTTCACCCTTCATCCTTTAACCTTTTCCCTTTCCCCTTTTTCCTCATAATTACGAATTAAAAATTTAGATTGCCTTAATAATAATGGAATTAGGCTAATGAATAATTCAGATATTAGGCGACAAAAACATCAATTATCAGCAAAATCTTCTCCCGAACCTTCTTCTAATCAAGTTCCGCTCAAAAGCTGGATTGCTGTTTTGGGCGCAATTTTGGGTGCGTTCATGGCAGTTTTGGATATTCAGATTACTAATGCTTCCCTCAAAGAGATTCAAGCGGCATTAGGAGCAACTTTGGAGGAAGGATCTTGGATCTCCACGTCTTATCTAGTAGCTGAAATTGTGGTGATTCCCCTGAGTGGATGGCTGTCACGGGTGTTTTCTATCCGCTGGTATTTGGTAGTTAATGCTGGTCTGTTTACTTTCTTTTCTGTATGCTGTGCTTGGGCATGGAATCTGCCTTCAATGATTGTGTTCCGTGCTTTGCAAGGATTCACAGGTGGCGTTTTAATCCCGATGGCATTCACAATTATTCTCACATTGCTACCTCCAGCAAAACAACCAATTGGAATGGCAATGTTTGCGCTTACGGCGGTATTTGCTCCGGCAATTGGTCCAACTATAGGAGGATGGTTAACAGAGAACTTCAGCTGGCATTACATCTTTTATCTGAATGTGATTCCAGGGTTGTTATTGATGAGTGCGGTTTGGTATGGGCTTAATCGTCAACCGTTGCAACTACATTTACTGAAAAACGGGGATTGGTTTGGGATTATTTCAATGGCGATTGGTTTGGGATCGCTACAAGTAGTTTTAGAAGAAGGTAGCCGCAAAGATTGGTTTGGTTCACAATTGATTGTGCGGTTATCAATAATTGCAGCAATTTTTATTACTATCTTCTTTTGGATTGAATTAACTCGTAAGCAACCGTTTATTAATCTGCGCTTGCTCAAACGGCGCAATTTTGGCTTAGCCAGTATTGTAAATGTAACGCTGGGGTTGGGGTTATATGGTTCGGTGTATATTTTGCCTCTCTACTTAGCCCAAATTCAGGGATACAATTCGCTGCAAATAGGTGAAGTAATCGCGTGGTTGGGATTGCCACAGTTACTTATTGTTCCTCTCGTGCCAAAATTGATGCAACGGTTTGATATTCGCTTGCTAATTGCCGTAGGCGTAAGCTTGTTTGCAGTTAGCTGCTTTATGAACTCAGATATGACTCATTATACAGGTATCGATCAATTGCGTTGGTCGCAACTTGTTAGAGCTTGTGGACAACCGCTGATTTTCGTTCCTCTTTCTTCTATTGCTACTGCTGATATTGAAAAAGAACAGGCTGGTTCGGCTAGTGGTTTGTTTAATATGATGCGTAACTTGGGTGGATCGATTGGAATTGCAGCAATGGCAACATTGTTAACGCAACGAGAGCAATTTCACTCAAATCGTTTAGGGGAAGCGATTTCGTTGTATAGCCCCCAAACACAGCAGCGAATTAATGAGCTAACTCAGTTTTTTGCCAATCGAGGATCGGATTTGGCTACTGCACAAAATCAGGCGATCGCAGCTCTTAGCAATACCGTCCGTCGAGAAGCTTACGTAATGGCTTTTAACGATTGCTTCTACTTTATTGGCTGGGCTTTGTTGCTAAGTGGTATTGCTATTGTGTTCTTCAAAAAAGTCAAAGCAACAAGTGGTGCTGGCGCTCATTAATGGGATTTTGGAGCTATATATTTTAGATTAATCTCGTTCCCAAGCTCAGCCAGGAAACGAGAAAAAGATATTACTTCTTTTGGGGAAATTGAGCAGCAATTTGATCTGTTTTCGCTGCCATAATAAAATCATTCCGATGTAATCCACAAATAGCATGAGTCCACCAGCTTACCTTCACCTTACCCCACTCGGTTAATAATGCTGGGTGATGTCCTTCTTCTTCTGCTATTTCACCTACACGGTTGGTAAATTCTAGTGCGGTTTTGAAATCTGGAAACTTGTAAGTACGCTCTAGATGGGGTACTCCCTCTACTTCTGTCATGTTCCAATCTGGAATTTGAGGCTTGAGTTGTGCGATTTCTTCCTCAGTTACTCGTGGTGCATCTTTATGACAAGCAGTACATTTTTGTGCGGTTAGATCCATAGTACCTATTTTTGATTGCTAGCTACAGTTATGATTTTACCAATCGAAACGAACCGCAAAGACGCAAAGGAGGCAAAGGAGGTAATACAAAGGAATTGTGTGCTTTTACAGAAGTTCTAATTAAGGATATTTTTAGCGAGTTAGGTTTTCGAGTCACGTTTATCCAATTGCTGATTAGTGTCATGACAAGTTGTTTGCGATTGAATACTCGGTATTTGCTTTTCTCCGCTTGTATACAAGTCATGGTTAGCGGCAAAATCTTCAGAACCTTCAATACTGATGTTGCGTAGTCTTGATAATAGGTTTGGTTTTTTAGTCATGATGTTTTACTCAACATATCTTAATAGTTTACTTCGATTCGGTATTATTGGCTAGTGCTTGAGCTTGCTCTAAGATAGTTATACACATCTTTAAGTTTATAATTTCATTTTGCAGCCGTCTTTTATAAAAAAATTGAAATATTAGTGGTGGTGTACCTGCTGCAATTCCTGCTGATGTTACGGGTGATTTAATATCTTGAATATTTATACCTAAAATGAATACAATTACTACTACGACGACAACAGCTAGTAGGGGAACAAGGCTGTCAAGAATTTTTTCTTTACTTTGTATTATATCTGTTTCAAGTTTTAAATCCGTTTTAACAAACTCCAAAGTTGAAATATTTATCCCAATAAATTTGCTAATCTTTTTAGCAGAACCCTGAATAAATATGTTATCTCTTCCTATTCTATTGAGAAGATTATGTGTTGACTCTTTAGAATCTTTGTACAAAACATCAATTCCAACTATTACTGGTATTAATATAAATATTCCAAAAGCTCCCAATAAAAAAAATATGAATAATACAATCAAAACACCTTCAATGCTTTCAGCAAAATTGTCTTTATTGTCTGATAATAAGTAAAAAAAAATACAAATAAAATTAGGCAAACAACAGATCCAACTGAGCTTATTCTATAACTCCTATTAACTCGCCGTGTGTTCTGAGTTATAATTTTTTCTCTACTTTGTTGTTCAACTACAATATTTTTCAAAAATTCAAATAAATTATGTGCTTCTGTTTCTATTATCTGTTTATTCATTAATTCCCTTTTGACCTGAATGAAAGTAGTAAATTTATTTAAACAGTAGGGAGCGTTAGAAACGCTCACTGATATAACATCACTCTAACGTCACCTCTTTCCGTACAACGCCAGCGCGATCGCACTTTACCATTAACTTAACTACCCCACCTTGAGTAGCACGTACTACCCATTCCACTTTTGCCCTATCTTTGGTAGGATCGGCTTGTTTTCTAAAAGGTGCAGAAGGTTTGTAAGCGCGTCCTTCTAATTGTCCTAATTCTTCACGCAATTTACCTATTTCTAATGTTGCACCAGCAGGTAATTCAATTTCACAGATACAGCCTCGCGTCAGCTTTTTCTCTAGGGCTTTTTCGGTGACGTAGGTGGGTAGCCAACCTGTATTATGTACAACTAGGCGTATTCGATAGGTGTCATTACCCAACTTACTTACACTGGCTTCATATATCTCCAAGCGGGGAGAAATTAACAAATGCCATATTACCCAGTTAGGAAAACGAGCAATTTCTTTTTCTAGAAACTGTGGTGGGGGATTTGACCAAGCATACATCCCATTCCATCCGCCTAGTTCTACTTTACCAAGTTGGGGATGCTCAAATGGATACCAGTCAACATATCCCTTACCTGCCAACTTTTCATCACTCCAACGTAGCATCTTTAAGTCATCTTCTGGGGGATGCTCTCGATACCAGTCAATATATTTGTACTCGGTAATTCCAGCCATCCGCTGTGGACTCCAAATTTCTACTGTCCAACCAAATATCCCCTGGTGTTCGTAAGCCCAATCATCAAAAGCACCAGTAACAAATTCTTTGGGGTGGTAGCGAAACTCATCAAAGACGGAGACAGCGGGATATTCAGTTAGTTCGGTTCCTTTTTCACCAATGCGTTGGTATGTACGCAAGTCGTTGACTGGGAATTCGTCATCGCTTTTGTCGCTGTAGGGACGTAATATAACACCGCTGAATGTGTGGAAAGCGATCGCACCTGTAATATTAGGATGAGTGGTGATAAAAGAAACAAGCGATCGCACTTCCGGTTCAGATGTAGGATAATCACCCGCCCCTAGTTGCTCGTTTTCTTGTCGCCACCCACTAGGGAAATTGCGGTTTAAGTCCAGTCCTTCTTTGGGCGGCTGAATATTGATCTGCACTCCGTCGTAATTTTCTATGTGTCCTTCCGGTAAAAGGCGGTAATACTGCCCCCCTGTTTCTGTCGGTTCACGCGGTATCAGCAGGCGTGGTTCCTCTGGGCAAAGTTTCCAAGCACCGTTAGGATCGCTTATACGCATTTGTAAGATGCGTCCGTCTCCATCCACATCTTCCATCACTAACCCATCACCTACTTCCTCATCATAGGGATAGGGACGGGTGCTAGAACGAATAAATTTCGGCTTGTCACTCAATGCTAACTCTGCACCATCAGGGTTAACACGAGGGCAAATATAGAAGGTGCGAGTATCAAGACAATGAGTAATATCTGGGTGGGTGCCGTAGCCTGTGACTAATGTTTGCAGCAGATACAGGCAAGCACTTGATGGGGCTATTTCGGTAGCGTGTATGTTACCATCCACCCAGAGAGCAGGCTTTTCCCGATCCGTACCAGTAGCAAAGCTGGTTACTGTGAGCAGCCAAATGTCACGCTCTTCGTAGCTTTTGCCGATGCTTTCTATATGTACAAGCTGAGGAAATTCTTCTGCATATTCATGCAAAATGCGTGTTAAGTCTGCGTAACGGTAGTATTGATCAAACCGAGCATCTGGCATAGCTACCTTCGGATCTGCCGTTGACGATTTTCTACCATAACACTCAAATTGACTTATAGGTAAGTATCAGCTGTTAGCTTTTAAAACTAGAAAATACTATCTCGAAGCCTTTTTTGGTCGAGCCATGTTGAGGTAGTATTCCATCTTGGCATCAGGACGACGACGAGTATCTGTAGGGGTTGATTGTGCTTTGTCCGGCTCTGCTTCAGTCAATTGTTTGGTTTGAACTGGTTTTATGTCCTTCACCTCCTCTGACTCCAGAAAATATCCAGAGTTGGTAAACCCTAACAATTGAAGGAAGACAACAAAGCGCTGGTAGAGGAAACTAAAAATCTGACGGAAGAAACCAAAAAGTCGATACACGAAGCCTTCAAAGCGAATAAATGAGTTCTGAAGAATTTGACGTAATCGAAACATAATTGTTACCTCCCAAAGCGGTTTAAACCTATGAAGATGTATTAGGGGGCAATCACATGAGTAGCAGGCTCTATTTTTAGCTTACTACTGCTTAGCTCGAATTGGTGATGTAGTGCAAGTGTTCAATACCAAAAAGCGATCGCTTTTCCGTACTGACTGCCTTTGTATCTCCTGGGTGACAATCAATAAAGAAGCAATCACCAGGAAGCAATAATGACAACTGCAACTGCTAGTCAACCGAAAACCGAGTTACCACCCTTAATCCCGCGTGATGTTCTGTTTGGCAACCCAGAACGCAGCAGCCCGCGACTTTCACCGGATGGCAAGTATATGGCGTATATTGCACCGGATGATAAGAATATCTTACAAGTGTGGTTGCGTACTGTCGGACAGCAAGACGAACGCCAGTTGACAGAAGATAAAAAGCGCGGCGTGAGGATATATTTTTGGACGTATGACGGCGAACAGCTAATTTACTTGCAAGACTCGGATGGAGATGAAAACTGGCATCTCTACTCAGTCAACATTGGCTCAAAGATTGTCCGCGATCTTACCCCATTTCAAGGCATTCAGGCTCAGCCGATCGCACTTGACCACAATTTCCCCAATGAAATGCTAGTGGGGCTAAATATACAAGATCTGAGTAAGCACGATGTTTACCGCATCAATCTCAAGAATGGGGCGGTGGAATTTGACACGGAAAATCCTGGTAATATAGTTGGTTGGTCAGTTGACGCTCAGTTTCAAGTAAGGGCGGCGATCGCCACTACCCCCGATGGTGGTTCCGATCTTTTATACAGACAATCTCCAGACTCGGATTGGGAAAACCTGCGCCATTGGGGACCAGATGACGAAGGCTATCCAGTCACCTTCTCCCAGGATGGTCAAACACTATATATAATAGGCACTCATGATGCCAATGCTCAGCGTCTTTTAGCGCTTGATTTGGCGACTCGTCAGGAAACTGTCGTAGCATCCGATCCTGAATATGATATCGATAGCATCATAGTTCACCCAATCTCACTAATTATCCAGGCGGTTTCTTTTTACAAGGATAAAGAAGAATGGGAGATACTCGATTCTAGTATTGCCGCAGATTTTGAGGCGATCGCCAACGTGCGTGAGGGAGAATTCGGTATCAGCAGCCGAGATCTAGCTGATAAAACTTGGCTAGTTGTCTACGTTACTGATAATGGACCAGTTTACTACTACGCCTACGACCGAGAATCCAAAACCAGCACGTTGCTTTTCAGTAACCAACCCAAACTCGAAGATTTATCGCTTGCATCGATGCAACCGATTTCTTTCACAGCCAGAGACGGGCTAACTATTCACGGCTACCTCACAACACCAGTAGGACAACCCGCGAAGAACTTACCAACGGTATTGCTTGTACACGGTGGTCCTTGGGCGCGGGATACTTGGGGATACGATCCCGAAGTGCAATGGCTAGCAAACCGAGGTTATGCTGTCTTGCAAGTTAATTTTCGTGGTTCGACTGGTTACGGCAAGGCGTTTGTCAATGCTGGAAACCGCGAGTGGGGGGCGAAAATGCACGACGATCTAATAGATGCTGTTAACTGGCTGGTGGAACAAGGCATATCTGATCCGCAGAAAGTGGCGATCATGGGTGGTTCGTATGGTGGATATGCTACTTTAGTAGGATTGACTTTCACCCCTGATGTGTTTGCTGCTGGTGTAGATATCGTTGGTCCAAGTAACTTGATCACCATGATGGAGAGTATACCTCCTTATTGGAAACCACTCAGGGCAATGGAATCACATCGGATCGGCAATTTGGAAACCGAACAGGATTTTCTCAAGGCGCGATCGCCTCTATTTTTTGCTGACAAAATCGAAAAACCCTTGCTAATCGCTCAAGGTGCTAACGATCCACGAGTCAAGCAAGCCGAAAGCGATCAAATTGTTGGGGCAATGCGACAGTCAAATAAGCCAGTGGAATATCTTCTCTACACCGACGAAGGACACGGCTTTGCTCGTCCAGAAAATCGACTGCACTTCTACGCCAAAGCCGAGGAGTTTTTAGCTAAATACTTGGGTGGTAGATTTGAACCTGTGGGAGATATCCCCGATCATTCCGGTGTCGCCAAATAATTAGTAGGGGCGGGTTTTTCTAAAATCTCTGTTGGTAATCAATAGACATCTTGCACGAATATACCTGTAAGGGCGGGTTTACCGAAGTTTCGGTTATAATCGAAGCCTTTTAATAAACCCGCCCCTACGCCTAATGGGTATCGGATTTTTTTTCGTTCCCAGGCTCAGCCTGGGAACTAGAATAACCCTTGGCTACTACCCATTTCTATCTACTACCAATTGTGCCTGTTTCAACATATACAAACACATTTTGTAACTGTTAATTTTTACTTGATTTCTTGACTCAAAAATAAATCCATATATTATTACAATACCTGAGCCAACTACTAATAATACAGCTAAAGTAGCTGACACTGCCGATATATTACCTGCAACTATATTATTCGCTAAAATTTGAAAATAACCAGGATTAAATATAATTATGCCTACTGCAACAATAAAAATTGCTCCCAGCTTCAATAATTTATCCAATCCTTTTAAGCAATCTTGCTGTTTTTCAATTGTTGCCCCAACTTTATTTTCAACATATTGTAAAACTTTTTTCTTATAATTTGCTATTTCTATTATTTCATTTATTATTTCCCAATCAGATGTTACAGCTTTATCTCTATCCTTTTCAAAATCTTCTTGCACTTCTTTTTCAGAACTTTTAAATTGCCTGATCCACCTAATTTCCCACAGTAACGCGAAGAATGCTAAAAAGCAGATGCTGAGCATAAAATATGTTGCTGCTGGTGTTATTACAGGACTTATTAACTTTGCTAATATAGCTGCAAAAAAGCAAAATATATAACCAATTAAAGATAACTGCATCAAAAATGTAGGAGCGATATTATTCCATACATTTGATTCTTGTTGGCGTGACAACCTTTGAATTGAAGTAACCTTGGATTGGATAATAACACGTTCTAACAATAAGTTAAATACGTCTTCTACTTCTTGGTCGATCTTACCTTCAGCTTCTGGAAACTTTGAGTTACTATCTTCAAAATTTGAAATTGTGGCTAATCCTTCTAATAATTGACTGTATATGTATTGATTGTACTCGGATAATCGACCCTTGTGGAAGGAGTATTTGTTATCAGTCATACAGTGTTTATTATGGTGGATGAGTGTTAGATATAATCAAAAGTCTCTGATTCAAGATAAATTAATGCTGATTTTATAACGGTAAATTTAATTTCGCAATATAGCAATATAAGTTAACAATTTCTTGACTTACACACAAACACCCTAAGCTTGTAAAAGATCAGGGTGTCTGACGAAGCGGATAACTTATACACACAGGCTACAGTCGCCTTCGGGCTTTATGCCTTTTGTTTACTTGTGATCTTAAAAACTGTACCTCCTATCCCCAGCACTAATAATCCCAACATCGATGAAGGTTCAGGAACGGCTGCACTCGTTTTAAGGCTGACTTCATTTAGAGCGAAAGGTACATTAACTCCTTCTTCTTGGGTATTCAACACCAATTTTTTGATGTTGGGGTTACTATCAGATACACCAACAAAGACTACACCGCTGCCAGCTTCTCTTTTGCTAATACTTGTAAGCTCAAAGCTGCCCAGACTATTATTAAAGCTATCGAACGCTTCAATTGTTGCAGTGTAATTAGGTAGGTTTACTGGGTCTGATTGAATTTGTGTACCTGCCCCAAACACAGGAGTGTTAAATGTAACAGTCAATGGACCTGGGTTCCCAAGCTGGGTAAAAAGAAGGGCATCACCCACGTCAAAAGCACCTGGAAAAGCAGGTGTTTGGTCAATTCTCAAAAAAGAGCCAGAGGGAATACTTGCACTCACATCAAGCCCAGACGATGAGGTTGTTACAAATGGGTTTGCAACAGGAGTAAAAGTTGGACCAAGAACAGACCAATCTACTAAATCATTAGCTTCAAGTGCATCTCTACTATCCACAAATGTAGCTGCCTGGGCAGTACTTGTAAATAAAAATGTCCCAACAGTTGCCACTAACAACTTTTTCATTGATACATCTTTCTTTGTTTTACTACTGATACAGATTAAACCATGAATTGGCTAACTGCACAAATAAAGCATGGTGCGGATTGATTCTTAAGTCATGTTGAAAATTATAATTTTCTGGATACCCGAACTTTAACCCAATAGGAAAAACCCTTTTTTAATTGCAAAAAACTCTACAATATTAAGTAAGGTAAAGATTTTCAGAAAATAGAGTCAAAATCAATGCTATTCGGATTTGGCAAAAAACTAGCTATACCCACTCCCTCTGAGGCATTACCTGGACGCTCAGAACCTATGCCCGTACCAGACAAACACTATGTCAATGGTAATCCCCTCAAACCCCCATATCCAGATGGGTTAGAAATGGCGATGTTTGGCATGGGGTGTTTTTGGGGAGCAGAACGTAAATTTTGGCAACTCGATGGAGTGTTTACTACGGCAGTGGGTTATGCTGCTGGGAGTACGCCCAATCCTACCTACAAAGAAGTATGTTCGGGTATGACAGGACACAACGAAGTCGTGCGCGTTGTGTTTGACCCGAAAGTGATTAGTTATGAAGCACTGCTGAAAGTTTTCTGGGAAAACCACAATCCTACCCAAGGTATGCGCCAGGGTAACGATGTTGGCACTCAGTACCGATCAGGAATTTATGTGTATTCTCAAAGCCAGAAACAACAGGCTGAAGCATCACGAGACGCTTATCAGCAAGCTCTGAGCAAAGCAGGATACCCAAACATCACTACTGAGATCATCGACGCTCCAGAATTCTACTACGCCGAAGGCTATCATCAACAGTACCTTGCCAAAAATCCTGGTGGATACTGTGGACTAGGTGGAACGAGTGTTGCTTGTCCAGTAGGGATTACTACAGCTTAAAGCATTTTTCGTTTCCAGGCTCAGCCTGGAAACGAGATCTGGAGATTCTATCTCCTTGCTGCAAGTTTAGTAAAAAAGCTACGTATTTTACGTTTGCAGACTCACATACTAAAACAAACACTTATTTTAAGTAAATCATCCGTAGGAACTGGATACAGTTTGTATCTACAGACATATAGCGGCGTAACAATAACTAGCTACCATGATAACTGTAATAATCAACATTTCTCATTTGATGGCAGATTAGAACTAAATCTCCCACAATTTATCCCAATACTTGAAAGCTCTAATTCTTACAAAATAGTAAACTAGTTATTCACCTAGTCCAGAGAGCTTTTATTTCTTAAGTACAGTTATAAACAAAATTAAATAACTTTTTTTAATCTCTTAATTACTTATATTCTATCACAAACAAGCTCATCACTGCCTAGATTCAACCGCTTTCTAACATTTTTCTTAACAAATATTATTAAATTGCTTTACAATACTTAAAACTGCTAAATTTTTCTTACTTCGTCCATTCGATTGAGTTTTTACCACTGTCATGGTTACATCTACACCAGCATCTTTGCCAGCCAAGCCGCATAAAATCATACAGAATTTCAACAGTAAAGATTCCTCGATAGATTCCGCTAAGGGGATTTTGATTGCTTTTCTCGTGATTGGTACATGGGCAACTAGCTTGTGCTTTTTACTCTCAATCAATGTTTCTAAAATACAAACTGTTTTGATTTTGTCAGCTATCCTTTGGCAGATGTTTTTGTATACAGGATTATTTATTACTGCTCATGATGCTATGCATGGAGTAGTTTTTCCGGCAAACATTAAAATTAATAATTTTATTGGGAAATTAGCAGTATTTGTTTATGCCCTATTTCCCTATGACACGTTATTGAAAAAGCATTGGCTACACCATCATAATCCAGCTAGCAACCTCGATCCTGACTTTCATGATAGTCAGCATAAAAACTTTTTTGCGTGGTATTTCCATTTTTTCAAAGGCTATTGGAGTTGGAAGCAAATTATAGGATTAGTGCTTGTCTTCCATAGTATTAAATATTTTTTCCATACTCCTGAGATAAACTTAACTCTATTTTGGGTGATTCCCTCAATTCTGAGTTCATTTCAATTGTTTTATTTTGGTACTTTTTTACCCCACAGAGAACCAGAATTCGGTTATACAAACGTTCATCGTGCCACATCTAATCCGCTGCCAATTTTCTGGTCATTCATTACCTGTTATCACTTTGGATATCATGAAGAACATCACGAATATCCTCATGTTCCTTGGTGGAATTTACCAACAATTTTCAAAATGAAGCAGAATGACTTGGGTAATGGGTAATGGGAGAACACAAAAAGGGAAAAGGGGCAAGGCAAAAGGAACTTAACCTACCAATTACCTGTACAAACGTAGCACTGCGCTTGTCTCTACCAATTACCAATCCAAAATCCAAAATCTAAAATCCAAAATGCTCCGAGGGCTTTATAATTTTCATGCCCCAATGTGATTAGAGGTGCTAGCTGTGACAACGCCAAGTGTACCAGTTGCGATGACGATCGCAGGCTCAGATAGTGGTGGTGGAGCGGGAATGCAAGCTGATTTACGTACCTTTGCATTTCATTGCGTTCATGGTACAAGCGCTCTCACTTGCATCACAGCCCAAAATACGTTGGGGGTAATGCGAGTTGATGCACTAAGCGCAGAAGCTGTTGTAGCTCAAATTCAAGCAGTGGTTGAGGATATTGGTGTTCAAGCTGTTAAAACTGGGATGTTGCTCAATCAGGAAATTATCACTGCGGTAGCACAGCAGATACAAGCCTTGAAAATTGAAAATGTGGTGATCGATCCAGTCATGGTATCGCGTACAGGGGCGCAACTAATTGATGATGCAGCCGTAGCAACTTTGCGGAACACCCTGATTCCTTTAGCCACTGTGGTAACGCCCAACCGTTACGAAGCACAGATATTGACTGGAGGGGAAATTCATACTCTTGATCAGATGAAAGCCGCTGCTGAACATATCTACCGACTGGGGGCGAAAGCTGTGTTAGTCAAAGGAGGAGGCATGGCGGGGGATTTACGAGGCGTTGATGTCTGGTTTGATGGTAATCACTTGGAGACTTTAACTACAACCACTGTAGATACAACTAACACACATGGTACTGGTTGTACACTGGCGGCAGCGATCACTGCTAATCTTGCCCTCTCCCACGATCTATCAACAGCAGTGCGACGGGCAAAGGAATATGTTACTACTGCCCTTAAATACTCGCTCAACATTGGTAAAGGACAAGGACCTGTGGGACATTTTTTTCCTCTGTGCAACAATCAAGGGGCTAGGGGCTAGGGGCTAGAGGCTAGAGGGGGAATCAGGGGAGAGTGGGAAAAGGGGAGAATCATTAATTCCGAATTCAGCAATTCTGACTTGGAGACTTGGAGACTTCTAACTTCATAACTTCACACTTCATCCTTCTTCTGCCTTTTTGAGGCAATTGTGAACATTATTTGAGCAAAGTATTACAGACTCGTTTCACTATTGCTAAATCTGGATAAACTGAATCAGTTTATTTCTATTGGCGGCGCTATCGATGCGATCAAGTATAAACCCTGGAGCTAAGCATTCCTCTAAACAAAATAGCTATTCCCCTGGTGTACCATTGTCTGTCTACCGAGAACTAGCAGCAGATTTGCAAGCTGCTACTGCAATGTTAAACTCTCTCAATGCTCAAAACCAGCAGCTAGCAAAACAAAATCAACAGCTACGACAAGAAATTGAAAAAGTTGTTGAGTATGTTATGCACCTACAGCGAGTAATTGATGCTACCCCTGTTCAACCTGTTGATGTCTATTATCCCCATTCACAATCTAAACCCAGATCAAGTCGTCCGGTTTCCTCGCCGCGTTCTATGCATCAAAGTTCTAAAGCATCATTCGCTAACCTCAAGGCTGTAGAAAATGGGTTTACACAAGTAGAGCAAGTAGAGCAATCCTACTACCGTCGCCGCTTCCAACCTGAAAATGCTTTAGAACTTAGTGGTTGGAGATTGGCGATCGCTATCTTACTGGTAATATTTACAGCTTTTGGCGCAGGATATTTTCTTGTCCGTCCCCTCTTGTCCAGTCGTTAAGCCGCCATCCTAGCATCCGGTGGCGGTAATTAACCGAATAGTTGTAGCAATTTATACTAATAAATTGCTGAAGGAATGTTATTTAGAAAGTTCGAGCTAACAACGGCTTGTTTCAACAGTTATAAAAAATAGGGCTGTGGAGGTATTAAACTAAATAGCTGCTATATCTTTCCTTGAATGCATTATGTTGTGATTGACTCAGGGCAAGCTAAGTGATAGCTTTTCCTCGTTAAGGCAAATAATAAATATTAAACACAACTCAGGAGCTAAGAAATTGAAAAAGGTTGAAGCAATTATCCGCCCCTTTAAACTAGATGAAGTTAAAATCGCTCTAGTCAATGCTGGCATTGTGGGAATGACAGTTTCTGAAGTCAGAGGATTTGGGCGACAAAAAGGGCAAACAGAACGCTATCGCGGATCTGAGTACACTGTTGAGTTTCTGCAAAAACTCAAAGTTGAAATTGTTGTTGAAGACAATCAGGTTGATATGGTAGTTGACAAAGTCATTGCCGCCGCTAGAACAGGTGAAATCGGTGATGGTAAAATCTTCATCTCACCAGTTGAACAAGTAATCCGAATTCGGACTGGGGAAAAGAACTTGGAAGCAGTTTAAAAGGGGCTAGGGGCTAGAGGAAGCAAAAGGAGGCAAAAGGAGGCAAAAGGGGGCAAAAGGCACTAAAGGGAAAACGGGAAAGGGAAAAGGGAAATCATAATTTCTCCCTCAGCTCCCTTTTGCTCCCTCAGCTTCCCCTGCTCTCTTCCTTTAGTTGGGGGATGAGAGCTTTGAAGGCTTGTCCGCGATGGCTAAGAACCCGCTTTAATTCTGGGGGCATTTCGGCAAAGGTCATTTGGGCTTGTGGGACGTAGAAAATTGGATCGTAGCCAAATCCTCCAGTACCACGAGGGGTATGAAGAATTTCACCGCGACAAATTCCTTCTGCTTGAAGAGCGATCGCCCCATCAGGACGCGCGATCGCTATGGCACAGGCAAATTGAGCTTGTCGCTGTGATTGGTCTTTTAACGCCTCTAGCAGCCTTGAAATTCGCTGGGAGTCTGTTTTGCCATAACGAGCAGAAAATACGCCAGGAGCGCCACCCAGAGCATCTACCTGTAAACCCGAATCATCGGCGATCGCCCAGTTACCTGTTGCTTTTGCCACTTGTGAAGCTTTTAGGCAAGCATTTGCCGCAAAAGTTTCACCAGTCTCCTCAATTTCCAATTTCTCTGGCTTGAGAGTTAATTCCCAACCCAAATTAGCCAAGTAAGCCTGCATTTCTTTCAACTTACCAGGATTACCAGTAGCCACCACTAATACCAATGGATTCATAAGTATCTCAAACAAGTCGTAAGAGTGAAAAGGTGAGGAGGTGAGGAGGTAAGGAGATGAGGAAATGAGGAGGTAAAAAGTCTCCAAGTCAGGAGACAGAATATTTATTTGTCATATCTTCCCCTGCTCCCACTCTCCCCTGATTCCCCATCTTCCCATCTTCCCATCTCCCCTGATTCCCACTCTCCCCTGATTCCCCCTCTCATCATTCCGCCCAATGTTTCGCCCAAGCGAGAGTTTGTTCTACTTGCTCGATGGTAGGAGCTTCGCAGTACAGACGTAAGACAGGTTCAGTACCACTAAAGCGAATCATCAGCCAACTTTGATCGGCTAAACGGAATTTATAGCCGTCAATTGTCTGGCAATCTACTACTGCTTTGCCTGCAATTTCTTTTAAAGGCTGATTTTGTAGTTGTTCTAGCAAACGCGATCGCACTTCCATACTCGCCAGCGGTAGATCGATGCGATCGTATGCCGAGACAAAGTTGGTTTGTGTTTGCAATCTTTGATATAATTCGCTTAAATCCTGCCCCGAAGAGGCGATCGCTTCTAGCACATATAGCGCCGACAATAAAGCATCTCTTTCTGGGATGTGGGTTCCGTAACCGATCCCACCTGATTCTTCACCACCTAGCAATACCTGGGTTTCTAGCATCCGGTCGGCGATGTATTTATAACCAACGGGTGTTTCAAATACTGGTAGCTGATATAAAGCCGCCACACGAGGCATCAAGTCAGAACCACTGACAGTTTTCACCAATTCGCCCCTCAATTTGCGTTTGACTGCCAGGTGTTCAATCAAGATGGGAATCAATATTTGAGAACTGAGGAAATTTCCCTGTCCATCAATGGCTGCTATGCGATCGCCATCGCCATCAAATACTAATCCTACTGCTAAACTGGCTTCATCCCTGTCATGAGTGCGGATTAAATTAAATAGCTTGTCAATATAGCGTGGCAAAGGTTCCGGCGCACCACCATCGAACAAGGGATCGCGATTGCTGTTTATTTCTCTTACTGGCACTTCTAACAGTTGCTCCAATCCCCCCGCCGCCGCACCGTGCATTACATCGGCAAAAACTGTTAGCTTGCCTTGTGTAATGCAAGAGCGAATTAGATCGATATCTACTTTTGCTCGCAGAGTTTCGCAGTAACTAGCCCAAGGATTAAATGTTTCTAACTTGCCAGTCGGGAAAGACGTATTTTGCTCAGTTGCTAGCAATGCTTCTATTTGCCCAGTGATTTCCGGTGGTACTGATCCCCCAAAAGCCCCCTTGACTTTTAACCCTGAGTATGTACCAGGATTATGACTAGCTGTAATTACCAAAGCACCCAAAGCTTTGCGTTGATAAGCCGCCAAACTGAAAGCTGGGGTTGGGGCGAACGTTTCCGATAGCAGCACATCAAAGCCAGCAGCTACCACCGCCTCTGCTGCTCTACGGGCAAACAGTTCTGACATGAAACGGCGATCATAACCCACAATTACCGTCTTATTATCTACACTAGCACCATAGGTCTGATCTAAAACCTGAGCGGCGATCGGTGCAACTAAGGCAAGGCGCTCGAATGTGAAATCGTCAGCAATAATGCCCCGCCAGCCATCTGTACCAAACTTGATTTTATTGCCAACTTCTGGCATTGCGTTTAACCCTACAATCCTAACGCTGGATCTTAACATTTTTGTTTTAATTAGCCAGCTGCTAAGCTCGCAATTAGTTGTTAAGGGGATAGCCTTGAAAAAACGGGCATGGCGGGTAAGGCGATAAATTGGGCTACGCGACAGATACAATTATAAATTAGCGGTTAGCTGTTAGCTATTAGCTGTTAGTTTATTGGTGTAGCGAGATTTCTAGTTTCCCTTGTGTCTTTAATACTTATTAGTCAATTGTGTTACTACTGGCAAGCTCATTAACCGCTAATCGCTAAAAGCTAAAAGCTAAAAGCTAATTGATAATTGTGCAGGAGAAAATTAGTAGTGCAAATATTAGTGACTGGAGTTGCAGGATTTATCGGTTATCATTTAGCTCAACGCTTACTTTTAGATGGGATCGATGTATATGGCATCGACAACCTGAATGAATACTATGACGTGAGTTTGAAAAAAGATAGATTAGCTCAACTTCAGCGCAAAGCTAAATTTACTTTTGAGTTACTCGACTTAGCCTCGCGCGATCGCCTGTTAGAGTTATTTCACACCCACAAATTTGATTATGTTGTCAATTTAGCAGCACAGGCGGGAGTACGCTATTCCTTAGAAAATCCTTTCGCCTATGCAGATAGTAATCTTTCCGGTTTTGTCAATTTATTGGAAGGATGTCGTCATAGTCAAGTCAAGCATCTAGTATTCGCCTCCTCTAGTTCAGTTTATGGAGCAAACACGAAAGTACCATTCTGTGTCGGCGATCGCGTCGATCATCCCATTTCGCTGTATGCTGCTACTAAAAAGGCAAATGAATTAATTGCCCATGTCTACAGCCATTTATATCATCTACCTACAACTGGGCTACGCTTCTTCACAGTATATGGTCCTTGGGGACGACCTGATATGGCTTACTTCAAATTTGTTAAAGCAATCGATGCAGGTAAGCCGATTGATGTTTATAATTTTGGCAAAATGAAGCGCGACTTCACTTATGTTGATGATGTGATTGAAGGTGTGGTAAGAGTAATGTTTAAGCCTCCCCAACTAAATCATCAAGCTCAAGCTCTTGCTCCTTACAAAATTTACAATATTGGTAACAATAATCCTGTTGATTTGATGACATTTATTCAGATAATTGAACAGGCGATCGGTAAAACAGCAAAAACGAATTTATTACCTATCCAACCTGGTGATGTGCCATGCACTTATGCCAATGTAGACGATTTAATGCAAGATGTAGGTTTTAAGCCTTCTACACCTATAAAAGATGGCATTGCTCGTTTTGTCAAGTGGTATCAAGAATACTATAATAATTCGTAATTCGTAATTAAAAAGCAATTACCTATTACCAATTACCAACTACCAATTTCCGCTCTGAGTAAAGCGATGATGATTTTGAAAGGTACACAATACGCTATTCGTATTGCTTTTACCGACGCGATATCGATAGTCAATTGGTTGGTAATGGACATAACCATTCGTCAACATCGCAATCGTAATAGTAGTTGTAAAACTGAAGGTATCGGATAAAACCTTCAAAAATCTTTCTACTGCTGACTTGCGAACTACCCGCATCCCACTATTCAAATCTGGGATATAATGCCTTGACACTCACTGAGCAAATCGAACAAGAAACCATTTCGGAATTTTGCGTAGAGTTGAATACTGAACATTAGCGCCAATTGTTGCCCCCACTACTATATCTGCCCCCTGCAGCCAATGTTACTAAGTGGGGAATTCTGGCATTGGGATAGGTACTATCAGCGTCGGTAATCACAATTAGCGCGTAACGGGTGTGACAAATTCCTATTTTGAGTGCTGTACCATAGCCTCGGTTTCTCCCATGCTCAATTAGTTTAATATCAGTGCGCGATCACAAAATTCTCCCAGTACTATTACTTGAACCATCGTTAACAGCAACGGTCTCGTATTCACACCCATTTGAAGAGTTTAAAATTTTGTGACAAGTGGTGCTATTTTGCTTCTACCCAAAGGAATAATTATAATAGTATAGTAGGTTACTTTTTAATGAAAGGATGAAAAAATACTTTCAGCAAAGACCTATTGGGCTTCAATTTGAAAACTATATTCAACTTGACTCTAACGCCATGAGTTAGAGAGTACAGCAAAATGATTCAAAGCATAGATCAAGCTAGATATACGGCTACTGACCTGGATCGATTCGCGCAGGAACTAAATCGAGACGGAATTTGTGTGATTCGGGGACTTTTTGACAAAAAGCTGATTGACGAGTGGGCGATCGCTTTTGATAGATTATTCCAAGAGCGCCAAAATCAATCAGGTGGGCTAGCTCCCCGCGAACAAGCTCGCTACTATCTCACATTGCCTTGGATAGCTCCATTCTCCAATCAGGAAGTTTTCGCCAATCCAGTTATCCTTGGCATCCTTGATCGCGTATTCTCTCAGGAATATGTAATGGTTCAATTGGGAGCTGATATTCCCCTAAACGGCTCGGATTATCAAGAAATCCACCGCGATTATCGTCCACTCTTCTCGGATCGGATAGTAACGCCACTCTACGCCCTGGCAGTTAACTTCCCACTAGTTGAAGTAACACCAGAAAACGGACCTTTCCAAATGGCTCGTGGGACACATATTATACCGCATGACGAGGCGCAAGTGGGGGTAGCGAATGGGGATATCCCGATAGAATCCTTTTATATGAAGCCAGGTGACGTAGCAATCCGAACACCCTTGGCGCTGCACCGAGGATCGCCAAACCGGACAAACCAACCAAGACCAATGATTGTGATGGGCTACGCGATGCATTGGTTGCACACGCCAAAAGTGGACTTAACTATCCCGCGTGACTATTACGAGAGCCTGCCAGAACATACAAGGCAATTACTGCGATGCCAAGTGGTGGAGCACTTACCAAAGGGAAAAGCTGAAACGTACATAAATTTCAAGTACTAAAAATCTATTTTTTCACTCTTTTAGCCCTTGTTAGATCCCCCCTTGCCCACGGACACTTTGCCTCCTGTCGGGAAACCCTTCCCCCACAAGTGTCCTCCCCTTTTTTAAGGGGGGGATAATGGGAGATATCATTGATTGTGTAGTTTTGAGCTAGCCTAATAGCCCTTACGCTTGCTCTGTAAGATTTAAAGAGCAAATAGAGGATAAGACACAGTAAATCCTAAGCAGGGTTTGTTTTTTTATATCCTCTATTTTAGAGATTAAAGCTTAACCACAATGCTATTACATTTAAAATAGCCACGTTCTATCTTTTGTCTGTAGCATACTTGCTGCAATTTATTTAAGCTTGACGGCTATCAGGTTCAATAAGAATTTAAGGACTAACAATGTCTCAAACTGAGCCAACGCCTGAAGCCGTTAACGAAACACGAAGAATATACACTAATCCGGTTTACCCTGGTTATTTTGCTGATCCATTCGTTTGGGAGTACCAAGGCGTGTACTATGCCATTGGTACTGGCTCTGCGGAAGCAGAAGGACAGGTGGACGAAATCGATTTGGAGCGCGTTTTTCCACTTTTGCGCTCCGACGACTTTGTAAATTGGAAGAATGCTGGTAACGCGCTGCTGCGACCAGACGCGGCTCTGGGCGATAACTTCTGGGCTCCTGAAGTCGCCCTTTGCGATCGCACGTTTTATCTATACTACTCAGTAGGGCATGAGGACAAGAATCATCAGCTGCGTGTCGCTACTAGCGATCATCCCCTCGGACCCTATCAGGATATCGGTGAGCCGCTACTAACCCTTAAGGATTGCCCATTCGCTATCGATCCGCACCCCTTTTGTGATGATGACGGACAGTGGTACTTGTTCTATGCGCGTGATTTTCTGGACACCGAAGGAGGAGCGCGCGTAGGAACAGCACTGATGGTAGACCAACTGCAAGGCATGACTAAGCTCAAGGGCGCTGGAGCCGTTGTTTTGAGAGCGCGTTGTGATTGGCAGCGGTTTCAAGCGAATCGTCCGATGTACGGTGGAATTTATGATTGGCACACTTTGGAAGGTCCTTGTGTCCGCAAACATCAAGGTCGCTACTACTGTTTTTACAGCGGTGGACGATGGGAGAGTGAGAACTACGGCGTAGACTATGGAGTTGCAGACGGCGTAATAGGTCCTTACTGGGATACGGGTAATGAAGCAAATCCTAGAGTGTTGAAGTCAGTGAGCGATCGCGTACTCGGTCCTGGTCACAACTCAATCGTTATTGGACCTGACGGTCAAACTGAGTATATTATTTACCATGCCTGGGATACAAGTAGGTCAGCACGGCGGATGTGCATCGACAAACTCATTTGGACACCAGATGGTCCACGCTGCAATGGTCCTACCTGGATGCCACAAAGCATTTGACCGAATCAATTATCAATTAGCGGTTAGCTGTTAGCCGTTAGCTGATCCATAGTTCCCTTGCAGATGGTGGTCTTTGATATTCATTAGTCTATCAGTTGCTATCTAGCTAAAAGCTAAAAGCTAATTGTTCATTGATAATTGATAATTGATAATTGTTCATTGGTAGTTGATAAATGATCGCTATGCTGATACCACTTTTACGTAAATTTTTAACAACTCCTGTTGACAAGACTACCAATCGACAGTTAACTTTTTGGTTCTGCTTAAGTCTGACTTGTGCTGCTATATTTAGTTAGCATGGATTAAAGACTACCTTTAGTAGTGAGTAAGTCGTACAAGATAATGCACGCAGCACGTATTTTGGATGCGGCGGTTTATAGATCCCGCTTTGTTTCCTAATAATCTAATAGCAGATTATTTTCAATCTGTCAGTTCACCACGTTACAGCAAACTTTATCAGCTGATGGCAGCAGTTGGTATTGATGCAGTTTTTTTCAGTAAAATCTTACCTTTTATATTAACACTAATCACAACAATTTACTGTTTTGGTGTCTGCTTGCAACTGATGCCAGTACCACTGGCTGGCTTTATTTCTACCTTGCTGCTAAACCAAAACCTATGGCTAAAAGATGATATAATTTCTGGTACAGCTAGAGCTTTCATGTATCCGCTGTTTTTAGCTTTTTTGTATTATTTATTACGCTGCTCTTTGTTTCCTTTTCTAGTAGCGATCGCACTTTTAGGATTATTTTATCCTTCAGGAGTGATAATAATCACTGCAATTTTGTTTCTTTTGATTCTGGCGTTGGGATGGACGACTTAAGTTCCGACGAGATTATTTATTCAGTGCTACTGGCATTGCTGTTGCTGTCCTAGCTATATTACCCCAAGTGCTAGAATCATCTCCTAAAGGCGCAGTAATTACAGCAGATGTTGCCCCAACCATGCCAGAATTTTCTGAAATTGGCATAACGCGCTTTTTTGTAAATAATCCGATTGAGTTTTGGTTGTATGGCGCTCTTAGGAATTTTCCCCATCGAGTGGTTTCGTTTACCGTACAAATATTTTCCGCTGATGTTTGCCCTCGGATTGTTGCTACCAATTTTACAGCGATTTGCATCACGATTTCCTTTGGTAAGATATATTAGCCAAATCAGTATTTTACGGTTCTGTTGCAAAAAATGGTTGGATAAATGATTCTCACAAAGAAAAACATTCAACCCCGCCTTTTGGCTCCTGACAAATATGGTCATCAACTGACGCATAAAAAAGCAAGCTTTTGGGGGTCAGCAACCCGCGCGTGTCGGCGCTTTAGTACTCCCACCGCCTTTCCTCGAATCCCAAAACGTCGCGCATAAAGACAGCCCCAGAGATGAGACTTTAAAAATAAGGTTCCAGCCCTGTTTTTAAAATACGGGTTGTGTAGTGCAAGATCTAGATGATGAGAGCTGGAACCTTATTTTTATGCGTCAGGCGAAGCCTCGTGGCTGTCTTTATTTTTAAAGTCTCATCTCTCGTCAGCCCTGTATTGGGATCTATTGGAATGTATATCCTTCTAGCAGGGTGAGCTTTCCATAGGGTGTGTTCCTTCATTTCCTTGATGAGATTCACCCTTTCTGCGGGGGTAGTTGCCGTCTGACCATCGATGCCAGCCGTCTTTCTCTCGGCGTTCATTTGGGTTACTCTTCGCACAGATAGCAGCAGGTTGGAGTAACTACGTATCATTAGTTTCATAAGGCAGCCAACCTTATTTCACTGCTCGTTCTGGGTTGCTCGATAAATTCTCTGTCTCAGGTTTTTAATCCGTC
>CAXTYC010000009.1:126090-148462 GCA_964248365.1 uncultured Chroococcidiopsis sp. | reverse complement strand
AAAACTGTAGTCCTTATCCTGTATACCTCAGAGCTTTTCTTCGTGCCATTCGGGCTAGAGGCTAGTAAATGAGGGGCTAGTCTGCCACCCATACTAGCAACTAGTAGTCGGCTTAAGCCGACTTGAGCTATTAGGCTGGGAATTTATTCTCAGGCGAGAGTATTTTTACCGAAAAATCAAATCTAACTTGAGCAGGTTTTGTTTATATAGTGAATGAAGGGCTAATAGGGTGAGCAATACTAGCAACTGGTAATCGGCTTAAGCCGACTTGAGCTATTAGCCTGGGAATTTATTCTCAGGCGACAGTATTTTTACCGAAAAATCAAATCTAACCGCTGCTGAGCTGTTTTAAGTGCTGACCCTGGTGAACTTTTACCTAATAATACTGCCTCCAGCGCCCGTCCCAAGCTCTCTGAAAGGCGATTGTAGCCAGGGAAAATGGGACGCGATCGCCCATACTCTGCCTGGGACAGAAACACCTTTACGGCTGGTTCTTGTGCCGCAAATGCCCGATATTTCTCACTCTGCCTTGCCTTGAGATTCACTGGCAAATACCCTGTACCGATCGCCCATTCGGTTTGAAATTCCTGACTCACCACATATTGGGCAAACTTCAACGCTGCTTTCTCCCGTTCTGGCGTTGTCTTCATCACAAATAGATTTTCACCCCCGATAGCTGTAGCTTGGCGGACATCAACCGGAATGGGAAAAACACCAAAATCGACACCAGTAGCTTTGATTTGTCCAATCGTCCAAGGTCCAGTTAATTGCATTGCTACCTTACCAGCCAGAAAGCTATCAATTTCAAAACCTCTTTCTGGCAAAGATAAAACTGCTGAACCGTCTTCTATTAAATTACGCCAAAATTGAAGAGAAGCGATCGCGCCCCTATTTTCCAATGCAGCTGGTTGTAGCCCACCAGCACTCACCAACTCACCGCCACCACTCCACATAAACGGTAGCCACAGGAAAACGGCAAATTCCCCTTTCCCCAACGGCAACAGCATCCCATACTGATCAATTCGCTTGTCACCATTCTTATCAAGAGTTAACTTACGAGCAACCACGCGCAACTCTTCCCAAGTTTGGGGTAACTGAGTAATTCCAGCTGCCTTAAATAAACTAGGACGGTAAAAAACTCCCACATTATTTGTACCAAACGGCACAGACCAAGTATGCCCTTGATACTCCATCGATTCAAACAAAGCCTGGTCAATTTCATCTTTTACTGGTGAGGCTGCAAACCAATCATCCAAAGGTCGAATAGCATCCAGTTCCACCAGTTGACCTGTAATTGTAGCATTAAACCATAATAAATCCGGTGGCGCATTTCCCACTACAGCCGCCAAAATCTTGGGTAGTTGCTGTTCTGCTTGCCCTACATATAGCGACTCGACTTGAATATCAGGATGTTCCCGATTAAATCTATCCACCAGCACCTGCAAGACATCCCGATTTGGCGGCGGATTTACCCCTTGCCAAAGCGTTATTTTAGTAACACTAGCAGCATCAGAACGACTAGGCACTGCCTGACATCCACCTAAAGCCAGTAACGCCACCATCAGGAAAATCAGTAATCTTATCTTTACCAACCAGCGATTTAACAGTTCCACAAAATTATTTAATCCAACAAACACAATTAATTATCTTTCATAATTTTTATATATACTAGTCCCAAATAATTCCTCTCATCCTCTCTTTCTTCCCTTCGCGCCCTTTGCGTTCTTTGCGGTTCGTTTATTTATTTAATTTGAATGTCAAAAAAAATATTCTCATTCCTTACCCTATTCCTAATCACAATAATTACCTTCACAAGCTGTAGTGCTGCTAGACAAACAAACCTGCATGGTATTGTGACAATCACCCTGAGTGGTTGGAGTAATCTAAACGAACAACAATTACTGCAACAAGTAATCAAAAACTTTGAAGCCAAACATCCACGAATCAAAGTTAAGTATGATGTAATTGCCGATGCATACATGGATGTTCTTAAAACAAGACTAATTGGAGAAACAGCAGCCGATGTATTTTATTTAGATGCTTTTGCTGCGCCAGAAATTATGCTACCAGGTGTTTTAGAACCGCTGGATAATTATATAACAACTGAATTTAATCTAGCAGATTTGAATCCAAAATTCCTCAAAGCTTTTCAACAGAATGGTAAAATATACGGCTTACCAAAAGACTTTTCTACCCTAGCCCTTTTTTATAACAAAAAAGCATTTCAAGCAGTTGGATTATCTCAACCGCCCAAAACTTGGTCAGAACTACGCGAATATGCCAAAATCCTAACCGTTGATAAAAATCAAGATGGCATTAAGCGATATGGTTTTGGTATAATTCCAGAACTTGCTCGACAAGTATTTCTGATTAAAGCCTTTGGTGGTGAGTTAACCAACTCGGATGGTAAAGCAACATTCGCCTCACCAGAAAGTTTAAAAGGTTTACAATTAATTATTGACCAATATCGCCTGGATAAGACAACTGTTCAACCAACAGACGTAGGTACAGATTCAGGAAGTGAAATGTTTGGGCAAGAAAAAGTTGCAATGGTAATTGAAGGTTCTTGGTTAATTCCATATTTGAGAGAAACTTTTCCCCATGTTGAATATGCAACTGCTGAAGTACCTACAGTAAATGGCAAAAAAGGAACAATGGCTTATACCGTTGCCTATGTGATGAATCAGCAATCAAAACATAAACCAGAAGCCTGGGAATTAATTTCCTACTTAACTGGTAAAGAAGGCATGAAAGCATGGACAAGTGGGGGTTCTGTCTTTCCAACTCGTAAATCTGTTATTAACGCTCTAGAATATGATAAAAAACCACTATATTCACCATTTATTGCTAGTGCTGCCTATGCTACTGTTTGGCAATTGGATGAGAATTTACCGACAATAGTAAACAATTTTAATAATCAATTTATCAGCGCTTTGTTGGGTGAGCAAACTTTAGCAAACGCCTTGAATAAGGCACAGCAAACAGCAAACAAAGAAATTGCATTATCTCAGTAGGGTGGGCAATGCCCACCTCTTCTATTATCGTGGGCAAGGGTGGCATACATTGGCATGGTAAAGCTTTTAAAGAAAAGTTCCAAAACCCAAAATACAAATACTTTGACAGGTTACATCTTTCTGGCTCCCACCATCATTATTTTGGGAGTATTTATGATGCTACCTATTTTGATTGCTTCTCTTTTAGCATTTCATAAAATTCAGCTATTAGGTGAGTTTGATTATAGTTTTAGAGGCTTAAAAAACTTCGTCCGCATGGCGAATGATGAGCGTGTCTGGATTGCACTGAAAAATACGGCTGCGTATGTGGCGATCGTTGTACCGAGTCAAACGATTATAGCACTTAGTTTAGCGCTAATTTTAAATGCTAGGATTAAAGGAAAAAATTGGTTTAGAATTATTTTATTTATGCCCACGGTTACTTCGTCAGCAGTATTAACACTAATTTTTTTATGGCTTTATAATTCCAACGGGTTATTAAATAATCTTCTTGCTCTTTTAGGATTGCCTACTTATAACTGGATTGGCGATCCAAATGTAGCACTAAGGGCAATTATGTTAATGAACATTTGGTCAACTGCTCCTTTATTTATGGTTATATATTTAGCAGCACTACAAGATATTCCTGAAGACGTTTATGAGGCTGCAACAATTGATGGGGCAAATTGGTGGGATAAGTTTATATATATTACATTACCATTTTTAAAGCCAGTAACTTTTTTCGTTGTGGTAATGGGAATTATTGGCACATTTCAGCTATTTGACCAATCTTACATCTTTTCGCGTGGTACTGGTGGTCCTAATAACTCAACCTTGACAGTTGTCTTGTTAATTTATCAGTATGCTTTTAAAAATTTAGACATTGGATATGCAGCAGCATTAGCTTTGATGCTAGCTTTCGTTATTATGATTGTGACACTAATTCAACGTTATTGGTTTAAAGAAGAGAGGATTAATTAGCTATTGTTATTAACTAGGAGCAGCCTTGCTCCGAAAGAAGAAAAAGATGCAAGGAGGTAAGTTAATGTGAAACAGTTTACATGGTTAAAAGCAATTTTATATATAATATTAGTATTATATGCATTCATTACTTTTTTGCCTTTTGCTTGGGCGCTATCAGCTTCTTTTAAACCTTTGGCAGAAATTATATCAGGGGGATTAAATTTTATTCCCCAGCAATTTACGCTGGAGAATTATCGAAAAGTTTTTATTCAAGAACCATTGTTTGGGCGCTGGTTACTTAATAGTGTTGTAGTAGCTTGCATTGTCACAGCTTTCAATTTATTATTTAACTCAATGGCTGGCTATGCCCTTGCTAGAATTCGGTTTAGGGGAAATCAAATATTATTTTTTCTGTTATTGGCAGTTTTAATGATTCCTGTCCAAGTTACGTTAATTCCTAGCTTTCTGATTTTAAAATCTTTGGGTTGGTTGAATTCTTATCAAGGGTTGATTGTCCCTAATATTGTAAATGCAACTTTTATATTTATGATGCGGCAGTTTTTTGAAAATTTTCCCAAGGAGTTAGAGGAGGCTGCTGCACTTGATGGGTTGGGTTATTTAGAAACTTTTTTTCGCATTGTCTTACCTTTGGCTAAACCAGCTTTAGCAGCACAAGCAATATTTATTTTTCTTGGATCATGGAATAACTTTTTGATGCCGTTGGTAATTATATCTGATTCAGATATGTTTACTTTGCCTCTGGGATTGAATACATTTAAGGGACAGTATATTAGTTATTGGAACTACATTATGGCGGCATCTATAATATTTACTTTACCAGCATTGGTGATTTATGCGTTTTTTAATCGCTACTTTATTCAATCAGTTACGTTTACTGGGAGTAAGTGAAATATCCTTTTAAAAAGAACCGCACTCGACGCATTAGCCTGGGGTTTAAACTCCAGGGAAACGCAAAGAAAGAAAAAGAGAATAGAAGGAATTATTTTAAAGTGCTATATAGTGGATATGTATTGATATTAAAATTATGGCAGGACATAGTAAATGGGCTAATATAAAGCGTCAGAAGGCAAGGGTGGATGCGGTAAAGGGTAAGACATTCACTCAATTGTCACGAGCGATTATTGTGGCGGCGAGAAATGGAGTACCAGATCCAGCAGGAAATTTTCAACTGCGAACGGCGATAGAAAAGGCGAAAGCCAATGGTATTCCAAATGAGAATATTGAAAGAGCGATCGCTAAAGGTGCAGGTACGTTCGAGGGATCTTCGGCTCTAGAATCTATTCGCTATGAAGGTTACGGTGCAGGAGGTGTGGCTATCTTAATTGAAGCACTTACCGATAACCGCAATCGCACGGCGGCTGATTTAAGAGCAGCTTTTAGTAAAAATGGTGGTAATCTCGGTGAAACTGGCTGTGTTAGCTGGATGTTTGCACAAAAAGGCGTAGTAGTAATCTCAGGTGCTGTTGAGGAAGAAGAATTGTTAGAAGCTTCCCTAGAAGGCGGTGCAGAGTCTTACGAAATAATTGAGGATGAGGATGGTAAGTCAGTTATTGTGTTTACCAATGTGGGAAATCTGGAAACCCTCAGCCAGCTACTCAAAGACAAAGGCTTTGACGTAAGTGATGTAGAACTACGTTGGATTCCTGGTAATACCATCGAGGTAAGCGATCCAGACGTGGCGCGATCGCTCCTCAAGTTAATCGATACCCTAGAATCTTTAGATGATGTGCAAAATGTCACCGCTAACTTCGAGATGGCAGATCAGCTGATGTTTCTCAGTATGGCTTAGCAAGTGATTTTTAGACATTGGGGAAACCTCATTTCCAAATTGACATAAAAACTTTATGGAATTGACATAAGAGCGTCATGGGTTTCCTGCATAGTTTAATTATTGGTTCTTTGATGAGGAGTTTCCCATGAATAAATTCACTAAAGCTTTACTTTTAGCTCTTGTAGTTTCAGCACCTGTCGCCACATTTGCACCTACAGTTCAGGCAAAGCAACTTACGAACCAGCAACAGAAAGCCCAGTCTACTACTCACAAATCCACACAAGTAGCTCAAGCCACAACTACCAAACCTAAAAAACATAATTCTAGACATCATTCTACCAAAAAGAAATCAACCACAAGTTCTGGAAAGCACACTTCTACTACAAAACCAACCGCTTCTCCTTCTTCTAGCGCGTCACCAAGTAGTTCTCCTGCTGCATCACCAACCGCTTCTCCAAAATGAAGTACAAACAAGTAGTCTTTTTGCTATCCAAACAGCTGATAGACACCTAGTTGCATAGAAAATTTGTTTTGGTAGCCCTTAACAAAACATAATATCATTTAGCCCCGCTATGTTATATAGTGGGGCTTTTTGTATTCTTATTAGTTGATCGAAATAAAAATTTAGCTGATGAAGCTCAGTTTAGTACAAAGACAAAACTGACATAAAAACTCTACAGGAGTGACACATAGCTGTCATGAATTGCTTGCATATTTAAGGAGTGAGGTTTTTGAATAATGAGTAACTACAAATGAACAAGTTTGCTAAAGCTTTACTTCTGTCTCTATTCTTTGCTACCCCTGTAGCCATCTGTGCACCCGCAGTTCAAGCCAAGACAGTTGGAAACCAGCCGATGCAAGTAGCTCAAGCTACAACTAGGAAACCCCGTGCTAAGAGACATAGAGTTAGACATCATGGTAGAAGACATAAAGCTACCAATCGGGCGGTAAAGAGGTAGTCTCAACACGCCCACTTAGTTAAGAGTTAGTGGCGAAATTGGTAAATTAATTTAACTAAGTGAAAGCAAGCCCGCTACTTTTTTAGCGGGTTATTTTTTTTGTGTTCGCTCGACTGTATTATTGTGCGATGCCGAAGCTTGGGCAAAGCTCTACGCACACTCAAATTCCTTCAAATAATCGACACACTAAAAATATTGAATAATCTGCAAAATCTTACCGTTATTACATATCTGACATAAAAACTCTATAGATCTGACACAAAACAGCCATACAGAAATTGCATACTGTAATGGTAACTGCACTAACAAGGATTTTCTCATGAACAAGTTTGCTAAAGCTCTACTTCTGTCTCTATTCTTTGCAGCCCCTGTAGCCATCTCTGCAAATGCAGCTGGGGCTAAGACAGTTGGAACTCATCAGCAGCAGAAAGTCGCTATGGCTACGCCTAAAAAACATCATCGTGCCAAGCATACCAGACACGCTGCTAGAAAAAGTACTCATGCTGCCCAATCAGCTATGAAAAAATAGTCTCTTTACTATGCGATAGAGCTAAGAGTAATTAGTATAATTTTGGGGAAGTGGAAGTTAATAGGATAAAGTGAACCTGCTGAAAAATCAGCGGGTTTTTTTTGCGATCGCTCTTAAAATTTCTTCAAATTAATCACTGCACAAGAAATATTTAATACTTGGCAAAGTGTTACTTACTTTTACAAATCTGACATAGAAACTCTATCTAGCTGACACAAAGCTGTCATGTAGTTTTTGCATACTCTAGTCGTAGTTGATTTCACACAATGTCATGAATAAGTTAGCTAAAGGTTTACTTCTAGCTCTAGTTCTAGCTACCCCTGTAGCCATCTCCTTTGGAGGCGCAGCACAAGCAAAAACACTTAGACATCATCACACCCATCATCATCGCACCCACCACTACCGTCATCGTTAGAGAAACAATAATCACACAAAATATTCGCAAGGCTTACTACTAACTCTAAAAGCTACGGATACTACACAAATACCTTCTACATCAAATAAATGATTTAGCCCTGATATTCCATCAGGGTTTTTTGTTTGGCTAAACTCGATTACAGTGCGATGCCGAAGCTTGGGCAAAGCCCTACGCACTGGCTCACCAAAACTATCCGTGTCACAATGAAGGAAAGTAAATATTCCTATCATTTTTGAAAAATTCTGTTAACAATGGCACTGGAGCAGCTAGATCGCACTATTTCACCCTCCCACACTACTACACCCCAAAACAGCTTTGACTATGATCTAGCAATTGTGGGGGGTGGTATTATCGGCTTAACCCTTGCCTGTGCTTTAAAAGATTCTGGGCTAAGTGTAGGGTTGATTGAGGCAAAACCCTATTCTGTAGCGGCGATGAAAGGGCAAGCTTATGCTGTACATATGTCATCCAAGCTCATTTTAGAGGGCATTGGGATCTGGGATAAAATTCTGCCCCAAATTGAGTCTTTTCGCTCTGTTCGCCTGTCAGATGCAGATTATCCTGGTGTGGTGGAGTTTCAACCAACCGATTTAGGTACAGATGTGCTGGGATATGTAGCAGAACACCAGGCGTTGTTAACTCCCTTACAGGAGTTTATGCACCAGTGTCCGAATGTGAAATATCTATGTCCGGCTGAAGTGGTGCAAACTGGATATCAACCCGATGGAGTCGAAATATCGCTCAATATAGAGGGTGAATCTCAAACTATCCGCACGAGGTTGCTGGTAGCAGCCGATGGAGCGCGATCGCGTATTCGCTCTTCTGCTGGAATTAAAACACATGGTTGGCAATACTGGCAATCGTGCATCGTCGCCTTTGTCAAACCAGAAAAACCCCACAACAATATCGCCTACGAGCGTTTTTGGTCTAGTGGACCATTTGCAATTTTACCGCTTCCAGGGAACCGTTGCCGCATCGTTTGGACAGCACCTCATGAAGAGGCGAAAGCATTAGTCGCTTTGGACGATGAGCAATTTTTAGCAGAACTGAAGCGCAGATATGGCGAACAAATGGGAGAATTGCAACTAGAAGGCTCGCGCTTTGTGTTTCAAGTCCAACTGATGCAGAGCGATCGCTATGTGTCACCCCGACTTGCCCTAGTTGGTGACGCTGCACATTGCTGTCATCCTGTCGGTGGACAAGGATTAAATATGGGCATTCGGGATGCAGCAGCGTTGGCACAAGTGGTACAATCTGCTTATAATCAAGGGGAAGATATTGGCTCTTTGCAGGTACTCAAGCGTTATGAACGCTGGCGCAAGCAAGAGAACTTGACAATTTTAGGTTTTACTGATTTGCTCGATCGCGTGTTTTCTAATAATTTCTTGCCCGTTGTGATCGCGCGTCGCTTGGGATTATTGATATTAAAGCAAGTTCATCCGGTGAAAAAATACGCCCTGCAATTAATGACAGGTTTGCGAGGACGTTTACCCCAATTAGCACAGAGATTTTAGATCCCCCCTAACCCCTTTTTTTAAGGGGGGAACAAAAGGGGGGATCGGCTCAGCCTCACTTTATCTATTTACCACTTTTTATATGGTAAGAACTTGCCAGACATAATTATCCTAACGCGATCGCCTTTGGGATCTTCTTCTTTTTCCACATCTAAGGTAAAGTCTATTGCACTCATAATACCATCACCAAACTTTTCATGAATCACGCTTTTTAGTGGCATACCATACACTTGCATGATTTCATAAAAGCGATAAATTAGTGGATCAGTTGGGACTACAGGACTATTACCTTTAAGTGGAAAATCTGTTAATTGAGTAGCTAGATGTGAAGGCAATCCCAAAGCTGACAAAATCTTTTGTGCCTCATCTTCGGAAGCACTAGCTTGACGGTAGAATACAGCAGCAATCCAAACTTCATCTCTGCCTACAGCTTTTTCTAAGTCTGCGAAACTTACACTTTGCTCTTTCTTTGCTGCTAAAAGTTTTTCAGTAATGTCTGGTAGCATATTAATTTACTCCAAAAATTGCTCCTTAGACATTCATCCTACAGGTAATCTTAATTGCTGTTTGTTATGATTTTTACATGATTAAACTGTAGGTGCGTTACGGTGCATAAGCACCTAACGCACCCTACTTTGGATTTTGATGATTATCTGAAATTGAATCTGATAATTTCTTAGCCAAATTCATAAAATCAGATGGCATCATAACTATTGTGGTAGTATTATTTTCCGCGCCAACTTCTGTTAACATTTGCAGTCGCCGTAATTCCAAAGCCGCTGGATTTTTCATAATCATTTGCGAGGCTTCTGCTAACTTAGCCGAGGCTTCTTGTTCGGCTGCGGCTTTAATTATCCGAGCGCGTTTTTCTCGAATTGCTTCTGCTTCTTTCGCCATTGCTCGTTGCATTGCTGGGGGAATTTCTACATCTTTCATTTCCACCCGCTCAATAACAATGCCCCAAGGCTCGGTAATTTCGTCTACAATTTCCTGCACTTTGATATTAATTTTATCACGATTTTGCAGGACATCATCTAAAATGTTTTGACCAACGACATTACGAAGAGTAGTAAGAGCAGTTTGGTAAACAGCTAATTCGTAATTCTCAACTTTGTTAATAGCTTTTGAAGGATCGAGAATTCGGTAATAGAGAACAGCGTTGACTCTAATCGTGACACTATCAGCAGTCACAGTTTCTTGTGGTTCTATATTCACCGTTTTGGTGCGAATATCGACTTGAGCCTTTTGGTCTAAGACAGGTAAAATCCAGTATAACCCAGGTCCTCTCACGCCTTGAATTCTGCCTAGTCGGAAGATGACACCACGCTGATATTCTCGGTCAAGCTTGAGTCCAGAGGCTGCTAGAAAGAAGGATGCAGCCAAAAATGTGCCTAGTAAGGTTTCCATATTTGGTTTATGGTAATTAGATATCTATTCTAGCCTCCAGATAGATGCGATCGCTTTATTTTTCTTCCCCGTCGTAGGTGCTAGCTTAGCACCCTACTAAACTTTACTGCCTTTTAGGCTTTGGTTTATCCTTACTCTTGGTTTCGTGCAACCCCATATGTCCGCGTAAATTATCAAGTTCTACATCTACATTATCAATAGCAAAATTTTTACCCATAGGTTGACTAGTTACCGATGGCTTGTAAGCTTTCCTAAAATTAGTAACCAACCAACGTTTTAGCAAATACTCAGCATGGCAAAGATAGGCAGCACTAATTATCCAGATAGCAATCAACCAGCTTACTTCAGTATCTGTCAAAGGAAAGTAACCTAACTGATAAAGGCTAAATTTAGATCTATAGATAAAGGGCATAACAATACCCAAGCTGACAAGCGTGGACACGATAATCGCAAACCAGCTATAAAATCCTACCCACAAACTCTTAAGTTTGGGTAGCCAGCGAGGACGAGATTTGCCAAAGAAAATGTAGTGGATAGAAGAAATTAAAATAATTGGTATTACAAAATAGACTGTGGATAGAAAAGCAATTATTGGTGTTGAATCCTGCTTTTGAGATAAAATCAGTGAAACTGGCAAGCCCCAGTAGATCAGTATTCTTAAAATAGCTACAACGCCCAGGAACAATAGGAGTAAACCAAGCGCCCTCACCCAAGATTTGGGATAGGGAAACCATGCAGCCCATTGGGATTTTGTTACATTTGCCTGTTTCATGGCTAGCAATATTGACTGGGAAAGACTTCACTATTTAGAATGCCCAGTTCAAAAGCTCTAATCACTACAGGAAGCAAAAAAGCGCCCGATTTTTCCAGGCGCTTCTATTAGCTCAATTTTTAGCTTTGCATACCCAACAGTTAACCTTCTTTGTCTTTCTTAGCGCCTTTGCACCGAACACTTTGCGTGGGCGGGGGAAACCCCCGCACGCAAGTGTCCTCGTCTTTGCGTGACATCATAATCCAGATCCTATGTAACATCCAAAGATAGACACAACTTACCCTTATTTCTGGTTAGCAGGGATCGCCCCTTCTACATTTGCCTTAATTGAATTCATGTCAATGTTAAACTTATTAGCGATCGCTTCCATAATCTTTGCTTCTTCGGGCGTAGTGACTCCATCAGCTTGGGCTATACGGTAACATTGAGCGGCGAGGGGAATTGCAAAGTCACGATTGAGTTGATTTAGCAACGTATCTAAAGGCTGAGGTGATTTAATATCAGCGGAGATTGCTTTTAATGAATCAGCACTGAGGTTAAGTGCTTTTAACTGAGGCAAAATTTCCGACGCTTGTTTTTCTGGATAACTTGCGCGGATCATATTTACCAAAATCCGATCCATGACAATTTGTTGAGCGATCGCACATTCCAGATATTTTTCGCTTTGTTGTTTTAAAGTTTGTAATGTTTCTTTAGAAGTTACAGCCTCTGGTGATTTCAGCTTTGCTTCATAAAACCTACAAGCTGCATATCCTAAAGAATACAGCATAGTTGCATCAGAACTTGCGCCAATTACCGCTCCGGCAAAGGGTATGTTACGTAATAATCCTAAACCCGCAGCCTTTAGTAACCTACTTCCACCCAATCCCAGTCCAAAAATGCCCAATACTTCACCTTTACGGGCAGGATCTTTCAAATCCAGTCCATATGCAGCCGCAATTTGATGCACCATTTCCGCTTGTAACTGCGTCGTTGCTGCCAAATCAACTGCTAATAATGCTAATGCTGCTCCTGGTATTATACTAGTAGCTAATCCAATTCCCCCAGCCCGTTTAGCTTTCTCTATCATGATCCGATGAGCAATTTGACTGGGTGATTCGTTTGGATGTTCTTGCTGTAGCTTTCTCACCTCTGCTTCTGCTTTCGCCAAGTCTATATTGCTGGTAGCGCCAACTAGCCAACCAAGGTTGAGGAAACGAGAGACTCTACGTATAAACCAATTATTGCCTACAAAATTAACTGCTTCTCCTGCTGTTTTTGTGGCTGGGGTTAACCAAACTTGAATTTGTTGAGAAGCAGTTTCGGGGAAAGAGACGATCGCTTTTCCTACATCACCTATATTTTGGGCAAAAAACGACAAAAAAGATGCATCGTCTTTTTGGGGAGAATTAGAGGTTGTGCTTTGCACCTTTTTTGGTTCTGCCATTTGCCTAATTGGTTGTTGCGATTTGTCGCCCACTGCTGCTGTATTGTTGAAACATACCTATTTTGATTAGAGCAGGAAGGCGATCGCCTCGATATCCTGCCGCAGATATAAATTCCTAGTTTGGGTTTACCCATATTTAGGATTTTTTGGGCGATCGCCGTCTTTTGTTCGCTTGTGCTACCACTTTCGACCTAAAATTCTTAAGATATCTTAAAGTTTACTTCGGTTCCTTCCTCTGGTTACTCGTTCACTCACAATCCCTAAATCACTATGGCTATTGGCTACGTCGCCCTTGTCCTCCATGCTCACTTACCCTTTGTTCGCCACCCCGAAAGCGATTATGTATTGGAGGAAGAATGGCTTTATGAAGCGATTACAGAAACCTATATTCCTTTACTGCGAGTATTTGAAGGATTAAAACAAGACGGCGTTGACTTCAAAATTACCATGAGTATGACACCTCCTCTGGTGTCGATGCTACGCGATCCCCTCCTGCAAGAACGCTACGACGAACATCTAGCTAAGCTAGAAGAACTTGTAGAAATGGAAGTTGAGCATAATGCTCAAAATGGTCATATTCGCTATTTAGCCGAGTTTTACGCCAAAGAATTCAATTCCATTCGTGAACTGTGGGAACGCTACAAAGGAGATTTGGTAACTGCGTTTAAGCAGTTCCAAGATACTAACAACCTGGAAATAATCACCTGCGGGGCAACTCACGGCTATCTACCGCTAATGAAGATGTATCCCCAGGCAGTCTGGGCGCAAATTAAGGTAGCCTGTGAACACTACGAGCAAACTTTTGGTTGTCCACCGAGGGGAATTTGGCTGCCTGAGTGTGCTTATTATGAAGGAGTAGAGCGGATGTTAGCCGATGCAGGCTTGCGCTACTTCCTCACCGATGGGCATGGCATTCTTTACGCTCGTCCCCGTCCCCGCTTTGGTTCCTATGCCCCGATTTTTACCGAGACTGGTGTTGCTGCTTTTGGTCGAGATCATGAATCTTCTCAGCAAGTATGGTCTTCTGAGGTAGGCTATCCTGGTGCGCCCGAATATCGTGAATTTTACAAAGATTTGGGTTGGGAAGCAGAATACGAGTACATTAAACCTTATATAATGCCCAATGGTCAGCGGAAAAACACGGGCATTAAGTATCACAAGATTACTGGGCGTGGTTTGGGATTGGGAGATAAAGCACTCTATGACCCCTACTGGGCGCGGCAAAAGACAACCGAACACGCTGCCAACTTTATGTATAACCGAGAGCGGCAAGTTGAGCATCTTTATGGTATAATGCACCGCCCACCGATTATTGTTTCGCCCTACGATGCGGAGTTGTTTGGACACTGGTGGTATGAAGGTCCTTGGTTTATAGATTACCTATTCCGTAAGTCCTGGTTTGACCAAGGTACATATAAAATGACTCATTTGGCAGACTACTTACGGGAGAATCCGACGCAACAAGTCTGTCGTCCTTCCCAGTCGAGTTGGGGTTACAAGGGATTTCATGAGTATTGGTTAAATGAAACCAATGCCTGGATATATCCGCATTTACACAAAGCCACAGAGCGGATGATTGAATTAGGACGGCGCGAACCAGTGGATGAATTGGAGTGGAAAGCACTTAACCAGGCGGCGCGAGAATTGCTGTTAGCACAATCTTCAGACTGGGCGTTTATTATGCGGACGGGAACGATGGTTCCTTATGCAGTCAGAAGGACGCGATCGCACCTGATGCGGTTTAATAAGCTGTACGAAGACATCAAAATCGGCAAAATCGACAGCGGTTGGTTAGAAAAAGTCGAGCAGATGGATAATATTTTCCCCAGTATCAATTATCGCGTGTATCGTCCTTTGTAATGTAGCAGGCAGAGGGGCTAGGGGCTAGGGGCTAGGGAGAGATAATCAGAGCTGGGGGAGTTGGGGGAGCTGGGGGAGATAAGAGATCTGGGGGAGAAATTATGAATTTCCGAGTCCCTTTTACCTTTACCCTTTACCCTTTACCCTATTAAGTATTTTGTAAATTCAGTGTGATTTTTTAGACAGAAAAGGGAAAACTATAAATAAGACAATTAGCAGCAAAATCATTTGACTGCTGATTTGTCGTGTTGTCTTTTTGCTACCCGCGTCACTACTGGTTATATTTATGACCTATTGCCTTAGAATTGCTGATATACCGACAACTGAACGTCCGCGTGAGCGACTAATGGCTCATGGATCGAAAACTTTAGCGACAGCCGAACTAATTGCAATTCTGTTAGGCACAGGTCAGGGACCTGGAAAACTTTCTGCTGTAGGATTAGGACAATACCTGTTGCAGGAACTAAGCAAACATCAGCGCGACCCTTTAGTAATATTGCGGGATGTCAGTGTGCAACAATTGATGGACATTGAAGGAATTGGACCTGCAAAGGCAACCACAATTCTAGCAGCAATTGAATTAGGCAAGCGTGTGTTTCAATCTCGTCCCTTAGAGCGCAACCCGATAGAAAGCCCTGCTGCTGCTGCTGCTGCACTAAGTCATGATTTAATGTGGCAGGCACAAGAGCATTTTGCGGTTCTACTTCTAGATGTGAAAAATCGCTTAATTGGCACTCAAGTGATTACCATCGGCACAGCAACAGAAACTTTGGCTTCTCCGCGTGAAATTTTTCGGGAAGTGATTCGTCAGGGAGCTACCCGCGTGATTGTAGCTCACAATCATCCTTCAGGTAATGTTGAACCGAGTCTGCAAGATATTGATTTGACTCGTCAACTCTTAGCAGGGGCGCAGTTTTTAGGTATTCCCTTGCTGGATCATCTGATTTTAGGCAATGGCAATCACCAAAGTCTACGCGAGATTACGACATTGTGGGATGAGTACCCACAGGGGGATTGAAGGGAAAGGGGCTAGAGGCTAGGGGCTAGGGGCAAGAATTGGACTTGGGGAGGGGGAAGACTTGGAGAGAGGGGGAAGCTTAAAGTAATTACTCACCTTGTCCCCTTGTCCCCTTGTCCCCCCTGCACCCGAAGCTCCCCCAGCCTCACCGCTCAAGTACCTTCAGATCCTTCATGAGGTTGATTATCTGCTCGGTCGAGGTATCTTTGGAACAGCCAATTTAGCAAAGCTTTGGCAAATTCAGGATCGTCGTTGACTTGCTTGTAGAACTTGAAATTCGTCTCGATCATTTCCTGCATCTGGTCATTGACCACGTTGTTAAAAGTCAGGAGGGCATTTTGAGGCGAATTAACCCGAATACTAGCCTTTAGCGTGTCGCTGCGATCTAACTTTGTCTCAAGTTGCTCGATAAATACCTTGTCATCATCACCCAAATCTGTACCGAAACGCTGGTTTAGCTGCCCAATAATTTGCGATAGTGGCTCTAGTGTTTCTGGTGTAGGCATACTTGCCCCTTTTGAGCCAATTGGGTCTAATTGCTTAGTACCGCGTTTGGGTTGAATTTTGCCGCTATTGGTTTGTTGAATGCGGTAGGAATCTAATTCAATATGTTGTTGAATTTCGGCAGGAAGCCGCGAGCTAGAGACTGGTAGCTTACGCGATAAATGCCGAGCAAATTCGTAAAATTTCTCTAGCTCGGCATCAGCGAAGGGAACGACTTGTGACAAAAAGGCATAGAGGCGCTCGTAGTCTTTTAGTTTACCGCGAAAATCAAATTGTGTGGGGGCGATCGCTTGTCTATATCGTTCTACCACAGGATCTAAAGCAGCGTGTAATTTATCCTGGGTTGCATTGGAAGCAAAATAAATCGCACTGAAGCGATCTATATCGCCGCTGTCGTAAAAGTGAAATCCCCTAACTGCGTTTGTAGGTCATATAGTAAGTTCGGATCAGTGCCTTCGCTTAAGATTGTCCGGTCGTAATAATCCTCAAATGCTTTTTGGATCTGGTCAGCTTCGTTGGCAAAGTCGAGAACCATTGTGTCATTTTTACCTGGATGTATGCGATTGAGCCGCGAGAGGGTTTGCACTGCATTTACACCACCTAGCTTTTTATCCACATACATCGTATGTAGTAACGGCTGATCGAATCCTGTTTGAAATTTATTGGCGACAATCAAAAAGCGGTATTTATCTTGTTTAAATGCCTTGGCTGTTGCTTTTTCAGGAATGCTTTTACCATCTGAGGTGGTATTCATCCCAGTTTCGCTGTATTCAATGCCGTCTTTTACTTTTCCGGTAAATGCCACTAGGGTTTTGTAGGGATAGCCTTTATCTTTTAAATAGCGATCGCTTGCCAATTTGTAGCGAACTGCATGAAGACGCGATCGCGTGACAATCATTGCCTTAGCTTTACCGCCAATTTGGTTAGCAACGTGTTGGGCAAAGTGTTCGACCATAATAGCAACTTTCCGCTCGATCCCGTGTTCGTGTAAATCCACAAACCATTTGAGCAGAGTATTTGCTTTCGCACGGTCGTAGCGGGGGTCGTCTTCAACGGTTTTGAGTAAGCTAAAGTAGGTTTTATAGGTAGTGTAGTTATTTAAGACATCGAGAATAAATTTTTCCTCGATCGCCTGACGCATTGTATAAAGGCTAAAAGGTGTATAATTGCCATTGGGATGAACTGTGCCAAGCAATTCCAAGGTTTTTGGCTTTGGCGTAGCGGTAAAGGCAAAGTAGCTCAAATTGGGCAACCTACCTCGCTTTCTCGCTTCTGCTACGACGCGATCTTCTAAATCTTCTGCTTCGACTTCTTCTTGTTCGGCAGCTTCTAGGCTGGTAGCGCTAAGTACAGCTTTAAGTTTTTTGGCGCTTTCTCCAGTTTGGGAGGAGTGAGCTTCATCGATAATGACTGCAAAGCGATTTCCCGAAAGTTGACTTATTTGATCGACAATCACAGAGAATTTTTGCAGCGTGGTGACGATAATATTTTTGCCTTCTTCTAGTGCTTGCTTCAGCTGGCGGGAAGTCTGGTCAATGTTTTCCACTACACCCACAATTTGAGCAAAGGAGCGTACATCGCGTTGAAGCTGGCTGTCTAGCTGACGGCGATCGCTAATCACAATAACCGAATCAAAAATCCTGCGATCGTCTGTACCGTGTAAAGTTGCTACTGATGCGCTAACTAGGAAATCGATTTACTCTTACCACTGCCTGCACTATGCTGAATTAAATAACGCTGTCCTGTGCCTTTATTACGCGCATCAGCTACTAAACGGCGGACGGCATCGAGTTGATGGTAACGGGGGAAAACCGAGATCTTTTTACCAGTCTTTCTGTCTTTTTCGTCTTCTTCTTCCACCAACTGCACAAAATTTTGGATTAAGTCAAGTGTGCTATCGGGCGACCAAATTTGCTCCCAAAGGTATGCAGTAGCGAAGCCAAAAGCAGAAGGGGGATTACCTGCGCCGTAGTTTCGTCCCAGGTTAAAGGGAAGGAAGTTTGTTTTGAATCCCTGAAGATGAGTGGTAAAATAAACAAAATCTGGATCTACGGCAAAGTGGGATAAACAGCGCCCAATTGTAAATAAGGGTTCGCGTGTTTCGCGGGATGTGCGATATTGTTTAATCGCATCCTCAACAGTTTGCCCCCCCAGTGGGTTTTTGAGTTCGGCGGTGAATATGGGTAGTCCATTCAGGAAAATGCCTAAGTCTAGGCTGTTTTCATTCTTCTGGCTGTATTTCAGTTGGCGAACGATGGTAAAAAAGTTGCCTTGGTAGAGTTTTTGGAGTTCTTCATTTAAACCGCTAACGGGACGGAAATAACTCAGTTTGAAGCTACTACCGTTAGCTTTGATACCTTTGCGTAAAACTTCTAGAGTACCGCGATCGCGCACCTGCTGCATTAGGCGTTGTAATAATTTCTGCTTGGCTTCATCACCCTCCTGCTGCTGAAATTTTTCCCATTCCTGCGGCTGGGTAGCATAGATAAAGTCAAACACATCATTAGGGATGAGGCAAAGCGAGCGATCGTAGTCTTTAGGATCGCGTTTGCGGTAGCCATTGGCTAAAAGGCTTTGTTCAATTGTTGCCTCAAAGTTTTTTTCCGATGTATCTACCATTGTTTAACTAAAAATTAATTGCAAGTCTAAGACAAATCCTGGCAGTACGTCTTCTCCTGATAAAGTGGTGGGAGATTGTAAAACTTCAATGGGGCGATCGCGTAGATAAATTTCTACTTGCCTAGTTTTGGGGTCAATCAACCAGCCTAGCTGCAACCCATTATTTAGATATTCCCGCATCTTAGCTCTTAATTCTTCCAGGCTGTCAGTACGAGAACGCAACTCTACAACAAAATCAGGACAAAGCGGCGGGAACGTATCTTGTTGTTCTGGTGTCAGTGCGTCCCATCTTGCTTGTCTCACCCAGCTAGCATCGGGAGAACGTTCCGCCCCGTTGGGAAGTCTAAAAGCAGTGGAAGAGTCGAAAGCAACACCTAATTGATTCTGACGGTTCCAGGCTTGTAGTTGAAAAGATAGATCTATATTGCGTTTACCCGTGTTTCCTCCGGTAGGTGGCATAATAACTAACTCTCCCTCAGCCGTGAGTTCAAGCCGCAAGTCTCGGTTAGCAGCTGCTAGCTGTTCAAACTGCTCGTCTGTAAGTTTGAGAATTGGAGGCAAATTTAAGATTAATGCGTTCATGGTTTGCCCTATAGCGATCCTATTTGATTTGTGAAATAGACTTTTTTTAACGTAGACCGAAGGGCTTGCCGTTCGCGTAGCGTTGCCGAAGGCTAGGCTACCGCAAAGACGCATACTGCAAAGCCGTTGCCGCAGGCTAGAAGGCAAAGTTAAGAACTATAGAGGTTTACGAATCATTTAGGAATGCCCTTGGGTCTACCATTGCTGTTTAACTAAAAATTAATTGCAAGTCTAAGACAAATCCTGGCAGTACGTCTTCTCCTGATAAAGTGGTAGGAGATTGTAAAACTTCAATAGGGCGATCGCGTAGATAAATCTCTACTTGTTGAGTTGTTGGATTGATTAACCAACCTAAACGAATCCCATTATCTAAATACTCTTGCATCTTGGCTTGAGTTTCTTCTAAATCGTCGGTTTCCGAGAGAAGTTCAACTACAAAATCTGGACACAGAGGCGGAAATTTCTTTCGCTGCTGAGGAGTTAAAGCATCCCATCGCGCCTGAGCCACCCAGGAAGCGTCAGGGGAGCGGGTTGCGCCATTTGGCAACTTGAAACCTGTAGAGGAATTAAAAGCCCTCCCCAGCCGATTTTGACGGTTCCAAAGCCAGATTTGCCCTTCTATATCTAGGTTACGTTCTCCGGTTTCTCCGCCTGTGGGTGGCATGATAACTAATTCTCCCCCTGCTGTGCGCTCTAGCCGTAGGTTTTGGTTAGTGGCGGCTATTTGCTCAAATTGCTCGTCGGTGGGTTCTCCCATTGAGTGGAGATTTAGTGTGAGCGCGTTCATTGCTATTCCTCGGCACGTCTATCAACTTAGATCTTGCACCACGTAGCTGCATTTATAGTTTGGCGTGTTCTGAAAAATAAATCGGCTGCGTCATTTCACCTCGTCGCGGACATCTATTTTGCCTGTTACAGCAGATGAGATGAGGGCGGTGCGGTATTCTTTCAGCTGCTCTATACCTGTGCGGATTTTGGCAATGAGGGCATCGATTTTGGTGGTTTCGTGATCGAGGAAAGAGGCGATCGCTTTTTGTTCATCAATTGGCGGAACAACAACAATTGTTTCTCTTAATTCTTCTGCATTTAAGTGAGGCTGTGCTGCTCTTAGTTGATGAAAGCCAAATTGCAAATCACGCACTTCAGGAGATAAAATTTGCCACGCGAAAAAAGAATTAACCCCTTTTTTGATAGCTAAAACCATATCGTAACCAGCGATAGCACCTGCATACTTCAGGGGTATTATTGCCGAATCTCCTGTGTATGCTCCACTCCGCACAACAATGATTTCTCCTAAAGATAAAATTGCATTCCTACTTTCAGGCACTTCGTTAGGGTCAACATAAAGCATTCCTTCATCAGATATAAAACCACTTTTGATGTTTGTAGCCCGAATTAAGCAAGTACCATCAGCAATTTCAGCAGGGGGTTGTCCTAGTCCATAGCGAACATTGGCAATTCGTTTAAGTAACATACTTTCGCCTTTTTCAGGTGAGTGCATCCGCGAGAGCATATGCTGAAGAAACAGCAACTGACCGTCACTAATACGTGGTAAACGAGCACTAAAGCGACTTCCTACCTTATCTGCTTCTGCTTTAACTGCTGTTTGATCTCCTTTCCATTCTTTGCCATAGGGAGGATTCGCTAGAAGATAATCAAACTGCTTATCGGCGTGTTGGTCATTAGAAAGGGTACTACCAAACTTTAGATTTTCCGCATCCCGACCGTCAAGGCTTTTCATGTACAAGTCTGACTTGCACACGGCGAAAGTCTCCCGATTGACTTCTTGCCCAAACAAAAATACAGTGATATTTGGATTAATTTCTTGAATGCGCTCTTTAGCAATCGTCAGCATTCCCCCCGAACCACAGTAGGGATCGTAAACGGTGCGGGTAATATAATCCTGGCTGAGAACTTCCCTGTCTTGGGATAACAGCAGACTAACCATCAGGTGAATCACTTCTCGCGGGGTGAAGTGTTCCCCAGGATTTTCATTCAGCGCTTTGTTGAATTTGCGAATCAGTTCCTCGAAGATATACCCCATTTCCAGGTTGGAAACTTTATGGGGGTGCAAGTCAATATTTTTGAACTTCTCCATCACTAGGTAGAGCAAGTTCGCTTCATCCAGTTTCTTAATCGTGTTGGGAAAGTCAAATTTCTCCAGCACTTCACGCATATTGCTGCTGAAGCCACTTAATATAAGCGTTCAAATTCGCAGTTAGATTCTGAGCATCGCCTAAAAGCTTTTCAAAGTCGTATTTTGATGTATTGTAAAAGGCAAATCCCGATTTTTTACACAGTAGCGGATCTAAATTCTCCAGCTTGTCTTTGTATTGATTGTAGGTTTCCAGTACTTGGGCTTTAGTTGACTGCAACACACAGTCAAGCCGTCGCAGAACGGTCAGCGGTAGGATGACATCCTGATATTTACCGCGTTTGAATGTATCGCGGATTAAGTCAGCAACGCTCCAGATAAAGCTAACTTTTTCACCGAAGTTATTCATGCACTGTCCTTATAATACGCGATCGCCCCCCCAGTCCTGCCTACACCGTCAAGAACACTAGCATAGTTTTATGCCTCCTCATCCGCTCCTCACAATAGAACAAACAATATAACACCTAATACAGGATGCAAGCTGCGGCTTTGCTGGTAGATACATTGTCCGCGAAGAACCAGAAGAGGTAGTTGGTAGTTGGTAGTTGGTAACTGATAACTGGTAACTGGTAACTGATAAATAGGTTCGTATAACCTCCCCCATTAAGTGCGGCTTCACCCCACCTTTAACAATCAAGCGATTCGCTATCGTGAGAAGGGTGTCAAAGGAAACTAAGAGAGTAGTAACGACTCATTCCCCTGCCCTCTCTTTCTCAATCACAGTGATTGGCGATTGATGAGTAAGACAAACGGTAACTGGTAGTTGGTAGTTGGTAGTTGGTAATTGGTAGTTGGTAGTTGGTAACTGATAAATGCTTACTGCTTATTGATAAATGCTTACTGCTTATTGATAAATGCTTA
>CAXTYC010000009.1:0-125990 GCA_964248365.1 uncultured Chroococcidiopsis sp. | reverse complement strand
TGCTTACTGCTTATTGATAAATGCTTACTGCTTATTGATAAATGCTTACTGCTTATTGATAAATGCAAAGAATTATTTTAGCGCTCACCCTTGTACTTGTAACTTTTATGACATTACTTGTTTTTTCAACTGAGCGGTTTGAACCCATAAATAGACTCTATGTATTTGGTGACAGTCTTTCAGATGTGGGTACAGTGTTCCGAGCAACGGGGGGAATGTATCCACCACCAACCTATTTTCCGGGGCGTTACTCAAATGGTCGGGTTTGGGTTGAGTATCTTGCAGATCGCCTCCGCCTCTCTTCCAGCCAAACCAACAATTTTGCCGTAGGAGGCGCTACAACTGGGAGCGATCGCAACACTCTTGTACCTGGCTTGTTGACACAAGTTCAGTCGTTTAATCAGACGCATCACCAACCTTTACAAAATGCACTGTATGTGCTATGGGCAGGAGCAAATGATTATTTGCAGGGGGCAAGCAGTGCAACTGTTCCGGTTGAAAACGTGACAAAGGCGATCGCAACTCTTGCCAATAACGGTGCAAAAAATATCTTGGTAGCAAATTTACCAGATTTAGGACAATTACCAGCAACGCGAAAGAGTGTTAATTCGGCAAAGCTGGATGCATTAACACAAGCACATAATCAAGGCTTGAGGCGATCGCTAAAGATGTTGAGTCAGCAATATTCTCAACTCCAGATTGTCACCTTGGATGCCAACGCGCTCTACCGAGAAGCGATCGCCAATCCCCTGTCGTTTGGCTTTACCAATGTCATCAATGGGTGTCTGTCTGGCGATCGCGCCTGTGGCAATCCAGACCAGTTTTTGTTCTGGGATAGCATTCATCCCACAACTGCCGCTCATCGCATTTTAGCAGAACGCGCCTTTAGGGAACTGGAGGCAGGACAGCTGACCGCTTCTCGTTAAGGAGGGAGAGGGGGAGAGGGGGAGAAATTACCTTTAGCCTTTAGCCTTTACCCTTTAGCCTTTAGCCTTTTTCCTTTTCCTGCGATCTTGCAAGAAGTCTCTTGATAAAATGGCAGTAGCCAAACAGGAGCAGGTTATGGAAGGCACAAGTTCGATCGAGCAGGAAATCCAACCAAGTAGTCACCCCAAAGACTGGTCATGGGGTTTCTGGCATCTTGTGCCACTCTACCCCTACAACAGACGGCGAACACTTCGCTCTGAAGTGGTGAAGGACACGATTTGGACTTTCGACCAGCTACAGGGCATCTTGTATACTGTCGTGCCGATTCGCATGACCGTCGTTAAGCTCAAAGCAGGAGGGCTGCTCATCTATGCACCCATTGCTCCGACGACCGAGTGTATCCGCCTAGTTAACGAGTTAGTGACCGAACACGGTGATGTCAAATACATTATCCTGCCTACCACTTCCGGCTTGGAGCATAAAGTTTTCGTTGGTCCATTCGCCAGACGCTTTCCCAACGCACTGGTTTTCGTCACTCCAAATCAGTGGAGCTTTCCAGTAAACCTGCCACTGGGTTGGCTCGGCTTTCCCCGAAAACGGACTCATGTGCTACCCTTGTCCAGTAATCAAAGTCCCTTTGCTTCAGAGTTTGACTATGCAATTCTCGACATCAATCTCGGACGGGGGTCGTTTGGCGAAGTTGCATTATTCCACAAGACTTCGCGTACACTGCTGGTGACAGACTCAGTGCTATCCGTACCCGAAAACCCACCAGCGATCGTCCAACTTGATCCCTACCCTTTGCTGTTCCACGCTAGGGATAGTGCGCTCGATGCTGTCTTGGACAATGAGGCAAACCGCCGCAAAGGATGGCAGCGAATTTCATTATTTGCATTTTACTTCCGACCGAGCGCACTGGAGATGATCGGACTGGGGCAAGCGTTTTGGGAAGCCCTCAAAGCACCGGATCACTCAAAGAAAGCATATTTCGGTTTGTTTCCGTTCAGATGGAAAGATACTTGGAAGCAGTCATTCGATGCCCTACGGGGAGGTGGGCGTTTGTTTGTAGCACCGATTTTGCAAACCCTCATTCTTAATCAAGCACCTCGCCAAGTTCTCGACTGGGCGGACAAGGTAGCACTTTGGGGCTTCCAGCGGATTATACCCTGCCATTTTGACTCGCCGCTTGAAGTGACTCCCCGTCAGTTTCGACAAGCATTTGCCTTCCTTGAGAAAGCGGATCAGGTAGATAAAGGCTTATTTGCCAGTGGAAATCAGCCCCTGCCCGAAGAGGACTTTGAGTTCATAAGGGAACTGGAGACTGAGCTGATTAAGCGCGGTATCGCGTCACTACCAAGAGAATAAGTGTAAGGCAAAGTGCTACGGCGCGTTAGAAATGCAGCCACTCGAAGAATAGAGCGAATCTACTCCTATCCCAACAGCAAAAAGCCTTGCCTCCTAGCTGTTGCTCTATTCACTCTGGCTTTTGAACTAACTCGACCACGAAATTGACTAGGGCATTTGGATTGATCGGTTTGGCAAGATGTCGGTGGAAACCTGCGCTGCGCGCCTGCTGTCGATCCAATTCTCCCGCATAGGCAGTCAGTGCGATCGCTGGCACACATCCCCCTTGATCGGGTGGCAGCATTCGGATTTTACGCATGAGCATATAACCATCCATTTGGGGCATACCGATATCACTCACTATAATATGAGGAATCGATTGAGCAAAAGCTTGTAGAGACTCAACCCCAGAGGACACAGCCGTGACGATCGCGTTTTCTTGCTCTAGGACAAAAGCAATAAATTCCCGCGAATCTACGTCATCGTCTACTACCAAAATCCGAATGCCACTCAGATCGCCTCGCGGCGCTGAAGTGGGCGCAGTAGTTGGCATCTCAACAGATTGAGTAGCTAGAGGAATCTGGATGGTAAAAGTAGCTCCTTGTCCTTCGCCTGGACTTGAGGCAAACACCCTGCCGCCATGCAGTTCGATCACTTGACGTACAATTGCTAGCCCCAACCCTAAACCGCCAAACTTGCGCGTTGTTGTTCCATCCTCTTGACGAAAATGGTCAAACACATACGGTAGAAAGTCAGGCTGGATTCCTTGTCCTGTGTCAATCACTTGGATTTGAGCATAGGTGTTCATGGTTAATTGTTTAAAGTCATGAACCATTGACGATGAATCATTAACCACTTCTAATCGCACTTCCACCCGTCCCCCAGCAGGTGTAAACTTGATCGCATTGGATAAAAGATTCCAAACAGCTTGCTGCAACCGTCCTGCATCCCCATTTACCAACCCGATTGAAGATGAGAACAGCTCAATTTGCAGTGACTTAGCTTCTGCTGCAAAACGAACTGTTTCTAGAGCAGCACAAACGACATTGTGTAGATCCACAGGTGCAACCGTTAAAGACAATTTGCCACGCAAAATCCGAGAAATATCGAGCAAATCGTCAATCAGTTGCACTTGTAACTTGGCGTTGCGCTCGATTGTGGCAAGGGCTTGGGTGGTTTTTGCAGCATCAAGCTTACTTCGTTGTAACAGACTTGACCAACCCAGAATAGGATTGAGCGGTGTGCGTAGCTCGTGGGATAATACAGCCAGAAATTCATCTTTGATTCGGTTTGCCGCCTCTGCTTGCTCACGAGCTGCTTGTTCGCGCTGCAATAGTTGTTCGCGTTCTGCCTCAGCCTGCTGGCGCTGGGTAATTTCCATTCTCAATTCTTCGTTAGCTTTTGCCAGTTCGCTAGTACGCTCTCTAACCTTTGTTTCTAACTGGTCGTTAACCAATTTTAGGGCTGATTCTGCATTCTGGCGCTGAGTAATTTGATGCAGCAGTTCTTGGTTGGTTGCCTCAAGCTGTGCCGGACTAGGGAGAGCTAGTGCTTTAGGCACTAGTGGCACTAGCTCAAGCGCTGTGTATACTGAAACAAACGCAGTTATGGCTTTGATTGCTCCTGACAACCAGTAGGTCGGGTGCCAAAGCGTCCAAATTTCCATTAAATGGGTAGTACCACACGCGACAATGAAGGTGCCAAACAGTAAAAATATCCAGTTGAAAGGCAGATCTTGCCGCTTACGGACAAAATAAACCAGCGTGATTGGAATTGAATAATAGGCTAAGCCAATCAGCGAATCGGATACTATGTGTAGCCAGACCAATCCAGGCTTCCAGAGGTAACAATGCCCGTGTGGAATAAACTGTTTGGTCAGAAACAGTTTATTAAATAATTCTAGCATAAAAACTTTTTAGTAGCAGTTTTTAATTGAATGGGACATAATAATAGCCCCAGTGAACCAGCCAATAATGTCTTTGTCAGCCACGAAATTCATAGCTTGGGCAATAGCTTGAGCGGTTTTCATAAGTTCGGGCTTCTTGACTTCTTAAATATTCTTTGAGATTTGACCAACAATTTTCGCGCTTGATTAAAATCAGGAGAATAAGGAGATAACAATTTAATTCTAGCTCCAACCGATTCAGTAGCCTTTCAGACTTTTGCCGCTTTGTGAGCAGGTAAATTATCCATAGCAACACAAGCTCCTGTCCAAAGTTGAGGAGCGAGAACTGAGGTAACATCAAGTCAGAAGAGACTAAGCTGGGAAATTTTGGTGCATCAGCTTTCAAAGTTCCGGCTTTGAACTGTTTACTTAGAAATAACAGTTGCGTAACAATATCCCCATTCCCCATTGTTTCGCAGGTAGCACGAAAGGCTGTATCATTATTAAGTTTGGGTTGAGTAGCATTAAACTTGGCAATGGAAGAGTTGCAGAAATCTCCTAAAGCGCTACCTACCAATAATTTAATTTTCAGCCCAGTAAAGTTGTCTGGGTTATCATTACTCCCACTACAAGCCGTCAATGACAAGAAACCAAAGGTTGCTGCAATACCCGCAATCAACTGAGGATTTAGATAGATATATATTAAGACAGGAGTGTAAAGCGCGGTTGCTGAATACTTGGTAAAGCTAAAAATATCTTTTTCATCAAACAGGTGGTTACTGTAGAGTAATTTTGTTTACACCTGATATAGCAAACTCGCTTTCAATCTGAGAACAGTGAAAATACTAGGGTGGTAATTGGTAATTGGTAGTTGGTAATTGGTAGTTGGTAATTTGTCTCTCACTCTCCCCTGATTCCCCCTCACCCTAGCCCCTAGCCTCTAGCCCCTAGCCCCTAGTTTTCGTAACCTAAAATTTTATTAAAACAGCGACACTCCAATCGGAAAACTGGGGTTTTATGTCATGATCACAAAGTAGACGAACTAGGGCATTTTGACAGGGGGAAACGATAATGGCTCTCAGATTAGGTGATACAGTACCCAACTTTAAGCAAGCTTCAAGCCTTGGGGAAATTGATTTTTATGACTGGGCTGGTGATAGCTGGGTTGTTCTATTTTCTCACCCTGCCGACTATACTCCGGTTTGCACCACAGAACTAGGGGAAGTTGGTCGTCTCAAGCCAGAATTTGACAAGCGCAATGTTAAAGTGATAGCTCTAAGCGTTGATGATGTAGAGTCTCACAAAGGTTGGATTGGTGATATTGAAGAAACCCAGAACTCAACTGTCAACTACCCAATTTTAGCAGATGCCGATCGCAAGGTTTCTGACCTTTACGACATGATCCACCCCAATGCGAATAATACCCTAACGGTGCGATCAGTCTTCATCATCGACCCGAATAAGAAACTCCGTCTCGTCTTGACTTACCCTGCAAGCACTGGACGTAACTTTGCTGAAATTCTGCGGGTGATTGATTCTTTGCAACTGACTGACAACTACAGCGTAGCGACTCCAGCTAACTGGAAAGATGGGGATGACTGTGTAATTGTCCCATCACTTAAAGATCCAGAAGTACTCAAAGAGAAATTTCCCCAAGGTTACGAAGAAGTAAAACCCTACCTACGGATGACTCCTCAACCAAATAAATAGGTGTAATTAGATATTGCGATCGCTCCTTTAAATTTGCGGCTATACAGACGATATCCGTAAAGGGATAAGTTTGTAGCGCCGTAATTTTTTATACCAGGTAAGAGTGCGCCTCCAGCAAATGAGCAACACTATTGAAACTACTATTGAAATCTAAAGTATGCCACTCATGTCCACCTTACAGTTATTTATAAGATCATAGAAAACGCTTTTTGCACCTTAAACTTGAGGCAACTTGAGGATATATATTATGCTTTCATCTCCTATCGTGTTACAAATGCCGCCAGAATTACAAATGACAGACGAGCAGTTTTTTGAGTTTTGTCAAATTAATCGTGACTTACGCATTGAACGGAATAAATTGGGAGAAATATCAATCATGCCCCCTACTGGTTCAGAAACTGGTAATCGTAATTTCAACATAGCTTTACAGCTAGGAATTTGGGCAGAACAGGACTCAACAGGTATTTGTTTTGATTCCAGCACAGGATTTAAGCTATCAACAGGTGCAGAACGTTCTCCCGATGCCTCTTGGATAAAATTAGATCGGTGGAATACTTTTACACCACAACAACAGCAAAGGTTTGCACCGATTTGTCCAGATTTCGTAGTTGAACTGAGATCTCCCAGTGACAACCTCAAGCCATTGCTCGAAAAAATGATTGAATATATGCAAGAGCCAGGAATACAGCTAGGTTGGCTGATCGATCGCAAGGATCACAAAGTATATATATATCGTCCTGGGTTAGAAGTTGAATGTCTAGATAATCCCGCCCTTGTTAGCGGCGAACAAGTGTTACCTGGATTTGTCTTGAATATGAGTAAAGTTTGGTAAGAAAAGAGTTATTGAAATTATAAAGGTGCGATCGCCCATCCATAAACCTTCAATTCCACCAACGCTATAAGCCAAAATTTTTATAGAAGATTAATTAAGCGGTAATTTGAGAATGGATATCAAGAACGGCTTTGTAGATACCGTTGGAAACACCCCCCTGATCCGGTTAAACAAATTCAGCGCAGAAACTGGGTGCGAAATCCTTGGTAAAGCGGAGTTTCTTAATCCTGGTGGTTCTGTCAAAGATAGAGCAGCACTTTACATCATTCAAGATGCAGAATCAAAAGGCTTGCTCAAACCAGGTGGTACAGTGGTCGAGGGAACTGCTGGGAACACAGGCATTGGTCTAGCTCATATTTGCAATGCCAAAGGCTACAAATGTTTGATTGTGATTCCTGATACCCAGTCGCAAGAGAAGATAGATGCTTTGAAAACACTGGGGGCAGAAGTACGCACAGTGCCAGCTGTACCATACAAAGACCCTAATAATTATGTCAGGCTCTCCGGTAGAATTGCATCTGAAATGGAAAATGCGATCTGGGCTAATCAATTTGATAACTTAGCAAATCGTCAGGCTCATTACGAAACTACTGGGCGAGAAATTTGGGAACAAACTGATGGTAAAGTCGATGTGTGGGTAACGTCAACGGGAACTGGTGGAACTCTTGCAGGTGTAGCAATGTACCTCAAACAGAAAAATCCCGCAATTAAAACAGTCTTGGCTGATCCTCTGGGTAGTGCGCTTTATAGTTATATCAAAACGGGTGAAACCAAAAGTGAAGGCTCTTCGATCACAGAAGGCATTGGTAATAGTCGCGTTACGGCAAATTTAGAAGGCGCACCTATTGATGATGCAATTCAAATCACTGATCCTGATGCGGTGCGAGTGGTTTACAAACTGCTAAGAGAGGAAGGGTTGTTTGTAGGTGGTTCGACGGGAATTAATGTAGCAGCAGCTGTGGCATTGGCGAAACAGATGGGGGAAGGTCATACAATTGTAACTATTCTTTGTGATAGCGGTGGTCGTTACCAGTCGCGGTTGTTTAATCAAGAATGGCTTGCAGCGAAGGGATTGTTACCATAGCTATAAATTAAGGGGCGTAGGGGCGCAGGAAGAGGGAAAAGCAATCAGGAGTTTTGTAGTTTTGTAGTTCTCCCACTCTCCCACTCTCCCCTTTGCTCTCACGCGCGCTCCTCAAGTATCATCGCCGCTTTTTGCCAGCGCGTCGAAGTTCTCGTTTTTCCTGCGCTTGACGACGGCGATCGCGCCATTGTGCTGCGGTCAAATAACCAATACCCCCTGTGACAGCCAACAGTAAACCAAACGCAGCTATAACAAGAACATTGTAAAGTGTAATTTCCACGCTAATTTTACAGCCCGTTGCGACCCCAAACTACCATTGCAATTGACCAAGTGAAGGTAACTAGCAGTGCAACCCAACCCAGTGTCAAAATCTCCATAGCAGCAGTCTTAAACTAATTTACAAAACAACTCTAATATTAATCATACTTGGAAGCGGCGCACTTAGGATAGGGAAGAAAGATGAATTATAAATTCAAGGCGATCGCACTTATCATTGGGCATTAATACATTAGCTTAGTTCATGAAAGATACGCCCGATCAGGTAGAACGGCTAGAATCGCTCAAAGCTGGAATCGTAGCAGGAGCGTCCTTATTGTTCGCCTTCATTTTCACAACCTTTGTGAATAATCTGTTTTTTGCCAAGTATTTTATCGCTTTGAACACTTGGCAAGTCGAGCCATATAGCTGGCAGTGGTTAGTCAGTGGTACTATAGCGGTAATTTGTGGGTTCCTATTTGGCGTAACTTACCGCTATGTAATTCGAGGCGATCGCAATTTTCATCTTAAATCAGGAGCAGTATTAGCCTTTGGGGGGGTGCGAGGATTAACCCAGTTAGATATAGGGCTAAGCACTTCTGGCTTAGTTTTACCTTTTGCGATCGTGGCAGGGGAAAGTATATTATGGTTTACCATTGCCGCTATCATCCTTAACTGGGTAATCGGGCGAGGCTGGGTAAAAACCTTTAAATGAAGCTAAACTCCTCAAACTGGGGTTGCCCATAAATCATCTGTCGATCTACTGCCGAAAGTATTTTATTATTAGAAGAGTCACAATTGAGACAGCGGCAAACCAACTGAGCTACATCGGCGCGATGAATTGTTCCAGCAAGACGGGGATCTTCAGTTAGCACTCCATTACCAGTTGCAGGTTCTGACTTCAATCCACCTGGTCGAATAATAGTATAAGTCAATCCACTTTGAATCAAATACTTTTCCGCTTGCTCCTTCTCAACCAAAACAGATCCCAGTGTAGCCAAAGCTTGGGGAGGTAAAGCAACAGCACTATTACCACTACCAATCGAAGAAACCAAAATAAACTTTTGCACTCCAGCTTTTACAGCCACATCGATTAAATTTTTATTGCCCAAATAATCTGCCCTTTCTCCATCCTGGGGTAAACCGCCAATCGTACTAATAACCGCATAGATACGCTCATCCCCCAACATCGCCCTTTCCAGATCCCCAAAATTCAGAGCATCTCCCATTACAACCTCAATACCCATCCCTTCCAATTCTCCCCGTGCATCTGGAGTTCTCAACAACGCCTTCACCTTCATCTGCTGTTCGATCAAACATTTAGCAACTTCTCGCCCCACCCCTCGACTAGCTCCAGCCAAAAAAACGTAGGCAGCGTCAATCATCTTAAATTCCTTCCACTAAAACCTAATAAAATCTTATTATTCTTTCCTTCGCGTTCATTGCGTCTTTGCGGTTCGTTCACCTCTTCTTATGACACAACTATTCCCAGGCGAAGTATTTGCCAACACAAGCGACTTTGACACAGGCATTCGCCAGCTGATCCCGCGCTACGACGAAATGCTAGATACTCTTACTCGTATTGTTCCTACCACAAGCGATCGCATCCTTGAACTAGGCTGCGGCACTGGCGAACTCAGTCTCAAGCTAATGAAACGTTGCCCATCTGCCCAAGTAGTAGCTGTAGATTACTCGCCGCGAATGCTACAATTTGCCAAGCAGAAAATTCAAGCCTGTGGATATGCAGACCGTTGGACGGGGATACAAGCAGATTTTGGCGACTGGGCAAATGACCCAACTAGGGTAGAAATAGGGACTGGGTTTGATGCATGCGTCTCATCCTTAGCAATTCACCATCTTACAGATGAAATGAAGCTGAAATTATTTCAACGGATTCGCACCAGTCTCAATCCCAATGGCTGGTTTTGGAATGCTGACCCAACTTTGCCTGAATCGCCACAGCTAGAGGAATTTTACCAGGCAGTGAGAGACGAGTGGCTACAGCAGGAAACTACACCAGCACAGATACGCGATCGCATAGGCAAAAGCAGCCCTCAAGGTCATTCCAACCCCGATCAGCTCGCTACCTTGTCAGCACATTTGCAAATGTTAACCCAAGCCGGATTCAACAAGGTAGCAGTACCTTGGAAATATTACGGGTTAGCCGTCTTTGGTGGCTGTATATAACTCATGTAGTAGCAAGCCATAAATCTTTATCAGCCACCCATTGTTCGGAAAGTAACGCTTCTGCCTTTTGGCATTCTACTGGTTTAGAGAATAAATAACCCTGCCCGTACTCGCATCTGAGTGCTTGGAGTTGATACATTTGCTTTTTCGTTTCCACCCCTTCCGCCACGATATCCATGCTTAAATTCCACGCCAAGCCGACGACGGTGCGAATAATTTCCATTTTTTCTGGATCGCAGTCCACATCATTAATGAAAGAGCGGTCAATTTTTAAAGTATCAATTGGCAAGCGGTGCAGATAACTCAAAGAGGAATAACCCGTACCAAAGTCATCGATTGATAATCCTATCCCCAAAGCTTTAAGCTGCTTGAGTATTGCTGTGGCAGCTACGCCATTTTCCACCAGTACGCTTTCGGTAATTTCCAACTTCAAAGTGCGGGCATCAAAGCCAATCTGTTGCAGAATCTCCTCTATTTTCTCGACTACATCAGGTTGTGCTAGATGTTTGCCGGATAAATTCACACTAATAGTCAAAGGTGGGTTGAGTGGAAATTTCAACTGCCAAGTGCGGATCTGTTGGCAGGCTTGTCGCAACACCCACAAGTCAAGTGGGATAATCAATCCGGTTTCTTCTGCTACAGGAATAAAAGAGGCAGGTGACACAAAGCCCTTTTGGGGATGCTGCCAACGCACTAAAGCCTCAAAACCAATAATTCTGCTATTGTTAAGTGAAACAATCGGCTGGTAGTACACCTGCAATTCTTGCCGTTCCAGCGCTCGTCGCAGGTCAGATTCTAACTGCAATCGTGCCATAGCTTGATTATGCAGGGTGGTGTCAAATACTTCAAAACGCGCTTTGCCTTGTGTTTTGGCGCGATACATTACCGTGTCCGCATCCCTTAGCAAATCTTCTGGTTGCTTGCAGGCGCTGTGACTGATGGCAATGCCAATGCTAGTGGTGGTAAAAACTTCATGTCCACTCAGTTGAAATGGCATTGATAAATGCTGTAAAATGCGCTTGGCAATAGACGTAGCATCACTGACATCTTTGATATCATCCAACAAGATGGTAAACTCGTCTCCGCCCAGACGTGAAACAGTATCGCCTGGACGTAAACAAGCTTGTAGTCGCCCACTGATCGCCACAAGTAGTTGATCTCCAATATTATGACCGAGGCTATCATTGACTACTTTGAAGCGGTCTAAATCAAGAAATAGCACGGCAAATAGATAATTTTCAACTTGTTTAGAACGCCCGAACGCATACTTTAACCGCTCTAGGAATAAGAGTCGATTTGGTAGCCCTGTAAGTGTATCGTGGAAGGCTTGATGTAGCAATTGCGATTCAGTTGATTTTCGCTCTGTAATGTCGGTTTGGGAACCAGCCAGCCGCACTGGTTTACCCTCCTCGTCGCGTACCGCAAGTCCTCGACAAAGAATCCAGCGATATTGTCCATCTTGATGCAACACACGATATTCGCTTTCAAAGTGGGTAGTCGAGCCTTCCAGATGGGTAGCGATTGCACATCGAAGCAAGTTAATATCATCAGGATGCACCCGCTTGAAAAATTCTGACCAGTCATCGCCAATTTCTTCCTCCAGACAGCCCAAAAGCGCTTTCGAGCGTGGGGAAAAATAGACTTTATTAGTTTTCAAGTTCCAATCCCACAACCCGTCATTAGCAGCCAATGCTGCTAGAGCATATCGCTGTTCACTCTCGCGCAGTGATTGTTGTGTGGCTCTGCGCTCTTCCTCTACTCCAATTGCAGCCGCAATGATACTTATGACTTTTCGATCATCTTCAGTGGGAATATAGTTTTTTTGATATAGGGCGCATATTGAACCTACTACACTTTGCCTACATCTGACTGCTTTACCAATATATGTTTGTAATTTATAGGCAATAACATTAGAGTCAGTTTGAGCATATTTTGTGTTAGGTAAGTCATGCACAACAAAAATTTCTTCACTAGCTTGCTCGATAACGTCATAGCAAATATGCCCTTCTGGTTTGTCTTTAGAGTTGTATCCTATAGGGGCTTGCCATTGTCCCACACAGCAGAGCATCCCCTCCTCAATGTTGCTATATAAGGTGAAAGCTGCTCCTAAAAGTTCCCCACATAAAGCAGTCAGCCGATTAATGTTTTCTACTGGATCGCTTCGGAAACTTAAAAAACATTCATTGATTTTCTTTAATCGTTCCTGCGCTCGTTTATGCTCAGTGATATTTCTACCAAAAGCTGATATACCTATTACTTTACCGTCTGAGGTAAAAATTGGATTGAAAGAAAATTCAATATCTACAGATCTACTAGCAAATTCATAATGCTGTTCAAAGCAAAAGCGTTTACCTGCAAGCGCATGGTTATAATATTCCACCCAAACAGCACGAATTTCAGCAGGTAAACCTTCTACAATATTCATGCCTATTTTTAATTCAATTCCATAAGCCAATAAGAATTGCTGCTTGAAATTTGAATTGAGCGTAATAACTTTATATTCAGTATCAACTGACCATACTGCATCCCCAGTATTTTCAATTAGTGCAGATAAATTTGCTTGACTTTCTCGCAGTGCTTCTTCTACTTGCTTGCGCTGGGTAATATCTCGCTTCACAGCAACATGATGAGTAATTACACCTGCCGCATTGCTCACAGGAGAAATAGTAACTTCTTGATGGTAAAGTGTTCCATCCTTGCGTTTTCCAATATAGCAACCACTCCAGACTTGACCACTTGCCAAAGTATCTGATATTTGTTGATAAAAGGCGGCATCGTGTTCACCACTTCGGAGTAAGCTAGCAGAAGTTTTGCCTATTACATCTGAAGATTTATAGCCTGTAACTTTTTCAAACGCTGGGTTGACGTATTCAAATCTTGCCTGTGCATCAGTAATTTCAATTGCATCAGCGGCATAATCTACAGCGGTAGCTAGTAGGGTATTAAATTTCTCTGCCTCTTGGCGTTCAGTAATATCGTGTGCTACACAAATAATTACCTGTATTTGTTGGTTGTCCTGCATAACTGAAGCTGAAAAAGTCACAGGAATTTGGCTACCGTCTTTTGTTAAATAAACTGTTTGGGCATTAGCGATCGCACCTTTTCCTTTCAGCACACTTAGTTCTAATACTCGATAAAATTCAGGGCTTAAAACTATATTAAACGGTTTCCCAACTAACTCATTTTCTGCATACCCTAAAATGTTTATTGTTGCCTGATTAATTTTAATAATATTCCCATCACAGTCAATTACAGTTAAAACATCTGTCATCGAATTGATAATTTGCTCGAAGTAGGATTTAGCTATAGTTGTTTTGCTTCTTTCATCTATCATTTGATTAAAAGCATTTGCTAAAGTTTCTACATCTCTTGATTTAATATTAACTCTTGTATTCAGCCCTCCTTTTCCTATTTTTTCTACGGCTTTTAGTTTGTTTAGTAGTTTTAAAATAGAGCCACAGATTAAAATACCTATTAAAACAATAGCTATTTGAGTTCCTTGCACAAGAAACATATCTGAAGCTCCTTTAACTTCTTGTTTAATACTCTCACTTGCTATCAAGGCAAAACGTTTGATTTCAAAATTTTTCATTTGGCAGTTGTAGCTGACAAATCCTAATAACAAAGAAATACCAATAAAACTTAAAATTAATCTTTCACGTATTTTCATTTGATTATAATTTTGAAGTTCCAACTTGTTTTGTCGTTAAAAAAGAAGTATATTTTTACCACTAAGACTACTAGCCCTGGGGCAATCACTTAATAACTATTTGTATTTTTTGCTACTACTAATAGTTTAGTGCTTGCTGCAAAATTTAAATTGCTGCTTACCGTTGCTTAGCTTTTTACAATCCCTTGAAAATGTAATATCCTGAATAGAAACACCCCCTTTCGATATTGGCTAAAATTTATAAGAATCTCAAGAGGATTTATATTGAAATATTTTTTTAAGTAATTCTAAAGATCTTTATATTTTTTAACGAAATGTATATAAATCTACTAAATCTTAACTTAAGCCAGTAAAAATTCATCAAAAAATTACGTATTTATCAGTAATTTTTGGGTAGAAATAATCATTTGAAATGTTTAATTTATTCAAAATATATAAGTGAATACACGTAAACTACCTTAATTAAGATTAAGCTAGAGCTAAAAAAGCTTAAACTTGATAAGAATACGGATAAACATAGGTAGGAAAACTAAAGTCAAACCCCTATGTTTGAGATCCTCATAATGTAAAGTATGTAAATTTACTGAATCTAACCACCCATGCCCACCAAATTATTGATGGTAGGCATTGCCCACCCTACTTTGCTTTTATTAAAGGACAACCATGTTAGTTGTTAAATACTAATGGTGAAGGAGAAGCAATACCATAGCCCTGAGCATAATCGACTTGCAATAGCTCCAACTTTTTCAGAATAGGCTGATCTTCGACAAACTCAGCAATGGTTTTAATTCCCATCACGGAGGCAATTTTGGCGATCGCCTCTACGATCTGTGCTGCGGTTGGATCGTGGACAATCTCGCGCACAAATACTCCATCAATCTTTAAATAATCGACAGGCAGATTTTTCAGATAGGCAAACGAGGACATCCCGCTACCAAAATCATCCAAAGCAAAGCTTGCACCAGTATTTTTAAGTAGCCGCATTACCGCTGCTGCTTTAGTTAAATTGGTAATCGCCAAGGTTTCAGTAATCTCAAAGCAGATTAATTGTGGTGGAATCTGCGTGATGGCAAATTGTTCTTGCACAAAGGTAATAAAGTGTTCATCATTCAGACTAGCCCCTGACAAATTCACAGCAAACACTCGTTGTTGCTCTACAACAGAAGATAGTTGCTTTTGTATCAGGCGAAACAGAGTTTGAATTACCCAGCGGTCAATCTTGTGCATTAAATGGTAGCGTTCTGCTGCCGGAATAAAAGCCATAGGCGAAACAATTTGACCGGATTCATCTTCCAAGCGCAGCAGCACTTCACAATGGTTTACCTGCGCTTTCCCATTTTTAGAATTAGCAATCGGTACTATCGGCTGATAGTACAAGCGAAAGCGATTTTCTTCCAATGCTCTGGGAATGCGCGAAACCCATTGCATCTCTCCTTGTTGGATGGCAAGCTCGGTGTCGTCGAGTTGAAACACATGGACGCGATTACGCCCTTTGTTTTTGGCTACGTAGCAGGCAGCGTCTGCTGACGAAAGGACGCTATCAACGCCGGGAGTGGTCTTGTTAATCTCAACTAAGCCAATGCTGACACCGATGCTAAAGGTTTTATCTTGCCAGACAAAACGATAATCATGAATTTGCTGGCGTACCAGGTTAGCGATTTGCAGTGCTTGTTCTCTGGGGCAGGAGTACAGCAGGATACCAAATTCATCTCCACCTAAACGAGCTAAAGTGTCAGTTTTACGCAGTTGAGTGGGTAGCAGGGTGCTGATGTGTCGTAGTAAAGCATCTCCGGCAACATGACCGCAAGTGTCGTTGATGATTTTGAATTGGTCGAGATCCAGATAGCACAAGACGTGGTGTAAGTTACTCGTTTGAGCGCTGGTGACAGCAGCAACTAGGCGTTGCTCAAATTCCCGACGGTTATACAGTTCTGTTAATGGGTCATGAGAGGCTTGCCATGCTAACTGCTGTGCCATCAAGTTGGCTTGAGTCACATCACGAAATACTAAGATACTGCCAATAACTTGGCGATCGCTTGCATGAATCGGTGCAGCTGAGTGATCTATGGCGAATTCACTGCCATCACGACCCATAAGTAAAGTATTATAAGCAGCTTTAACAATCCGGTTTTCATTCAAAGCTTTCTCGACGGGATTTTCCACTGGCTCACGAGTAATTTCATTCACGATCTGGAAAACTTCATACAATGGCAATCCTTTGGCTTCTTCAACACTCCATCGTGTGAGTTTTTCTGCCACTGGGTTGAGAGATTGGATGTAGCCCTTAGCATCGGTAGTAATTACCGCATCCCCAATTGAATGCAAAGTTATCTGAGCCAGTTCTTTTTCTCGAAACAACGCTTGTTCAACTCGTTTGCGTTCGCTGATTTCGTTGGTCAATTCGAGGTTTGCTGCCTCTGCTAGTTTTGCCCGCAGTAGTGCTTCCTCTGCTTGTTTACGGGCTGTAATATCGTGTTGAACTCCCCATACTCTTACTAAAAAGCCGTCTTCGACAATGCCAATTAGATTATTTAGGTAGTACCTCATATTCCCCGCCCGATCAAACTCACACAATTCGGCATCAACTAGGCGATAGTCGGAATTAACAAAAGCGCGTAAGAACTGCACATTAGCGGGAATAGATTTAGGTAGAAAGTCATTGAATCTTGCTCCTAGCATCTCTGGCACACATGAATAGCCAAACATTTTTGCTAAAAGCTCGTTACATTCAGCTAAATAGCAGTATTGATAAAAATGCTCAATTTGCTCATCTTCAGGAGCCGTGATTTTCATTGGTTGCTCAAGTTCACAGCGCCAAATACCTTCTGAACTTTGCGCCAGAAAAACTCGGTAGCGTTCTTCACTTTTTTGCAGCGCCACTTGAGACTGACTGATCTGATTTAACATCCAATTAATGGCGCTAGCTAAGTAGGATAATTCATCCTTGCCTGGAATTAGTACGCGCGATCGCAGATCGCCACTAGCACCAATTCGGCTTACATCAGTCGAAAGACGCGCAAGCCTAGACAGTACCAATTTTTCTAACAGTAAAAATGTTGTGACACCAAATACTAGACCAACTAACAATAATGTCCAGACCAGATAACCTACACTGGCTTGTCCTTTGTGATAAATTTCTCTTGGCACGTCTACGCGCATCAGCAGCGCATTGTTCCCATCCATGTCTGTGAGTATGGTGTAACCAGCCATGATACCTTCGTTTAACGGCTGTACGAAGGTTGTTGCCCCTTTTATCAATACCCGCTCAGCTTTTTGAAAATCGAGCGGCATTGGCGGCTGATCAAACCGTTGTACGCTAATGTTAAAATGAGTTTGTTGTCCTAGTTGATCGATTTCTAGGTAGCGACCCATAATCATAATGCCGCGACTGGGACCTGTGCCGTCACTTTTGAGGACTTGCCGCGCTGTAATTAGTAGCGCTCCTTCAGGTTGTAGCAACATCCCCATTTGTTCTTGATCCGTGTCGTGAGTTCGGAGTAAGAAGTTGTCGCTCTGAAAGTATTTTTGTAAATCTTTTGCAACGGGTAAGCTTTTTTTGTATTTGGAATGTATGGCACTGGCAAATATTATCCGACGATCAGAACGGCGGATAACTAGCATTAGATCAATATTGCTTCTTAACATCGATCCATAGTTGAAAGCAGAGTTGAAATACTTTTGGTCGCCATACTCAACCGCAGCATAAGTACCATCCCACTCTGCTTCATCAGCGTTCATTAAATTTAACTTGACTAATTCATTATTATATGCGTCTATAACGCGATTCACATTCTGTTGAGTATCCTTCTGTTCGACTTGGGCAAACCCACCCAGCAAAATTGTCTTAGCAGTGCTATATATAGCCACAAATAGACTCAAGAGCGTGATGCCAGTGATTAGCAGTGTTTTTTTACGCAGCGTCATAGTTTTGCTTTGGCAGCAATGATTAAGAGAAGTTTGGCATCACACACATTAGAAAGATGTAATAATTCGTAAGCGCGTAATTGTTTTTACTAGAAAGACGCGATATATCCTTGCCTTTACTTGTTAATACAAGATTTCTGTTCTGCGGCGGCGGCTAGTGGGATTAATTTCTTTGTCCAGCATAGCAAGTAACATTTTTTACCTCCTCAAGACATTGGTGAATAATGAGGGTGATGCAATTATAACGGACTTTAATTTTTATTTTCCCCCCACGCGATCGCTGCTTGTCTTTTTTCAAACACTACGTTAACAAAACTCAACTTGAAAAACAAAAACATCATCAACAAATGCTATTTTAGCTCAGCTAATCTACACACTATAAATTGTTAATATAAAAAAAATGTTGAACTATCTAGACAAAATTAAAATGTTTAAAATGAATTTTTATATTTAAACAAATTACTCTCTAATCATCTTCCCAGCAGAAACTACCAAAAGCTCCAATGACTTTGAGAAATGTCTATAAATTTATTTCTAAGCATTCAAAACAATATTAAATATTCAGTGATACTTGTATAAACACCCTGAGGTTACTAAAGGAAGAACAAATTTAGTATCTAATCGACACTAGCTGAGTTAACCCTTTGTGAAAACCGTAATTTTACTGATTGTACGATTAGCTAACTCGATTTAAAATCCGTAATTTTTCGGTTGTTTTATTTGCTAAACGGGCGTTCCTACAGAAGCGCCCCTACTCTCTTGAGTCAAAGGGAGTAGGGAAGAGTTCGTTTTGGATTCGGGAACTCATGCTTAAAAGCATAGGATTGAAGTAACGACGCTTTGTGCCTTATAGTGTTGTATCTCGGCACAATTCTTTATTTTTAGGGGGCTTGTATCCCCGCACCAAAAGTTTTTTACTCCCCTACTCCCTCTCTTACCTCGTTCCGCGCGGAGGAAACCTCCGCGCTTGTCTTCGCGCTACTCCCGAATCCCTACTCCCTGCCCCGAAGGGGCTTAGTCAAAAATGAGCGGTTTACCATCTTCAAGGATGTTTCCAGGCTGTGCTAGGTTGAGTCGTAAATCTTTTGGTAGCCCAAACATACCCAGATGGGCAATTTCATCATAAGCTTTGAGCTTACTTGCTAAATTGCGGTTTTTAATGCGCTGACATATTTCCTCAGATGCGATCGCAGCCGGATCAATTCGATTTGTGGCAATGATAAATCCCCAAGTGCAAGCAAATGATGGGACAAATACTGTGTAGCTACGCACAAGGGGAAATGACTTTGCGATTGTACGCCGGATAGTTGCGTGTTCAGTCCACTTGAGCGGTGAAAGTGCGAAGCCTTGTACTGCTAGTACTCCATTATCAGTTAAACGCTGCTGACAAAGAGCATAAAACTCTTTTGTGTATAGAGCGATCGCAGGTCCATCAACCAAAGCATCTGTAATATCAAGAATAATGATATCGAAAGGATCTGCATTTTGTTCTAGATAAGCTCGACCATCTGTATGCAAAACTGTCAGCCGAGGATCGCTAAAAGTACCTTGATGCCAAGAAGGTAGTTTTTCTTGACAAAATTCAACTAATTCCTTGTCAAGATCAACCATTACAACTGTATTGACACAAGTATGTTTCAAAACCTCCCGCTGTGTCGCCCCTTCCCCACCCCCAATCACTAAAACCCGTTGCGGATGAGGATGGGTAAACATAGCTGGTTGAACCAAAGCTTCATGATAAAGATATTCATCAGCTTGGGCTGATTGAATCGTGTTATCCAGCAGGAGGATATCACCATAAGCTGCTGATGAAGCAAATTCCATAGACTGAAAACGAGTTAGCTTGGCTTCCATACCACCCACTCGCCCAAGTAAGCGGATTTCATTTGGACTGATTTGATCGCTAATCCAGCTATGAAATTCTATACTCACAATTTATTTACTCCCAATCTAATTAAGACAAGGAGGAGGGGGAGATAGGGAGAGGGGGAGAGTGGGAAAACACCACCACACCCCATCACCTCACCATCCTATCCCCTCATCCTCTTCTAGCCCCTAGCCCCTTTGATTGCTAGTGGTAACGGTGAAGGTGTTTTGATTACTGGATCGAATCTCTCGTGGAGTTGTTTGTCAACCCACTTTGGTCGCCAAAGCTTTTCGAGCATCTCTCCAAATGGTTCAACGCGAATTTGATCTCCACAAGTAAAGATATCTAAGAAACAAGCATTATATTCTGGATAGGTATGTACGCTGGCATGGGACTCAGAAAGCATGAAAATGACTGAAACGCCACAAGGATCAAATTTGTGAGCGAGATCGGCTAAAATTGTTGCTCCTACTAAATTTACCGCTCTCGACATATCGCGCTTGATCTGATCAAGATTATCCAAGTCGGCTTCACATCCTGAAAAATTCAGCAGAAGATGCCGACCATAAAAATCGAAACGCTTGTCCATAGGGCTAATCTCTTTCCAGTACAAAAATCAAAAACTTTTTTCCGTAACGGTATTATCACCGCCTAAGATTTAACTATTTAAAGAGTTTAATTTGTGTGCATCTGTTCAGCATCTCAAGATTTTGAGCTTGAGATGTTGAAGAATTCCGTTTGCGGCTTGAATACCAGAGACAGCAGCACCTTCCATATAACCCTGCCACTCATAAAAGGAGTTGGTGTGTTCACCTGCAAAGTAAAGGTTGTCGATCGCTTTACCTTCATTACCTGCGATCGTTGTGAACTGCCCTGGTTTGTAGCAAGCATAGCTACCTTGTGCCAAAGGATTTGAAGCCCAATGTTCTAGATGTGCCAGTAAGTTACCCCTTTGATCGCGCGATGCGGCGGCGATCGCAGGGGGATAGATTTTTTCAAGGTCTCTTAGAAACAAATTCGCTTTTGCCTGAACTCCTTTTGCGTTGAGCGTCGCCCCTCGCTTACCACTCGAATAGTCTACCAGAACAGCATGGTCAGAAGTCGCCCCAGTCGGGTTTGCCTCCCAAGTCACCTGATGATTTGGCAAATTCGAGTTGCTTGCTCCGTTGCTATCAAAATCAACCCAAGGGCGACCATTGAAGCCAATCATCATTTTGGCATGAGTAGCGTTATCCAGCTTGTTGATTGCCTCTAACTTCCAGGTAGGTAACTCAAGACTTGCATCTAATTCGACCTGACGCAGAACCGAGAAAGGAATCGCCAGGACAACAGCATCATATTCTACACTAATAGTTTGGCTGCCATTGTCAAAGGTGAGTTCAAGCGAGTTCATAGAATTCTTACGCACCCTCACAAGCTTCATCCCAAGATTAATTTGCCCTTCGAGTTCGTTGCTTAAACAGCGGACGATTTGCTCGTTTCCTCCAGCGATGTGGTAACATTCGTCACTGAAAATATGAAACGGTGTTGCTTTTGACTTCTCGATTTCATGTACCACTAGCAAAAAATTAAGACAGCTTTGCTGTTCTAACTCCAGCCCATATTCTGCCATGTAAGCGGAGTTAATTATCGCCTTAACTAATTCTCCTGGTTGGCGAATTTCAAGGTACTCCAAAAGGCTGATATTGTCAAACCAAACATCAGTCGGCGTGTGGTTGTCGGCAGTGGGTTTGGATGAAATCAGACGTAAGTCTGCATCTATTGCCGCTAAAAAGTCGCGGTACTCATCTATAATGGCTGATTGTGTAAAGCGGTGTCCATTAAAGTAGCAAACAACCTCCCCAGGCTGTGAGGAAACATCATTAAGCGTCAAGTTAAATTTTTTTGCCAAACCTAGTAACGTTTTGTTTTGACTGTCGATGAACTCGCCTCCCCTTTCGACAACTTGGTTAGGAAAGTTAACCGCACCAGGGAAAGAGCCTCCTAAGGAGAAGCAACGACCACCCACTCTGTTACTAGCTTCGTAAACAGTAGCAAAGATGCCATGCTGTTTGAATTGGTAGCCACAAGCTAAACCAGCTAGACCTGCCCCTACAATCCCAATCTTCGCATTCTGTCCCATCTTCGCAGTTAAATAAGTATTCTGGGGCTGCTGTTGGATGTCAACATAGCTTACTGCTGTGTGTGAGTGGCGGCGAAGATTTGTTTGCTCCCTCGTCATCAGGGTTGTTAACTCGGCTAGCAGCTCAATACCCTGGCTATTTGTGATATTATTTTTTTTACAGTAATGGGTAATCTGCATTGCCTGGTTAAAGTTCCTAAACAACAGTGAACGACCCATAGATTTTTCTTAAACTCTGATTCAAAATTCTTCCATTCTGCTTAAAATTACAAATTGCTCTTTTGCAGGTGCGATCGCGATCGCGCACTGTTACCAGTTACCAGTTACCACTAAAAGCTAAAAGCTAATCACAAACTACCTGCATTTAATAATATTAGACCAGCAACAATTAAAGATACACCAAATAAGTTACTATGAGAATAATTCTCTCTAAAAAGTAGACTGCCGAATAAAAATGCCAAAACAAACTCAACTCCAATCACACAAATATATGTAACCCCAAGCTCGGAATGATGCATAGCCAGACTTTCTAAGCTTGCTCCCGCTGTTAAAAAGAAATATACCAGTAAACTAGGTCCTGGTTTAGATAGTCCTTTAGAAAGTTTCATGTACATCCCACCCATTGTATAGGCAAATGCCGCAATGAAAATCATGAATAAATACATAGATACACTCCGATATCACGCAAAATTGCTATAATGTTGCTGTTTTTGTAATTATTTAATTCGACTACAATCTTTCTTTTGTCTTTGGTAGTTGATAAATCTCCAGAGACAAAATAATTAAATTAATTGCTTTGGTATCAGTAATAACTTAGGTGAGAATAATTTAGGCAATCAATTACCTAAATTACTCGGTTTATGATTTCTTTTTATTTGCTCAAAACTTTAAAAAATATATCTTATATTTCCGGCTAGGAACCACAGTATTTTCACGGGTAATAGTACAATTACTAATGTGATTTAACGCTAATGTGTTGTGAAATAAGTAAAATCGCTAATTTTGGTAAAAATATAGTAAAATAATGTATAAGTCAAAATAATTAGTGAATTGACAATTCGTCAATCGCGGTTTGGAGTTGACTGACTAAATTAAATTTAATTTTTTCTTTATTTGGGCGCTAATTATTATTGCCTTTTCCAAGCAATAAAATAGGCAAATGGACAATTTGGAGCGCTGGGGCGCGGAATTATCCCCATCTTTTTAGCTTTCTTCTAAGCTAAGCGCTCAATCCCGCTAAGGTGTCACCCACAGACACTGAGCCATCGGTAAGGACTTTTGCCAAGACTCCTGTTTGTTTATGTTTAAAGTGCTTTTGTAGTAAAGACAGAAGTGGGATATCTCGTTCGCCCGTATCTGGATTCACATCAATATTTAAGCAGCGATTAATCGGGGCGGTAATTTCTAGCCGCGCCCTGCCAAGTTGAATTTCTTGCCCCACCCAGTCAAATTCTGCCCAAGGGGGTACGCCGTATAGTAAGATATTGGGGCGGAAGCGACGCACATCGATGAATAACTCGGCGATCGCAGATAGTTCGTCTAAAGTTTCCTGACTGATTATAGACAAGTGTACTGGTTCACGATCGGGATAGCGAGTGTTGCCCCTGCCCTCGCCTACTAGCTTTAAGGGTGCGCGCGAGGGATGTTTAGCTGTTTGGCTTGGGTAAATAGCTGCTAGATAACCTGTAAAAAAAGCGCTAATCGCACTGCGTCCATCTGGGGTATCGCAAGAGGCAACTAATAATTGTACACCCTGGCGCTTGACGGTGAACATACCTGTTTGGGGTTCATACTTACAATCGAGCGCCGCTAAACCTGCCCAATCAGCTTGCATAGCGAAGTTTTGCTTCTTCATCCACCCAACCGATGTAGAGGCGGGATATATTGCTTCTTTACAAGAATCATCGTACATCAGCGCAAAAGCGCGATCGCCTGGGATACCATGCCCAGCTTGCAGATAAACCTGGTGGTGTGACTGTGGTGTTAACCCTTTAACTGGATGGGTGAATAACTGTTTAACTCGCGCTGTTGTCATGGTGGAAGTGAAATTTCTAGTATGCCACCCATGCCCACCCTATTTGATAATGGTGGGCATGGGTGGCATACTGTTCACGAATGTTTTAGGATTGCTATATTATCAATTATCAATTACTAGCGAGCAATTATCAATTAGTAAAAGATCTAGTCTTTTTCCGCTTAATAAAAAATATTCCCCCTGTTCTGGGTGATTAAGAGGGAAAAGGGGGGATATAAGACTTGTCGTAATCTAACGAGGGCGTGTCTACCTACTTAGCTATCAATACTTAGCCCCTTATAGGTGGGAACTAATTGGTTTTTTGTGCAACTGGTTGATTTGGCTTTTTCGTACTTCCAACACCTAAGCTGCGGAAATAAAGCCCCCCTACAGTCAGTAAAAATACGACATAAGCCACTGCTTGCACAAGAAAAAGGTTTTCTCTGTAGCCGAACAGCGCTTTGAGAACTAGCCCTGGAAATGCATCGTCAGGTAAAATTTTGGAGGTATCCCAAACCCTTGGACCTAAAATACAAGAGGGGTTTTTGGTAAATCTTTCGTAATAGAAACAAAGACTTTCTGATGAGCGATCCATTTGGGCTAGGGTAGCAACAGCAGTGTCAAAGTGTGCTAATGACGAGACAACTAATCCAGCAACAATCAGGAGCAATAAAACGCCCATGATTTGGAAAAACTTGCGGATGTTAATTTTGACACCCCATTTAAATAGCCCAAATCCAATAGCGATCGCAACTGCCAAACCACTAACAGCGCCCAAAGCTGGGAAAAACCCCTGTTGAAAGTTAGCAGCAATGAATAGAACAGTTTCAAAGCCTTCTCTGACAACAGCAATGAAAATTAAGCTGAAGATACCCCAACCAGCCGCACTATTTTTGTTTAAAGCAGAGGTGATATTTCCTTCAACTTCTGCTTTTAAATACTTTGCTTGACGAGTCATCCAAATGAGCATCCAACTGAGCATAGCGATCGCTATAACGCCGAATACTGCCTCCATCAGTGGTTCTACTACTGGGGTGTATCTGGGATCGACTGCACTCAAAGCTTGAATTACCACGCTAAATAATACACCGATCAGCGCACTAGCCACAATTCCGGCTACGACACCAGCAAAAACCCAATTGTTCAGCTGGCTCTGCTTTGCTTTTTTCAGCAATGCCAGTACAATACCCACCACTAAGGCGGCTTCTACTCCTTCTCGGAGTGTAATTACAAAAGTAGGTAGAGCAGCACTAAAATTCATGAGTATTCTTTATGATTTTGTGTCAATTTTTACCTTGCTAATTGCTAATCGCTATGCTGCGCTACCACTAAAATCGCGCAACATCTTTTTAATTTCGATGTTGTGCAATTCTTCTGTGCCAATCATAGTACGGGCGAATTCTTCTAGATATACGCTGGCATCAGCAACCGTGTCTAGCAATGTTTTATACAGATCCAACGCTTTCTTTTCATGTGCTAGACTTTCCTCTAGAATATCTCGCACCGTGTGTTTGTAGGTTTCTTCCATCGGAGCGATTTTTAGGCTGGGATGCCCTTCTAAACCAGTTAGAATTTCTCCTACTTGTTGGGCATGGGTGAGGGATTCCGTTGCTTGTAGTTTGAAAAACTCCACAATTGGAATTCGGTTAGGTCCAGTCACCATCAGGGAATAATGGGTATAGCGCACTACCCCTGCTAGTTCAAATTCCATAATGGAGTTTAGCAGATCAATCGCCTTTTTCTGGTCAAGCTCTCGCATTGGTTGTTATTTGTCATTTAGCGGGTGTTGTGAAGGTGTAGGGGCGGCTTAATCCGATTTGGTAAAAAAGATCAAAATTCTTCATCCTTGCGCCCCTACTACTGATGGCGATCTTCCAATTTAACAAATGCCTTTAAGCAGGTGTGTTAGATCTGTTAACTACTTTTTGTGAGTTTTGCTCAATTGTCTTAATTAGCCCAGATACTTGCTCAGGGGTTTTGACTGGAGCAGCTGGAGGAACCGCCCCAGTCCATGCTTTGGTAAGTTCACTCATATTGGTTTCGATCGCTTTGTGAGCCTGGGGATTTGAAGCAGCCATTTGGCTAGAAATGCCTTGAAACAGTTGGTTAGCATAGGTGACAAAGCCGCGAGAATCTTGGTATTCGATCGCGGCGGCAATTTTACCGTTGGCGATCGCAGCTCCATATTCTGAGTTAGCCGCATCTAGTAATTCGTTGATTACTTGTAAGGTAAACTCTGGCGAGGTACGTTGAGTCTGGGGTAAAGCGGCGATCGCTCCATCGACTGCATCCATCGAAGTTTTAAAATCAGTGTTCACTTTGGCAGCTTTGGGCTGGGATTTCACCAAATCTTGCAAGCTGATTAAGGTTGTCTTGAATTCTTTGATGTTGCGCTCATTGAGTTGATCTTCCACATCGAGATAAATCTCTTCTACTGGATGTCCGATGTGAGGCTCTGCTTGCTTAGGTAGCTGTTGATCTAGTAATTCTTTCGCTACGATCAAATGCCCCTTCATTAAGCCCAGCTTGGACATATAATCGACATCTTTAGCTTGACCTGTCAGCACTACATCCTCAACTGTCACCATGTCCTTGATTTTGTCGAACTGCTGCTGGTTAATCACATTTTTGGAGACTAAATCATTTGGGCTACTGTAGGGACGATTTGCTTGAATCTTATTTGATAGAGCAGGAATTCCCAATGCAGCTTCAAATTTATCCAATTGGGACAAAATAGCAGTGTTGATGTTGATTTTTTCCTTGCTACCCTGATTCTGACTGGCGGTTGACGCAGTACTTGTATTAGTAGCAGGCGGTTGGGTTTGATTATTACTTGTGTTCGGTTGACTACAGCTAACCATAATTACCAGCAAGGCTATAGTGATGCTAATGAACAAGAAGCGTAAGATGGACATATTTTTTATCTCAACACGGCAAAATATCTATCTCAAGGGGGATGCAAAGCTTTATACTACTGAAGTGACGGATTTAGTTTACAGCTATTGAGATATTTTCTCAAATTATTGGCAAATTATTTCAACTAAGTTGAGGAAACAACTTCAAATACACCCATGCAACCAGCTTCGGCGATCGCATCTTGATGGGGATGAAACATATACTTACCAGGATATTTGTAGCTAAATTCCAAAATATGCCTTTCAGCCGTCCCCATCGTGATTACATCCGTTTGATGAGTCGGGGTGAGCGTCATCCCTGTGGGATAAACTTGGAAGAAGTTAGCGTGTAAGTGAAATGTCACGGCAGGATCTAACTCAATCATGTTGAGGACATACAGCCGAATTAGCTGATTTTGGTAAACGGGTATTGGATGCATCATGTAATAATCCGGCTGTCCATTAAAGGCATACATTTCATTGCGATTGTCCTCATTCACGTCATAACCACCCATAACCAGCACCATTTCATCCGCTGGGGGACGCTTTTGGGGTGGATCGATAATGAACATTCCATACATACCCTTGCCTACGTGGCGTGTGACTGGCTCAACGTGACAGTGGTATAAATGTACGCCATAAGGTTCGGCATCAAACTCATAAATTGCTGCTGCACCATGACGAACGGGACGGATACCATCAACTTCCGCTGGGTGAATGCCGTGAAAGTGCAAAGAATGGGAGTGTCCGCCTTGATTGAGGAAAAGGATACGAATGCGATCGCCTTGTTTTGCCCGTAGTGTCGGTCCTGGTATGCGATTATTCAGATCCCAAGTATTAAAAGTAACAGAAGAATTCAGTTGAATTGTGGAAGTTCCGGCAGTGAGGCGAAATTCTCTGATCGTGCGTCCGTTTTCGCGCTTGACTGTGCCATAGTCGAAATCTCTTAACACAGCCATCGGATTCACACTTGCAGCATTAAGCTTGTCACTGGAGGGTTGTGGCGGTACTCTGGCTGGAGACTCATCGGGTATAAAGTTTTGCAACGCAACGCTAGCAGCCGTCAAACCGACTCCAGCAATGCCAAATTTCAGCATTTGACGGCGGCTCAGCTTGGTTTTGCCCAGTACAAAATAGTTAGGCATGAAATCGCCAATAGTAGTAGCAAATGCAATTCAATTTTGATTATATTGAAAATGATTTGCAAGTATTTCCAAAGTTTCAGTATATTTGCAAAGGTGTTTGTTGTCAATTATTATCAATTAATTTGGACAAGGCAAAAAAAGCAGGGAACAAGTACATCTAGCCTTTCTTGCCTGAAGTCTACTCGTTACCAGGCGAGTGCAACCAACGAGGCAGCAGCCCTCTTTCCACTCGTTAATAGGCACAGCCTATTAACGAAGGGTGGGGATGTGCATCCTCATGTATTAGCGTTCTCGATGAAGGAAAATAGATTATGCACTCAGCGCTTGAGTGACAGGTGCATCTTTCAGGTTGCAGTAGGGACGGCTGTAGCTCAGTGGCGGTTCGAGAGCGTGCTGAAACAGAAGATCTGGATTGCTCATCACTCTTTGAGTCTCCCCATCGTACACGACTTGACCTTGACTTAAAACAATGGTGCGATCGCACAGTTCCAAAGCTAAATCGAGATCGTGGGTAGCAATCAATTGCGTCAGGGGCAAAGTTTGTAATAATTCGATTAATTGACGGCGAGAACGGGGATCGAGTTGGGCGGAAGGTTCATCGAGTACCAATACTTGAGGTTGCATCGCTAATACACCTGCGATCGCAATTCGTTTCTTTTCTCCCCCAGACAAGTTATCAGTATTGCGTTGTCCGTACCATTCTGGGTCAATATCAACTGCTGCCATTGCATCGAGTACTCGTTGTTTGAGTTCTGCGTCTTTTAATCCCAAATTCAGCGGACCAAAAGCCACATCCTCCCACACTGTAGGCATAAATAACTGATTATCTGGATTTTGAAACACTAATCCGACAAAGTTCCGAATTTCTCGTAAATTCTTCTGGTTTACCTCCCATTCTCCAATCATTACCTGTCCTTGCTGAGGTAGGATAATTCCATTTAGGTGTAGCTGCAACGTCGATTTTCCAGAACCATTAGCTCCTACTAATGCTACCCGCTCAGTTGCTTTGATAGACAAATTAATTTCTTTCAGGGCATGAGTTCCGTCAGGGTAGATATAGCTAAGGTTTTGGATTGAGATCGGATTATGGTGCATCTTGTACTAAAGGCGCAAAAGGCTAGGGAAAAATATAAAAATAAAAGTTTATTTGGGCAAATAAATAACCTGCCCCAGTAGCGCTACAACTAAAGTTAAAGTTAGAGCCAGAATATCGCGCCTTCCTCCTGTCGGGAGTTTCTCAACTGGCGGTATTCCTTGATAACCCCGCGCTAGCATTGCTTGATAAACTATTTCTCCTCGCTCATAAGTGCGGATAAATAGCGCACCGATGGTATTGCCAACTACTAGGCGTTGCAAAAAGTTACTACTCATCAAGTTGCGAGATCTCGCAGCGCGACGCATGGCATTAAATTCGCCAATCAACACGCCGATATAGCGATACATTGATGCTATAGTTGCTACCAGTAGTGGTGGGGTACGCAGTTGAATCAGAGCATGGAGTAGCGCCGAGACTGAGGTAGTTAAAGTCAGCAGGTTCAGCACTAGTAGTGATAGCAACGCCTTGAGCGTTACACTTCCTAAGATCGTTAACCCCACAGTGGTGATTTGCAAAGGTCCCCAAGACCATAAAACTACACCCCCACGTCGGAATAAAGTACCCAGGAAAACTACACCAATGAAAGTAAACTCTACTGCTAAGCGTTTGAGTAAAACTCGTAGGGTTACTTGACTTAGTAACAGTAGGCTAACTATAGCTAATCCATAAATTGCCCAAGTCCACCAATGTGCGTTGGGTGTTAAGACAATAGCAAACACCATCAGCAACGTACATAAAATTCGGGTGCGAGGCGCGAGAGTATGCCAGGGCGTAACGTTTTGACTATCGACATCAAGATTAAATGCGCCAATATGAAGTAGCACCATTATTCAAAAGTTAGGTTCTTAGGAGTTGTGGAGGATAGGAGAGTGGGAGCGTAGGAGAGGAGGGAGATGAGGGGACTTAGGGAGCCAATCTTTTCTCACCTGATCACCCCATCACCTGATCGCCAGTTACTACTCAACACTTACTCCTCGGATGAATGAGAACCGCGCACCACAAGTTTCCCAATCCCCCAAGCTAAACCAAAAACAGCTAACGTTCCCACAAGACCAGCTATGGGAGTAGCTACTGCTTCTGGTACACCTCTTAGGGCATATTCATCAAATACAGCGTAGAAAGGTAACTTGCGGGCGGGTGCATCTTCAGCGGCTTTATGTTCAAATTTGAGATCTTGTGAAACTCGATCTAAGCCGTCAGGATTTTTGCTAGCAAAGGGAGAAAGGAAAATCGCAATTAGCAGGGCAGTACCTAGACCTGCAATCACAACAGCACGGTTACGCGATCGCGTTAGATTACTACTCATGAGCCTTTATTATCGAGAGTTGGAAAGTGGACGACTTTTAGACATTACTGCTCGGCGAGGCGGATCGTAAAACAGATCTGGACGAGTCCGCCAAATAAAAGTGAGTGCTACGACTGTAATCAGTGCCTCCCCAATGCCGATCAAAAAGTGCCAACTTGTCATAGCAGTCAATGCTACAGCCAAGGGGACTGTTCCAGATAACGCAAGTTCTATGGCACAGACAATTGAGGCAACCACTACGCTTGTCCAAGCAGCAACAGCAGCTGCGATCGCCATGCCTTGCTGTTTATCGCGTCCGATGGCAAAGCGAATCGCTCTGTAGAGGTAATAACCGCCAAACGTGCCAATCAATCCCATGTTAAAGATGTTGGCTCCCAAGACGGTTAAACCGCCATCTTGAAACAGGACACCTTGGACGATAAACACTACAGCCATTACTAGCGAACCTGCCCAAGGTCCTAATAAAGCTGCGGCTAGAGTTCCTCCCAGCAAATGACCAGAAGTGCCGCCTGGAATAGGAAAATTAATCATCTGTGCGGCAAAGATAAACGCGGCACAAACTCCCATCAAGGGTACAGCCTTTTCCTGATATTCTGCCTGCACTTTATTCAGAGCTAGTGCAATTAAACCGAGCGCAATAATCCAAGTTACGGCAATAACAGGTAAATTCAAAAAGCCATCTGGAATGTGCATCGCTAACTGCGGCTGTATCAGCCAGTGCAGCCAGCTTGAGGAAAAACTAGGAGGGACTGTAGCCATAATTAACAGCTTTTCTTTGCAGCCGATGTCAAAAGGTGTAACCCTTTAATAAAACCTATCTTGTATAAAAATTTCAATCCTATGGGGGGGCATACTTATTAGAGCAGAAGCAGGGTTAAACTAGCATATTTTAGCTATAAAGCTGACAAATGTCGTGTTTACTCAAAATAGCTTTGGGATCGCGTGTTATTATAATTGAATACACTAAGAATAAAATTCTAGGTTGAAAATATAATTTCCCAGTTGCACTTCTGACCACAATTCGTATTCGACTCGCAATTGTTGCGGTAAGGGGCGACTAACTAGAGCTATCTTTCGCGCGAGGGGAGGCAGGGGAGAACACGATAGTTACGAATTGGGAATTTATATAAAGAATTTCCTATGAGTATTAGTCAAGGAAAGGCTAGGATAAAAGCGCTCTCCTTACACGTTAGTTTATCCCCATGTTGGCGAACCCTGTAGCAGTAGAAACTACCGAAAAACAGCAAAATTTGATTATTAATAGACCCTCGTCTGGAGTAAGTTTACAAGGTCGCATCCGAGTTCCTGGGGATAAATCTATTTCCCATCGGGCTTTGATGTTAGGTGCGATCGCCCAGGGTGAAACTCAAATCGAAGGTTTGCTGTTAGGAGAAGATCCGCGTAGCACTGCTAGCTGTTTTCGGGCGATGGGTGCAGAAATTTCTAGTCTAAATACAGAGCTAGTGCAGATTAAAGGTATCGGCTTGGGTCAACTACAAGAGCCAGTTGATGTATTAGATGCTGGGAACTCTGGTACTACTATCCGGCTAATGATGGGACTTTTGGCATCCCATGCGGGGCGATATTTTACCGTAACGGGCGATAATTCGTTGCGATCGCGTCCTATGTCCCGCGTAGTTAAACCTCTGCAACAAATGGGCGCGCAAATTTGGGGACGCAAAGGCAATTCTTTAGCACCTCTAGCTATTCAAGGACAATCCCTCAAACCAATTCATTATCAATCTCCCATCGCTTCAGCACAAGTCAAGTCCTGTATTCTGCTGGCGGGATTGATGACAGAAGGAAAAACTATTGTGACCGAACCAGCCAAGTCCCGCGATCATAGCGAAAGGATGCTCAAAGCATTTGGTGCTGATCTAAGCGTCGATCCTGATACTAATAGTGTAACTGTTAGTGGTGGGGTTCAATTGCACGGACAAAAAGTAATTGTGCCAGGTGATATCAGTTCTGCTGCCTTTTGGTTAGTAGCTGGAGCAATTGTACCTGGATCTAATTTACTAATTGAAAATGTCGGCGTTAATCCCACTCGTACAGGCATTTTAGAAGCTTTGGCGATGATGGGAGCAAATATCGAGTTAGAGAATGAACGAACTGTAGCAGGGGAACCAGTAGCCGACTTGCGGGTGCGTTCTAGTTCTCTGAATGGTTGCACTATTGCGGGTGATTTGATTCCTCGGTTAATTGATGAAATTCCGATTTTAGCAGTAGCGGCTGTATTTGCTGGGGGAACAACAGTAATTAGAGATGCCGAAGAATTGCGGGTAAAAGAAAGCGATCGCATTACAGTAATGGCAACTCAGTTAAACAAAATGGGGGCTAAAATAACAGAATTACCTGATGGTATGGAAATTACTGGTGGTACGGGGCTAACTGGCACTGATGTGGATAGTCATACCGATCATCGGATTGCTATGAGTTTTGCGATCGCTGCTTGCAATGCTACTGGAACCACAACCATACATCGCGCCGAAGCTGCTACTATTTCTTATCCAGATTTCATTCCCACTTTACAACAAATCTGCGCATAAATTTGAAAAATCTGCCTACCTTGAGCGTTAAAACGTTTTGTGTCTAAATTTATTACGTTTTGCTCCTGTCGAACAGGAGCTTTTTCGGGCATTGTTCTTAGAAAATTTTATCTATAAATTTTCTATATAATGCTCTAATACAGATGTTATGCTCGAAAAATTTTGGCTAATGCATGGATATGGATGTTATCTTAAACTCCGTATATCCACTTTAAATGAGCTAGTTATACGCAAAGATTCTGTGTAATAAATAGTTAGGCAGCCTCGTAACTGGGATCTGTGCGTTGGAGTTCGCTATAATTTCGACTGACCACGCCCGATGACACCTTCGAGATCTCCTGTTACTGCTTTTACACGTACACACAGTTCGCTATGATTCGACCGACCACGCCCGATGATACAACCGCGCTGATCGCCCTAGCTGACGCGACCGGACTGTTCCAGCCGAACCAACTTGAGGAGCTTGGCGAAATGCTGTCCGATTACTTTGGTGGTAACAGCGACGATCACTTCTGGATCACCGACGACGACAACGGGCTGGTGGGGGTCGCCTACTGCGAGATGGAACGGATGACTGATGGAACGTGGAACCTGCAATTGATTGCTATCCGACCTAATCGCCAAGGACAAGGACGTGGTGCGACCCTGCTACGCTACATTGAACAAACGTTGAAGGCGCGCGGCGGACGTGTGCTGCTAGTGGAAACGTCAGGGCTGCCAGACTTCGAGCGCACGCGATCGTTCTACCGCAAGTGCGGTTATGACGAGGAAGCGCGTATCCGCGACTTCTATAAAGTAGGCGATGACAAGATCGTTTACCGCAAGGCGCTGTCCGCTCAGGGGTAGTAAGCTTGCATGGTAGGCTGTGACAGAATTTGTACGAATTATAATTTCTGTCTCAAAAGAAGTTGTGGGTAAAGTTGAAATTTCTATGTAATGCCAATAATCAGAACTACTTGTTAGTAGAATTATTACTAGGAAACTGTAAAAAAGGCATTCCACTAGTAGACTGAGGTAACTGCCCATCCCACTTTTCCAACGCTTTAGCTTGAAGAAGTTGAGGAGTTAGAGATTTACTTGTTACCGCATTTTCTTGCGCCTTTACCTGAGCAATTTGTAAATTAATTTGCGCTTCTTTGAGACGATTTTGGGCTTCAGCAGCCTTAAAAGAAGCATTTACCGTTTGATTTAAAGATTGTTGCACAGTTGGATCGACGCGCAGAGCATTAACGAAAGTAACTAAGTCAAATCGAATTCCTTTGTTCTCAAGTCTCTGATTTAAAATTTGTTCCACCTCTGCTAACATTTCACCCTTTCCAGCCCCAAATATATCTGTTAATTTACGTTTACTAGCTACAATATTAATCACATCTCTTACTTGAGAACGGATGATAGTTTTAGTGATGTCATCCGCATCTTGTCTATATGCTTGGAATACTAAAGGAATCTTATCAGTAATAAATGCAAACTGAACATTGACATCTGCATTAATAACGATTCCCTCAGCACTATTAAAGGTGATTGATTCATCTAGGGGACTTTGTTCGTTAGTGTCTTTAGTCCATACGTAGTTCTGTTCAAACGTAGGAAACTGAAATACCTGTTCAGTCATGGGGTTATATACTACGTCTCCGGTTGCCAATGTTACGTCTTGGACACCCTTGCTGCTGCCGTAGCCTTCAACTTTAATACCAACATAGCCAGGTTTGATTCTGACATGACCAGGTAAGATACTACAAGCAGCAACTGAGACGGTCAATATACCTAGTAAAATAGCGTATTTTTTTTTCATCACACACGTAGCTTTAGTTATTTGAATAATTTTTTCAGACTGGGAAACCAGAAAAATATACTGGCGATCGCAATCGCCACAGTTAGCACAAGCAGGAGAAAGCCTGCTTGCACAGCCGCATCACTCTTAGCCGAGATCAAATCTCCAGCAAAAGAAAGCATGGCTGATAGGAGAAATGCCTCCACAGCCATACAAATAAACTTCACAGCAAGCATTCATAGTACCTCCTAAAAGCTTGGTACTAATATAAATAACAATTATGCAGCTAGCATTTACGCATAGCTGCATAATTTTAGGATGCCCAATTAAACTAGACGTTGCACAAAATAAGAGAGGGGGAAAGAGGAGACAAGGGGACAAGGGGAGAATTCACCTTTCTCTAGTTCCTCTAGCTATAGCGCCTCTAGCCTTTACCCTTTACCCTTTACCCTGCCTTTTTGGTCAATACAGCAATTTTAAACTTTGGCGATCGCGCCCATTCTATAGCGGTTGTGTGCCGCCTCAAAATCAATTATTGGTCCTTTGGGAACAATCCGAGTAGGGTTGACATTGGGGTGGCTTTTGTAGTAGTGCTGTTTGATGTGGTCGAGGTTGCAGGTTTCCTTTACTCCTGGCTGCTGATATAGGTCTTTTAGGTAGTTCCACAAGTTGGGATAATCTACAATGCGGCGTAAGTTGCACTTGAAGTGAACGTAGTAGACTGCATCGAAGCGCAACAGAGTTGTGAACATACACCAGTCTGCTTGTGTGATTTGATTTCCACACAAATAACGTTGTTCTGCTAATACTTTCTCCCAATAGTCTAGAGCATCAAATAATTCTGTTACTGCCTCTTCGTAGGCTGATTGCTTAGTAGCAAATCCGGCACGGTAGACACCATTATTTATCGGTTGGTAAATTGCATCAATTGTTTCGTCAATTTTCGCCTGCAAATCTTCTGGATAAAAGTTTGCATCTTTTTGAGCAATGGCATCAAATTGCGTGTCGAACATCCGAATGATTTCGCGGGATTCGTTATTGACAATTGTGCCAGTTTGTTTATCCCACAAAACTGGGACAGTTACCCGCCCACTGTAATTAGAGTCAGCTTTGAGATAAATTTCCCATAAATAATTAGTATGATTTACAGTATCGGGGATACAACCTGGCTCATCAGAAAATTCCCAACTATTTTGGTCAATTACTGGAGCAACAACTGACAAACTGATCGCCTCTTCCAGTCCCTTCAACTTCCGCATAATTGCAGTTCGCTGCGCCCAAGGACAAGCCCATGAGATATATAGGTGATAGCGTCCCGACTGGGCTTTAAAACCACCCATGCCGTCTGCTGTAATTTGGTGGCGGAACGTCGTTGAGGGGCGAATAAATCTGCCTTTTTCGTCTTCTTGATTCCGTTCTGAAATCCACTTACCTTCAATCAGGATACCTAATCCCATAACTACCTCTATTGAAAGCTTGTATCGGTGAGGGAATTGTGTATATTTCAGCTTCAGTTATTTCCCCCAAACCCCTCTTTACTAGGTGAGAGCCTTGTAACCAGAGAAACAGTATGGTTTTTCTCTGCCCTATTTAGACTGATTACCATACTTTAAACGCATTCGTCACCGCTCCCTGGATACAAACCTACAAATATGACGAAGACAGAGGTAAAATGTATTTCACCGCTCAAAAAGTACTCGATTTAGGCTTGATTGAGAATTTTGGGAACCTTGAAAAAGTCGCCTTCTTGAAGGGGCGCACTTTCAAGCAGCATATTGCGATCGCAATATGGTTGCAGTTCATCCTGACGAGTTACATTGCTGACATCAATTGCGCGTGTTGTGGGTGGCACATCAGTAACATCAAGTTCACTTAGCTGTTCAAAATAATCTAGAATACTGCCCAGCTGATTAGTGAATTGCTCCTCCTCTTGGGGTGTCAATTCTAAACGAGCCAAATGTGCAACTTTACGAACTTGTTCTTTGTCAATCATAGTGAGGGGCGCTATAGCTAGAGGCTAGAAGAAAGCAGGGGTAGCGCAGGGGGTCTCGCCTGCAAAGGAGCAAAGGGGAACAAAAGGGAGCAAAGGGAAGCAAAGGGGAGCAAAGGGGAGCAAAAGAAAGCTAAATTTATAGCCTCTCGCCTCTCGCACGAGTGCCTCTCGCCCCTGGTTCCTCTCGCCCCTAGTTCCTCTAAAAAAATATATCCCTTTGCATTCGCCCAGTGGTTTTGAGCCAGTTTTGGACTTCTAGGTAGTTATTGGGATCGATTTGAATTGCTCGTTTCCAATAATCAGCAGCTTGGTTAAACAAACGCTCAGCTGTATCGCCGTCGCCTGCTTCCTTGGCTTTTTCACCCTGGTAGTGGTAAATCACAGCCGTATTATTTAGCGCTTGCGTCATATTGGGGTTACATTCGAGCGCCTGTTGATAGTAGCCCAATGCTTTTTCGTGTTCCCCATTGCTAGTATGAATTAGCCCTATATTGTAAAGGACGTAGCTGCGATCAAAGGGGTCTTCCTCCAGTTCTAGGGCTTGGTAGTAATTCTCCAATGCTTCGGCGTATTCTCCATCTGCCTGAGCTGACATCCCGTCTCGGTAATAGGCAAAAGCTTCTTTAGCTTTTTTATTGGCGGGCAGCATCTTCAGAATCATATCTGCCATGACGGTGAAGGATTTGTCAATAAAGTTGTCTTTACGCTGAGTTCTTGCCATATTGCGTCGTTGCCGATCAGTTTGTCGCTTCTGTTGAATTATTGTAATTGAGTACTGATCGACCTTGCCTAAGTCTTTTAACAATCTTATAGAGACACAAGTGTGTCTATGCGGCAGGACTTGGGATATTTATGGGTAATCTAATATGACAGTAAACCCTTAATACTCCAAGTTTTGAAAAGAAGAATTCTGCCCTCGCTGCGATCGCTCATTTTTTTACCTTGACAAAATAAACGGCGTTAAAAGCGCTTCGCGCCTTATTCCTCAATGATAACGTCGGTTAAATAACAACTAAGCCCAAATGGAATTGGTAATTTAACCGAAACGGCGATCGCGTCTTTGGTAGTCTAACAAGGCTTGGTGATCAGTTATCAGTTATCAGTTATCAGTTATCAGTTGTTAATTTGGGTAATTGTTGGTTGGTCACTGTTGCCAAGTCGTTGGTTTATCGTGTTTCATCCGTTCGATTGTCTTATTGACGATCGCTTGCTGTTGAGCTTCATTCAACTTTGGGTAAGCCGGAGACAATTGCTCTAGCTGCTGCAAAAACTCGTTAGCATCTTCCGCAAGATTTTGTCTTTGTTCTGGTGCATATTTATGAACAACATCCCCACCATTAGTATTTTCAATAATCTGAACATTTTCAGCTGGGAAATTATATTTAGAATATTTATGATATTGAGTATTTTCTAACATACTTTTGAGAACTTGATTCTTTGGTGACTGATTGTTTGATTGTAGTATAGTAAGGCGTTTTTCGTCACGCTTTGCTTTACGACGTTCTTTCTCAATGTTGTATTACTTTAGGAAGCTAGACAGAATATAATAAAAAATAATAAAACCAATAATTACTATTACAAATACTGCTGTGAATGGAGGAGAAGACTTTTGAGTTACTACAAATATAGCCAAAATTATGATGAACTTCTCCGAGCTATTACCCCAGCATCATGTGATATTTTTTGCTTAGGCAAAGGATTGTTATCTCTTTCCTCTTTTGATAATTCTAAATTTAGCTTCCAGTCACGAAAGTTCATTACAGAAATTATTATTTCTGCAATTTCACGAGGTACATCACTAGGTCGATCGTAGTACAAGCCACAGACAATACGTTGTCGAGCTGCTAAGTCATCAACTTTGATATGACGAGTATAAAAATTCTCATCGACTTTCCCAGTTAGGGGATATTCTTTTACAGCATCTTCGTCTGAAAAGAAAGTTAATATTTTGGGATTGTCTGTCAGGCGCTTGACGGCAATAGAAAAATATTCTTCAGAGTATTGATATTGCATTACTCAATTTCTTCGATTGCACAAGTAAACACTAAATACTAATGAAATTTTTGTTATTGTAGCGACAAAATAACAGATTGGGCTAGAGTAATGGTGGATCAACATCAAAAAGCGATCGCAGCCACAGCAACAAGCAAAAGGCAAGGTTAGACAACTAAGCTACAATAACTGAGATCTTGCACCTGTTGCAACAGCCGCCTGAAACTTAAGTTCCAGGCTTATAGCTAAAACCCGTTGAAACGGGTTAGAGTCTGCAAGAAGTCTACTTTAGTAGACTTATGCTATCAGCCTTGAACTCCCTTTCAAGGCGGGCTATTGCGCTAATTGAGAATACTGCAAGATCTCAGATAACTTATTGAAGAGATTCAGCGCGATTTGATCTGCTACCTCCGCCAAGTGGAGGCAGGTGAAACATTCGTGATTGTGCAAGCCAATAAACTTGTGGCAGAGATTAAGCCGATCGCTTTGGGTACAAAACCTCTACGTCCTTATGGTCTTTGCGCGGGTGAGTTTGTAGTTCCTGATGATTTTGACGCTCCCTTACTGTGAAGATATTATCCACCAATTTGATGGGCAGTGAAACGCTAGATACCTAACTTTCCTCGATGATAGCCTCGGCTTGATGAACAAGCGATCGCAATTTATCCACCATCTGAGAATCAACTTGCCACATACCCCGCTGATGTGCCTCTAGTAACCGTTCTGCCATATCTCGCAACGCCCAAGGGTTCTTTTGTTGAATAAACTCTTGCACAGATGGATCGAATAAGTAAGCCTGGGCAACTCCTTGATACATATAATCTTCCACACAATTAGCTGTTGCATCGTAGGCAAATAAATAATCTACCGTCGCCGCCATTTCAAATGCACCTTTATAACCGTGTCGCATTACCCCAGCAATCCACTTAGGATTAATCACGCGGGAACGATACACCCTGGCGATTTCTTCTTTCAGATGACGAATACGGGGGTTGGCGGGAATCGAATTGTCACCAAAGTAAGTTTGGGGATTTTTCCCTTGTATAGAACGTACTGCCGCTGTTAAACCGCCCTGAAATTGGTAATAATCATCAGAATCGAGCAAATCATGTTCGCGGTTGTCTTGATTGTGCAACACAATTTGCATTTGTTGCAGCCTTTTTTCAAATGCTTCTGGGGCGGAGCGTCCCTCAGATGAACGAGAATAGGCGTAGCAACTCCAATTAATATAAGCACGGGCTAAATCCCCCTCATCTGTCCAATTTTGTGCTTCGATTAAACCTTGGAGTCCAGCCCCATAAGCACCAGGCTTAGAACCAAAAATGCGATAATGCGATCGCGCCCCAGCTTGTTGCGATGTCAATCCAACCGATTCCCATAACTGAGTTTCTTGTTTTACCTGACTCGCTAGCGGGTTTTGCTCTGGCGGTTCGTCTAACGCTGCTACTGCTGCCACTGCACTATCAAAAAAATCAATCAAATTGGGAAAAGCATCTCGGAAAAATCCAGAAATTCTTAATGTGACATCGACGCGGGGACGTGCTAAAATAGATAACGGCAAAATTTCAAAATCTACCATTCGTCGGGAAACACCATCCCAAACAGGTCGAACACCCAACAAAGCCAATGCTTGGGCTATATCATCACCACCCGTTCGCATAGTAGAAGTTCCCCAGACAGATAAACCTAGAGTTTTGGGGTATTCTCCATTTTCTTGGGTATAGCGTTCAATTAGGACTTCAGCCGCTTTGCGACCCACATCCCAAGCAGTTTCTGTAGGAATAGCACGGATGTCAACTGAGTAAAAATTGCGACCTGTTGGCAACACTTCGGGACGACCGCGTGTAGGCGCACCAGATGGACCAGGGGGGACATACCGCCCATCGAGTCCACGCAGCAAATTAGCGATTTCTTGATCAGTTTGGAGGAGAGAAGGTAGCAAGCGATCGCGTATCCAGCCTAACTCGCGTTGGGTTGCTGTTCCTGGGTGAGGATGGGCTGGGGGATCTGGGGGGGATAAGAATAATTCCGAATTGGGCTGTGACAATTGTGAATTGTGTATTAGCTGTTCTACTAGATTAGCGGCGTGTTGTTCTAATACTTCTACTGCATCGCCGACTGTGCGACAAGATTGTTGAGTTTTTAAGGCTAAAATCTGATATTCTTGTGCTGATAACTGGGTACTTAAATCTGTACTCAGAGAGTCGAAGTCTAAACCCCAATCTCTTGCGATCGCAACAGTTAAACCCGAACGATCGCCACAAGGTTGACGAGCGATCGCCACAATCAAATCCCGCAATTGACTTTGTTGCGGACATTGCCCAAATATATGCAATCCATCTCGAATTTGTGCTTCTTTCAATTCACATAGATAGCCATCTAGTTTGTCAATTGGTAATTGGTAGTTGGTAATTGGTAGGGGCGGGTTTAAACGAGTTATCTGGAGGTTCACAAGTATGTCTGATAACCCGCCTGTACGGTAATTGCCATTATCCAATCCCAAATCTTGATGTAAATTTTCCTGAAGAATTAGAGCGGTAATGCGATCGCTAATTATTGGTAGTCTGGAAGGATCTAAACTTTGTGCCTCGTAATACTCATCAATTAGAGCCTCTAGTTGTTGCAACCCACCATAGAGTTCCGCCCTAGTCATTGGTGGCGTGAGGTGATCTAAAATCACAGCCTGGGCGCGACGTTTAGCTTGCGATCCTTCACCTGGATCATTAACAATAAACGGGTACAAATGGGGCAAAGCACCAAAAGCAACTTCTGGATAACATTGGTTTGACAGCGCCACACTTTTACCAGGTAGCCACTCTAGATTGCCATGTTTACCCACATGAATTACCGCATCAGCTTCAAAATGCTCCCTAATCCAGTAGTAAAAAGCTAGATAAGCATGAGTTGGTTCTAAATCAGGAGCATGATAATTCAAAGCTGGGTCAATATCATAACCCCTAGCAGGTTGAATCCCCACAAAAATGTTGCCAAGTTGAATACCGGAAATCGGGAAAGCAGAGGGGCAAGGGGCGCAAGGGGCAGAGGGGAAAGAATTAGTCTCATTTCCTTTCTTTGCGTTTCCCTGGGGTTTAAACCCCCTGCTTGCGTCTTGGCGGTTCGTTTCAAAAGGCTCTTTCCAGCGATCGCTAATACCCTGCTGCACACTCTGAGGCAACGTGGCAAAATACTCCTGATATTCCTCCCAGCTAAGTTGTTGGTGTACAGGTCTTAACTGGTTGCCTTCCAGGTCATTAGTTACCCCAGCAGTCAAACGTTGAATTAATTCATCCCCACCTAGAGGGATATTTTCTACTTGATAACCAGCCTCATCAAGTGCGAGGAGGATTTCTATACAACTAGCTGGGGTATCCAATCCCACACCGTTAGCTAGACGACCATTGCGACTAGGATAGTTTGCCAAAATCAAAGCAATTTTCCGCTTCTTGGTGGGGGTGGAACGTAAATTTACCCAACCCTGTGCCAGTTGGGCGACAAAGGCAACGCGATCGCTCACTGCTTCATAAACCACCACATCTGTTTCTAAGTCCGAATTCCAGGTTTGCACTGCCTTAAACGAAACAGCACGGCTAATAATTCGTCCATCCACCTCTGGTAGTGCTACATTCATAGCTATATCGCGCGGTGAAAGCCCTTGAAAATTTGATTCCCAACCTTCGGCTGAACCACCACTGAAGATAACCTGTAATACTGGCACATCCAATTGCTGCCATATATCAGGGGCTAGAGGTTGGAGGCTAGGGGCTAGGGGTGTGGAAATAATTTCGATTTCAGTTTCCAACCGTGCTAGGGAAAAACTAGTCGTATTAAGTAGTAACTGAATTTTCTCCTCGTTAGAGGGTACAAAGTAGGGCAAAATCTCTGCTTGCACGTCGCGATCGCGTAGGGAAGAGATAAACACTGGCACTGGTTCTAAATTTTTCTTAATCAATGCTTGACAAAGTGCATCAATTGGAGATGTATTTCCAGCTAAATAATGAGCGCGGTAAAACAGAATGCCAACTTTTGAGGGGCTGGAGGCTGGGGGCTGGGGGCTAGGGGAATTTTGGATTTTAGATTTTGGATTTTGCGAAAAGTTGAGCGGCTGCGTTGCCCCTGTTTTCCTCGTTGTAGCACCCCGCGTGGCGGTGTCGGTTTGGGTCCCCGAAGTTGCCTCAACGGGGGGAACAGGGCCACGGCACTTCTCTTCGCCAAACTTTTCAAGACGGATTATAATTTCTCCTCTGCCCCCCTGCCCCCCTGCTCCTGGTCCCCCCTGCTCCTGAGCCCCCCTGCTCTCTTGTCGCCAAGCATATAAACCTACACGCGGCACTAATTTAGGTGGAGGTGGATTATAGGCAGTGTTGAGGCAGGTATCGGCAACAAATTTGACTGCGTTGACAACATTTTCGACCCCACCTTCGGTAAAGTAGCGCCATAGCTGATTAACAGCTAGAAGCGAAATTGTTGAGTGAGTGATTAAATCTGGGTCAATGGTATTGTCTCCAGGCATCACAATTAGTGCCGCACCATTACGTTGTACTGTTTCCTGCACTACTTCTAAGCCGTAAGACCAGTACGAACGTCCCCCCAATAACCGCACAATAATTACCTTCGCTTGTTCTAGAACCGCTTCGGCATAGGTATCTATTGTCAGTTGTTGCTGCAACTGTAGAAGATTGGCAACACGTAAGGCGGGAAAGCCATTTGGTAATTTAGCAACCGCTGCTGCCAAAGTTTGAATATCAGTATCAGCAGCAGTGAGAAATACCACAGGAGCCGGAGTCTGTGTTAAAAAAATGACACCATCTGTTTGATGGTTCCAACCTCCAGGCTTAGTATTTATACGGTGCATATTACTCTCTCTTCGGCTTAGACTATTGGTTAAGCTATGGGGGAAAACTTTTTTAGCCTAGCATCCTGATTCTTTCTCTCAACCGTTGAAAATGTCTATTTTTCAAGACTTGAGCTTTCATCGCACTTTGCCCTCGTCAACCTTTGACAGGCTAGGGCAGCTATTACAGCAGATGGCTCAAGAAGTGGGAACACAAGCCGTCGTTTTGACAGAAGCTGTACTGTCTCCAATTCCCATACTTACAGAACAGTTGGAACAATTCACTTTAGTAGTGTCCCAGCAGTTTAGCGCGTTGTTAGTTGGAAGCCCAGCCTCCCCAGATCTTTTGACTAGTCCCTCGCTTTTCAACGTGAGGTTGACATTTGAACCAGAGGCGATCGCGCTTTTTATCCGCCAATTAAGCAACTTGTTCGCCGCTCATCCCCAAGCCGAATTAACGCTCAATCAATACTGTCAAACTCTTCAACTTAACGACGCTAGGTTGCAAAGTAAATTTACCCTGTTGTTACTTTCTATTCTGGCATCAGAGTCATACCCCCAGTGCGATCGTACAACAGATTATCCCCATGTTTCTGTCTGCCAACCAATAGAAAACGCTCTATACCAGCAAATCGCTCAGGAGCGACTACTAAATCAGCTAACAACTCAGATTCGTCAAAGCCTAGACTTACCCGTAATCATAGCGACGGTGGTTGAGCAGGTGCGAGAGTTTTTGCAGGTAGATCGATTAGTTATTTATCAATTTGAGAAAATAGGAGACACAAGACAGGCAAAAGGCGAGCTTGAGGTAAAAGCCTCCTCTTCCCCCGCCTCACCTCTTTCCCCATATCCCCCAGATCGCCATTACGCCTCGTCTGTCATTACAGGTTGTGTTATTTATGAAGCCCGTTCAACAGAATCTATTCCTTCAGTCTTGAACTACAAGGAAGAGAACTGCTTTATCCGAAATTCTCAATGTTGGGATAAGTATCGTGGAGGTTTTACCTGCGCTGTTTCTGATATTGAAAAAGCTTATATTCTATCGCCTTGCTTGTTAGATTTTCTTAGATTGATGCAAGTGCGGGCAACTATGATAGCTCCGATTGTGTTACAGGAAAAACTGTGGGGATTACTGATTGCTCATCAGTGTACAAAACCACGTCTTTGGCTCGACAGCGAAAAAAATTTGCTTGGCTCTATTTCTGAACAACTAGCGATCGCTATTCAACAAGCAGAGTTAATGTGTTCGCTCAAGCAAGAAAAACAAACTCTTGAACAACGAGTGGTTGAGCGTACCCAAGCCCTTCACGATGCCTTAATTGCCGCACAAGCGGCTAGCCGCGCTAAAAGTGAATTTCTCTCCACTATGAGCCATGAGTTACGCACCCCTCTTACTAGTGTAATTGGGATGTCGGCAACGCTGTTGCGCTGGCCTTTAGGTGAACTCTCCCAACGACAACGCCAGTACCTGCAAATAATCCACAATAGTGGAGAACAATTGTTGTCGCTAATTAACGACATTTTGGATCTATCCCAAATAGAAGCGGGAAAGGCAGCCTTGAATCTTAGCGATTTTTCTCTAGCTGCACTAGCCGAAGCTAGTATACGCTCTTTCTCAGAAAAAGCTAGACGACAAGGAGTTAATTTAACGCTTGATCTGAAAATGAAATCAGCTTTTCACCTAAGTGCAGATCCTCGGCGGGTTGGACAAATACTCTGGAATCTCTTAAGTAATGCCATCAAATTTACACCAGAAGAAGGGACGGTAATTCTACGGATTTGGAGCGAGAAAGACAATGCTCTTTTGCAGGTAGAAGATACAGGTATTGGCATTCCACAGGAGCAGTTACCACTATTATTTGAGAAATTCCAGCAGCTAGATACACCATTACGTCGCCGCTACGAAGGTACAGGACTGGGTTTAGCACTAACAAAACAACTAGTAGAACTCCACCGAGGTAGAATTGAAGTCGAATCTACTGTAGGGGTAGGCTCAATTTTTACAGTATGGTTGCCTAAGAATTATGAATAATTAGTAACTGGTAACTGATAACTGATAACTGGTAACTGGTAACTGATAACTGGTAACTGGTAACTGATAATGCACAGTGTAATTCAAGCTCTATCTCGTGGACTAATTGTGTCCTGTCAAGCTCCTGCTCAATCACCACTTCATGAGCCTGGTGTCATAGCGGCGATCGCACAAGCATCTGTCAATTCTGGGGCAGTTGGAGTACGAATTGATACCCCAGATCATATCAGTGCAGTACGACAAAAAGTTAAAGCCCCGATTATTGGGTTATGGAAGCAAAAGTTACCAGGCATCGATGTATACATTACTCCTCAGTTTCATCAGGCAAGTGCGATCGCCAACTCTGGAGCGGATATTATTGCGATCGATGCCACTGGGAGAAACCGTCCAGAGGGAGAAACAGTTACCTCACTAATTACACGCATTCATGAAGAACTAGGCAAGCCAGTCATGGCAGATGTAGATACATTTGAGGCCGCCCATGCCGCTGCTGCTGCTGGTGCTGATTTAGTAGGAACTACTCTCTACGGATATACTGCTCGCACCAACCATTTGAAACCTCCAGGCTTTGAACTACTCATCCAAATGGTAAAAAATCTAGAAGTTCCAGCTATTTGTGAAGGTGGTATTTCCTCTCCCCAAATGGCTCGTCAAGCCTTGGATTTGGGAGCCTTTGCTGTTGTCGTCGGGGCGGCAATCACTGGAATTGATCATCAAGTCAAAGCATATCAAGAAGAAATTCGTAATTCGTAATTGTGTTGTTTGTTTCCCTTGTCCCTTTGTCTTCCTGGCTTCATAGATATAGGATTACTATTTGATTTTTGAACAAATACGTAGGGTGTGTTAGCTAAGCGTAACGCACCTAAGCCTGAATAGTCGTGCGTTACGCTAAACGAAGATCGCACCCTACAAATACTGGATACTGGTAACTGGTAACTGTTTTAAAACTCGTTCTTATGGTAGAAGCCAGGAGAAACAGTAGCAGCTAACTTTATTTTGATTCCTAGAGTTGCAATCAAAATAAATTTACATTCACCTAACGCAAGGCGGCATCTAAGCTTACCTAACCTTTAGGGAAGCAGCCCAAGACGCTATCGTTGTGCTGGCAAGAAATTTGTGAATCATACATATAAACAATCTCAGCTCTACAATAGTCAACTACCTGGAGAACAGGGAGGATGTCTATTAGGAACCACTCCCCCAAAGCGCATCGCGCTTTTCAGAGCGCTAAATGGGCTTGGGGACATACTATGTACTGTCCCCGCCTTCCGAGCTTTACGCACAGCATTTCCCCAGGCAGAAATTGTCCTAATTGGTTTGGCTTCGATCAAACCATTAATCAAACGTTTTGACCGATACATAGATAGGCTGTTAGAATTTCCTGGTTATCCTGGTTTACCAGAACAGCCAATCGTGCTGGCACAAATTGTTGCCTTTATTCAACAAGCCCAGAACGAGCAATTTGATCTGGCAATCCAGATGCACGGGAATGGTACAATCACAAATCCGATCACAGTGCTATTAGGGGCGCGTTGCAATGCAGGTTTTTTCCTACCTGGGCAATATTGCCCAGATGAAAGCCGCTTTTTGCCCTACATTACTGAAGAATCGGAAGTACGCCGCTACCTGCGCCTGTTAGAGTTCCTTGGAGTTCCAGATGCGGGAACTGATTTGGAGTTTCCCCTCTATGAGGAGGATAAGATAGCACTGAGGGAAATTGATGTTCAGGTGGAAGGGGGATATGTTTGTATTCATCCAGGGGCAAGTACCCCAGCTCGTTGTTGGCAACCAGAAGGATTTGCCGCTGTAGGGGATGCGATCGCAGCAATGGGATTACCTGTTGTCCTCACAGGCTCAGCTGAGGAAATTGAGCTAACACGAACAGTAGCATCACTGATGAAAGCTCCTAGTCTGAATTTGGCTGGTCGGACGAATTTGGGTGCATTAGCTGTGTTGCTAAAACAGGCAAGTTTACTAATATGTAACGATACGGGAGTTTCTCATCTAGCAGCTGCTTTGCAAGTTAATAGCGTCGTAATTTTTACACAATCTGATCCAGTGCGATGGGCTCCGCTCGACCGCGATCGCCATCGCATCGTTTGCGATCGCGGGGGTATTAGTCCAGAAACCGTAATTGCAAGGGCCAAAGACTTACTGCACCAAAAGAGCCTCGTGTGTTGTATAGGGGAGGTCTAAGGATTGACTAGACAAAAAATAGAAGCCAGGGATCAAAAGTTAGAACAATTGGAATCTGACAATTGGGATCTGACAGTTCCAAGTGTGGCTAAATTTGAGCAAGTAGCACAATTTGTCACAGAGCGGATTGCTGAACTCTTATGTACACAAGTTTTGGTAGTTGATGAACGAGGAGTAGCGATCGCCCACAGCACCCACTACCTTCAAGAAGGAATGCCGATCAAAGCAGGGTTCGCTATGGGATCTGGGGGAGCTGGGGGAGCTGGGGTTGCTGAGGGAGAGTTCTTAATCCAATATCCAGAATCTAAAATCCAAAATCCTCTAGCCCCTAACCCCCAGCCTCTAGCCCCTCACACATTGCGTGTACCCATTCGCTGCAACGGTCACTCTGGAGAAGTGATGATTGCCCCTTGTGAACAAGGTGAAACCATTTCGCCCCGTTTCGCACAGATGCTGGTAGAGATGCTTGTCAATCAAACAGCAGTTGTGGCGCAATTACCTTCCCAGCACGAACTCAAGAACAAGTTTATTCACGATCTGCTTCGTGGTTCTACACTTGCTTCGTCAGACATTCTGCGGCAAGGACAACTTTTGGGCATGGACTTCACCCGTCCCCGTGCCGTAGTTCTGATCGACGCAGCAGAATATATCCTAGAGCCGCAACATATTGCATCTTTTAATAGCGAAACATTGATCTGGCAACGGGCGCAGTGTATTATTAACAGTATTGTTAGCTTTTTCCATCTGCCCAACGACACAATCTGTGCCTACATTGGTGATGGCGAAGTAGCTGTCCTAAAAGCAAGCAGTACTCAAGACTTAGCTGTGTGGGCGGGGCGTGAAGATAGCCCTAGCCAATCCATACCATCATGGGCAAATTTGAGTGCTTTGAAACGGGCTTCGGGGGCGCTGTTGACGCGCCTACGCTGCGACACTAAAGCAGCAATCAGCATTGGCATCGGTCGCCACCACCCCAGAATAGAGGGTTTAGCAAAATCATATCAAGATGCTCGTGCTGCACTCTTGCTTGGTCGCCGTTTTCACGGCACAAACCAGGTACATTGCCTTGATGAATTAGGAATTGCCGCTTTTGTTGGGATTGCTGATGAAAGCACAAAAATCGATCTAGCAAAGCATTTACTTAGCCCGCTCGATCAGGAAAGTGACCTCCTTACCACTCTTGATGCTTTCTTTAGGGAAAACTGCTGCCCATCTACAACAGCGAACAGACTTTCGATTCATCGCAATACCCTTAGCTATCGGCTCGACAAGATTAGCTGGCTGACTGGACTCGATCCACGTCGATTTGACGATGCAATGCAGATCCGTCTTGCCTTGCTTTTACGCTGTCTGTAAGGAAAAAGGGTAAAGGGTAAAGGGAAAGGGAAAGGGTAAAGAGGTATTGCGGTAATTTCCCCCCTTGTCCCACTGAGATGACTTTAGATTGATGCGATCGCATCAATTTAATTTGCCTGCTGTTCGACATAATCTCTATTGTGCATTTGCACAATGACTGAGCATCAAAAACGCCAAGATCTTTGGCAAATGTCCAATGCATTCTTAGGGCGAACTCATGGAGTATAGATAGCAATAATTGTGCTTTCCTCACATCCATGCGTCCATTACGCATCCTGACATGGCATATTCACGGTAGCTATCTGTACTACCTGGTGCAATCGCGCCATGAGTTCTATCTCCCTGTCAAACCTGGCAAACCCGCAGGCTATGGCGGTCGCTTGCATGGCTTTCCTTGGTCAGATAACGTTCATGACGTACCAGCTTTGGAGGTACAAAAGCTGGAGTTTGACTGTATCCTATTTCAGTCACAGCAGAACTACTTAAAAGATCAATACGAAATTCTCTGTGAATCTCAGCGGCAGCTTCCGCGCATCTATCTAGAACACGATCCACCACGCCAACATCCCACAGATACACGCCATTTGGTAGATGACTCTAACATACTGCTCGTTCACGTTACAGATTTTAATGACTTGATGTGGGACAGCCTTCGTACCCCTACCCGTGTGATTGAGCATGGGGTAATTGTGCCAGAAGATATCAATTACACAGGTGAACTGGATAAGGGTTTGGTAGTAGTCAATGGTTTGTATACCAGAGGTCGCCGCCTTGGGGCTGATGTATTTACACGAGTGGCAAGTCAAATTCCCCTTGACCTAATTGGCATGGGATCACAGATGATGGGAGGACTTGGGGAAATCAAGCACGATCAGCTGAGTGCTTTTGAATCACGCTATCGCTTCTTTTTCAATCCGATTCGCTACACCAGCCTAGGTTTAGCTGTATGTGAAGCAATGATGATTGGAATGCCAATTATCGCTTTAGCAACAACAGAAATGGTAACAGTAGTAGAAAATGGTGTCTCCGGCTACGTTGATACGAACCTCAACCGACTGGTAGAACGGATGCAGGAGTTACTCAATCACCCAGATGAAGCGCATCGCTTGAGTGCAAATGCTCGTCGTCACGCTAGGGAGCGATTTAACATTCAACGATTTATCCGTGACTGGGATCAGGCATTTAGCTTGGTTACTGGAATTAGAGTAGGGGGATCTGTGGGAGCTGGGGGAGCTGGGGGAGCTGGGGGAGCTGAGGGAGATGGGGAAGCTGAGGGAGTTATTCCAATCCAAAATCCAAAATCTAAAATCCAAAATCCCCTAGCCCCTAGCCCCCAACCCCTAGCCCCTAAATCAACAGGAGGCAATATATGAAACGAATCGCCTTGATCAGTGAACACGCTTCACCGTTGGCAATTTTGGGTGGTGTGGATGGTGGGGGGCAAAACGTCTATGTGGGAGAAATTGCTAAAAACTTAGCGACGATTGGTTACGAAGTGGATGTATTCACTCGTCGGGATAGTACACTGCTGCCAGAAGTAGCCCAATGGATGAACGGTGTTCGCATCATTCATGTACCAGCAGGTTCTCCTGAATATGTACGCAAGGAGGATCTGCTGCCCTTAATGCCAGAGTTTACCGCCTACATCCAACAATTTTGCCAGCAACAAAGTAAAACCTATGACTTGATCCATGCTAACTTTTGGATGTCTGGTTTGGTGGCGGCTGAGCTTAAGTGTAGTCAAGGCATTCCCTTTGTTATCACCTTTCATGCTCTAGGTCGTGTCCGCCGCTTTCATCAAGGTGATGCCGATCAATTCCCCGAACAGCGGTTCGCCATTGAAGAGCGCATTGTCTCTAATGCCGATCGCATTATTGCTGAATGTCCTCAAGAAAAAGAAGACTTGTGCAATTTTTATCAAGCAGATCCGGCAAAAATCACGATCATTCCTGGTGGTTTTGACACTAACCAATTTTGTCCCATTGGTAAAGCACTAGCACGGGTAGCATTAGGTATTCATCCAGAAGAACGAGTAATCCTCCAACTCGGTCGCATGGTTAAGCGTAAAGGAGTAGATACAGTTATTCATGGATTTGCCTCTTTTGTGAAGGGGTTAGAAGGCGAGAGGCAAGAGGCAAGAGGCAAGGAGCTAGAAAAAGGGACTCAGGACTCAGGACTCGGGACTCGGGTAATTTCCCCCCCAGCTCCCCCAGCCTCCCCAGTTCCCCCTACCCGACTACTGATCGTGGGCGGTGAGTCAGATGAGCCTAACCCCAGTCTTTGTCCTGAAATTGGTCGGCTGCAAGCGATCGCCCACCAGTTAGAAATAAGCGAAATGGTTACATTTGTAGGGCGGCGTGGAAGAGATGTACTCAAATGGTATTACAGTGCTGCCGATGTGTTTATTACTACACCTTGGTATGAACCATTTGGGATTACACCTGTAGAAGCAATGGCTTGCGGTACACCAGTGATTGGCTCAGAGGTGGGGGGAATTAAATTCACTGTACAAGATGGTAAAACAGGCTACCTAGTACCGCCACATAATCCAGAGGCGATCGCAAATCGCCTTGCCTATCTCTACCAACATCCCCAAGTTTTGAATGACTTGGGAACGGCAGCGATTGAACGGGCAAATGAACTTTTTACATGGCAAAAAGTTAGTAGCGCGATCGCCTCTGTTTATGAGCAAGTCCTAGCGTCAACTCATGTAGTAAATCCTATCGAGGAAAGCGGCTCATCATATCTGAGCTACCACCAAGATCTTGCCATTGTTGAGCGAGGCTTCAACAATTTACTAGGGGCGCTCCACGCCTCACGGCAACTGTGCCAAACGCCCATACTCGATGTGGCTCAAATCCTATACACTTGCTTTAGCAAGGATGGCAAGCTACTAATCTGCGGCAACGGTGGTAGCGCGGCTGATGCCCAGCACTGGGCAGCTGAGTTTGTCGGACGCTTCAAAAGCCCATCTCGAAAAAGTTTACCAGCTTTGGCGCTGACTGCCGATACAGCAGTACTGACAGCGTGGGCTAACGATACAGGCTACGAATATGTATTTGCTCGACAGGTAGAAGCATTTGGTCGCCCTGGAGATGTCCTAGTTGGCATTAGTACTAGTGGTCGTTCTCCTAACTTGCTGCACGCATTTGTTGCCGCCCGTTCTCAAGGTTTACGTACCGTTGCACTCTTGGGTAAGGATGGGGGAGATTTGCGCCAACTAGCAGACATTTCTATCATCGTGCCAGCCAACAACCCGCAGCATATTCAAGAGGTGCAAATTTTTGTCATCCACCTGCTGTGTGAACTCGTTGAGGAGCGACTTTTGGCACAGCAGGGGGCAGCCAGTCTTTCAGAAAGGTGGGAAGGTGAGGAGGTGAGGAGGTGGGAAGATAGCCCATCACACCATCACCCCATCACCCTATCACTCGATCACTCGGTCAAATTGTGAGAATTTTTAGGAAAACAAAATTATGCAAGAACTGTCAGGAAAAGTTGCGATTGTTACAGGTGGAGGTCGAGGGCTTGGGGAAGCGATTTGCCGAATGTTGGGATCTGGGGGATCTTTCGCCATTGTTGCTGATATTCGGGAAGAACTTGCCCAAAAGGTTGCCCTAGAAATTCAAGCAGAAGGTGGTAAAGCCCAAGCGTTGCAGCTGGATGTTTGCGATGCAGCTAGTGTAGAGAAAGCTATAAATGAGATTATTTCTCAATATGGTCAGATAGATATCCTGATCAACAATGCTGGCGTAGACATGACTTTAGCTGTAGATGAGCTTACCGTCGAGGACTGGAATCGAATTATCGCAGTCAACTTGAACGGACCTTTCGTAATGTCCAAGTTCGTACTTCCCTATATGAAACAGCAGCAAAGCGGTAACATTGTCAATATCGTCTCGACTGCTGCTAAACGAGCTTGGGCAAATGCTTCAGCTTACCATGCTAGTAAATGGGGGCTTTTGGGCTTTAGCCATGCCCTGCACGTAGAAGCCCGTCCACACAACATCAAAGTGACAGCTGTGGTAGCAGGTGGAATGCGAACACCATTTTTACTAGAACGGTTTCCAGACATTGATCTCAATAATCTCCAAGACCCCAAACACGTTGCTGACACAATTCGTTACATTTTGATGCAACCAGTGGAAACTGTGATACCGGAAGTAATGGTTTTACCCATGCGCGAGACATCTTGGCCCTGATCTCGTTTTGCAATAAAGATTCTTCGTGATGACAGCAGGGGGAGCAAAGGGGAGCTGGGGGAGAAAAATAACCAATGACAAATAAAGCGGTTTTTGTGGATAAGGATGGGACACTGATTGAGGATGTACCATACAATGCGAATCCAGACTTGATTGAGTTGACAGCGCGAGCTGACATAGGAGTGCGATCGCTCCACGAAGCTGGCTATAAGCTAATTATTATCTCGAATCAATCTGGTGTAGCTCGTGGTTACTTTCCAGAATCTGCTCTGTTGTCAGTCGAAGCAAAATTGCGTTATTTACTGGCAGAAATTGGCGTACCATTGACTGGCTTTTACTACTGTCCCCACCATCCCGATGGCTCGTCCCCCTACAACCAACGCTGCTGCTGCCGCAAACCTGAACCAGGTTTAATCATTCGCGCCGCCGAACATCATAGAATTGACCTTACCAGTTCCTGGTTTATTGGCGACATTCTCAACGATGTAGAGGCTGGTCGCCGTGCTGGTTGTCAAACCGTGCTAATTGATAATGGTAATGAAACTGAGTGGATGATTACGAGCCAACGCATACCGCACTACATCGCTACTGACCTTGCCCAAGCAGCACATTTTATTTGTAAAGTCAATATCAAACAATGAGGAGCGATCGCGCAATATCGCTCTTAGGGTAATTTCTAAATTTGATATCGAGCCTCCACGCTCTTTCACTGGTTCCACGCCAATAAGTGACATGACTATAACTAAAACTTGGAACGATGCCCAAAACATCCTCTGCATCAGGTTGGACTCCCTAGGGGATGTACTGATGACAAGTCCTGCTATTCGGGCAATTAAGGAATCACACTCAAAACGACAAATTACGCTGTTGACATCAAGAGCGGGACAAGCGATCGCATCTAGAATACCAGAAATTGATCATATCATCGTTTATGATGCTCCTTGGCTGAAAGCGACCTCCCCCAGAGAAAACAGTCGAACTGAGTTTGAAATGGTAGAGCAACTGCGCTCCTTGGGGTTTGATGCAGCCGTGATTTTTACAGTTTTTAGTCAAAATCCTTTACCATCTGCCTTTATGTGCTACTTGGCAGATATTCCCTTGCGGCTTGCTCATTGTCGGGAGAATCCTTATCAAATGCTCACCGACTGGGTACTTGAACCAGAACCCCATCAAGGTATCCGCCATGAAGTTCGCCGCCAGTTGGATTTAGTAGCTAATGTCGGCTGTAAAACTGAAGATGAGCGCCTATCTCTACAAGTTTCCCAGATAGCTCACGGAGGTGTCCTCCACCTGCTGCAAAACCTTGGCGTTGACCTGAATAAACCTCTGGTGGTGATTCATCCTGGTGCTACGGCAGCCTCGCGCCGCTATCCGCCGGAAAATTTTGCCTCTGTTGCCCGTCACCTGGTTTTAGATGGCTTTCAGGTGGTATTTACGGGAACACAGACGGAACGGCAACTAGTAGAGGGTATTCAAACAGCAATGGGTGTGCCTTCCTACGAGTTAGTTGACAGGCTCGATTTAGAGGAACTAGCGGCTTTAATTGCGATCGCGCCCCTGCTGATCTCAAACAACACTGGACCAGTTCACATTGCCTGTGCCGTGCAAACTCCAGTTATCGATTTGTACGCCCTCACCAACCCCCAACATACTCCTTGGGGTGTTCCCCATCGAGTTCTATTTCACGACGTACCATGTAAATTTTGTTACAAGAGTATCTGCCCAGAAGGGCATCACAATTGCCTCCGCCTAGTTACACCACAACAAGTTGTGCAGGCGGTATATGAACTATATGGCACTGAGGGAGCTGAGGGAGCTGGGGGATCTGAGGGAGCTGAGGGAGAAATCCCAATCTCTTATCCAAAATCCAAAATCCAAAATTTCCCTTACCCCTCGCTCCTCACTCCTCACTCCTCGCCCCTAATTTCTGCCCAAGAGGTATGGCGATGACTGCTGTTGATATACTCATCCCTACCTATAGCCGTCCCACTGCTTTGGCTGTCACTCTTACTAGTCTTGTAGCTCAGTCCTTCTGTGACTTTCGCGTTGTCATTTCCGATCAGACCGAAGAGTGCAATCCTGTGGAAACAAAAGAGGTGCAAGCCGTAGTGCGCGTTCTGCGTGTTCACGGACAAAAGGTAGAAGTTCATAAACACCTACCTCGTCGGGGTATAGCTGAGCAAAGGCAGTTTCTGTTGGATCAGGCAACAGCACCCTATGCCCTATTTATTGATGATGATCTGATCCTTGAGCCATACGTGGTTGAAAATATGCTGGGGGCAATTCGAGAAGAAGGCTGTGGTTTTGTTGGTAGTGCTTTTATTGGACTGAGCTTCATCAACGACATTCGCCCCCATGAGCAGGCGATCGCTTTTTGGGAGGAAAGCGTTCAGCCGGAAGTAGTAAAACCAGATACACCCCAGTGGGAACGTTGGCGACTACACAATGCTGCTAATCTCTATCATCTCCAGCAACGCCTTGGTTTGACTCCAAATAATCAGCGCAAGTATCGTGTTGCTTGGGTGGCAGGCTGTGTTTTATATGATACAGCTAAACTCCGTGATGTTGGCGGTTTCACTTTTTGGAAAGACCTTCCACCCGAACACTGCGGAGAAGATGTTCTGGTTCAGCAGCGGTTAATGGCTGACTATGGGGGTTGCGGCATAATTCCTTCTGGTGTCTACCATCAGGAAGTACCCACCACAATTGTAGAGCGACGAGTGGCAGCGGATAAATTTTTGTCCTTAGACAAAAAAAGGATTGAGACAGCAGGGGAAGCTGGGGGAGCTGGGGGAGCTTAGGAATTAACTATTCTGACTTCTGACTTCTATCTTCTGTCTCCTCACGAATTATGAATTATGCGTAATATTTTGTTTGTAGAGCTTCTGGGTGGAATTGGTGATGTTTTGATAGCATTGTCGGCTATTCAAGCTTTGGGGCGTTCTCATCCTGAAGCTAAACTTACAGTCTTGACTTTTGCACCTGGAGGAGAACTACTTAAAAGCGATCCGCTAATTCATAGGATTGTCTGTGTCGAAAAAAGTGAGAATAATCCTCATGTTGCGCGAAAAGCGGTGGAAGAATTGCTTAGCGACGACAAATTCGATCTGATAGTTTCTGATACTAACTATGACTCTATTGAGCAGCTAATTCAAGATAGTGGCGCATCACGGGTGGTGACAAATCTTTGGCGATCGCCACCTGCTAACGAGCGTGTTGGAGAAAGGTTTATTCAAATATTACTGGATGAGGGATTGATTAAACCAGACGCTTACGCCACTCCACAACTTCATCTTTCTTCCACCGAACAACACCATGCTCACAAGGTACTTGGGAATTTCCATCGCCCACTTGTCATCTTGTACCCAGATGCAGGCATGGTAATTAAGCAATGGAAGGGGGCAAACTTTGTCAGTCTAGGGAAACAGTTGCAGGAGCACTACAACGCTACAATAATTGTTCCCATCGGTTCCCAGCCCCAGCAGTCTACACAGATTGCCTGTGAAATTGGAGGTGCAACACAAATTTTACCACGAGCTACGCTGTCCATGCTAGCGGCTGTGATGGCTCACGCCCAATTAGTTGTAGCATCTGATACTGGACCTGCTCGGATCGCGGCGGCGCTTGGTGTACCGACAATTACTCTATTTGGACCATCATGGCATGAGCGATATGGTCAACCACCCCCCCATGTGAATTTGCAGGGCTATCGGGAGTGTCCTGAACGGATGATTCATAACTTCACATTACAACAGTGTTGGTATGGGGCGTGTCCCTTCGACCCCCTGCAAACTTGCACTGATGCGATCGCACCAGATGTTGTACTCAACGCCGCCATCTCGCTATTAGAGGGGCGCGCGTGAGAGCTGGGGGAGCTGGGGGAGATAAATATAATTACGAAGTATCCTTTACCCTTTACCCTTTACCCTTTACCCTTTACCCTTTACCCTTTACCCTTTACCAATTATTCACAGCTTCGATGATCGATCCTCAATGGGCTAATGCACGTAATATTTTAGTTATGCGGCTGGATAATATCGGCGATGTACTGATGACAAGTCCGGCACTTTGTGCTATTAAACAAAATCTGCCCCAGGCGCGTGTAACTCTAATGGCTAGTCCTGGTGGCGGTGGGGCGGCATCTTTACTACCTTGGGTAGATGATGTTTTACCAGAGCGTGTACTTTGGCAAGATTTAGGGAAGCTTGATTTCAACCCAAAGAGGGAATGGGATCTGATATCAAAGATCCGCGATCGCCACTTCGATGCAGCAATCATTTTCACCAGCTTTAGCCAGACTCCTCACCCAGCAGGCTTTATGTGCTATCTAGCTGGTATTGGGTTGCGATTAGGCGAATCTAAAGAATGGGGTGGTGGTGTTTTAAGCACTGAGGTAAAATCAGCACCAGATGAAATTCATCAGGTAGAGCGCAATCTGCGGCTAATTGAATCAGTCGGGTTTGAGGTAAGCGATCGCAGTTTGATGATCCAAGTTCCCCAGTCGGCACGACACAGCGCAGAAGCAATGCTACTCGAACACGGATTATCTGCCGACACGCCCTATTTACTACTCAACCCCTGGACGAGTTGCCAATCGCGTAACTATGCTTGGGAGAGATTTGCCTCTGCCAGCCGTCGTTTAGCCGAAATTACAGGTTGGCGAGTGGTTGTGACTGGGATGCCAAAAGACCGCGAGCGCAGCGCGACCATACTTGAAGCATTGAAACCATTAGCGATCGATCTCATCGGTGCTACAAGTCTATCTGAGCTTGCCGCGCTCATAGCAGGCACACGATTAGTATTAACCAACAATACCTCAACTATGCATTTAGCCGATGCGACACGCACCCCTAGTGTAATCATGTTTGCTGGAACTGAATACGAATCCCAGTGGCGACCCCGCCATGCACCCACACGGTTGCTGCGCCAGCCGACTGACTGTAGTCCCTGTTACTCATTTACCTGTCCCTATGATCTGGAGTGCTTGGACATTCCCCCCGAAAAAGTAGTGGCGGCAGGGTTGGAGCTGCTTTGGGGAGGGGCGCGCGTGAGAGCAGGGGGAGCTGGGGAAGCTGGGGGAGAGGGGGAGAGAGGGAGAATTCCGAATTTCGACTTGTGACTTCACAACTTCTGACTTGTGACTCCTAGTTTGGTAGCTATGACACGGGAGAATAGATAATGCGCGTGACGATGATTGCGGGTACATTCGAGCCTGGGCGTTGTGGGGTAGCACACTATACCCAACGTCTACGCACAGTTCTGGGTGAGCATGGTATCCAATCAGTTGTACTTTCTACTTATGATGCAGATCAAGCTGGTTGCGATCGCACTGTCAGAGGTGTGGTACGTGGTTGGGGTGTTTCTGACCTTGTGCCGTTGGTGCGATCGCTACTCGCTACACCTACCGATATCTTACATATTCAACACGCCGCCGGAACCTATAGTTTTGAACGCGCCATTTTCTTGCTGCCACTACTTTTAAGAATGCTAGGCTGGCGTAATCCCATTGTTACCACTATACATGAGTATGGATGGTGGGAATGGCAACCGAGTTTTGTGCCGCCTCAACTATTGGAATGGTTGAAAAATTGGGGACAACGTCGGAGTTGGTGGGATCGGGAGGATGGCTTTTTACTAACGCAAAGTGATGCGATTGTCACCACTAATAATGATGCTGAGAAAGTAATCTATACTCGACTACCTGAGATACGCGATCGCCTCTACCGCATCCCCATCGCCGCTAATATAGATAACGCCCCTATTGACCGCGATGTGGCACGTCTGTTGCTGCGTCAAACTTGCAATTGGTCAAATGATGTCCCAGTTATTGTGTTCTTTGGCTTTCTCCATCCAGTCAAAGGGTTAGAAAACCTGCTACTTGCCTTCAAGCAAGTGCTGTCCCATCATCCACACACTCGTCTACTATTGGTTGGAGGAGTTGAAAGTTTAGCTTTGAGTGGTGACGGGGCAACTCAATACTGGGATAAACTGCATAAACTCGTATGCGATCTTAATTTAGACAAAACAGTTCATATTACTGGTTACTTACCAGCTGATACTGCTTCGCGTTACATAGCAGGCGCTGATGTGGGGGTGCTACCTTTTAATTGCGGAGTTACGATTAAGAGCGGTTCCCTTCTCACATTACTAGCTCACGATTTACCCGTAGTCGCTACACACCACGATCCACCTGAACCGGATTTGGTGGAGATAGTCAGACTGGTAAAACCCCGTGATATAGATGGTTTAGCAACCGCACTGATAGAACTTTTAGCAAATCTTGCAAAGCGTATTGAGCTTAGTGATGCAGGTCGTAGCTTCGTGCGTAACTTTACTTGGGATGCGATCGCCCTTACACATATAGAAGTTTATCAAAACTGTATGGCTGCAACACGAAAAGGGAGTAGGGAGTAGGGAGTAGGGAGTAGGGGCGCACGTGAGGACAACCCGACAAGGGGACAAGGGGACAAGGGGCAAGAACAAGTCAATTACGAATTACGAATTACGAATTACGAATTATTATGACTTGTCCTAATCTATTTACTCACTGCTATAGTTTCTGAAATTTATTTTGTTGGGCGGATTTTTGAGCAGATGCAAGAAGGAAATGATGGGCGATCGCATAAACACTAGCAGCAAATATCTTATTGTCCACAAATCAAAGGAAATTTCACACAATAACATCTTTAAGCATGGATTTTTGACCTATATGAGAAGGAATGTTCAAAGAAGCACGAATATCTTCTAAAGGTGTCTCCCATAGCGTATTCCATTGAATACCAAATAGAGGTCGTGCCTCTCGTCCCATCATCCACCCTTGAGCCAATGCATCCAGGTACTGACCAGAAACTTCTACATTAAATAGAGCCGCTTTCAGCAAATTCTTGGCAAGCAGTGCCATCCAAAAGCGAGATGCATACAGTTGTGTCATATAAAACGCCTCAAGCTGAATCTCACCTGTTATGTTTGTGTCACAACCAGTGACTACGTGCCAAATGTCGTGAGTTTCAGTGATATGTGCTGCTAAATACGCATAATCATTCTCAGCACTACCTGCTTGTAGGGGAGTTAAACCGTTTTTGATCATATGATCTGCGTAAAGATAGCCCAAAGTATTTTCAGGCAACTTATGGAGCTGCTGTAAATCAACTTTACCTAGACGTGGGCGCTGTTGAAATGCAAGCCTTGCTTGGGGATAGCGCGAAAGAAACTCTACTACTAGCCTGAGACTGTAAGCATCATTGCTGGCTTTAGCTAGTCGCCCAATACTGCCCATATCTCCATCTGGAGCCTTGACAATTTGCATAAAACGGTAGGCAAATACCAGTGTCTGCCATTGCTGTTTTAATTTTTCTACAAGTTTCATTGTCATAGTCAATATAATTGGATGATTTGACTTTCTACTATTAATCAACACACAGGATATAGGAATTTTCATGAAGTGTTAATTTTATTGTTAAAGTTGCTCTTTCTGCTCTCAATCACGCGGACGAGGAATCTTTAGTCTAGGAGCTTGCCTCGCAGACACTATCTGATACCATAGACTGAGGTAGCTATTAGCCATATGCTCAACAGTAAATTTTGCCTGTGCTACCTCTCTACCACGCTTTCCCAGTCGAATACGCAGTGCAGGATCGTCACGTAAGCGACGTAATGCGGCGGCAAGTTGGGCAATATCATCTTTTTCGACTAAAAACCCAGTTTCACCGTCAATTACTGCCTCAGCAACACTACCGACGCGGGTAGCAACTACCGCACGGGCAGCAAGCATTGCCTCTACAATTGCCAAAGGGAAGCCTTCTGAGCGAGAGGGCAAAGCCATAACGTCAAACTCTGATAAATAGGTGCGAGGATCATCTACCCAGCCGAGGAGAGAAAGACGATCGCTCACCCCTAATTCACAAGCAAGTTTTTCCAGTTCTAGACGTTGCGCCCCCTCGCCCAGAATAACGACTCGTACTCCTTCGACGAGGGCGATCGCCTTTAATAAGACATCATGGGCTTTCATCGCGTCCAACCGACCGACACTACCAACTACAATTTGTCCGTCAGGTCGCAATGGCTGCGGCTGTACACCTATAATATCAGGTACGCAGTTAGGGATAGATAAGACACTGCCACGACCCAGGGCGTAAAAATCCTCCATTCGCCTTGCACTCGACGAGCCAACCGCAACATGAGCATCAACCCGCAAGGATAATGCACGAGTCCGCCATAATGTCAAGGCATCTGTAGTACGTAGGGGAAGTTGATCTACTCGCACAACACGAGCATGAGGTAATGTCAACGCCACCGCCAACCCTGTTGCACACGCCCAAGGAGTGCAAAGGTTGCAGTGTACCACGTCGGGATGTAATTGGTGTAGTGCTGCCAAATGTGCCATCACCGAGCCAGCCTTGGCAGCAGGTAGTATTTTGGCTACTGCTTGGGATCTACGGGAGGCGATCGCATTAACGACAAGCTCAGACACACCCAGCACTATAATTTCTATATCGTCGGACACTGATGCAACTAGGTGTCCAAGGCTGATTTCCGCGCCGCCAATACCAGCCGCATCAGTGTAGACTACTACCCGTAATGGTCTATCTTTGCCTCGAACAGTTTTCACTCACTATTGAGATAAATTGCTTGCAGGAGTAAAAAGGGATTTTAGGTAACTCAAGAACTGAGTTATTTCAGTCGCAGTCAGTTGTTGACGCGATGATCGCTTATTGTAATTTTGCTGCAAATATTCCCTTCCTCGATTTATACACCAATCCAGTCGCTTCATTTCAAACAATATCGAATCGGATGGTGACAATTCAACAACGCCTGCTATTAATTTCCAACAAGATAATTCATCTGTATTAGTCTTGCGCCAGGGTTGCCCTAAGCTAATAGTAACCAAACATTCATTTTCTATAATGTTACCTTGGTTTAATTAGGCAATAAAATGCAAGTCTGTAATTTTAGCTTTCATTCGTTGTCCATTAACTGTTGGCAAAGAAACTTCCCACTTTCCTGTATCTTGGTACAGAGTCACATTAAGTCTAGTTGTTCTAATAAGCTGTAATGTACGTCTTTGATGAAGCGGCAGGGATTGTAGAAAGGAAAAAGGAACAGCATTGAGCCATTGACTATGAATAATTTTTTGTTCACATTAATGAACTAAATCTGTCGGCAAAGCTCTTCCTACTCGCTGCCATCTTCCAGGTAATATCGAACGATTTTCACACTCGTAGCCAGAACCAGTGGTTGCTAGAGGAATTTCTAAGATATCTAATGGTAATGGTTCTTCACCATCAACTAAACACATATTTATAGGAACCCGCCCGTCATCTAAATTCGATACGGGGCGAATCCATTTACCTGTAGAGGTTTCAATACCTGCAATGCAGCGATCGCCATGTTTCTTGGAATTTGCGAGGCAGACAATTTGAGCCATAAATTTATTTTTAGAGGTGACATATGCTTATGTTTCCCCATTTATCACTCAAATACTCTGCAACTAGACGACGATGACAATGGTGAGGCTGAGCTTCACTACACAGCAAGCAGCCACCCTCTACAAGTTCTGGTGAAACTTTATTTTCAATTTTGCGATCGCATAGCAATTGCAAAAACTTCTTTTCGTAGGTTTCCCAATCACCCTTATTTTTCTTATATGCATCCAAAATATCTTGAGTTGGCGCTAAATCTAGTACGTGGACATACTCAATGCCTCCAATTTTTTTCAGAAAGTACTCTAAATCTGTACGCTTTGTAAAGCCTGCTAGCTGAGAAACGTTATTGAGTCTTGTGTCGATAACTCTTCTTACCCCAGCGTTCATCAGAGTATCAAAAAATTTTTGAGCGCTCTTTTGAGTAAAACCAATTGTAAATAGATTAACTGACTTGCTCATAGGAACTTTCCTGTTTCTCTGTGTAGGCAATTAGATTTCCTTGTCGTTTATAAGCTTCTATAAGCAGGTCTTCCTTTGAGCGATTACTAGTGGGTTGTGGCGATACATTACTAAATAGAGTCAGTTGAACTGCCTCTGGTAGTTGTGGCAAATTTAACTCATGTAACTTTAGCAGCCTTTCTTCGAGGTGATGATGAGTTTCTAATTCACCATTCTTCATAATATGGCTGATCTCTAGATTAAATTCGCGTAGGTGCTGACAAACTAAAATTGCTCGATGGCAGGTGATAGGATCTTTTTCAGCACACATCATCGCAATTTTATAAGTTTTTGTACCTTTTAATATGCGCTCAATGCCATCTGAAAAAGCTCTTGTAGATGCAATTTTTTCATACAACGCTTTACCATCAACATAGCAGGTTCGATCGCTGGGTCTAGCTCCCAACTCACGACCAAGGAAGACATAACGAATTCCTGCATCTCGTGCCGTTGTTTTCAGGGATGCCTGATTGAAGTGGGGCAGATAACGGCTGTACGGATGCGATCGCACATCTGCCAAAGCTGTCACCCCATGCTGTTGCAGCAGTGCAATAAAAGCCTCAATGCTGTAATTAGAGTGTCCAACCGTAAAAAGTTCCATTGCCAGAATGCAGTATACTAGCAGCCATTATGCCACTAGTGCTAAGTCGAGTGTGAATACCATTAGTAAAGTGAAGGCTAAAAGACAGTATCTAGTTTGCTCACAATTACTAATTTTTTCTCACTTTGCTTGTGAGCTTTCGGATGTACTCTCTTAGTACATCCGTTTTATTTCGGAGTTGCTGTTTGCAATAAGCATCTAATATATCCCACTCTTCTTCTGTAAGCCTTATAGTAATCTTTTTTTCGGTTGACATGGGCTGGCATAATGCTGGTATAATGCTTCTATGCTACTAGGATTCAAGACTCAAATCAAGGTCAAAAAGTCGCACACACAGATTCTGGCGAAACACGCGGGAACGGCGCGTCATGCTTGGAATCAGGCATTAGCTTTGTGTCAAGAGGTGTTGGCTTACAATCGAAATAACCTAGAAGACAAAATTCCTTTTCCCTCTGCCATCGACCTGCACAAATGGTTGGTAGCGTCTATAAAAGTGGAGAATCCCTGGTATTACGAAGTTAGTAAATGTGTAGGACAATATGCTTTAAGGCATTTATCAGAAGCGTTTAAACAGTTCTTTCTTAAAGCCAAGGGGTTTCCAAGATTCAAAAAGAAAGTGAGAAATGATTCGTTTACTCTTGATGGATCAATTAGAGTTGACCATCAAAGAATTAAGGTTCCGGTAATTGGTTGGTTAAAAACCTATGAGCGTCTACCTCAAGGTGTTAAACCAAAATCTGTAACTATAAGTAGGCAGGCAGATCGATGGTTCATCTCTTTCAAGATTGAGACAGATCTACAAAACACACCAAAGACAGTAGAAGCTGTAGCAGTTGATTTAGGGTTGCTACGATTTGCTACCCTTTCTACAAACGAAGAAGTATATTCTCCTAGACCATACAAAGCTTTAGAAAAAAAGCTAGCTCTTTTGCAGTGGAGGAATAGAAACAAGCAATTATACTCTAATAACTGGAAAAAAGCGCAAATCAAAATAGCTAGGCTTCACGCTCGTATCGGCAACATTCGTCTTGACTTCATTCATAAGCTCACAACAAAATTAACTAAAAACCACAGTAAAGTTGTCATAGAAGACTTGAATGTAAGTGGGCTGTTGCAGAACGGGAAACTGTCTAAGGCTATTAGCGATTCTGGATTTTATGAGTTTCGCCGCCAGCTTGAGTATAAAACGAAAGCTTATGGTAGTGCTCTTATTCTGGCAAATAGATGGTTTCCTAGTTCTAAAACTTGTTTTAACTGTCAGCAAGTTAAAGATAAATTACCTCTATCTTTAAGAGAAATGAAGTGCGAATGTGGCTGGCGCTGTGACAGAGATCTTAACGCCAGTTATAACCTAATACGGCTAGTTCAGTCGGATTTTATGCCTGTGGACAAGAAGATGCCGACATCCTTGGTTGAAGCAGGAAGTTATTGTTAACGTTTGTTAGCAAAAATGGAACGGATGAGTAACATCGAAGTCACACGCACTTACCTCCAAATGGTTTCGCCCCATGAGCTAAAAGGAGCGAGGCTGGCAGATAATCGTTTAAGGATCGAGCAGGCTGTTGAGTGTCCGCCCTCTTTCTTTCGTTATCTATACAGCGAAGTTGGGCGCAACTATCACTGGATAGATCGACTCGACTGGACGAATGAGCAGATTCGCGCCTACCTAAGACAACCAAGTATCACATTATGGGTACTCTATTGTGCGGGCGCACCAGGCGGTTACTTTGAGCTACGCCAACATGAGGATGACTCAGTTGAAATTGCCTACTTCGGGCTACTTGAGGAGTTTATCGGGCGTGGTATAGGTAAGTATCTGCTCACAATTGCAGCAAAGCAGGCTTGGGAGAAAACCACTAATCGCATTTGGGTGCATACCTGCACTCTGGATCATCCAGCAGCACTATCTAACTATCTCAATCGTGGATTTAAACAGTTTCGACAGGAAACCTTCGTGAGGGGCTAGAGGAACCAGGGGCTAGAGGCTGGAGGCTAGAAAAAACGGTAAAGGGTAAAGAGGTATTGCGGTAAACGGAAAGGGGAAAAGGTAAAAGGGTAAAGGGTAAAGGTAAAAGGTAATTTCCCCCCTTGTCCCCTTGTCCCCTTGTCCCCTGCGTCTTTTTCCCTAGCCCCTAGTCCCCAGCCCCTAGCCCCTCCTAAAGATCACCATATCTTTACCTACTACGGGGCTGCGAGCTAGTAGTGTTCCTTGGGAATCGGTAATTTCTAAGCGGGTGAAATCTAGTTGCTTAGATTGTTCTAGCATCTGTGCTGCTAATTTATCCTGCTGGGATGGTTTGAGATTGTACCAATCATTAGTGACTTTGAGCGTTAGACTACTACCCTCAAAATTGGCTTGAATTGATTGAATTAATCCGTCAGCAAAGCGATCGCTAACTAATGCTACTTGATTTTCAATCGCTGCAATCAAAGTCTGTTCTGGTGTTAATTCTACAACTGGCTCTGGGGTTGGTAAAGGTGTCACCTCAATGGGCTGTGGTTCTGAGTCAGGTGTTGTTAATTCTGGTGGAATAGGAATCGTTGGGGTTGGCTCCGGCTGGGGTGAAGTAGCAACGGTTGGGGTATCTGGCTCTGGTGGAGTAGTGATAGTTGGGGTTGGGGTTGGCTCAAGTTCTGGTGTAGGAATAGTTGGGGTTGGGGTTGGCTCAAGTTCTGGAGTAGTGATAGTTGGGGTTAAGGCTGGTTCAGGAGGAGGAGCAGTTGCTACTACTTCAGACGGCTTTCCAGATAAGACAGACGAAGTTGTCCAAACCAGAATTACAGAAACTATAGCAATGATGCTAGTTAAAGCAGTGTCTGAAAGTGAAGATAGGTTTTGCGGCAATAACGAGCGGATTTTTGCTAAAATACCGCTCCACGCAATTAGCAGTTTATCAAACCAACTTGGCTCGGTAGTTTGTCCTGGTTCTGCTTCCAGCTTCACTACTACCCCTTCTAATACCCGAATTGTGCCACGCAAAATTTTGATCGTTTGAGTCTTCAGCACAGTTGGGAAGGTGTTTCCTTGTGTCTGTGCAGGTACAGATACCTGCCTTGTGGGGGTTGTCGCCTTCTGTGGTTCCGGTTCAGGTGATGGTGGTTGAGAATTTGGTGGTGACTGTGACATGAATTCTCCCTAGAAGACAGCTAAACAGACACAAATGAGTTAAATTCTTACGAGTGCTGTCCTTCAGCCTTAATCTATCATTTTGCGTTTAATTCCCAAGCGCTAATTTTGTTTTAGGTGATTTATGAGTTTCAAACGTCGTCGGTTTCTGTTTTTAACTAGTCTGAGTGTTTTTGGTTTGGCTTTGTGGGGGAAGATGCAGCGTCATCAGAGTACACAGAGTAGTCAGGTTAAAAGTGCGATCGCTTCTGATCTTGCCCTAAAACCACCCACAACCGCCCCCATTCTCCGGTTTATTTCAGTAGCGGATACAGGCACTGGCGATCGAGGACAGTATGCCGTAGCCTCGTCAATGGCGCAATATCATCGCCAAAATCCTTTTGATTTGGCAATCCTAGCCGGAGACAACATTTATAACGATGGAGAAATTGAAAAAATTGAGGCGGTATTTGAGCGCCCTTACCAGCCTTTACTCCAGCAAGGTGTCAAATTTCATGCTTGTTTAGGCAACCACGATATTCGCACCGCCAATGGAGATCCCCAAGTGGGCTATGCCAATTTTAATATGAAGGGACGTTACTACACCTTCCGCCGTGAACCTGTACAATTTTTTGCCCTAGATACTAACCATAATGCTGATTGGAAAGCTCAGTTAGCTTGGTTAGAGCAAGAACTTAGCCGCAGTAACGCTAAAGTAAAAGTTGTATTTGGGCATCATCCGATTTATTCATCTGGGATGTATGGCAGCAATCAAGACTTTATCAAAACTCTATCTCCTCTTTTCCAAAAGTACGGTGTGCAAGTGTATATCAATGGACATGAACACAACTATGAACGTACCCAAGCAATTAACGGCACAACATATTTAATCTGTGGTGGTGGTGCTGGAATTCGCCCTGTAGATCGTTCTACTTGGACAGCGCATTCTGCAAGTTTATTGAGTTTTGCGGCATATGAAGTATATAGCGATCGCATAATTATCAGCGGCATTGACACCAAAAATCGCATTTTTGACCAAGGTGTAATCAAGGTGTAATACACTTGTCTAATCTGTAACACATTGAAGCCTGCAAATTACTTATTCCGGCTGGAATTTGTACTTTATCCTTTGACTAATTACCAATTACGAATTATTATGATTCTTGAGGCAGTAATGCTTAATGTAAAAAAGAGTTTAGAAGTTGATTTTGAAAATACTTTCAAACAGGCTTCCACAATTATCTCATCTATGGAGGGTTATTTATCTCACGAACTTCATAGATGCATTGAAGTCGAAGGAAAATATTTATTACTTGTCAGATGGGAAACTTTAGAAGCTCATACAGTTGGATTTAGAAACTCTCTTAAATATCAACAGTGGAAAAAAATGCTGCACCACTTCTATGACCCATTTCCTACAGTTGAACACTTTGAAAAAGTTAATATAAACCTTAATTAGGGTGGGCATTGCCCACCTTCTAGGAATTTCGTAATTTTAACAACAATCTCTAATATGATGCGACCACCCATGCCCACCTTCTAATAATTTACTAGCATCAACAACTTCTATTGCATGGACGAATAATAATTTTTAAATATGAAGTAACTGTATACCACCCATGCCCACCTTCTAATAATTTACTAGCATCAACAACAATCTCTAATATGAAGTAATCAAAACTTCTGTAATCTTTCCCCGCTTTTTTGCATTAGAATTAATCGCCCTTGCTGCTAATATCTCGTGAATATTGAATCCCTTGTATAGTTCTCGAATAAAGGTACAATCAGAATTAGATAACATTACCTTAACTCCTCGCCTAGCAAGGAGAGTAAATGTGTCTTTTAATCTAATTTGATCGTTTTCATTAAAAGAAAAGCTACTATAAGCTGTAAAATTACTAGTATTGCTTAACGGATAATAAGGCGGATCAAAGTATACGAAATCTTGCTCATTGGCATAATCTAAAACAGCATCAAAAGGTCTTACCTCAAGCGAGGCTGATTGTAATGATATCGAAACTAAACGCAGCCCTTCAGGATTACATATTGTAGGATTTTTATATTTTCCTATGGGTACGTTAAATTCCCCTTTTGAATTCTCTCGATATAGACCATTGAAACAAGTTTTATTCAAATATATCAAACGAGCAGCTTTTTCGATAGAAGTGCCTTGTTTTTGTTTTCGCATTTCATAGTAATAGTCTTTACTGTGTTGTAGTTGATGCTCTGCTAGCAAACAAATTAATTCATCAACGCGATCTCTAACACAGCAATAAGCATTAACTAATTCAGAATTGATGTCTGTGAGAAGTGCCTTAAAACTTGTTTGATGACTAGCTAAATAGAAAAAAACAGCGCCCCCACCTAAAAACGGCTCATAGTACTTTTCAAAGTGTGGAGGAAAATAGGGAATATATTGGGAAATAAGTTTGCTTTTACCACCAGCCCATTTGAGAAATGGACGGGGAGAAATTGGTAGCAAATATTGAGTGAACATGAAATTTTAAACTTAGCTATAGCAATTTTAATTTGGTAATTGGTAACTGGTAGCTGGTAATTGGTAATTAGTATTTCTCCCTATTCCCGTACGGGCGGGTTTATTAGACATACTTGTGAACAAATAGATAACAAGTTTAAACCCGCCCCTCCCTACTCCTTTCCTCATTGGTGGGATTGCTATATTACAATAAACATAATTCAAAGCACAAAAATTTTTAACAGATAGAAAAGGTTTATAATCAGATGTTTGGCAGCTTATGGGCATATATATCTCGCTACTTCCGCTACTTCATCACAATTATTCTGGGGGTATTCTTGAACGCCTTCGCGCCCCTAAATCCCCTATTTAAGCGCCCAGTAAGTGCGATCGCAGTTGTGGGCTTCTTCATTGGGCTGCTCTTATTCATCAGTTTCACCCTCCGAGCCATGCTAGGTTTAAGTCCAGTCTTCTAGACTAGATAATCTTGGTAGATGCATTGTACACATCCTCTAGCTCTACCAGTTCAATTTCAAGTAATAGTACAGAGGAGTTGTCATGGCTACGAATCGCCGTGTTGCCCGCGTTGCCGAATTAGTTAAACGCGAAGTAAGCCAAATGCTGCTAAATGGCATCAAAGATGACCGAGTAGGCGCAGGAATGGTTAGTGTTACTGATGTAGACGTTTCAGGCGATCTACAACACGCCAAAATCTATGTCAGCATCTACGGCACAGACGAAGCCAGGGCAGAAACAATGGCAGGATTAAAGTCAGCTACAGGCTACGTCCGCAGCGAACTGGGGCATCGCATTCGTCTGCGTCGCACACCAGAAGTAGTGTTTGTCGAAGATCGTTCGATAGAACGCGGCACTAAAGTGCTGTCACTGATCAACCAGCTAAGCCGCGATCGCCGTCCTGATACACAGAAAGACACAGATGAATATGATGATGATATCTCAGCTGAGGAATAATTAGGGGAAAGGGGAAGGGGCTTTTGGGGGCTTTTGGGGGCATTCAGGGGCTTCAGGGGAAAAAGGTAATGCATAATTTATCCCTTTTGCTTCCTTTTGCTCCCTTTTGCTCCCCCTAGCCCCTAGTTCCCCTAGCCCCTAGCCCCTAGCCCCTCAATATGCCGCTACCTGATTTAGACTCTCTCACTCTTGCCGAACTTGTAGCTCAAATGGTGGTAGTACGAGCTTCTGGCTATCTGTTCGATCACCAAATTCAATATCCAGCCTGGGAACCACCAGCAGCCCTTCTGCGTTACTTAATAGAAGATATGGGTGTAGGTGGTGTGATTTTCCTGGGTGGTAGTGCTGGCGAACTGGCGATCCGATCGCAACAAGTACAAAGCTGGGCAAAAATTCCTCTACTTGTGGCAGCAGATATCGAAGAAGGTGTAGGACAGCGCTTTTCGGGAGCTACCCATTTTCCGCCACCGATGGCTATAGGTGCTATAGCGCAGCACAACCCAAACGAGGCTCAACACTATGCCACTCAAATGGGAGCTATTACTGCCTCCGAAGCCCTAGCTATTGGTATTAACTGGGTACTTGCTCCCGTTGTGGACGTTAATAACAATCCTGATAACCCTGTGATTAACGTCCGTGCTTTTGGCGACACTCCAGAACAAGTCAGCCAGCTAGCAACTGCCTTTATTCGGGGAGCGCAAAACTATCCCGTTTTGACTACGGCTAAACATTTTCCAGGTCATGGTGATACTGCTACTGATTCTCATTTGGATCTGCCAGTGTTACACCACTCACCTACTCGTTTGGCTGAAATTGAACTGCCACCTTTTGAAGCAGCGATCGCCTCTCATGTGGATGCAGTCATGAGCGCCCATTTACTTATTCCCAGCCTGGATGATCAATATCCAGCTACTGTGTCTGAGCGAATTTTGACTCAACAGCTAAGAAATGGGCTAGGTTTTGAAGGATTAATTGTAACAGATGCTCTGGTAATGGGAGCGATCGCCAATCGCTATGGAGCAACTGAAGCTCCTGTCTTAGCACTCGAAGCTGGGGCAGATATTTTACTCATGCCCGTTGATCCCGAAGGAGCAATTAGGGCTGTGTGTGCAGCAGTAGAGAGCGATCGCATTCCTCTAGAGCGAATTCGAGCAACAGTTGAGCGGATTTGGAAAGCTAAACGCAAGGTAATAGGTGAGACGAAGCAGGAAAGCAGAAAAGAAGTTAGAGATTTAATTTCTCAATTGGCGCAGCCGAGTGCATTTGCTGTTGTTGAAAATATTTTGCGTCAATCCCAGGTAATTCATGGTGCAATGCCAAGGCAGATCGAAAAATCTGCAACTCCTTCTCAAGCAAGACGCAACTTGATTGTGGTGGACGAAGTTTTAGGATGTGATTTCTTGAGTAAACAAGCTCCGGCGATCGCCCTCCCTGCGCGTATTGGCTATACTACCAGGCTTTGCGATCTCCACACACCAATCACTTCTTATCCCGATGACAATCAACCTACCCTGCTTCAGTTATTCATTCGCGGTAATCCTTTCCGAGGTAGTGCTGGCTTAACAGAAGTGGCGCAAGCTTGGACTAAGAAATTATTAACTTTAGGTAATTTACAAGCATTAGTAGTTTATGGTAGTCCCTATGTCCTAGATCAATTGCTGCCAGTACTACCATCGGTTCCTTGTGTTTTTTCTTATGGACAAATGCCTGCCGCCCAGGAAATCGCCATGCAAACACTACTAGAGATACCTATTTTTCTACCTTAAGTAGGATTTATTGCCCATTTTTGCTCACCTCAAGATATAACTATCGGTATCTTAATCTGCTCCCAAACTCGGAAAAATAAAATTCAAGAGCTTGCAATTGCTTATTTGTAGAAGTTTCTAAGCCTGAGCATTAAGTAACGAATTTGTCAAGAATTGCTGACTTGCTCAATGTTTATTAATATAAATATAGAGCGTTTAGCGCCAAAATGAAAAAGATTCAGTATATAGAACTACAAATTTTCTAATCGAAGCCGAATCCTAACTGTCTGTGATCCTTGTGAGTGTTGAACGCAGTACTACCATAAATTCTTAGGTTAAAACTATGAGCGTGAATACGGTGCAACCAATCCGTTACTCTTTGGACGTAATCCAAGATGAAGCCCGTCAACTGGTGCAAAAAGGAGTGGTCAGCCGACAGCAGCCGATCTACACCCTTTGCCAATATATTCCAGCAAGGGAGTGGGTTTGTATTGAATGTGAACTAGAAAAATGTGACTTTTTGCTGCGCGATCGCATCGGCGATCTAATTGGCAGAGAAGACTGGGATAATGACTAAAAATAGTGGCAAGTAGACTAGTGGAACTAGTGGAACTAGAAAAAACCAAATACTTATTACTTAACGGGCGAACCGCCGTTCGCCCTACTCATTACTTATTTTTTTTTAGCTTTTAGCTTTTAGCTTTCAGCTGTCAATAGTAGACTTCTTTTTTGAAGTCGGGACTCGGGACTCGGCACTCGGTTTTGAGTTACCCAAGTCCCGAGTTCCTTTAACCTTTTCCCGCGAAGGGGCAATACGTCTAATAGCAAAGGACAGACGCGTACTGCACTCGCTTCAAGCCGCAGGCTAGCGGCTTCTTGCAGGCTAAGACCCGCTTACGCAAAGGACAAAAAGCGCGCCAGCTAATAGCTAACCGCTATTACCCTACTTGGTCTAAATATTGATTCAGATCTTCGATCAGGCGGGTAAGTTCAGCCTCTGTGGTTAAGCGAATGCTGGCATCCCGTACTGTCAATAAGACTTTAGCGGCAAAGGGACTAGCCCAGATATTGGGGTTGCAGAAAACCTCTAAAAAGATTTCACCAGTGTGCCGATACTCTAGGGGTGGCTGAGGGCTAGCTTTGCTACCTGGCGCTGCTTTGGTAGCAACGATTTTGAGACGATCCATCAATTGTGAAATTGCTGCTTGTAATTCTCGCGCTGCTTGGGGTGAAAAGCTAAAGGAAACAGAACCCTCAACTAAGTTTAGTGTCAGATGAGTTGGAGACATGAACGATTGAATTTAATATTCTGCTACTAATGCTAGAAGAAAGAGTTACATAGGGCAAAGAGATTAACTAAAGAAATTTGTAGTAGGGGCGATAACTACGCTCACGCTAGACGCTTCGCTACACTTCGTGAACGCTAACGCCTTACCATATCCTTACTGTTAATTAAGAGATTTTATTAATAAGTCCGGTAAATATCTTGAGCTTAAAGACAAACAGAATCTTTACTATGTAACGGTTTGAAACCTTTTATTCTTGTTTTATGTTTTACATTAGTTCATAGTAAGTAGGGAAAAGGGTAAAGGGTTAAGGTAAAAGGTAATTCGTAATTTCCCCCCAGCTTCCCCTGCCCCTCTGCCTCCCTGCCCCCCTCTTCCCCCCAACCCCACTACGCGAGTGACCCCGAAGCCCCCCTATCCCCAGTTCCTTCGGAACCGGGGACACCGAGTCCCCCCAGATCCCCTCTCCCCCCTATCCCCAGAGGGGACACCGAGTCCCCCCTGCCCCTCTTTCTAGCCCCTAGCCCCTAGCCTCTAGCCCCTTATTTACATGGTTTCAGATCACCGCTTGGCAGTACGTAAAGTTTTGCTCATCACCCTATTACTCAATCTATTTGTGATGGTATTGAAGGCAGTACTAGGCTGGTGGACAGGTTCTCTGAGCTTGATAGCCGATGCTTTGCATAGTGTTACAGACAGCGCTAATAATGTCTTGGGATTAATTACCAGTCGGTTTTCTTCTCCCATACCCGATCGCGATCACCCCTACGGACACCAGAAATTTGAAGCTGTGGGAGCATTGGGAATTGCAGCCTTTTTGGGTATAGCCTGCTTTGAGATTTTACAGGGAGCAATCGAGCGAATTGTCAACCCAGGTGAACCAGTCAAGATCTCTGCATCAGAGTTGTGGTTGCTGCTAATTGTGCTAGGCGTGAATATTTTCGTTGCCTTTTATGAACGTGGCGTAGGTCAGCGCGTGGGTAGCTCAATTTTAATTGCAGATGCTAAGCATACTATGAGTGATGTATGGGTGACTATCACTGTGATCGCTGGGTTGATTGGTGTTTGGCAGGGACGAGTTTTGAATTTACCACAACTTGCATGGCTAGATGTGATTTTGGCTTTTCCTGTCGCCCTGCTAGTATTTCGCAGTGGCTGGGATGTGATCAAAGAAAATTTGCCTTGGCTGGTGGACGAAATGGCGATCGCCCCAGAAGAAATTCACAAGATTGCATTGTCTGTGACTGGAGTAATCAACTGCCATGATATTGCCTCTCGCGGTTTGGTTGGTCGTCAAGTCTTTATTGAAATGCATTTAATTGTAGATGCTAAAGATGTAGACACTGCTCACCGCATTACTGAAGAAGTGGAAACACGACTAGAAGAAAAATTTAGCCCAGTCAGGGTTTTAATTCATGTGGAGCCGCCTGAATACAAATCAGACCAGATTAGCTACAATTCTCTATCACATTGAGAGGCTAATTTAGGGGCTAGAGGAACTAGAGGAACCAGGGGCTAGAGGGAGGTGAATTCTCCCCTTGTCGGGTTGTCGGGTTGTCGGGTTGTCCTCTTCTAGTCCCTAACCCCTCTCACTCCCATGTAGCAACGCTTCGCAGTACTTCAGGGATTTCGAGTTGCGAAATCTCAAATTCTAGGATGGTTTCTTTCAGACTCAGATAACCGGATTCACTAAAGGATAACAGCATTCTCGCCAGGGCTAACCACACTTCTGATTCATATTCCCAGTCGCGATCGCGCGCTGCTCGACCTGCGATCGAGCGTAGCGCCCAAAAATAGCTGTTTCTCACAGAGGAACCGCCTTTTTTGAAACTCGGCACGTCCTCTTTGTGGAGGAAAATAATTCCATTTTCAATTTTTGCTCTCATAAGATTGCTGACTCATATCATGCCCAAATTGTAAAAGTCACAAATGAAGCTCCGACTCGATCTCTTAGTTCCAAAGTAGCTCTAGCAGTCGTTGATGAGGCTCCGACTCGATATTCTAATTCCAAAGAGCCCAGCCTTGGAACTAGCTCTAGCCGTCGTTCTACCTGTAAAGGATGCAAGATCTAAGTTCAAGAATTTGAATATTAACTTTCATAATTCATCACTTATAATTTCTGCATTTATCATTACTTTTTTCAAAATGCAAAAATCAATAGCTGTAAATTGGGGCTTAATTGGACAGCGACTAACGCCTTACCTATTTTTGCTACCAGCACTCCTTGTTTTGGGGCTAACAGTCTTTTATCCTGCACTCCAAGCTTTTTATCTCAGCTTTACCCGCTACGAATACGACCTAACTCAACCGCCGCAATTGATCGGTTTTGCCAATTTCCGCCGCCTGTGGGTTGATCCGGTTTTTTGGCAAACACTTTGGAATACTGTAATTTATCTAGTTGGGGTTGTACCGATCTTAGTAGTTATTCCTTTGACACTAGCGATTTTAGTTAACCAGAAACTACGCGGTATGCAATGGTTTAGGGCGGCTTATTATACCCCAGTTATAATTTCAATGGTGGTAGCTGGCATTGCCTGGAGATGGCTGTATGCCCAAAACGGTTTACTCAATCAATTACTCAAACAGTTAGGGATATTCAGCACAAATGGCATTCCCTGGTTGACTAGCCCTAAATTCGCCATTTTCAGCGTGATGGCGGTGACGGTATGGAAAGGATTGGGCTATTACATGGTGATTTACTTAGCTGGGTTGCAATCTATCCCAGCAGATTTATATGAAGCAGCTGCGATAGACGGCTCGGACGGTATGCGAAAACACTGGGATATTACAGTACCGTTGATGAAACCCTATTTAGTCCTAGTAGGTGTGATTTCTGCCATTTCTGCGACGAAGGTATTTGAAGAAATTTACATCATGACTCAAGGAGGACCACGCAACAGTTCTAAAACAATTGTTTATTATCTCTATGAGCAAGGCTTCCGCAACTTAGAGATGAGTTATGCTTGTACGATTGGCTTAGTGCTGTTTTTGGTGATCTTGGTTTTGTCAATTTTGAATCTTAAGCTATCGCAAGGGGCTAGAGGCTAGGGGAGGACAAGGGGAAAAGGGAAAAGGGAAAACAATTATCAAGTTCGCAATGAATAATGAACAATTGATAATTGTTTTCCTTGCCCCTAGCCTCTGGTTTTAGCGTTGCTGACCTGAGCTAATAGATCGTTGTAATTGTGCCAAGGCACGGTTATAGCTCAAAATGGCATTTACTCGTTGCCCTTCGGCTACAGTTAGTCGGTTTTCGGAGTCAATGACTTCAGTTTGAGTGCCAACCCCTGCTTGAAATCGCAGCCTTGCTAACCGTAAAGCTTCCCTGGCTTGTTCTACAGCAACAGTTGCTGTTTGAATGTTGACAAAATTAGACTGCAATTGCGAATAGGCTTGTTCTACCTGCAAGCGAATCTGATCGCGAGTTAGTGCAAAATTACTTTCAGCGATCGCAATATTAGCTTCTTCTTGCCTAGCTGCTGCTCTTGCCGCACCGCCTTCGTATAAACTCAGGGATAAGTTTGCTCCCAAAGAGTAATTATCCGTAAAGTTTCTACTAAAGTTGTTATTATTGTTGTTGCCAAATGTATTCTGAAGGCTGTATGTAGCAGTCAGACTAATTTGTGGTCCAAGACTAGATAGGGCAATTCGTCGCCGTTGCTGACTAATAGTGCGCTGTGCTAGCTGCTGTTCGAGTTCGGCACGATTTTGAAAAGCTTGCACAATACTTTGTTCTTGTGACAAATTCCAAAGCCCTGATATTTGCACTGGGTCGGCGGCAGTGATAATCACATTTTCAGATAAAGAAAGCCTTGTTGCTAATGTCCTTCTGGAAATGCGCTGTTGACTCAAGGCATCAGTCAGAGCTTGTTGCGCCTGTGCTACCTGCACCTGAGCTGTCAGAACATCAAAGCGAGTTCCCACCCCTGCTTGTTCTAAAGCTTGTGCATCACGTAAAGAAGCCAGAGCATTAGTCAAAGCAGACCGTTGAATTCTTACGTTCTCATCTGCTTGTTGCAAGTTGTAGTAATCATTGGAAACATTTAAACGAGTGTCCTCACGTAGGCGCTCAAGATCTAACTGATCGTTACGCAGCTGCTCTCTTGCTGCTCGAATTGAGGCAGAGCGCCTACCAGAGGTATATAAGTTGTAATTTAACTGCAAATTGCCGTTGACTCCAGTGGAATTATTATCAAACTGCTGCCCTGCCCCTAAATCTGGTGCATCACCAAAGATATAGCTGTCTCGATTAGCAACTCCAGCGTTTAAACCTAGCGTGGGATACAGGGCTGCTTCCTGTGCTCGCAGTGCAGCACGAGAGCGTTCTACAGCAAATTGTGCCTGCTGTAGCTCACGATTATTCCGCCGTGCTAACTCCAACGCCTGTTGCAAGGTAATCGGTTCAGCTCCCAAGATTTGTACTTCTGCTGGGTTAGTGGGAAGTCGCAGGGGATTTGGATTAGGGTTGAGGTAGCTAGGAGGTGGGGTATTGCGACTGGGAAGATCGGTTTTAGCTGGCTCTTGCTGCTGCTGTGGCAATGTGGGATTAGGAGTATTTGAATTACTATTACCTGGGGCGGGGCTGGGTGTTTGCGCTAGTTTTTGCCCTAGTTTTTGCCCGTTTTGAACCGTTAGCTGGTTAGTTTTGCGTACCACACCAAGATTCGGGCGAATTAGCTTTACTGCATTCCTATGAACTTTTTTAAGCGCACTTATCCGAAGATTTTTCTCTTTCACTGGTTTGACTTTTGTATGCCTAACTGTAGAGTGAGACGGTACAACTGTTACTTGTACAGCTGGCACAGACGAGGCACTGTGAGTGGTTAAAAGCGTTAAAGCTAGACTTGACAAGAAGCTATGGAACAAATAGTGTCGTTTCACTGTATTTCCTCACACTAAAATCAAGGGAACGAAATCAAAGGCAAGTTGCCTAAGCGCTCCTTACAACAAATAAATATAAGCTGAGTAGTCAGCAATTCTGGAGTCCCAATAGAGATGCATAAGACACTTAGCCTTGCTAGGGCTATGCTAAATTACGAATTATGAATTCATAATTCATAATTTATAATTTATAATTTTTTCCCTCGCCACTGGTCACGATGAGTCACTAGCCGCCCTTTGTGTCATACAGTTGAATCAAGCTATTGATGATGGGTTTGGGGGGCGGCATAATGTGCTTTCCATACAGCAGTTCTTGAGACAGTATAATCCTAGACCAAGCCCAAAAAAAATTTGGGCGCTAGCTTCCAGATCTAAATAACTACTTTTTGGCTTAACTACACTTTTTTTTGGTAATTTACATCTTGCACTTGGGGAGGAGCGAACCTCCTCTATTAGATACTGGTGCAAGATGTAAAGTAAAGTATCTTTGGGCGATCGCGCTTCGATTCTAGAGAAGAAAGCTTTAGCTAGACAATTGGTGTAAAGGGCAGCAACATTGTTGACTCGATCGAATGCCGTAAGCTACTACTTACATAACAGTCACTTTTGAGACAATCTACTAGCAACTGATTTGCCTCATAATACTGCTTTAATGCCGTTTTTTGCTGGTTGCTAAACTGCCATACATGACCTAGATTGCGCTGTTGAATCATTACTGCTCTGAGTTGCTCAATCCAAGCTTTACCGTTAACTAGCCACCATAGTTCAAATTTTGGCGCATCTACTGTCCAATGGGGTAGCCCATCTTTGAGTTGTTCTAATGCAGTTGCTAGCTTTGGCTGAGCTACCCTCGCCCTGGCGATCGCTCTTGCCAAGACGCGATCAATCGAACGGGCAAGATGATTGTTAGTAGTAGTCTCAAACACACGATTAATCGCTAGCGCTCGATCTAGGGCAAGGTCAAGCGCAAGCGTTGTGTCAAGCTCACGGGTAAAGCCAGGATCGAACGATCGCACTAAATCCAACGTTCCTGCAACATCTAGCACCCTGGCGAAATCCAAATCAAAATAAAACGCCCGCACTTGCACTGATGGATAGGGTACATCCGTAGAGCGAGACTTGTGACCCAGCCAACCCAAGAAAGCTTGCAGGTGGGGATCATCTGCTAAGAAAGAATCGATCTGCTGCTTCATCAACTGCAACAGATAATCAGCATTACGTAACATCCCCATGCTCAATAAAAACACTTCCCGCCAGCGCTTTTGTGTCACTCGTTGCGCCAACTTTTGTAACCCTACCTCCAACTCTTTAGGGTCAGCACTGGAAATAATTTCCCTCGTCGTGAAATACTCCTGAAAAGTCAAATGGGAAAACGAGTAAATTCCTCTTGCCCGTTCTACCAATAACCCGTGTTGTGCCTCGATTGATTTTAGTACTGCTTCACTATCAATTTGCAAGTGCTGAACATCCTGGCTCACGCTGGGAATATTACGGATATATTCAGCAATTTGCTGCTCTAGTTCTTGTTGACGGAAAAAGTATTCTCCTCGTTCAAACGTTTGTAAAGCAATTTGACCGAGCAAGTCTTTCTTGTGCTGGACGGAGAGTTTTTTGTAGATTTGCTCTCGCTCAATATTGCGTTTGGCATCCCATTTACGCAGCATTACATTCAGCCCTTCTTTGTATAACTCGGCTCGATTTGCTGGAAAATCGCCTGATTCTTCGAAACTTAGACACAGAAGGGTAAGTAATAGGGGATTGGTAGCTAGTTCTTGGATAGATTGATGTTGCTCTAATTTAGTCAGAAACTTGCGGCTAGAGCTGGGATCTTTATGGGCAAACCATCTGCTCACAAATCTAGCTATCTGTGCTTCACTAAAATCAGCAACTTCGACTTCAGTAAATTCTTCAAATGTATATTCCCTAGTGGCAAGGCGACAAGTCAGAACGAAATGATTTAAGTGATACTTGGCTGTAAAATGTCGTAATTCTTGCAACACGCGGTAGCAATCATTTTCTCTCACTTCATCTAGACCATCAAGTAAGATGAGAGCTTTGCCTTGAATACAGATTTGTTCTACAGCATTTGTGCAATTGCCGCTATCGGTAAATATTTCACTAATGTATGTCAGCAGGCTTTGGTCAGGTGTAGCTTCGGCATAGTCTTTGAGTGAGATAAATATAGGTACGCGATCGCTGTGTATTTTCCCACTATCACATTGCAAGGCAATGTATTTCAAAAATGTAGTCTTGCCTGCTCCTGGTTTGCCCAATACAATTAATTTCGGGTATTTTTGCACTACTTCTAATCCCTGGGTGGGGATTTGAGTGCTACGCCCTAATCCTGGGCGTTCAAATTCTGTCGCTATACAAACTTTCAATAAGTCTGGTATTTCTAGTCGTCGCCGCCCATTGATTTTTTCTAAGAGGTTAACGCTAGTATATATGTCATTTAACGCCATTGGTTGCGACATATCTAGCACCCGCATACAGCCACATTTTTGTTGTATACTTGCGCTGCCTTGCTGCCGCATTTGTTGCACTAGGGCATCGATGTCTATCTGACTTTTTGAAACTACCAGAGTTTCTTTTTCTGATTTTAATTCAAGATCAGCAATTTCTTGCCAAGGTAATCTAAGCTTTTGGCAGATTTTATAAAAATTTTCTCGGCGTATTGATTTGCCTGCAAAAAAGTTCTGTAGTGTGGCGCGCGATATTTCTAGTTCTGTTGCCAAGTTCATCTTGGTAGCAAATGTTAATACCGCTTTGTTTGCTCTGGTAATTCCTTCTGGTGTTGCTTTGAGTGAATGCATTGCTTTGTCTAGTACCATGCTGCCAGGAAGAAATTTAGTTCAATTACTTTCTTACGTATTTGTCGCTAGATATAACGTGCTTAATTTTAATTCTTTACATATTTAAACACAAGCTAATTTTCTAACCACACCAGGTAAAAGAGTTAATTTGAGATCGCAAAGCTAAAACTGCGCTCATTATATTCACTCACTGCTTTAAAGTGTGTACAAATGAAGCATTCCGGCATTAACTCTTTTATGACACTCAGCCGTATATGCATTATCGAAACGGTTATCCAGTTTTATGCTTTTGTTCTAAATTTTATTCTCACATACACATCCCACTTTTTATGAGTATATGTTTATACAGTTTTGTTTTAATTATATTAATTAATACTATTTAGTGCTTCACATAAGGGAAAAAGCTATATATCTGGTATAATTTTTCCTTTGTCAGTAAAAGCTGACAAAATTTTCGGCACATATAAAACTTACCTCTACTTGAGGTTTTTGGCAATAAGGTAACAAAGATCTTTTTGTAATCTCCCTAAAGGGGTATCTGCTATAAGTAAAAATATTAACTAAAAATTCCAGGTAATTAATTTAATCTTTTTATATTTCTCTGCTTTGCATATGCGTCAAACAGAGATACAATATACAACCTTAGATATTTATATTACACTTGTATAAAGCAACAGCTTCAGTTCCCGTCAATAGTGACCAGAAAGCAAGATATTACACAAAAGGTTACTGGTAACTGAATAAAATTTTTTTTTTAGCGGCATTCAAGGTGAAGATGTATTTAAAAAAACTTGTATAAATTTACTCTAGAATAATATCCAACTAGGTAATAGGCTAGCAACACTTAAGGAGGAGATCAGTCGGTAAATTGTGCAAAACAGCAAACAGGGATGACTCTAGGTAGAGTCATCCCTGTTAAATAAAAAATACTACTGATTTATTGCTTCAATGCATCAAAGGCTTCAATCTCTGCCTGTAGCTTTTTCCAGAACATTCTTTAATTTGTCTTCAACTGAGCTTGCTTGAGCATTTTCTGGACGCTTCATCTTGTCAGCATCAGCAGTTCCTTGGAGTTCGTTGAGACCTGCGTTTGCTTTTGCTTGTGTTTGTTCGAGTGAGTATGGTTTTTCCAAAACTGCTTTTTGTGCTTCTTTTTCAATGTCTAAAAGCTGCGATTCACCCTCAGCAGGAGCGTTTGGGCTGCCAGTAGGATTGACAGGAGCGCTAAAGGCAGGAAAAGCTTGGGAGAATACTACTAAAGCGCTGATACAGACAGCTACTAAGAAGCGCATAGGACGCAGAGCAGATAGATTCGAGCGAATAAAGCGCATATTTAATCTCTCCTGTTTGTAGCAATATTTATTTTAGGCTGTATTTGGCTAAAATTGAGCAAAATTTTGCACAGTCTATATATTGATTAGCTGAAACTGTTGCTTTAATCACATCTGCACCAGGATAGATATGTTATTTAGTTTAGCTAGTGTTAAATCTGTCAATACGCCTTCGGCTTCTCCTTTCCCCTCCAAAACCCATCAGTCAATTTTGAGAGAAAAATTCAATGTTTGGTAGTAGTGGATCTTGAACAATACCTACACCTGTGAATCCCCAACGTTTAAGCAACCCTTTTAAGTGTGTACTAGGAAGAGATTCGATGGCAAATTGCTCAGCTACACCAACACCATGCGTATTCAGATACGAGAGTGCTTCAAAATGTTCACGAAACAGCAACAGATAGCCCAAAGCATTATCTTGATTCGGACGAGCTACCAGATAACGACCATCTGTTTTGGAGCGGACAAGGTAATAAACTTGGGACAACATAGGATAATAATTCGTAATTCGTAATTCGTAATTCGTAATTAATTATTCTCCCACTCTCCCACTCTCCCCCTCTCCCCCTCTCCCTAACCCCTAATTGAGGTTTTCTAGGCGAATGCGGGGGTCTACAACCTTGAGTAGCAGGTCGGCGATTAAATTGCCAATAATTAGCATTACCGCGCCCATTACCAGGCTTGCCATGATTAAATAGAGGTCTTTGGCTAGTACAGCTTGTAAAATTAAACGCCCTAAACCTGGCCAGTTGAAGAAAAATTCAGCGATGAATGCACCGCTTAATAAACTAGCTAACTCAAATCCTAGCAGGGTAATGAGGGGATTAACGGCGTTACGGAGAGCGTGGACGTAGATAACGCGGTTTTCTGGTAATCCTTTGGCACGAGCTGTCTGAATGTAATCTTGGCGTAGTACATCTAATAATTCACCTCTTGTGATACGCTGCAACCCAGCAAAGCTAGTAACACTCAAAGCTAGGGTTGGTAAAATCATGTGCCAGCCGATATCTAGAAATTTGCCCACAGGATTTAGGTCGGCGTGGTCAATGCTAGTCATGTCGCCTACTGGAAACAGAGGAGAAGTGTTTTGCGCCAAGATGAGCAATAAGAGGGCGGTGATGAAGCTAGGAAATCCTTGTCCGGTGTAGCTGATAATTTGTAATAGTCGGTCAATTAGGTGATTTTGCTTCACAGCAGCGATGATACCCAGAGGAATAGCGATCGCCCATGTGATAATTAAAGAAGCGATCGCAAGTAGCAGTGTTGCCCCCATTCGCTCCCACAATAGAGAAGAAACAGAACGCTGATAAACGAAACTACGACCAAAATCACCCTGAGTGAAAATTTGCCATAACCACAAAACATACTGTTCTGGCCAGGATCGATCTAGACCAAACTGCCGCTTATATGCCTCAATTGTTTCAGGCGAAATTTTCGGATTCTGTCTTAGCGTATCCAAAAAATTCCCAGGCGCTAACTGAATGATAAAAAATGACAGTGCTGATGCCAACAATAAAGTCAACAGCGCCTGCAACAGCCGCTTGACCACATAAAACACAGTTTCGTTAGTGACTAACCTCGTCAGCCACTCCCAACCTGTTGCTAAAGAAACCCTACTAGAAGCCATAATTATCAATTATCAATTACCAATTATCAATTGTTTATTGTTAATTGTTTATTGTTCATTGTTCATTGTTAGTAGCTAATATTCTACTAAAGTTACAATTGGCACGTTTGGCAGGTTTTTACGCCCTTGCAAATCCAGTAGCTCGATCACAAACCCAAAACCTACTAATTTGCAGCCAATCTGCTGCACCAATTTCGCTGTCGCGCTAGCTGTTCCACCTGTGGCAATTAAGTCATCTACAATCAAGACCTTAGTTCCAGGCTGCAAAGCATCCTGATGTACTTCTAGCCGATCCATGCCGTACTCTAGTTCATACTCGACCGCGTGAACTAAGGAGGGCAACTTGCCTGATTTACGCACAGGAATAAACCCTAGTCCTAACTTGTAAGCCAAAGGTGCGCCAATAATGAAGCCCCGCGACTCCATCCCTACAATACATTCTGCATTTAGTCCTGCCGCATCCAACTTTTCGGCTAGACAATCAATGGTGTAGCGCAGCCCAGCCGGATCACGCAAGAGGGTGGTAATGTCTCGGAACATAATTCCCAATTTGGGAAAGTCAGGGACATCACGAATTAGGGACTTCAAATCCATAAGGCTGTGAACAAGAATGACTGTGTGTAAGTAGAAGGGAAAAGGGAAGAGGTAAAAGGGAAAAGGAGAAAAACTTTTACTGCCATGTTTTCGCTCTTGAGCGCATCTTACATTTAATTATGTCCACCTACTTATATGACAACTGGTTGCAGGGCAAACTAGACTTGCCTGAAAAATCGTACACTAGAAATCCCAATTGTTTTGAATCATTACACACCCTGGGTAATTTTGATAGAGAATTATTAAGAAAGGGTAAAGGGTAAAGAGGTATTGCGGTAAAGGGTAAAGGAAAGTGGCGATGAAAGCTGGTGGAACCAATGGAACCAGAGAAAGGGAAAAGGGAAAGCAAAAAGTATAAATTAACAATTCTGCCCCCCTGCCCCCCTGCCCCCCTGCTCTCTTATCCTAGATGTAGACATTTAGTGTTCTAGTTTGCCAATCTAGTAAAAGTTTACTTTGCCAAATTCCTCGTCGTCCGCCGAGCTTGTTAAAATGAGTGCCTCTGTGAGCGTAATACCGTTAGACAATTCAGCCGTTGGGTCACAACCAGTGATTCTGGACAATTTACCTAACCCGCCCGTTGAAGAACGGGCTTGTCCGCGTCGAGCTAGGTTGCAAATTGACCTGATTTTACTAGCAATCGAAGCCCTAGAACTTGGGGGTTCAGAATTAATTTTGGCGGTAGCGCAGGAACTGGAACTTGGGGAGATAATTAAAAATCGGGTGAATTTGTGGCGAATACGCACTACTAATCCGCTGCGGCGATCCCATACCCGTCGTCCTTTAACTCTCGTGGAAGCAAAAGCACTGGTAGTAATTGCCTGTTTTTTAGCGCGACGGTTAACAGTCCGCATTAGGCAATTGCTACTGACATATCAACAAATGAGTGAAAAGCAAATTCCTCTAGAACAGAATTTAGCTCTATCTAATTATCTAGAACGCTTCCGAGCGCATTTCAAAAGCCGTATGAATCCGCGACGTTCTGGTGTGCTTATTTACAATTCCCCCGAAAAGTTGGATGAATTGGCTCTTAGTCTGTTGGCACAGTTACTGTTTTGTACAGGCACGGCGGGAATGCAGCGGTTCTGGATTAGTTTATTTGATGGTGAAGTAGAATGACCATCCAACGCAAGTATATGCTGCCAAATTGCACTCTAATCTTAGAGGGTTTGAGTGAAAGCATAAGTGGTTCCCAGTTGCAAGATGTGCGCCCTGTAATGTCGATTTTGGTAAGTGCAGAGTGTCAATTACCTAATTCTAAGCAACCTGTAAGCGGGGGACGGGACTTTTTTGAAAGTTTAGTTGGGGCAGTTAGTGGTTATGCTCAAGAATTCTTAAGTCATGTTCCTCACCAAGAGGCACACAATAACGAACAAGGATTAGTGCAATTGCATAAAATTGATGCCAATCGGCATCGATTAACCGTCCAGCCAGAAAAACAAGAACACTCAGATGTTAATACGGGAGCGGCACTAGCTCCGACTGAGATTGACTTGACAACAGTGCAGTTATTTGATTTAGTCGAGGCGGTGGATCAGTTTTTTGCTGATAGCCAAACTTTACCAGATCTATCACTCCAACTGAGTCCGGTTTCCAAGCGCTTTACTCGTTCTGGGCAACAATTGGTAAAACAGGCAGTACCTGCTACAGTGGGAGCATCAAGCTTGGCATTAGCGGCGATCGCTCTTTTCTTAGCGCCAATTCCCGAAGCCCAGCGCCCCCCACAAACCCAACCAAGATCTAATTCTGCTCAATCAACAAGTTTGGCGGAAGCACCAGCAATTATCGATCCTTCCCAGCTATTCGCTTTAAATCAAAAACTTTACGATCAGCTAAATCAAGCTTGGAAAACAAAATCTGCGGTAAAACAAGATTTAATCTACCGCGTAGGCGTGGCTAAAGATGGAGCAATCAAGGGTTATGTTGCACTCAATGATGCAGCAAACGCTCAATCTGGACAAACTCCCCTACCAAATTTACTTTCCAAACCAGCTACTAATACTACTACGGCTCCAGAACCATTGGCTCAGTTTAGAGTTGTATTCGGCAATAATGGTCAGCTGCAAGTCCAGCCTTGGGAAGCGAAGAAGTGAAAATCCACAACCAAAGCACAAACCTGCCCAACGCAAGCTAGTGACGCTCTCTCCATCGGGCGATCGCTCGATAATAACTCATACCAAGGGGAAAAGCTATTCCTACCATCGACCAAGCATTTGCTGCTATCCGAGTTTGTCAGTGGTTGTCTAACTGCTACGTGGACATTCATTTATTTCGCTACGATGCTAAATACAAAGATTTGACCATTTTGGCGGGTGAAATCTTTGTCATAGTAATTCCTCCTAGCGGAAACTGGAGTTTTGAAAATGAGTAAATTCGACTCTATGAATCATGCTCAGTTGCGAGCTTATGTCTTAGCACACCGAGAAGATAAAGAAGCTTGGGAGGCTTTTCGGAGAACTTTTAAAGATAACCCGAATGTCATCATTGTCCCACCCGATTTAGACGAGACGGGATGGGCAAAAGTTGAAGCATCAATCAAACAAGTGAGTGACTTGTCGGAACAAGCTAAAAGTGAATAGCTGCTCCTTGCAACTTAATTTGCAGTGGGGCGAGGGAGAGGGGGAGATGGGGAGAAATCCCCCCTATCACCTCACCATCCCATCGGGTCATCCTCACGCGCGCCCCTAGTCCCTAGCCTACTCCACAACCCGACGCATATAATTTCCCCATAACTGGGCGGCTTGACCGCTACTGGTAGAGGTAGGCGTACTATTATCGTTTCCTAGCCAAACGCCAGTTACAATTTGCCGACTGGGAATAAAGCCAATAAACCACAAATCTTTATTGTCGTTTGTCGTTCCAGTTTTCCCAGCTTCCCCCATACCGATCGCCGCACTACGTCCAGTTCCACGTTCTATAACACCACGAAGCATATTTGTCAACTGGTCTGCTACCTCAGATCGCAATACCCGCACTCCAGCCGCTGCACTTTTGTCGTAGGAGTAGATCACACGGCAGGTTTTTAGGTTCTGGCGATCGCTACAATCACTACTATCCAAAATGCGGCTAATTAAATGGGGACGGTTCCACACCCCACCATTAGAGATGGCTGCATAAGCCCCCGTCATCTCTAATAAATTGGTTTCACTTTGACCTAATACTAACCCTGGTACAGGATTAAGCGGAGATTGTATTCCCAGTTTCCTCGCCATCTGGACGACACTATCTAGCCCCACATCTTGAGCTACTCGCAAAGCGATCGCATTCTCAGACAGCGCCAAACCAGTCGCCATATCCACACTACCACTGGATCTTTCACAACCCCGAAACCTTTGACCTTGCCAACTCACAGGCGCACAGGAATAAATCTTTCCAGGTGAAATACCTCGGTCAATTGCAGCAGTATAAGTAAAAAGTTTAAACGTAGAACCTGGTTGTCGCTGTGCTTGGGTAGCACGGTTGAACTGACTTGTAAGGTAGTCAGTTCCACCTGTCAAGGCGATAACTCCCCCCGTACTAGCATCAAGGGTAACGACTGCGCCTTGGGAAAAGCGATAAGTTCTACCAGAAGAGCTGACAGAGTTTTGCAATTCTTTTTCTGCTTTTGCCTGGATTTGTGGGTCTAGCTGGGTTTCGATGATATAGTTGCCTTCTGTAGCCAAATCTTTGCCCAAAATCGCCCCCAATTCCCGAAAGATGTAGCTATAGAAGTAGGGGGCGATCGTATTGGCTTGCTCTTGACAAACTCGGCGACTGACTTGAATTTGCGATCGCCTTGCTCGGTTAGCCTCTTCTGGTTTAATCTTGCCTTGAGCCAGCATCCTACTAATCACGCGGTTACGATATTCAATCGCTCGTTGGCTACTGTGAACATCTCCACAGAAATTGAACCCGTTAGGAGCTGGTAAAATTCCTACCAAAGTCGCAGCTTCGGAGAGAGTTAAATCTTTAGCTGACTTATCAAAGTAATACCGCGAGGCATCTTCAAAACCGTAAGTATCTGCCCCCAGGTAAACACGATTTAGGTAAGTTAGTAACAAAAAGTCCTTGCTATAGAACGTTTCTAGCTTCAGAGCAACGGTTGCTTCTCGTAATTTGCGCCCTAAATTCTCCTGTGTACCTACATAGTCTCGAAACAAACTTCGAGCAACTTGTTGTGTGACGGTACTAGCTCCTTGCTCGTACTCACGCCCGCGAAAATTAACGAATATAGCTCGTAAAATCCCAATCGGATCAACTCCAAAGTGCCAGTAAAAGCGGCTATCTTCTGAAGCAAGTACAGCATCGGGTAAATAGCGGGGATAATCTGCTAACCGCTTCATATCAACGTGCGCTGTACTGCGGGGCTTACGTAACAGGGTTACTCCGTCACGGGCGTAAACAATCACAGGTCCAGATGTGGAAGCAGGTAAGGGCTTTACTGAGAATTTCGTCCACTCAAGACCAATGCTTAATGCTAACAGGGCGCTAACTCCCCCAAGCCCGTATCCTGCCCAGGTAGCAGCTTTAACATACTTAGATGGTGGATCGTAATATTTTACGCGAACGGCAGCTGCAAGTTCTGGTGGTCCCAGTGTCAAAACATCACCGTGAGTTAGTTCTATCTTATCAATGCGGCGCTTACCCCAATAGATGCCATTGGTAGAGTTTTCATCTTTGAGAACAAAAGGCGATCGCCTGCGGCTAGTATCCCTGGATAGGGACAGGTGAATTTGACTAACGACAGGGTTACGGATGACAATATCGCAAGATTTAGAACTGCGACCGATTAAATAGCGATCGCCAAGTAACGGATAGACCTGAGCTTTATCCGCCCCTGCATCTTGTACCCAAAGTTCCGGCACTTTTGCATTTGGCTTGAGCGCCAGCCCTGGTATATGCACCTTGGCTTGAATTGTTTTTACTACCTGGGTCACTTGACCGAGCAAAGTTTGGGGTTTTCGAGGCGGCTGGGAACTCATGGTCTATTCAGGCACCAGTGCTAAAAAAATTGATCAGGCAAAATTATTTGGACATTCTGCTTTTTGATCTGGAACCATTTTACTTGTTAGCTCAAGTAGATGCTGTCTGTTCAAAATTTGACCTTTGACCGAACAAGGGGAGAGGGGCAATTTGGCAGAGGGGCTTCAGGTGCAGGGGAGAAATTACGAATTACCTTTCCCCTTTCCCTTTACCCTTTACCCTTTCCCCTTTCCCCTTCTGCTCGGTTTTTGTGCAATCTACTACTTTCTTAGGATTTTCCATTATAAAAATTAAAAAAATACGTCTATCTTATGGTAGATTTCTAAGTGCCTTTCTTTTGTTTTAATGGGCGCATATATTTTGAGCGAGGTGTGAGTGGGATGAAAGCGAAATATTTAACACTATTAGGCACAGCCTTTGCGCTGGTATTGACTAGCAACGCTGTTTTTGCCCAAGAAAAACCCAGTGGGGAGAGCAAAACAGCTGCGGATATCAAGCTATCAGAAGCAGGAAAGAAGGTTTTATGTGAGCGATTCCCGCAGAATTCTCGCTGTCCTAATGGCATACCTTTAACAGGTGCAGCTGCTACTCCAGGCGCACCACCATCAGAAGGCAGCACGGGGGGTGGCAGCACGGGAGGTGGTAGCACTCCTCCTGGTGGCGCAGAAACAACGCCACCGCCAGCAGGCAGCACGGGGGGTGGTAGCACAGAAACAACGCCACCGCCAGCAGGCAGCACGGGGGGTGGTAGCATTGATACATCTCCAACATCTCCGCAGCGACAGGACGGCTCTACAACCGTTCCAGGTCCAAACAGCACCGACGAAACCAGCCCTCCTAGTGGCGCTCCAGACAGCACACAGCCTGCCCCGTCTCCAGATGGCAGTACACCAGGCAGTATGAGTGCACCCAGCTCAATGCCAGGCACTCCCACAGCCCCAGGCCGCATGACTGATCCAAGCACTACGCCTGGTAGTTCTACTAGCCCAGGTAGCACAACTGATCCAACCGCTACGCCAAGCACTCCCACAGCCCCAGGCAGCACAACTGATCCAACCACAACTCCTGGTAGTTCCACTAGCCCAGGTAGCACAACTAGCCCATCTACAGGTTCTCCAGCATCACCTGGTATGAGCCAATAATTAAATCATTCAGGGCATTTAACAGCTCGTTAGGTAAAAAATAATCCCCTTTTTCCCTCGCTAACCGAACTTGGCTATAGTGGGGGATTTTTCCTAGTACGATTCATCTTCTATCATTTGATGCTGCTTTTGGGAAACTAGCAATTAGCAAGCAGATAATCCCTAAATTAATAAATACATCTGCAAAATTAAAGATGGGAAAACGAATAAGCCGAAAGTCCAAAAAATCGACAACTTTACCAGCAAAAAATCGATCAATACCGTTGCCTAATGCTCCTCCTAAAATTAGACCATAGCCTAACTGTTCCAGAATATTCATCACTGGACCAAACCACGCCCATGCCATAAGCAATAAACTCACTGTTAAAGACAGCCAGCGTAACCACTCTGCCTTACCAGTAAACAAACTAAAAGCTGCACCAGTATTGGCGACATATGTAAGGTGAAATACTTCAGCCCATATAGGGCGTGTCTCTCCTAAGCTAAAGTTTTGTACTACCCAATGTTTAGTTAATTGGTCTAAAACAAAACTAATAAACGCAGCAATCCAAAACCGACGATTTTTCAAACGCATAATCAATTATCAATTAGCGATTAGCTGTTGCGAGAACGCTGTTAGCTAGTGCGCTGCTCGCGCCCAGCCATAGTTTCTAACTTTTTGGTATTCTTAATCCGAGAGCGTGTCAATTGTATTACTACTAGCTAAAAGCTAAAAGCTAAAAGCTAACCGCTAATTGACTAATAAAACATTAGCAGTCTCCAGGCATAGGCTAATACTGTGACAGCACATACTACCGCTAGTTGTGCAGGTAGGGGATAAAAGGAATACTTGAGGGCAGTTTGTAGCAAGGGTGTGGCTGGGCTAGTCCAGGGAAAAACTTGGCTTAGCACAAGAATGCCTAGACCAACAACGTGAATTGTCAGCAAACCACAAACACAACTAAAAGCAAGATACTCTAATTTACGAGGCACTTGAAATGCTAGGTAGCCACAAATCCATGCCCCAGGAACAAAACCTAATAAATAGCCAAATTGTGGCTGCTTAAAATAGCTGATGCCACCACCTTGAGCAAAAATAGGCAAGAAGGTTAAGCCAAGAATCAGATACGCTATTTGGGATAGCGCCCCTGCATTTTTTCCCCCTAGACAACCTACCAGCAGCACAGCACCAATCTGGTAAGTAACGCCCAAAGGTATAGTCTGAACTCCATGCTCACTCCAACTTGTAGGCATATTGGTGACAGATGCTTCCAGAAAAGTGCCACCAATGGTAAGGAGTAAGCCAATCAGAGACCATAATAATTGATTGGGAGCAGTCACCGTTTAAAGAATTTTTGAGTTTGTAGGGGCGGTCTTCGGCAAAGTTATTTGTGTTACCAAAGAGGTATGAGGGAGTAGGGAGTAGGGAAGAGGGAGAGTGGGAGAGGGGGAGAACTACAAAACTACAAAACTACAAAACTACTGACTCCTTTACCCTTTACCCGAAGAAGCAAGAAGTCTATTGCCTGTAAGTCATTTGTGATTGGTTTTGGATATAGGCGCTATTGATCCTGCTAGGGCTAGGGCAAAAGACAAAAGACAAACTATCTAGGCTACTCAACCGTAGTGACTAATCACTTGTTAGAGGCTATCTTGGAGGTACAATTAGCCTCGTTAGTCCCAAAAAAGGGCGTGATGAAATTTTACCATTACAATAGTTTTCTAAAGAAACGAACAAACAATCATAAAATTATTGTTGTTTCAGGTGATTAATATTTAATATATTTATATATTTTGACTTCTCTTAACCTTTTCTTTACGTTAATTTTGTATCCTTCGACCAAGAGGCAAATACAAAGCTCGAATAAAACTTAGCTACAATAGCTTTCGCTTAACACTTGACTTATTTCATTTGAATATAGAAAGCTGATAATTAATCATAATAAGTTATGAGTTCACCTGCCAGAGAAAGAAAAACTGCTATTAAGCCACGTTCGAGTTGGGAAAGGGCAGTAGATAAGGGATTTATTTGGCTGACGAGGATATTTGCACTTGCCGTTGCAGGAATTTTAATCTGGATTGCGATTGAGGTAGCAATTGAGGCATCACCTGCGATCGCCTCTTTTGGTGCTAAGTTCTTGGTATCTACCGCTTGGAACCCAGTTAATCAGCAATATGGCGCTTTGCCAATGATTTACGGCACGGTAGTATCTTCTGCGATCGCTCTATTAATTGCTGTACCCGTAGGAATTGGCGTAGCAATATTTCTGAGTGAAGACTATCTGCCACCAAAAATTCAACTTGCCTTTGTCTTCTTAGTGGAACTTTTAGCGGCAATTCCCAGCGTCGTTTATGGCTTGTGGGGAATTTTCGTCTTGGGTCCAGTTTTAGCACACTTAACTCAACCACTCCATGCTTACTTTGGCTGGCTACCTATTTTCAGCACACCCCCCGCTAACCGCTCAATGCTGATAGCAGGCGTTATCTTGGCAATTATGGTTTTGCCCACAGTCACAGCCATTTCCCGTGATGCATTAATTTCCGTGCCATCGACTTTACGACAAGCAGCTTTTGGCTTAGGTGCGACACGCTGGGAAACTATTATCAAAGTGATAGTACCAGCAGCATTCTCTGGTATTGTCGGTGCAGTAATGCTGGCACTTGGTCGCGCCATTGGCGAAACAATGGCTGTGACAATGGTAATTGGCAATTCAAATAATATCAATCCTTCACTTCTAGCACCAGGAAATACAATTCCTTCACTGCTGGCAAATCAGTTTGCCGAAGCAAGTGGCTTGCAAGTGGCAGCTTTGATGTACGCCGCTTTAATTCTGTTTGGCATCACGTTGATAGTAAATATCCTGGCACAGCTACTAGTGTTTAGAATGCAGCGAATCTAGTGGAACCAGTGGAACTAGTGGAACCAGTGGCTAGAGGAAGAGGGAGAGGGGGAAGTCGCGCATTCGGAATTACCTTTTCCCTTTTCCCTTTTCCCCTTTCACCAATTACCAATTACCAATTATTCTATATGGCAACGAACTATCAGAATCAAAATCCTTCTCCACCGGTTAGTAGTCTCAAGCGATCGCCCACATCTAGGCGAAATGTATTTGGGCTAGCGATGAACGGGTTAGTATTTGCTTGTGTTGCTCTTGCTTTATTGCCATTACTGGCAGTTCTGTTTTATGTCATTGTTCAAGGTGCTAGCCGAATCAATCTGAGCGTATTTCAAGAGTTACCACCACCGCCGATGGTTCCAGGTGGAGGCTTTGGTAATGCGATTCTAGGCACTCTTATTATGGTAGGAATTGGAGCGCTAATTAGTATTCCGTTTGGAATTTTAGCAGCGATTTATTTAACTGAGTTTAGTTCAGGACAAGTTGCCAAGTGGACTCGCTTTGCTACTAATGTTCTGAGTGGTGTTCCTTCGATCATTGTAGGTGTATTTGCTTATGCAGCAATTGTACTTCGTCTGTCAAACTTTCTACTTGAGAAGCCAACTTATTCAGCTTGGGCTGGAGGTTTTGCCCTAGCAATTCTGATGTTACCGATTATTGTCCGCACTACAGACGAAGCGCTGCAACTAGTGCCAAATGAACTACGGCAAGCATCTGTGGGACTAGGTGCGACTGATTTTCAAACTGTATTTAAGGTAGTATTGCCAGCGGCACTACCAGCAATTATCACAGGTACAACTTTGGCGATCGCCCGTGCTGCTGGAGAAACTGCGCCTTTACTATTTACAGCTTTGTTTACCCAGTTCTGGCCCAACTGGAATAGTCGCTTATTTGAGCCTACTGCTTCCTTAGCAGTCCTAGTATACAACTTCGCTACAGTTCCATTTAAAAATCAGCAGGAGCTTGCTTGGGCAGCTTCCTTCATCCTAGTTTTTCTAGTGCTGATCACAAGTATGATTGCCCGTTTAGCAACAGCTCGCAGAGTTTATTAAGCAAGTACACCTTTCGCAATCGGCGATCGCCTTGTCATACACAAATTAGAGTAAAATTTAGTATGGAAGGTTACAATAAACATCAAATAAATGTTTCAGAAGAAAAATAAAACATCCTCCTGGTGACAGAAATTAGATGTTTAGTTGATAGCAATAGCTCTGAAGTTGATTGCATTTGTAACCGAGATGAAAGTTTGTGCTATTAGTTCCTAAGTTGAAATAGCTATTGTTTTATAGCTGTTGAAGAGAAATACCTAAGTGCCTACTGATTGTTGCCTTTAACCTTCACCAAACTTTTTATGCGTTCTGAAACTCGCGCCGCTAGACAAACTGAAACCGTTTTCCAGACAGAAAACCTAAATGTGTACTACGGCAATTTTCTTGCTCTCAAGAATATCAATATCGATATTCCCAAAAACAAAATTACAGCATTTATTGGTCCTTCTGGATGTGGTAAAAGTACATTGCTCCGGTGCTACAATCGCCTGAATGACCTAATCAAAAGCTTTCGGGCAGAAGGAAAGGTGCGTTACTACGGTCAAGATCTTTACGCCTCAGATATTGATCCGGTCGAAGTGCGGCGGCGGATAGGGATGGTGTTTCAAAGACCAAATCCATTCCCTAAATCAATATATGACAACGTTACCTTTGGACCGAGGATTAATGGCTTCAAAGGAGATATGGATGAATTAGTAGAGCGATCGCTACGACAAGCGGCGTTGTGGGATGAAGTCAAAGATAAACTCAGGGAAAGTGGTTTTTCTCTATCAGGGGGACAACAACAGCGTTTGTGTATTGCCAGGGCGATCGCTACCCAACCTGAAGTCATTTTAATGGACGAACCCTGTTCAGCTCTCGATCCCATTTCTACCCTGCGGGTTGAAGACTTGCTGAACGAACTTAAAGAGCAATACACGATCATTATCGTCACCCACAATATGCAACAAGCTTCGCGGGTGTCTGACATGACAGCGTTTTTTAATGTCGAACCGACAGAAAAAGGCGGTAGAATGGGATACTTGGTCGAGTACGACAGAACCGAGAATATTTTCCAAAGCCCCCAACAGCAAGCTACCCAAGAATATGTTAGCGGTCGTTTTGGCTAATTAGGGCTTTTGGCAGGGGTGTTGGAATTTGCTCAATCTCCTTTGTTCTCGATCTAGAGACTAGACTGTAATCGAGACGCGATCGCTTGTTTTTAACTTTTAAGACACCCCTTGTCTTCTAACCAATGCCTGAAAAACGTAAATCTTCCCTTCTGCTGACTTTGGGAGCTGCTGGTTTATTAATTGGTGGAGGAGCTGCTGCTTACTGGTTTCTACTCCACCGCAATGGTGGCGGCTCTGAAGATCTGCCAGTGGGAGCTAATATTATTCCCCAAGATGCACTAATCGCTCTATCTGTTTCTACTGATGATCGGCAATGGCAGCAATTGCGGCAATATGGGACACAGCAAACCCAAGCTGAGCTAGAGAAGAATCTAGCTCAATTGCGCGATCGCTTCCTAAGTGCCAATGGCTATAACTACCAGCAAGACATCAAACCTTGGGTAGGAAAAGAAGTAACCATCGCTTTACTACCACCTACAACCGTACCTCAGAACGGCACGCCTCAACCACCAGCCTCCCCCCAGCCTAATCCCCCAGCAAATGCTGCCGATAAACAATCTATAGTAATGGTGCTACCTATAGAAAATCCAGCATCTGCCAAACAATTATTAGAACAGCCCAAGCCACTCAAACAAGGTAAATGGAACGAACGTAACTACAAGGGTTTGGAAATTAGAGAAATACAAGGCTCACCCACACAAAATTACTCAGCCGCCCTTGTGGATCAACGTTTCCTAGTAGTAACTGATAATCCCAGAGCAACCGAAAAAGCGATCGATACCTACCAAGGCGGGGTAGCCTCCCTCGCGCAAACAGTAGGTTATACAAAAGCACTAAGTCAAATTGCCACACCTGGACGCTTTGCCGAAGTTTATATTAATGTTCCCGCAGCTGCCAGAGTAGCCGCAGCCAACCCAACGCGCTCTTTTTCTCCCCAAGGCTTGGCTCAACTTCAAAATAATCAAGGTTTAGCCGCAACAGTCAACTTAGAGCCAGAGGGAATACGCATGAAAAGTATTTCCTGGCTAAAGCCAGATAGTCAGCGGGTATATCAGATAGAAAACAAAGCAGGTAGTATGCAAAGTCTCTTACCAGCACAGACATTAATGATGCTATCAGGGGGAAACTTGCAGCAAACCTGGCAAGATTATGTTCAGGATGCACAATCAAATCCTCTCGCACCGCTTCGCCCAGACGAGTTAAGAAGGGGTGTTAAATCTATTACAGGGCAGGATCTAGATCAAGATTTGCTCAGTTGGATGGGCGGTGAGTTTGCATTATCTGTGATTCCATCTGCTGCAACAGCTAACTCTCAAGATTTCGCCCTTTCTTTGGTATTGATGGTAAAAACCAACAATCGCACCAAAGCTGAACAATCTTTTGGGCTGCTAGATCAAGTGATGCGTAGTCGCTACCAGTTCAAGATTGAAGAGACACAGGTGAAAGATCAACCAGTTGTCAACTGGATTGCGCCTTATGGAACAGTGACAGCCACTCATGGTTGGTTAGACGGGAATGTAGCTTTCTTAGCCCTGGGCGCACCTGTCGCCGATCGCATTATCCCCCAACCTGCGTCATCTCTAGCCAGTACTGCACAATTTCAAAAAACTGTACCATCAGAACTCCATCCTACTAATGGTCAGTTCTTCCTGAATGTGGAAAACGGGGTTAAAGCTTTGCCCCTACCACAATTTTTCCCTAATCAAAAAATGTTATTTGATGCCACACGCTCGATTGGTGTGACATCTGCTGTCAGTGACGATCGCAGTATCCGCTACGACATTTTCTTTGCACTCAAGCAAGTAGACAATACAAAGTAGGAGCGTTTCAAGCAACGCCCTTGGGAGTAAAGAAAGCTACCTAACATCTACTACTTTTCTTTTCTACCAAGGGCGAACAACGGTTCGCTCTTATATATACCGTTGGAATAGTTCAGTAAAATTGCTGAACTATTAAAAAGTCATCTGTCTTAAGCTATATATTTAATCAAATACCACTAGTGAAATTTATAGCCCACCATTATCAAAAGGAGTGGGCAAGGGTGGCATACTGACAATATTTCAATTGCCATAAATTAGGGGTGTAACTATGGGTGAAATCAGCAAAAAAGAAATGCGTGAAAGGTTGGGAAACTCGCTCAAACTCGTGACATTGTTTTCGGATATAAGCAGCAGAGAATATGATAGCAGAATCGAGTAGATAGAGTGTGAAATATCGCTTTTGCAACAAGAAAGGCGCGATCGCCTTGAGTGAGTTAAAACTGATATTTCAACAGATATACGTACAGCAATTGATTCCTTAGAAAAGAAAATCAAGTCTATCAGCTTAAATTTTGCTCAAGAAAGTAAGGTAGGGGCGCACTTTACAGAGATATTTATTTCTCGACAAATATCTTAATTAAACCCACCCCTACCTATACCTGCATATTTCAGGTGATTCCTTTTGTGTATTCTGTTAGCAACACTGTAAAACTAAAGTCACTGCTTGCAATTCGATTCTACTTTGATACGGGGAAAGCTAAGTTAAATGAGTGCAGATATAGATTTCAAAATTATTCCTATCAAGCAGTTTCTAAATCGATATCCAAAAAAAGCATCTTAGGATAATCGGTCATAGTGCCTCTAATGGCAATCGTATAGTAAATCAGCAATTAGTACTACAAAGGGCTTTATAACCTCCCCTATTTCGTTTCCACAGCATCGCTGTGAAAACGAGTAGGAGCGCTTTAGACGAAAATATTTAACTTCAACAAGTATCTTATGTAAAGTGCGCCCCTACTTCGTCAAACCCACTACTACAAGATATCCCGCTTTATGAACAATTGCCTGATTGAGCAAATTTTTAATGGCTCAGGTTTACGACGGCTGGAGTATTTAAAACTGGATCGAGACTTCAACATTATAGATACATCAAAAGGAGTCCAACGGTTTGCCCACTATCCTGATGAAGTAATACAAAAAAAAGATGTCCGTCTTGGCTTTCCTGAATTGATCGGAATGGAAAATATCTTAATTGACATCCTGCAAGGACAGCAAGAGCGATTTGAATTAAAAGGTATTGCGCGGTTTTCCGCTTTTGAACCGCCTCTGTATATAGATATTTATGCGATCGCAAACCCTGATGAACTTGTAGAAAACAACTTGTTTATTTTGTTTGAAGATGTAACAGAGAAGATGGTATTAGAGCAAAGCTTGATGCACAAAGCACACGAAGCCGACTTATTATCTTGTACCTTAGCTGTTTCCCAAGCTTACATTGATAAAGTTATTACCTATATGGCAGATGCCTTAATCGTATCAACGGCATCAGGATATATAAAAACAGTCAATCGCGCTACTCTTGAATTATTTCGATATAGCGAAGCAGAATTAATTTGTCAATCAACGGCTAAATTGATTCGGGAGCCGAAATTATTACCACAAAACATTAACTTGCCAACCTTATTTCAAGGGGATTTATGGAATGATGTAGAACTCGTTTGTCGTACCAAATCTGGAGAAGAAATTACAGTTGCCTTTTCCTGCTCAGTCATTCAGACGAAACCTGGAGCCGAACATGATTTTATCTATGTTGGTCGCAACATCACCCAACGCAAGCGAACAGAAGCATTATTAGCCAAGCGTCAAAGTTATTTGGGGACGCTGGTAGAAATTCAGCACCGCTTGTTGCCTTTTGACTGTGAAAGAAACTATAACACAAAGATTACAGAAATTCTGGCTCTGTTAGGACGTGTATCAGGTGCAAGTCGCGTTCACTTGTTTGAACACCACCGAGATGCCTTGGGTTGTTTGCTGACAAGTCAACGTGCCGAATGGTGTGCTGAAGGTATCCACCCCAAAATTGATAGCTCGATGCTTCAGAACCTCCCTCATGATTTCTTTCCCCAATGGTCTAAGGTTTTGGCGCGGGGTGAAAAAGTTGCTGCCACAATTGCCGAATTCCCACCAGAGGAGTTTCTAATTTTGCAGCCGCAAGGCGTTTTGTCGATCTTGATTTTACCTTTGATTGTTAATGGAGAGTTCTTTGGTGTAATTGGCTTTGACAACTGTGTTGAAGCACGAAGGTGGGAGTCATCAGAAATAGACCTTTTGAGCGCGGCTGTCGGGGCTATCTCATTGTGGCGGGAGCGCAAGCTAGCAAAGTCGGCACTGCAACAAGTGAGTGAGGAGCGAGAGCGATCGCAGAAAATGTTGCAACTAGTCATGGATCTTATCCCCCAGTCTATTTGGTGGAAAGACCGCGATTCTAAATTCTTGGGCTGCAACCGCAATTTTGCTCAAATGGCAAGGGTGGAAACTCCAGAAAACTTAATCGGTAAGACTGACTATGATTTTTGGACAAAAGAGGAAGCTGATTTTTTCCGTTTAGTCGATGCCCGCGTGATGGCTCAAAACAAAGCAGAGTACGGCATCGTTGAACCCGCCAGACAGCAAGACGGCAGGGTAATCTGGCTGGAAACCAACAAAATTCCCTTGCACGATGAACAAGGGCGCGTTATAGGCACGTTGGGTACTGCTCAGGACATTAGCGATCGCAAGCAGGCAGACGAACAGATTAAATCCTCCTTGCGAGAGAAAGAGGTGCTACTAAAAGAAATTCACCATCGAGTTAAAAACAACCTACAAGTGATTGAGAGTCTTCTACGTCTTCAATCCAGATTTACCAAGGATAAACAAATTCAAGCCATGTTTAAGGAAAGTCAGCACCGCATTAAATCAATGGCGCTCATCCATGAAAAATTGTATCAATCTAACAATTTAGGAGAAATTAATTTTCATGAATACGTCCGCAGCTTGGTATCTAATTTATTGCATTCCTATGGCACTTCAAAAAATATTAAATATTACCTAGACATCGATGTTAACTTAAACATTGATACCGCAATTAATTGTGGATTGATTATCAATGAATTAGTGTCAAATTCCTTAAAATATGCTTTTGTAAATCAGCAAAAAAATGCAAAGATTTGGCTCAACTTTAAAGGAAATACTCAAGATAAATTCAGTTTAATTATCAAGGATAATGGTGTAGGCTTTCCGCCTGATTTGGATTTTAGAAACACAGATTCACTGGGTTTACAGCTAGTGGATAGCTTTGTAGAACAGTTAGGGGCAACAATTGAGCTACAGAGCCAATCGGGAACAGAGTTTATTATTACTTTTACACAATTAAAACGTAATTAGAGTAAAGACAATGGCAAGTAAAAATATTTCTATCTTAGTAGTTGAAGACGAACGTATCGTAGCTCGTGACATCAAACTTAGCTTACAAAGCTTTGGTTATAATGTTCCTGCTCTTGCTGCTTCAGGCGTTGAAGCAATCAAAAAAGCAGAAGAGCTACAGCCCGAGCTAGTATTAATGGATATTCAATTAGAGGGAGAAATGGACGGCGTAAAAGCTGCCGAACAAATCTATAATTGTTTGAATATTCCTATTGTATATCTTACTGCTCATTCAGATTACATTACCTTGCAACGAGCAAAGACAATAGGACCTTTTGGCTATATTCTCAAGCCATTTGAAGAGCAAGACTTACTCGTGACTATCGAAACCGCTCTCCATCGATATCAGATGGAAAAGAAATTAAAAGAGAGCGAGAAATGGTGGGCTACAACTATTAAGAGTGTGGGTGAGGGCGTAATTGCTACTGACGCTAATGGTCGCGTCAAGTTTCTTAATCGTATAGCCCAAACTCTAACTGGCTGGAAGGACGATGCTTTAGATAGAGATATAACAGAAATTTTTAAACTGGTCAACTCACCCTCTCGTACTTTGCTAAAAAATCCTGTTAGCCAGGTACTTCAAGACTCAGTTGTTGTTCATATAGATGATACTGTATTGATTTCTAAAGACAATATAGAAATACCGATTGATGACATTGCTGCACCGATTAAAGATGACCAAGGAAACGTCAATGGTGTAGTCATCGTTTTTAGAGACATCAATGAAAGTAAAAAATCTCAAAACCAGCAGGTACGGTCACGAGCGAACGAGCTAGAAGCGCAAATGGCAAAACTTGAGAGACTTAACAATCTCAAAGATGATTTCTTGAGTACGGTATCCCACGAACTACGTACTCCGATGGCGAATATCAAAGTTGGGCTTCAAATGTTAGAAATCGCCCTCCATCAAAGCAATGTATCTCAAACCACAAACTTACATCCGAAACTAGATAACAGTAGCTTAATTGCTCGGTATCTGCAAATCTTGAATAAGGAATGTGGAAAAGAAATTGACCTAATTAATAACTTGCTGGACTTGCAGCGGCTAGAGGCGGGGGTTCAGCCTTTGAGACAAGAATTTATTCGTTTGCAAACTTGGTTACTTCAGCTGGTAGAGCCGTTTAAGGAGCGTAGCCAAAACCGCCAACAAACATTGCGAATTGACATTCCTGCTGATACTCCCTCGATAGTCTCTGACTGTGCTAGTTTGGAACGCATTCTGGCAGAACTGTTGAACAACGCTTGTAAATATACTCCGCCAGGGGAAACAATTACAGTATTAGCTCGTGCAGAAAAAGAAGTAATGCTTTTATCAGTGGTCAATTCTGGGGTCGAAATTCCCACTGATGAGCTACCACGCATTTTTGATAAATTCTACCGCATTCCCAGTGCTGACCCTTGGAAGCAAGGCGGGACGGGGCTAGGCTTAGCACTGGTGCAGAAACTGGTAGAACATTTGGGCAGCTCCATCCAAGTCAAGAGTGCATTAGGGCAGACCTGCTTTACCGTTGAGCTACCACTCAATGAAAAAGGGTAAAGAGGTATTGCGGTAAAGGGTAAGGGGAAAAGGGTAAAGGGGATTTTAGATTTTGGAACCTTGGATTTTGGATTGGGTTCTCTCCAATACTTCAAGGGATAACGCCCTGAAATAAATTTCGGGCTAATAGCTCAAGTAAGCTCAAGCTTACAGCAAAAAACTTTAACCTGTTTCAACAGGTTTTTGCTTTGAGCGGCGAACTTTAGTTCAAGGCTCCCTTAACAAAAGAGGTATTGGGGTTCTCTCCCTCTCCCCCTTTTCCAAGTCACCCTCTCGCACGAGCGCACGAGCGCATATCTTAAGCAAATTTTTGTTGCGACTTTTCTAAATACTCGATGTCAGCAATGATTAACAAGACCAGATAGGATTGAAACTGTCGCCAATTACTCCTTAAAAAAACGATTTGGGAGAACACTACTATATGAATCTGGTCTTGCTCCAAAACTGGCTGGATAATGCCTCATTCTTCGTCTTATTCCTTACTATGTTGATTTACTGGGGTGGTGCGGCTTTTCCCAGTCTGGGTTTTCTCCCAACTTTGGGGACAGGGGGTATGGCGATCGCCAACCTGTGCATCGCTACTTTGCTAGGTGCTAGATGGATAGAAGCTGGTTACTTTCCGATCAGCAATTTGTATGAATCTTTGTTTTTCCTCGCTTGGGGAGTTACTACGGTTCATCTGATTGCGGAAAATAACAGCCGTAGCCGCTTAGTAGGAGTTTTCACTGCACCTGTAGCAATGGCAATTACTGCTTTTGCCGCTTTGACTTTACCATCAGATATGCAATCGTCAGCCCCTCTAGTGCCAGCATTGAAGTCTAACTGGCTAATGATGCACGTTAGTGTAATGATGGTTAGTTATGCAGCATTGCTGGTGGGTTCACTGCTAGCGATCGCCTTTTTGATCGTCTCTGGCGGTAAGAAGATTGAACTACAGGGAAATTCTGTAGGTACTAGTGGCTACCGCTTACACCGCGCTAAAGACTTCAGTCAGCCACCATCACCAGCCCACGCGATCGAGAAATCTGTATCAAGTGTAATTGAAAACAACGGCAGCGCCAAAACCGCCGTCCTTGATTTGGTAACAGCACCCCCAATCCAAAACACCGAAGAACGAGTTTCACCCCAACGCCTCAGCCTTGCCGAAACCCTAGATAATATCAGTTACCGTATGATTGGGCTAGGATTTCCTCTACTGACTATTGGCATCATTGCTGGTGCAGTTTGGGCGAATGAAGCATGGGGTTCCTACTGGAGTTGGGACCCTAAAGAAACCTGGGCATTAATTACTTGGCTCGTTTTTGCGGCATATCTCCACGCCCGAATTACTCGTGGTTGGCAAGGTCGCCGTCCTGCTATTCTAGCTGCTACTGGCTTTGTCGTCGTCTGGGTTTGCTACTTAGGTGTCAATCTCTTGGGTAAAGGGCTGCATTCCTACGGTTGGTTCTTCTAAGTAGTCTGACATTGCCCACATACAATAATTTGTGCAACACTAAAACCCGCCTGTGCGGGTTTTGTTTGTTTAGCTGCGTCTTTAGTGCCAAATATCTATAAATTTGCAATTGACCACTTATTTTTTGGGAATTATAAATTTAGATATTGGAAATTGATCTGGAAAATATATTCTCTTTGAATAATAATGATGTCTTGTCTGTAGACAAAGATCGTAATGGTTGGCTTGTAGTAAGAGACACTACATTTAAAGTAGGTGCATTTATAGCACAAATGAAGTCAAACGTACCAGGCGATGAAAAACTTAAGAAAGAATTGTTTGATTAAGGTGTAAGTTTTGAAGTATTGCGCCCTGGTGCTAATTGGCAAAAAGGTAAAGTTAGAATTCGCTTAGAGTTTTGTCCTGATGAACTAGAATCACCACTAGATGATATTCGTCAAACTATCAAAGAAGCTGAAATCTCATAGTTCAAGTAGTAGGATGTGTAGGGTGCAACGCCGAATGCACATCAGCTTAATAGCTAACAAAGCATTAGCTATCCAAAAATATCTGTGTTACCCTGCCCACTTTCCAGCCAGCCTTGAGGGCTAGATCGCAAGTTGTGTATATTTTATACCATTTTGTTTGAGCGGCGCGATCGCCCCAATTGCCTCACCTTCTTACTGGTCGAGACGCGCGATCAATCACGTCTCTACAATCTAAAATCGGTATTAGCCCCCTTGCCCTTGTTGTCACCTTGTCCCTTGTCCCTTTTCCCTTTTCCCTTTTTTCTAGCCCCTACAATCTCGCTTCTCAATGCCAGTTCTCAAGGAGGAAACCCAGCCGCGAGAGGGCAACCACCTAACCACTAGCTTGAGAGGGAATTTGAGCATGATTTTTTGTTTCAATAAATTGACAATTATATCTTTCTCGTGAAGGTTGTATGCGCAAGCATTGGTAGCCTATTCTCCAAAGGATGCTTTAAAAAGCATTTTTCGCCTTTTGACATTGGCATCTTTAACAGCGATTTCTGCCCCACCAGTTACTCAACTTGTCTGTGCTATTAACTCGAAATTGGAAGAGCGCGATTCGTGGAAATTTTATCTGCCCCAGCTTTAAACATTACTCAACCTCAAGCGGCATCGGGAGCCTTAGCAGTTTCACAGCCGCCGCAAATTTCCAAGCCAGTAATTCGGACTAGCCTCAAGGCATCAACCATAGATGGAGTCTTTGCCGTAATCTTTTCGAGCATTACTAGCGGTGTATTACTCACTAACTTTTTGCTCCAGCTTGGCGCAAGCCCACTAGAAGTTGGTATGCTTTCCTCGATTCCCATGTTGATGAACTTATTACAACCTCTGGGAGCATATTTCGCTGAACGCAGCACAAGCCGCCATTATTATTGTTTATGGATCTTTGGTCCTTCTCGCCTACTATGGCTGATTTTAGCTCTCTCAATTGGCTGGGTTAGTTGGTCTGGTACTAACCCACATCAGCTGGTTAGCTGGACTCTTGGAATAGTTTTTGTTTCCAACATTCTTGGCTCCTTGGGCAGCTCCTGTTGGTTTAGCTGGATGGCAGCACTAGTTCCCCATCGGTTACGCGGTAGATATTTTGGTTTGCGTAATAGTGCCGCTAGTTTGACAACTCTAATTAGTGTGCCGCTGTTCGGATTTGCTGTATCAGCTTGGCCCACTGGTACAATTGGGGGCTACGGTGTGGTCTTAGTGCTGGGAATCGTAGCAGGGATAGTCAGTCTGGGATGTCAGTATTTCATGGCAGATATCAACCCCCAGCAGCCACAACCATCTGTTCTGTCTCGGTCAAAGCCGAATCTCAAATCAGTTGAAGATGCTTCCCATCAACGCCCCGTATTCGGCTTTCTCAAGGACTCAAATTTCTTAAAGTTTCTGCTCTATTTTGGGCTATGGACATTTGCAGTTAACTTGATTATCCCTTTTTATAATCTGTACCTACTAGATAATTTGGGTTTAGACCTGAACTGGGTATCTGTGTATACAAGTATACACGCTGGGGCAAACCTGGTAATGCTGGTGATTTGGGGTAAAGTAGCAGATCGGCTGGGAAATCGTCCGCTGCTGGTTTTGGTGGGTACTGTGGTAGCATTGCTACCCTTATTCTGGCTAGGAATTGGAAATGACGAGCTTTCTATTTGGCTGTGGCTACCGCTGATTCACTTGCTTAAAGGCGCTATGTGGGCGGCAATCGACTTGTGCAGCAGTAATATTCAAATGGAAGTTGCCCCAACTGAACATCCTTCTAGCTACTTTGCGATCGCTGCTGCTGTTAGTGGTGTATGTGGGGCTTTGGGAACAACAGCAGGTGGTGAACTGGCACAGCTAGGCGTGATCGGTGGCTTATCTGGAGTATTTCTAATCTCAACGGGTGTGCGCTTATTTGCTCTCTTACCCTTGATCTTTGTTAAAGAACCACGCAGCCAGTCAGTAATGCATTCGCTCCGCCATCTTTTTGGTAATAAGCACAAGTGTACACCCGTTCATGCAGTAACTAGCGCAAATTCTGCACAATAGAAGAGGGGCTAGGGGCTAGGGGCTAGGGGTTAGGGGAAGCAAAGGGGAGAGGGGGAGAGTGGGAGAGGGGGAAGTCGCGCATTCGCAATTACCTTTACCCTTTACCGCAATACCTCTTTACCCTTCAACCTTTACCCTTCAACCTTTACCCTTTACCCTTTTTTCTGGTTCCTCTAGCCTCTAGCCTCTAGCCCCTAGCCCCTAGCCCCTCACTTGCTAATGAACCAAGTAGACTACCTGCGGATTAGCTTAATTGATCGCTGCAATTTCCGGTGTCAGTATTGTATGCCTGAAGGCTCTGACCTAGAATATGTTCTGCGGCAACAGTTATTGACTTTTGACGAACTGTTAACCCTAATTCGAGAGGTATTTATCCCAGTTGGTTTTACACGGTTTCGCTTGACTGGGGGTGAACCGTTGTTGCGTCCCTCTGTGGTGGAATTGGTAAGAGCGATCGCATCCCTCCCCCAAACTCAAGATCTTGCCATGACCACAAATGGATTTTTACTAGCTGGTATGGCGCAAGACCTCTATGATGCTGGGCTGCGGCGGGTTAATATTAGCCTTGATTCTCTCGCTCCTGACACCTTTGACTCTATTATTGGTAATCGCGGTCGTTCCCGTTGGCAGCAAGTCTGGGATGGTATTCAAACTGCCCATCGCGTAGGATTTGACCCCCTGAAGCTGAATGTAGTCGTGATTCCTGGTGTGAATGACCATGAAATACTAGATCTTGCCGCCCTGACAATTGACCGTGAATGGCACGTCCGGTTTATTGAATTTATGCCGATTGGTAATTCTGACCTGTTTGGCGACAAGGGTTGGGTAGCTTCCGCTCTTTTACGCCAACGTATCGGTGAGGCTTTTGGCTTGACAGAATCCCAAGTTCGTGGTAATGGTCCTGCTGATATCTTTCAAATTCCAGGTGCAAAAGGCACGCTAGGATTTATTAGCCAGATGTCGGAATGTTTTTGCGATCGCTGTAACCGAATGCGCTTGTCAGCCGATGGTTGGTTGCGTCCCTGTTTATTAAATGAAAGCAATCAAATTGACTTAAAAACACAACTGCGCGCTGGGGTTAACATAGCACACATCAGGGAACAAGTAAGCCAGTTGCTGGTAATGAAACCAGAAATTAATTTCAAACAACGGCAGTCAGGTACAACAGGAGCCTATGCCAGAACCATGTCACAAATTGGCGGTTAATCGAGGTTTTCCTGTCCTATATTCCTGGCGTAAAAGCACGGCTGTGAAGGGTGACTTTGATCAAGACTACTTTTGTATCACCTCTTGCATAGATTTATATACCCAAAGACTTGACACAATGGTCGCATTTATGTTCTTCCTCTCCTTGCAGGAGATAGGCAGCCAACCTAAATCAAATATGAATTATGAGTTATAAATTACTAATTATTTTGTCAAGGAATAAAGCTAAGGTAAACTTAAAAGTGAAAATTTTGGAAAAATGGATAAGTACTTGGTCAGACAGGTAGGTTTTGGATAAACTCGTAGGATAACCAGCTGTTTGGTTCTACGACTGCTTGTGCAACCTCCAAAGACCCAAAAAATAGATTTAAGTTTAGAGTACCCGTGTCCTTGCCGTCGGCATGGTCGCTTAGTTCCGATTACCCTGACAGAAGCATTTGGTTGCGATCGCTGTCAGCAATTGTTTGTAGTAGAAGATAATGGGTACGTACTAGAGCAACTATCTACAAGCTATCCGTATAAAAAAGCTTGGCGTTGGATGGGAAACCGCTGGAACGTAGCTCAGTCTCGATTGGGGCAAAACTATTTTCCATTTGCTCTGTTAATAGTATTTGGGCTGCTGATTTTCTGGCTTCCCCTAGCACTGCGATCGCCTAATCATGCCAATATACTAATCTTGGCACTATTGGCGGTTTTGTTTGCCATCCTGCCAGCATTGATGTTCTGGCTAACTTACAGACGTTAAGTCGATGACAGTTGATGCTTTTAATGCCACACCAAGCTTAGTCGCTACTGTACGCAGCGCTTATCGAGCTTCCATAAAATTGGCTATCACCAAGGGAGCAGACCGAAGTCGCGCTGTCAGGCAAATGGCACAAGCGCTGAAGTACTCATTTAATGACATTCTGGAAGCGAACACACTAGATTTAGAAGCCAGCCGCGAAATGGCAGTGCCAGAGCTAATTCTAGATTGGCTGAAGCTGACTCCAGAGCGACTCCAGACGACAGTAGAGATTCTGCAACGGCTGGGAGAGTTATCTGATCCCTTGCGGCGAATCAGACACGCTGACTACCAACTTGAAGATTCCCAGACTTACTGCCAGCTAATGCCACTGGGAGTAATTGCCTTAGTTTACGAAGCTTTTCCAGAGCTAGGAGCAATAGCAGCGGGTTTATGTATCAAAACTGGTAACAGCCTAGTTCTCAAAGGTGGCGGTGAAACAAGCCATTCCAACGCTGTAATTGCCCAAATCCTTCAGTCAGCTTTGGAGGAAACAGGGATGCCTCCTGGCTGTCTAGAAATTATAGAGGCAGAGCAAGGGGGTCTAATTAAGGATTTAGTCACCCAAGACTCTTACGTCAATCTAGTAATTCCCTATGGTCGTCCCAGCCTAGTGCAGCAAGTAGTGCGACAGGCAACAGCACCAGTTTTAAAATCAGCAATGGGTAACTGTTACCTTTACTGGTCACTTTCCGGCAGCATAGATATGGCTCGTTGGATGATTTTGGATAGCCATGCAAGCGAACCAGACCCAGTAAACGCGATTGAAAAGGTGTTAGTTCATCGCACAGCTAATCCCTCATCCCTGGCTACTTTATGGAACGGCTTGCAAGAAAAGGGCTTTCAAATTAAGGGAGATAGCGAATTAATAGAGGAGTTTCCCCATATACGACTAGCTCAGGACTCCGAGTGGTGTCAACCTTATTTAAACAAAACAGTGGCTTTCAAGGTAGTTGATAACTTAGAAGCAGCGATCGCCTGGATTAATCACCATAGTAGCGGACACGCTGACTGTATTGTTACCGAATCCTACCAAGAAAGCCGTCATTTTGCCTTGGGCGTGAATAGCGCCTGTACCTATATCAACTCTTCCCCCCGCTTCTCCCGTAATCCTTCGCGGGGAGAATCAGTATTTTTAGGGATGTCTAATCAAAAAGGACATCGCCGAGGACTGATTAGCCCAGAATCACTAACCACTGTCAAGCATATCGTACAGGGGAATGGACGATTCTAGAGGGGTTAGGGGTTAGGGACTGGGGGCTAGGGAGGAAGACAAGGGGACAAGGCGAAAGGGAAAAGGGGAAAGGGGAAAGCAAAAAGTATAAATTAACAATTCTGCCCCCCTGCCCTCTTCTAGCCCCTAGCCCCTAGCTATAGCGCCCCTAGCCCCTCTGTTTATTTCTCTGCCAGTTTCACATTCCAGGCTAAACCTAGGGATTGAAGTAATCGAATGGTGATCCATGTGAGATCAAATTCCCACCACTGCAAACCATGACGGGCAGAGTATTGATAAGCATGGTGGTTGTTGTGCCAACCTTCGCCGAAGACAAGTAAAGCTACCCACCAGCAGTTAGTTGACTTATCACTTGATTCGTGGGTGCGATAACCAAATTTATGAGTGGCGCTATTAACTAGCCAAGTGCAGTGATAGACTACGACGGCGCGGACAAAAATTCCCCAAATCACAAACGACCAGCCACCCAGAAGCAAGAGTACGACACCCAGAGCTACCTGGATATGAACCATATAATTTTGAAAAAAATGATAAACTGGATCGTCTGCAATGTCTTTTGTAAAACGAGGAATTTCAGATTGAGCGGGTGCTTGATGAAGCATCCAACCCAAGTGACTCCAATAAAAACCCCGATTGGAATCATGGGGATCAGGTTCTTGGTCTGAGTGCAAATGATGGATGCGGTGCATCCCTACCCAGTCAAATGGTCCACCTTGAAGGGCAAGAGTACCGCAAAATACTAGAAAATATTCCAGCCACTTGGAAGTTTGAAAACTGCGGTGAGTGACAAGGCGGTGAAATCCTAGGGTAATTCCCAAACCGCCTGTCACCCAATAGAGAAACAAAGCTACACCTACTGCTCTCCAGTTAGTGTTACCAGGAATTAGGGCAAGAAGCGCTCCGATGTGGAGTCCAGCTAGAGGAAGGATGTTTACCCACTTTAAGGGGGTTATGGTTGATGAGGCAATCGTCATGCAATAACCTAAATTCAAATACTCAAGCCTTAATCTGCCAAAATCACAAATCTACCTAGTTAAATAGCGAAAGACTTAATGATAAACAGCTTTGATGAGCTGCGCTTAGCAGAACAGGCACTATTTCTGATTTTTTCTGGAATTGACGCTTCAGTCAAGCAAAATCTCAAACGTGTGTTGAAAGCGTTTCATAACCATCGCGTGGGAGCGCATCATTTTTCCTCTGTCAGTGGTTATGGACATGATGATTTAGGTCGTCAGACTTTGGATCAGGTCTATGCCGAGGTAATGCAGGCACACTCAGCAGCAGTAAGAGTCCAGTTTGTGTCTGGTACTCATGCGATCGCTTGTGCTTTGTTTGGTGTTCTCCGCCCTGGAGATGAAATGTTAGCCGTAGCAGGTGCGCCCTACGACACGCTAGAAGAAGTTATTGGTATAAGAGGTAATGGTCAAGGTTCTTTGATTGAGTTTGGCATTAGTTACCGCCAATTGGATCTAACTGAGGAAGGAAATATAGATTGGGCAGCTTTGGGGGAGGCGGTAAGCGCTCGCACACGCTTGGTATCAATTCAGCGTTCCTGTGGTTATTCCTGGCGTTCTAGCCTTTCAATTGCTGATATTGAGAAGATTATCCATATCGTTAAACAGCAAAACCCCAACACAATTTGTTTTGTTGATAACTGCTACGGCGAATTCATTGAAGATCGAGAACCAACCGCCGTTGGTGCTGATTTGATTGCTGGGTCTTTGATTAAAAATCCTGGTGGCACAATTGTGACAGCAGGCGGTTACGTTGCTGGTAGAGCCGACTTGGTGGAATCCGCTACTTGTCGCCTTACAGCGCCAGGAATTGGTAGTTCTGGCGGTGCGACATTCGATCAAAATCGGCTGCTATTTCAAGGGCTATTTCTCGCCCCCCAAATGGTGGGCGAGGCGATGAAGGGAAATCATCTGACAGCTTATGTATTTGACAAACTTGGCTATCCGGTCAAACCGCTACCGATGGAACCTCGACGAGATGTGATTCAGGCGATCCAATTGGGTTCGCCACAAAAGCTGATTGCCTTCTGTCGAGCGATTCAACAGCATTCACCCGTAGGTTCCTATCTAGACCCCATCCCAGCGGAAATGCCTGGTTACGAGAGCCATTTAGTGATGGCTGGAGGGACGTTTATCGATGGTAGTACGTCGGAGTTTTCTGCTGATGGTCCATTGCGAGAACCATATGTGGTTTTTTGTCAAGGGGGGACTCATTGGACTCATGTAGCGATCGCTTTGGAAGCTGCGATCGAAGCTGTGGGTACAGCTTAACTCGTTTTGGATTGATTACTTGTGGTGATGCGATCGAATAATGATGTTTGGGCTGTAGGAACTGCTTGCTTTGCTCGCAAAGCAATTATTTACAAGTATTTGCCTCTGTTGGCAAGGCTTGTTTCCTACTGTGGCTAGCATCAAAATTAACCTTTATTTTCTGGAATCCTAATAATATTAATTTTTTTACTTGTCTTCTATCTTTGGGATGGTATTATCATGCTATAGCTTTGGTGTACTTGTAGTTCAATAATAGATTTTGCTTTTGATGAGGCAAAATTTAGGTTAGCCGCAATCTGGGCGAGAGTTCTTCAACCAAAAAAATATTTCACATTTTTCTGGAATTGAATGTATTTTTTTTGAGTTCAATTATTAGTGCAAGAGCAGACTATAAAAGCAAAGTGGTAGCTGATTCTGATTTCTATTTGATTAATGCAAGTATTTCAGGCGAAATCATCCTTGCTACCCTTACTATTTTAGGCATTTTTTTAGAAAAATCTAGGAAATTGCTTACTGAGTTGATTGCTAATAAAATAATGTTCTTGCTCTAAACTATCCGTTTCTAGACTATCTATTTAAGGAGACAATTTGATGAACGCTCAAATAAACGAAGCTGAACTTTTATCTACTGCCAAACAGTTAATAGAGACTGATAAAATTGAAGAAGCAATTCAAACACTAGAGAAAGTAAACAATTCTGGATGTCAAACATCAGCTTTATTTGCTCTCACTCTTGCAGATATCTACAAAAATAAATCGATTGTTGAAATTAAAGAAGACTTTAGCCAAGCAAAAGAAAACTATACAAAAGCGATTGAACGGGCAATAGCAACTCGTGATTCTGAAGTACTAATAGTAGCAAAGGCTGAGTTAGCAGATTGCTTGCTTAGAGAAGCCAGGGCTGAATTTGGAAATTTGGAAACCAGAAAAGAGGGAAATCAGCTAGAGGAAAGACTTAGAGAAATATTCCAATTTGATGAACAGCCAAAGCTAATGTTGTTGGGTCCTGGAGACTGTCAACCGTGTCCTCCTAACAGTGGCAGCACACAGCTTGGACGATGGGCATGGAGTGGCGGGCAACAGATTTGTTATCGGTGTAGTAGTTGATGAAATAAAGGGATAGTATTTGATAAAAATATTGTTGGCATACTCTCCACTTGAACTTTTGACCATATTTTTTGGCTTGTGGAAGTGCTGTATTAACTAGTTTCCCCAAGCCTGTTTTTCAAGTAAATACTGAAAAATCTACCCTTACTGAAAAACCAGCTATATTCAAGATTACGTATTCTTTTAAGGATGCGTCAGTCCCATACCTATGAACAAGCCTACTTACCAACTCTGTCTTGCCTGTGCAGTTCTCTACTGTCTAGCTACGACGACACCGATTCAGGCGCAAGTTACTAGCGATGGAACATTATCTACCGATGTAACCACAAAGGATAACCGCAACTTTAGTATTAATGGCGGCAATCGAGCCGGAGGTAACCTTTTCCATAGCTTTCGTGATTTTTCTGTACCTACGGGTGGTTCAGCTACCTTCAACAATGCCTTAGATGTTCAAAACATAATCAGCCGAGTAACGGGTAGCTCTATTTCTAACATTGATGGTTTAATACGAGCTAACGGCAGTGCCAACTTATTTCTACTCAACCCAAACGGGATTATTTTTGGACGTGATGCCAAACTGGATATTAGGGGTTCCTTTATCGCCAGTACAGCCAATCGCCTCAACTTTGCTGATGGCAACTTTTTCAGTGCTACTGAGCCACAAACCTCGCCTCTGCTTACCGTGAGTGTACCAGTGGGTTTGCAATTTGGGCAGAGTGCCGGAATTATCCAAAATCAATCCCAAGCAACTCGTTTTTTTCCTGAATCTGGGCGAGAGTCTCCTGTTGGTCTTGAGGTACAGCCAAATAAAACCTTAGCTTTAGTAGGCGGTGATGTATTTCTAGAGGGAGGCACACTGTTTACTCTAGGAGGAAGAGTTGAGTTAGGGAGTGTCGCGGCTAATAGTCTCGTTAGCTTGACTCCAATCGCTGAAGGCTGGGCTTTAGGATACGAAGGCGTACAAAACTTTCAAAACATTCAACTGTCCCAGGCTATTGTTGATACGAGTGGTAAAAGTGGTGAAAGAAATGGGGATGTGCAGTTACGTGGTAAACAGATTGTAATCACCGATGGTTCACAACTAGCGGGATCGAACTACGGAGCTAACCCAGGCGGAAATCTAGCAGTAAAAGCGTCTGAATCTGTAGAAGTAAGTAGTGGCAGCTTTTTAAATACTGAGGCTTTCTCTAGCGGAGCGGCGGGTGAGATAAACATTGAGACGAGACGGTTGCTTGTCCTTGATGGATCAGCGATATCAGCCTCTACTCAGAATGATGGGCAAGGAGGGAATTTAAGTGTGAATGCTCCTGAATCTGTAGAGGTAGACGGTAGTGGGAAGTTGACCCAACTAACGACTCAGACTTTCGGCAGCGGGAACGCCGGAAACGTAGAGGTGAAAACAGGGAGATTAATTCTCCGAAATGGAGGGCAAATAAATAGCTCTACGGAAATAAGTTCTGGTAATGGGGGAAATGTGTTCATAGATGCTCCTGAATCTGTCGAATTAGCAGGGACAGGAATATCAGAATCCGAGTCTCCTTCAGTATTTCCTAGTGGTTTGCTTTCCAGAACCAAAGCAGAAGCCACAGGTAATGGAGGAAATTTAAAAATCAACACAGGGCAACTGATTGTTCGGGATGGTGCGATCGCCTCTGTCAGCAGTCAAGGAACAGGAGATACAGGCAATCTAGAGGTAACAGCTAAATCCATCCTTCTGGACAACGGCGGAAAACTTGCTGCTGAAACCCGATCAGGTAAAGGCGGCGGGAAGATAACGCTAAACAATCAAGATTTATTACTATTACGCGGCAACAGTGAAATATCTACTAACGCTGGCGGCGAAGGTAATGCTCGCAATATCAATATTGATACAGATATATTAGTTGTTACTGATAAAAGCAATATTAGAGCCACAGCCAATCTGGGCAGGGGTGGTAGAATTCAAATTTCTACCCAAGGATTCTTTGTTTCTCCAGATAGTATAATCAGCGCCGACTCTGAACGGGGTATAAACGGAGTGGTAGAAATTAATCGACCAGATATAGATCCCAATGCCAATTTAGTTGTCTTACCAGCCCAAGTTATTGATATTAGTGGGCTAATTGCCTCTGGCTGTTCTGCTAGTGGCGATAATTTGGCGAAAGGAATTAGTCAATTAGTTGCCACGGGGCGGGGCGGCTTACCACCGACTCCAAGTGAAGCTACTAGAAGTGATACCGCTTTGGTAGATTTAGGCACAGGTGTGCCTACTGAAGAAAATCGTCCCCGTGCGGAAATGCCGAGTAATAATACTACAAATTCTGACTCAACTACGCTTGTGGAAGCTCAAGGGTGGGTGATAGGTTCCAAGGGTGAGGTGATCCTAGAGGCAAATCCTCCTACTGCTACGCCTGATATTCCTTGGTTAACGTCTACTAGTTGTAATGGCTCATAGAGTTTTCCCAAGCTGCTTTATATCCCCCCTAACCCCCCTTTTTAAAGGGGGGGATAAAAGGGGTGATCTGTTTACTAAATTTGATTGTGTTTTGTGTACGTACACGCAACTAAACTAATTAAAATTTCACTGCCCAGATCCCCCCTTAATTAGAGGAGAACTAATATTGGTATGGATTTTATGACTTCCCTGCGCGAACTGGTAACTAAAGGGGGAATCAGTTTTATATTTTTTAAAGTTATGATGGTCGGTTGTTTGGCAGCACAGACAATTGACTTAGCTCAAGTTCCCAACCCTGTACCCTCAAAACAGCTACCATCCCCACCTTCGCCGCAGGATGTCATACCGCCTGCTGAGCAACTTCCCCCCTCCTTCCCAAAACCTGAACCTCTCCCACCTCCATCCGATTTATTACAGCCTCCCTCACCTACACCCTCAACTCCTGCACCTGTTCCTGGTACTGGGGCAAAAATTAGAGTTAAAAGGTTTGAGGTAATTGGCAATACTGTATTTAGCCAGCAAGAGTTAGACAAGGTACTTGCTCGGTTCACTAACCGATCGCTCTCTTTTACCGATCTTTTGCTTGCTCGTAGCGCCCTTACCCAGCTTTACATAGACAAAGGTTACATTACCTCTGGCGCTATAATCCCACCCCAAGCAATTCAAAACGGCGTAGTCAAAATTCAGGTAGTTGAAGGAAGTTTGGAAGCAATCAATGTGACTGGTACGCGGCGGTTGAATCCTAATTATGTGCGCGATCGCCTACCTTCATCAAAACCGCTAAACCAAAAGCGCCTGTTAGAAGCTTTGCAACTTCTACAACTCAACCCCTTGATTAAAAGCATCTCTGCCGAACTTTCCGCCGGATCGCGGTTGGGAACGAATGTGCTAGATATCAGAGTACAAGAGGCAAAGACTTTCAATTCTCAAATCATAGCAGATAACGGGCGATCGCCTAGTGTTGGCTCGTTCCGTCGCCGCGCTCAAATCAATGAAGCTAATCTACTCGGTCTTGGTGACGGTCTGAGCATAGCCTATAGTAACACTGATGGCAGCAATGGCGTAGATGGCAGCTACACATTACCAATTAATTCGAGCAATGGAACCATAAGCTTTAACGCTGGTTTCAACGACAGTAATGTAATTGAAGAACCCTTTAACTCTTTAGATATTATTGGTAATTCGCAGTACTACGAACTAACACTACGTCAGCCAGTGGTGCAAACCCCAAATGAAGAATTTGCCCTTGGTATAACCGCTGCTCGCAGACAAAGTAAGATTTCTTCTGATGTTCTAGAAAGCTTTAACTATCCAATTTCCCTTCTTTCCCCAGGAGCTGATAAAGAGGGACGCACTCGTATATCAGCAATAGAATTCTTTCAAGAATGGACAAAGCGTAATAATCGTGAAGTGATTGCAGCTCGGTCTCAATTCGGTTTGGGAGTTGGTGCATTTGACGCTACAATCAACTCTAACAACCCAGACAGCCGCTTTTTACTTTGGCAGGGACAAGCACAGTGGGTACGGCTTTTGGCTCCAGAAACTTTGCTATTACTCCGCACTAATGTGCAATTAGCAGACAGGGCGCTCGTACCTCTAGAACAGTTTGGACTGGGTGGGATTGAAAGTGTGAGGGGTTATCGCCAGGATGCTCTGTTAGCAGATAATGGTGCTTTTGGTTCAGCAGAAGTGCGCTTACCAATATATCGTAGTCGGGAGCAGCAATTGACTTTACAGTTAACTCCGTTTGTTGACTTTGGCACTACCTGGGCTAGTTCAGGAAGAAGAAATTCTAACAATAACTCCTTAAACTCCTTAAACTCTAATACTCTTGCCTCTGTAGGAATTGGCTTGCGCTTAGAAATGGGCGATCGCCTCACCGCCCGCTTTGATTGGGGCATTCCTTTGATTGATATTTCCCAAAGGGAAAGAACATTGCAAGAAAAAGGGCTTTACTTTTCGATACAATATAACCCCTTCTAACAATTATCAATTATCAATCCTCACTTGAGTGCTTGCCAAGTTTGTAATTTATTCAACTACAATCGCTATAGTTCAACCCGCCCTTTTATTGGTAGGGTTAATAAATATGCAACTGAATTTAATATCAAAAGCTGGAATTAGTTTTCTAATTTTATTTTTCAGCATAGGATTATATAGCTCGAAGGTAGCTTTCTCAAAGCAGCCTTCGTTTCCAGCCAGAGACTGGGAACGAAAAGGAAGTACGAGCGCTCCCCAGCTAGATGCTTCTCTCCTGGTGCAGCAAGGCAGAGAACTATATGAAGCAGAAAAGTTCTCTCAAGCAATACAAGTTTGGCAACAAGCAACAAAAGCTTACCTGGCAAGAAAAGATGTACCCAGCCAGGCAATGGTATTGAGCAATCTGTCGTTAGCTTATCAGCAACTTGGACAGTGGAACAAGGCTCATAGTGCGATCGCATCGAGTCTCAATTTACTGGGATATTCTGGGGAGAAGAGAGCTGAGGGAGCTGAGGGAGAAATCCCCATCTCTTATCCAAAATCTAAAAACCAAAATTTAGAGGTGCTGGCTCAGGCTTTGAATACTCAAGGGAGCTTGCAGTTAGCATTAGGACAAGCCCAATCCGCTTTAGACACATGGCAAAAAGCTACGGCTACTTATGCTCAAGTAGGCTCACGTACTGGAGTTATCCGTAGCGAAATTAATCAAGCGCAAGCTATGCAAGCGTTAGGGCTTTATCGCCGTGCTTTGAAAACCTTATCCCAGGTAAAACAAACTCTCCAAAAACAACCCGACTCGCTGCTTAAAGCTGCTTTTCTACGCAATCTGGGCAATGCGCTGCGAGTAGTTGGTGAAGGGGAACAGTCGCGGTATACATTGCAACAAAGCTTAGCGATCGCCCAAAAACTGCAATCACCTCAAGATATTGGTGCTACTGTGTTCAGCTTAGGTAATACAGCGCGATCGCAGCAAAATAACAAAGCAGCGCTCATCTTCTATCAACAGGCTGCAACCATTTCCCCATCTCAAATTACAAAACTTCAGGCACAACTAAATCAACTGAGCCTTTTACTAGATACTGAGCAAGTGAATGGGGCGACGGCGTTGATTGGTGAAATTCAATCCGCTCTGACAAACTTACCACCAAGTAGTAAAACAGTCTATGCCTACATTGACTTTGCCCAAAGCTTGATGGAACTAGAGGCTAGAAGAGAGCAGGGGGAGCAGGGGAGCAGGGGGGAATCGGGGTACCCATCCCCTTCGGGGATGGGGATTGGGGGGAGAGAGGGGCAGGGGGGCACAGGAGCAGAGGAGCACAGGAGCACAGGAGAAATTCTAATCCAAAATCCAAAATCTAAAATCCGTCTTGGAAAGTTTGGCGGGACGGAAACCGACACCGCCAACTTTCCGCAAAATTACCCTAGCCTCCAGCCCCTAGCCTCTAGCCCCTCCTCTTCTAGCTCCTTATATATTGCCCAGTTACTGGCTACGGCTGTCAAACAAGCTAGAAGTTTGGGAGATCAGCGAGCATCCGCTTATGCGCTGGGTAATTTGGGTAGGTTATACGAACAAAATGGGCAATTGTCAAGTGCTAAAGAATTAACACAGCAAGCTTTAGTGCTGGCACAGTCTGCAAATGCGCCGGATATAGCCTATCGCTGGCAGTGGCAATTAGGACGCTTATTGAAAGCACAAGGAGATACAAAAGGAGCGATCGCCACTTACACCCAAGCAGTCAAAACCTTGAAGTCTTTACGTAGCGATTTAGTTGCCATCAATCCAGAAATTCAGTTTAACTTTCGGGATGAGGTAGAACCTGTATATCGAGAGTTAGTTGATTTACTTTTGCGTGAATCTGCCAATCAACCGAGTCAGCAAAACCTTGCTCAAGCGCGTCAGACAATCGAATCTCTCCAGTTAGCCGAACTAGATAACTTCTTTCGAGAAGCTTGTTTAGAAGCACAAACAGTGTTAATTGACAAGGTAGTTGAGCGAGATAATCCAACCGCAGCAGTTGTTTATCCGATTATATTGCGCGATCGCTTAGAGGTGATTCTCAAGCTTCCCAAGCAGCCATTACGCCATTACACAGTTCAAGTATCACAAAGCCAAGTAGAACAAACCCTAGAGCAACTGCGGGAAAATCTCACCGAACCTGACCGAATTAAAAATGTTAGAACTTTATCTCAACAAGTATACAATTGGCTGATCGAGCCTGCCCAGACAGCATTGGCAAGCAGTGGAATCAAAACCCTAGTGTTTGTACCCGATGGTGCTTTGCGCAATATCCCCATGTCTGCCCTTTATGACGGCAAACAGTATTTAGTAGAGAAGTACGCTGTAGCTTTAAGTCCTGGTTTACAACTTGTCAACCCCAAACCTTTGCCCCCAGGACAGTTAAGGGCTTTGACGGCTGGGCTAAGTATTCCACCCGCTAACTATCCTTATCCGCCCCTACCCGCAGTCAAGTCTGAACTCAATTTAATTCAGCAAGCAGGAGTATCAAGTAGTGAACTGCTGGACAAGCAATTTACTAGCAAGAGTCTAGAAACAAAAATCGACTCATCTACTTTCAACGTCGTACATCTAGCTACTCACGGTCAATTTAGTTCCTCTGCCCAAAATACATTTATTCTTGCCTCAGATGGTCCAATTAATGTGAAAGATTTCGATAATTTACTGCGGACTAGAAATCAACGTTCCCCTGAAGCGATTGAATTACTAGTTCTGAGTGCTTGCGAGACAGCAACTGGAGATAAACGAGCTGCTTTGGGATTAGCTGGGGTAGCAGTAAGGGCTGGAGCGCGCAGTACCCTAGCATCTCTATGGCAAATCGATGATGAGGCTACTGCCATCTTTATCGGAGAATTCTATAAAGAATTAGCTAAAACAGGGGTAAATAAAGCCGAAGCCCTGCGTCAGGCTCAGCTAACTCTCATGAAAAATTATCCTAATTACAGCCGTCCTAGTTATTGGGCTCCTTACGTTCTAGTGGGTAATTGGCTATGACTTAATTAGGGGCTAGGGGCTAGGGGCTAGGGGCTAGTGGGAGAGGGGGACAGGGGGAGATGAGGAGATGAGGAGAAATTCCCCCTATCACCTCACAATCCCATCCCCTCATCCTCATGCGCGCCTCTAGCCTCTAGCCTAACCGCCTCTCGCACGAGCGCACGAGCGCCCCTCACTGTGCAGGTGTACAGCACTCTACAAGAGACATAGAGGCAATTTCACCTAAGCCAACAGATTGCAACAATTGTTGCCAATCTGCCTTGAGTGTTCCGTCCTGTGGGTTCATTCGGCGAAGTTCAGCCAAACTAGTTAGAGCATCGTACCACAAGCCATCTTGGGCATAGAGCCTTATCTGTTTCTCCGTTGGTGCTGTTTTTAGTTGACTTGCAAGGGTAGGAGTAAGGGACACCCGTTGCACCCATCCTTCAACACCATCTTTAGCAATAACTGGTTGCTGACGATCGCAACTTGCGGCAATTTTAGTTTTGAGGAACCAATGATAATTTTGGTTGATATTTAGAGGTGTTAAGGTTGATGGCAAACTGACGCTAATCACACCAGGCTTTTGGGGTAGACTGACAGGGCTACGCCAGACATCATTATCTCGCTCATCTTGCAGCACAAACTCTACCTCGCGCAAGGAAGTGTTTGAATCTGGCACATAAAACCAGAATGTGGGATGAGTGGCGATCGTTTTACCCCAAACATATGTAGCTTTTCCACCACCCACAGGTTTTTCAATCGCAGGCACTAGAGCCGTCAGAGGTAGATTAACAGTACAATTACCACGACCTGCCGCTCCTCTGCGTCGTCCTATTGGTGTACCTGATGGCGGTAAAGGTGGATCGGCTAAACGCAACTGGCTATCTTGATTATTGCTCGGTGCGATCGCGCCCTGTGCCCCTACTGGTATGGCGTAACTCGTGCAGCTTAGAAGTACTAAAGTAATAGCATAAATGTGTCGAATTTTAAACATAAACAACCTCATTTCAGTTGATGATTTGAAGCGGCGATAGATGGAACAAATGGTAAATTCCTTTGTGGCACAATAGATTTAGAACGCACATAAACGACCACAACCCCGCTTGTAGCTACCAAAGCCAGTGCTGATGGTACAAAAGGCAGCCAAACGCCTTTTGTTAACATACCGAAACAAACACCGTATAAAATTACCAGTGCAGCACTAACAGCTGTTCCTTGCTTTCGTGGGGATTGTAAGCGCCAAACAAGTAAGCCCCCCACAATAGACCAACCCCAGATCCACAGAGCTTCTCCCCACACAGGTAAAACCCAAATTAATGGTCGCCCATCCAAAACCGCACTCAGGATCTGACTGATCATTTGTGCTTGCAGAAATACTCCTGGTATTTGCTTGTTTACAGACTGCTGACCAATGTTGTAGGGTGTAGACCAATAATCACCAAAACTTTGGGCAGTAGGACCAATCAAGACAATACGCCCTTGCAAATCCTTCACTCTCTCTGGAGGAATTTGATCGAGGAGGATTTGTTGTAAAGTAACTTGCGGCGCAATGTCATCCAGGGACTGGAAGGGGCGGTAATTGAGCATTAGTTGATAACCCCTACTAGTATCCAATGTTTGATAAGCACCAGCGTGAGCTTGTAAGTGGTTCAAAATAACGTTGCCGAACTGTAAATACCCTTGTGGCGTAACTTTTGGCTCAATATTTTCTGTATGTAGATAATGACGTGCTAGCTTGAAGCTGAAAGCATATTTGGCGCTACAGCGAGATGTCAGGGGCGGATCTAAATGTATGTACTGGCGACGGATCATATTGTTATCGCCATCATCTAACACATCACTAAAGCCCAAGCGCTCTGGTAAAACTTCTGGCGGTGGCTGAACGCCATCGGGATCAAATTCTGGATCGCTTACTTTGCATACAGCATATAGACTCTGGTTTTGTTTTAAATCAGTAGCTAATGCCTTATTATCTTCAACTGGAAAATCACGATAAATATCTAAACCAATGGCGCGTGGTTTAAATTTATCGAGTTTGTGCAAAAGTCGTTCTAGGGCAAGATCTGCTAGCGATCCTTTTCTGTCCTTTTGCTCTGGTAGCGCAAAGTCTTTTTCATTTACTGTTACCACCAACAGACGCGAATCAGGTTTTTCTTGTGGTCGTAGTCGCATCAGGTGATCGTAAGCCTGCAATTCCGTTGGCTGGAGCATTCCCAGGAATCTTATTCCCATTACACAAGCTGTGACAACTGCACTTGAAAGTAGTATACGGCTCAGACTACGCTTATTTTTTGGGCGGCGGTTAACCCAAGAATGCCAAGTCGGTGGCACTTCGGCGGGATTCTGATAAATTACAGGTAGCCAGCTAGCACAAGGAAATTCATTTTCCCATCCCTGTAGTCTTTCTCGCGCTTCTCGCACAGATAGATATAAAGACTTTCCCCCTGAAAAGGCTTGCAGAAAATTCTTTAAAAATTCTTGGGCTACTCTGTCCGGTACAGGTTCCCGCATTAGCACAATTTGGGGAATTTGTAAACTAAAGAGCGATCGCGCTAATCCCAATCCATCACAAGAGTTAAAAATCGCTAACTTTAAGCCTTTTTCAACAGCGGATTGTAAAGCATTTTTTAAATCAGCGATCGTTAAACTCTCAGTTTGATTGAGATAAATTTGTCCAATTTCACAATTTTCCCCGCTAGCACTATGCCCAGCGAAAAACAGAATATCCCATCCCTGTAGCGCCCATAGCTGACTATCTAGCTCTTGTCGTGACGGCTCTACCAGAAAGCTGATTTCTGCGTCAGGTAGGGATTCTAATAAAACTCGATCTGCTTGGATATCTATGCCAACACTACTACCCAAAATCGCTAAAATTCTGATTTTATTTCTTTGGGGAGATGCTTTTTCTGATTGATCGTAGGCAGGCGCACTGACAGCAATTTCTGCTTTGGGATAGCGGGAGAATAAATTACAAAGATGCCAGGGTAGACGCTGCAACAGGGTATCTTCGGTTTGCAGAATTACCCGCACGGCATCTGAGGGCATTAATTTTTCTAGTAATTTTTCTCTAATTGGGCGAAATGAATCCCTGTTGAGCCACGCATTCAGACTTTGGCACAACATCGCAGCGGCGTTGTAGCAGTCATCCATTACAGAAACATTAGTAACTTGGACAGCTGCGGCTTCGAGTCGAGTACGTAAACCCAGACGATAATAAGCTGATTGCCAGTAGCCGTAGTAATTGGGAATTTCTGGGTTTGGCGGTAGTTTACCAGTAATTTCCGTAAAAGGGCGATCGCCATCTTCTCCAATTTGGAGCGTGACAGGAAAACCCAGATCAAAACTGCCATCCCCTAACTTCAAGACAACTAACTTACCCACGACAATTTACCTGTAGGCACGTTGATTTAAATCGATCAGATTACAAAACTTTCTGTAAAACTGACCTCACCAAGAGCTACTTTAACGCTAAACCTTTCTCCTGCTGTGCCGCTAAATTGCAATTGAATGTAATTATCGGCACGTCTAGCTTTAGCTTCTAGGAAAATGTTTCCCGTTTCATCCAGCACAATCAATTGCAACAGTGGAGGCAAAAATATATGACTTCCAGCCGGATGTACCTGAAGCAGGATACCAGATTTATCCTCCGATTCTGGTCTAAGTTCCACCACCAAAGCTATCTGGTGTCCAGCTAATTGCATCCCCAAATCAATTAACTTTGCTCGTCTAACGTGAGGATCTGTATACTCAGAATCCATGCCAGAACCATTTGCCTTACGAAAACTGAAAGTGAGTGGATTTAATACTGAATCCACTGTTTGCCAACTTTGCTCAAACACATTTTGCAACCATTGACCCAAATTTACTATGTTCCCATAGTCAAAAGCTTTGGCAGCAGCTAAGTGACTCAAATGAGCGAGTAAATCTTCTAACGGTTGCAAAGAATTGATATGTAACTTTCCAGCCGCTATCTGTTTAGCAAATCCCAATATAGTAGCTTCTTGGTGTAGTTCATCTAGCTGCACAACCACATAGCCGACTCGATCTTCACATTCTGGCGGAATATAGCAGGTAGACTCAGCCGCCTTAATCACACGACATTCCAAACGCCCTACCTGTTCCACCTCTAAATCAGCCACATCACCAAACAGACGAACAACAGGATTCCAACTGTCGCCACTGTTTAGATTTGTAGGAATACCCATCATTTGCAAGTAGTCATTCACAACACAAACAGCAAGCGTATTCAAACGAACTTGTTCCGCCTTCTCAGGTGTCGGCATCTGCTGGGAAAACCGCCGCGCTATTTTATGTGCTGCTTGGGTAATTGGTAATGGAAACGAACGATCTTCTATATTTCTTGTCAGATAACTCATGATAGGTATCCTCTATATACCCCTGGGATTCGCCAAACTTACGCAAGCGTGGAATGCACTGTCGGCGATAGAAACTGCTCAACGTCGAAACTGAAAGATTAAAACGCGCCGCCAAGACTTCCCAGCTAGTATCTGGAGGCAAACGTTCCAACAGTAAAACTTGACAATTGACTTCTGGACGACCTTGAATGTGAGTACGACGTAACTCCCCATTCTGATCAGCTTCGATCCACTGCCTTGTAGTTTCTAGAATCGGAGGAATATCGGGGGGCGCAGACAAAGCTTCAATCATGTCGCTACTAGATTCATCTACTGCCCAAAGCGGTACAGTAGTAGTCTCTTTAAGTTGAGACTGCTTTTGGACACGAAGATCTTGTAGTCGTCGCCGTAGGTAAGCATTCAGCCAAGTAGTGACACTACTCCGACTAGGATCAAACGAATCACCTGTTGCAGCTTCACAAAGATTGCGACAGAAATACAGCCAGGTTTGTTGCAGTGCATCCTCATAATAAGGAGTCCTTTCCTTCCAAAGCCTGCCCGACTTGACAATTAACCGAACGATTTTGGTTAAACCCAGCTTTCGCTCAGTACTGTTAAGTTTATGCTTACAAGTTTCAACCACCAACTGATGTAGACGCGCCTCGATATCATCCATAGTATTTTTGCGAAAAGAAACGATGGTTCCATTTTGTCTGGGAAAACCCCATAATAATGACTAATGACTCCACCATGCTTCTTGTGTAATCACCCCCTGCTTTAACATAAATAGCACCTGAGCAATGCTATTTACTTATCAGCAAGGCGATCAAAAATTATGCAAAGTGTCGCGCAAAGGCGCAAAGGCGCAAAGTTAAGTATTGTTTCTTTATAGGGTAGTGTTATAGATCGGTTGCTTAGCTTTTAAACTGGCAAGCCAAACTCAGATCGATTAATGAACAAACCAATCACTATATCGTGCATCTGTTCTGTTTTGGAAAAACAAATTGTCTTGCGCATTAATCTCTTGATTCGTGTTCTCAATCTCAAATGTTTTTGCTCAATCCTCTGGGTTTTGCGTTTACCTATTTCATGTGACTCTACTAATAAATGCCGTTCATAGGCACCCCAACCATCCGTACAATAACGTTTAATCCCAAACGGTTCGAGTAGCTTCCCCAGTTGGAGAAACACCTTGTCTT
>CAXTYC010000008.1:0-150491 GCA_964248365.1 uncultured Chroococcidiopsis sp. | reverse complement strand
CAAGTCCGGTTCTGAAACAGAGGTGGGAGAAGCGATTCTCCCTCCGACTCTGACTAATGACAAAAGATACCGCTCTTTTTGCCCAAGCTTGCCCAATTATCGATCAGGTTTGTCCCAAGGGCTAATAGCTCGCTCTTGTGGCAACCACTTGATAAAAAACCCTCCCTTTATTTGGGGAAGGGAGGGAGGTACAAATTAGAATGCGGTGTGAGGGGCAGACTAATTATTTATTAATAAATAGCTTAATAAATGAGTGTGACAGCAAAATGACAATCAGATGTCGATTGTGTCACAAAAAGAGTAAACCTCAAATCGTTACAGAAGGGGCAAGCGCAGGCGAAGAAGCTATCGGATGTGCAGCATTAATCAAAGGCAACAAAGGTCCAGTTTGCTCTTGTCCATTTACGGCTAGCTCACTATGACACAGGTAAACTCGCTCTCCCACACGTCCTAGTAAATCCCGCAATATTCGTCCCAGTCTTTGCTCATTAGCATTGATTTCGTCTTCTGCTGTCCAAGGTTGACTCATTCGATGCTGTAAAAACAATGGCGCACCAAACAAAGTTGCTGCACCACCACTTAACCATAAGGGTGAACCAGCATCTAACCAGAATTGCCACCGATGAAATTGCCGACTAGAACGATATTGGAAAATAGTCGCCAGAGTGACAGCCCGACTAGCAAAACCTATTGGACGGACAGGATAAGGATTGGCTGTAATTGTGCCACGCCGTAGCAGTTGAATAAAAGAGGCAATAGTTGCGTGAGGTGAAGTAGCCTCGTTACCAGCCTGAAACTGGGAATGTAGATCACTCTGGTAATGCTCGATCTGGCGCAGGCGAGTATCAACTTCCCAGTAATGTTGGGCAGTTTCTAATAATTCCCGTAATGCTGCTAATTGGTCATAAGGTAAATTGCTACCATTCCACAAAAATCTTTGAATAGCTCTGTCTAATAGCGAAATAGGACTAGGAAGTAAACGCTGTTGTTGTTGCGATCGCTGTCCTTCTATCCACTCCCATATCTGCTCATATGCCAAGCTTGCAGTATATCCCAGTCTATCCCAGCGATCGTATACTGTCACTGGTAGTAAATTGGGGCGATCGGGATGGGGTTCAAAGCAGTGATCTGCTATTAAGCCAGCCCGAACTGGATCAATGTTAGGCAAGAGGCTAGAGGCGATCTGCGAGAGGTTAGATTTTTCGTTTGAAGGCAGATCTATGCTACCAGTAGACGTTTTTTCCTCTTGCCTGCGCGTAGCGCCCTCTTGCCTCGTACCTCTCACCTCTCGCCTTGTGCTAAGTACAACCAACATTTCAGCTACTGCATCCCGATCTACCAGCCGCCCCAAACCTGGATAAACTAGGGCAAGAAGGGTAAGCAAGGCTCTGATAATTGGGGAACTAGTCAGTGAACGTTGATCGTTGAGGGACGAGACAGGAATTCCTTGCTTGGTTAAAATTTCTACCAAAGTGTAACGCGCGATCGCATCTAAACCAGGAGCAATTACTGCTATTTCTTGCGGCTGTACCTGTTTTGACTGCACCGCCTGAATAATCAACAGAGCTGTTTGTCGCAATAAATCTGCCCTCGAAGTGGTTTGCAGTGTTTGCACACACGAGGGTAAGTCCAACAGTACCATCGGTTGGGAGACTGATTCGACTACTTGTGCCAACTGATCTGCTAGAGACAGCTGTGGTTGGCTCAAAGTTTCTACTTGACAGCGCTTTGATAGCTTTTCTAGGTAATTGGGATCAGCTCCCAATCCCAAGCGAACTGCTCCATCAGAATTATAAGTAAATGCCCCGACTGCTCCTTGATCTAGAAGTAAATCAAATAGATCGCGGGCGATCGCGGGATAATCATCTACATCATCTGCCAATACATACCCATAAGAACGAGCTAAATGTTGCTGGTAATATTGGTTAGGCAGAAGGTAACGGTAGTACAGTTCAGTAGTAATTCCATAAGTTAGAAATCCCTGCTCCCAACACCAATTACGCCATTTTAAGAGGAGTGACTCTTGAGGGGTGAGGGAATTTTCGATTTTAGATTTTCGATTTTGGATTGGGAATTCTCCCCTGCTCCTCTGCCCCTGTGCCCCTCTCTCCCCCCAATCCCCATCCCCTTCGGGGACGGGGACTCCGAGTCCCCCCTGCTCCCCTGCTCCCTCACCTTCCCCAGACGCAGCCAGAACGTTGGAAATCTCCTCGACAGGTGTGCCGCTTAAAGCAGCCAGTTGCAATAAGTCCAACAGGCGACGCACCCATCGAGATTCACTCACTCCTTGTGAACGTAAAATTTCTTCATCTAACTCCTGTCGCCAGAGGAAAGTTGCTAATTCCTGCTCAGTTTCTGGGCGTAGCCTTACCGGAAACTGTGCTTTCAGGTTTAATAGCTGTATAAGCAAAGGCCAAAATAAAATGACTTCATCCTGAAAAAATCCCAAAGGTGTCTTAGCGCGAATGGGATATTTCCCTCCTGTTGCTGCCACAATTTTATCTGCCAACTCGCGCCGATTATCATCATTTGCCGCCAAAACCAAAACTGCTGGTTCGCTCTGCTGAATATACAAGCGTTGTGGCAAGCCGTTTTTGCCCAACTGCCCCCTACCCGTTCCACTTTGAACCCAACTACAAAACTGCTTGACTAGGCGACTGGTCTTACCACTGCGACTAGAACCGATTAGCCAAATCGAATCGAATGACACACACCGTTACCTCGAAGATTTGTTAAGATACCTCGTACACTAGCTTAAATTTAAAATTTTTTATCAAAGCTGGATAGTTGCTGGCGATGAAAAAGTCTGATTGGACACAAAGAGTTTATTCTTACTTACGCAGCGCTCAACAATGGTACTTAGATACACCAGAGCGATCGCTAGATGAAGCATACAAGGCTGCTTTACTAATCAAGGCAATCGAAGATGAACACTTTAACGGTAAGAAAATAGCACCTGAATCTGCTAACTACGGCGGTAGCGTTTTTGCTTATTTTCAGTCAGATCTGAAAAAACACTTAAAAACTATTCGCATGAGGCTTGTAGAATTTAATGCAACTCGTTCATTTTTTGGCAGTTCTAACCAAACAATTACAAAACTATCCAGAAAAGATGGCACAACTTCTGCTAAAGACTCCTTTGCGATTCAACCAAGAAATAATCCTAATTTAATTCTAGAAAAACTCAGATTTATTGATGAAGTAGTAGCGAAATATAGAACCGAAGAAAATCTACCCTCAACAGCAAAAATTCCTGAAATTGTCAATACAGTGCGGGGACAATCGTTAGTAAATATTACAGAACAGCCAGAAACGTCTATTAAAATAGACAAAAAAGTAAGTAGTAAAGCTGAAGAAACGAACGTACTGCCAAGATCTATTATCAATACACTAAATCGTCTCCAGATTGAATTAGATCCCAATGCGGAGGAAGAAGTAGTCAAAAAATTTCGTTCTTCTCAGCGCAGAACCATAGTTTCTGTTAGGTTGGTCTTACTACTAATTATAGTACCTTTTCTCACTTTTCAGGTATCAAAAAACTTAATCGTCAGTCCAATTGTTGACCATTTTAGAAGTTCCTCAGAGGCTAGAATATTCCTCAATTCTGAAATGGAAGAAAAAGCCCTATTAGAACTGCAAAGATTTGAGGAAAAAATCAAGTTTCAAAATTTATTGAATGGGGTTTTTGAACCTTCTCCAGAAAAGGTGGAGGAGCAACTAAAGGAGAAGGTAGAAGAATTAGCTGAGGAATTTCGCGCCGAGAGTTCCAATGCGCTGAAAAATGTGTTTGCAGATATATTATCTGTAGGTGCTTTTATCTGGCTGCTCCTGATCAGCAAGCGAGAATTGGCAGTATTGAAGGAATTTTTTGATCAGATAGTGTATGGTCTTAGCGATAGTGCTAAGGCATTTATTATCATTCTATTTACTGATGTCTTTGTAGGGTTTCACTCACCTCACGGCTGGGAAGTAATTCTAGCAAATATATCTCGCCATCTTGGACTACCAGAAAATCACGATTTCATCTTCCTATTTATTGCTACTTTCCCAGTAATTTTAGATACTATATTCAAGTATTGGATATTCCGCTATCTCAACCGCATTTCACCTTCAGCAGTTGCTACTTATCGCAATATGAACGAGTAATTAGTGGCTAGTGGCTAGAATTCTCACTCAATAGATGTAAGGTGAGAATTAAAGCTGGAATTTCTACTTGTAGTCTATTGCTTGTTTTTCTAGTCACTAGTTACTAGTCACCAGCCACTTGTTCAAGTTCATACTTTTGCTGCAACAGTTGCTGTAGTTTTTGGTAACGCGCGATCGCCATGCTTACACTTGTCAATTGGTCTAAAGGACAAGGATAAGACCAGTGTTGACCAGATGCATCTACACCACACAAACGGTAGCTAGCACCAGGTAACTCGCTAATTTCTTGCCCTGATGTCAAACTATTAACTTCTTCTAGATTGTCGATTACACGTTCAAAGCAAACTTCCCTTAACAAAGTTGAGTCGCTCTGCTCTGGTGCTGGGGGATAATACTCTAAGTAGCCATCTACAATCGGTCCCTGGTGGTAAAGGTCTTGAATTTGATGCACAACTTGCTCAATCGCCTTTTGGGGGGACGACGTGAGGGAATTTTGGATTTTGAATTTTGAATTAGTGTCACGCAAAGACGAGGACACCCCCCCTCCGACAGGAGGCAAAGTGTCCGGTGCAAAGGCGCAACCAGACGAATTTTCTTCAACTTCCCCAGCTCCCCCAGCTCCCCCAGCTCTTCTTCGGTCATCACTATCTTCTGTGAGATTTTCTGGTAACGAGCTTACTTCTAAATTTGTTTCTTCTGCTGGGGGGCAATAGTTGCCCAGAACATTGAAATACGGTAATTTAGGTGCAAGAAGGGCTTGTTTTGTCTGTGTAGAAGAATCACCTACTTGCGGTTGAGGAAAATCGCTGTTTGGCGGCTTGTGTAAATCAAAAGAATAGCTGCGTTTGGCTGGCTCTCGCTGAGGATTAGCAGCATTCTTTCGCGTCTCTAATTGGTTTAGAGCTTCTTCAATCCGTTTTAAAGCTTGTTTCATAATGAGCAACTAGCAATTGATAATTACGTTTGTTCTGTTTAGTAGTAAAATGCTACTGCATTAACATCAGCTACCCTCGTCAGTAGTCAGTTACCAGTTTTACAGTTATCACTTACCAATGATCAGTTACCAATTACCAATGATCAGTTACCCCCACTTTTTACTAACACCTGAAGGTAAATAGATAGTACCCCACTCAATACTTGTAAGCAATGACCCCACCAGTGAACCTCTGACCTCCGACCTCTGCTGTGAAATTGATAACTGATAACTGGTAACTGACAACTGTTTCAATGCATGATTATTCTTGATGGCGATAATTGTATCTATTAAAGATGAATTCCGATCCTGCTACAGGTAGAGTCATTTTAGTAACTGGAGCCGCCCGATGTGGCAAAAGTGAATGGGCGGAAACTTTAGCTCTAGAGTCGGGCAAATCTATATTTTATGTGGCGACGGCTAAACTTGACAGGGCTGATTGGGAATGGCTGTTGCGAATTGAACAACATCGCAATCGCCGTCCAGATGAGTGGGTAACTCTGGAAGTGCCACAAAATTTGGTGGAAACTATTCAATCTACTCCCGACTTTAGTTGCTTGTTGATTGATTCTTTGGGTACTTGGGTGGCTAATTTGTTGGAGGAAGATAACGCCAGTTGGGAGAGGATTGGGCAAAATTTAATCTTTAATTTAGAGCAGGTTGGCAGTAAGGATGTGATTATAGTGGCAGAAGAAACTGGTTGGGGTGTAGTGCCAGCTTATTCGACTGGGAGGTTATTCCGCGATCGCCTGGGCGATTTAATCCGACGCTTGGGAGCGATCGCAAGTACGGTGTACTTAGTAACAGGCGGTCACGTTCTTAACCTCAGTAATCTCGGTTTTGCACTGCCCAGCAATACCCAATCCTAGGAGATAGCATAGAGTTAGAGCTTTTTTCCAAGTTATTCAGTTCTAAGGTGAAATAAAATTTATCATTAAATTATTAAAAATGGCATCTGCACAAGAAGTAAGAGAATATTTAGCCTACTGGTTTCAGTTAGGTAAGCCGATTCTAATTCGTAATGGGCAAGAATGCCTGCTACCACAACCAGTGATTTCTGGCGATCGCTACAGTCAAGCATTTGAAGAGTGTTGGACTAAAGTTACTTCACCAGATAGCGGAGAGTGTCACCTAGAAGGAACTGGGGAAACTCTAGCTCAATTACTTACACCAGAATGGGTGATGGCTCCCTGCGCTCGTTGCAATATGCCAATACCAATGCGCAATGTAGGGATGCCACCATTATTCTGTCCCTGCAATAATTTACCCAACTGGCCCAATACTGAAGTTCCCTCCCCGCGATCGCCTGTTAATTCTCAAACACAATTAATGGTAATCCGCGATCGGCTCCAGAAGAGGGAGTAGGGATGGGGGAGTAGCGCGAAGACAAGCGCGGAGGTTTCCTCCGATCAGAACGAGGTAAGAGAGGGAGTAGGGAATCAGGGGAGAGAGGGAGAGGGGGAGAAAATACCTTTACCCTTTTCCCTTTTTTCTAGCCACTGGTTCCACTGGTTCCGCTAGCTACTAGTTCCCTGCGTCTGGGTATTTCATAAGTCAAAAAGTCGTAAGCCATCTGTGTATTGGGGAAAATAGCACGAGCTTCTTCAAGTAGATGCTGTAACTCTATGTCATTTCCAGGCGCATAACGCGGACTGAAATGAGTCATAATCAGCAGCTTCGCTTTTGCAGCTAACGCTACTTGCGCCGCCATTGTTGAGGTGGAATGCATTCGTTGAAAAGCAAGTTCAGCATCCTGATGAGAGAAAGTCGCTTCGTGTATTAACACATCTACATCCTGTGCTAGGGATACCGCGCTTTCGGTATAAATTGTGTCAGTGCAGTATGCCAGCGATCGCCCCCTTTCGGTAGGTCCACACAAAGAAGATCCGTTAATTACTCGTCCATCGTTTAGCGTTACTGTTTCACCCCGCTTTAGCTGACCGTATACTCTGCCTGGAGGAATTTGCAACGCCTTAGCTTTCTCGACATCAAAGCGCCCTGGACGGTCGAGTTCTGCTACTCGGTAGCCAAAGGCAGTCACACGATGCTCTAATCGCTCACAGCTAACTGTAAATTCTTCGTCTTCGTAGACTACACCTGGCTGTATAGTGTGAACTTGTAGTGGATAGGACAAATGGCTTTGAGAATAACGGCTACAGGCACGAAGATATTCATCCAGCTTAGGTGGACCATAAATATCGATTCGGTGGGGATTACCAGCTAAACCGCAGGTAGCTAAAAGCCCCATCAAACCGAATACATGATCGCCATGCATATGGGTGATAAAGATGCGGGTGATTTGACTAATTTTCAGATCGCTCCGCAAAATTTGATGCTGGGTTCCTTCACCGCAGTCAAATAACCATATCTCTGCCCGTTGCGGCAAACGCAGAGCGACGCTAGAAACATTGCGCGATCGCGTCGGTACACCAGAACTTGTCCCTAAAAATGTAATCTGCACTGCAAGTGGGTCACTTTGTCAACTAAATTCTCTCTTTCTTTATACTGGCATGGCAGCGCCCAAAATTTAATTTTACTTACAAAGCAAAGCGTGAGCAGCGACCAGTTACCAGTTACTAAGCAAGCTTTTAGCTAATCGCTTAAAGATTAATATCATGAAAACACATGATCTGTATGATGTGATAAACAGCCATTACTGGTTTTACCTTAACTTATATCTGTGGTTCAATGTAATAAATATTGCCTCAAATATTAGTAAAGCTACTATGATAAGCTGAGCCGCAAATAAGATTGTATATTTCTCTTTAAGGTCGTCAAAACTCAAGAGTTAAGAGTTACAAACAAGAGACGAACGGCTATTGACAAAGGACAAAAAAGATCATAATCGAAAGAATGCAACTTATCTAGGTGTATTAGCTTATCATTCAAGTTTCTTATAAATAAATTTTCAATTTTGTGTAAAAATCCTGTGAAACTCATGTGAAAATCATGTGAAAAACGTTTGTGTTGATAAATAAATGTGGTATGGTTCTAACAGTGATTAAATTAAATGCTAAGAAATCGGAGATTAATCAACAATGATTTGTTAGCTAGATTTAGTGGATTCAGGATAAAAAAACCTGAACAAATATAGTACCTATTAAATTTAGGTCTCAGGGTTGCTCTAGGACAGATACGAGGAAAAAAATCACCGATTTTCCAGAAAAAAGAAACTGTTATAGGCAATTGATATGCTATTTTTACCTGGTAGCAGGACGCTCATAGTGTAAGAGTTGCAGCCTGCTAGTCTTAATAAATTTTCTAAACTGATACCTTGTTTACCTTTAGGTTTGATAAGAGAGGTAAACAGTAATATTAATTGAACAAAATTTTGTGAAATTAAAAAAAGATGAAGCAAATGATAGACACAATATCCAAAACTTTATTAAAACTAAGGAATAGACATTTCATTGTCATTGATGCGATCGCCTTTTTGCTCACACCTACAGTGGCGCTTGCCTTGCGATTAGATAGGTTCAATATTTTCCATATAGTTCATACATATGGATTTCACCTACTTATCGTTACAACAATATTCCTGGTATTAAAACTGAGCGTACTTTATGGGTTTGGATTTTACAGACGATACTGGCGTTACGCCAGCATCGATGAACTAACTCAAATGAGTATGCTAGCAGCGGCTGTGATAGTGTTGGAAACTATATTTGTATATGCACGCAATCACTTGTTTGGTGCAGACCAATTTCTACCGCGAAGTCTACCACTGGTAGATGGGATACTTAGCTTGCTCTTTGTCGGCGGTTTACGTTTTAGTATACGTGCGGTCGAAAGAGTCAGTCAAAAGCAGAAAAATTCTACTCATGGTGAGCGCGTACTGATCGTAGGTGCAGGGAATGCGGGTGTAAATTTGGTACAACAGATGCAACACGATCCGAAGCTAGGGCTTTACCCGATCGCTTTCATCGACGATGACCCAGCTAAATTAAAACTATACATTCGTGGCGTACCTGTAGTGGGGGATCGCTTGAGTATTCCCAAATATGTGCGATCGCTAGATATCAACCGCGTCATTATTGCCATGCCGAGTGTTACCGGAAAAGTAATGCGGGACATTTTAGACATTTGTCAATCCGTTGGCACTCGTACCAGTACCCTACCTGGATTTAATGAAATAGTCAATGGTCGCGTAGGCATAGAAAGCATTCGAGACATCAAAATAGAAGATCTATTGCGACGGGAACCGATACAAACCGATGTCCAAAGTGTATCCAAATTTTTAATGGGCAAAAAGGTACTGATCACAGGCGCAGGAGGATCAATTGGTAGTGAACTGTGTCGCCAAGTTTTCAAGTCTCGCCCTGCCGAAATCATGCTTATAGGACACGGTGAAAACTCAGTCTTTGGTATCCAACAAGAGCTAGAGCGAGTTTTGGAGACACTTAGACAAGATGGGGCAGTCGAAGGATATATGCCCCGCCTAGCTTGCTTCATAGCCGATATTCGATTTCCATCACGACTAGAGTACGCTTTTAACACTTTCCGACCTGATATCATTTTCCATGCGGCGGCTCATAAGCACGTACCGCTAATGGAAGCAAATTCACCAGAGGCGATTACCAATAATGTTTTAGGCACAAAAAATCTGCTCGATCTTGCCTTGCGATATGATGTGAATCACTTTGTCATGATTTCCACAGACAAGGCAGTAAATCCTACCAATATCATGGGAGCAAGTAAAAGAACTGCCGAAATGCTAGTGCTGCAAGCAGCTAAAAAGAGTGGTAAGCCTTTTGTCGTAGTACGATTTGGCAACGTTCTGGGAAGTAGAGGCAGTGTTGTCCCCACATTCAAACAACAAATTGCTCAGGGTGGACCTATCAGTGTCACTCATCCTGATATTTGTCGCTACTTCATGACTATTCCTGAAGCAGTTCAACTCGTTTTACAGTCTGCTGTACTTGGGCGTGGTGGCGAGATATTAATGCTGGATATGGGACAGCCAGTGAAAATCGTTGACCTGGCAAAGGATTTGATTCGCCTGTCTGGGTACGAAGTAGACAAAGACATTAAAATTCAATTTACAGGGCTAAGACCTGGAGAAAAGCTATACGAAGAATTATTTATTCCAGGTGAGGAATATGGACCTACTGAGCATAAAAAAATTATGATTCTCAAAAACGCCAGTAGTATTGTTCCAAAAACTCTTAATTCTTTAGTAGAAGCCCTTTGTGAAGCAGCACGGCAAAATGACCCAAATTTGATCGTCTTTTTACTACAGCAGCTAGTGCCTGAATACACACCTAAATCTACCCAGGCTGATGCACAAGTAAAAGAATTAAAGGCAAAAAACGCCATAGCAACAGATTACTCAATGCCAGGAGCAAGACGTACAAATATACTAGATACGCCTATAAATACAATTGAGTTAGTGCCATCGCCATTGGATACGGACTTAAAGCAGGCGTTTGAGCGTCAGGAGTTTCAAATTCACTACCAACCGATTGTAGTTTTACAAACTAATAAAATCATTGGTTTTGAAGCTCTCTTGCGTTGGCAGCACCCGACACGGGGTATAGTGTCGCCAGCAGAGTTTATGCCACTACTTGAAGAAACTGGTTTAATTGTCCCTATTGGCTGGTGGGCGTTGCGCAAGGCTTGCCGTCAAATGCGTCAATGGCAGGAACAATTTTCCCCAGCGCCTTTGACAATTAGTGTCAATCTCTCAAGTAAACAGTTTTACCAACCTCTTCTATGCCAGCGAATTGAGCAAGCTTTGTCAGAAGCTGAGTTGAATGCTTGTAGTCTCAGACTAGAGATTCCTGAGAATGTAATTTTGCAAAATATTGACTTGGCAAATGAAAAACTTTTGCAACTAAAAGCATTGGGTGTTCAGTTGCAGGTTGATAACCTGGGTATAGGCTATTCATTCCTTAGCCTGATACAACGCCTACCAAGTCGTATGTGTTACGAACACTTCAACTTGTTAAATGTCGATCGCTCGCTTGTAAGTCAGATTGATCGCGATGAAGAGAGTTTAGAAATTCTACAGACTATTATGGCGATCGCCCACAACCTAAATATGGATCTGACTGTAGCAGGGGTAGAAACAGCAGGGCAACTGGCTCGGCTTAACACGCTCAAATGCGAATATGGGCAGGGTTACTTTTTCTCGAAGCCAGTAGAAAGCGAGGCTGCGGGTACGCTAATCGGATCGCAGTTACAGCCTTTGTAAACTGTAGGTGGGCGAAGCTGGGTATTACACCATGCGGAGGGATTGCCCACATGAGCGAGAATTTTACTACAAAGAACATAACCCCTATTCCTTGCTCCCAAGCTCTTGCCTGGGAGCAATCTTTTATGCAATTAGATCCCCTGCGGGGAAACTACCGACATCAGCCCAATGCTTACAGTTATCTCCGTAAGATTTACTACTTTCCCGATAAATTAACTCGCTCAAATAGAAATCCAATATAAATTCCTCAGCACAATCAAAGTCAAAAACGACTTCTAACAGTATCTATTACTATTTAATCACTTAATAACTAATTAAAAATATTTATAATTGACACTCTTGTTTGAGCAGTCGCCTTTTCCTTGCTCAAAGAAGCATAGCAGGCTTTTTTAAGCAATCTATCTACGATTGTGACCGTACAATTACGAGGTATTTTTTCCCAAATAGCAAAAGGGGTTAAATTTCTGCGTGAAATCCACTGAAAAATAATTTCAGTAAAAACTCCATTGGATAACAAACGAACTAAATATTACCTTTATGTTTAGTTCGGTCGTGTCCCGTTTCATGAACGCTCTTATCCCCAGCGCTTTATCTTGAAACTCAAGTGTAATGGTTCATCAACCTTTTACTTTCCTACACTTCCTAATTGCACAACCTTACTTCAAAACAGTTGTTCTCACCTTTGAAGGGAAATTAATTAATTTAATTCCAAAATGCCAATAAAAAAGGCAGCACTTAGCACTTATATCTCAAAGACGGCTGCCCTTTTTTAATCTGATAAATTTTGCTTGCTAAACATTTAGCTAGTAGCTGACGCACTGGTACTGCGTACAGCACAGCTATGTTTTGGCGATCGCTTTTCGACCATGACTTACTACACTATTTAGAGGTACGAAGTGAAATTACACAATAAATCACAACGCGCATCATTTCACCTAGCAGTTTTCACTGCCACGTTAGTAAGTAGCACTATATTACCAATAATAAACCAAAAATTCAATATAGCCTGGGCAGCTCCACAACCTGCTAAAAGTGCTGATGCTTTTGTGGATAGCATCGGGGTAAATACCCATCTAACTTATGGTGGCACTCCTTATGAGCGATTTGACGACCTAATTATTCCCAAATTGCAAGAACTGGGTATTCGTCACATCCGTGACGGTGGCTACAACGACCCTAATTTCTTTAACAAGATCAAAAAGCTAGGCTCTATTGGGATTAAGTCTGACATCATCTTCTCCGGCAATTCGATGGATGAAGTTTCATCTGTTGTCAATTCAATGACAGGAGGGATAGACGCAGTAGAAGGTCCGAACGAGTCTGATTTAGATGTTTTCAATTTTTCGTACAACGGTCAAAAATTCCCAGATGGTACTCGCAACTACCAAAAGGATTTGTACAACACTATCAAGGGCAATTCTGCCACCAAGAATCTATCAGTTGTACTGCCTTCTATGGGGTGGGGAGAGGATGCAGACAAGATGGAATATATCGGCAATTTGGGCGATTTGTGCAATATGCATAGCTATCCCAATATCGGTCAGCCGCCTACCATCGATCTCGATTCGTATTTCATCCCTCATATCAATAAGATGTGCGGTAACAGTATGACCAAGTGGGCAACTGAAACTGGCTACCACAATGAGCTATCTAACGACCTCGGTGTATCTGAGGAAGCAGCAGGCAAATACATACCCAGGCTATTGCTAGAAAGCTTCAACCGCAACATCGCACGGACTTATCTTTACGAGTTCATTAATGAGTCAAGCGGCGCTGGCGACCAAGGTAACTATGGGTTGCTACACTTCGATGGCTCTGCCAAACCAGCTTATACAGCAATTAAAAACATGACCTCGTTGTTGAAAGAGCCTGGAGCTATTTTTACGCCCCAGAGCTTAGACTATACCCTGAGCGGCAATACTGACGGTGTTGACAGCACCCTCTTGCAAAAGAGCAACGGAGAGTTTTATCTCATCCTGTGGCAAGAGGCACATAGCTGGAATAACGATAGCAAAAAAGATATTGCAGTTGGAGACCGACAAATTAAAGTCAATCTGCAAACCTCCATCAATCACGCAGAGGTCTACGTGCCGAAAAATTCGGTTTCTCCTATCCTAACATCCGATGCTCCTAGTGGCGGTCGCCTGAGTGATCTGACCGTTTCTGTACCAGATCATCCACTAATCATCAAGCTAGTACCCAACGGAGCCTCAACGTCTGTTAGTTCCAAAGGTGGTTCTAACTCGGCGCAAGTAGTGGCTTATCGTCAGCCCAACTTTGGTGGCGTGTCCCAAAGTTTCTCACTTTCGCCAGGTGTCTATAGAGCTGATAAAGGTGCTTTTAATATTGTTGGCAACGACGCGATTAGCTCAATGCGCGTACCTCAAGGCTTAGCAGCGTATGTTTGTGAAAATGAAAGTCAACAAGGTTTATGCCGGACTTTCAAGGCTGGTGAATACGCTTACGTGGGAAACGACATCGACAACAAAATCTCGTATATGAAGGTTTTACGATCTCAATAAGTTAGCACAGTAATCCAGCACTGTGATTGTGTTAATTTGATCGCTAACTCATTAATTTTACAAACCCGCACGCGGGTTTTTTTTGTATTTTTACAAAAGAAAGAAACCCACGAAGATCGACCCACGAATTAAAAAAACTTCAGTATCTCGCACTTACTATGCTACAAATATGTCACATAAACGCTGGCAGCAAATATTAAAAAGCATTGATTTATTTTTCAAGAATTCCCCAAAGCGATCCTAGTTATACTGCGAGTATTAAACATTTTTAAGTATGGTAAACAATATACATTAACATTGCTATATGAAGTAATATCTTGGTTGTGCCAGGGGTTGACTTATGATATAGTTCATTGCCATTTTGGTACAAATGGTTTAAAAGGTGCATTATTACAAGAAATCGGCGCTATCCAAGGAAAGTTAATCACGTCATTTCATGGCATGGATGTGAATGTAATACCTCGCCAGTGCGGTGCAGATGTTTATAAACAGCTTTTTGGGCGTGGAGATTTGTACAGTGTCAACACTGAATTTACTAGAAGCAAGGCTATATAGCAATCCTATTTGAGCCATGAAATCCTGCGACAGAATCGTCATTAGTCATTAGTCCCGCGTCATTTGTAGTTACTATGGACAAAGGACAAATAACAAAGGACACCTACAACGGGCATATTTTACAAATCATTTAGGGTTGCTATAGCACTGGGCTGTCCTCAAAATAAGCTCGTTAAGTTACCTGTAGGTTTTGAAATTTATGAGTATTATTTTGTGAATGAAAACTGAGCTTTGGTGAACCAGTAAAGATTATTAGTGTTGCTATACTATTAGAAAATAAAGAAATTGAATTTGCTATCAAAGCTATAGCAAAAGTTAAAGAAAAATTTCCGAGTATTTACACAATTGCTGGAGGAGCCTTACGATAATATTTAGAAAATCTAATTTTAGATTTAAAAATATCAGATAATGTAAAATTATTAGGGTGGATAACACAAAAGCAAGTGCGTCAGCTTTATGCAGATTCTCACATATTTGTATTACCTAGTGTGACTGCTGCTAATGGAGATCGAGAACGTCTTGCCTGATTACAAGAGGCTGGGGTGATAGGTTTACCAGTTGTGCTAACACTGCATAATGGTATTCCTAAAGGTGTATTAGATGGAAAATCAGGATTTATAGTTCCCAAGCGACGGGATGCGTTGGCTGAGCGATTAAGTTATCTTATTGAAAACTCAGAAATTTGGGCTGACATGGGTCGGTATGGTCGTGTATATGTAGAGGAGCGCTACAACAACATTGAGCAAGTTAATCAAGAGTTAATCAAAATGTATGAGAAACTTCAAAAAGTAAGTGTTTGTTTGTACTGATTAGCACTTAAGATAATATAGATTTTAAAATCATTGGTAAATTTATTGCTGCGTCTAAATTAGTTTAGAGTAAATAAGTTTTTAAGGTAATTATTAATATTATTATGCAGCACAGAAATTTGTCAAGAAATTACAGTAACCCTAAAACTTAATCTATGACCATCAGACAACAAGCGTCTCTGCTATGTGTACCTACAGGAGCTTTGCAAATTTCTGAGATTACACCAGCATCCAGGGAATTAAATGCTCATCAAGCAGAACCGCTCCAAACCTATCCGGTAAGTTTTTCATTGGTAATTCCCACCTATAACGAGAGTAAAAATATTAGGGCGATCGCCGAGATATTGAGCGGATTGCTTGACAAAGCTATGCCAGGGGACTACGAACTAATTGTAGTAGATGACAATAGCCCAGACCGCACTTGGGAATTAGCCCAAGCATTGATAAAAGAGTATCCACAGCTACGGGTAATGCGGCGGAAAGAAGAACGGGGACTTTCTACAGCAGTGATCCGAGGTTGGCAAGCCGCACAGGGACAGGTATTAGGGGTAATTGATGGCGATCTCCAGCACCCACCAGAGGTATTATTACAACTATTGAAAGCAATTGAGCAAGGAGCTGATCTAGCAGTTGCTAGCAGACACATTGAAGGAGGAGGGGTTAGTAGCTGGAGTTTTATTCGACGTTTCTTATCGAGGGGCGCTCAGCTATTAGGATTAGTTATATTACCACAAGTAGTGGGAAGAGTTTCTGATCCGATGAGTGGCTATTTTATGGTGCGTCGAAGTGCGATCGCAGGACACACCATGAGTCCCGTTGGTTACAAAATTCTAATTGAAGTTCTCGGTCGGGGAAAGATTGACAAAATTGCCGAAGTTGGATACGAATTTCAAGAACGGCGAGAAGGTGAGAGCAAGGTAACTTGGAAACAATACGTAGAGTATTTACAGCACTTACTCAAATTACGTCTTTCCCAAGGTCGAATTGGACGACTTAGACAACGATTCCCAATCGGTCGGTTTATCCGGTTTGGAGTAGTCGGTTTAAGTGGAGTGTTTGTAGATATGATAGTACTTTACTTGCTCCACGATGCCAGTACTTTAGGATGGGGTCTAACTCGCAGTAAAATATTAGCTGGCGAAGCGGCAATTATTAATAACTTTTTGTGGAATGACGCTTGGACATTTAGTGATATGTCCGGTCAGCAAAAAGGATGGCGTAAGCGAATCAAGCGGTTTGTAAAATTTAATATCGTCTGCTTAGTCGGTCTGGTATTAAATGTACTGTTATTGAATATTTTGTACAATACTTTGGGAGTTCACTATCAAATCGCTAATATTATTGCGATCGCGATCGTCACCTTCTGGAATTTCTGGATTAACCTAAAGCTAAGCTGGCGAGTAACTGAACGCAGATAAAAAGTATGAAGTGTGAAGTGTGAAGTATAAAGTATAAAATTTTAACCTTTAGCTTTCAACCTTCACCCTTTGCCCTTTTCCCTTTACCCTTTACCCTTTTCCCTCTTAAGCGTCCTAGCCCCTATTATGCAACGTCCTATTTATTTAGATTGTCACGCAACCACACCCGTAGATGAAAGGGTACTGTGCGCGATGCTACCCTACTTCACTGAGCATTTTGGTAATCCAGCTAGTACAAGTCATGTTTACGGCTGGGAAGCCCAAGGGGCTGTCAAACAAGCAAGGGAAATTTTGGCAGATGCTATTCATGCTACGCCGGAGGAGATTATTTTTACTAGTGGGGCGACAGAGGCGAATAATTTAGCAATCAAGGGTGTTGCTGAAGCTTATTTTCAGAAAGGACGGCATATTATTACCCTAGAAACCGAGCATAATGCCGTCCTCGATCCGTGTGGGTATTTGCGCTCGCTTGGTTTTGAGGTAACATTTCTACCAGTCCAAAAGAATGGACTAATCGATCTAGGCGAGTTGGAACTTGCTTTTCGTCCCGATACAATTTTAGTTTCGGTGATGGCGGCAAATAACGAAATCGGTGTATTGCAACCAATAGCAGAAATTGGCGAGATGTGTAGCGATCGCTCTGTTCTTTTTCACACCGATGCTGCTCAAGCTATAGGTAAAATTGGCTTGGACGTAGAAGCGATGAAAATTGATCTCTTATCCATGACGGCTCATAAAGTCTATGGTCCCAAAGGAATTGGTGCGCTTTACGTGCGTCGCCGTAATCCTAGAGTACAGCTAGCTCCTCAGTTGCATGGGGGTGGACATGAACGGGGGATGCGTTCGGGTACATTATACACGCCGCAAATTGTCGGATTTGCTAAGGCGGTAGAAATAGCGATCGCACAACAACGACAAGAAACAGCACGTTTGAAACATTTAGCTCAACTATTGTGGCAATATTTACAGCAACTCTACGGTATTCATTTAAATGGACATCCTACCCAGAGGTTAGCGGGAAACTTGAATATTAGTGTGGAAGATGTAGATGGAGCGGCGTTATTATTAGGGTTACAGCCTGTAATGTCGGTTTCTTCTGGTGCGGCTTGTTCTTCGGCAAAAACAGCGCCCTCTCATGTTTTGACAGCGTTGGGACACTCGGAAAAACTAGCTTATGCAACGGTAAGATTTGGGATTGGGCGTTTTAATACAGTCGAGGAAATTGAGAAAGTAGCGGATCATACGATCGCTACTATCCAAAGTTTGCGATCGCTGGCAACTCTAGTATAGTTTTTCTCCAGTTATACTCAAAATCATCTTGCCACCTGACGAGCCATCCACAGTCCAGCAGAAACAGCAAACCAGACAAATGAAGCACACACGAGGACTTTCCATGCCGCAATTTGTGGCGCTAGCTCCCAGACAACAATTGCAAATCCTAACAGACCAATACTACCAATAGCTGCTCCCAAAACGTCAGCCCACGCTGCTTGCTTGCCTTCGTGATTTTGAATTAAAGTGATACTCGCTGGCAGAATTGCAGGGAACGCCAGAAACAAACCACCTACAGTAGGTCCGTATTTATCACCTAGAAATCCAGCTAGTGCAGTAATCGCACCACCAAACACAAAGCGCACTGCATATTCGTGCCATTTAGTCTGCTTTAGCTTTGAGAGATTGAACTTTATTTTCATTTGAACCTATTTTTTTAACTATAGAATATTGCTCTCAAACCAAAAGCCACAATTAACCACAGCAGACATGATACGCTTGCTGCTTGTAGTGCGCCCAATTTGTAGCGCTTCAACAGCCAACTCACGACAATGCAGTAAAAGCCAAGCGCGATCGCTCCTAAAAACATGGACTGACCTTCCACAGCAGCATAAGCTCCGCCTTTTTTAGCAAAAATCAAACCCAGAGATGCTAGCGCCACCGATGGTGCTGCGCCAAAAATGCCTGCAAAGCTTTTAGGCTGTATGATGTCGCCAATCACAGCAAACACAGAGACTACAAGACCACCGATTACAAACCGAAGACAGAGTTCACTAAGCATGAAAATACGTTTGCTTACTGTTTAAGCTGACTAGAAAGCAGTATCTACTGTATAAGTCTCAAACAGCGAACATCTACTACACGCATACCAAGTGGTATAATATTTAGCTTTCAATTAGAGAAAGCAAAGCCACTGAACTCGATGTCCAGTCTAGCTGGTGGCAACTTGATATCAGGACTAATGCTGCTTGAGTGTTCTTAGCTGCCTCTTAACACTTGTGCTCACAAAGGAGCAAAGGACTAATTGGGCTGCTTTTAACTTTACCTATTATTAACCTATTGTTTACCTTTTCTTTCCTTCCAAAGGAAGAAAACAAGTCAATTGAAGATAGATTTAGGTATTGTGCAAGGTTAAAAGCAGCACACTGGTATTTTTACTACGGCTAACAAAAATTATTCTAGGATAAGCGCATAAATGCGGCGAGCGCGATCGCGGATTTGATTATTGGTAGCAGAACACGCGATCGCTACTATCCAAAATTAAGACCAAGCAAGCAACCTTAGTCTAGATGCTGCCAAATCTTAAATTTTTAACCACATATATCACTGATAAAGACTGCCAATTATTTCTAATTGCTTCTATATATAGGCTTGCCCATACAGATATGATACAGTGACGATCAGGGCATAGGCATTGCATATTTTATGAATACTTGTACCAATATACTTGTAGTTCCTATTTAAGGAGAGAAGCCAAATGGATTTAAGTGGATTCATCAACGGCAACTACGGTGAGGAATATATCAGTCTTGACAGAAACCACATCGAATGTGAGGAAATGTTCGCGCAAGCCGATTTATTAATCAAAGAAGAGCGAATACAAGCAGCGATCGAAGTGTTGTTCAAAATTGTGCAACGTAATCCGCAGTATGGCAAAGCTCATAATCACCTTGGCTGGATTTATGAAAACAAATACAAAAATTCCGCCAGTGCCGAAGAATGCTACAAAAAGGCGATGAAATATGCACCGGAGTACGCCGCCGCATATCTGAATTACTGTTATCTTTTATCAAATAACCAACGTTTTGATGAACTCAAAGAGCATTTGGACATAACTTCGAATGTACCTAGCATTCCCAAAGAAACGGTTTACCTTGAGTACGCCATTATGTACGAGATGCAACAAAACCCAGAAGCGGCAATAGATTATTATGTCAAAGCCGCAATGACTACCCTCAGCAGCGATAAACTTACTTCCTATAAAGAATCAATTAACCGTTGCAAAACCAAAATCGAGTTGAAAAATTCCCTCAGCCATATCCACTCCTTAGACAATCAGGCAAAAAAAGACACATGGTGAAGCACCTCGACTCATAACATTTTGGGCATGGCACAACATAAATGTGATGTGTCCACAAATGCCAAATTTAGCACTCACAGCATAGCGGAGAAATAGTAATTCTCCGCTTCTACTCGTGTGTCGGCTTATTTTTTCGCTGATTGGAACGCTTACAACCAAGTTATTTGCGATCGCTCTTGCACTACTTGCTGATAAACTGCTTCTGTCTGCTGGGCTAGTTTAGTCCAGTTAAAGCGGCGGTCTAAATCCTCATAAGCATTATCAATTAACCACTGTCTATAACTGGGATTTTTTAATACTTCCAAAATTCCCCAAGCTAGGGAGTCGGGATTATTTGTCCAAGTGACAATACCTGTTTTAGTATGTTGCACAACTTCTGGCAAGCCGCCTGTATCTGATACTACTACTGGAACCCGCGCCGCAAAGCTTTCTAAGGCTACAATGCCAAATGGTTCATAAAGGCTGGGGAAAACAGCACAGTCAGCTACAGTTTGGAATTTATCTAGGTATTCATCATACATAAAACCTGTAAAGTAGCATTTGTCCCAAATGCCCAAATCCCAAGCTTGACGTTTTAAATGATCTGTGTTACCTCCGCCGATGAAGACAAATTTGGCTTTACCTCCCGTTTCCCACAGCACTTTAGGGGCGGCATTTAATAATACCGAGACACCTTTTTCGTAGGTCATGCGACCAACGTAGTAAACTATTTTCTCGTCGTCTTGGGCAAAAGAGCGGCGGAAGTTCCAAAAGTCAAAGTCTTGGTCGTGCTTTTTCTTTTCTGGGCGAATACCGTTGTAGACTACATCAATTTTGTCTCCAGGACTAGCAAGCGCCCGTTCTACTTCGCGGCGCATATAGTCGGTGCAAACAATTATTCGCCAAGCGTTGTAAGCTAAGAGTTGCTCTTTGCCGTTGATGTAGTGTTGCTGTTCGGTACGGATACCGTTGTAGCGACCGTATTCTGTAGCGTGGATGGTGGCAATTAGGGGTATTTTGAAAGTATGCTTGAGGGCGATCGCAGCATCTCCCACTAACCAGTCATGGGCATGAATAATGTCAAATGGTGCTTCCTCCATTATCAGCTTAGCCCCGTGATGACCCATGCTTTCATTTATGTTCACCACCCAATGAAAAAAGTCGTTACCAGGCGCTACCGGAACTCGATGTACGTGTACTCCCTCTACCCGTTCGTACATCGGAGCCATGCCAAATTCTACCGTAATCAGGTGAACTTCATGACCTAGCTTTACCAGTTCTGGGTACAACTCTCCTACGTGACGGGCAATTCCTCCCACAATACGCGGCGGAAACTCCCAGGTTAGTACAAGTATTTTCATCGACCCCTCTCCCCTCTAACTTATCCTTTTTATGTTTAGATAGATCTAAACGTATAGATTGAAAAATTAAATGAGTACAATTACTCAATTATTTACAAAATTTAATAGTATAAAAATATACTTTTGAGCAGCTAGGGAAAGGGACTGGGCAATTTATGTTGAGATGGGTTTTTTTAAGCTTGGTGACGTTAAGTAGCCTATCTCTGACTCTTGAGCCTTCTATTGCTTCTCAAAAGTATAAATTTAAAGAGGCAACCTATCAAAGCGGTTTTCTTTTAATAAAAGCAAAACTTAGCTATTTGGAAGCTGAAGACAATAATTTTTTGACTAACTTTAAAGTCAGAATTACTAGAAACAAACAAACAGTACTTGACTCTGAACTTCCGGTTAAGCTGCTACCTACATACGATAAAGAACTGGGAGTGAGGGGCAACGATGCAGATATAAAAGTTATAGAACTCGATGGCAGCGGTGAACCAGAAGTATTAGTAGATTTAACAGAAGCTGGCGCTCATTGTTGCGCGTCAACATTCATTTATTCTTATGACTCAAAGGCGAAAAAATACCTTGTTTTATCACACTTTTGGGGTAACTATACCAGCGGCTACAATCTATCTGGAGTGTCAGGCAAAGATAACGACAGAAATCTTCTTGATCTCAATAAAGATGGTAGTCGAGAGTTTGTAGCTTTAGATGACCGTTTTAGAGGAGAGTTTGGCAGTTACGCCGTCTCAGCAGCTCCAGTGCAAATATGGCGCTATCGCGCAGGTAAAATGATAGACGTTACCAGACAATTCCCGAAGATAGTTTACCAGAATACTACCGATTTGTGGCGAATGTATAACCAAATTCGCTCTGAATATGGTGCAGAGTCAGCACAGGGAGCAATGGCAGCATATATCGCTTCAAAGTTCCTTTTGGGTCAGGAAGCTGACGCGATGCGACGTTTAAAGCAAGGATACTCTGATAGTAGCGGCAAGGCATTCACCACCCATTTAATGAACTTTATACGTCAAACTGGGTATGCACGTTAAACTGGGTATTCTGAACCACCTTGCACAAATAGATGAATTAATCTTATCACCTTAGCGCCTTTGCGCCTTTGCAAGACACTACCCTAACTTGTGTACAAGACTAGAAATTCAATAGCACAATAGCTCAGATTAATTGCAAAATGAAGTGAGTGTGTCATTGTTGCTCTCTCCCATGCCGAATGCACTTGCTGATGCCCAAAACTTACTTGCTGACTTGATCGCCCGTTATTCACACCGCGTAGATTATCTGATGATTCGACTCGAAGAATCTCAGGGAACTGATATCTTTTTGCGTAGTGAGAAAGTGGAAACCTTGAGTGAAGGTATTGCTATTGGTGGACAAGTACGAGCTTGTTATAAAGGTGGCTGGGGACAGAGTAGCTTTAACCAGCTGTCAAGTATTACTGAAAGAATAGAAGAAGCGATCGCCGCAGCTAGAATAGTTGGGGATGGAGAAACTCTTCTAGCCCCGATTGAACCAGTTCAAACAACTTGCTTTGTACCGCTAACTGGCACTGATCCACGCCATATTTCCCTAACGCAGAAAAAGCAACTGTGCGATCACTACAGCGAAATTCTCAAAAGCTTTGACCCTAAGATTACCACTACTTCGGTGCGTTATGGCGACATTATGCAACGGGTGATCTTTGCCACTTCAGAAGGCACATTAATCGATCAGTCTTGGGTAGATATGGAAATGCGCTTCGCCGCTACAGCTCGAAACGGCGACACTGTGCAAACAGGACGCGAAACCAGTGGTTCCCGCAAGGCTTATGAAGATTTAACCACATTAGATGAGCAAGTGGGCAGCGCTGCCCAAAGAGCTGTTGCAGCTCTATCTCTGCCATCAGTCAAAGGTAACACCTACACTGTAGTTATCGACCCAATTTTGACTGGTTTGTTTGTCCACGAAGCCTTTGGTCATCTTTCAGAAGCAGACTCGGCTTATGAAAACCCTGATTTGTTAGAAGTGATGAGCATGGGGCGGCGATTTGGACCTAAAGAATTACAAATTTTCGATGGTGCAGCACCCCAAGGACATCGCGGTAGCTACTTCTATGATGATGAAGGCACTCCCGCCACTACTACGCAATTAATTAAAGATGGCGTTCTAGTGGGAAGACTGCATTCACGCGAAACAGCTGGAAAATTGGGAGAAGCACCGACAGGAAATGCTCGCTGTCTTAACTACCACTATGCCCCAATTGTTCGTATGACTAATACATGGATTGAGCGGGGAAAAACACCAGTAGCAGACTTGTTTAATGGAATTAAAAAAGGAGTTTACGCTAGTAACTGGTTGGGTGGAATGACCAATGGCGAGATGTTTACTTTCAGTGCGGGTGAAGCTTGGATGATTCGCAATGGAAAGATTGCAGAACCTGTGCGCGATGTCACTCTTTCTGGAAATGTCTTCCAAACTCTAGGTGATATTGAGGCGATTGGAGATGATTTCTATTGGGATGAATCTGGTGGTTGTGGTAAGGGTGGACAAAGTGGCTTACCTGTGGGTTGTGGTGGTCCCAGCTTAAGGATTCGTAATGTGGTAGTTGGGGGCGAAGCGCCTGAATGATGAAACCCGAAAGGTGTTCCAGACGCAATATATTGCGTCTGTAGCGTTGCACGAAGGTAGGAGGATAATGTCACGCATAGACGCGTTCGCGGAGCGTTGCCGCAGGCTAGCGGCAACTCGCTCCAGTAGGCGCAAAGGCGCTAAGGAAAACAAAGGTGTTCCAGACGCAATATATTGCGTCTGTTATGAAGGTTGGAAGGGTGAAATACCTGTAAAAATAGTGTTTAGTAGAGGCGGGTTAACTAGGTAATTTGTCTTCGAGCCAGATGTATCATTAAACCCGCCCCTATAGAATTTATGGGTGTTTAGCCGGATTTAATATAAGTTAATAATCGCAGGCAGAAACAGGCTGCATTTTTTTCTTACTCCATCCCAATACTTAATCAGATGGGTTGGAAGTGGTGAGAAATGAAGCAACTGATTTATTGGTTAATTGGCGAAGGTAAGTTAAAACTGGTCATATATTGGTTAATTGGGGACAGATCTGGACGTACTTTGGTAGGGATCTGGAATTGGCTATGGGGTATTCCAGTCGAATCTGGAGGCAAAATTGCACAAGAAGTGGCGCAGGAATCTCTCGAATCGATGCAAAGATCGATCGCCAAAATTACTGAATCTGTCGCCACAGTAGTAGCTGCTTATGAAAAAGCTCAAACTAAATACGCAGCCAAACTTCAAGAGTTGAAACAGGCAGAAAATGGGGCAAGGCTTGCCTATGAACAAGGTAATGAAGAAGCAGCAAGATTGTCAATGAGCCGGGCGATCGCAATTGAACGGCTACTACCCAAAATTGCCGAACAAGTTGCCTCTGCTGAAAAAGTAGTAATTGCCGCTAAAGAAAAACTCTATCGGGAACGAGAAAAGGTAGAGGCTTATAAAACAGAAATGCAAAATCTGAAGGCTTTATCAGAAATCAATGAAGCCTTAGCGACAATTGCCAAAGTTGATAGTAGTTTAAACCTCAGTGCAGCTAGCGATCAATTTGAATCTGCACAAGCAGCAATCGAAGGCAGATATTTGAAAGTTAATGCTCAAGCAGAACTATCTGAAAGTCACACGGATAAGCTGCAAACAGATTTAGAACGCTTGACGCTTGATGATGAAATTTCCCGTCGTCTTGCCAAGTTGAAAAATACTAATTAGACTTCTTGCTTCGTAGGGAACTAAATCCGCCGTAAACTTAAGTTCACGGCTCATAGCAGAAGTCTACTGAAGTAGACTACCAGGAAGGCTTGAACCGATTTCAATCGATTTTAGCTGTAAGCTGGGAAATTAATTTCGAGAGCGGCTGTTGCAACAGGTGCAAGATATCAGTTTATACAATTCATAATTCAAATTTCAATAATTACATATGTCGCAACCACATGATGTAAAAACTAAGAAAGGTGGACTACCTCCGATTGTCTACATCTGCCTGGGATTGTTATTGATTTTCTTAGTTCCAAAACTGCGCGAAAGTGTTAACAAAGACAGATTTAGTAGTAGCGATCGCGTCAGTATCGGTAATCGCTTATTAATCCAAAAAGATGCTACACCAGACAAACAAAAGGGAATTGAAGCATTTGCGGGGGGCGATCACTCTGAGGCAATTGAACATTTTAAAAAATCCCTCCTCCAGTATCCTAACGATCCCGAAACACTGATCTATTTAAATAACGCCCAAGTAGGCGATCGCTTTCTCAAAATAGCTGTAAGCGTACCAATCGGCAGTAACCTCAATGTTGCTCAAGAAATCCTTCGAGGTGTCGCCCAGGCGCAGGATGAAATTAACCAGCAGGGTGGAATCAATGGGCAAAAATTGCTTGTAGAGATTGTGAATGATGAAAATAAACCTGAAATTGCCCGTCAGGTAGCCGAACAATTAGTTAAAGATTCGCAAGTATTAGCAGTTGTAGGACATAATGCCTCAGATGCATCTTTGGCGGCTGCTCCCATCTATCAAAAGGGGGGTTTAGTGATGGTGTCACCTACTAGTTTTGCTAATAATCTCTCTGGAATTGGTAATTATATTTTTCGGACTGTTCTCACTACCAAAGTAACAGCAACAGCGTTAGCCAACTATACAGTTAAAACTGCCCATAAAACCAAAATTGCTTTTTGTTACGATTCCCAAGCCCCAGATAATGTCTCATTCAAAGATGAATTTCAGGCAGCTTTTGTGTCAAAGGGAGGTCAATTAGTCCCCACCGTTTGCGATTTATCTGCTCCTAACTTTAACGCTTTTACGGCAGTAAATCAAGCTGTAAGCAGTGGTGCGGATGGGTTATTTATCTCTCCTCATGTCGATCGCTTACAAGCTGGGATCGATCTTGCAAGAGCAAATCAAAATCAGGGCAAATTAGCTCTATTTAGCAGCCCGACAATGTATACCATTAAAACCTTACAACTTGGGCAGCAAAGTGTTGAAGGATTAGTGCTAGCTGCACCTTGGCATCCCCAAGCTAATCCGCGCAATTCTTTTGCAGACAAGATGAGTCAAAGATGGCGCGGTAAGGTAAGTTGGCGCTCGGCTACGGCTTATGATGCAACAAGAGCGATTATTGCAGGATTGCAGCAAAGTAATACTCGTGATGGTTTAGAGCAAGTGTTGCGAAGTCCCCAGTTTGCAGTTGAGGGAGCTGGTGTTGCGGTTAGATTTTCACCTAGTGGCGATCGCATCGGTCAGCCTGTGATTGTCCAAGTTCAATCTAAAGGCTCTGTTTACGAATTTGTCAAGCTCCCTACGGCAGATTAATTAACTCCACTCTTTGATTACACACGCCATGCCCCTTGAGTGCTTTTATACCATACCCAGCAGCATAGAAAATCGTCGCATTATCTGGCGAGTTGACCAACAGTTATTACAGCATATTAATCGTTGCGCTACTCAAATAGATCCATCAGCACAATTAGATGAACAGAGACTAGAAGCATTACTAGCTCGATATTTATTCGAGCAGTTACAGCAGCATCCCCCCGATGAATTATGCCGTAGACATTGGATTGCTTTTCTTCAAAGAAGCTGTGAAAAAGTAGCTAACAAAATTATGTGGCTACTACCCGATCATTTACGGTTTGATTGTTTCTCTGACTTATTTATCATAGGTTATCAAGCTACAATCGAGCCGGAAAAATTTTTGGCTAAGTTCGATATTAGGCGTTCTCAAATTGTCTATTGGTATCCCACGTTAAAGAAGTTTACCGAGCAAAAAATTAAGTATCTTTTACTTACCCAAGTAAGAAAAATTACCCAAATCGAAACTTTGGGGCGCTCGAACTTGGCTTTGGTGGCACGCGCCAGCCGCAAACGAGTAAAAGAAGCTATACAAAATTCAAATTACGGAGGGCTACAATTATCTCAATATTTACTGGCTTGGCAATGTTTTCAAGAAGTAAAAAATGCTAGCAATCTGGCGGTAAATAATATTTTGGTGGAACATTACCAGAAAATTGCTGAACGTTACAACCAATTACACGGACAAAATATAAATGGAGAACAGATCAAAACTTGGCTAGAAAATATCGGAGCAGCAATTCGAGAATTATTAGCTCCACAAACTACTTCTCTAGATGCTGCTCTTGAGCGCGGTGAGGAAAATGCTAGTTTTGTAATGCCTTCCTCAGAATCGAGCATGGATATAGAAGAATTAGGTGAATTGAAGCAGGAGATAGAGCGCCTGATAAATGAACTAAAAATTCAGCCAGTGCAAAAATACCAAATTCTTTTTCTTAGCTATGGTTTGGAATTAACACAAAATGAAGTTGCCACTGAACTAGGATTAAAGCAATATCAAATCTGTCGTCATCTGCAATCGGTATACAAGAAAATCTTGCCTCAAATTTGGAATTGGGTAAGACAAAATCTAAATATTGAACCGAGTTCTGAAGGCTTATCAGAGATGGAATCATTGCTAGGTAGTTATTGCAGCGAAATCATAGATAAATTTTGGGATTCATCAATAGACTCACTACCACAAATGCGAATTGCACCTTGGGAACCGCTCGTTTATTTGTGCGATCGCCTAACAAGACAAATTGAGCAACACATTGAATTAAAACTAGATCAACAAGGATGTGCGATCGCCAAAATTCCTATGTTGGTAGAACAAAGGTTAAACGAATCTGGAATGCATTCTTTCAGTCAACATTTGGATTAAACAGGAAATACAATGAAGTCGATAGAAATATTACGCAAAATTTATTCTGAACACATTTGGTTAGAATTTTCCGACAGCGATTTGCAAATCGCTGAAGCTGCAACCAGAAGTTACTCTAACCAAACTGGACGCAATCATGCCAAAATTGCTCGTTTGTGTTTTAATTTGTTGGTAAAATTGATACAGGATTTCGGTTTATCCGCTAATTTCACTTTGTTTCCAGGTGAAATCGCTTGGGAAGTAGTAAATGGTATAGCAATTGAGCTAGAGCAAAAGCGACTAGTGCTGATTCCCAGTGATGCTATAGACACCGAGGATTTTGCTGTACCTCAAGAATGGGTAGATATACCCAGTTGGGCAGCAGATTATTATTTACCCGTACAATTCGATCTTACTGAGAAATACCTGCATATTTGGGGCTTTGTTTCTCGCCGCAGTTTGAAAGCTAAAGGTGAGTATGACGCGACAGCGAATACTTATTATGTAGAGCAAGATGCCGTAATTGCAAACTTAGATTTGCTGTGGGTTGCACTCGATTATCCTGATGAAAAAGGAGAAGTAGCCTTATTAACTTCGTTGTCAAATGATGATGCTAAAGCTTTAATTGAGCAACTGAGCCAACCATCGTCCTATTCTCCCAGGCTAGAAGTGAAGTTTGAGCAGTGGGGAGCATTACTAGATCGGCAAGTATGGTTACAAAAATTATACCAGCGGCGCATGGAACGAGTTCAACCGCAATTAGTGCGGCTGGGAGCTTGGTTTGATGGTGTAGTTGAAGCTGGTTGGCAGACAATCGAAAATTGGTTGAATGCAAAGACTCTAACTCCAGCAGTTCGCTCGAAAAAAGTCAGAGGAATTAGATTGGATACACAAGAATTGGTGAAACGAGCGATCGCGCAGTTGTATAGTAGTCAAAACATGGTTGCTCTCCCTGCCAATTTTGAACCAGAATCCGCCTTAGTTCATCTAATGCAGACAACTGAAGATGATACCACTTGTTGGCAGGCGGCTGAATATTTGTGGGCGATCAATCCCCATCATCCCGATGCTGCTATTAGAAGAGTGATGGATTTAGGAATTCAACTAATGGGGTATCCTGTTGCTTTGATGGTAGCAGTTTTACGTAAACCAGATAGTCGAATTGGCGTGTTGCTAAGAGCTTATCCTACAGGTAGCCAAACTAAATTACCACCCCTTTTGCAATTACTAGGAGTAAATGAAAATGGCGCAAGCATTTCTGGGTTGGAAGCTGTAGCGAGAAATGAGCCACAAGACGATTACATTTCTCTTTATTTTAGAGCTGACGTGGGCGATCGCTTTGGTGTTCGTCTTGTTCTGGCTTCTTCAAGTATTACCGAATACTTTATAGTTTAATTTTAGCTAGTGGAAACTAGCAGTTAAAGAATTATTGAGTTTTCATTTATGCTCCTTCTTTTTGACTTAAATTTTAAGATTATACCGCCCCAAGGAAGACATATATGAATGCCCAAAACTTAGTAGAAAGGAGCAAGCAAGTTGTTTTTCAAATTGGAGGCGGTGATTTTGAGAATGGTTTTCCTGTCAGATTACAAATTAGAGAAAATGGTCGGCTTTGTGTTTCAGAAGTTAAGGGTAGTTTGTCACCAGCACCAGAAATAGTCAAACTTTTGAATGACTGGCTAGAAGAACACATATCTTGGGGAGAAAGCTGCCGCTGGTGGCGGGAAAGTACTCGGCAAATTAGTGTTCCAAACCAAATAATCAAAAATTATTCAAGTGGAGATAGTGAGGATAATACTAGTAAAATTGCTCCCAAGTTTGAGCTTGCCCTAAATGACTGGTTAGATCGTTCTGCCATTAAGGATATACGAGATGAATTGCTACATACAGTGGGCAAAAATGATTCTGTCAGCTTCATTATAGAAACTGAAAACTCAGAATTACAAAAAATACCTTGGGAGTTATGGGGGTTACTTAGAAAGCGCTATCGTTATGCCGAAGTTGCTCTGAGCAGCATTAGAGTACCACCAAGAGGATCTCTGAGCGAACCTGTCAAACTTCTAGTAATTCTGGGTAGCGATGAACATATTGATATTGAAACAGACTGGAACATTATCCAGAAGAATTTACCACTCGCCGAATTAGTTCTGCTACGAAAACCTAGAGCAACTGAGCTAAGAGAAAAACTGAGGAGTCAGCCTTGGGATATTGTTTTCTTTGCCGGACATAGTGCAACTGAACCAGCAGGTAACAATGCACGAATTTGGATCAATGACCAAGAATATTTATCCCCTAAACAACTAAATACTGCTCTAGAAACAGCGGTAGAAAATGGTTTGAAACTGGCAATTTTTAACTCTTGTGATGGGTTAGGATTGGCACGACAACTAGCTTCTTTACAGATTCCTCATGTTATCGTAATGCGGCAGCCGATTCACGATAACGTCGCCCAAAAATTTTTAGATGATTTTCTCACCTGTTTTGCTGGTGGTGCTTCTTTACATCAAGCAGTGCGTGAAGCCCGTGACAAGCTCAGGTTAATCGAAAATCGCTCCCCTAACGCCTCTTGGCTACCTGTGCTTTTCCAAAATCCCGAAGAACAGGGGCTATTTTATCCTCAAGCAAAACCTTCACAGCAGCCAGTAGCAAAAGCAACTAAATCATTGCCAAATCCTGCAACTGCACAAAAAGTAAAGCTATTAATCATATTATCAGCTGCCGTGCTATCAATACCTGCTGCCTACTGGATATATAATTCTTTATTTCATCGGGCGGCGGAATCTGCACCTGGAATTAGTTTGGGGGAAGAAGTTCTATTTAAAAATAGTAGCCCTGAGAAAGAAGCAGGTGTGAAAGCATTTGCACAGCAAGATTATTCAAATGCGATCGCTAATTTCAAAGCTGCTCTCAAGCGTAACCCTAACGATTCAGAAACACGAATTTATTTAAACAATGCAATAGCAGCAACTCGAAAAGAAGAACCTTTAAAAATTGCGGTTAGCGTACCTATTGGTAGCAATCAACCTGTAGCAGAAGAGATGTTACAGCCTGTTTCTCAACTTCAAGAGGAAATTAAAGACGATGATGGAATCAATGGCAAGCTATTACAAGTAGTAATTGCCAATGACAATAACAACGACGTTCTGGCTCGAAAAGTTGCTGATAAATTTGTCAAAGACACCACAATTTTAGCCGTAGTTGGGCATAATGCCTCGAATGCCTCGGTTGCTGCTGCTGACATATATAACCAAAGAGAACTAGTAATGATATCGCCGACTAGTTTTTCTGACAAATTGCAAGACAAGCCGTATATTTTTAGGATGGTTCCCCAGATTACTTATTTTGCAGCGAAGCTATCAAATTTTATTCGCCATCAAGTCCCTAATCCCAAAGTTGGCATTTGTTTAGATCCTGATGCACCAGATAATGAATTCTTTAAAAACCAATTTGAGCAAGTTTTCAGAGCCGATAAAGGACAGTCAATAGATTTACACTGTGACTTTTCCAACCCAAATTTCAAACCTAGTAGTGTAGTAGCGGAAATTAAAAAGAACAGTGTTAATGCCTTGCTGATGTCACCTCATGTCGATAGAATTGCCAAGGCAACAGAAATATTCAAAGCAGTGCGCTCCAATAAGTTACAAGTGAGGCTGTTTGGTAGCCCTACTCTAAATACAAATAAAACAATTGAGTTAGGCGGGAAAGCAGTAGAAGGTTTAACATTATCAGTTCCCTGGTATCCGAATGCAGAGAAAAATTCTTTTGTCAGCAAGTTTCAGTCGAGTTGGCATCCAAAAACAATTACCTGGCGATCGCCTATGGCTTATGATGCAACAAAGGCGATCGCAACTGCTTTAGAGCAACTACGACAGCCAAATCGTCAAGAGATAAACAGTTTACTCAGAAACCCTAAATTTGAAGTTAATGGTGCAACTGGAAAATTTAGGTTCGATAGCGGTACAGGAGAAAGAGTGTCTCTCGCACAAAATGATGCAGTAATTAAAATTCAAGGTGGTAAATTTGTACGAATTGAATAGATTATTGATCGGCGATCGCACTTTCCCACTCTCTTAATATTAATCCTGACCATAAGATAAAAATGAGTAGGGAAATACCTGCGATCGCATCAAACCAAATCAACACATTCATTTTCAAAGAAAATGGTTCGGTAGCGGGAAAAAAGTAATGCGCTGTACTTGAAATGCCAGTAATTGAATAAATAGCAAGGCAGAAATAAGTAAGCCAGAAAGCATCCTTTACATACAACAAGTAACCTGCCACTCCAAACAATGTCAGTATGATCCAGCTAATATAAACACTATTAGGAGTGAGCCAAGCAGGTTCTGGATATTTGTCATTGTTCAGAAAATTATCCGTGTAGTGAAGACTAGTGGAAATTACATTGATAATTAATAGAATTAGTAGCAATGTGTGACGTGTTTTATTATCATCCATTTTTTTACTTATAGATTTAAACATCCTAACAATACAGATCTATGGGAACAATTCGGTTTATGCAAGATGTCTACTCTTCAAAACCATAGCTAAACAGCATAGCAAGATTAAGAGCGATCGCCCTTCTCATCAACAGTGATGGTATGCTGTATCCACTTGTTTAAGTAATGCGTATAGGGTGGAGGAGTTATCTAAAACAATATCTGCGCGATCGCACTTTTCTTCTATCGGCATTTGACTGTTGATCCGAGCTTGTGCTTGTGCTAAACTGAGGCGATCGCGCTGCATCAATCTTTCTAGTTGCTGTTGCTTTGAACAGTACACTACCCAAGTTTCTGTCACCAAATCTGTCATTTGGGCTTCAAATAGTAAAGGTATGACTAATACTACTGTTTGTAGGGGTAATTTATCAATTTCTTGGATAAAGCGATCGCGTACATATGGATGAATTTGCTGTTCTAGCCAGCGTCGCTCATCTATATTATGAAAGATAATCTCACCTAGCTTTTTTCGGTTGAGTGTACCATCGGGTAGGAGAATATTGGAATTGTAGCGAGAAGCGATCGCGCTTAAAATCGGTGAACTCTTTACTACAGCTTCTCTTGCGTATATGTCTGCATCCAAAATTGGTAACTGGTAAGTAGTAGCTAGATAATGTGAAACTGTACTTTTTCCAGTACCAATACCACCAGTTAAGCCAATGATACGGCGACAACCCAATTCGGAAAACCTCATTATTCTTCATCCTTGTGTAAAGACGTAATATATTACGTCTCTACAAAATTCATCCTTCATCCTTTATTTTGCGCCCACTGGATAATTGCTTCGGTTAAACCATCCAAAGTGTATTCTTTTGCTTCTACATCCACCCGTCCCAACAGAGAAACACAGTCTTTTGAAGTTTGGGGACCAATTGAGGCGATACAAACCCGATCCAAATTAATATCAGCGTGAGGTTGTATAAGCTGGCAGAAATTCTTGACAGTTTTGGAACTGGCAAAGGTAATTATATCTACTGCTTGCCGTTGTAGCGCATCCAGTGCAGCTGGGGCGATCGCAAGAGGACAGCGAGATTCATACGCCGCAACCTCTATTACTTCTGCACCCGAAGCTGTAAATTCTTTCACTAAAACCTCTCTTCCTCCAGTTTCCACTCTGGGAAACAGCACCTTTTTACCTTCTAATGGTTCTGGGAAGTGTTCAACCAGGGAATCTGCTACAAAGTTTGGCGGGATAAAATCTGGCTGTATACCTTGTTGTTTCAGAACTGATGCTGTTTTCTCACCTACGACAGCAATTTTTACATGGGCTAAAGCTCTTGCATCTTTACCTAGTGTTTCCAGCCGCTCAAAAAAGTAGTCTACGCCATTAGTGGAAGTGAGAATTAACCAATCGAAATCTGATAAATGGGCGATCGCATTATCCAGCCCTATCCAACTCGAAGGACAACCAATTTCGATAGCTGGCATTTCTAGAACATTAGCGCCAGCTTTTGTCAAGCGATCGCCAAATTGACTTGACTGTCCAACAGAGCGCGTCACCAATATTGTTTTACCTGCAAGAGGGAGAGTGGGAGAGGGGGAGAGTGGGAGGGGGGGAGAAAAGCCTCTCGCCTCTCGCCTCTCACCTCTCGCCTGTGATGGGGGGAATTCTCCTGACTCCTGACTCCTGACTCCTGAATTCTGACTCCTGAATTCTGACTTCTGTGGTTGTAAATAGTTACGCAAGCGGACAACTTCGCCAATCACAATTACTGCTGGAGAAAGCGACACTCCGACAGTTTGCGAGACAATATTTTCAAGCGTTGCTGTCCATACTTGCTGTTGAGGAGTACCAGCCCAACGAATAACGGCGACGGGTGTGTGATGCGATCGCCCATGTCGCCGCAACTGATGTACAATCTCCCCTAGCTGCTGTCCTCCCATTAAAATTACCAATGTCTGAATGGGTGTCAAAGCCTCCCAGTCTAGCTGATCTGGTTCATGAGCAGTTAAAACAGCAAAATAGCGGCTGAGGACTGGATCTGTCAAAGGAATTCCGGCGAGTGCGGGAGCGGCTAACGCTGAGGAAATCCCAGGTACGACCTCAAATTCACAACTTGCGGCGATTAATGCCTCGATTTCGGCAGCAGAGCGACCAAAAATGAACGGATCGCCACTCTTGAGCCTTACCACCTGCGAACCTGCTTGACAATGCTCTACCAAGAGTTGATTAATTTCTGCTTGCGGTGTACTGGGTTTTCCTCCCCGTTTACCTACATCCACCTTGATGCAATTGGACGGTACTAAACCCAATAACTGAGCATCAACCAATGCATCATAGATTAGTACTTCTGAAACACTTAGTAGTTGTTGCGCTCTCACCGTCAGGTAAGCAACATTTCCAGGTCCCGCACCTACCAGGTAGACTTTACCACTTTGCTTCATAATTGTTGCTTTGGGTCACACAATCGATTCTAGGGTATTTGCCTCTTGCTAATTTGCTGTAAGAGCTGTTCAACAGATTCAGCTTTTTGAGTATTACGCCCTGCCAGAAGTAAATCTCTAGCTTTTTCTAAAGGAGCTTTCGCCTCTTGTAGCTTTTCTTGTTTCACCAAAGCCATCCCTAATCTTAAATGAGCATCAACGTTTTTGGGTGCGCGATCGCTCAATTCTTGAAATACAGCCGTCGCATCCTCTAACTTATCTTGCTGCATCAGACAGTCTCCCAACAGCAAGTGAACCACATCATTACTAGGGTGACGTGAAATTACTTGACGAAAAGCCACCTCTGCACCTTTGTAATTCTTTTCCTGATATAATTTGACTCCCTGTTTGTAGATATTAGAGGTGATAAATGAGTCACGCACGAACCAACCCAGGATAGTTAACCCAATACCGACAACAGCTATAGCCAGCAGAGAAAAATTAGGCGTTTCCATCAATTTGATAGCGGGGAATGGATTTGTTTTAAGCTAATAGACAAGCAGCGGGGAAAATTAAGTATTCGAGAAAAAACAGCTTCCAGATAAATTGATAAAAAGAGGCGATCGCCACCTTATCCTCTAAATCCACCTGACTACTGTACCACCACATTAAACCCAGTAATACCAGATGAGTACTGACGAGAAAAACTGAATTTACCTCTGGTAGCCAGAAGATACCAGCAATAACCATACCCAAATAACACACAGTCAAAACCATTCGTGCGAGATTAAATACTCGCGGTTTACCCAAAGCAATCGTAAAAGTAGTAATCTGATACAAGCGATCGCCCTCCAGATCGGGAATATCCTTAAAAATAGCGATCGCAAACGTAAACACCAAAATAAACCCTGTCAAAGCCCAAACCGAGAGCGGAATCACCAAACTTCCCCGCCACACCCAACTAAAATGCAAAAACAAGCCTAAATTAACAATCGCCCCACGTACCGAAAAAATACACAACGCCGCCCAAAAAGGAAACCGCTTCAACCGAATTGGAGGCAAAGAATAAGCAGTACCAATCAATAAACTAATTCCCACCATTCCAAACAAAAACGGTCCACTTAACCACGCCAACAACAGCGCCAAAATCCCCGTAACTGCAACAACAATTTCACCCGTTTGCCGTGAAAACTCCCCACTAGCCAACGGCAAATGTGGCTTATTAATCCTGTCAATCGCCACATCCTCCAGCTGATTCAACCCCACAATATAAACATTGCCACACAAACAAGCAATCCAAGCCCCTAGAAGAGGGGCGAGGGGTAAGGGGCGAGGGGTGAGGGAAAAAGTAATCAAAAACAAACCCAACACACTCAAACTAGTACCAATAATCGTGTGAGGGCGAGAAAACTTCCAAAAAGCATACAACCACCCTCCTAAACCCCCACTACCAGATAACAACTCCTCTTTTCTCTGCGCCCTCTGCGCCTCTGCGGTTCGTTTCATTACTTATTGCCACATAACAAACCAAACCGAATTAAACCACGTTCATAACCCCGACGCATCAACCCTAGAGACAAAGCCGCCTGAATTGTTCCCCAACCCGAACGAATCAAACCCAAAATCGCCTCTAAATTGAACGCCGAATCAATCACCACATTCCAAAAAGGCGCAACAGCAGTTGACCAATCAGCCGTGCGAATATTTTGTAAAGATAAAAGGTTTGCGATCGCCTCATATTCTGGTAAAGAAATCACATAAGGCAAACAGTAAACTCGGTAAATATCAGCCAAATGCTTTTGTTCATCAGCCGTCAGCATCCCACCAGATTCTACATCCGTAGGTCGATGACACCAAGTTACCATAATCAACTTTCCCCCAGGACAGAGCACTCGGTAGCACTCCTGCATAAACTGAACTTTATCCGGCATATGTTCGCCACTTTCCAGCGCCCAAACCAAATCAAAACTATTGTCAGCAAAAGGCATAGCTTGAGCATTTGCTACCAAAAACTGAGTTCTAGCACTCAATTGGGCGGCTTGGGCGCGTTGGGATGCCCTAGCCGCTTGAAATGGACTGAGCGTTATCCCAGTCGCCTTAGCGTTGAACTTTTGGGCTAAGTAAAGAGAACTACCACCAATCCCACAGCCTACATCAAGAATATTCTGTGCTTGCTGTACCTCTGCCCACGAGAGCAGTTCTTCAATTAAATCAATTTGCGCAATTCGTCGCTCTTTTTTCTCTTTGCCATCTATGCCATAGTAGCCATGATGCATATGTTCTCCCCAGATCTGCTCCCACAAACCAGAGGATGAGTCATAAAATTGCCCAATTCGTTCGTAAAGTGACGTAGTCATGTTACAGCTGTCCAGCCAAACCGCAATTAGCGTAGCAAACATTGGGAGCAAAGGGGATATGGGGGAGCAAAGGGAGAGAAAATTTTTTTTAAATTACAGGTATTTTCTTACTTATACTAGTTTTCGCACCCAAGTATGGCTTACAACAAGGACTTTGGTTAACAAATCCCAGTATTAATTCATGGAATAATGCTGGTTTTAGTCTGTTTAAAGATGGCTTGATTGGCTAGTCAACATCAATATTATTAAATCTTGTAGTAACTCTTTTAATTATATTTGGGGTAATTGGGGAGCAGGTAATTTTGGAAATGTACCTTTGGGGACGCGATCGCCTACAAAAAAACCACAATGGATGGGATTTTCTCTCGATTTTAAAGTAGCTACAATTACCACATTATTACTATTAACCATTCCACTGCAAGCTGTTGACAAGAGTGGGAACCGAGCGCGTTGTTTTTCCAGAGTATGAGGCGGGTTGTGCGCTAGCGCGATCGCTCACCAAGCCATCTATCCTAGATCGATTTGACCTCGACCCAGATCATAGAATTGTCGAAATCATTGTCCCAGACGAATTTCACGGCAAAACTATCAGTGTGCAACTGCGTAATCGCTATGGTTTGAACTTGCAGGCGGTGAGTCACGATCGCAAGTTTGAAATTAATCCTGACCCCAGAAAGCGCCAAGAAAAAGGTTCAGCTATGCTGGTAATGGGCTGCAACAAAGATATTAATCGTTTACCAATTTAAATTATGACACAATCGACATTTGATTGTCATTTTGCTGTCACATTCACCCATTAAGCTATTTATTAACAGACAATTAGTTTGTGCCTCACACCTGATTTCAATTTCTCTGCCCTCCCTTTATATATTGGGAGGGTTTTTATTAAGTATGCCACCCATACCCACCCTACAACTCATGAATAAATTCAGGTCTTGCTGACTGGGTAAATTTTAAATGTTGCTCTAGAGCAAGCCAATCTTCTTGTTCAATTAAATTAGTTAAAACTTCCAATTGCTGCTGATATTGTAGAAGACTTCGCAGCAATTCCTGTCGATTATATTGTGCCATCATTACGCCCAATTCAGGATTACCGCCACCTACACGGCTTGTATCTCGAAATCCAGAACTTGCCAATTGCTGTGCTAATTTCACAACATCCGAGTTATCACTCATACAAGCAGCAATCAAGCTAGAACTAATCATAACTGGTAAATGAGAAATCCAACTGACTGCTCGGTCATGTTCTTCTGGTTGACAATAGTAGATATTAGCTCCTAGAGTTCGCGCAATTTTTTCTACAGTTTCGAGGGCGGATGGTGGGGTAGTTGCTATTGGTGTTAACACATAAGGTTTGTTGGCAAATAATTTTAATTGAGCAACTTCAATCCCACTATCTGCTTTACCAGCCATTGGATGTCCGCCCACAAAATTAGCCCACAAAGAAGTTATCTCTTCTACTACTGCTGCTTTGACTGAACCCACATCAGTTAAAACTGTAGCAGGAGCAAGATGGGGAATTAATTGCTCTACTGTCGAGCGAATTGCAGCTAACTGGGTGCAAATAAATACTACTGAGGTAGCTTTGAGACTTGCCAGATCAACACTAGCATCATCTACAGCACCAAGATCTTTCGCCCTATCACAAGTTGATTCGCGCCGACTAACTCCAAAAACCTTGTATCCTTGCGCTCTTAAGTCTAAACCCAACGAGCCGCCAATCAGTCCTAGTCCAACAATACCAATATTCATTTGCTTTTACCAACTACCAACTACCAACTACCAGTTACCCCTGGTCACTGTTTTAATAATTTCTACCTAAACATAAACTTAAATATTTAGAGTTTGGGCGATAAATTTGGTATGAAGGCAATGTAGCTCTAGAGAGGAATAACCATGAGTTCATGGCTCAATCGCATGACAGGACGCACTCGCTTTGTAGTCTGTCGTCTGTTTCTCCATCTTGCAGGACAAGAGGTAGCACCACTATTGGGAGTTCTCAATCGTACAGCTCGACAAGCTATTGATGCTGATGGGGATTTAGAAATTTTGGGAGAAGGACTAGTCGAAATCTGCCAAAGTCTGCTACAATATGATGAATACTGGCTTTCTGCTGCTAATGAAGGGGATGTATTTTGGGATGAAGGTGCAGCAGGAGATTATGTCAATGAATTATTTACCGACTCAGCCCAACGCTACTTAAGTGAACCTGATTTAAATGCTCCCATAGGTAGGGCGGATGATCCTCTTTCCTTGCCAGTGACACGTAACTTAGTTGTCATGATTACGGTGGCTTTTGAGGGAGAAGCCCCACAATTAGAAACAAATCTAGCGGATATCAGTGCCTTGAAAGCTGGTTTGAAAGCTTTGATTAACCTACACTACCAAGAACGGCTACGGGCAATCCAAGTGCATTTCTCTCCCGCTCAACTGGGTGACGAACTCACCAACGACCAACTGTTGCAAAATTTTCCCGAATTAGTGCCTTTGTAACCCACGCTTCAGGTCAGAAGTCAGGAGACAGAAGACAGAAGACAGAATATTTAATTCCCCCTTGTCCCCTTGCCCTTGTTGTCCTCAACACTAGCCCCTAGCCCCTGGTTGATGTAGTCAGCAATCATTGCTTGTATCTGCTTACACTAAAGGTAGAGTGAAAGCTGAATTAACGATCTATACCTTCATGTTGCGTAAACTCACAATTCTGTTTTTAACCTTAACTTTGTGCTGGACAACTGTAGCCTGTGGAGGACCCAATCAAACTACTCCCCAGGCTAGGAATACAAGTGCAGCAAGGAATGCAAATACACCTGCTGCTCCTACTAGGATCAGCGATGGTAAATATCCAGTGCAACAAGTCGAATATGACGATGGTACTGGAGAGTACAGCCTAGTTTTACTGAATACACCATCTGGTACACCTCCCGTTTTTCGCACCGAAAATTTACAGATGGCTCGGCTGACCGATGAAGAAATTAAGAATGGTCAAAAAACCTATCTAAAGGTTGAAAACGGACAACCAGCTTTATATCTAACGGAAGATTTCAAAATTGAGTACGTTCATAACGTTACCCAGACACAAACCAACCCCCAAACCGGACAGCAAGAAACTGTCGTAGTGCGGCGAGAAAATGGTTTCTGGGCTCCGTTTGCTGGAGCTGTAGCAGGCGGCATAGCAGGTCAAGCTATAGGAAGCCTCTTGTTTAGACCCCAGTACTATGTACCACCTGTTTATCAGCCAGGAGCTTCGGTAATAACTGGTTATGGCGGCTATGGCAGCACTTACGGTCAAGCAGTCGATCGCTACCGCACACGTTATAATGCTCCACCTGCGGCTGTCAGAAATCGGCAGACTTTCCGTACAACTGGACGAATCAGAACGCCTTCTGCGGGAATAAATACCCCCCGTATTAACACAGGTAGCCGTGCTACTGGTTCGGGCTTTGGTGGCAGTACCTTACGTCCTTCTGGTAGGTCAAATTCCACCTTCAGACAACCATCATCTGGTAGTTTTGGTAGTGGGCGATCGTTTGGAGGTAGCAGAAGTCGCTCGTCTGGTGGTTTCGGTAGTCGAAGACGTTAGGAGCGATTAATTAAGTAGGGTGGGCAATGCCCACCTAACAGCTAATAATAGCTAACAACGAACCGCAGTTGGCTGTGTCCAGCGTCCAACTGCCTTACCAATTACTGCTAGTTCTTGCATCAAGCGGTCGAAACGCTCCGGTGTCAGTGACTGCGCACCATCTGATAAAGCTTTGGCAGGGTTGGGGTGAACTTCAATCATTAGAGAATCTGTACCACCTGCGATCGCTGCCATTGCCATCGATGGTACATACTCTGCTTTACCTGTACCATGACTAGGATCGATCATTATTGGTAGGTGAGTAAGACTTCGCAACACTGGTAATACTGACAAGTCCAGGGTATTACGTGCATACTGGCGGTCAAACGTGCGAATTCCCCGTTCACACAAAATCACATTGGGATTGCCAGCTGCCATAATATATTCTGCTGCCATCAGCCATTCTTCAATCGTTGCCGACATTCCCCGCTTCAATAACACTGGCTTTGGTTGCGCTCCAACTTTTTTCAACAGGGAAAAATTCTGCATATTCCGAGCGCCAACCTGGACTAGATCTGCTACTTCGGCTATCTTGTCCAAATCTGCTGTATCCATCACTTCTGTGACAATACCCAGTCCAGTTGCTTCCCGTGCTGCTGCTAGTAAACCCAGGGCGCTTTCACCATGTCCTTGGAAGGCATAGGGCGAAGTACGAGGTTTGTATGCTCCACCCCGCAATAATTGCGCCCCTGCTGCCTTGACAAGCTGCGCTGTCTTGACTATCATTTGTTCGTTTTCTACTGAGCAAGGACCTGCTACCACTACAACAGGATAGTTTTGACCGATATGAACTTGCCCGTTAGGAGTTCCTACCACCACCTCACTGGCTTGTCCGTGACGGAACTCCAAACTAGCTCGCTTAAACGGCTGCTCCACACGCAGCACTTGTTCAATCCAAGGGCTTATTTCCTGAATTTGTAATGGATCTAATGCCGCTGTTTCCCCCACTAGACCCAATACTACTTTGTGCTTCCCAACAATTTTTTCTGGAGTTAGCCCACGAGTAAGCATTTCCTCGCTGATGCGGGTGATTTCCGCTTCTGGCGAACCAATTTTCATGACAATAATCATGTTAAATTCCTCGCTCAATTAATTTATTTTTAATGTGACATTTTGCGTTTGGGGAGATAGAACCTCATAGATCTAGTTTCCAGACGAGAGCGTAGGAACTAGAACGAGGCACACCCGTTAATTAGCTACCAAGATTTCAATAATGTCTTGACATTAAAAATAATCAATAAACACTATTTTTTAATATAGCTTTGAAATACTTTGCTGTTGTTTATTATGTATTTAATTTAAGTAAGTTTTAATTATAAATTTTTATCAGTAGGTTGGGTGCGTTAGGCAAAGAATCTATTTTTTTTAAAGTACAACAGTTCCAAGCGAACGCACCTTATCTAGCTGATAGCTCAGTTAGACATTTTTTTGTCTCGTTGAGCGCCAAGTTGATACCATCCTTCCCCAGTTCACTTTAAAGTCTTGCCAGCCTATCTTAGTTCCTAGTCTGTCTTCATCCCAGGAAGCTGAGAGTATACCATAGCTTAAACCCAACACACCCAAGCCAAAAAAGCCCATGCTCACTAGCAAGACGGCAACGTTGGGTAGTTTAACCCAGCCATGACTAACAATGAAATAGCTGACAAAAAATGTAGCTACGCCCAAAAATGTTGGTGTTCCACTAAACAAAGCTGCCCGCCGCGCCATGCGATCGCTCACAACTTTGGGAATAGCCATTTCTTCTTTAGTATATCGTCTCACCTGCTGGGGCTGTTTAGTCTCTTTTGCAGCAGATGCTTTTTCTGGCTTTTTGACAGCTTCAGGTGGAGCGTTCGTTTTTGTTTTTGCTGCTGGTTTTTTACGCTTTTTGGCTGGTTCAAACGGCAATCGATTCGGTTCTGATTCAGATGCCATAAACTTGATACTCCCTAGCCTCGAATGCCCAATCGAGTTATTAAAGCTTGATACTTTTGTCTGTCTTCTTTCTGAACATAGGATAAAAGGCGCTTGCGTTGACCAATCAGCTTCAACAATCCGCGCCGAGAAGAAAAGTCTTTTTGATTGCCTCTGAGGTGTTCGCTCAGCCGATTGATCCGCTCGGTGAGCATGGCGATTTGGACTTCTGAGGAGCCTGTATCGGTATCGTGAACTTGGTATTCAGAAATTAGCTCTTGTTTGCGCTGTTGCGTCAGTGCCATGATTTACTCTATTTTTTCTCTAAAATGCAGCAGTTTTTCATTCTATCACAGCCTGTTTGGGGGAGGGGAGGAGTGGGAGAGGAGGAACTCGATCTTCCCCTCTGGGGATAAGGGGGCAAGGGGGAGAGGGGGAGTAATTCTAGCCTCTCGCCTCTAGCCCCTAAGCTATGTAAACTAATACCTTGGCTTCATACTCTGGTAGGTCGATCGCTAGTCTATCTTGTGTTGCCTCGATTTCGGATTTACTCAGCCAATCAAGCCATTTACCAGCAGCTGGAAAGTGAGGAACTTGATAGCCATTCAGGGTTTGAGCGAAGAAATTGGCAATGACAACAACGCGATCGCCCATATCGTTCCAGCGCACGAAGGCAAACACTTTGTTATTTGGATTTTCGTGAAAAAACTCAATGTTGTCGCTTTGCAGCGCGGGAGATTTTTTACGTAGGGCGATCAAGCTTTTGTAATGCTCAAATAAATCATGATTTTCTGGTCTTTCCAACAAAGCCCATGCTATTTTCTTGGGCTGAGTTACGGTTTCACTTTTACGCTTGTGTTCGCCAAACTCTTCTCCCATCCACAGCATCGGTACACCCATAGCTGTCATTAACATAACAGCTGCTAACTTGGCGCGTCGAAATGCTGCTTCGCCAAAAATGCCGCGATCACCTAACTCTCTAAACAAGTGTTCGCGATCGTGAGTTGACAAATAATTTACTACATTTATAGCAGTTGCATACCCTTGCCGTTTAGGATCTAAAACCTCCTTAAGTCTTTCTAATTCAAATGTTTCCCCACAAATATGGGGAACTACAAAGTAGCGAAAACTTTCATGCCAGCAAGCATCCAATGGTCCTTCTGGAGCCGTAATTTTGCTTGTATCTGGAATATGTTCGGCAATGTTGTAAAACGGTTTAGGTGCAGTATTTTTTTTCGCTTGTTGGGCAACCCACTCTAGAAATTCATCATTCGCTAATTGGCGCACTGCATCAAAGCGAATACCATCAATATGAAACTCTTCCACCCAATATTTTACCACATCTCCAACATATTTCCACGCTGGCTTAACATCTAATTTTTCATCATAATTATCGTAATTAAACTCTGGTCCCCAGTAGTTCTGGGGATCTTCGGGATAGTGCATATACTTGTAATACCAGTAATTTCGGTCAATCAACATTAACGGGCATTCTTCATCAGTGTGATTATAAATTCCGTCTATGATGACGCGAATGCCTCTACCATGACACTCGTCAATAAACCGCTTCAAATCTTCTGTTGAACCATAGCTGGATTCTGTGGCAAAAAAGTGTCGTACTTTATATCCCCAACTATAATCACCAGGATATTCATTAACTGGCATCAACTCGATCGCATTAATTCCCAATTCCTTCAAATAATCTAACTTTTCTATTGCATCTACATATTTTCCTCGTCTGTACTGATCGACTTCCCCACCAGTAAAATCTGCAACGTGCATTTCATATATTACTAATTCATGATTTTGTGGCAACGGTGTATCGTCATGTTGCCAAACATAAGCATCAACAACTTTTTTACCATCTTTAACTCGTACTATACCGATCTGCTTCTCGTCATCAACATCTGTAGCGTAAGGATCGACTACATCCACCCATTGGTCTGATTCAAAATTTGGACTTTTGGTTTGAATGCGAAATTTATATTGATATACCCCATCTTCTAACGATACTTTTGTCCGAAAATAACCATCTTCACCTTTTTCCATTGGAATTTCTTGACCTTCAGAAAAAGAGCCAATTAACGTAGCAGCTTTGTTGTTAGGAGCAAACAAATCGAATTCAATAGCAGCCATTTTCCCTCATTAAAAAGACTAAATCACAAACAAATTTGCCGTATTATTTCATGAATGGGGAAGCTCGTCTTCTATCTTAAGAAATAAATAAAATTACACAAATTTGCAATTAGAGCTAACAACTTACTACTCAAATTTGGAAGAATCTGTTAGAATCAAATTAGACTTTTTATCGCTGTCAAGCCCTTTGGTTTAGGCAGTGCTATCTTCTTTTAAAGGTTAATTAATAGCTTTGTAGATAACATTATTGCTTTGTCTAGCCTCTAATTGAGGTAGGAAAAGCAAACGTCTTATTTATTTCTTGGCAAAGAAATATAAAACAACTTTCTTAGGTTTAACTGTTGCCAATATCCTAGCTGCTATGGGATGATTGCTTGTGGCGAAATACGTCTTTTGGCAGACGAGTAAGAAACTCAAGCGAGTTAGGTTTTAAACGGTGGGCTTGAATAGCAAGTTCAACAATACGCTTAGTCAGTTCTTTTTTTGGTTGTAACTAACACTTTGTCCAATTTTGATCTGATGCGTGCAAAAGCCCCAAATCTTTTAGTATGACTAGTGAGGAGATATCTAATGAGCGGACACAATAATAAAAATTTGCTCAAAAAGCTTGCTTGCCTAGCAGGAGTTGCAGGCGCTAGTGCTTTACTTAGTCTCCCTGTATTGGCACAGCCCAATACAAATTCTAAGCTTTTGATTGCTCAGTCCTCCAGTGGAAGTGGGTCATCGGGTAGCGGTGGTTCAATGGGTAGCGGTTCGTCCACAAGCGGAAGTGGTACAACCGGAACTGGTACAGGCGGAAGTGGTACAGGCGGAATGGGTACGAGCGACCCAACTGGTACAACCGGAAGTGGTACAACCGGAAGTGGTACAAGCTCAACTGGTACAGGCTCAACTGGTACAACCGGAAGTGGTACAAGCTCAACTGGTACAACCGGAAGTGGTACAAGCTCAACTGGTACAACCGGAACTGGTACAACCAGAACTGGTACGAGCAGCTCAACTGGTACTAAGAAACATCACAGCGGCACTAAAAAGCACCGCACCGGAACTAGCGGCAGTTCGACCAATAACGGAATTAGCGGCACAACCACCAACCCTGGTAGTCCTACAGGAGGCGCTAATAAACCGAGCGGCAGTGGCGGCATGAATGGTGGATCAATGGGCGGCGGTGGCAGTTCTGGCGGATCTGGATCTGCTGGCGGCAGTGGCGGCACAAGTGGTGGCAGCGGTCAATAATTAAAGATAGTGTGAAGGAAGTTATTAAGTCTCAAGTGCAGGTTATTACTGCATAAAAAAGAGCAGCAGACCATGAGTTGAAGCACTTAGAACTGGAATTCACTCTGATACATCCTCACACAGATAAAATGTAAGCGATCGCACTTCTTCTCCCGATGCGATCGCATCGTACCCACACTTAAACAGCGGCTCAGGATAAAATCTGGGTCGTTTTGGATTTTGGCAAGCGATCGCTGCTACTTTTTTGACTGCAAGTTAATTAAAACAATAAACGAAATGAAACTAGACGGAAGTATCATTAACTACTTTCGACTTTTTTCAGACGCACCTGTTAAAATTTACTTAATTAACACACAAACTATATATAAATTAAATCCCTCCTTTAATTCACCTTTCTGGTTGCCTAGCACAGGTTTGCAATCAAGGCTTAGGAGGGATATAGACATTTATAGATTTATTGAAGTCTAGCTGACGCTACTAAAAATTAGGCGCTTGCTTGACCAGCTAGTACAGTGCCATTATTTATGATAGGCTTGCGGGTTTTCATGTCAAATTTGTAACCATTGGGCAAAATATGAAGCCTTGCTCCGCAAAATGCCAAAGGCTCATCCTTTAAGATTTCATCAGCATTGCTATATGTAACCGTTGACTCATCCACAACGGTGACAGCACCTGCACCAATCACTTCAAATTGGTTATTTCTCACTAGGATAGCGGTATTCTCGTCAATACCGAATCCTAAAACAGCAGGTTGCTGTGCCAAAGCTGCAACTAAGCGTCCCAAACGTCCGCGCTGTGAGAAATGCTGGTCAATTACTATCCCAGGTAAAAAGCCCATACCAGGACCCATATCTACAACGTCAAACCGAGGATTCGTCTCGGAGTCGCCTTCAACGATCATGATATCTGGCATCATAGCAGCTCCTGCGCTTGTGCCTCCCACTATGATGCCTTCTTGATAACGCCTGTGAATAGCTTCATCAAGCGGGGTATCCTTCATTGCTCTGATGATTTGAGCTTGATCTCCCCCTGTAAAAAATACGCCAGTAGCTTGCTCAACTGCTTCTATGGCTCTGGAATCTTCTGAATCTCTCCGCTCTTTGGTATCAACGACTCGAACATCCTCAGCTCCGAGTCGCTCAAACACTCTGATATAGTTATCACCCACTTCTTCAGGCAAGCTTGTTGCTGCTGTCATGACGACAATTCGAGCCTTGGTTCCCCCAGCGCGTCGAACAAATTCCCGTAGGATTTGGCAATCTCCCTGCTTGTCTTCAGCACCGCCAATAATCATCAGTTGCCCTTGTGGTTCACTCATAAGTATATTGCTATTGCTTTTAGTTAGTAAAACTGTCAATTTCAATAAAACATCATAATTGGGCTGGTCAAAACATCCATTCGGTAGATCTTAATACAGAAATATAAAAATAAGTATAGTAAAGATGTTTGCTGGTATTAAATAAATCCTTTACGGTGATTTTTGCTAACTAACTTTCGCATTTTTCAATAATGTATAGTCAAAAAAATACCCCTAATCCAAGGGATAGATCAGAAGCTTTTTTTAGGGAAGTATTAATTATGTTTTGAGCAATGTTTTCCTCAAAACATAAGCATACTCCAATTTTGTTACCTATTTACAATTTGGCTACTTGAGCAACTTATTTAAGAAGGAGTATGCCTCTTGTAGGGAAAGATGCCTTGGTTTGCCGTTGTAAACAACCTGAAACTCGTTGTTATTTTGACCATCGCCATAGCCGGAAATAAGTTTCCGGTGAAAAGCTTCTTCAGCAAGTTGCCGAATTTCATGTCTCAAATCAGCTATTGTGCCATTCATATGCTGCTGATCCCAAAAGTTTTTTATTCTTTATTTATATGAAACTTGCCCGCCTATTGCCACCCTTCCAAAGTTGTATTTTGTAATACAGTTAATATGTCTATCTAATTTAATAGGTCATAATACTTAATTAAGTGTGAATACGCTTACTAAACTGATAATTATAAATTTGTCAAGATACATTAGTCATAAAATATGATTTTTTATAATTTTTCTTATTTGAGCAACAAATTAAATTGCCATTGAGATGTTTTGCTCTCTTGCGTCTATACTAAAATCCGTACATCGAATAGATGATTGTCGAGCTTTCAAGACGTTTCCTGGCACAGAGAAATTGCTAAGTTAGGATCGACTCAACAGCTGCCCTGAATTTTTAGCAAGTTTTCGCCAAACGGAGAGAATTAATGGTTATTGACACAAGCACCGATGTCGTTCGCGTTAACGCTAGAAAAACCGATGTATTCGATATATTCAACTTCAGACATTACATTGGTCCAAACCCCTATTTAGAGACGGCGGCTTGTACATTTGATTTTTCTCTAACTGGGTATAGGCAGCCTCTGCCCATCGACGAATATATAGAGAAGATTGGCGATCGCTATCCTCATATCCGCGATGAAAAATACTCTACCCATGCCGATTTATTTGCGCGTACAGTATCAGAAGTAGGCAAGCTGGACATGGGTTTGCACTTCCACCGTTGGAGTGTAAAACCTTATCCAGATTTTGTCAGAATTAGCTTTGAATCAATCCACGAACGGACAAGTCGGGGAATAGTTTACCTAGTTTGGGACTGGTTTGAATCTCTTACCCAAGACTCTGATATCGCCTTGGATGAGCAGATCAAGCACCTTCAGAACTTATTTCGCAAATCGGTTTATGGCGGTCCCACAGTCTATGCTTTGTTACGCACAGCCTACCAAAAAGGTATCCCAGCCTTTTATTTGTGGGATGAAGGACTAATGCAATACGGCTACGGGAGAAAACAAGTTCGTGGTGTAGCGACAACGTTTGATGGCGATAGTCATCTCGATTCAGATTTTACTACCCGCAAGGATGACTGCAAGGCTTTTTTGAATACCCTTGGCTTTCCAGTACCTCAAGGTGATATTGTGACCACCAGGGAAGGAGCTTTGGATGTAGCAAGAGACATTGGTTATCCTGTAGCAGTTAAGCCAGTGGAAGGACACAAAGGCATCGGAGTGACAGCTGATGTGCAAGACGCAGAGGAACTAAAATCTGCTTTTAATCGAGCTGTCAAAGCAATTCCAGAGGATCAACCAACGCGGATAATTGTTGAGAAAAGTATTTCTGGATCAGATTTTCGCTTGTTATGTGTCAATGGCAGATTTGTTGCTGCTACCCAACGCCGTCCAGCATCGGTTGTAGGAGATGGAAAAAGTGCTATAGCTGATCTGATCAAGCGCGAAAACCGCTTACCAGCTCGAATGGATACACCAACTTCGCCGCTGAGTAAGATCCAGGTGGACGAAGCAATGGATATGTATCTAGAAGAACAAGGCTTGTCATTAGACAGCGTACTGGAAGAGGGGCGTACTGTGTATCTACGCAAAGTAGCCAATCTTTCTGCTGGCGGAGTGAGTATAGATGCAACGCCGACAGTTCATCCTGATAACATTATCTTGGCGCAAGACATTGCTCAACATTTTCGTCTTACTTGCCTGGGAATTGATGTAATTGCCCCAGACCTGGCAACATCATGGAAATCTGGTAACTTTAGTATCCTTGAAATTAATGCCGCTCCAGGCATTTTTATGCATCTTAATCCTGCTGTTGGTGAAAGCGTTGATGTACCTGCGCGGATCTTAGAAACCTTTTTTGATTCAGGGGAACAAGCAAGGATACCAATTATTACTTTCAACCGAGTCTCAGTTGAAGAACTCGAAGAAACAATTGACCAAATTCTTTTCCAGCATCCCCACTGGACAATTGGTGCTGTTTGTCGTGATGCAGTATTTCTCAACCGCTCACAGAAAGTGATGAAGAAGGATTACAACACCAATGTGCAAAACTTACTGCGTAATCCTAAACTTGATTTATTAATTGTCGAATACAGGGAAGATGTTCTGGAACAGCAGGGGATGTTTTACTACGGTAGCAATATGGTAGTTCTAGATCATCCCACAGAGAACGAAATGATGCTAGCGCGGGACATTTTCGATCGCTCTACCGTCGTAATTAAGCAGGGACATAATGCTTCAATTCGCCGCGAGGGTTTGATCGAACAGTACGAATTGGGAGCGACTGAACCCTTTAGTCGAGTTTATTTGAAGGAAATCCCGACAATTTTGTAATTCCATCTGCCCGATGCTCTGCATCCAAATACTCGTTACCAGGCACTAGCTGGGTAACGAGTTGACCTCGCTAGAGCCTCAGCGGGGGAACTAGAAATATAGCAGTGAGTAAATAGATTAGGACAACTCAATTTACTATGAATCAATTGTTGCCTCGCTGTCTTTTCCTACTCCCTACTCCCTGCTAAATTGAGCAATACTTAAAAGTCTAGACCCAGTAACGGTTTTGAAAAAGCCGATGGCGGGATTTGAACCCGCGACCTATTGATTACGAATCAATTGCTCTACCACTGAGCCACATCGGCACTGCCAATCTATAATCATACCATCTAAGAGTTCTATGATAAAGCAAAATTCAAAAAATCGCAGCGATAAGCGTTTCACACCTGAACAATATGCCCGATTGAAAGCAGAAGCAGCAGCCCCTTACCAGGGACTAAGAAAATTTGTCTATGTTGCTTTCGGAGCCTCTGGTTTTATTGGCGCATTCATTTTCTTAACCCAGTTAGCCGCCGGACGTGAAGTAGCTAGCGCCCTACCTAACTTTGCCCTCCAGGTGGGAGTAGTTGCCTTGATGATTTTCCTGTTTCGGATGGAAAAACCAAAATAGTAGGGTGGGCATTGCCCACCTTACAATATGTCTATTGGTGAAAACCAATATCAATCATGATGCCATCATCTCCACATTGCCCACCTTACACTCTGTCTTTACTGCCAAACAAAGACTTTGGCTTCGTGAGGACCTAGGTCAAGCATAATGTCGTGTTCCCCAGATTCGACGTTATAATTACCTGTCCACTCGTGCCAGATACCATGTGCGGGGAAATTAGGAACTAGATATCCAGCTAGGAAATTATCTGAGAAATTTGCCACGACAACGATTCGGGAACCTTGATCATTCCAACGGCTGTATGCTAGTACTTTGGCTTCTGGATTTTCATGGATGAAGTCAATGTTTTCTGTATAAAGGGCATGATTGTGTTCACGCAGGTTAACCAAACCTTTGTAGTATTCAAGCAAGCCGTGATTTAAGTTGTTGCCTAGCAATTTCCAATCAATTTTAGATGAATCAGATGTTTTGCGTCTGTATTCGCCAAACTCTTCACCCATCCATATTAAGGGTACACCAACTGCCGTCATTAGGATGGCAGCACCCAATTTAATGCGTCTGAAGGCTTCTTCGTCAAAAATACCGCGATCGCCCAACTCTACCATAAGATGATTGTGGTCATGATTTGTTAGGTAATTGACCACATTAGTTGCACCCATGAAGCCTTGACGCTTACAGTCGATGACATTTTTGAGACGTTCTAAATCGAAAGTGTCACCACATATATGTTCTCGAATGCAGTGATAGAAACTCTCGTGCCAGCAACCATCCATAGGACCGTCTGCATTGGTGATGCTAGGTGTCTCAGGAATATATTCGGCAATGGTATAGAAAGGCTTCATACTGGCAGTGTTTTTCGCTTCCTGAACTATCCAGTGCATGAAGTCGTAGTTAGCTATTTGCCGTGCAGCGTCGAAGCGAATACCGTCAATGTGATATTCTTGAATCCAGAAGCGAACAGTATCACCAATAAAACGCCGTGCTGGGAATGTCTTCAAATTTTCGTCGTAGAATTCATAGTTAAACTCTGGTCCCCAGTTATTATCAGGATCGCGTGGAGAATGGTGATACCAGTAGTCATGGTCAATCTGCGTGAGTGGACTAGATGCTTCTGAATGATTATAAATTCCGTCCATAATCACGCGAATGCCTCTAGCATGGCATTCATCTATTAAATTTTTTAACTCTTCAGTTGTGCCATAACTAGATTCAGTTGCAAAAAAATAGCGCGGGTTATATCCCCAACTATAATCGCCTGGATATTCTTTTACTGGCATCAATTCAATTGCATTGATACCCAGTTCGCACAAGTAATCTAATTTTGCGACAGCATCTTTATATTTACCATGACCATCTGGATCGTCTTCACCACCAGAGAAGTCACCTACGTGCAGTTCATATATCACTAATTCGTTGTCTGGTGGCAATGGTTTGTCATCATGTTGCCAAACATAAGTATCGACAATTCTTTCACCATCTTTGATCCGCACTACGCCATTTTGAGTAGGGTTATCAATGTCTGTTGCATAGGGATCTACAACGTCTACCCATTGGTCTGGTTCAAAGAACCAAGATTTTGATTGAACACGGAATTTATATTGATAAACGCCATCTTCCAGTTCAACTTTAGTCCGAAAATAACCATCTTTACCTTTTTCCATTGGGATTTCTTCCCAGTTAGAAAAAGATCCAATTAATTTTGCTCCTTTGTTATAAGGGGCAAATAAATTAAACTCAATTAAAGCTGCCATATAAGTTAGTTAAGTAGAAAATGCGTATATCTGTATTGTCCGGTTATCTACTTCTTTTTGAAAATCAATCTTGGGGTGTAATTTTACACAAAATACTATTCCTAGTGTTGTACAGGTTGTGAAATCTCTAAATTTTTCGGTTGAATATCTGATATTTAGGTAATTAAAAGAGCAGCTTTCGTTACCAGACTCAGCCTGGTAATTAATTTATAGAGTAATCAAAAAGATAATTTTAAATAATCAAATATTAGGGTGCGTTATTAACGCACCCTACTCGATCAAAAAGTAAGGTGGGCATGGGTGGCATACGTCAAAATATTGCACAATGCCTTTCTTAAAAAATATGTCTTAAGACTGATTTTTTACTGCACACAAATCAGCAGCCGTAGGTATCGCTTTCTCGAATTAGACGAAATGTAAACCCAAATGCTAGTGAGTAAGTGCCAGAGTGTTTGAATAAACTTGTCTATTTGTATATAAAAATACATTGAGCTTTACCTAGAGCCAGTACCTCATCATTTGGATAGAAGGTCAGCCCCTACTTGTGGTAGAAGGCAAGAAAAGTTATAATTGTTACCTTAGCTTTATGCACAAATAAACTTCTAAGTCAATCAGATTTAACGTTTGGTAACTTGGATGATGACTTGTGCAAGTACAAGTAAGCGAACAATTACTAATTTCTATGTCTAACGATATATTTGCAATTAATGACTGTGAAGTCATAAAAAACGAACAAACTAGAGAAATTTCTCTGTTTGTATACAATTTAAGAAATGGTATTTGGTTCTTTGGGCTTCCATCTTGGTTGTTTGGAATTACCGATAGAACACTTGCTTCATTTGCTGATGGCTATTTATCTACCCTAGAACTTGTACAACTATTTACGGCGAGTTTCTTCTTTTTGAGTTGGATTTATTTAAAGCCAGAACTGAGCTTGAATAGTGCAGACGAAGGTACAACAAGCTACCAATTCGATGTAGAACCTTACCAGCTTGAAGTATATAAAGGAATAGTTGCAAATAGAATGCTTCAGTTGCAAGAGCAACATATGATTAGGCAGGAATATATTTTGCCTTTTCCCTATCTCTGCCAAATCTATCATCTCTTGAACTTAAAACATTTAGAAACAATTCACGCTTTTAGTCTCAACAATCTAAGAGTAATCAAAGTCAGCAATTTTCAGCCTACAACAAGCGGTGGGATAATTAAGTTTCAAACAGTTTTAGATTCGCCGATCAATCCTCTTAGAATTTGGAGGAAACCAACGGTTGAAGTGCAATTAATATTGCATACTCCCTATACTGTTGAATTAGTTATTCCGGTTTATAACAACAAACATATAACTGTATTATTCAATGCCTTTCCTATAAATAACAATGAACATAAGTTATTTATAGATATTTACAGTAATCTGAAGTGGCCCAAGCCGTTACTGAAATTAATCTTGCATTTCGCCTCTAGTTTGACACTATTTGAAGATTTGCCTTATTTACGTAAACTAGCCCAAAGAAATATAGACCGTATAGTCAATTTAAGTAAAACGAACAATCATGAAACAATGTGGCTAATGAGAAGATTTGCCCACTTATATGGTTCAAGTAAGGAACCAGATCAGATACTCTCAAGCCAGGAAGGAGTACCTGTTGATGTAGTAGGGGGAGAAATTATTGACTGCTAAGCCAGGCGATCGCTTGTCTAATCCAATCTTCTGAAGCAGCGTTTTTGCCAACCAGAGCGTTTTGACTAATGCTAGTAAGTGCTTGAGCGATTTCATTCGGTGTATACCCTACCGCCAGTAATGCCATTTGCACTTCTTCTAATATGGACGGTGGAAGCGCTACAGATGCAGTAGCTGCGGCTAATCCGAAGGTGTGGCTCCAAGAAACCAACTTATTTTTCAGTTCCAGACAGATGCGCTCGGCTGTCTTACCACCCACACCAGGAGCTTGTACTAGCAGTTGAGTATTACCGCTGACGATCGCCTGCACAAGTTCTGGTAATTCCAGAGTATCCAATAGAGCGATCGCACCTGCTGCACCAATTCCACTCACACTGATTAACTGGCGAAATAAATCTCGCTCAGCCAGCGTTCCAAATCCATACAATTGTGGCACTTCTTCCCGAATTTGCAAATGAGTGAAAACCTGCACTTGTTCACCTGCTGATAACCCAGCCGCTAGACGACCAGAAATTTGCATTTCTAAGCCGCAGGAATTAACTTCTAGGGTAAGAATGACGCGATTGCTGCTTTTTTGAATAGTGGCGACTGTGCCTTTAAGAAAGCTAATCATCCTAAAAAACCGAAATGTTTCAAGCCTTCTAGAATACCACCAGCACAATCCGCCCCAGCCAGGTAATGGTAATCTACCTGATTAGCATTATGCCATTGGAGTAGCTCAGAACTAGCATTGCCGACAATAATACCCCGCGACGAGCCAGAGGCAAACAATGCAATATCATTACCAGAGTCACCACACACAACTGTTTGCTCTGGTGCAATTCCCCACTGTTGGCGTAGAAATTCCACTGCTAAACCTTTATCGCTATGGCGGGGTAAAATATCCAGATCTTGACCTGTACTGTAGATCAGCTTGACATCTAAACCCTGTTTTTGCAACCTCAACTCTAGTTCTGGCAGAACTTCCTGTGCGATCGCCTCTGTCAAGAAAAAACTTACTTTGAAAGGACGCTGTTCTGTTTCGGGTTGGGGAACGAGATCGGCAAAATGAGCGGTTGTAGCTACAATCAAGTCTCGGTTCCATCCTTGAGTGAGCTTTTCTGACCATGCAGGATCAGGATTTTCACTACCATTGAGGTAAATTTCTGTACCTACTGCTGCAACCAAAGCATCAGGTTGCAACAACTGCTTTTGTGCTTGCAGTTCTCGATAAAGAGCGAGCGATCGCCCAGTCGCATAAACAATTTTAGTCCCATATTCTTGGCGATGCTGACTTAATCTTTGATTTAGTTCTACCAAGGCTTGGTCATCACCCACGAGGGTATTATCGAGATCGGTTACGAAGAGAAATGGTGTCACGACTTTTAGTTAATAATTTGACAGGAAAACAGACAACAATATCAATTGACTTACGACAACATTTGCAAATACCTAGCTGAACGATATCCCAGCAATTTTGTCCGCTGGCTATTTTCAGCCGAGTCTGGGGAAATTCAAGTACTCAAGACAGAGCTTAGCGTAGAACCAATACGTGCTGATTCTGTCACTTTATTGCAAACCTCCAACCAAATCTTACACCTAGAGTTTCAAACACTGCCCCCAACAGATCCGCCTATGCCTTTAAGGATGCTAGATTATTGGGTAAGGCTGCATCGGCAGTATCGCTGTCCGGTTGAGCAAGTAGTTATTTTTTTAAAGTACACAACCTCAGAGTCTGCATTTGTTGAGCAATTTGTAGCGGTTAATACTCGGCATCGATATCGAGTTATTCGGATGTGGGAACAAGAGCCAGAGCCACTTCTAGCAGATTCTGCTCTACTACCGTTAGCTCCTTTAGCACAGACAGGTTCACCTAGAGGTTTATTAGAGCCAGTAGCAACACAAGTAGCTAATATTGAATCAACCAATCAGCAGCAGAATGTATCGGCGTGTGTACAGATGCTAGCAGGTTTGCGGTTTGAGAAGAATTTGATTCGACAACTTTTTAGAGAGGAAATTATGCGTGAATCTGTAATTTATCAAGATATTCTTCAAAAGGGGTTACAACAGGGGTTACAACAAGGCAAGCAGGAAGGAGAGTTAGCAGTGGTTCTACGCTTGCTTACCCGTCGTATTGGTAGTGTTGACCCTGAAGTACAAGAGCGTCTGCGCCAGTTATCTATCGCTCAGCTAGAAGATTTAGCGGAAGCACTGTTAGATTTTTCTGGTGCAACAGATTTAACAGATTGGTTGAATAGTCAAGCAAGCTAATGCCAAACTGACGTTTACCTGCTGCGATCGCGCTCCAAATCATAAATTACTTTCTCAACACACCAATCAACTGACTTGTCAGGATTTTTCATTTTGGCTTGAGAAATCAATCGCATAGCCCCTTCGCGATCGCCTTGCAATATTCCTATCAGTTTAAATAGAAGATTTTGGCTAGCACAGTCAAATCCGTGTTTACTTTTTTGACTTTTACAGCTATGCTTTGAACTAAAATGAGTAGATGTAGTATTTTCTTGACTTTTAATAGGAATTAATAGCTGAAGCTGTTTGAGATTTTCCCAAGCACGTCTACTGTTGACATCATCCCCTCGTTCATAAAAGAGTTTGACAGCTGTTTGATAGTCCTCTATGGCTTTTTGCTTTTCTCCCACTCGTGAGTAGACAAACCCACGATTGTAGTAAGCTTTAGCGTCTTTTGAATTAAGCCGCACTAGATAAGTATAATCGATGATGGCTCCCAGGTAATCTTGTAATTGACGATAAGCGTTACCTCGACCTACATAAGCTTCCGTATAATTGGGATTGAGTCGCAGTGCTTGAGTGAAGTCTTCTATAGCTTTGTGAGTTTCTCCAATTTTAAAGCGAGCAAGCCCTCGGTTGTGGTAAGCATCAGCGTTGTGAGGATTAACCTGTACTGCTTGATCGAAGTGGGCGATCGCTCCCTTAAAGTCTCCTTCTATAGCCTTATTCAATCCTTGGCTTAAAAAATACTCAGTATTTTTAGCTGTTTCTGTTGCATTCATAATTTACTTGTGTGACGAGCGATAATTTTTTCAATAATTCCTACTATTTATATTTCCCAAGTAATACCAATTTTCCTAGATGATGACACAAAGAGCGATCCCCCTAGCCCCCTTATAAAGGGGGTTTGGGAGATCGTAAAAAGTGCAAGTTTATGGAGAAACGGTATAAGTAATGTATTTAACATCGTTTTTACTAAAAAATACTTAGTTAGATATTTCTATCCCAACATTTGGATTTTTCTAACTTGCTAGTGATGTAGCTTTCCCAATCTAAAATCTAAAATCTATAGTATTAATACCTACCGCGATCGCGCTGCAAGTCAAAAATTACTTTCTCGGCACACCATTGAACTGACTTTTGGGGATTGCGGGTTTTTGCTAAATTAAGCAGTCTGTTGGCTGTGTTGCGATCGCCATTCAAAAGCAGCAGGAGTTTGTTTTGCAACGGTCGGCTAACCTGCTCTATCCTTATTTCACTGTTGTCGTTAACATAACTCGGTTTAAACTTTACCCTATTTGAACTCCTGTTATCAAGGCGCTTAGTCTTTAAGGGGGATCTTTTCTTTTGCTTTCCTCGCGCCCTATTTACTCCTTGATTAGCATTACCCAAGTAAATAAAGATTAGCCCGAATAGGAGAGTACTTAGGAGGATGACTACTCCTAGTATTAAGAGGGATATATTCATATAGGTAATAGAAAATAAGATTTAGTAGTTTCTATAACTCGCGCAACTATCAATCTGTACTTATATTTCCCGAAGGGGTTACTTTAATTACGTTAAAATAGCCTTTATACTTAAAGATTGAATGAATTTCAGCAAATCTAGACAAAGATTCCGGTTGCCTCAGCTGAACCCCCAAGTATGGATTCTGGTGATCGGTCGATTACTCACGGAAGTAGGCACTGGATTTACTCTGTTTTACGCTCCCATCTTTTTTGTTAATCAGTTAGGTTTTTCTTCCACAGCCGTAGGTTTAGCTTTAGGCAGTGCTTCGATTTCTGGGGTGTTGGGGAGAATTTTAGGCGGTTCGTTTTCTGATTCTCCCCAGTGGGGGCGGCGACGGACGCTGTTACTTTCATCTGCTATTGCCGCGATCGCTTCTCTGGTTTTAGCTACAACGATCAATTTTCCTACCCTAGTTATTGGTAACTTGTTAATGGGATTAGGGCAAGGTTTATACTGGCCTCCAAATGAGGCATTAGTAGCAGATTTGACTCCACCTGAGCAACGCGGGGAGGCTTACGCAATCACCCGACTAGCAGATAATCTTGGGATGGGGATGGGAATTGTTTTAGGCGGGGCTTTGATTGGCACAACCGGAGCTTATCGAGCGCTATTTGTAATTGATGCAATTTCTTTTGTGGTATTCTTGGCGGTGGTTTACTTTGCTATCAAAGAAACTTATCGACCGTTAGCGAATAAATCAAGCTTTCTACCACAACGTTGGGCAACAGCACTGAGCGATCGCCGTTTTCTCGTCTACCTGGTAGTTAATATCATCTTCACTACCTATGTTTCTCAACTGCAAAGCACCCTACCCCTCTACCTCAAAAACTTTGTGCCAGTAGGAAATGGGAAAGGATTTACCGAATCAAATATTAGTGCGCTATTCGCTTGGCATCTTGCCCTAGCTATCCTCTGTCAGCTACCCGTTGCCCGTATTTTAAGACGCTTTACTCATGCCCAAGCTCTAACCGTGTCTGCTTTGGTATGGGCATTAGGCTTCATCTGTATTTGGGTTACAGGCATTATTTCATCAGGTCAGGTAGTTTGTGCGGTTTTGAGTTTAGGATTATTTGCAATTGCGATCGTCTCCTACACACCCTCTGCTTCCTCCCTAGTTACAGACTTAGCACCCGAATCTCAACGTGGGATTTATTTTTCCCTGAGTTCCCTATGCTGGGCGGTTGGATATTTCATTGGTCCACCTTTGGGAGGTTGGGCGTTAGATCAGTCGCCTCTAGTAGCAGACAGTTTTTGGCTAGGCTTAGCTTGCAGTGTAGTTGTAACGATTGCGATTTTGCAATATTTACATCGAATGCTACAAGTCTAGGGAGTAGGGAGTAGGGAGTAGGGAGAGGGGGAGAGGGGGAACTCGCTCTTCACTCGCGTTGTGGGGATTAGGGGGCAAGGGGGAGAGGGGGAGAGTGGGGGAGTGGGAAATGAAGATTAAATATTCTGTCTCCTGTCTTCTGTCTTCTGACTCCAGAGTCCTGAGTCCTGACTCCTTTTCCCCTTTTACCAACTACCAACTACCAACTACCAATTACAACTCGCCACTATTTACGACGTTCTTGCAACTTCCGATATACATCTTTCAAATCAACTCGATGGTGAGCTAATGCTACCAAAGTGTGATATAGCAAATCAGCAACTTCAGATGCGATCGCCTCTGGTTCATCATCTTTACAAGCCATGACTACCTCGGCGGTTTCCTCGCCCAGTTTTTTCAAAATCTTGTTGTCTCCCCCAGCCAATAGCTGGCACGTATAAGAGCCTTGAGTTGGATTGTCGCGGCGATCGCGCACAGTCTCAAATAATTGACTCAATGTATCTGCTGGGGGCGGTACAACTGAGCCATCTACCTGATGAAAACAACTAGGCTCACCAGTGTGACAGGCAATATCACCCACCTGTTCCACTCCCACCAGGAGGGCATCACTATCGCAGTCATAGCGGATACTTTGCACTTTTTGAATATGTCCTGAAGTGGCTCCTTTGTGCCACAACTGCGCGCGAGAACGGCTCCAAAACCAGGTTTCCCCTGTCTCCAAAGTCTTTTGCAGCGACTCTTGATTCATCCACGCTAACATCAGAACCGTGCCATCCAAATAATCTTGCACAATTGCAGGCACTAATCCCCGCTCATCGTAGCGAATTTGTGCTATAGGAATAGCTTGGTGGAATGAGTTCAATTCAAAAGTAGATGACATACCAGCTGACACGAATGGCAATAACCTATCAATTCAAGATACCATTGAGAATGTGTCAGCTGGTTTTTTCTCGTCTTAACAGGGGCGATCGCCTAACCAAAATGTTTTAGCTTAAACCAATACAGCCCCTGTTCTGGCACAATGAATTTTTACAGCACTCAGAGCGACTTTATGCGCCTTAGCTGCTTCCCCGTACCACTGAATTGCCGAATTGTAGGCAGCTCTGTATAAATCCTGCGCTGCTTCCTCATGGCGATTGCGAATTTCTAAAGGTAAATCTTGATTAGTTTGATATAACATAATTTTATTTTTCCAATGCTGCACTAATTCCTTGAAAATAGAAGTTCTAAACACAGTACACAACAGTCAAAAGATAGATCTTTAGACTTCCAACTTAGGAGAAAACCTTGGTTAATACCACGATTAAAACCACCAAATCAGAAGAAATTTTCACCGCAGCACAGAAACTAATGCCTGGTGGAGTCAGTTCTCCAGTCCGAGCTTTTAAATCTGTGGGAGGACAACCGATCGTTTTTGATCGAGTCAAAGGCGCGTACATCTGGGATGTAGATGGCAACCAATACATTGACTACGTAGGCACTTGGGGACCTGCCATTTGTGGTCATGCTCATCCAGACGTGATTGGTGCATTGCATGAAGCCCTAGAAAAAGGCACTAGCTTTGGTGCGCCCTGTGCCTTGGAAAACGTACTGGCAGAAATGGTTATAGATGCCGTTCCCAGTATTGAAATGGTAAGATTTGTTAACTCTGGTACTGAAGCTTGTATGGCAGTACTACGCTTGATGCGCGCCTTTACCGGACGAGATAAAATCATCAAGTTTGAAGGCTGTTATCACGGTCATGCTGATATGTTCTTGGTTAAGGCTGGCTCTGGCGTTGCCACTTTGGGCTTACCTGACTCCCCTGGTGTTCCCAAATCTGCCACTAGCAACACCCTGAGTGCACCTTACAATGACTTGGAAGCAGTCAAAGCGTTGTTTGAGGAAAACCCAGATCAAATTGCTGGAGTAATTTTAGAACCAGTAGTAGGAAATGCTGGTTTCATTGTCCCTGATGCTGGATTTTTGGAAGGTTTGAGGGAAATTACCCAAGAGCATGGGGCATTGTTAGTGTTTGACGAAGTGATGACTGGTTTCCGTATTGCCTATGGTGGCGCTCAGGAAAGGTTCAGCATCACTCCTGACTTGACAACACTAGGTAAGATTATCGGTGGTGGTCTGCCAGTAGGAGCTTATGGCGGTCGTCAGGATATTATGTCGATGGTTGCCCCAGCAGGACCAGTCTATCAAGCGGGTACGCTTTCTGGTAATCCCCTTGCCATGACTGCTGGAATTAAAACCTTGGAATTACTGCAAAAGCCTGGTACTTATGAATCTCTTGATCGCATTACCAAGAAATTAGCCGACGGGATGCTGCAAATTGCCAAAGAAACTGGTCATGCAGCTTGTGGCGGTCAAATTAGCGCTATGTTTGGCTTCTTCTTTACCGCTGGACCTGTTCATAACTATGAGGATGCCAAAAAGTCTGATTTAGCCAAGTTCAGCCGTTTTCATCGTGGTATGTTAGAGCGCGGTATCTATCTAGCTCCATCTCAGTTTGAGGCTGGGTTTACCTCTTTGGCTCACACAGAAGAAGATATTGACCGGACTTTGGCAGCAGCACGGGATGTGATGTCGAGTATGTGAGGGGCTAGAGGCTAGAGGCTTGGGGCTAGAGGAACCAGTGGAACCAGTGGCTAGAGAGGATTTCTCCCCTGCCCCCCTGCCCCCCTGCTCTTATAAGTATTTAACCGGAGACGGTATGACACCGCGATCGCCCCTTCGCGGTGTATTTTTATTAGGCTCTGATCATCATAAATTGTGATAAATATAGTACGTCTGTATTAAGATATAGGGCAGTAGAGGCAAGGCAGTGCCTTGCCCCTACACAGAGGGTTGAGAACAGCCTCAAGCTGGGTAACATAGGGTTGCAAATCAGCTTTCTTAAGTTAAAAGTTTATTAGAGCAGGTGTTGCTAGTTTTTTATAGCATTGCCAGAATTTGCTCGACAAACTGTTGATGGTCAACAACTGGCTTTGAGATGTAGCCATCAGCGCCACTGAGCTTGAGAAAGTTTTCGCGATCGCCTTCCATTACGTGTGCCGTAACGAGGATAATTGGTAGCTGCGCAGTTTGAGGGTTTGCCTTGAGCATTTGGGTAATTTTAATGCCGTCAACTGCTTTACCTTGATAAACACTGCGAGAGAGAGAAACATCCATCAAAATAATGTCAGCTTTTCCAGAGGTAGCAATATCCATCACTTCTTCTACATTTTCCGTGTGCTTTACATCCAAACCCCCTCGCTTGGTCAAAATTTTGGAAAAAACACGGGCATTAATCGGATCGTCTTCCACAATCAATACAGTTTTCATCAGAATTTGTCACCCTAAATTTAATATTAAGATTTGATAGCCGATCGGGGGAGGTTGGCGATCGCCCAACACTCATAAGATTATGGAAATTTAAACCCCGATGGGTGCAAGAATTACTTTGAGCTTAACAAGTTGGTGACTCAAACATTTTCAACAGCGCGATCGCTAATCAAGCATAATACTGCAAATTACCCAACGGCTACTATAAATAGAGTTTTGTTAGCAATTCATTTGTGGTGCTTGGGTAAGCTTTGTAAAGTAACTCAAACTTTTTTGTTGTTATCAATCAGGAAACAGAATTCATGGCAAAACAGTTAAACCTTCTCTCACAGGGACAGGTAATTCCCATAGCCCTGCATACAGAAATGCAACGGTCTTATCTGGAATATGCCATGAGTGTAATTGTCGGTCGTGCATTACCAGATGTGCGGGATGGATTAAAGCCTGTGCATAGGCGCATTTTGTATGCCATGCATGAGTTGGGGCTAACTCCCGATCGCCCATTTCGTAAGTGTGCGCGGGTAGTGGGCGACGTGCTAGGTAAATACCATCCTCATGGCGACCAAGCCGTATACGATGCCTTGGTGCGGTTGGTACAGGAATTTTCTAGCCGCTATCCCTTACTTGCGGGACATGGCAACTTTGGCAGTGTGGACAACGATCCACCAGCAGCTATGCGTTACACAGAAACGCGGCTAGCTCCAATTAGCCATGAGGCAATGCTAGCGGAAATAGGCGAGGAAACAGTTGAATTTATCGGTAATTTTGACAATTCCCAACAGGAACCAACCGTACTACCAGCCCAGTTACCGTTGCTGTTACTCAATGGATCATCTGGTATTGCTGTTGGTATGGCAACTAATATTCCGCCCCATAATTTAGGTGAGGTGGTTGATGGTTTGATCGCTTTGATCGAACAGCCAGAATTATCGGATGAGAAGTTATTTGAGTTGATCCCTGCACCAGACTTCCCCACAGGAGGCGAAATTGTAGGGTTAGCAGGCGTAAGAGAGGCTTATACAACAGGTCGGGGCAGTATTACCATTAGAGGAATCACCCAAATCGAGGAAATTCAATCTGGGCGAGGGCGATCGCGTCGCACAGCGATTGTAGTGACAGAATTACCCTACCAGGTGAATAAGGCTGGCTGGATTGAAAAGGTAGCCGAAGGAGTCAATCACGGCAAGATTGAAGGAATTGCCGATCTACGCGATGAAAGCGATCGCGATGGCATCAGGGTGGTGATAGAACTTAAACGGGACACTAACTGGCAAGACGTTTTGCGGCAATTATACCATCAAACAGCACTGCAAACGAATTTTGGTGCAATTCTCTTAGCCTTGGTAGATGGGCAGCCGCGTCAACTATCTTTACGCCAGCTATTACAGGAGTTTTTAAAGTTTCGGGAAGAAACACTAAGCCGTCGCTATACTCATGAGTTGGATAAGGCTGAAAGTCGCCTGCATCTAGTTGAAGGTTTGCTAAGTGCTTTATCTCATCTGGATGAAGTAATTACGATTTTGCGGCAAGCCAGCGATGGAAGTGGGGCAAAAATTACTCTTCAAAACCGATTTAATTTGAGTGAGGCGCAAGCTGATGCAATTTTGGCAATGCCATTGCGACGGCTGACAAATTTGGAACAGCAGAATTTACAAACAGAATTTGAATCTTTGAGTGGGCAGATTCAAATGTTGCGGCGGTTATTAAGCGATCGCCCCACGTTGCTCAAGGCGTTGAAAAAAGATTTGCGAAGTCTCAAGCGTAAGTACGGGGATGAGCGTCGTACGCGAATGGGAGAGCTGGGGGAGCTGGGGGAGGATGAAAATCCAAAATCCCCTATCCAAAATCAGAATTCTGAAGAAGTGTTGCTAGAATTTACCCAGCGAGGGTATGTAAGACGGTTGGGAGCCAATGCTCAGCGTTCAGGGAAAAAGCAGAAGGCTGATAATGGCTTGCCTGAAAACGATTTGGTGATTCAAACCCAAATTGCTAAAACCGATGAGAATTTAGTGGTATTTACCAGCGGCGGTAAGGTGTACCCAGTTAACGTCGCAGACATTCCCCCAACCAACGGTCGAGCTGCAAGAGGAACGCCATTGATCGGCTTACTGCCCAACTCTGCTGCTAGTGAAACTATAGTTTCTCACTTTTTGCTGCCGCAAGAGCCAGAAAATACCCAGATAATTTTGCTAACTAAATTAGGGCGAATTAAGCGCCTGCTGACAACAGAGTTGGTTAGCTTGACTAATCGCGGTTTGACAGTGATTAAGTTTAAGGATGACGATCAGTTATTGTCTGTACAGCTTACACAGCATTCGTCAAATCTAATTTTGGCAACTGGTGGGGGGCGGTTGCTACGCTTTGCTGTAAATGATGAGCAACTGCCAATTATGGGGCGGACAGCTGTTGGTGTGCAAGCGTTGCGTCTACGGAAGCAAGAACAGTTAGTTGGTTGTGTGACGTTGGACAAGAGGGATGAAAATCTGTTGCTAGTTTCTGAATTAGGATATGCTAAACGACTGAGCGCGAGTGCCTTGCGATCGGCTAATCGCGGTGCTATTGGTATGCAAGTGCTGTCTTTTAGTAACAAGTCAGATGGTTTGGCTGGAATGGTAGTGGCAACACCAGAATCTGAAGTAGCTCTAGTGACGAATAATCAGCGAGTATTGCGAATACCTGTGGATTGTGTAAATTTATCCGGTAAAGAAGGAACAGGCGATCGCCTCCCCTCCCTGAAGGAAAATGAAAAAATCATTACTGTCACACCTGTGAACACTGTTAGCTAATTCCTAATTGCTTTATTCACATGAGGTGACCACAACCCAAAAGCAATCAACCGTGCTGGCAGATCGCGCAAAATTGGCACTCGCAAGAAAGCTGGAGGCTGAAAACGTTGCTGTGTGTTAAGCGCTCGGACAAAAATTTGCTCTTGAATGAAGGATTGAAAAGCTTGAATGAACCGTATTGGTAACTCGCGTCGCCGCTGTACTTTGGCTAAGTCGCGTGGTTGCAATTTACCCGTCTTCAGCTTTTCACTCAGCACGTTGGCTACTGCAACTGCATCCCCAATCGCGTAGTTGATCCCAACTCCGCCAACAGGTGACATGACATGGGCAGCGTCACCAATTAACAGTAAGCCAGCACGATACCATTGAGGCAGGCGACTTGACTCAACACAAAGAAACGCCACTTGTGACCAATCTTTTAGTAGTTCTACGCGATCGCGCAATTCCCCTACTACCTCAACCAGCGACTGTCTTAGCGTCTCCATTCCAGCAGTACGCAACTGTTGGTAGCCGCCTTTTGGAATGACAAAGCCAATCTGCCAGTAATCAGAGCGATCGACCATAGCAATAATGTGACCTCTACCTATACGACCATTCAAACCTTCAGCTTCATCTGCCGATCTTGGCAGACGGAACCACAAAACGTCCATTGGTGGCGAGGTTTCAATCGGCTTAAACCCTGCTAGTTGTCGCAGACGGGAGTGGCGACCATCTGCACCGACTGTAAGGAGCGCCCTAACTTCGTGCCAGCCACCATGCCCCCGATAGCGCACACCTCGGATCTCCCCTCCTTCCTCAATTAGTTCTTGTACATTTGCACCCAAAATAAGCTGAAAGTTTGGATAATGTTTTGCCTCCCCAGTGATGAACTCCAAAAAGCGTGCTTGGGGTAGCACGGTGATGTAAGGATACTTTGTTTTCAAATGACTGAAATCAGCCAGGGTAAAGGTTTCTTCCTGGGTCTGAATATTTACTTGGCGTAGCTTGGAATGGTGCAATTGAAGCAAGCGATCGGCTAAACCCAATTCCTCCATAATCTCCATGACTGATGGGTGAATTGTGTCGCCTCGAAATTCTCGCTCAAAGTCTTTGTGTGCTTCCAGCAGCATCACTGCTATGCCTTGACGTGCCAGCAACAACGCTAATACGGCTCCCGCTGGACCACCACCTACAATACAGCAGTCTATCGTTTGCACGTCTAGAATTTCATGGTTTGCTGTTAGGGTGTCATTTGGGGATGCAGTAGGAATAAAGTCAGTAGCCATAGCAGACTCCTTACAGACTTAACATCACTCTAGTCTTCCTTTTACAGATAGTGCTGTTTTCTCAACTTTTATTTGCATTTTAATTAAATTTGTGGTAAATATTTTGCACCCCTATAGGATTGATTTGAGAATTGCGAAGTAGCGTAATTCTTCTTGTAGGTCAAAGTTACGATCAAAAGCTGTTAGCAATTTAACAATTAGCGATTAGCAATTAAAGCTTGTGGCGCAGGTTGTTCTAGAAAACGTTTACAAAAGCTTTCCCGCTCGTCCTGGTGAACGAGCCGTAGTCCCAGTAGCAGCAGAACCGCTCCTCACCCCAGTCGAGGCAACTTCTAAGCTAAAAAGTGACGTTGCCCAGTCAGAAAACATCAACGTCTTGCAGCGTATTAATTTGACAGTGTCAGACGGAGAGTTTATGGTGCTGGTGGGACCTTCTGGCTGCGGTAAAAGTACCCTTTTGCGGTTAATTGCCGGACTTGAGCAAATTAGCGGGGGCAACATCTGGGTAGGCGATCGCCTAGTTAACGATCTACCGCCAAAGGCAAGAGACATCGCTATGGTGTTTCAAAACTATGCCCTCTATCCCCACATGAGTGTTTATGACAACATCGCTTTTGGACTGCGAAGAACTAGAGCTGGGGGAGCAAGAGGGGATGGGGGAGCAAAAACTCCCGTATGGACTGAGAATTTATTAGTGGGGATGACGCGATCGCTACCCAAAGGGCTGCGTTATATGACCGCCTGCGAACGCGCAGTCGATCAAAGAGTGCGGAGTGTGGCAGGGTTATTACAAATCGAATCTTTGTTAAAGCGTTTACCAAAGCAGTTATCCGGCGGACAAAAGCAACGGGTAGCATTGGGTAGGGCGATCGCTCGTAATCCTCAAGTCTTTTTGATGGATGAACCGCTTTCCAACCTCGATGCTAAACTCCGCGCCGAAACCCGCGCCCAAATCGTCAAACTCCAGCGTCAGCTTGGAACAACAACTATTTACGTTACTCACGATCAGACAGAAGCAATGACGATGGGCGATCGTATTGCTGTCATGCATCAAGGTCAGATCGAACAAGTTGCTCACCCTTTGGAACTTTACAATCGCCCTGCTACTCAATTTGTCGCCGAATTCATTGGTTCACCGCCGATGAACTTCCTCCCAGTACAGTTTCATGCCCCACTGTTAATTAATCATCCCCAGTTTCGCTTTACTCTCCCAGATATCTGGGCAAAGGAACTACAAAAGTACGACCAAAGATCTTTAATTTTGGGTATCCGACCAGAACACCTAAGCTTGAGTGTAGCCGCGACTAAAAATTTGCCAGTTCAAGTCGAACTTGTAGAAGCTCTGGGTAACGAAACTTATCTTTCTGTTATTCCAGTTGGTACAACCAATACCGCCACCACTCCCCTACAAGTGCGAATTCCCCCTGACCGCATTGTGAGTATTGGTGAGCAATTATGGCTATCGCTCACACCGGAGAAGATCCATTTCTTTGACCCTGACACTGGCAAAGCAATCAAAGCATCAAACTGAGGGGCTAGGGGCGATCTTAGCAGGGGAGCAGGTTCGCGCTTTGGGAGCAGAGGGGAATTAAATATTCCGAATTCTGACTTCTGACTTCTGACTTCTGTCTCCTTATTCCCTCATCAACTACCTAAGAGAGAGATAACTGGCCAGCTAATCTGTTACATTTATTTACATACAACTTACATTGCTTCACAAAACTAAACTCAACGCTTAACAAAATCATGCAAAACTCAACAAAAATCACTACTTTGGTGATGGATGACCGTAATGCTTGGCGTTGGGGTTTTACTCCTCAAGCCGAGATCTGGAACGGTCGTTTAGCAATGATTGGCTTCGTAGCTGCTGCCCTAATTGAACTGTTTTCTGGTCAAGGTTTCCTCCACTATTGGGGCATTCTGTAACTATTAATTCTTACAATATTTAGCATAAAGTATCAGTAATTAATTCCGGTGGGAGCGTGGAAACTAGCTCCCACCGGTTTTTTATAGATATATCTTGTTACTATTTCAGCCAAATAGTTGATAATAATTCCTAGAAAAATGCTTGCATTTTTGGCAAGCATATATTATATTAGTTTACAGAGTTCAACAAAATGTTACAAAAACTAATCAGGAGCAGCAACTATGCAAAACACAACAAAAATTACTACTCCCGTAATGGAAGATCGCAATGCTTGGCGTTGGGGTTTCACTCCTCAAGCCGAAATTTGGAACGGTCGTTTAGCAATGATTGGCTTTCTAGCCGCCGCCCTAATTGAACTGTTTTCTGGTCAAGGATTTCTCCACTACTGGGGTATCATGTAGGTTTAAAATTACAAATCGCCTGAAATAAAAAGACTTGGGAAGTCATGTAAACACTCCCAAGTCTTTTTAGTGGCTATCTTAGAGACTAGTGTTAGGGAATAGCTAATGGCTTTTCCCCCCAGCTTCCTTTTGCTTCCCCCGCTCCCCTTTGCTCTCTACGAGCGGATGTATTCTTTTAATACACTGTTGCGATTGGGATGGCGCAACTTGCGTAGTGCTTTCGCCTCAATTTGCCGAATTCGCTCCCTTGTGACGTTAAAGATTTGCCCAATTTCTTCCAGAGTCTTCATCCGACCGTCATCTAAACCATAGCGCAGTCTTAAAACATCCCGTTCACGGGGACTGAGGCTATCTAAAACTTTTTCCAAATCTTCACGCAAGAGATTCTTAGAAACTTGATCTTCTGGCGTTTCCCCGTCAGACTCAATAAAATCGCCCAGTCGGGAATCTTCTTCTTTACCGATGGGCGTTTCTAGGGAAATTGGCAGTTGAGCGGATTTAGCAATAAACCGCAGCTTCTCAATGGTCATTTCCATACGGGTAGCAATTTCTTCTTCTGTCGGCTTGCGACCCATTTCTTGAGACAGCAGTTTAGTAGTTTTCTTGATCCGAGAGATGGTTTCGTAAAGGTGAACTGGTAGTCGAATCGTGCGAGATTGGTCAGCTATAGCCCTGGTAATTGCCTGACGAATCCACCATGTAGCGTAGGTTGAAAACTTGTATCCTTTTTCGTGGTCAAACTTTTCCGCCGCCCGAATCAGACCTAAAGAGCCTTCTTGAATCAAGTCTTGGAACGACAAACCCCGATTCATGTATTTCTTAGCAATGGAAACCACCAGTCTCAGGTTAGACTGTACCATCTTTTCCTTTGCCCGTCGTCCGATGTGGACGCGATTTTGAAATGTTTTCAAACTTGACGACTTTACCGCTTCAGCCCATTCGCTATCCGAGGGGCTGCGTTCCAACTGTTCGGAAAGTCTTTCTCTAACTCGCTCTAATTCCAATAAATCGGCAATTTTCCGCGCTAGTTCAATTTCTTCGTCTGCCCGCAACAGCCGAATTCTACCAATTTCTTGCAAGTAGAGACGAATTGAGTCTTCTGTATATTGCTTTTTCTTAGCTTGTGTCCGCCGCCGAGACTTTCCGGCTTTCCCAGACTTAGCGTCATCCTCGTCAGGCTGAGCCTCTAAAAATTCATCATTTTCATCAACGTTTATGGCTTGCAATTCCTCCTCTTCTACATCGATTAAGAATTCAAAATCGCTCTCCGAATCAGATTGATGAACTGTTTCGAGGTGGGGCTGCTCAATGTTTGCGAGTAGTACGTTATTAGCCTGGTTCATGCCGCGTTCCTCATGCTCCTTGATTCAACAAACAATTAGTCACTCAAAATTTATTTATTGCTCTTATGATGTCAGCCAAAGGCGTATGGCGAAGAGCGATTGTAGCTTGGAGATTCATTAGCGAATTCCAGCATAGGATCAGCTAGATTGTGGACCCTTGAAACACACAGTAGCTGGCTGATTAATCTAGAACTGACTTCTAGTTAAGTTGTAAAATCTGGCGATTAATAAAAGCACCAATGGCTCTATTAATCTTTGGGTATCGTAAAGACCCTTCCGATTGTAGCCTGTTTCACAAAAATTGCACGCATTTAATGTTCTAATCATGTAGTCAGAATGTGAGTCGAGTCTAATTTTTCAAAAGCCGCAGTCACACCTGCTGTTTTATTTTAGAGACATCTCCAAAAATTTGGAGAAAATTGGCGTGATTTTACCCATTAGTTAAAACACAAGAGAACCTTTGCATTCAATTCTAGTTTGTCAGGGTGAAGAGGGTGATTAGTCAGTTTTTGCCTGTTTATGTTTGGCAAGCAAAGAGGTTTTGAGTCACCTATCTTTACCCTTTCTTCATTTATTGACTTTCGAGCTACCTCTGTCATTAGCGCTTTCTTGCTATTTGATTAGCTCTTAAGCTAGCAAACAACCGAGTTTTGCATCATGCCTTAACTTAAAAGTTGCGGCAATAGCAACAGCAACATCGCACCTGTTTGTAGATTAACTGAAATTCAAGCTTTCAGTCATAATCACAAGTTAACCGAGAAAGTGCTAAAATTTCAACATAAATGCGCTTGACAAATTGATAAACTTTTCTTTGCCATTGTAGTGAATTCAGAAGCGGTCTGACAGCAAGATCATGAGAAATTCACTGTTTCTAAGCAAATCTTGGTAATTGAGGTAGAGTTAAAATCGCGCTCTGGCGCTATCTGTAAGGGATTGGGCTTTTTGCCACAGAGTATCTACCGTTACAAATTCATAACCAATGTTAAGTAATTGGGGAACTAGTAAGGCAACAGTAGCGGCAACGTCTTGTCCACCGCAAGCACCATCGTGTAATACAATTTGTGAACCGTTTTCAACCTGGTGGAGGACTCGCTGCACGACGACAGAAATACCAGGTCGAACCCAGTCTTCAGGAACAACGCTCCACATTACAGGTCTGTAGCCCCATTGGTGTAATAAGTTTAAGGTATGGGGTGTAAATAAACCATTGGGTGGTCGAACGTCGCGGATGCTCAAATTAGGCTCACAGCAAGCCTTTGCTACCGCTTCTTCGGTTGCTTGCAAGCTTTGCTTAAGTTGAGCGGTTGTGAGTAAGGGAAAAGAGCGATGATCGTAACCGTGATTGCCGATCCAGTGTCCCCGTTGATATATAGCTTTGGCGATCGCTTTTGAACGGTTAACACAAGCACCCAACCAAAAAAAACTGGCGGGAATTGAGTAGTGGTCTAAAACTTCCAGCAGTTGAGGAGTATAGCTTGGATGGGGACCGTCGTCAAAAGTCAAAGCGATCGCTTTTGAATTGGGATTCCCTGACCACAAGCAGCTAGGAAAAGTGGGCTGAAGAATTCGGTACATTAGGGGTAAAAACGGAGCCAGATGCATCTGATAGAATTTTGGATTTTAGATTTTGGCATAGGTTGGGGCTGGTTTTTCTAAGGTGTCTGTTTTTGCACAGGGCTTTTTTTAAACCCGCCCTTACCATGTGGAAATTCTAGCGCTCCAAATATAGCAGCACTAAAACGAAATGGTATCAATTTGTCTTTCAAAATGTCCGGCTAAGTATTATGAGTCCTAATAGCGATTTCTGGCGGAGTCAGCAAGTGGTAATTGGTGGTGTGATTTTGAGTGCCATTACCCTTACTGGCTGCTCTAATGTGACTACTGACCAATATGAAGCGACAGCGAAAACTACTTACACTTGGCAAGTTAAATATTCTATCAACCCGACAAGTGATAAAATGCCCCGATTTGAAACTTTTACCTCTACTTCGTTGCTAAATCGTAACGGCATTAAACCAGACGGGGCGGTAATTGGTCCAGATGATAGAGGGTTGTGGTGGCCCCATCTACCGCCACGACCGACTGTAGACGAGGTTGAACAAAGAAAACGCCCAGGGGAACAAGCAACTACACCCCAGTTAGTGAAGTCTGTCGAGTATCAGATGAGTTATCGCCAGGGCGATCGCAATTTCACTTTGCCTACAAACTATCAGGTATACAGGCAAGTAGTCAAAGCTTATCCGCAAAAGATACCTTTGCAGCTAACTTTGGGAGTAAATGATAAATCAGTCGAGAAAGCAGAACCTTTAAAGTAGGGACTAGGGGCTAGGGGCTAGGGGCTAGGGAAGGCAGGGGAGCAGAGGGAGCAGAGGGAGCAGAGGGAGAGGGGGAGAAATTACCGCAATACCTCTTTACCCTTACCCTTTACCCTTTTACCCTTTTCCCTTTTCCCAATTCATCGGGCGTGGCAAGAAGTCTATTGATAATTGACAGAAAAATCAACCACCATAGAAGAAATAGCTTACATGAGGTAGATCCATGTTTGTGCCACCTGGGTTTGAACAACGCTCTGTGATGACGAGCAAGGGCAGAATGGTTTACTATACAAATTCTGGGTTGCCTTGGAGTCAATCAAAAGCTATTGAATCAGAAAATTTGGAGACATTGGTATTTTTGCATGGCTTTGGTGGTGGGTCTTCTGCTTATGAGTGGTCAAAGGTTTATCCGGCTTTCGCAGCAGAATATCGCATTATAGCGCCAGACTTGATCGGGTGGGGTCGTTCGGAGCATCCTGCACGAAACTACCGCATAGAAGATTACCTGACTACTATTACAGAGTTCTTAGAACAAACCTGTAACGGTGCAGTTAGAGTAATTGCTTCTTCCTTGACTGCTGCATTTACAATTAGAGTGGCGATCGCCCGTCCTGAATTATTCAAGTCTTTAATCTTAACCACTCCTGCTGGACTATCCGACTTTGGGGAAAACTATACTCGCAGCTTTTTTGCTCAAATAATCAGCGTCCCGATTCTAGATCGATTACTCTACAGCACGGGCGTTGCCAACAGTAACGGCATTCGCTCTTTCCTAGAGGAGCGTCAATTCGCCCGCCCAGAACGAATCTACCAAGAGATTGTAGACGCTTACCTAGAATCTGCTTCCCAGCCCAACGCTGAGTACGCCGCACTATCTTTTGTGCGCGGCGACTTGTGCTTTGATTTATCGCTTTATATTCCTCAGTTAACCGTTCCTACAGCGATTATTTGGGGTCAAAAGTCTCAGTTCACCAGTCCAGAAATTGGTCGGCGATTTGCTGCTATAAATCCCCAAGCAATCAAGATTTTTCAACCCCTAGAAGAAGTCGGATTGACACCCCAATTAGAACTACCAGCGGTAACGATTGGCTTAATTCGGCAATTTTTCCCCTTGCTCACCCAATCCGAGACAGTTGCACTCCAGTAGCCATACTAAGGGGCGGTCGGCTGGGGGCTAGAGGCTAGTGGCTAGGGGCTAGAGGAACCAGAGGAACCAGAGGAACCAGAGGCTAGAGAGGATTTCTCCCCTGCACCTGAAGCTCCTCTGCCCCTCTGCCCCCCTGCTGCCATCATGAGGAATATCCAACTCGAAACGATTATTCTTTGAACCGCATATCAATAACAGTGGTGTTAAAGTCGTAGTTGAAGCCTTCTAGCTCGACAGGAACGCCGATTTTGAGTTTGCTGTTGCCTATTACTGGACCATTACTTGTGATTTGAGCTTTACCTGCCAATGTCACTAGCATATCCATCACGTATTGGTTATCTCTAGGATCAGGTAAATCTTTAACTGATCCATCGGGTTGAGGTACAAGTGTAGTTCTGGGTAGCTGTTGGACAGATTTAACGTCAATTTGTCCGTGAGGCTGATTGCGGATAATGATATTTGTCTTACCGCCTGGTTTCAAGCCTTGTTCAAACAGTTGTTGTGGATCGCGTATACTAAGACCTCTAGCAACTACATCAATCTCTACTGGTTTGGTAGTAGCGCCGATTTGAGCGCCGGAAGTACCAGGAAAGAAAAAGATGCCCACTACAACCAGCAAAATTACTAAGGTTGCTCCGAGATCGAGGATGCTGACCTTACCAAATAAACGCCCTTGAGAATCCAAAATTTTCATATAGTCCAAAGAAAGCTAAATGTAAAAAAGCTTTCTGGCAATTGTCTTGTGCCAGATTAACACGACGGGGGCAACGGTCGATATTTTAGGATCGGGGTAAGCTTAGCTTAGAGCTTCATATCTTGGCTAGTAGTGGTGAGATGTTTTTTTACAGCAGCCTGGGGTGTGAGGCAAATATGCATTTTTAGATCGAGAGTGGGAAATGGCAACTCAGAGCTATTTTTGTCCGTCTATTTTTTAAGCATAATTCGGGGTTCCTGGGTGTCTTAGTTCAGGAATCTTCTTATATTTTCAATCTTGTTAACATAACTGGGTGTCATGTTTAACCTGTTGTCTTTTTTCTCCCGTCGTTTCCAGCACCGCCGGATTTATCCTTTACTGTCTTTCTTGGTGGCGTTCGGTTTAATCGCAAATTCGCCCCAACCATCACAAGCCGTTCCTTGGTTTGACTTGATTCGTCAGGGAGTTCAAGTGATTCAACTTTCTAATGTTTCCGACCAAGAGGAAATTCAGCTTGGGAAGCAGATTAATGAACAAATGGTGGGGAGAGAGTTTCAGCTTTATCGCAATAAAAGTGTAAATGATTATGTCAATCGAGTTGGTCAGCGGTTGGCAGAATATAGCGATCGCCCCAATCTCCCCTATAAATTCCAAGTGGTGGAAAGTGATAGTGTTAATGCTTTTGCTACAGCTGGCGGCTATGTATATGTCACAACCGCATTGCTAAAAACCGCTGATAATGAGGCCCAGTTAGCCAGTGTCTTAGGTCATGAAATTGGTCATATTGCTCGTCGGCATTTGATCAAGCAGATGCGAGAAACTGCGATCGCAGGTAGCGTTGCGACGGCAGCTGGAGTAGACCGTAACCAAGCAGTGCAAATTGGTGTAGAGTTAGCACTGCGCCGTCCTAACAGCCGTGAACACGAATATGAAGCTGACTCCTCTGGACTGAAGACTATAGGACGTGCTGGTTATGCTCAATCTGCTATGGTTTCATTTATGGAGAAGTTACTTAAGCTAGGTGGTTCTACCCCAACATTTTTGAGTACCCATCCAGCTACAAAGAGCCGCATTGTCAGACTTAGACAGGCAATTGATCCGCAAAAGGCGAATGTGGGTAACGGGTTAGACAGTGCGGATTATAGAGCGAATATCCGACCTTTAATAAGCTAAACCTAAAGCTTAGCTAGTATCTGCGCGGGGTTGACCCGCGTCACTGCGTCTTTAAGATGCAGTTTACGAACTAACTTATCATAAACATCTACTTGATATACCAACCGATTTGTGATATCTACTCCAGTCAACCAACCGCTTTTTGGGTGATAAGCACCTGTGTCTATATCTAGCCAGCCTTGTCCTGCGGCTAGTTCACCAGGACGAACCCCAGGTAAAGTAAAGGTGATGGTGTGACCAACGATAATCAGCTTATCAGGGAAATAAGGTTTGCTCGTACTATGAAATTCATGGCGTACCCAGCAAAGCTGGTCAATCGTTTGTTCTTCTACCGTGAGTTTTGGATCGACACCAGCATGAGCTAACCAAATATCACCTAAATCTAGATAGGTGGGCAAGTTTTGTATCCAGTCTATATGCTCGTGGGGAATAGTAACTGTTTGGTAACTCGTTAAAGTTTCATACCCACCACTATATAGCCAAGCTTGCCTTACTTGACTCGAAGCGCGTCCAGTCAACACCTCAAGCAGCATTTGTTCATGATTTCCCAGCAAGCATTTGTAGGGACTTTTCATGACAAAATCAACTACTTGAGCGCTTTGTGGACCTCGATCAATTAGATCCCCCAAAAAGTATACTTGATCGTTTGAGCCAGGGGCGATCGCCTCTAGTAACGTCATGAGACCATCATAGTGTCCATGCACATCCCCAATAATTATGCGACGGTGATTCGCTACGCTCATACGAATTTTTAGTTAATAATAATACTGACCCACTTATATCCAGCGTATCTATAGTTGCCCCATCTTGGTTAAAGAATCAGTAAAAAATATTTCTGGAATATAAATTTATGTTTAATTATGCCTTGAACAAGCAATAACCGCTTTAGTGAAAACAAGTAAGTATGAATGTGTCCACTTTTACAACAAATTCAATTAACGCTCTTGTTACGCCTACTAGCAGGGAGTGGGTAACACAAGCGATCGCCCATTTGGATACCATTTTATTAGATCACTCCCAATGTGAACGTAAGGCGGGCGTAGCTTTGAACTTGATGTTTCGCTATCCATCGAGTACAAAGTTAGTACGAATGCTAACCTCTGTCGCCCAGGAAGAATTAGAACACTTTGAGCAAGTTAATCAGTGGCTAGAACGGCGAGGAATTCCCCTAGATCCTCTTTCTCCACCTCCCTATGGTGCAGGTTTAAAAGCACAAATTAGAACCTAAGAACCAGCAAGAATGCTGGATTCCTTGCTGATTTCTGGTCTAATTGAAGCTCGTAGTCATGAACGGTTAGGGCTTTTGGCAGCGAGTTGTCCGGAGCCTGAGTTAGCAAATTTTATCGCAGTTTAATGGCATCTGAGGCACGTCATTACGGTATCTATTGGGTGTTAGCTGATACTTATTTTGAGCGTTCCCTAGTTACTGAGCGGTTGTCAGAATTAGCAATTGTGGAAAGTCAATTACTGTCAACTCTTCATTTGTGAACCCCGAATTCACAGTTAGGGCTAGGGGCGCTGGGGCTAGGGTAAGAGGAATTGTGATTTACTATCAAGATTTTTTGATTCGTGACTGGGAACAAAGCGATCGCACTGCTGCTGCTGGTGTGATCGGTTCTGTTTTAGCTGAATATGGTTTGAGTTGGGAACCAACCGGAGCTGATCGGGATGTGTTGGAGGTAGAAAATTTTTATCTATCAGCTGGCGGCGAGTTCTGGGTAATTGAAAAACAAGATCAGCTTGTTGGTACTGGCGGCTATTATCCCACCTGGCGTGGAGAAAAAGCCGTAGAACTTCGTAAAATGTACCTTTTGGCAGATGTGAGGGGACTGGGATTAGGTAAATTTTTATTGCAACAGTTGGAGAGTGCGATCGCGGCAAAGGGTTTTGAGCAAATTTGGATTGAAACAGCCAGCGTATTAGTTGAAGCAGTTAAGTTATATGAAAGCAGCGGCTATCTGCCAGCACAAGGCGTAGAAACAGCACGCTGCGATCGGGTTTATGTCAAGAAAGTTAGGAGTCAGGAGACAGAAGACAGGAGCCAGAATGATGAATGGTGAATGCAAAATTATGAATTCATCATTTATAATTTCCCTCTAGTTCCTCTAGCCTCTAGTTCCTCTAGCCCCTAGTCTCTAGTAAGCATCTTGTAATTCGTAGAAGTCAGGCGAGATGTAATCCTTACGTAAAGGCCAGCCTCTCCAGTCTTCTGGCATTAAAATTCGTTTTAGGTTCGGGTGTCCTTCATAGACAATGCCGAACATATCGTAGGATTCGCGCTCTTGCCAGTCGGCTGTCTTCCAGATCCAATATACTGAAGGCAGACGGGGGTTTTCCCTGGGAAGAAACACCTTGACTCGCACTTCTTCTGGTCGGTCAGCGTTATCAGTCATTTTTATTAAATGATATACACTGACTAAATCTTGCCCAGGACCAGAATCGTAGCCACATTGAAACTGGAGATAGTTGAAGCCATAGGCGTAAAGTGCCGTAGCAATGGGCAGTAGGTAGTCGGGAGCTACCTTAATGATCTCAACACCTTGATGATCGGGTTCCATTGACTCATGCTCAAAGTCATTTTCGCTCAACCATCGAGAAACCTTTCCAGCTTCAACTAGCTGTGATGCAGAAGCATTTCCTGCCGATTCTGGTGCAGGTGCAGGGTTAGATTCTTCAGCCACGTCGAATCTCCTCCTTTTGGGCGGATTGTAGCGCGGGTGGTACTGGCATTCCTATCGCTTCGGTCAATTCCTTGGGCGGTTGGGAGCGAGTGCTAGACTGCAAATACTCGCCTGTTAAGATTGGCGCGATCGCCTTCATGTTATGAGTAGTACTGTAGTAGCGATGGGTTTGCTTAATTGGATTTCGCTCTTGCATTGACTCATTAGCAATCTTCTTCCGCAGCTTAATAATGGCATCAATAATCGCCTCTGGACGCGGAGGACAACCAGGTAGATAGACATCTACGGGAATCAGTTTATCAACACCACGCACGGCTGTTGGCGAATCAACGCTGAACATCCCGCCAGTGATCGTGCAAGCTCCCATAGCAATCACATACTTCGGGTTAGGCATCTGTTCATAAAGACGCACTAACTGGGGAGCCATCTTCATCGTAATGGTTCCGGCTGTAATGATCAGATCGGCTTGACGGGGACTAGAACGGGGAATCAGCCCAAAGCGGTCAAAGTCAAACCGTGAACCAATCAAAGCCGCAAACTCAATGAAGCAACAGGCAGTACCAAACAGTAAAGGCCACAAACTCGAAAGCCTAGACCAGTTGTAAAGGTCGTCAACCGTTGTGAGAATAACATTCTCAGAAAGTTCTTGTGTAACGGTAGGTCTTTCAATCGGGTTAATGATGCGATGAGGCTCTGCTGTGTTAGGATTCAAGACCATTCCAAGGCTCCTTTACGCCAAGCATAGACAAGGGCAACAACAAGAATTGCAATAAAAATTAGGGCTTCAACAAACGCCAACAGTCCTAGGGTGTGGAACGCCACTGCCCAAGGATATAGGAATACTGTTTCTACGTCAAAAATGACGAAGACCAAGGCAAACATATAGTAGCGGATGTTGAACTGAATCCAGGCTCCGCCAATTGGTTCCATACCTGATTCGTATGTTGTGCGGCGTTCTGGGTTACGACCACTTGGTCGCAAAAGCTTGGATGCGGACAGAGCTAGTGCAGGCACTAAGCTACAGACTAATAAAAAGCCTAGTAAGTACTCGTAGCCACTAAGAACAAACACGATGGATAATTACCGTTGCTAGAGTCAATAAATTTGTTGGTGGGTAGGGCGGAGACATTTGTGTCTCTTTCCCCCCTAGAAACCGGACGTACAAGTTTTCCAAGTATCCGGCTTGAGCAAGTCATTGAGCTATATTTCCAAGATGGATTTGCTGATGGCAAAGGAGGTGTACCAACTGTAAATTGGAATACGTGTCCTTTCCGCCAATTGACTTGGGTATTATGTGATGTTTGTGGATTTCTTCTTTGTTAAAGAGACTTTCTCCACAATTTGGACATATTAATCCCTGATTTTTTGCTATCTTTTGGTAGCTCGGAATTAGGATTTTAGTCTTTTCCTTTTCCCTGTTCACCCAGTAGCTCTTAAGGGATGGGTCATCTGGTGATGCTTTTCCCTTTATCAGAGTATGTCTTTCTATATTGAACCATGAAAACTTAAGTAGGTAATTTCCTGAGTCTTTGTTGCCAAATACCCAGTTATCCTGTCTTTCCAGATTCGACCGTTCGGCTGAGCGCGTGAGGCGAAGCCCTGAGCGAAGTCGAAGGGTCAATCTACCCCAGTATCTTTGTTTGCGCCATTTGTCACTTTTATTCGGGTGTGTCCTTTTTGCATACCTGCATTCTCTCCTGTACATCCAATTGTCTGCTCAATGGAATATTACTGAAGATACTCCAATGCGGAAATAATTAGCCCACCCGCGAATGATGGGGTTTAGCTTTTCTATAACTCTTTGAACGCTTTTCCCTTTCAGGTTTAGCCATTCCTGTCTGAGTTTCTCCCGCATAGATAGGATGGATTTTTTACTTGGCTTGATTAGTAGTTTCCAACCCGTTTTGGTGTTGTTATCTGCGTAGTGTCTTATGTTGAAACCTAGAAAATCAAACCCGTCTTTAAGTTGGGTAATTCTGGTTTTGTCTTCTGACAATTCCAGTCCTGTTTTTCCTAACCACTCATTGAGAATAGTTTTGGATTTTTCAGCATCTTCTTTGGTTTCGTTAAACACAACCAAGTCGTCTGCGTATCGGACTATTGCTCGTTTGCCGATGATTTGCCCTCGGTTATTGTGCTTTATTCCTAATGCGCTTTCCATCCCATGCAAGGCAATGTTAGCCAAAAGGGGGCTGATTATTCCACCTTGTGGAGTTCCCGAATGGGTATTCTGGAATCCCCCTTTGTCCATGTACCCCGCTTTTAACCACTGATAAATGATTTTCCTGGCGGAAAAGTTGCCAATGGTCTGCATTAGTGGTTCATGGGCGATGTTATCAAAACACCCTTTGATATCGGCATCTAATACCCACTTTTTTGTCTTGTTAGGACGGGCAATTAAGAATATTTTACCAATTGCATCGTGGGCGCTTCTGCCAGGTCGAAATCCATAGCTGCTGCCTTCAAATTTGGATTCCCAAAATGGTTCCAATGCGTTTTTTACAATCGCCTGTAGGCATCTGTCGATTATGCTAGGTATTCCTAGAGGGCGTTTCTTTCCATTGGCTTTAGGGATGTTAACCCTTTTTGTGGGAAGTGGTTTCCAGGGGATGTGTTTTGCTAATGCATCCACTAATATTCCTCTGGTTTCTGGTGCTTTGACTACCAGTTTGTCCACCCCTGGCGTGTTCTTTCCGCTGTTGGTTTGCGTGACTCTCCTGGTCGCTATTAGGATGTTGGAGTAGCTACGCATCATTAGTCTTTGTAGGCTTCTGACCTTGCGAAAATTGCCCTCTTGGGTAGCCCTAAAAATTCTCTGTCTTAAGTTTCTAACAATACGATTGGCTTTACGCCAATTTACGTTATTCCAATCGCACGTCCTCTCGGTTACGCTCACATCCATAGCTGGGTGCGTCTAACTTTTCCCTTTGAGTTCGTTGCTCTCTCTTTGAGCTTTTAGGAGACTTACCAGCTACACGTCAGCAGTCTTTCAACTTGGGCATTACCCTATCCACCCGATTATGTATTTTCGTTACCTTTCGGTTTGGTAGCTTTCGCTTTTTGTAGCCTCCTGCCACCGCTAGGGGTTTCTGGTTGCCTTGCGGCTCCCTTACTAATTGCATAGAATCTAGCATTAGACCCTACCGGGGTTCTTCGTTCCACACGTTTGAGATGCGACTGGGTTAGGTTCCTTCTATACACCGGAGGCTTTATGGTGTCCAATAACTCATCTAAGTGAATGAGTTATGCTAAGTAGTATGGAGGCTACTTTTTCTTAACCTCCATGTTATCGTATAAGCCAATTCCGATAACCTGTAATAACGGTGCCTCATCAAAGGTTCACTTGCGTTAACCGTGTCAGTCTTACCAAGCGCCCTTATCCCGTATTTTGGCTAACAGGACTTTGGACACTTAACCTTCTAGCTGTGAAACAAACGGATTACTCTGTTTGCTCCTTCAGGCGGGTACTGGCTTGGACACTAGCCGGGAGTCGTTCTTAGGGACTCACTCTTTCGTGGGACATCGAATCGCAACTTAGATTTACATTATATCTTTTTGCTGTTCACAAACCTCTTAAGTAGTAAATAAAAGGGGAAAGGGGAAATTACTACTTTTTGCGTTCCCCGCCGCAACACTTACACACTTCAAAGTAGTGGTAAGGTATACCTTGCCCCTGCTTACTTGTTTTCAACACTTATGTCATAATTTTTAACAGACATTTAAGCTTTCTCCTCCTCCTGTCAAGCCATGAACGAACCTGCTGTTGAAAATCAAGCGTTAGACCGCTACGAATGTCTTGCCTGCGGTTATGTTTATGAACCAACCAAGGGAGACAGCAAATATTCTGTTGCCCCTGGGACACCTTTTGCCTCACTGCCCAATACTTGGCGTTGTCCGGTTTGTGGAGTGAAAAAATCTCAGTTCCAGAATATTGGTCAGGTAGGTAAAGCGTCTGGCTTCCAAGACAATTTGAATTTCGGTTTAGGTGTTAATAACCTAACGCCAACACAAAAGAATTTACTAATTTTTGGTGGGTTGGCGATCGCCTTTTTGTTTTTCCTTAGTCTCTATGGGATACAATAAACCCGCTTACAAGTAAAGCAAAGGAAGGACTAGGAGCGCTTCACTGTTGCAAGCGGCGAAATTATGCTGTGAACAATTAAGCGATTATTCGGATATAACTGCGATCGGACATTTATGCGCTCAATTCGTCTAAAAGAAAACTTACAAATACTAATGGCTTCACTATTCAAACTTTGGCAAAGGGTTGTTCTGGTTACAGCAATTGTCTTATTTTGTATTGGTTGTAGTAGTGTACCCTCTACTAGTTACAACCCTTGGGAAGTGATTTCTGTGCCAGCAGAGGCAAACTTGCAAGACATTGGTTTTACTGATGACCCGAACCATGGTTGGTTGGTGGGTAGTAAATCAACTTTGTTGGAAACAACAGACGGGGGTAAAACTTGGCAGCCGAAAAACCTAGATCTAGAAGATAATTATCTCTTGTCTTCTGTCAATTTTTCTGGTCAAGAAGGGTGGGTTGTAGGAGAACCAGCGCTGCTGTTGCATACAACAGATGGCGGCAAATCATGGACGCGCATCGCTTTAAGTGAAAAGTTACCAGGCAATCCTAATACGATTGTGGCTTTGGGACCGCAGTCCGCCGAGATGACTACTGATATTGGAGCTATCTATCGGACAACTGATGGGGGTAAAAATTGGAAGGCAATGGTACAGGAAGCGGTAGGTGTGTTACGTAACATTGCCCGTTCCCCAGATGGAAAATATATAGCGGTTTCGGCTAAGGGTAACTTTTATTCTACTTGGGAACCAGGTCAGAGTGTATGGCAAGGACATAACCGTAATAGTTCCCGTCGTGTCCAAAATATGGGCTTTGGTAAAGATGGACGCATTTGGATGCTTGCTAGGGGTGGTCAAGTGCAGTTTACCAAAGAAGACAACCTGGAGGAGTGGGAAGAAGCTCACAATCCAGAGTTTTCTACTAGTTGGGGGTTGCTAGATTTGGCATACCGGACACCAAATGAAATTTGGATAGGTGGCGGTAGTGGAAACTTGCTATGTAGTTTAGATGGGGGCAAAACTTGGCAAAAAGACCGCAAAATTGAAGATGTTGCCTCTAATTTTTACAAGATTGTTTTTCTCACACCTGAGCAAGGATATATTATTGGTCAACGTGGTGTTTTGCTGCGATATCAAGGGCAGACCGAATCAGCTTAAATCAGTTACCAGTTACCAGTTACCAGTTACCAGTTATCAGTTACCAGTTGGTAGGGTTTCGTAGGATAATAAGTAATAAAGCATTAGTTCTTAATGGAGGAATGTAGATGTCGGGGACAACAGGAGAACGTCCGTTTGGGGATATTATTACTAGTGTCCGTTACTGGGTGATTCATAGTATTACCATCCCAGCATTATTTATTGCTGGTTGGCTATTTGTTAGCACTGGGCTAGCATACGATACGTTTGGTACACCTCGTCCAAACGAGTATTACACCCAAACACGCCAAGAATTACCGATCATTAGCGATCGCTTTGAAGGTAAACAACAAATTGACCAATTCCTTAAGTAAGTAGTTTGACATGACTAATAGCAACGTAAATCAACCAATTCAATATCCGATTTTTACAGTAAGATGGCTGGCGGTTCACACCTTGGCTGTACCAACAGTATTCTTTTTGGGTGCGATCGCTTCCATGCAGTTTATTCAACGCTAGGAGATATCTATGCCTGAAAGAACTCGCAATACCAATAATCAACCAGTTGAATTAAATCGAACTTCACTTTACTTAGGTTTGTTGCTGGTTTTTGTTCTGGGTATTCTGTTTTCCAGTTATTTCTTTAACTAACTGGAAAAGGTTAATATATTGCTCATTTGAGTGTTGATGCAAGTTATTTAAGGAGGAGAAACTGTGTCTGGAAGTGGAAGAATTCCTCTGTGGGTTGTAGCCACAGTAGCAGGTTTAGGTGTAATTGTTGTGGTGGGAACTTTCTTTTATGGTTCCTACACTCATTTAGGTTCTTCTTTGTAAAGTGGTGTAAAGTGGCGATCGCGCTTATTTATTAGCGATCTCTCAAAAACAAGTGTGAGTGTTTTATCACTCATTTAACATAAAAAACCGCTGATCTTAATAAGATGAGCGGTTTTTTCCTTGATAGGGATGGGAGATGGCTAAGTAAATAGACATCTCTAACTTTCTGGTTCTTAGACTACGCCTAGGAAGAAAGCAGGTAGCTACTAGATTCCTGAAGGATCTTCGCGTTCAACGTACAAAAACAAGAGCGCCATAGCTATACCGGGAAACACTAGACAAGATAGAGGAACCAGAAGCGAGGGTAGATACGAAGCTGAGAACAACATTAAGTACGAAGCTGAAATCATAATTGAAGTTTCCTAATGGAATAATACTGTCATTGAAGATGAATCTACTGCAAATTGCAGCCAATTCGGCAATTCCTAAAAATTTTTAACAATAATGAAGAGAAATAAAGAGTTTCTCAAAAGTCTATAGCTCTACAGATAGAGAAATGGGGTAGTTTCAAAGGGTGAGGGCGATCGAGACAGGGTGTTACTACCAAACCTCTGTCAAGTCCAAAACAAATCCCCGCAGTACATTTTCTCCTGACAAGGTGGTAGGATTATCCAACACTTCCACATTCTGTCCTTGCCTGTAGATTTCAACTTTCCTATTTTTCCGGTCAATCAACCACCCCAAAACAGCTTGATTTTCGATGTATTCTCTCATCTTTGCCCGTAAGGGTTCCATGTTGTCAGACTTTGAGCGCAATTCTACAACAAAATCCGGGCATATAGGAGCAAAGCCTTCTTGTTCCTCTGGTGTGAGAGCTTCCCATCGCTCTAACTTAATCCAAGCAGCATCAGGAGAGCGAAAGGCTCCATTGGGTAAGTGAAAACCACTAGAAGAGTTAAACGCCTTACCTAGCCTAGTTTGACGGTTCCACAGCCAAAGCTGCCCTTCGATATCTAGGTTGCGGTTGCCTGTATCGCTACCAGTGGGGGGCATGACAATTAACTCTCCCTGTGCGGTTCTCTCTAGCCTTAAGTCGCGGTTAACGGCGGCAAGTTGCTCGAATTGCTCGTGAGTAACTTTGAATGTTGTGGGAATAGCGATGGTAGGGTTAACCATACTAGTAAAGCCTTTGTTTACTTTATGGTCTCATAGGTGGGAGATGGGGCGATCCTCGGCATGATGGCATTTTGACGGCGATCAGATCGCTTACCGAGGTAGGATGTCTAACATGAGCGTGGGATGAGCGATCAGACTGGGCTACAATCAGTTAGATCTGGCGAGGGATGAAATTTTGTGTTGCTCATAGATCATTTCTGAAGATGCCGATCAAGAAATTCCTCAATTTGAAACAAGCGTAAGACTAGAGATTTGAGTTCTTTTGTCTCTTTCGCTGCGTAATCGCGGAGTCTCTCCAGGCATTTTTCATAAGCTTCGTTAATAATAAGCTGAATCTCGATGCCGCGTGTCGTTCGTAGATGATCGCGTACTTGCTCGACAGCCTTTAGTTGATTGTGTTTAGCGTTTGATCCAGCCTTCTTTACAATAGGAGACCAGAGCATATACACTCTCTCATATTCTGGATACGCCTTCTGTGCGTAATCGATGTCTTTTTTAAACTTTTTGACCAGCCGCTCGTAGTTGTCAGCGTACTGCAATCCTGTAACCAAATGTACGGCAACTTCACAGATGTAGACGATCTTATCGGTAAAATTGATAGCTATGACATCGATCTCGCCTTGGACATCGGGAGTGTAGAGATTATATTGAACGAAGGCGCATTTATGCTCAAGCTGGAGGTAAAGACCAGCGATTTCTTCGCCTATGTTTTGTGACGACATAAAATTTTTTTAGTAGACGTAATTGTAGCTGCGATTATGCTCAGCATGAACTGCCTGTGTTTATAGCGCCCTCTGCCTTGCTCAGATGTTTAGCTTTTCTGGCACTCCAGTCAGTCCAAAATGTTACAGGAGTAGACTTATTCCAGATTCGAGTAGCAACAGACTTGTTCAGAGGTGGATTCAAGGTTGCACACTCAGCCTTAGCTTTTTGTAGTAAGGGATGATCTTTATTCAAAGTTTTCTCCCAAATTACAATTTCACTTCCTTTATCCGCAAAAGTATCAATCAGAAATTGAGGCGGATCTCCCGCAGTGTAGTAAGACTGGATACCTGGCTCTGTCGAAATTTAGAAGAAATGCGAACGGTATGCGTAATTATTAGACTAGTAGCCGTATAATCCTTCGTATTGTGCGATGAAGTAACCAATAAAACTTTTAGTGTCTACATCATAGAGCCATACGTTTTCTTGGCAAGGCTCAGGAAAGATATAGTCTATTTTTGACCAATATCCACACTCATGAATAGCCCAGATCAACAAGTTGCAAATGTTTGATTCAATCCGGCTTTGGTGCATGAATCAGCAGAAGAAGACTTCCCCTGAAAACAGTGTTGAATTAGCTCTCGACTAAATAACTATCGGGCTTACCTACTCCAATTATGCGGTTGAGCGCGGCACATTGAAGAAATAACTCTACTACTTGATTGTCGAATGAACGTGAAAGGAGCTTGCCACCGAAGATGGGTGCAACGCGAAACATGGTAGTTTCAGCTAGACTACGGCGATGGTAATTACTTTGACGCTTCCACTTTGTTCGCCCAATTTTTCTAATCTGCCGCAAATTTTCATCCCGTGGATGGGGCGGTGCTTTGCGGTCGCCATGTTGCCAAATCCGAGCATTGCGGCGTGGAGGAATGGCAGCAGTGGCTCGTCGTTGGTCAATTGCGTCGTAGCAGCTTGCCGTGTCATAAGCACCGTCGGCAGATACTTGCTCAATCTCTTCAGGAATAGCATCAAGCAGTTGGGGTAAAACTTCACTGTCGCTGATGTTATTGGTGCTCACCACGGGGGCTAAAATCTCCCCCGACGCTTCATCCACTCCTAAATGCAGCTTACGCCATGTCCGTCGCTTACTTGCTTTATTTGGAATATGGCGACAAAAAAATAGTGGAACCGTCAACCCAACAAGATATCTCGTTACATACAACCAACCAACCGAATACGGTTCCACTATTTTTTCAAGCTCAGCCTCCCGTTGCCGGACTTTCCACTCACCGTCACCATACACTTTCACTCCGGTAGAATCCACCACTACGTGTACTCCTTTAGCTTTGGGTACTACAGGCAACTCCACCGTCAACTTCCCCAATCGCCGTGAGAGCGTCGTGTGATCTGGCACTGCCAAATCGATTCCCATTAATGTAAATAACGATTCCAAAAACCCTTCGGTCTGCCTTGAAGCTAATCTAAACACTGATTTGAGTGTTCCCATTGTCGTGATTGCCAGATCACTGTAGTAGTTGGATGCTCCTTTGCGCCCAGTTTTCTGCTCGTTGCGCCACTGTTGAATTACTTGTTCACTCACCCAAAAGGTAATACTCCCTCGTTGCTTTAGGGCCCCGTCGTACTCCTGCCAGTTGCGGATTCGATAGCTGGTTTTCGGTTTCGTCTTCATGCGTCGCGTTTGGCTTGAGGCTCTGCTTACACCCTAACATTTCTAGTATTCATGCACCAAAGCCATTCAATCCACTCAATCGATCCAAGCGAGTGAATGCTTCTTGCAATGAGAGATAAATGTGGATTCGGTGGAGGATTGTGTTTAGTGTAATTGCTCATAGGGGTTACACCAATCGAGTAATAAGTGAGTTACTATTTATAGAATTCCCCTTGTCTAATTCCGGTTAACATCAAAACTCAAGTTCTTGGCTCGACCATTTCTACTGCCCATAAAAAAGGATCTCCAAAAGCGATCGCGCATCTACTTCTGTGAAATCCTATTTTTTCTGTTATTCAACGGTTTGATTTATCGTTCTTCCAAGCAACAAATCTACTCCACTGTCACAGACTTAGCTAAATTTCTGGGCTGATCCACATCCAAACCCCGACGTGCCGCAATATGATAAGCCAGTAGTTGCAGAGGAATTACTGTGAGGATGGGAGAAAGCAACTCATCAACGGTTGGAACGGGAATTAGATCGTCAAAAACCTCGGCTGCTTCCTCTTCATGCATAGGAGTAACACCGATCAAGCGAGAATCACGCGCTTTAGCTTCCTGAGCATTTGAGAGAGTCTTTTCATAAACACTACCAGGCATAGCGATCGCTACTACGGGAACCTTCGCATCCAACAGGGCGATCGGTCCATGCTTCAACTCTCCTGCTGGATAACCTTCAGCGTGGATGTAGCTAATTTCCTTGAGCTTCAACGCCCCTTCTAGGGCAATCGGGAAATTAATTCCTCGTCCAATAAAAATAAAATCTTGCGTCTCAGTAAACTGATGGGTTAATTCTTGAATATAACGCTCTTGGCTTTCTAAAATCAATTCAATTTGAGCTGGTAACTGACGTAATCCATCGAGAATTTTCTCGATTTGAGTTGCTGAAAGAGTTTGACGACGGTAAGCTAAATCCAAAGCTAGGCTGTAAAAAGCTAATAACTGAGCGATAAAAGTTTTAGTCGCGGCAACACCGATTTCAATTCCGGCATGGGTGTCGATGATATGATCTGCTAATATGGCGATCGAGCTATCAAGGCGATTGGTAATACCCAACAATCTCGCTTGGTACTCAGAAGACTTACCAGCACGGCGCTCTTTTTCCGTTGTTAAAGCTGCCAGCGTATCGGCTGTTTCCCCAGACTGAGTAACACCAATCATTAAAGTATTGGCAGTTAGAGGCGGTGGTGCATAGCGATATTCAGAGGAATACTGCACCGTTGTGGGAATTCCCGCTAGCTGTTCGAGCAGGTATTTACCTATTAAGCTAGCGTGCCAACTAGTGCCACAGGCAACAATTTGAATTTGTGACACTGCATAAATAGAGTCTGGTAAACCAAGCTTAATTGGACTTGATGGTTCAGAGGAATTCCAATTATCGTTTACATAAGCTTCTAAGAAAGTTCTAACTACTCCTGGTTGCTCATAAATTTCCTTAACCATGAAGTGTCGGAAACCTTGTTTTTCCACCATGACAGGATTCCAACTAAGAGTACGGGGTTGTTTTTTGAGGCGATCGCCTGCAAAGTTGTAAACTTCAACTCCTAATGGTGTCAGCCTAGCCAGTTCGCCATTTTCCAGGGTTAATACTGCTCTAGTGTGGGGTACAAGGGCGGGAGTGTCAGAGGCGCAGAAGAATTCCCCTTGTCCAAAACCAATCGAGATCGGCGCTTGTTGTCGGGCAATGATTATTTCATCGGGGTAATCAGCACAAATAACAGCGATCGCGAATGCCCCCTCTAGCTTGTTTACTGTTTGTCGTACTGCTTCTACAAAGTGTGAGGCGTGGTTAGTAGCAGGTGAGGGGTTTTCTGTCAAGAACTGTGCAATTAGGTGGGGAATTACTTCAACATCAGTATCTGAGCGAAACTCATGTCCCTGTTGTTTGAGCTTCTCGCGCAACTCACAGTAGTTTTCAATAATGCCATTTACTACTACGGCTACTCGCATTGCCATATCCATGTGAGGATGGGCGTTGTACTCTTCTGGCTTGCCATGAGTTGCCCAACGAGTATGCCCAATGCCAGTTCGGGCGGGATTTTCGATTTGTTCTAGCTTTTCGCGCAAGTTGTGGAGTTTGCCTTTTGCTCGGACACAATGTATTTCACCTTCCAAAACTGTAGCAATTCCGGCGGAATCGTAACCCCGGTACTCCAGTTTCTCCAACCCGCTCAGCAAAATTCCTGTCGCTGCTTGAGTGCCGATATAACCAACGATGCCGCACATAATATATCACTCCTGCTAGTATTTATAATTTATGGGTATGCCCTAGATTGCGATCGCAATCTAGAAATATCTCTACATTTATGGCACAAGGACGGTACCTCTGCAAAAAAAAGAGGGAGTAAATTTCTCCCCCTGACAATTGCAGCCCAATTGTAAAAAGCAGCTAAGAAAAAGCAGCTAAGAAAAAGCAATCGTCTAATGGTACTTGCACTCCATCGATGTTTAATTCACCGCAGGCGGAGAAATCTACACCTTCTCAGTAAGCTAAACCCATACTGCGAGTTGTTTCAGCATTGCTTAGGTAAACGCGGATGCTCAAAAAGTCGGTGGGGCAGGCAGTTTCACACCGCTTGCAACCCACACAGTCTTCTGTGCGTGGAGATGAGGCAATCTGAGCAGCTCTACAGCCGTCCCAGGGAACCATCTCTAAAACGTCAGTTGGGCAAGCTCGGACGCATTGAGTGCAGCCAATGCAGGTATCGTAGATTTTAACTGTATGAGACATTGAATCTAGACTCCAAAGTCAGCGTTGTGGTTAGTTGAGAGTCATAATCAAGGCATAGTGTACCGTACAGCCTGTGTCCACTTCACCAAAAGGCTACATAACTTTAAATTCTGTAATAAGAAGGGGCTAGGGGCTAGGGGCTAGAGGCTAGGGAAAGCTGGGGGAGCAGGGGGGCAGGGGGGCACAGGAGAAATTATGAATTCCCTTTTCCCTTTTCCCTTTTCCCTCTCCCTAGCCTCTAGCCTCTAGCCCCTAGCCCCTCTAAAAGTTGGGTATTTACCACTACATAAATCCGGTTTACCTCACTGAGGATATTTTACAGGTTCGGCATTATAGAGATGTGTGAATCAAACGTAGTAAGAAATACTTTCATACGAGCTAATTATGGCACTAATTCGTTGGCAACCCTTCCAAGAAATCGAAACTCTGCGTCGTCAAATGGATCAAATTTTTGACGAAATGACAACTGTAAACCGCGAATCACAATTGACTTGGCAGCCTGCAATTGAAATAAAAGATACCGAAGATAGCGTAATTTTACGGGCAGAGATTCCAGGTGTTGAAGGAAAAGATCTCGATGTTCGGGTGACACCCAAAGCAGTTGCGATCGCAGGTGAGCATCGCTATGAAAAGAAAGCCGAAGATAAAGGCTTGTTCCGCACTGAATTCCGCTATGGCAAATTTCAGCGTGTGATTCCCCTACCTGTGGCTGTGGTCAATGACCAAGTGCAAGCCGAGTTCAAGGATGGTATTCTCACCCTAACTCTGCCCAAAGTAGCTGAAGCTCGCAGCTCTGTAGTAAAAATCAATTTGGCAGATACCAATACCCAAACAACTGAAACTGCAACAGAAGCGAATCAAACTGAAAATACCCCAGCAGCATAGCTAAGGATTTCAAGTTAATAGCCCTAGTGCAAACAGTAAAGCCTTAACTGCATAATCTAAAAATTCACTCCCTGAGTTTTATAAGACTACATTTCTATATTGCTCAGGGGTGATTTTTTATTAGTAATTTGCACAACGTATAGCAATTAGCAATTAGCTATTAGCTTTTTTCAAGGAATTATAGCTCAACAACTTTACTTGGTAAATTTGTCCTAATCTTAATGCGTCTTGCTATACAACCAATGTATAGATTAAAAAACCAGTATTTTTGTCAGAGTTTAGTTTAGAAATAATTTTCATTTTAACTTACTCATTTTATAGCTTTATAGCAGTATTAAAATATAAAAATATGCTGTTTTTATAGGATTTTAACAATAATTAAGTAATGTAAAGTTAGTGTTTTAAAAAAAAATTAGCTGCTAGGGTTAATAAGACCAAATAAAAAAGTTTGGTCGTAAAAACCCAATAAAATTTTTGCAATTGGAGGGAAATTTCATGGATATTCGTAACCTAGACTATCTGGAAGAAATTCGTGAAGAAGATGAAATTAGCATTCAAGGAGGCTTGGCACTTCCCAAGCAAGAGGCTTTTGCAGATGCTGTGGCTAGCGCAGATGCTTTCGGTGAGAAAGTTGCTAATACTTCCACTTTGGCAGTGACAAGTGCTTATAATGCTATTGGCGATAAGTATCATACCGCGTCCTCTTTAGCAGCCTCTACCTCGTACGCACAATAGTTCTAGCATTGGCAGAAACTACCGAAATCTAGGTAGTTAAATCGAAATATCATTGAAACATCACTGAAAGATAATAAACTAAAAGTTTTTATTTTTCAGTGATTTATTGCTTGAAAAAGCTTGATAAATAAATTTAAAAAATACCAAAGATTGTTGCTATGCTTTGGGTTTTGGTTCGACAATGAATACTATAGTTCGATAGGACAGGTAAACACGACCATTGTGATCGCAATTACTTTCATACAATTGCTGTAAATTAGAAATCAGTTGCTGGTGTGCCTCCCCTGTACGTGGTATATATGAGGTACTCATAGCACGACCAATTAGTCCAGCTAAATCTAGATTTTGCCTGTAAGCAAATGTATATTGCTGGACATTGGGGAATAAAAGACTTGTTAAAAGTGGTTCTACTGCTACACGACGTTGTTCTGCTGGATGATTGTTTGAGGCTCTTTGGACGATCTGGGTGTAGTTAGCAGTAAATTCATCATGGCGATCTCGTTCATTCCACACTACAGCCAACCTTCCTGAAGATTTCACAATGCGATGAAATTCTAACAAAGTAGGCTGTGGATTAAACCAATGAAATGATTGAAAGCAAGCCACTAGATCGACACTTGTGTCAGCTAAACTAGTAGCTTCTGCTGTTGCGTCTCGAAACTCCACCAGAGGATGAGATTGTGCTGCTTGTCTCATCTGCTGGTTTGGTTCAATTGCTATCACCCTTACCCCCCGCTGCGCCAGCAGCCGCGAGGAAATCCCTGTTCCAGCACCTATATCCGCTGCTACAAGTTGGGAGGGCGAACTCCACCCCTCTAGTATCTTGTCAATTGCTACGCTGGGGTAACTTGGTCGATACTTTACATAATCCGCTGCGCGATCGCTAAATCGATTTAGCGGGTTCATTGCATACAGCGGTGTTGCATCTAAATTAGACATAAATTATTTTTAAATAGATATATCCAACGATTGTAGTCAAAATAGTTTGTCAATATTTTTGTCAATTAACAAACTAAATTAATGTACTGTAATTAACACTTTAACAGTCATAGCTTTTGAAAATTCCAGCTTAGGTTAGTAGGATATGTTCTAGCTAACTATATACTAATTCTGTAAAATATAGCCAACTGAAACAATAAATATGAGTAGCTTCAAAGGATTCGGTTTCACTTGCTGGTTGACTGGACTCTCAGGAGCAGGCAAATCTACAATAGCAGTAGGAATTGCTAAAACTTTGAATGAGTTATTAGTTCCTTATGAGCAACTAGATGGTGATCTAATACGCACCAATCTTTCTAAAAAATTAGGTTTTTCTCGCGCCGATCGAAATAGTAATATTGAGAGAGTTAGCTTTGTTTGTAAACTTTTGAATAAACATGGTGTAAGTACCATTGTATCTTTAATTTCTCCTGCTCGATATTCCCGTGAAAAACTGAGGAGTTATCTGCCAAATTTTATAGAAATTTACGTAGACACCCCCTTAGAAATTTGTATAGAAAGGGATGTAAAGGGTTTGTACAAAAAAGCTATAGCTGGGGAAATTGCTGAATTTACAGGAATTTCATCTCCTTATGAAGCACCTTTAAATCCAGATGTGATTCTCAAACCTCACGAAGAGACTGTTAATCAGTGCGTTGAAAAAGTTTTAAAATATTTCTCTACTAGAGGTTTTATTCCCAAATATTAATTTTATAGCATGATTTTGAGATAAGCGCCTGGAGAATTTATGTGGATTTTTTGTTGTGGTATGTATCGTTCTGCTTCAACTTTACAGTTTCAAATCGCAACTCGGCTTGTCAAAGATGCTGGCTTGGGTGAGCAAATCGGTTGGATAGATTGGAAACGGTTTCCAGAGGTACGAAATAAATCTGTTAATCATAGTGGATTAAAGGTTTGTAAAGTTCATATTTGTAGTGAAGCAATTAGCTCAGAATTTTACAATGGGTGTATATATATTCAGGGATATTCGGGATGTATATATTTCCTACATGAAACAAAGATTAAAAACTTTTAATTATTTTTGGCAAGAAGGCTTGATAGAACGTTGTTTAGATAACTATAAACAGTGGACTAGCTTACCAAAAGTCCAGATTTCCAAATATGAGGATGTAGTAGAGAATATTAGGATGGAAGTTGAGCAAGCCCAACATCTTAAAATTAATATTAATTCAGATTATTGCCATCAAGTTGCGGGGGAATACACATTAGAACTTCAAAAAAACCGAATGGAACAATTCAAAGAAAAGTAGCTAAAAATGCCTCATGTTCATGAAGACAAAGATAGGAGTATTGTTGATTATCACGATGAAGAAAGCTTGCTACACATGAATCATATCGGTTCAGCTAAGGTGGGAAGATGGCAAGAAGATCTATCTAGAGAAGAAGTAGCTATGATTGAAAATAAGGTCAAAGAATAGTGCGATAAAAATGAGTATGAACCCGCCTTATTTCTTCGTAGATATTCTTGAGATTAAATAAAGTCGGTTTAAATTGTGTGGTGGGCAATGCTTGAGATTAAATTCAAATTGTGTGGTGGGCAATGCTTACCCTACTTTCTTTCTTTCTTCTTTGCGCCTTTGCGTCTTTGCGTGAAACATTTATTAATGACTTGGACGAAAAGGCTGTCCCAAAGAAGCAGGTGCGCCTAACTGAATGTGTCTCTCGTCCTTGGAAATTAACACTAGTACCAAGATTGTAGCTAGATAGGGCAAGGAAGATAAAAGATACGGGGAGACATTTACCCCTATTGCTTGCAAAACTAGACTAATTGCACTAACTCCACCAAATAAGTAAGCACCCAGAAGAATACGTTCTGGTTTCCAGGTAGCGAAGACAACTAGAGCGATCGCTATCCATCCCCTACCAGATGACATATTCTCAGCCCATAGCGGTGTATACGCCAGGGATAAATAAGCACCCGCTAACCCAGCCAATGCCCCACCAAACAAGACGGCTAGATACCGCATTCGCGTCACGGGTAATCCCAAAGCATCGGCAGAATCTGGAGATTCGCCAATACTGCGTAACACTAATCCGGATCTGGAGGATCGCAGAAACCACCATACCAGAATTACTAAAGCAACTGAAGCATAAACCAAAATATCTTGGTTGAAGACGGTACTACCAACTAAGGGAATTGATTTTAAGATAGGAATGCCAATCGGTTGTAAACCAGTGATTGTTTTACCTACATAGCCTTCCCCGATAAATGCACTCAACCCAGAACCAAAAATAGTTAAAGCCAAACCTGTTGCGACTTGGTTTGCAGCCAAACTAATGGTTAGTACGGCGTGGATCAGGGCGATCGCTATCCCCGCCACTATTGCCATGATTAACCCCAAATAAATATTACCTGTCAGCGAGGCGGCGATAAAGCCAGATACCGCCCCCACTAGCATCATCCCCTCAACTCCAAGATTTAACACTCCTGCTTTTTCTGATACCAATTCTCCCAGTGCTGCCAAAACTAGAGGTGTAGCCGCCCGTAGGGTATCACTAAGTAAGGAACTCAGGGTTTCTATGTTCATCGGGTGAGTGTTGAGTTAATACGGTTCAGTTTAGCTCAACCACGTTTGTAGAGGCGCAGTGGCGAGGATGAAGGGAAAAGGTTGAAGCTTAACTCAAATCTTGCACCTCGCCCTCTCGTACGCCTTGAACTGAAGTTCAAGGCTTATAGCCCAAGTGGGTTTTAACCCACTCAAATATGTATCCAGTAAGCTTTAGCTTAGTTAAGCTTTGAGCCTAGAAATAAATTTCTAGGCGGACGAAAAAGTAGGTGCAAGATCTAAGTTAAAGGTTGAAGCTTAAAGGTTGAAGGATAAAGGATAAAGGGGAAAGGTAAAAGGGAAAAGGGGAAAGGGAAACAATTAAATATTCTCTCTTCTGACTCCACAACTCCTAGCCTACGGACTCCGCTGCGCGTACACACTTCACACTTCATACTTCATACTTCATTAGTTCTACTAGCTATAAGCTCAATCGCCGCCGACCAAACGGTCAAACTCCGCTTTGACGATCGCATAACACTCGCAGCATGAATCTTTCAAACCTTCCCGATTGAGGATTGTGATTTTGCCTCGACTGTAGCAAATCAGCCCCGCTTTTTGAAGAATGGAGGCTGCCATACTAACAGTGGGGCGGCGCACAGCCAGCATTTGACCGAGGAACTCTTGGGTAAGCGGAAACTCGTCTTGTCCCACTCGGTCTTGAGTCATCAGCAGCCAGCGGCACATTCGCTCTTCTACTGAGTGCAGACTGTTGCAGGCTGATCCTTGCGCGATTTGGTTAAACAGCGCTTGTGTGTAGCGTTGCAGCAAATCATGAAGCGGACTACCTGGGGTAACTATGTCTTTAAATACATTTGCCTTCATCCTGAAAGCATCACCAGGAACCTGGGAAAAAGCCCTGCCAGGAACTCTATCAGCTCCCAGGAACACGGGCAGACCTACCATTCCTTCATTGCCTACCGTAGCCACTTCGACTTCTTTACCATCTTCCATGACGTTGAGTAGAGAAACTACGCCATGCTTGACGAAATAGACGTACTCGATCAGTTCGTTAGGCTCGTAGACGCTTTGCTTGAACTTCAAGGAAACACTCTCCATGTTAGCCACAAGACGTTCGTATTCCTCCTTGGGCAAAGCAGCTAAAAGTCGATTTTCACTCTTCTTACGAGATTTTGACAGGTCGATCACCAAGCCTTTTTGAATCGGTCTGATCTAAATCAATAACTCACAACATTGGTCTTCGACTTCTGGCGAAAGGTTGACTTAGTTGTAAAGAATTTATGTCAGCTACCTGAGATATAGTGTTAATATATATATGTCAGGTAGCTTACATAAGCGTTTTACTTTGTACGCCACCAGGGTGAGCCAGGGCGAACCATTGAATAAGAAAAAACGTGACAAGCAAACTCGAACACAAAATCCTGTCTCACTTTCCCAACGTTGCGTATAATGTAGTAGCGATCGCGGCTTCGTGGGGTGGGCAGCAAGCCATTATCGAGATTCTGTCTGCCTTGCCGTCAGATTTTCCGGCAGCTATTATCATCGTCAAGCATATGTATGCTCATTGTCCCAGCTATCTGCCTGAGATTTTGAGTAGCCGCACGGCTTTGCGAGTTAAGCACGCACAGTCAGGGGAAATATTACGTCCGGGTACAGTTTACACTGCCGTTCCTAATAAGCACCTAATAGTCAACCCAAACGGTAAGCTGTTTCTCTCAGATGCGGCAAAAGTAAACTTTACTCGCCCCTGTGCTAATGTGCTGTTCGAATCGGTAGCTACCAGTTGCAAAGCACGGGCGATCGGCATTGTTCTCACAGGTAAACAAACTGATGGCGTTCTAGGGGTGCTAGCAATTAAAAAGCATGGCGGCATAGCGATCGCCTCTGATGAAGCGACTTCTGAGTGTTTCGATATGCCCAAGGCTGCAATTGCCACAGGGAAAGTAGATCTCGTTCTTCCCCTAAAGGTGATCGCCTCCACTCTAGTAAACCTGGTATCAACAGAAAAAGCCGCATAATAATCAATTATCAATTATTAATTGTTTGAGTAGGGTGCGTTAGGTCCTCGCCGTAACGCACCACCATATATCAAATTTTTTTGCTCCTCGCTAAATGCCAAAGCAATATAGGTTGAGAAATTTTTACAGGTTCTGCTTTGTAATTTTGTTCTTGCTCCAACTCAGACAATAATACTTGAAATTCTTGCTCTATTCCCTGCTTAGATGCTTGGGCGCAAGGATTATATAAAAACACATCACTATAGCCATTAGGAATCTGGGGTATATCTTTTCCATTCACTAATTGAAGTTTAACTTTTGCATCAAGTAAATGACTAAAAGAAAATAAATAACTAACATTGGAATCGTAACGACTTTGATAGTTACTAACAACCACAAGCGGACTGCTAGCCCCATTAATCATCCGAGCAACTTTGTAGTCATTATAGTTTTTTAACTTAGTCCAGGGAACCTCTGATTCAGTGAAGATAGCAGAAGAAATCACCCCCCCTGTAAATATTACAATCATCACAAGTAACCAAAACTGCTGTTGCCTTATCCGAATCTGCTTAAAAGTAATCTTATTAACATAAAACCTTGACAAAAATTGAAATTTTCTTTTTGTTCCTGACTTGGCGTTCTTGGCGACTTGGCGGTTCGTTAAAACTATTTTTGGGTTAGGCGTAATACCTGTAGCAATTAAATAAGAAATAGCTAGCTCAATACTTAAATAACAGGGAATCAAAAATCGAGCCATAACTGATCTTTGTCCCCCATAAATTAAATCAGGAATAATTAAAGCTAGGGCTGGAACTCCAAATAAAGTTATAATAAATAACCAAATCCTTTTTGAACTGTAAGGACAAATAAAATCAATAGAATAGCCTATTATACTTAAAATAAGTAACAAAAAAATATTGTCAAACTGGGTAGATTTAAAGAAAATAATACCGATATTCTTAGCCCATAAATTAGCTAGCTGTAATAAAGGGATTTTAGCCTCAGTCATCCAAGACGTGGAATCATTGAGCCGCTCATAGTTCTTAATAACAACCCAAATCCAAGGTAGAAAAGCTATAAATCCTATAACTGTTGCCCCTAAATAAGCAATAACTGTTTTACTTAAGCGGAAGCTTTCAGTACCTATAACATAAATTCCATGTCCAAGAGCAACAAAAGCAGAAAACAGAAATGAATAAAGTGATAATGTTAAAGTTAATGCATAAATTCCCCAACTATAGACAGTTTTGACTCGGAGCGCTTGCAATAGTGTTGCACTTGATAGCAAGATCATTACAGTCCACAAACTATACTCTCGTGCTTCTTGAGCAAATAGGACATGAAACGGTGAGACAGCTATTACTGCAACTGCTATCCATCCTGTAAGGGGAGAATTAAATAATTCTAGACATAGCCAAAAGGCACAGGGGAATACTAGTAAACTAATAAAAGCGGGTAAACTTCTAATCGCCGCCACTGAATTACCAAACCATTGCATCCACAAGTGTGCCATTAAATAATACAGTGGCGGATGTTGCGGATCTTCTACTGCCAAAGACTTTATAGTACCGAAAAAACCTCTTTCAGAGTTAGGGCTTAAATACTTATTACGAAAATCTGCGACACTAATTACTTGCCCATTGAAAGATTGAACTACTTCTGGGATAGTGTAGCCACCAACTCGTAAAGAGGTGAATCCTTCATCATACCAGTAAACTTTGCGATCAAGATTAACTAAGCGAAAAAATACACCTAGCACCAATATAGTTACTAGCAAAATCCGCAGCCAGGTGAAATAATTGTTCTTAAATCGATAATTAAACATCTGCCTTTAAAAATAAAATATCAGCAGTTGTGGTATATGATTTTTGGTTCATGTGCAGGTAGGAGGTTCCTACACCAATATTTCAAAATAAATTGCTAAATACTGTATTTGGCAGAGGGCTGTTAGTAGATGATCTAGAAATTTAACTTTGCGTCTTTGCGCGACACTATCATCATAAATCTATGCAGCACGACAAATTCTAATTAATCTTTAGTTCTAATTCGTAATTGATTAGAAATTAACAAATCAGCCGCCAGGAGAAAGAAGAATAAAATACCTTGGAAAACACCAGCTAAAGCTAAAGGTAAACCCTGTTTGATTTGCAATAATTCACCGCCAACGTATAGCAGTGCCATTAAGAGACTCGATAAAATAATTCCCAAAGGATTTAAACGCCCAATAAAAGCGGCGATGATGGCTGTATAACCATAGCCAGGAGATATTGTAGGGCGAAGTTGACCGATAGGACCAAGGACTTCACACGCCCCAGCCAAACCAGCTAAACCACCACTAATAATTAGACTAAGCCAAATAATGCGATCGCGTTCTATCCCTGCATAATCAGCCGCACCTGAACTAGAACCAATTACCCGCACTTGAAAACCAAAAAACGTCTGTGTCAGTAACACCCAAATTAACCCCCCTGCCACAATAGCTAGTAAAACACCTAAGTGAACCCTGGTTCCAGCAATTAGGGTTGGTAAACTAGCAAACTGGGAAAAAGTTGCAGATTCAGGAAAATTGAAGCCTTGAGGATCTTTTAATGGTCCCCGTACCAGATAATTTAAAACTGAAATAGCAACATAGTTTAACATCAAGCTGGTGAGGATTTCATTCGCATTAAACTGTACTTTCAACCACGCCGGAATACTCCCCCAAGCAACACCACCCGTTACCCCAGCCAAAATGCACATTAGGAGTAAGCCGTAGTTATTCAGATGCGGAAATGCTAAAGCGGTGGCAGTACCTAAAATTGCTCCCATTGTCAACTGCCCTTCAGCACCAATATTCCAAACCTTGGCGTGAAAACATATAGCTAAACCAACAGCACATAAAACAATAGGCGCAGCTTTCACAGCCAGTTCAGAGAGTCCGTAAAAACTACCCAGAGGAGCGACAAATAAGGTAGTTAAGGCGGCAAAGGGAGATTTCCCCAAGATGCCAAACAGTAAGATGCCACAAATTACTGTTGCAAGCATTGCGACAACAGGCGATAGCACAAGCCATGTTTTTGAACTCACTTTGCGAGATTCTAGTTTAATTTGCATAAGCTAGGGGCTAGAGGCTAGAGGCTAGAAAAGGACAAGGTGAGGGGGAGACAAGGACAAAGGGGGAAAGCTTAAAGTAATTCTCACAAGAGTCCCCTTGTCCCCTTGTCCCCTTGTCCCTCTGCTCTCCTGCTGTCAGATCGAAGAATATTTAACCGGAGACAACATAACTCCCCCCATTAAGCGTCCAATTTCGTCACGGCTGGTAGATTGAATCGGTTTGAGGGGTGATAGTTCACCTTTGTATATAGCACCAATGCGATCGCACAGGCTAAATAGTTCATCCAAATCCTCAGAAATCACTAGGAGCGCTGTCCCTGCATCTCGCAGTTCAATCAAAGCTTCATGAATACTGGCTGTCGCATTCACATCCACACCCCAACTCGGATGAGCTGCAATTAATATAGATGGATTTTGCAAAATTTCTCGCCCGATGATAAACTTTTGTAAGTTCCCTCCTGATAGACTGCTAGCAGGAGAATCTAACCCTGCCTGTTTCACATTGAATGCTTCACAAATTCTCCCAGTCCAAACTTTCAGGCGGGTTTGGCGAACGACCCCACGTCGCACCAGCCCTTGAGTATACCCTGTCAGCAAGGCATTTTCTAGCAAACTCAAATTGGGTACTGCCCCCTTTTCCAGGCGTTCTTCGGGGACATATGCTAAACCCAGGCGGCGACGCTTGACAACACCATGATGACCGATGGGCATTTCACCTAGCTGGATCATATACGCTTTGGGGCTGAGGATTTGACCGCTTAAGGCTGCTAGCAGTTCACTCTGTCCGTTACCAGCCACCCCAGCAATACCTACAATTTCTCCAGCATAAATCTCAAAAGAGATGTGCTGTAATGCTGTACCAAAGGGATTTTCTGGTTCTAGACACAAATCGTTTACTCGTAAGCAGACAGAACCAACAGAATGATTTTTTCGTCCCCTCCTAGCTGGTACATCAGTACCGATCATCATTCGGACGAGGCTAGCTGGTGTTTCTAGCTGAGGGTTACACTGGGCGACAACTTCACCATTACGCAAAACGGTAGCGCTACTACAGAGCGATCGCACTTCCTGTAATTTATGGCTACTGATTAAAATAGTACACCCAGACGAGGCAATCTGTCGCAGCACGGCAAACAATCTTTCTGTCTCCCCAGGTGTCAAAACTGCTGTCGGTTCGTCTAGTATTAGTAATTTGGTAGTCACAGATAAACAGCGAAGAATTTCCACTCGCTGCTTTTCCCCCACCGAGAGCGAGTGTACCAAACGGTTAGGATCTACACTTAAGCCATACTGCTCTGATAATTGACGAATTTTTTTAGCAAGTCTTGCTAAATTCCACTTTTCGGTTTTGGGTTGAGCCAGAGCAATGTTTTCTGTAACAGTCAGGCTTTCAAACAAAGAAAAGTGTTGAAATACCATATTAATGCCCAGACTTCGCGCTTTTTCTGGACTACTTACATTAACTTCCTGCCCATCCCACTCAATTTTTCCCCCATCGGGGCGCACTCCTCCATATATAATTTTCATTAAGGTACTCTTGCCCGCCCCGTTTTCACCCAGCAACGCTTGAATTTCGCTCTGTTGAATCGTCAAATTCACCTGATTATTTGCCAACACTCCAGAATATGACTTGCTAATGTTGGTTAGCTTTAAGCGGGCAAGCGGCATATTTTTTTACCATCTTTTTATATAACTTTGTTCCCTATACTTTGGTAATAAGAACATAAGTTAGTAAGCAAGTCTTAACATTATTTCAAGATAATCCCACTGGGGCGAGCGTGTAGTTACAAAACCTCTTGCAAAAGTCCCAATTGCGCGCCAGGGGAAAAGGTTAAAGGTGAAAGGGAAAAGGAAAATTCAATGGGTTTCCCCCTTTCCCTTTTCCCTTTTCCCACAAGGATCGCAAGAAGTCTACTGATATCCAACTGTCGTCTGAGTTAAGAAACCTCTTGCATGAATGTTTTGTAGGGGTGGGGATAGTCAAAATTTTTAGTTAGGAATAAAGATTTTTAGTAAACCCGCCCCTACCCGACTTAAAATCAAACGCGATCGCGTTCTACATTGGACGCAGGTTTAGGAGTTCTTGGGGAGATGCTAGCATATCAATTGCCACGAAGAAAATTTTACCTTCAGAATTGATTAAGAACCGCCATGCAATATTCATCCCAACATTGACACCGAACCAAGGAGTTTGGACTACACCTGTGACTTTAAGCTGCTTAGAGCCATTTTCTAGCGTCTGGGTGATGCCCTGCTGTGGCATCATATTCAATCCTTGTGCTTCTTCACGCATATATTTAGCGATCGCTTCATGACCGACTATCGGCTTCTGGAATGGCGGTTGCAAAGCACCGTCGGAAGTAAACAGAGCTACAGCAGCATCAAAGTTGTCTGCGTTCATGGCTTCGATATAGCTTAGAACGGCAGGCTCACTAATTCCCTCAATCTTCACCTTAGCTGTAGATACTGGCTCGGTGCGTTGGAACGTCGGTTCTTTAGCAGCTTTTGGATAACTGCTAGGTGCAAGCTCAGAAGTATCAAATCCCATGTTTACTACAGTATTACGCAATACTGTGATTTGCTGACCTGGATCGAGTTTCTGGGTTGCTGCTAGCACTACTTCCACACCTGGAGTCATTCGATAGCCAGTTGGGATAGGAGCGACGATACCCTGTTTCATCAACTCTCCTAGCTCATACCAAAAAGCTAGCTTGGTGTTGACGCTGAAAAATCCATAGGAACGGCTGATAGGAGTGTCAGCATGGTTAGCCAAATCGCGCATGACTTGCGTTTGCTCGGCTGGAGACATCTGCTTAATTTGATTGAGCAAACTTTCTGCTAGTTGCAGACGCGCTGCGCCAGGGGCTGCGGGCGTAATTGTATTACCCATTTCAGTATAAGCATACCAGAGGAAGGCTAGCTGATCGTCAACACCGAGTTGATCGAACAGCGCTATGGTTGCAGGAATCGGACTAGGAACTTGAGTGTTAGAGAAAATTGTCTGCGCTGACTCGATTGTGTAAGTCATGATTAGAATCTCCAAAATTTATCTGCTAAATAGTTGTCAAGTTTTACAAAAGGACTCTAAAGCTAAGACAGGCTAGCAAGAAAACCTATCAAGCCATGTCCAGTCAAAATTTCCAAAATTATCACAGACACAAAACCAATCATGGCTAAGCGACCATTGAGCTTTTCGGCTGGGGTAGTGAAGCCAGTTCGAGGGCTTTGTTGCAAGTACATCTTTGGTTCAACAGCAAAATTATTCGCTAAACCTCGCTCATCTAGCACATAGTTGCCTACGCTCATGCAGCCTTCCTTAATCTCTGGTTTTAGCTTAATGTAAAACAATCTAACAGTATTCTTAAATTATGTAAATGTTTTTGAAATAATTTGCTCAAAAGCCTACTAATAGTCTATATAACAGACCCTTATCGCTCAGCCCAACTGTGCGCCGGACGCGGCGCGATGGTGAAAAAACAATAGACATCTTGCAAAAGGTATTGCAAGATGTTTACAGAAGATACGTATACTAAGGTGTAACTCTAGTCAAGATTAGTAACTGATGCCGCCGAAACTTTTACAGTTACCAGTTACCAGTTACCAGTTTTGAATTCAATCCCACATTTTTGTACAATACTTGTACTGTAAACTTGGGAATAAGGGCATAAACTTTTGAAAGCAAACCTTAATAATATTTCAAGATAATTGCAGCAGGTTTATTAGATATTCAGAGAAGATACTTAATAAAATCAATAAACGATCAAAAAAGTGCGCTGCATGGGCTAACTAAGCTTGAGTAATTGAGCGCTAAGGCAAAAAAGCTGTATTTCAATGCGAACCAATAAACAAATCATTTCAGAGGTTTCGGCGTGTTTTGGCTATTTGCCGTCCTTGTTTGTGCCAGATCAGGAAAATACCCAAGTACTGGATAACCTCTGGCAACAAACATTGGCAGCGTATGTCAATAATCCTTTGCCAACGCTATTTAAAGAAAAGCTGTTTGCTTATCTATCGCGCTACTGTAGTGTTTCTTACTGCATTGTCTGCCATAGTTGCGCTTTGGGGCGACTGGGAATGAGTGCAAAACACATTTTGCAGTTGTTGGAATCTCCTGCTCCCACGCTGGCAGAACTTGAGGAAATCAAGGCGTTGTTAGCCAACGCTTCTCCCCTAACATCTTTGCCTGAACCAGATTACCAACTGGAAAAGGCGATATTCTCCTGTTGTATTTATATCTTCCTTAACCCGAAGCAAGACGCTAATTGTCGTGAAGAACTGCGCCGAATTCTGGGAGTGAGCAACTACAACCACTTAATGAAATTTCTGGCTTATATAAAAACTTGTCATCTATGGGTAGAAGCTCATCCCGCACTTACTTATCAAATTGATCCACCAGCTACGGCTGTTCTGGGTAATTTGTTTGCTGCGGAACCAAAGTTAGTTGAATTTTTCCGCAGTTACAACGAAAGTCAGCAGCCAGGAGTCAAAAGTCAGAAGTCAGAAGTCAGGAATCAGGAGTCAGAATTGCAGCATCGTGCTGTGAGTTTGAGAGACATTAGCGATCGCATCTCAACCGAGGATAAGTTACAGCAAAACGAAGAGTTATTTCAACAACTGACTCAAAACATCCGTCAAGTTTTTTGGATAGTTTCTCCCTGTCATAGCAAAATATTCTACATTAGCCCCGCCTATGAGGAAATTTGGGGACGCGATCGTCAGCAACTGTATGACAATCCTGCTTGTTTTATAGATTCTGTCCACCCTATGGATCGCGCTCACATAATTGCTGCTCAGGATCAGCAACTTCAAGGTGAGGCAGAAATAGAATATCGCATCATCCGCCCCGACAATCAAGAGCGCTGGATTCGCGATCGCGCCTTTCCCATTTTCAACGCCCAGGGAGAAGTTGAGCGGCTCGTCGGTATTGCAGACGACATTACTGAGCGCAAGCAGTTGCAGGAAGAACTGAGGGAAAGTGAGGAGCGACTGAAATTTGCCTTGTGTGCTGCGCGCATGGGCAGATGGGAATGGAATATTTTAACCAATAAAATTACTTGGTCAGAAAACCTAGAAGCGCTTTTTGGTCTAGAGCAAGGCGCTTTTGACGGTACATATGAAAGTTTTATTAACTATGTTCATCCCCAAGATCGGGACTTCGTTAACCAGTCGGTAATGCAAGCAGTTCAGGAGGAAGCACAATACGATATCGAATTTCGGGTTGTATGGGCTGATGGTACAATTCGCTTTTGCCAAAGCAAAGGTTACGTCTTTCGAGATTCATTAGGTAATCCAGTGCGGATGACTGGGGTAGACATCGATATCACCAAGCGCAAGCAAATAGAAAAGCAGTTGCGTCTTTTAGAGTCAGTAGTAGTCAATGCCAAAGATGCAATTTTAATTACCGAAGCTGAACCAATTGATGATCCTGGACCAAAAATTTTATATGCTAATGCAGCCTTTACTCGCATGACTGGCTATTCCTGCGAGGAAATATTGGGGAAAACTCCCCGTTTCTTGCAAGGAGCAAAAAGCGATCGCCCAACCCTAGATAAAATTCGCGCTGCTTTGAGCCGATGGGAATCAATCTGCGTCGAACTAATTAACTATCGCAAAGATGGTTCAGAATTTTGGACAGAAATCAGCCTTGTGCCAGTGGCAGATGAAACAGGCTGTTATACGCACTGGGTAGCAATTCAGCGAGACATTAGCGATCGCAAGCGACAAGAAGCAGAATATCAGATGCTATTATCCGCTGAGCAAGCAGCACGGGGGGCGGCTGAAACAGCAAATCGCACTAAAGATGAATTCTTGGCAATTGTTTCTCATGAACTGCGATCGCCCTTAAATGCCATGTTGGGATGGGTTCGCCTACTGCGAACACGAAAATTTGATGCTGCCAAAACGGCTCAAGCTTTAGAAATCATTGAGCGCAACGCTCGTTTACAAGCTCAGTTAATTGAAGACTTGCTAGACATCTCGCGTATGATTAGGGGCAAGCTGCTTCTCAACTTGACCGAAGTTAACCTTATATCAGTGATTGAAGCAGCGATTGATGTGATCCGCACCAGCGCTCTGAGCAAAAACATTCAATTAAATTTCACCATAGAAGACAGAACAAGTCGAAATTCGCAATTGGAAGATCCCAATTCGGAATTCTCCCCCATCTCCCCCTCTCCCCCTGCTTTGATTTTGGGTGATCCGGTGCGCTTGCAACAAATTGTTTGGAATTTACTTTCTAATGCCGTTAAGTTTACCCCAGAAGGAGGAAAGGTAGAAATTAAGCTATCAACCGTAATAGATGGTAGAAATGGACAATTACCAATTACCAGCTACGCTCAGCTACAAGTTAGTGATACGGGTAAAGGCATTAGCCCAGAATTTTTGCCTTATGTATTTGAGCGCTTTCGCCAAGCTGATAGCACTATTACCAGAGCGCAAAGTGGATTAGGATTAGGATTAGCGATCGTGCGAAGTTTAGTTGAGTTACATCACGGTAGTGTCTATGTTGAAAGTCCAGGCGAAGGGCTAGGTTCTACGTTTACTGTAAAGCTCCCTCTTTTGGAAATGGCAGGGGGGCAGAAGGGCAGAGGGGCAGAGGAGCAAAACGGAGATGGGGGATCTGAGGGAGCACAAGAAAATTCCTCTGTTTGCGCCTTTGTGTCGAGGCGCGACACTAATCCAAAATCTAAAATCCAAAATTCCTCTCGCTACTCGGCACTCGAAAATTTACAAATCCTTGTCGTAGACGACGAAGCGGATGCGCGGGAGTTGCTTACTACCGTTTTGGAACAGTACGGAGCTAAAGTAACCGCAGTTGCATCTGTGGCTGAGGCACTAGATGCCTTCGAAAAATTGCAGCCCAATGTGTTAGTAAGCGATATTGGGATGCCCCACGAAAATGGTTATTCGCTTATTCGCAAACTGAGGAATATTGAGGCAGAACGAGGAGGGAGAATTCCTGCTATAGCGCTGACAGCTTACGCTCGTAGTGAAGATCAAGCAGCGGCGATCGCCGCTGGTTTCCAGATCCATTTAGCCAAACCTGTTGAACCAGCCCAATTGGTTGCAGTCGTGGCGAACATCATCCAACAATAGTAGAAATGGATTTAGAGTTAATTCAACTCATTCCATGCCACTTGCTTAAGAAATTATTTTTATTTTAAATAGAATAAATTTTTATACTCAAGTTTTGTTACTAATAATAATAATAACACGTTTAATATTAATGTTTTAAAAAAAATTATAATTTTTCAAACCATAGACAATCAAAAAATATTTATTTCTCCTCTAGGAGTAAGAAATAATCAATTTAGATAAGGTAAGAATTGAATGAATAGAATTGCTATTATCGATGACGATCATCTGTGGTGTTTGGCAGTTCAGCGCTTCTTCAGAAATACTTTTGAAGTATCTAGTTTTAGCGATGCCAACTCTCTTTTAGAAGATATAGAACGGGAGCCAAATCGATATGACTTAATTATGATCGATCTATCTCTTCCACCCAGCCAATATAAAGAAATTAATGGACGTAAACTAATTCAGCATATTAGAAAAATTTTCCCATCACCACCAATACTTGTTTTAGTAACAGCGTTTATTGGTAAAAATGAATTGGAAAGTGGTAAAGTAATCTGCGAAGAAGCTGATGCTTTCTTAGGAAAAGATGCAGGACTAGACAATATTTTGCAGCAACTGCAACAACTTCTGGTTTCCCCAAAAAATGATGCTGATAAACAATTAAAATCTAATCACCGCAGTCGTTGGTAACAAAGAGCGAGGGCGAGAGTGGGCAGAGGGGCGCAAGGGGCAAGGGGCGCAAGGGGCGCAAGGTGAGAATTATTAATTACGAATTACCTTTACCCTTTAGCCTTTAGCCTTTACCCTTATTATGAATTGTTATGGTCATATATAATTAAAGGTAATTAAATTTTGTTTGATAAACTACAACTTTTTTAATCTCCCCAATAGGAAATGCGCCATAAAAATAGAAATAACAGTAAAGTGGCTATCACTGAGGAAACTTTGCTCAACCGGATGACTCATCGTATCCGTCAATCTCTGGAACTGGGAGAGATTCTATCGTGTACAGTGCAGGAGATTCGGTCATTTTTGCATACAGATCGAGTCAAAATTTACAAATTTGATCCTGATGGAACGGGACAAGTAATCGCCGAATCAATTGTAACTCATCGTTTACCATCATTGCTGGGGCTACACTTTCCCGCCGGAGATATCCCCCCTCATGCGCGAGAGATGTTCGTCAAAGCTCGCACACGCTCAATTGTAGACGTTGGGCAGCAGCAGATTACCCTCAATCACTTGGATAGTCTTGACACTGGAGATTTGACAGTTGAACAAGTGCAAAAATGTGCGATCGCAGACATTCTCCAGCGCCCAGTTGATCCTTGTCACGTTGAATATCTGTCCTCAATGGGGGTAAAGTCTTCTCTAGTAATACCGATTCTACATCAACAGCAGCTATGGGGTTTACTGGTTTCCCATCATGCTCAGCCGAAAGCTTTTAAACAGCAAGAGTTACAGATTGTCCAAATGATCGCCGATCAAGTAGCAATTGCGATCGCCCAATCCGATTTGCTTACTCAAGCTAGAGAAAAAGCTCGTCGTGAAGAACTGATTAACCAATTTTCTACCCTGCTTCACTCTCCTTTCAAAATTCAAGAAATTCTCCAAATTGTTTTAGAAAGAATTGTTAACAGCGTCGAAGGTTCTGGGGGGAGACTGTATCTTACCTCAACAGGGCAAGAGTGTGCTGCTGTTTATACTTACAATGCTCAATCGGTTGCATTGAGTGAAACACAAGCAATGCTTGAGGATTACCCGTTTTGGCAACAGCTAATATTGAGTGAAGGTAAAGAACAACCAATTGAAGCGATCGATGATATCTACCAAGAAATACGATTACTAGATGTTGCTCCTGCCTTCAAGCATACCAGTATCCGCAGCTTGCTAGTAATGCCCCTGCAATATAGTAGACAATCTTTGGGTTGCCTCACCATCTTTCGGGATGAAATTGATACTGACATAATCTGGGCAGGCAAATTCGATCCAGATGAGCGCAATTTCAGAGTAAGAAACTCGTTTGCAGCTTGGCGAGAGTTGAAAAAGAATCAAGCAAGAATTTGGACTAACCAAGAAATTCAACTTGTGCAGTCATTGGGAAATCATTTAACAATGGCAGTAATGCAGAATCGACTGTATCAATACGAACACCAGCAGCGTTTGGTATTGGAAATGCAAACGAGAGAACTAAATGCTGCTCGTACAGTAGCAGAGGAAGCTAATCGCCTCAAGTCAGATTTCCTCTCATCCACCAGCCATGAATTACGCACACCTCTAGCCTCTACACTAAACTACCTAAAACTGCTAAAAGAAGGTTTTTATGACAATGAGGAAGAGTTAAAAGAATATATCAACATTGCCTATCAGTCAGCCGAAAATCTTGTCGCTTTGATCAATGATGTCCTCGACCTTGCTAAAATAGAAGCAGGGCGAATGCAGGTGAATTGGCAGACAATCAAGCTTGATTGCCTGCTAGAAGAACAGTGTCGCCTATTTCGATTAGATAGCGATCGCAAGGGAATTTCCCTAATAATTGAATGCGAAGTTGATACCATTTACGCCGATAAAGTTAAGCTCAGACAAATATTCACTAACTTGCTTTCCAACGCCTTCAAATTTACTCACAAAGGCAAAGTTTGCGTTAAAGCAATCAAACGCACTGACAAACCTTTCGTTGAAATTTCTGTAGCTGATACTGGTATCGGTATTGATCCTACAAAAAAAGATTTACTATTTGAACCGTTTGTGCAGGCTGATGGTTCTATTAAACGTCGCTACGGTGGTACAGGTTTGGGTTTAACTATCTGTAAACGTTTAGTAGAACTAATGGGTGGTGAAATTTGGTTAGATTCCGGTTTATCTCAAGGAACAACTGTAGTTTTTACTCTCCCCTCCCACGATTAAACCCGTTACCAGTTACCAGTTACCAAATGTAAAGCACCATTGTAGGGTGCGTTAGGGCAAAGACCTAACGCACCCGCATAAAGTTTGTGGTGCGGCATAAAATGCAACTTATATGCACCTAGAGCTTAGAAAAGTTGTATTTACAATCCTTGTAACTTTTTTAATAATTATAAATTATTCCAATACACTTTTTATATCTACAGTCAGATTTGGCTTTATATATTTCAATAAAATTATTATATTTATAGTTGTATTTGCTTTTACATATTTTGTATCAATAGAACGAAGTAGATAATAACAGAAACTGTTAAATTATATTAGTGCAATACACTTGATGTCATCTGTGCCACAACTGTCATTTATAGCACTCACAAGAGAGCAAAGGAGGGAGTTGTTAAAGGTATATTGAACATATTACTTGTTGATGATGACTACGCTTTAGCTTATAGTACCGCTAAACTTATTCACAGAATTGGTGGTCACAATGTTTACATCACAGACGAGCCTGCAGAAATTTTCTGGCGATGCGAAGCTAAAGATGTAGATTTGGTAATTATGGATGTTAACCTGCCCCACGCGCAGTGGCAAGAGACGGCAGTTAGTGGCGCTGACTTAGCTCGTATTTTAAAAAATCATCCGCCCACAGCCCATATTCCCATCATCTTAGTGACAGCCTATGCAATGATCGCCGAGCGAAAAGTTCTGCTTGAAAATTCGCAAGCCGATGAGTTCATTGCCAAACCGATTACCGATTATGCCGCCCTCTTAGATTTGATTCATCAATTGTGCAAGGTATAAGTATAGCCTGGGGTTTTCACTCTAGGGAATAATGAGTAGAATTACTTACCTCTTACTACTTCCTTTGGTTACAAGGAAACCTATCTAAAGATAGATGAAGAAGTAGTCACTATGCACAAGGACGTAAAAAATCATCGAATTTTAATGTTTTTTTAACTTTTCCATCCAAATCTCCAATTTAGGAGGAAAATAGTTTTAGCGAAAATATTAGAAGCACATTATTGGCTTAGAAGGTAGAACAGATGTACAAAATTGCTGTAATAGATGATAATGAACTTTACTGCTTATCTCTTAAGCATTTTTTAAACCGAGAGTTTGAAGTCACTATCTTTACAAAAGTGTCTGCTTTTCTACAAAAACCAGACTCCTATGACTTAGTGATAGTAGATTACTCTATGCCATGTGCTAATTATGAAAAAGAAATAGATGGCTGTGAGCTAATTTGTCTACTAAAAGCAACTTTACCTAACCCTCCTTTGCTCATATTAGCAACAGGATTTTTAAGTAGAAGTGAATTAGAAATAGGTCAAGAAATTTGTCCTGAAGCTGATGGTTTTTTAGCTAAAGATGCTGGATTAGAGGCAATATTACAGCAAATTGAACAACTTTTAGCTACCAAAAGACAACCCGCCACTAAAAAAGCTATTAGCTGTTAGCTTAGGAACTATGAATTATTATCCTAGCTACTAGCCCCTTTTGGGATTGCTCCCTCAATGCCCTGTACATACCAGTCCATTGCGAGTTGAGCTTGATCATCTAATACCTGACCGAGCGGTACTCTTACTGTCCCAGTTTGATCTTTGACTGGTCCCTCAAATGGATGGGCAGTACCTTTAATTAACTCCAGGCGCTTTGCCATTACTAATTTCTGCACATCTTGACCAATGGCGTCATTCATGGGAGAAATATCTACCATACCTTCACCAATACCTGCCCATACGTTCTGGGGCTTCCATGTGCCGTCTAATACAGCCTGGGCTTTTGCTGTATAGAATTCGCCCCAGGTATTAATGGCAGAAGTCAAATGAGCTTTAGCACCGAACTTACTCATATCGGTGTTGTAACCAAAGGCATAAATTCCCCTTTCCTGGGCTAGCCCAACAGTAGCAGCAGAGTCAGTGTGCTGTGCTAACACATCTGCACCTGCGTTAATCAAGGCTCCAGCTGCATCTCGTTCTTTTGCCGGATCATACCAACTTTGCACCCAAACCACTTTGACCGTTGCTTTAGGATTTACCGCCCGTAGTCCTTGGGTAAAAGCACCAATTCCCCGAATCACCTCTGGGATTGGAAAAGCACCGAGATAGCCAATAATATTTGATTTTGTCATCTTACCCGCAATCATGCCAGTTAAATAGCGGGGTTCTTCAAACCGTCCCATATAAGTCCCGACATTGGCAGCGCGTTTATAGCCTGTACAGTGTTCAAAGGCAACATTAGGAAAGTTTTTTGCCACCTTAAGTGTCGGATTCATGAAGCCAAAGGAAGTAGTAAAAATCAATTTGTTGCCATCTAGCGCTAACTGGCGAATTACTCGCTCCGCGTCTGCGCCTTCGCTGACACTTTCCACATACTTACTCACCACCTTGCCTTTGAGATTGGCTTCCATTTCCCTTCGACCTAAATCATGGGCATGAGTCCAACCAAAATCACCCACAGGACCAACGTAAACAAATCCCACCTTCAACGGTTCATTTGCGGCGAGGGGTGACGCTTGTGAGTTAGATTGTCCCGTTGAAGAATTAGAATTATTGCCCTGACTACAAGCAGCAAATGCAAATCCAGTTCCAGCTAAACTGGCATATTGTAAAAATTGACGACGATGCATATTTGTAGTGAACAGTGAGTAGAAAAGTAGTGAAAAGATAGAAAACAGGAGCCAGGAGTCAGGAGACAGAAGACAGAATATTTAATTCTTTCATCTGCCCCTGGGCAACTCTGCCCCCCTGCTTTCCTCTAGCCCCTAGCCCCCAGCCCCCAGTCTCTCTAAAAAGGTGGCAGTTCTTCGAGAATTGTGAACCGAATATGATTAATTGCTAAATTGCCAATTGAAATTTCTTCCTTGTTTAGCTGTACTTCTTTGCTTTTGATACTTTCAAACGTAATTCCTTTGCCAATTTCAATGTGATACCAAGCTAAACCCATAAAAAACCTGGTGGGATAGGGACCTTGTTCTACCACATCATCAGGGTTTGATTCCATCGGTAGCCAAAGATCTAATCCAGGCAAGTAAAATTCTAGCCACACATGATTAAAGTCTGGTTGTAGTGGTACACGCTGATAATCGGCATAGGAAGGACACTTGTAGCGACCAATAGTGCGACAGGCAATGCCATTCAACCGCATTAAGGCAAGTAAAACGCCCACATACTCACCACAAGAGCCTATACCCCTTTCTAGCACCACGTCTGGTGTGTCAATGTGAGGTTTAATGCCGTAGGACAACTGATCGTAGACGTAGTTACGAATGTTGTACATTTTCCGCAGCAGATTGGTTTCAGTCCCGATCGCTTCCTCGGCGGCGCGGCGAACGATAGATGTATCCATCGCTAATTCGTCATCATCAACCAGATAGCGCTGTTGGAATTGCGGTGAAAGAGGAGGAATCTTTTGTGTGTCTTTTGGCGTGAAGCGGTACTTAATTCCTCGGACTTCTAAAAGCGCTTTCCAACCAAACAAGTGGCGATCGCCTGGTTGCAAACGATCCAATTTAAATACTGCTACCCGTTGTCCTTCTTGTAGTTCTTCGCTAAAGGGTAAACCAATTGGTTCGATATGTCGTACCTTTTGGCGATCAGTTTCGGCTGGTAAGGCAATTCGCCACTCTACCTGTTCTACGTCTACCTCTTCTAAAGGATCTAGCTCCTCTACATAAGACATTTCAATCAGATAGCCGTTGGATAAGGCATAGCGTTTGGCTGGGTCGTAATGATAATGTAGCGGGTGAATGAAAGTGCGATCGCGGTAGGTTAATTCATGGGGCGGTTCCTGATTCGGGTTATCCCGAATGTAAGGTTCTTCACTGGCGTAAGCAACATAAAGCGTTGCTTCTTTTGATTGCCCATTGGGATAGAAAGTTAAGCCAGTCGGACATTCAAACGGAGTCAAAACACTAAATTTGATTTCTCCGGTTGCACGATCAAGACAGTAGACCGTTTGTTCAGTGCGATCGCATATCCACAGTTCCTCCTGTCGCACAGTAATATTTTCTACTCCAACTCCAGGGGCATAAAACCTGGTAATAGAGCGACCAGTCGTCCGATCAAAAATGAATATGTAGCCAGCTTTTTGACAGGTAACATATACGGTTGTTTGCCAAACGGCAACACCATCTGCCCGATAGGGTAGGTCAACAAAAGGCTTGAGGGTATAATCTCCCATCTGGCACGAGTAGACCGTGTTTTCCCGCGTACACCAAAGGGTATCTTCCCACACAGCTAGACCTGTGACATCTACAAAAGAAGCTACTTGACGAAAGTTCAATATTGTGCTGTTATCCGTGCCTGGGTCAATTTGTAGTAGATGCCCTTTAACTGTATCAATAGCTAAGAGCTGATTTTGAAAGCAGGCAATGCCGTATAAGGCAGCAGCGCCAATTGGTCGAATTGTCTGGGTGGTAGAAACAGATGTGGCGATCATAATGGAGGGGCTAGGGGCTAGAGGCTAGAGGCTAGGAACTATGGGCGGTTCGCCCATACTATAGTACAAAGCGAGAAACAAGAGGACGCAGGGGTGGGGTTTGATCAAAGCCAATTTGTGAACTTGATAAAATCCTAAACACTTTTAAGAATTTTAAACTGTTAGTTAGGAACACATAACAGTCACAAGAGTGATGCCAGGTAAATAGAGGGGCGATCGTATTAGGGGCTAGTGTTGAGGACAAGGGGGCAAGGGGGAATTAAATATTCTGTCTTGTGTCTTCTGTCTTGTGTCTTCTGTCTTCTGACTCCACAACTCCTGATTTCTATCTTTTCACTCTTAGACTCGCCACTAGTGATAGCTCAAATATGATGTCTAATTTATGATTATGTTCAAGAAGCATTCTCCTGGCTATCCATGTCTGCACATTCTCAACCCAAACCAACCGCCGTCTGGCACGCCCTAGAAGTTGATAAGACAATACAACTGTTAGAGAGCGATCGCAATAGTGGCTTAAGCACCCAGCAAGTGCAACAGCGGCTACAACAGTACGGACTCAACGAACTAGAAGAAACTGGCGGACGCAGCGCCATCACGATTTTGCTCGATCAGTTCAAAAACATTATGTTATTGATGCTGATCGCAGTGGCAATAGTATCTGCGGTTCTAGATTTACGTGGTAACAACTTTCCCAAAGATGCGATCGCCATTAGTTTGATTGTCATCCTCAACGGCATTCTGGGCTATGTCCAAGAAAGCCGCGCTGAAAAAGCTTTAGCAGCGCTCAAACGTCTATCAGCTCCTTTGGTGAGAGTGCAGCGCGACGGCAAATTGGTTGAGGTTGAGGCAAAGCAACTCGTACCTGGAGATATCATGCTGCTAGAAGCTGGGGTTCAGCTTTCAGCAGACGGACGTTTAGTTGAAGAATCTAACCTGCAAGTGCGAGAATCTGCCCTAACTGGTGAAGCGGCAGCAGCGGAAAAACAAGCAGATATTCAAGTGCCGGAAGAAACCGGAATAGGCGATCGCATCAACATGGTATTTCAAGGCACAGAAGTTGTCCAAGGACGCGCTAAGGTGATCGTCACAGGCACTGGAATGCAGACTGAATTGGGCAAAATCGCTGCCATGATCCAAGGGGTAGAGAGTGAACCAACTCCCTTACAGCAGCGAATGGCTCAGCTTGGTAATGTGCTGGTATCCGGTTCTCTCATCTTAGTTGCTCTGGTAGTGATAGGCGGAGTACTCCGCCTAGGCTGGGGCGCTTTTGAAGACCTATTGGAAGTTTCTCTGAGTATGGCTGTTGCCGTAGTACCAGAAGGCTTGCCAGCTGTAATCACTGTCACCTTGGCACTGGGAACTCAACGAATGGTACGCCGTCAGGCACTCATTCGTAAACTGCCAGCGGTGGAAACTTTGGGTAGTGTTACCACCATTTGCTCAGATAAAACTGGAACCCTGACACAAAATAAAATGGTGGTGCAGGCGATTGAAATGAATAATAAATCCCTGCGGGTAACAGGCGAGGGTTACACTCCCCGCGGCGAGTTTTTGCTTGACACTCACACAGTCGATCCTGACGAGCATCCTGAAATAGAAGCAATGCTGATCGCTTGTGCGCTTTGTAATGATTCTACTTTGCAACAAAAAGATGGGCAGTGGATAATTTTAGGAGATCCAACCGAGGGCGCACTGTTAACTCTAGCAGGTAAAGGAGGCGTTGAAAAAGACCAGTGGGCGAGTCGCTTACCCCGTGTTTTGGAATTTCCCTTTTCCTCGGAACGCAAGCGAATGAGTGTAATTTGTAGCATTGTGCGTTCAGAGGCTAGCAGTGGGGTAGGTGGAAGGAGGTTAGCACCAGATGAAGATTACATCATGTTTACCAAAGGCTCACCAGAGCTAGTTTTAGCGCGGTGCAATCGAATTCATACAGGCGATCGCGCTGTGCCGATAATCGATGCTCAACGTCGGCAAATCCTAGCGCAAAATGACACAATGGCAGGTAATGGTTTGCGCGTTTTGGGCTTTGCCTACAAACCCTTGCATCAACTACCACCAGAAAAGTCGGAAGAAACATCGGAACGGGATTTAGTTTGGCTAGGACTGGTGGGAATGCTCGATGCACCTAGACCAGAGGTGCGAGATGCAGTAGCCCGATGCCAAGATGCGGGGATTCGCCCAGTGATGATTACTGGCGACCACCAATTAACAGCAAAAGCGATCGCCATCGATTTGGGAATTGCCCAAGCGGGCGATCAAGTTCTAACTGGTCAAGAATTGGAACGCATGAGCCAACCTGAGCTAGAGCAAGAAGTTGATCGTGTTAGCATCTACGCTAGGGTGTCTCCAGAACACAAATTACGCATTGTCCAAGCACTGCAACGCCGAGGCAAATTTGTAGCAATGACGGGAGATGGGGTTAATGATGCCCCTGCCCTCAAACAAGCTGATATTGGTATCGCTATGGGTATCACTGGCACTGACGTGAGTAAAGAAGCCAGTGACATGGTACTGTTAGATGACAACTTTGCTACAATCGTCGCTGCAACTGAAGAAGGTAGAGTTGTCTACACTAATATTCGCCGCTTTATCAAATACATTCTCGGTAGCAACATCGGTGAGGTATTGACAATTGCCGCCGCACCTATCCTGGGATTAGGTGGTGTTCCCCTGTCGCCCCTGCAAATTCTCTGGATGAACTTGGTGACAGATGGTTTACCTGCCCTTGCTTTGGCTGTCGAACCCGCTGAACCCAACGTGATGAAGCGTCCGCCCTTCAGTCCCCGTGAGAGTATTTTCGCCAGGGGATTGGGATGGTACATGATCCGCATTGGGATTATTTTTGCCATTCTCAGCATTGTGCTGATGGAATGGGCTTATTTTCACTCCAAAGCGGTTGTCACTCCTACACTTGATCGCGATCGCTGGAAGACAATGGTATTTACAACCCTCTGTTTAGCTCAGATGGGTCATGCCTTAGCGATTCGCTCCAACACAAGGTTGTTTATCCAAATGAATCCATTCTCGAATCCCTACGTGCTGGGGGCTGTAGTTGTAACTACAATTTTGCAAATGTTGCTAATTTACGTTCCGCCACTACGAGCCTTCTTTGGTACTCACATACTCAGTCTACCGGAATTGGCAATTTGTTTTGGCTTTAGTAGTTTGATGTTTGTGTGGATAGAACTGGAGAAGTTGTTTATTCGCTGGCGGCATAAGGGCGCTTAGGCTAGTGGAACCAGAGGCTAGGGGCTAGGGGCTAGGGAAAGCAGGGGGGCAGGGGGGCTGAATTGTTAATTTATACTTTTCCCTTTTCCCTTCTCTTGAAAAGTTGGGGGAAAAGAGGGGGAAACCCCGTCTGTTGGCATGAATTGCTGGGGTTCTGACGGGGAAACCCCTAATGTAAAAACACAAAAGCGCGGGATGCTCCACTTGGGGAGACCCCCACGTACCCGTCACCCGCTCCACTTTTCGCTTTCCCTTTTCCCAGCCCCTAGCCCCTAGCCCCTAGCCTCCTAACTAATTTAAAAGCGCCAGTACTACCATGTGGCAGTCTGGCACTTGAGATTTTATAGTTTTATTAACTTTGGTATCTTTTATTTTTGTTGAACCCTTTGATCTGTTGGATTATAATTATATATTCAGGGTCTTTATATTAGCTGACCCCGTTTGAACCAAAATTTAGTCTCCCACCAATAGTAATAATTAATGAGTTTCCTAATAATTTCTTAATTTTTTGTCTATTAGTGTTGCGAATTGTAAAGATATTTAAATTAATTTAAAGTTAGAGCGCTCAAAAAAGTGAACAAAGATAATTAAGTATTATACACCAAAAGTAAGTTTATAAATAATCAACATAGGGACTTTAGGCAAAGATTTGTAATCATTGCTTAAAAGGCGATCGCACACTCGCTAAGCATTGCTAAATAACTTCTCTACTCGCTGGCGAATTGCCAAGAGATTTAGCCGTAAATCGCTGCTAAGACGGCGCTCAATCAGAGCAACTGGCATGGTACGCTTAGGCCACACCCGCACGGTATAGCAAAGATTTGTTCCTCTTTGATCGCAGAGTGTATAAGGTTCTAGCAACCACTTACCAAAATAAGCATTCAAATCCCCTTCAACCATATCGAAAAGGATTTCATGGGGAAATCTTTCCTCTAAATCTAAAACCACCCGCGCCGAAAAGTTAAATCGCAGCAACCGTTGAGTACCGACTTGCTCTAGGCGAATTCCTCCGTTTGGATGCTTGAGCCGACAGCTTTTAGCAAGATTAGGGATAAAGTCAGCCAAAGCCTCGTAGTCTGTTAAAACTTGCCAAACTTGCTCTACTGAGTGGGGAATTTGAATTTTGGCGGTGATTTGTCGCTGGCGTTGTGCTACTTCCTCAGTTTGTACTTCCACAGACTGATCGAGGGAGGAGGTATCGATCTGGTCAAGATCGCCAGCAAAATCTACTTCCAGATTGGTATCGTATTGTTCGCTCACAGTTAGATTATAGTTTAGCTAGGACTAAGTAACTGCCCAAGAGTCAGGGTAAAGCAGGTTTCATAAGCAGAAGAATCATCAATAGGGCTAGTGGTAGCACAGATGCTGCCATTTAACTGCTGTACTAAGCACTTTACCAGAGCAAGCCCCAAACCAGTACCTTGGATCGCTTGTTGAGTAACTCCTTGACCACGCCTAAACTTGTCAAATATGTGGTCTAAGTCCTCTGGAGAAATGCCAGAACCAATGTTAGTCAGAGTTAGCACTATTTGATTAGTTTGCCCACCCACTTGACGAGCTACTTTTAAGACTACAGTAGTGTCTGGATCGGAGTACTTGCCAGCATTGGTCAGGAGTTCCTGAAGAATGCGCTCAAAACTTTCCGTATCGGTTTGAAATAGCAAAGACGTTTTTGGTAGATCTAACTGGATAGCTAATCCCTTATCTGCCCATTTTTGGGTGAAACAGTCAGCTAAGTCTTTAAGTAATGGTTTAATATCTATAGTTTCTAATTTTAAATCACTTTGATTGGATTCTAGTTGCTGGAGCTTAAGTAAGTCATTGATCAAATTGATTTCTTGACTACACTGCTGCTCTAGTATCTCTAAATACTTAGCCTGACGCTCTGGATTAATTCCTGGTTGACGTAGCATACGAATTGCCAAGCTCATATTAGTCAGAGGTGTACGCAACTCGTGACTCATAGTGCTTAAGAATTCATCCTTTAACTGATTAAGTTGCCGCAGTTGATCGATCTGTTGGCGGGTTTTTTCATACAATTTGCCTTGAACTTCTAAACTGCGTTGTAGTTGACTTGTACGCTCTTCTACCAAGGATTGCACAGAGCGCAAAGTTTGGTTTTGAATAATGGTTGTACTTATTTGCCCACTAACCATTTCTACAAGTGATACTTCCTCTGGATGCCAAGGGCGAACGTTGGAGTGCTGTAATACTAAAAAGCCTAATACCGTTCCTTGATTCTCCAGAGGTAACATCAGCAGGGACGGTAAGTGAGAAAGATTAAATAGTGGTGCAATATTATCTGTTGTACAATCAATTGAGGGTAGGTCGTGTTGATCAGTGATGATGACTGGTTGAGGAAAGTGGGTGAAGGCAAGCTGACTTAAGAAACACTCAGATATCCAAAAGGACTGATTGAGTAAAGTACTAGTTTGATCGCTGGGGAACTCACCTGAATCGTCATCTTTTGACCATTCACAAACAACGCTGGCTTTGGCTTTAGGAATTTTTTCTCTAATTCTGGTCTTGAGCTGCGGCTCGACATATCTCAACAGCAGGATGAAACCGCGAGTAACTTCAAGGGTTTTAGCCACTCCTGCGATCGCCATCTGGAGAATTTGATTCAATTCCAAAGAGCTGCGGCTGAGCATTGACAAAGAGTTGAGCAAGGTTTTGGACAGAGCTGACCTTTGCACTTGCTGCTGTAAAGAAGTGACTAAAAGATTTTGGGCAAGGTGGGAAATGGTAATCGCTACTGATGACTCTATAGCTCTAGCTCGTTTTATGTCTAAATCACTCCAATGATAAGGTTGGGAGCGCATTAGACTAACCGAGCCAATCAGTTTGCCTTGAGACTCTACGGGGATTTGCAAAATTGCCCCCCACTTAGGCTCTAGATGTTGCCATTCGAGCATCGGACTGGCGGAGTCAGCATTGATGTCATCAATTACTAGAAGATCGGTAGCTATTGGCATCATCAATGCGATCGCCTCTACTAGCTGCTTTTGCTCCTTTCCTGTAGGAGCAGCAAGTGATGGAGCATACCAACTGCCTGTTACTGCTGTATCTTCTTGGTTTTGGGCTGTAATCATTACCCAGCAGCAGTCTACTTGGAAAGCAGATCCTAACAGTTGTGCCATCTCCTGTAACACTGCTTGGGGGACAGAGCTACTTAATATCATTTGATGAATTTGTTGTTCAAGTCTTTCTGGGTCTGACTCATGGGGCATCAGTGTGACGGAGTGTTTTGCCAAAGGCAAGTGTGAACCTGAACAGTGTGCTGACGATACTGAAAATTTTTTCATTGCTGGTACTCTTGTTGATGATAATCGCTCATCTGAGGATGACACTTTGGGCATCCCCTGACTCCAGCGTTTAGCAGCAAATTTTTTATAGATTGTCCAGTCAGAGCTAACACGCTTTCTCACCTTTACTTACTCCTTCCTACTTAGGATGCCCAAATTAACCTGAGCGTGACCAAGCAGGCACTAAATTTTTTAAAAAAACTTAGGGCTATTTCTGCCTTGACTTGATTTTGATCTCTGATAGTCCAGATTATCTTGCTTCTAATAGCACAAAATCGGTATTTTCGCGGATTGTTAGCTCAATAAATTTAAGACATACGCAAATTCAGTGAGGGGCTTGGGGCTTGGGGCGAGAGGCGCTTAGGCTAGAGGAATCAGAAAAAGGGAAAAGGGGAAAAGGAAAAGGTAATTTCTCCTTCAGCGGTATTCAGCCCCCCTGCCGCAGGCTTCCTCTCGCCTCTCGCACGAGCGCCTCTCGCCACTAGTCACCCGTTTTATCCTGCCAAACTCTCCATACTAATGGGAACTAAGTCGCCCTTGGTCGTGAGTCCTAAAAACATGGCTTCTTGCGGTCGGATTAATTGCCCTGTGAGAACACAGTGTTCTTCTGTCTGCGCTGTGGCGGCAATACTGGCACGAATGTCAGAAGGGGAAAATTGTGGCTTCCAGTCTCCAGATTTTTGCTGTACGTAGTTCCACAGGATATCTCGGATCAAGGCTTGATATCCAGAGTTGCCGGACAATTCCTTGAGTCTATCTTTTAGTTCCCGCTCCAGACGGATACTGGTTACTTCCATATCTGTGGTTGAAGTGCGAGTAATTGTATGCATGGTTTTTCTCCTTAAATATCTAGACAGGTTAGTAATACAAGTGTAGTATGTTTAAAGTAATGTTCAAATTTCTCGCCACATAGGTGCAACTTTCTGTGAAACGTCTAGACTTCATCTCCAATCCGCTGGTTTGTGCCAAATGTTTTGGCACTTGGAAATCAGTGTATATGGCGGTGGAGTTTTTATTTTTAGAGGGCTTTTTGCTCAAATTGCTGGGCGATCGCTTTCATGGGGAGCTTCGTGGACAGATTAATTATGATTTGGGCATAGCCGCTCCTTGTGGGCTGCATTTAGCCACACCGAGACTAAAAACAATAAGCGGGAGGTACAAGTATAATGCTGTACCAATATAGGAATAAAAGACTGTAGGTAATTTCAGCCCCCCGCTTCAGGAATGACTAGAAGCGGGGTTTTTTGTATTTCAAGGAGTAAAGGGGTGACAAGCGATCGTCAGGTGTTAGACCAATCTGTAGTAGTGTTTTCTCGCAATTACTTGCCAGTTAGCCGAGTTAACGTCAGGCGAGCGATCGCGCTGTTGGTGGCAGGTAAGGCTGAAGCACTAGACTTGGGCAACGATACTGGATATGTGGTGCGATCGCCCAGAAGAGTCATTGCTGTCCCAGCTTACATCCGTTTAACACTCACCAGTCGGGAGCGAATTTGGAAAATTCCCCCAGTAAATCGGCGAGAAGTGCTGCGACGAGATCACCACACTTGTCAATACTGCGGTAGTAATAAACGCCTGACATTAGATCACGTCATCCCGCTTTCTAAGGGTGGTCAACACACCTGGACTAACGTGGTGACGGCGTGTGAAAGGTGTAACCAGCATAAAAGCGATCGCACGTTGCTAGAAGCTGGTATGGCTCTACGTACTAAGCCAAAAGCGCCAATACATCCAACTGTTGCCTTTGCGGAAAAATTCTGGCGCAAGGGAGAGGTCCTACCAACAATAGGAGGATTCCCAAGCTCATGCTGAAATTGACTTATATCGAAACTGGCTTTTACTTGGAATCTCTAGCTCAGTCTTTGGAGGAGTGGGTAGCCCAAAGAGTGATTTTTGCTCTAAGAGTAAGCGATCGCATCTACGTCGAACCTAGCACAGCTGCCTTTTTGTTACCTGCTGATTTGCCCCAATTGAATTTACTTACAGCTGAGGTTAGACGGCAAGAAACAGATGAAATTGAGCTTTGCACCTGTGATGCCGAGTATGTTGAGGTTATTCTCAAAGGTACTTGGATAGCAACAGAAGCAGAGAGTGCAGAGGGTGTATTTGTTGCAGCTTTATCTTACTCTACTGAGTTTTTGCTAGTGAAGTTGTGGCACTGTGCGCAAATTGGTGCTTCTGTTTTGAGCGATTGATACATAAGGGGGCGCATATTTTTATTTTTGCGCCCTTTGGGTGGATCTTTTTTTATTTGCTAGATTTTGGGCGAGCGCTTTTTTAGTATGCAGTTTTAGTAGTTGAGCCGCTGTTTTATTTCAATTCCATACACTTGATATCTTGCACCTGTTGCAACAACTGCGGCGTGAATCAATTCACCCCAAACCAATAACCAAAACCCATTGAAATGGGTTAGAGTTTGCCCGATAGTCTACTTCAGTAGACTTCCACTATTAGCTTTGAGAATTAATTCTCAAAGCGGGTTATTGATACGTCTTGAGAATGCTGCAAGATCTGAGACACCTAAGTTACACCTTGTATTATTCCCAGAAGTTATATACACAAAGCCTGCGAAAAATTTTTTCCTCACCCTCTTGACAGTTCTGTAGTGCTTATGTAACATAAATGTAGTAAGTCGAAAGACAAAACGTTCTCATCCACAAAACTCATGTTCTACATACAAATAATTGACTCGTGGGAATTTAATAAATTCCTGCTCAAACAGACGCGCACCTACTTCCAAACAATCAAAAAGTAAAGCCAAAAAGGAGGATAAATTTTCGATTTGCAAGTACAAAAACGGACGTTGCTATTTGTAATATTCACCGATATTACTTACAAAATTGGTTGTTTTTGTAAAAAAAGAAGTATTTTTTTGTAGTTTTTCTGAACCTTGAAAACTTAATAAGGCATAAATAAAACACCCATTTCATGAGGTTGTAGCTCAATGATTAGAGCGTTCCGTTGTCTGCGGAAATGTTGCGGGTTCGAATCCTATTGAGGCAGCTATTCATTGCCCTGTGGTGTAATTGGCAACACTTCTGAGGATTAGCGAACATCGTTCTAAAGCTTTCATTTGTAGACAGCTGCACTGTAAGCCCACCACTCTGAATTCATAATTTAGCAAAACTAGGTATTGTTTACAAGGGAAATCAAGGTGGACGAGGACGAAAATCTTCCCAACGCAAGCCAGCAATAACCTACCTCTATAAAGGGTCGAGCATAAACGCTCATGCTTTAAGGTTAAAACTAATTTGCGATGGAATTAAAGCAGCAGAATATGAATCTTGCCATTTAAATACTTGGTTTAATGGTCCTATCCCTTTGGAGCTACATCACATTAATGGTGACAGATTTGATAATAGACTGGAAAATATTCAAATCTTATATCTCAACTGTCATGCTCTAACAGATAACTATGCAGGTAAATCTCGTAAAAGTTTGATGTCAAGTTTTAAATCTCAATAATTTGAACAAATAATTGATATAGATGATATAGATAAAGTTCATAATCGACCTGTAAGTGTATTAGTGTTTGATAATCCAGAAAGCTATCAGCGCTGGCAAAATGCACATCCAGAAATCCAGCAGCTTGTATCTAAAAATAATGACAAATTGAATACATCAGTTAAACAGGAAACCTGCTTATATTGTGGTAAAGCATTAACTACACAATGGCAAGATGCTTATTGTTCTTTGAAAATGCTCTAGATTAGCAGCCAGAAAAGTTGAACGTCCTTCAAAAGAAGAATTGCAACAGCTAGTTTGGACAAATCCAACAACTCAAATAGCACAAGATTTTGGAGTTAGCGACAAGGCAATTGAAAAATGGTGTAAAGCATATGGAATTGAGAAGCCGCCAAGAGGATACTGGGCTAAGAAAAAAGCTGAGGTAAAAATTTTTTCCAATTAAATTTCACCCTCAAATTGTACCTTTATAGTGCAATGAAAAGACATCTTTCTATCAAAAACGCAGAGGTTACGACCTTCAAATCCAGTCAGGGGCATTTGGTGACAACGCAAAGGATAAAGCAAGAGTGGCTTGTCAGGTTCATACCCTCAAAATCAGTGAGTGCAACTCTCACCCCCGCCACCATTGATAATGCTTCTACCTTGCAAGTAGAAAGATGCGGGTTCAACCCCCACCAGTATCCACTGATGGTGTCTGAAGTCGAAGTGGTCGAGACGCTTGTTTGTGGAACAAGTAATTAGGGAGTTCAAGCCTCCTTCCGACACCCTTAAGGAAGATGCCGCTAAATGGTCGGCAACTAGATTTGAAATCTAGGGTACAGGAAACTGTAGGGGTTCGAGTCCTCCATCTTACTCTATCCACTGGAGGCGGAAATAGTGACGCACACAGCTGATAACTGTGTTTTAGGAGTTGCCCTACCTCCCTTTGTGGATTACCCTCTACCAGGGGAACTGGCGTTGAATGTTCTAAATTCGAGTGCGGGGTTCAACTGCATCTAGAGGGGTTTATATATGGGTGGTTGGCATAGCGGCTTGTGCAGTCGGCTTTTAACCGACACTAGAGAGGTTCGACTCCTCTACCACCCATTTCATTCTATAGAAGGCGCGATCGCTTTTTATTCAAATATTTCTTATAGTTCTACTTCATGACATACAAGTCATTAGATGAAATCAAAAATATTGTAAGAGCATTTGAAGATTGTACGCTACCAAGATCTGAATGGAGTCATTCTGCACACCAGACTGTTGCGTTGTGGTATCTCACTCATTCCCAGCATGAGGCAATAAATTGTTTGCGCGATCGCATCCAAAAATACAATGCTGCTAACGGTATCAAAACTACAAAAGACACTGGCTATCACGAAACTATAACACTATTTTGGGTACAGATTATTATTGATTATTTATCGGCTAACGCTGGGAATAATAATATTGTACTTCTTACTAATGGACTGATTAATAGTTATAAAAATTCACGTCTTCCACTCGAATATTACAGCCGCGATTTACTAATGACTTGGCAAGCTCGTATTTGTTGGATAGAGCCTGATTTGAAACCTCTCAAATAATTAACTGTTTGGCTCAAAACAAATTTTTTTATTTCCCGCAACAGCCTTTTCCTAGTTTCCAGCCGCAGCTTGGTAAGTAGAGGTTTACAGTTATTGAAAACGAATTTTTAGGATAATTATGAGCATTTTTAAAGTAGAATTTGTCAAAATTAGTAGTGTTAATTCTCATCCCAATGCTGACCGTTTGGATATTGCCACGATTGAAGGCATGGAATATCAAGTAGTTACGGCTAAAGGTAATTTTGCACCAGGCGATATTGCTTTTTACTTTCCCATTGATAGCGTTATTCCAGATGAATATCTCGATAAATTTGGCATTCGTCCTTATTACTCGAAAAAATTACGGGCTGCTAAACTAAGGGGAATATTTTCTGAAGGTTTACTGATTCCTGTTGGTGAAGGATTTCAGGGAAATATAGGAGATGACTATACTGAATATTTTGGAGTTAAAAAATACGAGTATCCTATACCTCACAATATGAGTGGGGATGTAGAATCTCCAATTGGACAGTACAAATTTCCTAGTCCAGAACATCTCAAACGTTATCGAGATGTTTTAGAAGTAGGAGAAAAAGTAGTCGTAACCGAGAAAATACACGGAACCAATTTCACCGTTATGGTAGATGACGATGGTGTCCATATAGGTAGTCACAATTACTTTTGGAAGAATAATGCGACGAATAAAAACCTAGTTTATGTTCGAGCTTATAACGAAAATAATGCTTTACATAAACTACCAATAAACACTCAAGTATTTGGCGAAATATACGGTGTTCAAGACATCAAATATGGCTTGAGTAACGGTATTGACATTGCTTTATTTGCTGTTAAAAGCAACGGTAGATTTCTGAATCACGATGGGTTCGTGGCGTTTTGTGAGGAATTTGCTTTACCTCCTGTGCCTATACTCTACGTTGGTTCTTACAGTTGGGAAGCAGTATCTCAATTCAATAATGGTAATAGTGTACTAGACCCAAAGTGCATGATGGAAGGTGTAATTATACAGCCTACTGTGGAGAGAACACATCCTGAAATTGGGCGGGTTTGTATGAAACTTATTAGCGATAGATATTTGTTGCGTAAAGACCCAATTGAACTACATTAATACATTTCAACAACCACATTAAAATTATGGGAATTAGACATTTTAATAATTATCAGGGTCATCCTCAATACCGTGAGCGTAGAGATCAAGATTTATTAGGATCGGGTTGGCAACCATTGCACCGAGATCTTGACTGGAAATATCTCTGTCAACTTATACAAAGCGATCCAAAACAGCTTACTCAAAAAGCTGTAGACTTAGCTAGCGATCTTGCTGATGCCCTCACTCGTCGAGATTATAGCTGGTGGGCAAATATATTGAACATTTTTTCTGATTACACTCGTTCTGATATAGATGAGTTTTGGGATTATATTACTCCCATACCACCAGCACCAGATCATCAATACAAAGACATTTTGAGTACGGAAACACCCATTACTCAAACTGTTAGCCGTGACAGTATTCCAATTGAATATGTTCTGAATCGTTTACAGGAAATTACTGTTCTCAAAGTTCTGGATATATTAGGTTGTCCAGATACTATTACTCAGTGCTTTGGAGAGCGATATTTTTATTATCCTGTAGACCGATTTGTTGATTGGAAACGCATTGAAAATATCGGTACGGTTTTAGCTTATTGGTCAAGATATGAGATTTGGTTACAAATCAATAATGCTAGCTTAAACCAGCGAAGATATACGCTGATTGGCAAAGAACTAGGATCAATAGTTAACAAAGCAACTTATAACTTAGCAGTGATGCTAAGTGGTTATCAAAGTCGTGTGGGAAAGGTTCATAGTCAGTTTCCGATTAAAACCTTTACTGCGGATATTCAATGCTTTACTGACACAGTACAGCAAGCAATTCTGGCTCAAAATCAGTTAGCTGTGCTAGTACATGGTAAGCCAGGTACAGGTAAAACTGCATGGACGCAAGCAGTAGCAAAAGAAATTCTTGTACCTTTGGGATATGTGATTTTTATCCTAGACCATGATGCTGTAGAAAATTTTGTCCCACCAAGTTATTTGGAGCGGATTTGTATTATTATCAATGAAGCTGATAATTTGGCTTGCGATCGCTCTACCCACGTTGCTCAAAACAATACTAAAACTGAGCATATTCTCAGTTTGTTAGATGGAACTTTATACCAAAGTGTAATTGACGAGGCTGGTATTCAAGCAGAGCAAAAATTGGTTGTGTTGATGACTTGCAACACGACCCAAAGACTAGATCCAGCCGTTTTACGCAAAGGAAGAGTAGATTTGATCTATGAATTTATTCATCAATTTGTGTAAAGTAAACGTATGCCACCCATGCCCCCCAACAAAAAATTTAAGTAAACCTCGCTCCTTGCCTCTTTTTACTCGTTACCCAGCGATCGCTTGGTAACGAGGGGATGAGGAGAATATTCAATAAAACCGACTCATTTGAAAATGGTTGTAGTTTTGTTGTAATATTTTACACTTTTATCTACCTAAAAGAGGATGAAAAAGGGGCAAAATTTTTATTTATATAGACAACGGTATTTGGCAGTGGAAACTCGAAGGCAATTATGAAAAAGATTGTTTTAACAATAGTAAGCACTGTAGTAAGCGTTGTAGTAGCTAGTCCTAACATAGGATTGACACAACCGTCTTATTCACATAGAAAGTATATTTTGGCTCAGCAACGTAAAGAAGTACACGACTGTAGAGCAGAATCTCGTCGTCGTCCTAACATAGTTCGTGAAACTGCGACAGGTGCTGCTATTGGAGCCATTGGCGGCGCACTTAGTGGGAATGCTGGCAAGGGAGCAATTGTTGGCGCTGGTGTTGGTGCGGCTGATAGTGCAACAAGTCGTTCAGGTAATGTAGGTCGTGGAGCTTTAACGGGTGGTGCTATCGGAGCCGTAGGCGGTGCGATCACAGGGAACACTGCTAGGGGAGCAATAATTGGCGCTGGTGTCGGCGCAGCCAACAGAGCGATCAGGGGCAATAGTAATTGTCGATGACAGTAGATTGCCCCAGTTAGCCTTCAAACCAATAATTGTTCATATCACATACAGGCTGATAGCCAATAGTTTGGTAGATATGATTTGATGTGGGATTGGCTAAATCTGTGAACAAAAAGCAATATTTACGTCTCGCATCAAGTAAGGTTTGACTCAACGCAGCAACGCACGATGTAGCATAGCCTTTTTTCCGATACAGAGGTGGGGTGTATACCAAATTAATCCGAATTCCATTTGGTGTTGCTCCACTAAAACCCGCCATCGACACTGGGATGTTATCTTGCCACAGATAAAGAGAACCTTCACTTAAATGACGATCTACAAGGCGATCTTCATCATTTTTAACTGCATTATCACCGATCGCTTCTCTAATAAATGCCTTGCACCAATCGATTAGAAGGAAGCGATCGCATTCCTTTGCACGTCGCAAATAACCGCTTGCTTTTGGGATTGGCTGTACAGTTTCAAGTTGATAAATTCGCTCTTGCATTCCTATTTTATAGGATTGACTTGTTAATGCTTGCCACAAAGAGGCAAAAGTTTTGGCAACTGTTGCTGGTGCAATTACACCTGGTAAAGGTTGTGAGTGTGAATAAAGGTGTTGCGCGATCGCTCTTATCGCCTCTGTATTTACAGCCCTTGATAAAATAAGCTTACCAGGTGGCGTTCTGAGTGCAACAGCTAATATTGTCTCATCTTCGACAGCCACTAAATAGGGTTGTTGGGTAAAATGCTCAGGAGAGCGAAGTAGAGTATTAATAATTCCTAGTATTAAACTATGATCAGCTTCATGTTGGAGCAAATAGTATTTTACCCGTTCATAATATTGCTGAGCATTATCAAAGTGATGGATTTTCATGTATCTATCAAATATATTATTAAATAAATAACAGCCCAAGTAATCTTAAAATATATAAAATTTGTTTTCTGTGCAAATCCACCCAATAAGTGATATACACATATAGATGATCGAGCTAAAGTATATGCGCTACAGAAATTGGGACAAGAGCTATGTTCTAATCAACTATGAGCCACTTGATGCGCGCATCAAGTGACAAAATTGATAAAGCAGCCGGATTAATTTTAAATCATGTATAAACCTACTCGCGGAACTATTGCAGCCGGACATCTCAAAACAGCCCAAGCAGGTATTGAAATCTTGGGTAATGGTGGTAATGCGTTTGATGCGGCAGCGGCGGCAGTTTTAGCAACTTTTGTTACCGAACCGACTCTAACTTCTGCTGGTGGTAGCGGTTTTCTACTGGCACATACCAAAGAAAACGAAAATATTTTATTTGACTTTTTTTCCCAAACTCCACGCCATAAAAGAACCAAGGAAGAAATTAATTTCTATCCGATTAAACTTAACTTTGGCGATGCCGTACAAGAGTTTCATATCGGGCTTGGTTCAATGGCAGTGCCTGGAAATATGCGGGGAATTTTTCATGTTCAACAAAAATTAGGCAGATTACCTTTTAAAGTTGTAGCCGAACCAGCAATTCAGTATGCAAAAAATGGTGTAGAAATAAATGAGTATCAATCTTTTTGCTTAAACTTACTCACAGAGATTATTACTACACCTGAAGAGATGCGCCAAGTATATGCGCCGAATGGCAAGCTTCTCCAATTGGGAGAAAGATTATTTATGCCGAATTTTGCTGATACTTTAAGTTATTTAGCCGAAAACTCAGTTGAAGAATTTTATGAAGGAGAAATTGGTCAAGAATTAGTAAAGGATTGTCAAGAGTATGGCGGTTACTTAACCTTAGAAGATCTCAAAAATTATCAAGTTATAGAAAGAAAGCCTTTAATTATAAACTATCGAGGCAATCAATTTTTAACTAATCCTCCTCCCAGTTCTGGGGGTATACTAATTGCCTTTGCCTTAGAGTTATTATCAAAAGTAGATTTAGCAAATATGGGTTTTGGCACTGGGCAGCATTTACAAACTATGTCCCAGGTGATGCGTTTAACTAATGTAGCGAGAGAAGATAGATATAATACTAATATTTATCACTCGGATGTTGAGAAAATATTTTTATCTGCTGAACATATAGCTCAATATGAGAGTCAATTAAGAAATTCTGTTAATAAATGGGGCAGCACCACTCATATTAGTGTAATCGATGCCGAAGGTAATGCCGCTAGTGTGACTACTACTCATGGCGAAGGTTGTGGTTATGTGATTCCAGGCACGGGCATAATGATGAATAATATGCTGGGAGAAGAAGATTTAAATCCGCATGGGTTTCATCAATGGCAAGAAAATGTGCGGATTTCTTCAATGATGACACCAACAATAGTGCTTAAAGATAATCAGCCTGAAATTGTTTTAGGTTCTGGGGGTTCTAATCGAATTAGAACAGCAATTTTACAAGTAATTTGTAATATAATTGATTTTAAAATGCCTGTTGATGCGGCGGTAAATAGTCCTCGCATTCATTGGGAAAATGGGGTATTATATATAGAACCAGGATTTAGTGATGAGGCGAAAGAAAGTTTACTCGCCTCGAATGAGCAACTGGTTTTATGGAATAAAAAGAATATGTTTTTTGGTGGCGTTCATACTGTGATGGAATCAGCAGGATTGATTTCAGGTGCAGGTGACGAGCGCAGAAATGGTGCGTTAGCGCAGCTTAACGAAGTTATCGGTACCTGCTGATCGCTGATAAAACGTTTGCGATCGCTCGGTTGTGCTTACTCCTTTGCGGGGGAAGAATATTTATTTAACCAACCACAAAGACAAGGACACAAGCGATGCTTCGGGTTTCCCGAAGGAAGCAAAGTGTCCGCGCAAAGAACACTAAGGAAGAAGACTACAGAAGATGGGTAATCTTGTAGCCAGAAGTGAGTAGGCAACTAGGACTGGGTTTTCTTCTTTCTTTGTTAGCGTGGTGAAGTTCACGTTTAAAGTGAGATCGTATTGACTTGACTTGTCAATTAAGGAGATAGGCGAACCTATCTACACGGTTTTCCAGCCTTCAGATAAAAGCCCCCTAATCCTGAATTAGAGGGCAAATTAAACGTTGACGCATAGTGGAGTTTGTTCGTTTTGTGCGATCGCATCTGCTTTAATAGAAGGAAAGCTTGCTAGCGTGTTTTTGAGCGTTACGAAATTGGCGCGTACTTGCCCTTCGATGACTAAAAAACGTTTTGTCCCCTAAAGTTGCCTGCCGGATTGTAGTGACAAACCAGGACATCATTGCCATTACCGCTTGCTAAACCACACCCAACTTCTGTCGTATTTCTCCAAACAACTTGGGTATAGTGACCCACATCCGCCCAATTCCCAGTATCAGAAACATTGGGGAAAGTACCAGGGGTAAAATGTTGCTTTTCATTACCCCACATTTCTACTAGCCCAGTAACGGAAAAACTACCTGCACTGCCTTGCGCTAGGTTTTCCCCAGCGCCGCTGTGTTCAAATTTACCCGTTGCAGCTAACTGATTTGCCCACTGTTGAGCATTTGCTGCCAAACTGTCTGACCATCGCAGTGGAGGAACTCCGACTTCTGCTCGGTATTTGTTGTGAGCGTCCAAAATTTCTTGCACCATGTCGTGTCCATTATCTGCACTCCCCCCACCGTTCGAGGAGTCAGAGCCTGGTAAGTAGATTTCTTGACCTGGCTGTAACTGCTGTGCCTCTGCTTCTGTAAACGGAGTACCATCAGATTTCGTGATTTGGGTCCAACGATGACCATCGCCTAATTCTCTTTGAGCAATGCTAAAAAGGGTATCTCCCTGCTTGATACTGTATGTAGTGTTAGACATAAATGACATCCAAAAAAAGTAGAATTTGTTTGCAGTAATTCAGTCGATAGAAAGCAGAAGAAATAGAGCAAGAGGAAGAACGATTCCTGGGTTGCCTCATGCTCTATTTCTGCTTTTCAGCCCGTTGGGGTTCCCCCAAGGGATTTAGGGCTAAGGAATGTTAAGAACCTGTCCAGGCTGTAGCAAATTCTTGTCAGATCCAATCACTGCCTTATTCGCCTCATAAATTTTGTTGGCATTTGCGTCGCTGCCATCTCCGTAAACTTTTTCAGCGATCTTTGATAGGTAATCACCAGGTAGTACGGTGTAAGTAGTCATGATTTTCTCCTTTGATTCAATTAGGAAGTTTAGGTTTGATACAAAGAAAGTCATTGTTTGCTAAACAGAAGGTTTAGCTTGTTTGCCTTTCTTCTAAGTCTTAGTAGTTGAACGTAAAATCACCTTATGCACTTTTGAAATAGAAATGGTCAAGGCACTTTGGGGTTGGCGCTTCAAATCAAAAGCTAATAGCTAATAGAATAGATTGGAGGTTAGGGAAATGCTGTTCTCTTGTTAGAGCGTGTCTGCAAAGTAGATTTTGTAAAGATTTGTTAAGAGAACTAACATCTTGCTGGAAAAGAAAGGCGTAGCCTTGAGGTAATATTCCTAAGTTCAAAATCATTGATTTTGTAGTTTGCAGACACGCCCTAATTTAAATAACTTTCCAAATTTGGAAATTAGTTTTCCCAAATCTGCAATTGATTATCCGCTAAAGTGAAAGCATTTCATAGCCGTTTTCTCTACGATAGCAATTAGTTAATAAATTACCTTTTAGGTGGCTGCGTAGAAACTGCATAAGCTCCAAAGGCTTGCATCTATTTATTTATTACTTTATGCAGCGAACCTGGGAGGTTAGTTAATTAGAAGCAAAACAGTAGCTAGTTAATACAAGGAGAAACAGTAGGTATGGGTGCTGCACTAAGATACTGGAAGATTTATAGAATTAGTCTGAACAGTGAAAAAGTTGGATATGAATACCGTTTAGTTCCAACCGCGCAGGAGTTTATTCAAAAACAAGTTCCCAATTATCAAAACGGGGACATTCAAGCAACTTTGAATTCATATTTTTACGCCAAGGATTCTTCTGATACCACAAGTCGCGCCAGGGCTGGACTTTGTTTGAGGTGCTATGTTTCTGACCCCATTCTTAAAGCCTGCCAAAAAATTGATAGTCTGTTTGGTGGAGAAAAGTCTTTTACCTACAAAGATTTGCTGCCATTTGTTCTCAATGACGATGGTAAAACTGAGATTATTTTGGATAGCGATCGCAAAACCCAACTCATTCTAGATGAAAATGGCAAAGCTCAACAAACAGCTTATAAATTTTTTACGGTTGAAGTTTTACGCACATTTAAACCATCCGACGAGAGCATGAGCCTAGACAACTGGGCATACTTGCAAACAAAACAAAATCCAGAACTCAAAAATTTCTTATCCGAGTTTGGTTTTCAGCATCTGAGTGATTGGGCGCTGATGAATAGAGCTAGACCTAAACAACTTGAAAGATTATACCAGCGCGATCGCCACCTAGTAGAAGTCTTTCATGCAGTCTATCGTCGAGACAGACAAAAGCAGCGCCAGATAGGTGCAACTCGATGTCCAGACCCCTCAATCGCTCAACTGCAAGAAATGCTTACTCGCTTGCAAGAACGAGGTGTCCTCATCAACACCCCAGCCGAGTTGCTTCTCGCACTCAAACAGGTAGCAACACAACTACGTCAGTATGATATCTGGAATTACAGAGAACCTCTAGAAATCCAAGACCCTGATACTGGAAATTATACACCCAGGTTAGATTTACCTACTGATTCCCTAAATGAATCAGATGTAGAACAGCAGGAAGTTTTAGAGTTATTATATCAGCAACTAAATTTAGCTTTGAACGACGCGATAGAGCAAGAAATTAACAATTGTATTACTCGATTAGAAAAAAGCAAAAAATATGCTCCTTTTGCTCAACAATTCATTCATGGTTTGCAACTATATTACTGTCAAGGCCTGCCTCTGAAAGAGATTGCGCCCTTATTGGGAATGACAAGCTGGGATCAAGCTAGGCGAGTATTAAATCCTGGGGAAATTATCAACAAAGTTCGCGCTCTTACAGTACAACAGATTCTCGACAAGATGTTAGAAAAGGCTGCCGAATTAGGTCTAACCAAAATTCCCGCAGAACCCCTTTATCTCAAAACTTTGCTTGAACATATTGAAGCTTTTGTTGATGCAGAAGTCTTTCAAGAAGCAGCAGAAGAAATCAGAGCAGGTAAAAGTCGTTCCCTCAACAGCTTTTATGCTCAGCAACTTCGCCTTGTTTTGAGCAAAATGTATCAATACGAATTTCAATATGCATAAGGAGTCAAGTAATGCATAATACTCTAGTTAATTCAACTGGCTTAAGGCTCTTGCTGCCCGAAATAATTTGGCTGGAATCAGAATATTTTGCCCGTGCCAGCAAGATTAGCAACCAAGCGACTGATGAAGCGCACCAGTGGCAAACATATCTGAATGCCTTGGGGTTACTTGGCTTTGAACAATGGCTAAAAGAACGAATCCCAGAACAGCCAGTAACTAGAGATACTAATACAATTGAGGCTGTTGGTAATCTCAATGTTGGTAATTTTAAACTTTCTGTGATTGCCACTGAACATCTGCTTGATGAAGTAGTGAATTTACCTCAAGATGCGATTGATAAACCAGAATTTGCGGCTCATTTTTATGTAGTGCTTGAAGTATTAGAAGAAGAGGAACAAGTTATTATTAGAGGGTTTATGCGGTATGACCAACTAATTAATTATCGCAATAAAGTCAATTTACAAATTCGAGATGGTTGTTACGAGCTACCGCTTGAGGAATTTGATACCGAGCCAAATCACCTGTTGTTCTACTCTCGTTGCTTGGAACCAACAGCTATTCCTCTACCTATAGTTTCAAACAAACCTGTTGAAAAAAATTTACTGAGATACCTAAAGCAAACCACAACTATTTTAAGCCACTGGTTACAAGGTGTCTGCGACGAAAGTTGGCTTTGCTTTGACGCACTTATTAGCTCAGAAGCCAATTTAGCATTCAGTACCAGGAGAGTTATGGCGGGTACAAATAGAGGTAAACTAATTGACTTGGGTATGCAACTGGGTAATCAAACTTTAGCACTGCTAGTAAATATCACACAAGATGCTGAAGATAAATTAGGTATTTTGATACAGTTACACCCCACAGGGGGAGAAAGGTATTTGCCGCCCAATGTCAAACTAACTTTGTTGTCTAAAGCGGGGAAAACACTTCAAGAAGTCCCATCAAGAGGTGAGGATAATTATATTCAACTCAAACCTTTTAAAGGCGAACGGGGAAAACAATTTAGTATCGAAGTTAGCCTTTTGGATATTAGCGTCAGAGAAGACTTTGAACTTTGAAACAAGTAGTTGTGTGCAAATAAATATAGCGAGCGCGCTATTAGCTATTAGCTATTAGCTCATGTTATGCGCCTTAAAGCTCAACAACTAACCCTTGTAAACTTGTCCTAATCTTAATGCATCTTGCTATACCTGTAAAGGCGTAACAGGGGACAGATCCAACTATAAGATATATATCTCAACCTTCTGCTCTCCCCTTCCTCATTTTATTAATAGAGGAAATAAAGGGACGAGCAGTTTAAATTTTTAACATCGCGCAATAGCTCTCTTCTTCTCTTATCTCTGCTTCCCTGGGGTTTAAACCCCAGGCTATGCGTCTAAACGCTACGCTACACTTCGTGAAGGTGGTTCGTTTTCTATAAAACAATATTAATATTTGCAACTTGCAAATATATTTGGTGCAAAAATGCGAAAAGTTGTAACTTCAGTTTGTAGTTAACACAGCATCTTTGCCAAAGGGAGATACACCGTCAAATGAGCAAGTCAGTTGTCATTAATCTGGGACATGGTGACTTGATGGGCGGATTTCCAAGAGTTACTGCTCAATTGTGGGCAGCAGGCGATCCTCTTCCAGAGCAATTTATCGGCAGTTTACCCGCCCAACCAGAACTAGTAGAACTGTATCGGAATTGGCAATCAATTTATCATAATCTGTGCGATCGCTTCCACCTGCTTTCCCGTTCCAATCAAGAAGATGATGAACTGGAAATCGATGAAGGTGCGATAACAAACGTCTCTGTTGTCAGTTTCGATGAATTATGCCAAAAGCTACAACAGAGCATCAATACTTGGCTCAAATCTCAAGAGTTTCTTCACATTGAGCAACAGCTACGCTCCGCACTAGATCCAGCAGCAGAAATTCGAGTTATTATTGAAACCAACGATGAAAAGCTACAGCGATTACCTTGGCATCGCTGGCATTTCTTTGAGGATTATCCCAAGGCAGAAATGGCGCTCTCTAGATTAGAGTATAAACGCGCCCGCTCCTCACAGCAGCCAAAACCCCAAAACAAAGTCAGAATATTGGCAATTTTGGGCAACAGCCAAGGCATTGATTTAGAGGCAGATGCCAGCTTACTCAAGAGCTTACCAGATGCCCACGTTGTTTTTCTTGTCAACCCCTCACGTCAGGAATTAAACAAGCAACTTTGGCATGACTCAGGTTGGGACATCCTCTTTTTTGCAGGTCATAGTCAAACTAAAGGTGAAACAGGGCTAATTTATATCAATGAGAACAAGACAAACAACAGCCTGACAATTGAACAGTTAGAGTCAGGACTTAAACAAGCGATTGAGAAAGGTTTAAAGTTAGCGATTTTCAACTCCTGTGATGGGTTGGGATTGGCTAATGCTCTGGAGAAATTGAATATTCCCCAGGTTATTGTCATGCGCGAACCAGTGCCGAATCGGGTGGCACAGGAATTTTTCAAGCACTTTTTGGATGCTTTCGCAGCAGGGCGACTTCCTTTATATGTAGCAGTACAGCAAGCACGAAAGAAGTTACAAGGTTTGGAAGATGACTTTCCAGGTGCTTCTTGGTTGCCTGTAATCTGCCAAAATCCAGCCCTCGAACCGCTCACTTGGCTACAGTTGGGCGGGATACCCCCTTGTCCTTATCGAGGTTTATTTGCCTTTCGGGAGGAGGATGCGCCTTTATTTAAAGGGCGATCGCAGTTCACTCAAGATTTAGTAACGGCATTGAAAACAAAGCCCTTAGTAGCTGTGGTTGGTTCTTCTGGAAGTGGTAAATCTTCCCTAGTATTTGCCAGCTTAATTCCTCACCTACGGGGTTGTTCCCAAGGCTTTCCCCCTGCAAATATCGTCTCTTTTCGCCCAGGGAACAGCCCTTTTGTTGCATTAGCCCACGCGATCGCGCCTCTTCTATTGAAAGCTGAGGGAGAGTCGGGAGAGTCGGGAGCAAAAGAAAATGCGTCTCTTTGCGCCTTTGCACCGGACACGAGGCTCAAGTCAAGCGAGTGCGTTGGCGGGGGAACCCCGCTTGAAGCACCTCGCGTGGGAAACCCGAAGAAATCGCTTGTGTCCTCGTCTTTGCGTGACACTAATCCAAAATCTAAAATCCAAAATCGGTTCACCCCATCACCCAGCACCACCTTAGAGAAACTTCCATCGACCGATCAGTCTCTACGATTGAATGCAACTTGGTGTGAGGACGAAACTGCCCGTCGGTTAGTTGAACAGGAATTGGCGATCCCATTCCAAGAAGATAATGCAGCCTTATACAAAATCATCAAAAGGTTGGTGCAGCAAAAAACTGGTACTCGCCTAGTACTAATAGCCGATCAGTTTGAGGAAATTTATACCCTTTGTCCAGAAGAAGAAAAAGAGCCTTTCTTGGATTTATTGCTAACCGCACTCAGACTAGCTCCAGCGTTTAACCTAGTTCTGACGATGCGGGCTGACTTTTATGGATATGCCCTCTCTTATCGTCCCTTTAGCGATGCCTTACAGGGGGCAGTCTATAACCTTGGATCAATGAACCGCGAAGAATTGCGCTCGGCAATTGAGCAGCCAGCGGCACAAATGCAAGTGCGGCTGGAGAAAGGCTTGACAAGTGTACTAATTGATGCTGTACAAGGACAGCCAGGATGTTTACCGTTGCTGGAGTTTGCCCTAACGACTCTATGGGCAAAACAAACAGATGGGTTGCTGACTCATCAAGCTTACTTCGAGATTGGCGGTGTAGAGTCTGCTTTGGCTAACCATGCAGAGGCAGTGTATGCCCAGCTTTCTGAACCAGATAGACGGGGGGCGCAGCGGGTGTTTATGCAGCTAGTGCGATTGGGGGAATCGCAGCCTACCCGTCGCCCCGCTACCCGTGATGAAGTCAAGGCAGAAAACTGGGATTTGGTGACGCGCTTGGCATCTTCTCGGTTAGTGGTAACAAATCGCAACTCCTCCACTGGCGAAGAAACAGTCGAAATCGTCCATGAAACGCTGATTAGAAGCTGGGGACGGCTGGAGCAGTGGATACAGGTTGACGGTGACTTTCGCCGCTGGCAAGAGCAGCTAAGGGCAGCAAGGCATCAATGGGAGAGTAGCGGCAAAGATGAAGGAGCTTTGTTGCGAGGAAAGCCTTTAGCAGATGCAGAATTTTGGCAGAGCAAACGACTGGATGAATTAAGTTCAGGGGACAGATGTTTCATTGGGCTTTCTTTGGCACTTCAAGATAGTGAGATCAACAAGCAGAAGCTCTTGCGGCAACAGATAATCTGTTGGCTAAGCTGTGGCTTGGTGGGAGCTTTGATGCTGGCTGGTATAGCTTGGTGGCAATGGCAGAATTCAGCCAAAAGCGAGATCGGGGCTATCAGTGCATCTGGGGAAGCGCTGTTTGCCTCAAATAAAAAATTGGACGCGCTGATAGAGGCAATTAAGGCAAGGCGAAAACTGCAACAGCTAGGTCAGGTAGACGCAGACACCCAGACTCAGGTTGAATCGGTGCTACGGCGGGCAGTTTATGGGGCGGTTGAGTACGATCGCTTCTCAGGGCATAGCGATGAGGTAAAGGGAGTAGTTTTCAGCCCCAATGGTAAGATCATTGCCTCTACGAGTGCAGACAAGACAATCAAACTCTGGCAGCCAAACGGCACTTTACTAACTACCCTCAAGGGACATAACGATCTCGTTTGGCAAGTTGTTTTCAGCCCCGACGGTAAAACAATTGCTTCGGCAAGTGCAGACAATACTGTTAAACTCTGGAAACTTGATTCAGGCAAGATGCCCATTCTACTGACTACCCTCAAGGGGCATAGCGCTGGAGTTAGAGGAGTTGCTTTGTGGCCCGATGGTAAGATGATTGCTTCGGCAAGTGACGACCAAACAGTCAAACTCTGGCGACGTGACGGAACTTTGCTGGCTACCCTCAAGGGGCATAGTGGTGTAGTTAATGGAGTTGCTTTATGCCCCGACGGTAAAACGATCGCGTCGGCAAGTGAAGATAAGACAGTGATTCTGTGGAATTTGGATCGTGTTTTAGATTTAGATGAGTTAATGGTGTATGGTTGTAATTGGGCGCATGATTATCTCAAAACGAATCCCGATGTTAGCTTTCGCGATCGCCAAATTTGCGATGGCGTTGGGAATCAATAGCAGATGGTAGCAGATATGTAGGGTGCGTTAGGCTTCGCCCTAACGCACCATCTAAGTCCTCGCTGTAACTTGCCCACATCTTACTCAACAATCGCCCCACGCTGTTGCAAGTCAAGCTTGGTTTGTTCAGACAACCCCAAAGTATGGCTAAATCTAGCATTCTCTACCAAGGTCTGATCCAATTCAGCCCGACACAGATCGGCTGCTTGCAAATTGGCACTTCTGAGATTTACCTTACTCAAATCAGCATCGCGCAAAATAGCATTACTTAGATTTGCACCGTTCAAGTTAGCACTCACCAGATAAGCACCACATAAATTTGCACTGCTCAAATTAGCATCACTCAAATTAGCACGAGGGAACATGGTACGCAGATCTGTATGACTAAGATCAGCACTACTTAGATCGGCATCACGCAGATTAGCATTACTTAGACGAGCATGAGTTAAACAAGCACCGCTTAGCTTAGCACGGCTCAAATTAGCAAAAGTTAAATCTGCCTCTGTGAGGATGGCATGATTCAAGTTTGCACCAATCAAGTTAGCATGACTGAGATTCAGCCCACTTAGATCGGCACCCGCCAAATCCTCAGATGAATTTAAACCTACGATTTTCAAGCTGCTAATAAAATCATCTACTTTAGCCGTTTGCAACAATTCTCGTGCTATTACTAACTGTTGCTGCTGACACTCACTTGCGTGTATAAAGTCTCCCAGCGCAGTATAAGCTAGTCGTAAACTGCTCAAAACTTGCCCTTCGCTTTGACGATCTGCTAGGCTTTGAACAATATCCAAACGCTGTTGAAGGTATGCGATCGCTTTTGTATACTCTTCTAATGCCAGGTAAGCCGATCCCAAGTTGGTTAGTGCATTAACCACGCCTTGGAGATCTTGAATTTGGTGTGCGATCACCCTATGCTTTTCAAAGCAGGCGATCGCTTGTGGTAAATCTCCCAACGCCTGATAAGCTGCACCCATATTTCCTAAAGCTGCACCCTCTCGCCGCAAGTTTTGGCTTGCTTGATAGAGACTTAATGCTTGTTGCCAAGAGTGCAACGCAGCCTCAAAATCACTTGATTGATATTGGGAAATTCCTTGTTTGAGCAGCAAATCTGCTTCATTTGTCATCCGGCAATTGTGTTTATATGGAGTTTACTTATTAAGCTACCATAGTACTGCCACATAATATCTGTATATACTGGTACTTTTTTTTGTTGCTAACCAAAGTAGTTGCTAGCTTAATCTGACAACAAGAGCGACCATTTAACTAGGTGAATTAGGAATGCCTCACCTAATGTGTCCATCCATATTCGGATAGAAGATGATTTATTTGGCTGTTTAACGTCTTTGTAAAAGTCGGATGCTTCTACCTGCCTTCAGTTTTTTTCAAACAGATTAGGGAAAATTTCTTTGTTGCAGGGCTTACGACATTAAAGAAGTTTTCCGCCAAAAATCGCCAAAATCTGTCTTACATTGCAAACGTGTGATTGCATACCTACTTGTGCTTCTGAGGGTAGAAAGCGCTATTTCGGATAAACTAAGCGATCGCACTTTTTTTGCTAAAGTTTGATGGTACTAACAATGTCTTCTCAATTTCCTCTCGCAGAGAGCGACTGACGTAACGAGCTTGCTGGAGGCAATCTATTAGCAACTTATTTGCATCATAATACTGCTTTAATATAGCCTTTTGTTGCTTTGTGAACGGAAATAGCAATTCACTCATAGTATTGATATCGATAGCATTAATGCGATCGAAATCGATACCTTCATCCTCAAAACCATCTTCTGAGTCTATATCAAGGATAAATTCTAGGTAAAAAGCCCGAAAAGTTGATGGTTTATAAATACTCTCGCCTGAATTTGACTTTTGATTAAGCCAGATCAGGAACTGCTGTAACTCTTCATTCCCTGCTAATATTGTATCAGTTTTTTGCCTCATTAATTTCAGCAAGTAATCAGAGTTTTGCAACATTCCAACTACTAGCACAAATACTTCACGCCAACGAGTTTCGCTCAGGTGGCTGATTAATTTTTTTAAACTTTGATCTGATTCCTGTGGATTAGATCCTTGGGCGATCGCTCTGGCTACAAAATACTGATGAAATTTGACATCAGAGAAAGAGTAAATTCCTTTTGCCTTTTCTACCAATAACGTGTGTTGGCTCTCAATAGATTTCAGAGTCGCTTCACTTGCCAATTTCAATACTTCTGGATTGGTAGGAACATTAGGCAAATTGAAGAAGTAATCAATGATATATTGCTCTATATCCCGCTTAAAAAAAAATTCTCCTTCTTCAAAAGTTACCTGAGCAATTTTACTTAATAAATCTTGCTTGCGCTGTAAAGATAGCTTTTTGTAAAACTGTTCTCCGTTTACCCAGCGTGTGTCATCCCATTTTCTTAATAAGATTGCCAAACCTTCTTTATATAGCTGGCAAGTATCTGAGGGAATTTCAGAATTTTCTTCAAATAACAAGCATAGCAATTTTAACAGTGGATCGCTGTCAATTTGAGCATCTATTTCCAAAGCTTTAATTTCAGAGCTATCCATATCTGTCGGCTCTAAGATCTGCAACCACTTATGATTAAATTTTACAACTTGCTGGTAATCAAACTTTACACCTTCAGTATTTCTCAGGCTTGAGGAATTAGAGGTGAGTACTGAATTGATGTTTTTCATAAGTTTTTGGGTTGTATTGTTTGAGCGGTTGCACAAGTTGTCAGTAACTGAGTGTTTGCGCTGGGGAATTGTATCAAAGCACAAAGTTACCCAATAATATCAAGCTCCTGTTTGCAGAACCTGTGTTTCCAGTAGAGAGAACAACTGTTCCTTGCCCTTTTGTAGATATCTGGTTACTGTCATGGGGCTAATACCAATTCGCTTAGCTGCTTCTTTGCGCGAAAATTCTTTTAAAAACACAAACTCGACTGCTTTTCTAGTTTTTTCCTCCAATTGATTCATTGCGCCTTGCAGTTGTTGTCTTTCTTCTTCTTGTTGTTGGAGGGAAGTTGAGCGCTGATCTGGTAGTGCATCAGCTAGTTTAATTTGGCAATCATGATGCTGAATAACAGTGCTATCTAAACTTAAAACCATGCGATTTTGAAAGGCTAATTTGCTATCTAGCCATTCTTGGAGTGATACATTCAGTTGTTGAGCAATTTCGTTATCTGTAGGACAACGACCGAGAGATAAAGCCAATTCTTTGCGTACTCTTTGCCCTTGGTTGTGGAGTTCTTGCCAGCGACGGGGAATTTTTACGACTCCAGTGCGATCGCGCAAAAAGTGTAAGATTTCTCCCCGAATATAAGGAATAGCAAAGGAACTAAAAGCATATCCTTGACTGGGATTAAATCTTTCTATAGCACGAATTAAACCAAAATAACCGATTTGTTCTAGATCTTCATAAGGTTCAGTACATTGACGGCTAAATTGATGCGCCATCTTCCGCACTAAACCAGTATGTAACTTTACGAGTTTATTGCGTAATTGAATAGAAGGATTGTGATAATAGGAAATTAAAAGCTCCAAGCCTTCAGAGCAGCCGTAGGAGTGAGTACCCGTCATAAAAATCCTCAACAGTGATAACAGCTTCCTTTGAAAGGGAACTGATAGGAGTTACATAAATTTGTCATCAAAGCTGAAAATTATTGTCGGTGGAGAAAGCTTTTCAAACCATCGTCGTTTCACTGAACTTGTGAAGGCTCATTTGGGCAATTTTAAGATTTCTCGGTGAAATTACTGAGTTATGAATCGTTTGTTTAGATTTCTTAAGGTGGATAAACGACCCATCCTCCTATCTACACCCTGGCTAATACAGGAAAATCTGGGTAACAATAGGCGTATATCACAACATTGTTACTTCTGCTCAACTCTTAAATTAAAAGCTGCTCCCATGAGTAACACCAGCAACTTCCGTGACGCATTTCGTCAAGCAAAGTCCCAAGCTCTTGTAGGTCCAAATGTCATTGCTAACGCCTTACCCTATGTAGGTGGTGGGCTGGTATTGACAGCACTAGGAACTTACGGCGGTTTGGGAGTTATCCGTACCAACCCTGGATTGTTCTTCCCCACCTTTATCGGTGCGGTTATCGTTGAGTTGATTTTGTTCTTTGTCGCTAGTAATGTCGCCCAGAAAGGTAATAACAGCGTTGCGTTGCCTCTTTTGGCAGCTTACAGTTTGCTGTCGGGATACACACTTAGCGGTTTAGTGTTTGTAGCGCTGAGAACCCAAGGTGTTGGCATCCCTGGCATTGGTTTTGCTGCTCTTGGCTGTGGCATTACCTTTATTGCTGCCCGTCAAATCGGCTCTAATCTGTCCGAAAAAGACGGTATGGCTTTATCAAAAACGATTAGCTTAGGCGTTATTGCCCTAATCGTTGTCTGCTTGGCTCAATTCCTATTTGCCATGTTTGGTGTTTATACGCCAACATGGTTGGAAATCGCCATTTCAGGGCTAGGGGTATTTCTATTTGTCGGTGCGGCGGTGGTAGATTTTTACATTTTGCCCCGTACCTACCGCAATGACGAGTATCTACCAGCTGCTTTGTCGATGTATCTGACTTACATCAACTTGTTTGTCTTCATCTTGCGGTTGCTGATTGCCCTCAATAGTCGTGATTAAATCAAGTAGGGTGGGCATTGCCCACCAACCATATAGAACGGTGGGCATTGCCCACCCTACTTAATATTTCGTGGTTTGAGTGCAATAAACCACGATTTTTTATGGCTATTGTCCCAATAGCTTTAAATTCAAAGTTAAGATCGAGTATATAAGTAATTCATTGCATGATGCCCTAAGTCTAGCGCGATCGCCTACATGACCAATATGGAAGTTTTAGAAATTAAACGCGAAGTCGAAAAGTTATCTCAGCGCCTGGGTAAAACCCAGGACTATCTTTGACGTACCTGCACTCAATGCCAAAATTCAAGACTTGGAACAAATAGCCGCACAGCCAGAATTTTGGAACGACCAAACAAAAGCCCAGCAAACTTTACAAGAACTTAACGATCTCAAAGCTCACCTTCAGCAATATGACCAGTGGCAAGCTAATCTGGAAGATACTAAGGCAGTGGTCGAGCTACTAGAGTTAGAAACTGACGAGTCACTACTACAAGAAGCCGAAACAACGCTCGACAACCTAAGTCGGGAACTTGATCAGTGGGAGCTACAACAGCTATTGTCTGGTCTTTACGACGACAAGGGAGCAATTCTTACGATTAATGCTGGTGCTGGTGGTACTGATGCTCAGGACTGGGCAGAAATGTTACTGCGAATGTACACCCGATGGGGCGAAAATCACGGTTATAAGGTAAATCTAGCGGAAATCTCAGAAGGAGATGAAGCTGGGGTAAAATCTGCCACTCTAGAAATTTCAGGACGCTACGCCTATGGCTATCTGCATGGCGAAAAAGGAACTCATCGTTTAGTGAGGATTTCGCCCTTTAATGCTAATGGTAAACGGCAAACGAGTTTTGCTGGCGTGGAAGTAATGCCACAAATAGATACCTCGGTGCAGCTGGAAATTCCAGAGAAGGATCTGGAAATTACTACCTCCCGTGCTGGTGGTAAGGGTGGACAGAACGTTAACAAAGTAGAAACAGCAGTACGGATAGTACACATTCCGACTGGGCTTGCAGTACGCTGTACTCAAGAACGCTCTCAACTGCAAAACAAAGAAAAAGCTCTCGCTATTCTAAAAGCTAAGCTACTGATTGTCGCTCAAGAGCAACGCGCTCAAGAAATTGCTCAGATTCGAGGAGATATGGTAGAGGCGGCTTGGGGTAATCAGATTCGTAACTATGTATTTCATCCTTACCAAATGGTAAAGGATCTGCGTACCAATGTGGAAACAACTGCAATTATAGATGTGATGAACGGTGAAATTGACTTATTTATCCAAGCCCTCCTGCGCCAGGAAAATCAATTAGTTGCGAGTGAATGAATGAGGGGCGAGGGGCAAGCTTAGAGGGGCGAGAGGCGAGAGGCGAGAGGCGAGAGGCGCTATAGCGCTATAGCTAGAGGTTGTTTTCTCCCCTTGTCCCCCCTGCCCCTCTGCCCCCCTGCCCTCTTCTAGCCCCTCACCCAAAACTGTTACATTGAGAAAATAATCAGCCTAACTTTCAAGCTAAATGCCATGCCCAATTCATCTTCATCTGCTCCCCTAACACATTCGGATTCTGATGTCAATAATTCGACATCAACTGTAACAGAACCAAAGCCTAGTTATATTAAGCTTGCTATGCGAAATATGGTGCGTAAGGGAGGTACATCTCTGAGACACTTTGCACTGACAACCATCGGACTGTTGGCTGTACTTGTAGGTCTTGCCTACTTAACTCGCTAATGACAGCAAACATTAGCATAGAAAATTCGGATGTGCAAGTCGAAGTTAGTGTACAAGATTGTTGGGACGATTCCGACTTAGCAGCATCAAATTTAGCAAGAAGCAGCAGCGATAATAGCCCAATTTCTGCCTCAACTTGGCAAAGTCTTTTTGAGCGATGGTTGGCAATTTTACATAAAGATCTACCACCTGCACCAAAATATGAACTGAGTTTGCGCTTGACAGACGATGCCGAAATTCAAGCGCTCAATGCTCAGTACCGTCACCAGGATAAACCTACGGATGTTTTAGCCTTCGCTGCGTTGGAGGTAGATTTTCCCCAGCCCCTGGAGATGCGATCGCAATTACCCCTATATCTTGGTGATATTGTAATTTCTGTTGATACAGCAAGAGTGCAAGCCCAACAGCAAGGACATACTCTGACAACCGAGTTAGCTACGTTAGCTGCTCATGGTTTATTACATCTTTTAGGCTGGGATCACCCAGATGAAGACAGTTTGCAAGAGATGTTGGCTCAACAAACTATCATGCTACAGACAGTTGGTATTGCGAGCAACATAGTTTAGGCATAAACTCAAAAGGTCATTTGAGAAAATCCTTCGCTCTCATTATTAAATATTGATTTAGCTAAATTAAACTTTTTGTGGAGATAAAATCACAATTAAAACTTTTTAATTAAAGGTTGTTAAACTGCGATCGTTATAGGACTCATCCAAATCCTTTTTATAGTTTCCTGTCTATGTCCAAAAAAGTGACGACTTCAACGCCAAGCAGTACGGAAAAGGTGATACAGATAAAGCGAGAGTCCTGGCAGGTAGCCGCAAATTTATTTGTTAGTTTCAAATATGCTTGGAGTGGCATAGTCTACGCTCTTAAAACTCAACGTAACTTTCGCATTCACGTAAGTATAGGAACCCTAGCAATCTGCTTGGGCATTTTTTTACATCTACGTTCGGTCGAAATCGCTGTAATTAGTCTTACCAGTGGATTAGTGCTGGTAATGGAACTACTTAATACTGCGATCGAATCAGTTGTTGATCTAACAGTCAAGCAGGCTTACCACGAATTAGCTAAAATTGCCAAGGACTGTGCCGCAGGAGCAGTCCTTGTATCTGCGCTGACAGCAGTTGTGGTCGCAGGGGTACTCTTGCTTCCTCCCTTAATCGTGGCGCTCAAATCAGCTCTTAGCTGAAAGTCTATAGCTTTTGGGGGCATTCAGGGGCTTTTGGGGGCATTCAGGGGAAATTACCCTTTACCCTTTCACCAACTACCAACTACCAACTACCCATTACCAATCCATGTCAAAAAAGGAGTATAAGCTTTGATTATAGTTATCGATAATTACGACAGCTTTACCTACAACTTGGTGCAGTATTTGGGCGAATTGGCAGCAGAATTCCCAGTAGCATCTGAAATTCAAGTTTACCGCAATGACCAAATATCCTTAGAGCAAATTCGCCATCTTAAGCCAGCCTGCGTGGTAATTTCACCAGGTCCAGGTCGCCCAGAGGATGCGGGAATCTCCCTAGATGTAATTCAACATTTAGGCGAGAGTGTACCTATTCTAGGTGTGTGCTTAGGGCATCAAGGCATTGGGCAAACCTTCGGCGGTCAAATAGTTTCTGCTCCCCAGTTAATGCATGGCAAAACTTCTTTGGTGTCTCATACTGGTGTGGGCGTTTTTGAAGGTTTAGAAAATCCGCTGACCGCAACTCGGTATCATAGTTTGGTGATTGAACGGCAGACTTGCCCAGACGTGTTGGAAATCACAGCCTGGGTTGAGGATGGGACAATCATGGGAGTGCGACATCGGCAATACCCTCACATAGAGGGTGTCCAGTTTCACCCAGAGAGTGTCCTGACGACTTCAGGAAAGCAAATACTGCGAAATTTCCTGAAACAACTGCCTTCGTCAGTGGTGTGATGGAGAAGTGAATGAAACGGCGACAGTTGATTGGCTACGTTGGAGCAGGGATGCTAACTACCCTATGGGCTACCTTGACTTCAGAATATAAGGCTACGGCGGCAAAAGACAGTGGATTATCAGTCCAATGGTTGGGTCATACTTGCTTTCAATTTAGCAGTGGTGGTACAAAAATTCTAGTAAATCCCTTTCGGACGCTTGGCTGCACAGCAGGATACAGAACGCCAAGTGTGGCGACAGATTTGGTGCTGATTAGTAGCCAGTTGCTCGATGAAGGAGTAGTAGATGAATTACCTGGTAATCCTCGGTTAATTTACGAACCTGGTGTCTATCAGTTTAAAGGAATGCAGATCCAAGGGATAGCTACCGATCACGATCGCTTAGGTGGAAAGCGGTTTGGTAGAAATGTGGCTTGGAAGTGGACACAAGGGGGAATTAATATTTTACATATGGGGGGAGCAGCAGCACCTATTACCGTTGAACAAAAAATCCTCATGGGGCGACCTGATGTACTGTTTGTTCCAGTGGGAGGCGGTGCTAAAGCCTATACACCCCAAGAAGCACAAACAGCAGTTAAGGCTCTCAATCCTAAGTTAATAATTCCCACCCATTACCGCACTCAAGCAGCCGATGCTGGTAGCTGTGATATAGTTGCAGTTGATGAATTCCTCAAGTTAATGGAAGGAATGCAGGTGCGTCGTAGTAATAGCGATACGGTTACTATTAGGGCAAGTGATTTGCCATCAAATGGGTCAGTGATTGAAGTTTTGAGTTACAAGTTTTAGCTGTTGCTTTATGTTTTTGGAGGTAAAACCTCCTAACCCTGGCTTCCTGGCGGGTAGTGTTTTAGATCTGGTGCTTGACTATAATAAGTAGTAGAGATAGTAAGTTAGCAAAAGTT
>CAXTYC010000007.1:28551-162211 GCA_964248365.1 uncultured Chroococcidiopsis sp. | reverse complement strand
AAAACTGGTTTACAAACTGTTGTTACTGTACCTCATAAACCTTCAATCCGCTGTAGGTGTGGTGGCTCACTTTCTCCCCACAGTTCCATTGGAAACCGATGATCAATTACTAACTCGTGGGCTGACCTTTGCCTTTGTTCAATCACATCTGTATAAGAATAAACTTTTAAAATTCTTTCTACTAAAGCATCTGGTATGTTAGCAGCAGAATTTGCTGATTTGATCTCTCCTATCCAACAATCTTGTCTTGTTATTCGCTGACAATTGTTGCAATACTTAGGCTCCGTTTCAATCACTAAACTAGGGCAACTTCTTGTACCACGTTGTAAGCCCTGAATTCCCCCTCCACCAGCATACTGACCTGAACCTATTTGTTTTCCCTCACAATCCCGACAATGCCATTGTTGGTCTGATAGAAGATTAAAAACGTTTGTATTGGGTTGAATCTTTTTTGATTTGAGCTTTAATTGTCTCTACTAAATTTTTGTTACTCACTTGATATTGTCGGCTTCTATTTCTAGTTTTTCGAGCAGATTGGCAACCGTAATACCTAAGCCACTAGCAAGATTTACAAGCGCTGTAATGGAAGGATTTCGTACTCCCCGCTCTACTCCAGATATATAAGTGCGGTCTAAGTTGGCACGAAATCCGAGTTCTTCTTGCGAGATTCCAAGCGCTGTTCGCTGCTGCTTCACAAGTAGACCCAAGGCAAGCAGAATCTTCTTTCTCGATTCATTCATGCGCCGATTGTGAATGTCTATGGACTATCAATCTACGGACGATGTGTCACATATGCAAGAGGAGCGATCGCTCATCACAGACAGGTAAAATATGACAGTTGCATTCTGTGGCGGACGAGTGATTGAGCGTTATACCTTGCCCGAAATGGGCGAACTTTGGACAGAAAATTATAAACTTAAGACTTGGCTTCAGGTAGAAATCGCAGTCTGTGAGGCTCAGGCACAATTGGGATACATTCCAGGCGAGGCGGTGGAGGAAATTAAGGCTAAGGCAAATTTTGATCCTAAGCGGGTGCTGGAAATTGAAGCTGAAGTCCGCCACGATATGATTGCTTTTCTCACCAATGTGAATGAGTATGTAGGTGAAGCAGGACGCTATATCCACCTGGGTTTAACTAGTTCGGATGTGCTGGATACGGCTTTGGCACTTCAACTGGTTGCTAGCCTGGATATAATTTTGACTCGGCTAGAGGATTTAATCGCTGCAATTCGTTCTCAGGCACAACAGCATCGTAATACATTTATGATTGGACGATCGCACGGTATTCATGCCGAACCAATCACATTCGGTTTCAAGCTAGCTGGTTGGTTAGCAGAAGTGTTACGCCACCAGGAACGTCTTGCTCGTCTGCGTGGAGATATTGCTGTGGGCAAAATTTCCGGTGCAGTGGGAACCTATGCCAATATTGAACCACGAGTAGAAGCGATCGCCTGCCAAAAACTCGGACTTGTTCCAGATACAGCTTCAACACAAGTAATTTCACGCGATCGCCACGCTGACTATGTGCAACAATTAGCTCTACTAGGAGCCTCAATTGAACGGTTTGCAGTAGAAATTCGCAACCTCCAACGCACAGATGTGTTGGAAGTAGAGGAATTCTTCTCAAAAGGGCAAAAAGGCTCCTCCGCCATGCCTCATAAACGTAACCCCATTCGCTCCGAACGTCTAACAGGAATGGCACGGATGCTGCGCTCCCAAGCTATTGCTGCTCTAGAAAACGTTGCCCTTTGGCATGAGCGGGATATCTCCCACAGCTCGGTTGAGCGAGTGATGTTACCAGATGCTTGCATTTTGACTCATTTTATGCTCGTAGAAATGACCGACCTAATGAAAAACCTGCTGGTGTATCCCCAGAACATGGAGCGAAATATGAATTGCTACGGGGGTGTTGTCTTTAGCCAGCGAGTGTTGCTAGCTTTGGTGGCAAAAGGGATGAGCCGCGAGGAAGCTTATGCAATTGTGCAGTCTTGCGCTCATCAAGCTTGGAACCAACCAGAAGGCAATTTTTACGCAGGAGTTACCAAAGATCCCCGAATCACCGAGTTGCTATCTCCTGAAGAAATTGAGACTTGCTTTGATCCCCAGCAGCATCTGAAACATCTAGATCAGGTTTATCAACGGTTGGGCATTTAGAAGGGGCTAGAGAGTAGAGGCTAGGGGCTAGGGAATGATAGTGGTGAGTGGCGAGCTTAGAGTGGTGAGTAGAGGTAATTGTGAATTCGCAATCGTGAATTCACAATTGCGAATTATGATGTTGGCATGATGGAAATTTTAGCCGCACTTTCAGCGGCGGCGGCGGTAGGAATTAGAATTGCCCTGCCTTTACTTGTGATTGGCTTGTTGCAGGGAGAAAGCCTCTGGAGGGGTGTTCCTATCTTGTCTAGCATTTACACCCCAGTCGTGCTAGGTGTTCTCACCAGCTGGTCTTTAATTGAGCTATTCGCTTCCAAACAGCTACTCGGTCAGCGGGTGCTACAATTGGTTTATTTGCTAAGCAGCCCAATTGTGGGAGCAATCATGGCGATCGCAGCTGCTAAAGTTACAGCAGTGCCAAAGCTGTTAATTGGGTTAATTGGCGGTTTGTTTGCTTTGCTACTACAACTTATCCAAGCTGGCTGGTTCTATCGCTGGCAAGGCTTACCACTTTGGCTGCCTTTTATTCAAGATGGTTTATGCGTTTTGCTGGTGTTTTTAGCTGTTAAAGCCCCACACTTAGGAGGAATAATTGCTTTAATGCTCCTGAGTTTAGCAGTTTACAGTGCTAGGAATTTACATCGCTGGTATCGCAAACAACACCAATCAAGAAAGTGAGTAAAGTCTGAAGTGTGAAGGCGCGAAGTCTGAAGTTAGAGAAGTGTGTTCGCTACGCGAACATTCTTCATCCCTTCCCCTAGCCTCTAGCCCCTAGCCCCTAGCCCCTTATAAAATTCCCACCATATGCAGCAGTCCGCGCCCAGTAATTAGCTCAATTATCAAGGCAATAAAGCCAACCATAGCGATCCGACCATTCCAGATTTCAGCTGTTGTAGTCAAACCCCACTGCCAACGCTCTTGGGGATACATCTTGACTTTTTTCTTCATCTGTGTAACTTGAACTAGTTTGAGGCTGGGTGATTTCAAAGCCTCTAAAACTAAATCAGCCATGCCCTCAATAAATACGGGATTGGTATTCAAAGCCGGTACGCGCCTAAAGCTGTGTATACCCGCTTTTTCTGCTACTTCTCGATACTCAATGTCTATTTCTTGCATTGTCTCAATATGTTCTGAAACAAAGCTGATCGGTACAACTACTAGATCTTTAACTCCTTTTGCACCTAACTGTTTGATCGCATCTTCCGTATAGGGTTGAAGCCATTCTACTGGACCTACTCGGCTTTGATAAGCTAGAGTATGAGCATTTGGTCGGTTGAGGGTTTGCATGATTAAAGCTGTGCATTCCTCAATTTCTTGCTGGTAGGGATCTCCTGCTTCTTCTACATAGCTGCGGGGTACACCATGAGCGCTAAAGAAGATATGTACCGAGTCAGGATTTTCAAATGTATCCAGTTCAGAGGCAATTAGCTGCGCCATTGCTTGCAGATATCCTGGCTGTTTGTACCAGGAGGGAATGACGGTGTATTCGATGTTTTTAAGTTTTGGGTCTTCCAGCCAAATTTTTTGCAGTAACCGAAAACTCGAACCACTGGTACTGATGGAAAATTGAGGATAAAGGGGTAGAATTACCAGACGGTCGATTTGATCGCGTTTGATTCTGGCGATCGCTTCTTCGGTAAACGGATGCCAGTACCGCATCCCTATATAAACAGAAGCTGGTTGTCCTTTGGCTGCTAACTGTTCTGACAGGGCTTGGGCTTGCGCTTCTGTAATTTGCCGCAGGGGAGAACCGCCCCCAATCTGGCGATAGTTTTCTTGAGATGTTTTAGTTCGCCGAGAGGATATTAACCAAGCTAGGGGTCTTTGCAACGCCGGAAAAGGTATCCGAATAATTTCTGGGTCAGCAAACAAATTAAACAGAAACGGTCCAACGTCTTCTAATTTATCCGGTCCACCCAAATTAAGTAATAATACTCCCACTCGACCCATAGCAATTACACCGCCCCAATCTTTTCAGCTTCGTTACTAAGTTTAACAATATATTTTTATTAAATGAGCAAATGTATCAGATAACAAAAAGTGTTAATTATGGCTACGATTTTGCGCGAATGGAGCTATCGATACCCCCTGCTGTACGATGCGATAGCGAATCTAGCTGCTTTGAGTGTAGGGGGAGAGGGAAGATTCCGTACTCTTGCTTTACAAGGCTTAACAATTCACCCAGAAACTAAGGCACTAGATCTATGTTGTGGTAGCGGTCAGGCAACTGGGGTATTAGTAAAATATTCCCAAGATGTGACAGGACTCGATGCTTCGCCTTTGTCTTTAAAACGGGCGCTGCAAAATGTACCACAAGCTAAATATGTAGAAGCTTTTGCCGAACAAATGCCGTTTCCAGACAATTCTTTTGATTTGGTGCATACTAGCGCAGCGTTGCACGAAATGGAACCGCTTCAACTGCGGCAAATAATAAAAGAAGTTTACCGAGTGCTAAAACCAGGTGGAATATTTACCTTGGTGGATTTTCACGCTCCTTCTAACTGGTTATTTTTACCTGGTATATATCTTTTCTTTTTCTTGTTTGAAACTCAAACTGCATGGCAGTTATTGAAAACTGATTTGGTTGGGTTGTTGGAGGAAACAGGGTTTAAGTTGCAAAATAGAGCTTTTTATGCTGGGGGTAGTTTGCAAGTAGTTCAGGTGGAGAAATAACGAACCGCAAAGGCGCTAAGAACGCGAAGGAAGTGTCAAAATAGGAGCCAATTGTAGTAAGAGCGGCAATTGATAGAATAAATATATGACTAGTGCTGCACCTGTTAAAACTAAGTACGAAGCTGTGATTGGGTTGGAAACTCACTGTCAGCTAAGTACTCAAACCAAGATTTTCTCTAGTAGTTCTACCTCATTTGGTGCTACCCCGAATACAAATATCGATCCAATTTGTATGGGTTTACCTGGGGTGCTACCAGTACTGAATGAGAAGGTACTAGAATATGCTGTTAAGGCTGGTTTGGCGCTAAATTGCCAAATTGCGAAATATAGCAAATTTGACCGCAAGCAGTATTTTTATCCGGATCTGCCGAAGAATTATCAAATTTCGCAATATGACTTGCCCATCGCTGAGCATGGTTGGCTAGAGATTGAGGTTGTTGATGCGGATGGGAACCCAACTCCCAAGCGGATTGGTATTACTCGCCTGCATATGGAAGAAGATGCAGGTAAGTTAGTTCACGCTGGGAGCGATCGCCTATCTGGTTCTACCTACTCACTAGTAGATTACAATCGTGCTGGTGTGCCATTGGTGGAAATTGTCTCAGAACCGGATATGCGTTCAGGACAAGAAGCCGCTGAATATGCTCAGGAATTGCGCCGAATTTTACGTTACCTGGGTGTGAGTGACGGCAATATGCAAGAGGGTTCGTTGCGCTGCGATGTCAATATTTCTGTGCGTCCAATCGGACAGCAAGAGTTTGGCACTAAGGTAGAAATTAAAAACATGAACTCGTTCAATGCGATTCAAAGAGCGATTGAATACGAAATTGAGCGGCAAATCGCAGCTATAGAATCTGGTGAGCGGATTATACAAGAAACTAGGCTGTGGGAAGAGGGTAGTCAACGCACGATTAGTATGCGGAGTAAGGAAGGCTCTAGTGACTATCGCTACTTTCCCGAACCTGACTTAGCTCCGATTGAAGTATCAGCCCAGCAGCTAGAACAGTGGAAATCACAGTTACCAGAACTCCCAGCACAAAAACGGCATCGCTATGAAAATGAGTTTGGGCTTTCAGCTTACGATGCTCGTGTGTTGACAGATGAACGCCAGAATGCAGAGTATTTTGAAGCTGTCTTGGCTAATGGGGCTAGTCCCAAACAAGCTGTTAACTGGATTATGGGCGATATCGCAGCTTACCTCAACAACAAGAAACTGAGTATAGAGGAAATTGCCCTTAAACCGTCTACTTTGGCTGAACTAATTGCTCTGATTGAAGACGGTACTATTAGCGGCAAGATTGCTAAGGATATTCTGCCAGAACTACTGACTGAGGGTGGTTCTGCTAAGGAATTAGTTGAGCGCAAGGGATTGATTCAAATCTCTGACACGGGTGCAATAGAAGCAATTATTGAGCAAGTCATCCAGGCAAATCCCAAAGAGCTAGAACAGTATCGCAACGGTAAAACCAAGCTACTAGGCTTCTTTGTGGGACAAGTAATTAAGCAAACTGGGGGACGAGCAGATCCGAAGTTGACGAATCAACTACTAGCTCAGAAGCTAAACGGTTAATTTAGGACTTAGTTGTGGTTTCTTGACAAAGTAACAGATCCTTTCTTTACAGGATCTTTAAGAAATAGTCACCAAAACCACTAAAATCCTTCATGTATCAACTGTTATACTCTGCTCAGTAGATGCACCCTGATGATTGGGAGAGTCACCAAAAATGACTCTCTTTTTTTTTAGCCGTTACCAGTTACCAGTTACTCTTGACCAGTTACTCTTGACCAGTTACCAGTTACCCAAGCGCGGTTGCGAGAACGCGGGCGCGCTGATACCAACTACCAACAGAGGTACTAAGGGTTTATCAGAAATACTTGTGAGGCTCCAGATAACTCGTATAAACCCTTAGCTACCAACTACCGCTAACAGCTAACAGCGCGCCAGCTAACATCTAACACCTAACACCTAAATTGATATAATCGCAAACTAAAGGTTGGTAGGCAGGCATAATGGTACAGTGGCAGCAAATAAGTGGTGGTATCACTGCTCCTAGAGGATATCGAGCAGCAGGAATTAAAGCAGGGCTAAAACCTTCGGGGTTGCCAGATTTGGCATTAATTTTATCAGATGTAGAGGCGATCGCAGCTGGTGTATTCACAACTTCGCAAGTGCGAGCCGCTTGTGTAGACTACTGCCGTCAAAGACTGCAAGCTAAGTCGAATGCCAGGGCAATTCTCTGCAATGCTGGGCAAGCCAATGCCGCTACTGGTTCTCAAGGCTGGCTTGATGCTCTAGAGTGTGCGATGCTGTTGGGGCAATCACTAAATATTCCATCAGAATCAGTTTTATTAGCTTCGACTGGGGTAATTGGTCAACGCATTCGGATGGAAGCAATGCGTGATGGAATTCCTCAAGTGGTAGCAGCTGCGTCTCCAACAGGTTCTGATGCGGCAGCACAAGCGATCATTACAACGGATTTAGTCACGAAATCGATTGCTTTAGAAACAACCATTGGCGATCGCCCAGTCCGCATCGGTGGCATTGCTAAAGGTTCTGGGATGATTCATCCCAACATGGCGACAATGCTGGCTTTTGTTACCTGCGATGCTGCTGTCTCGCCTTCTCTGTGGCAGCAAATGTTAAGTCGGGCAGCAGATCAGAGTTTTAACTCTATTACTGTAGATGGTGATACCAGTACTAATGACTCTCTGATTGCCCTGGCTAATGGTCAATCTCGCACACCAGCAATTACCGAGACAGGAGCAGAAGCCCAAAAATTGGAGGCGATGCTAACAGCCGTTTGTCAGCATTTGGCGAAAGCGATCGCTCGTGACGGTGAAGGTGCTACTTGCCTGATTGAAGTACAAGTTTCTGGGGCGACAGATGAAAAAGCCGCTCGGATGGTTGCTAAAACCATTGCTGGTTCATCTCTAGTCAAGTCAGCTATCTTTGGTCGTGATCCCAACTGGGGTAGGATCGCTGCTGCTGCTGGACGTGCTGGGGTTCCCTTTGAGCAAGAAAATCTCAAAATTCAATTTGGAGATTTCTTACTCATGGAAAATGGTCAACCCCAGCCCTTTGATCGAGCAGCTGCTAGCGCTTATCTAAAACAAAAAGCAGGCTCTTTACTTCAGCCACCAGATACAGATATAGTCAGTATCGACCAGAGCAACGATTTGTTAGTTGTCAAGGACGGTGAAACCAGTTCCTTTGAGCGCAGCGCGACTAATGATTCTTTTAAAGACGAGACAGTCTTAATCTCAGTGTGCATTGGCAACGGATCGGGTTCTGGTAAAGCTTGGGGATGTGACCTTAGCTATGACTACGTGAAGATTAATGCTGATTATACAACTTAGGGGCGAGAGGCGAGAGGCTAGGGGCTAGAGGCGAGAAAAGTATGAAGTATGAAGTATGAAGTATGAAGTATGAAGTATGAAGTATAAAGTATAAAGTTTCAACCTTTAACCTTTATCCTTCATCCTTTAACCTTTTCCCTTTCCCCTTTCCCCTTTTCCCTTTCCCCTATCGCAGGAGCATAACACTTACAGTAGTCTTGGAATCAGCGCTACTGCTGTCTATGCTTAGTTTTCCGCCGTGTAGTTCGGTAATGCGCTTAGCCAGAACTAAACCCAAACCTAGCCCTTGCTGAGCGTAAAATTTGCGATCAAATTGCATATATCCACCGATACTGGCAATTTGTTCAGCCGACATAGTGCGTCCATAGTTAGTAATACTCAACTTAAAACCATCTTTGTCAGCGCTCGCTTTGACATGAACCGTTGTATCAGGACTGGAAAATTTGAAAGCATTATCAATGAGTTCTTCTACAACTTTTTTCAAATCCCGTTTAGCGATCCGTACTGTTGAGTTAGCAACTTGCAAAATTAAATCTGCCTCTCGATGATGTTGCTTGGCTTTTTGAATAGCTATAGCGAAGATGATGTCACTAGGATTCATCGTCTGACAACTACGTAAAGCTTGAAGCTCTTCGGGATTTGTTGCTAATAACTCAATTTGAGCGTACATAATAAAATTCTCAATCAACCTTTGTAGGCGTTGAGAAGAATTATGCAGATTATGTGCCGTTTCTAAGATTTCCTGGGGCTTGATTGAATTATAGTTATCAACAAGTATCCGAGAAAAGCCCATGATTTCACTCAAAGGAATCAGAACTTCTTGTGGTAGTGCATCAGTGATACTTTTGCGTAACTCTGCTAGCTTTTTTTCAGATTGTTGAGCCACAGTTGCTTGTTTTTGTAACCGAGCGCCGATCGCTCCTAACAATTCGGTTCTAGTGAACGGCTTAGTTAGGTAATCATCTGCGCCCAGTTCCATGCCTTGACGTAAATCATTTTTATCAGCTTTGGCTGTCAGAAAAATAAATGGAATTGCTGATGTCAAAGGATTTTGGCGTAGTGTAGTCAGCACACCATAACCATCCAATTCTGGCATCATTACATCACAAATAATCAAATCCGGTGTATTTGCTAGTGCCAATGCTACGCCATTGATCCCATTTTCAGCATTAAGGGTTTGAAACCCTTCAGCCTCCAAACGTGCCAAAATATTCTCTCTAACAGATAGCTCGTCTTCAATAACTAAAATCTTACTCATTTTGATTTTTCCTGATTAATTTAATGGCAGAGAAACTAAAAATGTTGTACCGACTCCAACTTCACTTTCAACTGTAATGTTGCCCCCATGTAAATCCACAGCCCGTTTGACAATGGATAGCCCTAATCCTGTTCCAGAAATAGTGCCGACATTGCTGGCTCTATAGAAGGATTCAAATAGTTGCACTTTGTCTATATCAGGAATACCTATTCCCTCATCTTTTACGCGGAATATTGCTTCTTTTTGAGTACAAGCTAGCTCAAAATAAACGTTGCCTCCTCTGGGAGAATACTTAATGGCATTAGACAGCAAATTACTCAAAACATGACGCAAGAGTTTTTCATCTAAATCAACTTTGCCATAGCCACACTGATGGTTAAAAGTAATGAGGTGGCTGTCAGTAATCATTTGCATCTCTTCTACTAAGTCACGGCAGAATTGAACGACATCAAAAGTCAGTCGGCTACACTGTAGTTTTCCCGCTTCGGCTTTGCCAATTAACAGCACATCGTTTAAAAGTTGAGTCATGTGTTTGACTGTTAAAACAATCCGCCGCAGGTGATGGATTTTTTTCTCTTCACTCCATCGGGAACCATAATCTTCTAGTAACTCAGCCGAAGATAAGATAGTCGTCAAGGGTGTGCGGAACTCGTGGGAAGTCATAGTCACAAAGCGAGATTTCAGTTCGCTAAGTTCTTTTTCTTTTTCTAGGGCATTACAAATTTCTGCTTCCGCTCGTTTGCGATCGGTGATGTCGCGTACAATCGCCATTACTTCATCTTCGGCACTCACAACAATTCGCGCTTCGTAATAGTGCAGTTGTTCCCACCGCACCATCTGATATTCAAAAATTTGCACTTCTTGGGTAGCAAGTGCTTGCTCGACGCAGTGCATTAGTGGTTTAGCTACTTCAGGCGGCATCACCTCATCAACTTTTTTGCCCAAAAATTCCGCAGGAGGTAGCAGCAAATCATAGTCTTTAGATGCTTTATAGTTGACATACGTGCCATCACCGCTAATGCGAAACAGCAAATCTGGCATAGCATTAATCAAGGCGCGATTTGTCGAAAGGCTCGAGCGCAGTGCTTCCTCTGCTTGCTTGCGCTCGGTGATATCAGTGGAGATACCACAGATGGCGTAGACATCTCCGGCAGCATTGTAGAGGGGAAACTTGATCGAAAGATAAGTATGTAAACCGTCATCGTGAGGGAAAATCTCTTCCCAGTCGAGCGACGTTTTGGCTTCCAGCACCTGTTTGTCATTCGCCCGAAATGTATCAGCTAAGTCGGTCGGGAAGATGTCGTAGTCAGTCTTACCTTTAATTTCTTCTGGTTCGAGGTGGAAAAGAATACCATACCAAGCGTTGATCAGAATATATCTGCCTTCAATATCTTTGACATAGATCAAGGCTGTCGAGTTATCCAAAATTGCCTTGAGGCGCTCCTCACTCTGACGTAGCGCTTCCTCTACTCGCTTGCGCTCGGTAACATCATGCGCCACGATGCAAAAAACTTCTCTGCCACCGTAAAAGATGACGTTAACATTCACTTCCGCGTAAGCCAAAGTACCATCACACCGACGATAAGGTGCTTCGCCAATAAAGTAGTTTTTTTCCCGCAAGGCAGATTGTACATTGCGGTCAATTGAGGCGCGATCGCGGGCAACAATGTCGTAAAGTGTTAACTCTAACAGTTGTTCGCAAGTGTAGCCCAGTAGGTTGGCAAATGCTTCATTTGCTTCTAGGATACGCTTATTTTCTGCGTCAACTAGGAAAATCCCTTCTGAGGTTTGCTTGACTAATGTGCGATAACGTGCTTCACTTTGCCGTAGTGCCTCCTCCGCCCGTTTACGTTGCATTAATGAACCGAGTTGAGTAGCTACAGTAGACACAATCTCAACTAGGCGCTTGTCCTCCTCGCAAGATTCGGACATAAAAAATACAAGTACAGCTAGTACCTCTGGGTCAGTACCTGGGGTAGTGTGGGCAATAATGGGAATTCCTAAACCAGCTTTGAAGCCAGCAGCATACGCTAAATGGGCGCGAAGAAAACTTGTACTTGATTCGTCGGCAAGATAGGGAATCCACTTCGGTTGCCGTGATGCCCAAACAGATCCAGGTAAGCCATTACCGTATGGAAATTTAAACTTTTTGCTGAAGATGCGGAAGCTTTGTGGAGTATTGTCAGAGCAATACCAAGCTGGACTACACTTAAGAACTTTGCTCTCAGGGCAAGGAATCCACGCCTCGCCAAAAGACCAACCAGTGAATTCACAAATCTGCCGCAGAGCTACCCCCAGCGACGCAGGAAAATTTTGCGACTTGCTAATTGCCTGGGTCATTTTTTGTAGGAGCATAACTCCCTCTTCTGCCCGTCGCCTCGTGGCAATTTCATTACGCAATTGCTCGTTAGTCTTTGTTAGTTGGGCAGTCCGTTCGGTGATTCTAATTTCTAGTTCGTTATAAGCTTTTTGTAGTGCTGCTTGTGCATACTTACGCTCAGATATATTGCGGAAAATTCCTCGTGTGGCTGTTGGTTTTCCATCTACAAATTTACAGTTGATGCTGCCCTCAACCCAGATTCTTTCACCATTTTTGGTAATAAATATAGCTTCAAATTGTGCAAACTTTTCTCCTGACATCACACGCCCAAATACTTCCAAGCAATGGACTAAACTATCAAAATGAATAATGTCATACACCTTCATCTGTCGTATTTCAGCTTCGCTGTAGCCAAGGGTTTCTTGCCAAGCTCGATTAACATATATAAAATTACCTTCGGGCGTAACGCTTTGAATCAGATCGCTGGCATTTTCAAATAAGTCCTGATATTTGTTTTCGCTTTCTTGCAGCGCTGCTTCTGCTCGCTTGCGATCGCTAATATCAATGATGACCGACTGCGTAGCTGGTTTACCTTGATAAGTAACCGGAATACCTGTGACTTCAACATCAATGATCTGACCGTCAAGCCGTACCAACTTTTGTTCAATTATTTCTGCGTGAGTACCTTTTTCCTGAACTTGTCGAATTCGTGCTTGAACAATTTCTTGATAATTTGGCTGAACAAAATCTAATATTGGTTTACCAATTATTTCCTTTGGATTAGCTGCACCAAGCAGTTTAGCTCCGGTGTGATTTATAAATACAAATTTCCCTTCGCTATGGATAGCTATTGTTTCTGGTGATAGTTCTACTAAACGACGGTAGCGTTCTTTATTTTCTCTAAGTGCCTGCTCTGTTTGCTTACATTGATGAATAACCTGTTTTAAAGCAGCTACATTACGTCTTAACTCCAGTTGTGTTATTACCTGACGAGCAAGAATTTTTAGGGCTTCTTGCTGTTGGAGACTCAGATCGCGGGGTACATAGTCAATAGCGCATAGTGAACCTAGAGCAAAGTTATCTGGCGTAACTAAAGGTACACCAGCATAAAATCGAATTTGAGGTGTGCCAGTAACTAGAGGATTGTCAACAAAGCGCTTATCAGAGCAAGCATCAGGGATAATCAAGAGGTTATCTTCCAAAATGGTATGAGCGCAAAAGGCAGTATCACGGGGAGTTTCCTGTGTTGTCAAACCTACCTTCGACTTGAACCATTGCCGATCGCTATCTACAAAGCTGATTATCGCCGTCGGAGTCTGACAAATTTGCGCCGCTAAGCGCGTTAGATCGTCAAAATCCTCTTCCGGCAAAGTGTCCAGAATATCATATCGGCGTAAGGCATTGAGTCTAGCTATTTCATTACTAGGCAGTGGAGTCACTGTCGTATTCCTGCACTTAGGTGATGACAGCTCTCAAGAAAATTGTTGTTAAAGAGCTAGTCTTAGCATTTAGTATTCCCAGGATTCATCTTTTGTTTACATTTGGGGAGCAGGGATTGTGAATTACTATAGAGCGCAGGTAGTTGGTAGTTGGTAGTTGGTAACTGGTAACTGCGATCGCCCTTTTACTCGATTCAGGTTTAAATGTTATGTGGTGATCGGTAGTTGAATTATTCGTGTCAAAACAACAGAAGCACTCTCGAACTTTGGTTGGCATTGCGGGAATTGTGGCGGTGGCTACGCTGCTGAGTAAACTTGTGGCGCTGGTGCGTCAGCAAGCGATCGCCGCCGCCTATGGTACAGGTGACGCTTTTAATGCTTACAACTATGCTTACTTGATCCCAGGCTTTTTATTAGTGCTGCTAGGTGGCGTGAATGGACCCATTCACAGCGCGATCGTCAGTGTCTTAGCCAAACGGGATAAAAAGGAAGCAGCCCATCTGGTAGAAACTACCACTACCCTAGTCAGTCTTGTGCTGTTGTTCCTAACTATTGCTTTATTCTGCTTTGCTGATTTCTTTATTTATCTGGTAGGTCCCCAATTAAGTCAAACAGCTCATGCGATCGCAACCGAACAACTGCATATTATGGCTCCGATGGCAATTTTGGCTGGATTAATTGGCATTGGCTTTGGTACGCTCAACACAGCTAATCAATACTGGCTACTCTCCATCAGCCCTGTATTTTCCAGTGTCACAATCATCATTGGAATTGGCATCTTATATTTTCAACTGGGTAACAAAATCATCTCGCCCTCTTTTGCTCTATTGGGTGGACAAATTTTAGCTTGGGGAACTTTAGCAGGAGCAATTCTACAGTGGTTAGTGCAGCTAATCGTTCAGTGGCGGTTAAAACTAGGCACATTACGCCTGCGGTTTGATTTTCGCTCGGCTGGGATGCAAGAAGTAATCAAGCTAATGACACCTGCTATCTTTGCTTCTGGGATGCTACAAATTAATCTCTACACCGATATGTTTTTCGCCTCCTCTATTCCTGGTGCGGCGGCGGCATTCAACTATGCCAATCTAATAGTACAGACTCCTTTGGGAATTATCTCAAATGTAATTTTGCTACCCCTATTGCCCATGCTTTCCCAGCTTGCTGCTCCAGCCGATTGGGGCAATCTCAAACTGCGAATTCGTCAGGGTTTACTCCTAACTGCCATCACAATGCTGCCACTGGGGGCGCTATTTATTGCTTTGGCAGCAAGTATCGTACAAGTGATTTATGAGCGGGGAGCCTTTAAGCAAGCTGATTCGCAGTTAGTTGCGTCTGTACTAATGGCTTACGGTGTGGGAATGTTTGTTTATCTAGGGCGTGATGTTTTGGTGCGGGTGTTTTATGCTTTAGGCGATGGCGTTACGCCTTTTCGTGTCAGTATGGCAAATATCTTTCTCAATGCCCTACTGGATTTCTTTCTTGTTAAACCCTATGGCGCTCCTGGTATCACTTTAGCAACAGTAGGGGTGAATATCACCTCAACAATCATGTTTTTATGGTTGCTCAATCGTAAGCTCAACGGGTTGCCATTGCGCCAGTGGAGTCTACCTATTTTGAGTTTAACTACTAGCAGCTTTGTGGCAGGGGCAGCTAGTTGGGGAACTCTCTGGGCTTGTCAACACCTTTGGGGCAGTAAAGGATTACTATTACAGTTGTTGCAACTGAGTTTGTCTGCAATAGTTGGCATTGGCGTGTTTGCCCTAATTGCCGTGCAGATGAAATTACCAGAATTTGAGATGTTTGTGTCGCGTTTAAGAAGAGGGGCGAGGGGTGAGGGGTGAGGGACGAGAGAAGTCGGAAGGCAAGAGGCAAGAGGCAAGAGGCAAGAGAATTTTGGGGACTATAGATTTTGGATTTTGGATTGAACAATCGGTACTGCAATTTCGTAAAGGATAGAGGAAAATAGCAAGAACCTGAGTTGTGAAGCACAATCGTTCGAGATGAAACCGTATTTGTTATGTCCAACCTGTGGCTCTGATGACATCATGAAAAACGGCAGAACCCGACGGGGCAAGCAAAACTACAAATGCCGAGATTGTGGTCGTCAGTTCGTGGGAATCCGATGTACCTCTAAAAAATAAAGACAATCCTCATTCTCCGTATCTTTAGCGCTGGTCGAGGGATCTTTAAAACAGGATTGTCTTTATTTTTTAAGACGGAAAATCCTGGAAAATCCTCAATGGCAACAGATTTCTTCAGAAAGTCAAGCGATAATAGACCGCTTGTTGCTTGAAAAGATCCCACTGGCAGGCATTGCTCGTGTCATGCAGGTGTCCGAGGACTGGTTGCAAGGCGGTAGTCAACCAATACTTAGCAGCCGTGCCGCGACAGGTGCAGGTGCAACCAAAACCCCAGCAGCCGATGGCAGTGCAAATGGATGAGTTATGGTCATTTGTGGATGATAAGGGCAACGAGCAGTGGGTTTGGCTAGCGATTGATGTACATACTCGTGAGATTGTTGGTTGCTACATTGGCGACCGTTCTGGGGCATCGGCGACGGCACTATGGGAATCGATGCCAGGGGTGTATCGACAGTGCGCCGTGATCTACACCGATTACTGGGTGTCTTATCCGGTGGCGCTGCCCAGCACACGCCATCGAGCAGTGGGTAAGGAGACAGGACTGACTAGTTACATCGAGCGGTTCAATAACACCTTGCGACAACGGGTTTCTCGCTTAGTTCGCCAGACTTTGTCATTTTCTAAAAAACTGTGCAATCACATTGGTGCGATCTGGAATTTCATTCATCACTACAATCAGATGCTAAGAGCTGAGCCATCCAATTGTTAAACTAGTCTTTTTTCTCCATCCTTTACAAAATTGCACTACCCACGTTTCCAATAAAACTTATTAATGTGGTTGGCAAATTCTTTCCTAATCATCCGACTAGAAATAGTTTTGAGGGTATTGACTAGCTTTGATGGCGGAACATCAGGCGAAATATCTACTTGTAGATGGACATGATCCTTTTTGCCACTAAATTCCAATAACTCACTTTTTTGGTTTTGACACAACCTAGAAAATATTTCCCGAAGCCGCTCAAGAATTTGGGCGGTTATGACTTTTTTACGGGACTTCCTCACAAACACTATATGTAATGTTATCCTGTAAACGCAATACCTATGAGAATGTAAGTGATTTGACCCGCTGTACACTATATTGCAGTATTTAGGTTATGAGTATAATCGGTCGCGTCAATTTTAGGCTTTACCCAACCAGTCAATAGGAAGAAAATCTTCACGATTGGCGACGGTTACACGCGACTCTATATCTTGCCGCCATAGCAAATAGGAAAACACAATGGAAACACTATAAGCATTCGGTTTCATATTTAGAGCAGCAAAATTGTTTACCCCAAAGGAGCCGATGCCGGCAATATTCCTCTAGAGTGATTTGTACTCCAGAGCGCCGTTTTACTAATACTGGTGCTGTAGGCATGGATTTAGGTTGCGAGAGTGCTATCACGCTTTGGGATAGTGAAAAAGCAACGGAAATAGTTAATCCTAGATTTTTAGGAAAGACTCTAAAGAAAATAAAGACAGCATCTTATTAATGGCATTGGAATACGGTCGAGAATACCGTACATACTTTCACATTGGGCAATCGTGGGGGGTGAATGAATCAACAGCATATCGAATTATTAGGAAAATTGAAGATGTGCTGGTGAGTTCAAGAGCTTTTGCCCTACCTGGTAAGAAAAAATTACGCGCATCCTGATTACCAACTTGAAGTAGTGGTAGTAGATGTTACGGAAACTCCGCGCTTAGCGCCCCCAAAAAAACATTCATCAGTTTTACAGCGGCAAAAAGAAAAGACATACACTCAAATCACAGATAGTGGTAAATCAAAAGACAGGAGAAATCATCTGTACCGCCTATGGTAAAGGAAAAGAGCATGATTTCAAAATATTTAGAAATAGTAAAACTCGCTGGAGAGCAGACATAAAAATTTTAGGATATCAAGGAGATCAAGGAGTTCAAAAACTTCACCCTAATAGTCAAACTCCTAAGAAGAAGCCGAGAGGAAGCAATTTAAGCATTGCAAATAAAAAGCGGAATCGAGAGCTAGCTAGAATTAGAGTTATAGGTGAGAACGTACATTGTAAACTCAAGGTGTTTAAAATCTTGTCTGACCGTTATAGAAATCGCCGGAAACGCTTTGGTTTGAGGTTTAATCTCATAGCTAGATTGTACAACTATGAGCTTCGCCTACTTAAAAGCCCTTCTGTCTAATTGACCTTTTGCAAGAAGTCTATTGGAATCTTTAGGTTTAGCACCAGGAATGAAGATGTACCTGCACTTTTCCTCTCTAACGGGAATTAAACAATAATTAAGCCCAAATGTAACCCCTTCTGGCTTTATAAAAGGCAAACAGGTCACGATTGAGGGTCAACTCTTCGAAAAATCGAAAAGACATAGCTGTTCTAAAAGCATCTATTGCTTCAGTAAAAGTATTCAAAGGAAGATTAGCCAGCCTGCGCCTCAAGCCACCTGTCAGCTGATGCCAAAGAATAAAAGTATAGGCACAAAAAACTAAGATAAAATGTCGAATTAGACTTCTTTTATTTATACAATGAAGTCTAAAAATAACGGTTTGGAATATTGCCTTGAAAAAAATGGGTTTGGAATATGCCTAAAAAATACAGGCAAAGCTTTACTCGTAGTTTGTCGTGCATCATGGGTGGGAGGCGAAGGAACCTGAAATTTTAGGTCAGGCTTTTGTGAGAAATCTGTTTGTGCCAATGAGTTATTTGCATAGGTTGAAGCCTGACCTAAAATTTTTGCACGTTCCTTCCAAATCTGCTGTGTTTGAGGGTTGCCTGTATTTTTGGCGGGAGGCGACCTGGGGTTTTATGAGGCGCAATTGCCTACACTTTTCCTCTCTAAAAATGAAGGCAGGCTTGTTAAAAGATCTCAAGAAGCTTGAAAATAAAAATCAGGTTTGTGTGTTGGAGGTTATTTGTTAGAACTGATTTATGCGTCAACGCGCTCGCCCGACAGGACAACACCACAACGCTATTTGACGAGGGCAACCAAAGGGAGCGAGGGTAACGCGCTCGTACGCACAAATGACCTCTTAGTGACGAGAGATTTTTATTGAGGGCTGGATTTTTATTTTTTGCGCTAGATGTAAACTCATTACCCACCCGTATACTCCCATTGAAGGCACGGGAGGAATGCTCGAAAAATATTGGACTTGCCTGAAGTCAGGCTGGAAAAATAAATTTAGCCCTCTTGTGTGAGATCTCTGGCTCGTAGCTAAATTTACCCAATACTTAGCTAAATTTATTTTTTGGCGCCAGATGTAATTTTGAGGAATCTGTGTTGCTCACACTTTTCCCTTCTAAAAATCAGGCAAGCCGAGAGTTCTTTTTCTAAAAATTAGACAGCCTTCATAATAGATCCGCGTTGGGACAAACAGATAACCTCAGAAGAAGGACTGCTACATTTTTAGAGAGTCATTGGAAACCTTCAGCACAGATCGCTCATAATACCGACAGATAACCCTAATCATTGGATCGCTGTATTTTTAGAGGGTACTACCTGCTGCCATGTCGCGTATTTGTGTTGTATTAGGGGGGTTCAATATTTTTTTGTCGCCAACTTCCAAGTCTTTATTTTTTATGTCGTCAAATCCAAGTCTGACAAATTTAGACAGGTTTATGCTAGGGGCGCAAAAGTTTTTGGCTGATTGTGAACTCATCTATCAGCACACTCAACCGAACAGACATCGCCCTGCCTGCCTTTATGACTAGAGATGTGATGGTGGAACCAATGCGCTCAAGCCAACAGATTACTGGGGTTAGTGTGTCTATTTAGAGCAAAAAGAACGTTTTTCAGGAAAATAGTGACTGGCTATTGCTCAAACAATTTAATTTGACAATACCAGTAGGGGTGTTCTTGAATGAAAAGACATATAGCAGAATAAATATGCCAAAAACAGGAGACATAGAGACACGATATATCGCGTCTCTACACAAGTCAAAGGACACAAGAGAAGAAATTCCAATCTCTTATCCAAAATCTAAAATCCTATCAGCCGCCGCTGATTTTGACTTTATAACCCATTCCAGTCAGAATCTGCACCAGCTTCTGTTTATGATCGCCTTGAATTTCAATTTCTCCATTCTTAACTGTACCACCAGTACCACACTGAGTTTTTAGTTGTTTGAGCAGTGTTGCTAAAGTTTCTGGCTTTGCCTGAAAGCCAGTTATCACAGTGACGGTTTTACCTTTGCGCCCCGCACGGGAAGCTTGCACACGCAGGTTTTGCTGTTGAGGGGGAAGTTCGGGAACTGCTCGTTCTACAGCAGCCAAGTTATCTAGACCAAATTCGCGGTAAACAACTTGCTCTTGTGTTGACTTATTAGTATTAGAGGATTTGCGATTTGCAGCTGCCATAAGCATTGATTAGATTGAAAAGACCCATGTTAGTTGTCAGGAGACAGGAGACAGGAGGTGAGCAGGTGAGGAGTGAGGAGGTGAGGAGACACAAGACAGAATATTTAAATTCTTTCAGCTCCCCTCTGCTCCCTCTGCTCCCTCTGCTTGCCCATCTCTCTTAAATGCTCCTAAAATTGAGTAGATTGATTAGCGGGAGGGGCTTCGCCTTTGACTACTCCAATGTAAAACAGTCGTGTCACTGCTTCATAAGCCCAATGATCTCTAGGAACATCTGTAAACGCTGGTTCAAACTGCTCAATGGGTGTTTGATAAACTCTATCTAAAGGTAGTGGTGCTTGTTCGCGGCGAATTAACTGCTGATGAGGAGGTATTGAGTTAGGCGTAGGGGAAGATTGCTGTTGTGGTTGGGGTTGTGGTTCAACGGACTGGGCATTTACCTCGCTAACAGCTATCAAACTCGATACAACTGCCATTAGGTAAAAAGAGCAAGTACGAATAAAAGTGTGAGCCATAACTACTAGGTAAAGAAAACTCTTTTTTTTAAGTTAGCGCAATGGCAAAGGACAGTATCAAAGGATATTTGTGTGAGGTGTTAGCGCTAACACCGTTATCGCTACTACATCCACAACACATAAAGATAGAAATATTATATAAATAATATTGGAGAGCGATCGCCAGCCGCAGTCAGGGTATTTAAAATTTATACTTCATAATTTCCTTTTTCCACTATAATAAGCTTTACCAAAATGGAATTGGGTGTTTGGAAAATCAGAGCTTTATTGATATTTATACTATCTATATGCATTGCAATTACTGGGTATTTATTTTCTGGAAAATCAGAGGTAAAGCCAACTGATATATCAATGTTGCCTTCAGTGCCTACACCTGTGGAGCGAATTACAGATACTCAATCCCAACCGAATTCTTTCCGGCTGGGTTCCAACAAAAATATATCACTAAACTATAGACCAAGATATGAGATTAATTGGGCAAATCCACTTAACTATGGCGATCGCTACCTACAAGATATTTACGGTAGACAAGTAGACAATCAACCAATTATAGTACTACATGAAACTGTTTACTCTGCCGCATCTGCTATCAATCATTTTCAAACACCCCACATCAATGAAAAAGAGCAAGCAAGTTATCATACCTTAATTAAGCTAGATGGAACAGTTGTGTATATCGTCCCACCTGATAAACGAGCTTTTGGCGCAGCCAACTCTGTTTTTATGGGGGAAAAAGGTGCAGAAACAGTAAAAACTGATCCCGACTTTCCGCCTTCTGTGAATAACTTTGCTTATCATGTATCTTTAGAAACTCCGCCCGATGGTCGTAATTCCAAGCATAGACATAGCGGTTATACTGATGCTGAATATCAGTCTCTAGCTTGGTTAATTGCCCAAAGTAAAGTTCCAGATTCTCGCATTACCACCCATGAGATAGTTGATCGCTCAGACACTAGAATAGATCCCAGGAGTTTTAATACAAATAAATTCTTTAATATGTTGCACTCCTACCGCCAGAAATTGAGCATAAAGCCTTTGACTTATCTAAATTAATAAAAATAGTTGAAAAAACAAATTAAGTAACTAGACGCGCTCCTTTTAGCGTCCTTCTTTTGCGTCTTAGCGCCTACTCTACGAGAAGCCGCTGCGCGTCTTTGCGAGAGACAAAAAAAGAAAAAACCACATATAGAGATGATTACAATCAGATATATTATCTGTATTCACCTATGTCTATCTGTGGTTATAAATTATAAAAATGTAGCGCTTATCGCCTGATTGACTTAATCAGCTTTTAAAGCCCGTTGGGGAGCTTTAACTACTTCGGAAGCGCCTTCCTTAACCTGCTCAGCAAATTGTTTCGTCCCTGGATCTATTGGTTCATCAAGATTGAGCTTTTCTTTGATACTCTCAAATAAATTCTTATTTGGATCTTTAGCACTTTCCGCAGCTCTATTGGTAACTTTGATCCCCTCTTCTTCTAAGAGTTTAGCTGACTTTTCAGCATTTTCTTCGATTCTCTCAGCCTTCAGGCGATTTGGAACTTCACTCTTGGTAGCGTTGTAATCAGTAGCTTCTGGTGTTACTGCTTCTGCCCAAGCTTGCAGAGAATTTCCATGTATGTCAAAATTAGTGCTAATCAAAAATGCTAAAACTACTAAACAAACAGTTACAATTTGGCGCAACCGAATATTTTTCAGGAATGAAATTGCTCGTTTCATAGAAATACTCCATTGAGTTATCAACAGCCTACAATAAGGCTGTTATTTTCATGTGAGGCTAGTAATGCCCATGCAAAGATTACCACAGAAAAATATTCCCCAGCTACGTTACAAGTGTTTAACTTCGTACTAGAAATGCACATCAGTCCATAGGTATAAAAATTAATGCTCAAACAAGTCTTTAAATTGTGACAAATCTAAAGAAACAATAGTCGGCAAAGCTTCAAAGCTAGCTTGTGCTAGTTCCCATCGTTCTTCGCGTTTGAGCATCCCAGTTAGCTTTTGCCTTATACTTAGCAAATAGCGGACATCATTTGCCGCATAGCGCAGTTGCTGTTCTGACAAATTGGCGGAGTTACCCCAGTCAGAACTTTGAGCGCTTTTATCGAGTTCTACACCCTCTAATTCTTGTACTACATCTTTGAGTCCGTGACGGTTTGTGTAGGTACGCGCTAACTTGCTAGCGATTTTCGTGCAGAAGACAGGTCTTACTTTAATACCGAGATGGTATTGTAAAGTAGCAAGGTCAAAACGAGCAAAGTGGAACACCTTGACGATATTAGCAGCTTGCAGTAGTTGTTTTAAGTTGTTCGCCTCTGTCTGTCCTTTGGCGATTCTGATAACTGTGACTCGATCTTGAGCGTCACAAAGTTGGACAAGACACAAGCGATCGCGTTGAGGTAATAAACCGTTACAGTCGAACATTACATTGCTATAATGAACTCTGCTTCAGAACCGTGCGTGTCCCTTTCAAGACACACGGCTCCTAAGTTGATTGCAGCGTAATACGCCACGTAAGCGTGCTGTTTTCTTGTCGTGGCAGTGACGATGTAACAATTGTAGATTTTCCAATGTGTCTCCCGCTTAATAGGGATTGTAGTCTACTTCCATTGCATCGCCCGTGCCTGTTTAACCCGTATTCATTAGACTTGTTGCACTCGTCTTTTTTTGTTTCGCGCAAAGACGCGCTCGTCGCAAAGAAGGACGCTAAAAGTCCCGCGAGGCTGATTTATGCAAGAAGTCTATTGCAGCCACCTTGTTTTTTGAGTAATGTGTGTACTCATTTTTTAGGTTAGCGTAATTGCTTAGTCTCTGTCCCCAGTAAATGAAGTCACCGTCATAAGGCGATTTTTCACCTGTGACTTTGGTGTGCCTTACTATCTTGGTTCCTTCATGGCGCAGTAACGAGAATTTCCCCCAGTCGAACTTCCACCCTTCACCTTGTCCCCAGTATTTGCGCTTGATATCCTTTTTCCCTGTACCATGACAGCGGGTGTATGCCCATCCCCACAACATTTGGAATAGGTCGTAGTCACATTTGCTGAAGGTTTCCTTTGAACACACCGTTCTATAATAATTGCACCATCCGCTTATGATTGGATTTAGTGTAGTAATTACTTTTTCCTGGGGAGCTTGACGTAGTTTGTCTATTGCTTCTCTCAGGGATTTGATGTGTTTGGAAACTGCTTCTTTGCTGGGTTTAATGATGGTTTTAAGCGCTTGTTTTTCCTGATATCTACAAACGTTGAATCCCAGAAAATCAAATCCATTTGAAGCTTTAACTTCTTTGGTTTTTGACTCTTTGATTCTTAGTCCAATAGGTTCTAGGAAGGAATTGAGTGAGTCAATCCAGGCTTGATATCCTACCCGTCCGTTTGGTGATTTTGTGTTTTGGGGGGTTTTATCCACACCAAAAATGATCGCAAAATCATCGGCGTATCGGATCATTTCGTATTGCACTTTCATCGAGAGGGGGGTTTCTCTTTTGGAGAAATTTTCCTCAATTCCATGTAATGCAATGTTGGCGAGTAGTGGGGATACTCCGGTTTGTGGTGTACCTTCTGTGGGAAATATGGATGAGCCATTAAGACTCCCCGCCTTTAGCCAGCCTTTAATGATTCGTCTTAACCCAGGGTAGGTTGCTAGTTTGTTTAGTAGGTAATCGTGATTTATCCTATCAAAGCATTTTTCGATATGTGCCGAAATCAACCATCGATCGCCCTTTGTTCTAGAGAGACTTTGGAAGATTGCTTCGATGGCATCATGAGTACTTCTACCTGGGCGGAATCCATAAGATTGGGCATGAAAAAGAGCTTCCCATTCTGGTTCTAGCGCCATTTTGACTAAACATTGACAAACGCGATTATATATGGTAATAGGGCAGTGCGATCGCTTCTGAGTTTTTCCAGGTTTAGTCTTCCTGGTTATGTCCAGGTTGAGTGCTAGGTTCATCCGTTGTGTCAAGTAAAGGTTTTTACCGTCAATTTCAGCGGTCTTGCCTAATTCCTGTGTCACCCTGCGTACTGCCAGAAGTTTCGCAAACCATGAGCGCGTCAGTCTTTTTTGCAAAGTACGGACTAAAGCGACATTTCCAGCCGTTGACGCTTGATAGATACGTTTCTGAAGCTTCATGACTACCTTTTCAACTGGAATCCAGCTAATTTGTTGCCATTCATCCCACAATCCGCTTTTAACGTTTGTATTAGGCATTTTTGCTACTTACTAGACGCTATCAACTATCAACCCTAGGCACGTCAGCTTATCCACGTTCATTACAAACGGGCATTTGCTTCTTGCCCAATCCTACTCTCATGTTTCATTTGGCTTGGATGCCTACCTGTCTATCGACCTAGAAAGGAGAAAACATGAGGGTTTCCCCGTTCCGATTACCTATTTGTTGGGCGATTTAGGTGGATGCTGGGACTCCGAGTTTATTTAGAATGCCCAATCGGTCTAACAACTCTAGCCGATTCCTTATCCTTTGCCTTTTGGCTTGGGTGTATCAGATGCTTTCACCCATTTACTGTAACGAAGTGTTATCGCATCTTCGCTTTCGCTCACCATGTCGCCTTGCTTGCGATGTTTCAAACCCATTGCATCTTGGGAGACTCGCTTTCAATCCCGCTTTACCAATTTGATGTCCAGTCGCTTTGGTAGGGAAAGTGCTTTCACACTGGGCATTAAGTGGATAGGACTTGCCAATGCCATGATTTGTTTATGGCTCACCTATATAGGTAATCAGTTGTCAATTGTGAAATTGCTAGCCATCTCACCACACCCTTACGGGTAGCGTGGTTTTCGGCTAAACGGGTCGCACCATTGTTTCCGTATCTACTGCGATCTCAGAGACATTCATATACTCGGTAAAAATAGCATCGCTAAGATCGCGATCGCAAACCTGAAAATCTGCAAATTCCATTGCACTACCCAATCAACAATTATCAATTATCAATTATCAATTAGCTTTTAGCTTTTAGCTGTAATTGGTAGTTGGTAGTTGGTAGTTGGTAACTGATAACTGGTCACTGGTCACTGATAACTGGTCACTGATAACTGGTCACTGTGGTTAAATACTGGGCAATACGACGGGCTGCACCTGGTTTACCCATCCGCCGTAAGCCATTCTCGGCTATCAGCTGTAGCCTTTGTGGATCGTTCAGGAGGGATTGTACTGCATCGGCAACAGAATTGGGATGTTCTACCAAAATTACAGATGCACCTAAAAGACGGCTTTGAGCTTGGGCAAATGCTTGGGTAAATTGGGGTCCTTTGCCTGGAAAGGTAATTGCTGGTTTACCTAGTCCTACAAATTGTTCTGTGGCTGTCCCAGCCATTGCGATCGCTATCTGTGCCAAATGCAAACATTCGTTATAGGCGTGTTGCGTCAATATAATAAATGCATTATTTTTGCTAAATGTCAATATATTTTGTTTGGGATTTGGGGGCGGGTTTAGTAGAATTGTCTGTTTGAGCAAAGGGATATCTGAGTTCCTCGCCCCTACGGATTGCTGGAAACCAGCGTTTGCGAGAATTTGGCAGAAAGGATCTAGGCTTAAACCAGGGGCGATCGCACCTAAAAATAATAGCGAGCGATCGTTGCTAGTTGCACTTAAATCTGTTAGTGCCGTTACAATTTGCTCCCAATTGCCTAATGCTTCTGGTGTTCTAGAACCAGGAAGCAGTAGAATAGTTAGCGTTTGCTCTATTGAGTCAAAACTATCTGGTGGTTTAACTGGTTCCAACTGATCCATCATGGGATTTCCTAAATCGAAAGCTGGAATCGACCACTTTTGTAAAATTTGGGCGGTAAGTGAGTCTCTGGGAAACACCGCCTGACAACGGGGATGACTCATCAGCCAGCGTTCCCAAGGGTGGTAAACTGAACCTGACCAATTTTCTAAACGAGCAAAAGGCGATCGCCCAGGCAAATTACCTTTTTCATCTCGCACATAATATTCTGATTTGGCTGTGCCAACAAAAGCATAGTTAGCACCACTCAACCAGGCAAACAACAACGGTACAATATCACCTACAGCTAATACCAAGGGGTTGGGGGGTGATGGTGATGAGGTGTTGGGGAGTCTCCCCATCGCCCCATTACCCCATCGCCCCATCGCCCTATCTCCTCGTCGAGTCCAACTTTTTACAGCCTTTAACTGAGCCAAGGTTAATTGTAATAAGCCACCTTGCAAATCTCGCATCAGTTCCCGCCCATCCATATAAATAAAACCACCGGAAGGCATAGATTTAACTGAGCCAATTATGGGAATACCTTGTTGAGTATAAGCTCGTCCTTCACCTACTAAAGGCAGAGCGGCGATATTGAGTGAAGTTGAGTGCTGCTGTAGTTCCTGCAAAATACGCACAGCAATCATATCCTCTCCGTGACCATTGCTTAGACAAAGTAAACTTGGGTTTGGGGTTTGGATGGGATTTTCAGAACATCCTGATAATTCGCTCATGTAAAAACAAAAATTAACATAACATTGATGTCTTTTGACTTATAGCGATTCATAAATCTGTCAAGCTGGAAGTTGGAGGTTAATCCCAACTGGGGCTAGAGGCGCTTAGGCGCTATAGCTAGGGGCTAGGGGCTAGGGGAAGACAAGGGGACAAGGGGACAAGGGGACAAGGGGAGAAATTTCAATTCCATTATCTAAAATCTAAAATTCTCTAGCCTAAGCGCCTCTTGCCTTCCGAATTACGAATTACGAATTATCGCGGGCGGTCTTGGTCATAGTTAATGTGCAAAAGAAAACAGAAAATAGACCGTAATTTCAACTACAATGGCAGTTGTAAGAGCAAGCAGTAGTATACGGCGCACTTCAACGATTGCTATAATCCAGACTGGCTTTGGAATTTAATGATTGGGAGGAAAAAGGGCGATCGCATAAGAAAGGTTAAATTAACAGTTCTAAACGAAGGCGGTATAGCATAGGCATTCATGTGTGCGTTACTTAGCCTTTGATGTTTTGCAATGTCGAAAGAGGGGATATGCTAGCAGGTAAAACATTGCAGCGTGGGAAATATACCCTGGAGCAAGAAATAGGGCGAGGTGGCTTTGGCATTACGTATAGAGCCAGTCATCACTATTTGGGTCAACCAGTGGTGATTAAAACGCTCAATGAGTCGCTGCGGCAAGCTCCTAATTTTGCCAAGTTCCAACGCTCTTTTCAGGATGAGGCAAGACGATTGGCGACTTGTGTACATCCAAATATTGTCCGAGTGAGTGACTTTTTCATAGAAGATGGGTTGCCCTACATGGTGATGGATTATATACCAGGGCAAAACCTAGCGAAAGTAGTATTTCCAAAAAATCCGTTGCCAGAGGCGATCGCAATTCACTACATTCGGCAAATAGGCGCAGCGTTGCAGGTGGTGCATCAAAATAACTTGCTGCATCGGGATGTGAAGCCGCAAAATATCATTTTGCGACAAGGTACTCAAGAAGTAGTGCTGATCGATTTCGGAATTGCCAGGGAGTATAGCCCCGACTCAACACAGACACACACAAACATGGTTTCCGAGGGGTATGCGCCAATTGAACAATATCTCCCCCATGCTCGTCGTACACCAGCAACAGATGTATATGCCCTAGCAGCAACACTATACGCCTTGTTGACAGCAAAAGTTCCCACCGCAGCGAGTTTACGCGATCGCTTTGGGATGCAACCCCCCCGCAAGATAAAACCCCAGCTAAGTGAAGCAGTTGACTGGGCAGTAATGCATGGGATGGAACTGGAAGCCAATTGTAGACCATCCACAGTAGCCGAGTGGCTGGAACTTTTACCAGATAATCAGCCTGTTATTCGGACAAGCACTACAAACCCGTTAAAACTAAGACCGACAAACACAGGGGTAACTCCAGCTTTAATTTCCCAGCACGAGCCAGTTGCTTTAGCAGAAGCAACTGATGAATCTCAGTTTGATGTTGATGAACCACCAGCCAAACAATCATTTATTCGTGGTCTTTTGATTGGCACAGGAGTAGCAGCAATCTTAGGCATTGCCACAGTTGCCTTCAGTGCAGCTTTTCCCCACAAACCTGAACAACAGCAACCAAAAAATTCCCCAGCCGTTGTCCCACCTCAAGCTTCCCCTTCGGGTGATATCAAATACGATAAAACGATATCCCTGCCACACGGGGAAAATCAGATCGTCACACCACTGGGGCAAACCTCTAACCCTAATTCTGAGCGACAGCAGTCAAATAGCACCTCTAAGGGAGATGGAAACCCTAAGACTACCATCACGCCGCAAACAAAAAATATCACTTCGCAACCAGTCCCTTCTCGCCGCAAGCAAGGGGGGCTATCGGTTAATTCCAATAAAGGTAATGTCTCATCGCCCACTCCGACCAGACGTAGTATAGCAACGCCAGTGCAAACCTCAAACCCTAATTCGGGTCAACGTTCAAATAACTACGAGGCTAAAAAATCGCGTAATTCCTCTCAAACAAAATCACAACAAACACCAGTTCAAACACCACCACCCAAGACATCTACACCAAATACCCCATCACCGTCACCAGTCGAGTCACCTACACCAAATACCCCATCACCATCGCCAGTCGAGTCACCTACACCAAATACTTCATCACCATCGCCAGTCGAGTCACCTACACCAAATACCCCATCACCATCGCCAGTCGAGTCACCTACATCAAATAATTCCCAGCCATCTCCTACAGTCGAGTCACCTACATTAAACAATTACCAAACACCGCCTGCGAGTGAGTCACCCGCACCGAGTAATTCTCAAACACCAGGCGAGTCACCCGCACCGCGTAATTCTCAAACACTGCCCACTACAGATCCACCCGTGCCTGCTGACAAGTCTATCTCTTCAGGAGATACACAATACCAGCTGCCTAGTGATTACCAATCCTCACAACCAGTGCAGTCGTCTCCCACTAATACCGCACCACCAGTAGCACAACAACCTCAGTCATCTCCTGATCCTGGGGTGACACAGCCATAATGAGGGGCTAGGGGCTAGAGAGAGGGGGAGATGAAAAGATGAGGAGAGGGGGAGTAATTATGAATTGCCTTTACCCTTTACGGCAATACCTCTTTACCCTTTACCCTTACCCTTTTACCAACTACCAATTATACGATCGCATTGCCTGACTAAACAGAATCAGGGTCTACTCCCATTTCACGTAGCTTAGCAGCTAATCTTTCAGTTCTTTGCTCTAATTTTTGTTGCGATCGCACATCCTCCTTGATTAATTCTTCCACAACGGGAGGAGATAACACTTGCTCTAGGGATAAAATTAGCTCAGGAAACTGTACAGATGTAATGTTTTGACCATGCCTAAACTCGGTGCGATCGTAACCATCTTCGCTTTCGGGATTAGTTAAAACCCAAACCCGCTCTTTTTTCGGATCAACAATCCAATATTCAGGAATATTGATTAAGGCATACTCGGCACGTTTGCGGATATAATCTTCGCGCCAATTATCACTGACTACTTCAACAACTAATACAGGTACTTCATCAAAGTCAAGCACCCCTGCTCCACTTCTAGCACGGGCTTGTTCCCAAAGACTTTGACTACAAACCACAACATCAGGAATGCGGGATGAATCCTCCTCAGTCCTCACTCCAACAGTAGTTGCTACAACCAGGGAAAGATTTTTAATAGCAAAGTAGCGTTGGAAATGATAAACCAAAAATTGACAAATACTGATGTGTAAGACTGTAGGAGTCGCCATTGGTATTAAGTTACCCCTGAAAAGTTCATAAAGGACATCCGGTTCTCCCTGATAGAATCGGTACTCTTCAAAAGTTAAGGTTTTTGCAGAATTGCGAGTTATCGACTGGGACATATAATTTTTTTCCTCTATCGCTACTCCTAAAGCAGCAAGGTTCCTAATAAGGAATATAGACGATCGAGCAGCCTAAAGTTTAAAGTTTAGCAAGGAGCGATCCCCAGCGCATCTCTGGAGAGAAATTTACCTCGATTTTTGGCAACACAAATGAATCGTTACTACTAAGAAGGTTTGACGGTATCTATTCAAATCAACTGCAAATACTCAGGTGGAACATAATCCACCAGCCAAACACCATTATCAGAACAGTAGAACGTATAACCAAAGGAATGCATTGCATCTGCATCGATAGCAAAAACTACTGGTTTTCCATGCCTCGCGCCTACTTTTATTGCTGTCTCAATATCTTGAGATAAATGGACATGATGCCGCGACATTTTATTCAAACCATTGTGCATAATTGATTCAACTGCACTCCATCCCGTACCGTGATATAGCACATCAGGAGGAATAACAGGTTTTAATTCTAAATCAATTTCTACACTATGCCCTTGATTTGCTCTAATTAAAGTTCCAGTAGAGTCGAAAGAAAAGCGTTTTTTATCATTATTTTCGACTACTTCATTCAACTCAACCTTGCTGATAGGAAAAGAATTTTTGGCACAGGCGGATAAGAGTTCATCGACAGAAACCCAGCCCCCAGGAGCTAATTTAATTCCCAAGCGCTCAGGTTGGTGTCTAAGATGTTTACTCAGATATTTACTAATTTTTACCTGACGCGAATTATTCATATAATATATCATAATATTACCTATATTTTACTTAAAAAAATTACCCTAGATAAATTGTCCAGTTACTTCAATTTTGAGCTAAAATTAAAATATAGTAAAAATATACTCGCTCAAAAATAATTTTTAAGGGGGCGCGATCGCGCCTCCTCAAGTAATCTACAATTATATCTAACCGCTCAATGGCAGCGTTAAGGCTATCAGTCCTTTCTCTATATTATTGTAAATTGACACGAGCTTCTTCTTGTGCTAACCCCCGTAGTTCTACCAGATGCAGGGCTATGGCGTTAATAGATTCGGTGTTAGCTTGAATCGCCCTAGCATTGGAAACAATTCTTAAAAAAAGTACTTTCTAACCATGCCTCAATTCTTTCAAATCGTTCATTGCTTGAATTGCTATTCATAGTTATGTACTCAGACAATATAACTTTATTTTACTGATTCTATTGGATTGTGTTCTATTAAAAATAGTATAGTACTGACTTTAGTAATAACGTACACTTAAATCGATACTAGAGTTAGGTTCGTCAGCTAAATATACTTTTGGCAATACCAAGCGTCACATCTTGATTGACAGTAGCGATCGCGCAAGCGTAAGCTGATGAACTTGTTTTAATTAAAAATCAACGCAAACAACATTTTCTGATTTTAAAAGAGGATTGAAATGCAATTTTTTGCCTTTAACTGCACTCCTATTATTAACACCCCAAAGATTTACGTGTCGCCACTTTTGTTTTTGAGTTGAAGTTGTGCAGTGTTCTTCAGCAACCCGTCCAAAATATACACCACTTCCCACACACCACAGGTGATGAAGTAGGTAAATAATGCAATGTATGTATCAGATATGTGATGGTGAGCGATACCACCATACCTAATGTGATACCCTCCACGCCCTCTGGTTTTGCTTGGGCTGGAATCCGCTTAGTACGGAGTATCGATTTTTACTAAAAGTGACAAGCTTGCCATCAAAGCAGATTTTGTCTACTTCTGTTGCCACCTGGGTTAAATGCGATCGCAAATAATTAAACCTCGTAGCAATTGGAACGAGTCTTGAGGTAGGGCGCGATAGTGATTGGGGGAACTCGCTCTTTCTCAAGCGAGGGGGGATTAGAAGTTGGGATGAACCCCTGCGGGTGAATTAAACGTAAGGCGCGATCGCTCATTAGCAGCTAGTGATTTTACTAGTTCTTTTTCTACCTAACTGAGTTTACCTGGCGGTAAATTACCGTTGACAATTTCAATTGCTTCGCGCAAAGTTAAGTATGCATCAGGAAATGAAACTGCTACAAGGAAAACAAAAAACTAAACTGGATAAGACAATTTATTCTTGTTTGATCATTGCTTCTCTTCTTGCAGACGCTTTAAGAGATTAGAGGATTCACTTGATATTTGCCCTTGTTCGGTTTCGGTTTTTGGTTTCTTCTTTAGTGCAGCAGCTAACTTTGAAGATGTGGATGAGTCTTTTGCCATAGGTTTGACTAAGGATTCCTGTTGCTGGGGAGGAAGTGGCTTTTGCAACCCAAAACCATCAAACAGTTCGTTCAGCTTGACGGTTAAACCCAAATAAGGACCACTAGCGGAACGAGAGCCGCTAAAATCTCGGTCATTAACATTGCCGATGGTATACCCAGCCGACAAGCGGAGGTTAGGGGTGAGATAGTAGCCAGCTTCGATCACAAAGCCTGTCTCGCTGTGATTCTCTGAGGGTTGATTGATCCAGCGAGCTTCACCTACCACATCTATGTTGTATCCTAGGCGGTAGGTTGTCCGTAGCTGTGCCAAATTTACCGTACTTGCGCCAACTAAATCACTAGCTAGATAAGAGATGCTATGGCGCAATGCATACTTACCATAAAACTCCCATCGCCAATTTGGGGCGTAGATGGTTTCTAAAGCAAAAGTATGATCCTGTGAACCTGTACCACTTCCTAATAAAATGGTGTCAGGAATTGTTGAAGGATTTTTGCGATATTCGTACCGTAATAAGGCATTAAATTTATCATTTTTAGGGTTACGGTATGCCAAACCTAACTTCAGGTTGACTGTGTCCCCCAGTCCTATCAATCTTTGATTAGAAGAATTAGCTTGTTGATAGTTGAATAAGGCTGTGAGAGCCGGAGAAATTTTACCTATAGCACCAGCCGAAATGACTGTATTGGAACCACCGGAAGAACTGCGATGCTCGAAGCGAGCGCTAGTTTTGAAATCGGGATTGTCTGTGTATTCTAGCCCTACGCTATAGCTATCACCCGATCCAAATCCCAAAGAAGAAGCACTTTGTCCCGTAGCAAAGGGTTGAGCATACTGAACACCAGCCGCCGTACGACCAAAGAAATCGCCAAATATGTGTTCGTAGGCAAGGTCGAGCTTTAAGCCAGGGGTAATCGTCCAACCCTGTTTCAACCCGATCGCGCCTTGGGTAGACATCCCATTTGCACCACCCAAAATCCCATAACGTCCAGTTAAGGTAGTGTCTTGACCGAATTTGTGTTCGCCAACGAAATCTAGACTGGTAATCGAGTTACCGTCAAACTGACCGCTTGTGTAAAACTGTTGAGCTAGACGGATACTCAGATCCTCAGCAACCTTCCAATCTAGCCCTAAGATAGTGCGGTCTGGGTAAACAGCATCTTTTTGATTAGAAATGCTTAGTTCATTTTGTGCTAAGAAAGTCAGATTATCAGTTAGGGGAAGATTGAGGCGCGATCGCAACTGATCTGAGTTTCCACCCAGAGCGTTCGGTTGAATGCGGTCTTGGCGGTTGCGATGAATCCAGTCCACAGTCAGGTCAGATTTACCGATACGTTGTTGTACGCCTGCTGTAATTGTGGTGAGGGAATTATCAACTCTGCTACCTGGAACTGCCTGGGTACGGGGTGTAAATAAGTCGGTAAAATTATCTAGTGGTTGAGGGGCAATACCGTTATTATCCTCATGGTCATACTGAAACCGCAGGTTCGTATTAGCAGCAACTTTACCTGTAACCTCTGCACCGTAGCGGCTTTGTCCAGGCACAAAACTAATAGTAGCGTTATTAGCAAAACCTGTATCTGTAGAACGATAGTAAGCCCGACCTTCAACTCCCTTAACAATTTCTCCTTGTGCTTCTACTCGGTAAGCAGAACCACCAACTCGCCCCATCAACTCAGAGTTATTCTTGGAATGAGCGTATTCGGCAATGATGTGAGCATTTTTACCAATAGAGAATTGCGCGTCAGTACCATACAGTTCAAAGTCACGCACCCCTTGGTTTTCTTTAACGTAGGATGCTCCTATCCAACTCTCATGATTAAGTTCCCGTGAGATGTTGTACTGAACCCTACCGCCGTAGATGGTATTGTCTTTTTCCTTGCTCTCATATTGATAAGTAATAACAATTCGCCGCACTAAGACTTGACCGTTTGTATCTACATCAGTCCGCAAAATTGGCTGACGAAATAATAAAGTGCCGCGATCATAGTCAATATCGTAATCTGTACCCCGAATTAGTTGTTGACGCTGCAACACTGTACCGGGACGAAGGAGTTCCTCTTCTTCAATCGAGACATTTTCGCTACCTTGAATTAACAGCCGCTGGGAGAGGAAGTAATAACCACTAGTGCCATCAGGGGCGATAGTATCTCTTTGAAAGCCTTGGACATTATCGCCATAAAAACCAGTAACTTGCACGTCGCCAGCGTTGTAATTAGCTTTAAAGCCGTGCAATAGACGGTTAGTAGCAGTAAACTCTTGAGAAGAACGGGAAAACTCTTTAGTGTCGTAGTCTCCCCACATTGCATAGTCTGACTCAGCCCCAGGAATCTTAGCCGATCGCTCAAAGCGCAGATACAAGCTATCTTGGGAAGGGGCGAGGTTTTCAGTTTTGGAACTATCGCCGTATACTGGATAGTTGCGATCGCAAAATTGCTGTCGATCTTGATATCGAATACCACTAGTACCATCGCAATTTTGATTCAAGTTGCGATCGCTGTTATAAGCCCCAGTAAATAACCACTGCCCAATCTTACCTGTAGCAAAAACAGCCGTGTGAAAGTCTAATTGAGTGCCGTTGTCATTATCTGCTGGCAAAAATTCTCGAAAACTTTTGTAAAAATTTGTACCTCCACCACCGAGACGGAAATCGACCACGCCCGTGACAATGGGCGATCGCAGATTCGTTTCAAATTGCAACGAGGTAAATGCTTCTAAATCGTTAGATTTAGCCCGAATTCTCACAGTTTGAGCATTCAGATCCGAGCGCAAAGAGGCTGTAAATCGTCCTTGGTGCGCCTCTACCTGAAACCCATCTTCATCCGGTTTAGCATCTGCTCCGACAAACTCCCCTGCACTGGCTACCAAAGTAACAACCGCATCTTGGTTAGAACGATTCCCTTTCTCATCGAGCAACTCACCTTGAATAGTTGCAGTTGAGCGTCCATCAGCGGGAATCCGTGCCTCTACAGTTTTTAGAGTTAATTGCTTAGCAGTACCGCGTACAAATACCTTGATCGAAGTAACTTCCTTGACGCTACCATTAGCCTTAATTTGGGCTGTAATTGTATTTTCGCCTTGATGAAGTGAGACACCGTACCATGTCTGCGTAACTATTTTCGTAGTGTGGTTTGTTTCAGTACCTCCTACTAAATTTGCATCAACTAATACGTCATTATCTAGTAAGTTTATTTGACTACCCAAAGGATACTGGACGGTAACTGTGACAGCTGGAACATCCAGTACTGCGCTAGATTGAGGTGAAAGAATTTTTAACTGTGTTGATACTGGAGCATTATTTGCCCTGGGCTTTTCTGGCGACGAGGGCGACTGAGATTGTTCTTCTTGCCGCAGTGCCACCAGGTAGTTAGCATAGTTCTGTTGAGCTGCTGAGAGATTGATTTTCTCCACAGGTGGTAGATCGTAAATATAGTTTTGTTCAACTGTTGACGATCGCGCTTGGGGTACGGAAAGCATCGCCACCAGGTAATCTCGGAAGTTCTGTTCGTTTGTTGATGGCTGTGCTGAACTCAATTGTGCTGGTAATGATGCCAGGTAACCACTGAATTGCTCATTTGTCTTTGGTGATGCTGGAACTTGTTCGGGTGGCAATGATGCCAGGTAGCCACTGATTGCTTCAGTTGTCGATGTTTGCTCTGCTTGAGGCTGAGTAATAAACGCTACCAGATTGTTTTGCTCCTGGTTAGTTGATGATTGCTCTTGCCCCGGTTGGGTGAGTAACGCTACTAGATATTCGTGGTTTTGTTGTGCTTCTGACGACTGGGCTGAACTCAGTGAGGCAGGTAATGAAGCTAGGTAGCCACTAAAATTATGTTCGGTTGTAGCTGGGTGTTGTTCCAGGGATGGATCTAGGGATGCTACTAGAAAGCTACGCAAACGCTGTTCATTTTCCGACGGCTGCTCTTGGCTTAATTCAATTGGTAATGAAGCTAAGTAGTTGCCGAAGTCCGGTTTAGTTGCCGCTGGGTGTTGTTCCAGGGATGGATCTAGGGATGCTACAATAAAAGTACGCAAACGCTGCTCATTTTGCGACGGCTGCTTTTGACTTAATTCGATTGGTAATGAAGCTAGGTAGTTGCCGAATTCCTGTTTAGATGGCAGCGTTTCTGTTCTAGCAACCCCAGCCCGCACAAATAAAGTGAGAGTTTCAACTGTCGCTATTACCAGGAAGGTTGTTAAAAAACTTTTACTTTTCATTTGGCTTTGCCTCCCCTGAAGGTAGGAGTAATAGCGAAGTTCATTCGCACTAAACCACCTGGTTCTAAATGCACTAGGCGAGATTGGCTATTACGTTCGATGAAACGGCGATTGGGAGCCAAGGTATAACCGGGGACGCTGCTAAGATCTAAAACGCCAGTTCGATAACCAGAAAGTACGTTGGCGAGAGAAAATAACCCATTTGCATCAGTGGTGATGCGGTTCCCGTCATCCATTAAAATCACTGCATTGGGAACTCCAGGTTCACCTGGTTGCTGTTCGCCATCGAAGTTTTTATCTATAAACACGCGCCCAATGATGGTGCCGCAGTCTGATAAAATTCCTCGATCTATTCGCAGTTTGTAAACAGCGGGACCATCTTTCACTTGTTGGTTGTTGTCGGCGCGTTGCCCATTGACAATCGCCGAATTCTCCCCCGTACCTCGGACTGCATCTGCGGTTAATACTGCTGCATAGGCAATATTTAATACCTGCTCGTTATTAGAGTTACTAGGTAAGGAAACTCCTTCTGCTCGTAAAGAAATTGTCCTACCACTACGACTGGTATTAATTGTGACCGGATTATTCCCAATCTGACCTCGGACGGACTTAGGTACTAAGTTGAAGCCCAGAGGCAGTGTATCATTTAGTACAACATTATTCAGGGCAGCACTGCTAAGATTTTTGACTGAGAGGCGGTAAATTACTGTGTCTCCTGGGGAAGCAGTGGCGCGATCGCCTGATTTGGTGATTTGCACTTCTTGGGCTTGACAAATAGTTGTGTTCAAGTCCAAAACTGCTAAAACTAGTCCTACCCGTTCCGCATCCTGAATATTGATGCTTCCAGTTACAGATGTGCGGCTATCGGTAGCACTAATTGGTCTGCCATCAATGGAAGTAGCAGTATAACTAATAACATCACCGCTGCGATCGCCGATGGCAATCTTAACCCGTCGCTCGGCGTAGATGGATTTCTCAGGTGAATGGATTAGTAAAATATAAGTTCTACCCCGATCTAACTGACCCCGTTTCGGATCGAGCAGGAAGTTATAATTGCCCTCCTGACCGTTGGTGAGGAAAAAAGGGTTACTATTTTCTGTATTGGGCTGCAATCCTCTAGGAATGCTATTGCCTGGAATATCTGGGAATTCTGTCTGAGTGAGAGCTAGAGGTTTTGCAATATTCGTTCCGGTTGGATCTTTCGGATCGGGTTCGTACAAACCAACACTGAATCCGGTATAGTCGGGTAAAGTCTCACCAGCACAGCCTGTAACTTTTCCCAGAGGATCTACTAAACCCTGAACCTGAAATTCAACTTTACTAGTAATTCCTTGAATTAAGTTTGCAGAAGGGGAGTCTGAATCGGATGTGTTGTATGAATAAGTTGCTTGGTTAATAATTGGATTTGAACTGGCACTTTCGGCTGGAACAGGTATTAAGCTTTGCCAGACACTACTGACTAAAATTGCTGCACTCAGGAGTGGGAACCGTTGAGTTTTTGAGCTATTAGGACGACGCATTTGAGGTTCACTTGGCTTTTTTAACCTACGGGTTGTAGGAAGAGAAAAAGTTGATTGATAATGCTTTTGCAGGCAAAAATAATAAATTGCTTGGAATAGATAAATCCGGCATTAAGACATAAAAATTCCCTGGCAATCGAGAGTAGGAAATTTTCCTGATTGCTAAGCGATCAATATGAAAAGCTAGTTGCTAATGCTGACAGTTAAGGAGTAAAGTTTAAGGCGATCGCCGTCAATAAATATGCAGCCGCGATCGCCCAACATAAGCTTGCTATTTCACCCTTACCAGGTAAGCTGCATTTACAGCAGTTTTGGGGTTAATTGGTTGTGCAAATTTCCAGCGAACATGAGTATACATTTGTGCTGGTGCTGGTTGAGTTTCCACTTTGCCGTTAGCTAGCTTGACTCGAATTATCGGTTTTTCTACAAAAGTCTTGCCGTTATTGATGCTGTAGGTAACGATTGCTCCAGGGTGATTAACAGTGACAGAATTTAAAACATACGCTGTCCGCTGTGGAATTGGTTGGGTGACAACTAAATTGTTTACTGAGCGATCGCTGTTATTTGCACCAGTTATCATGTAGCGAATCACATCTCCTGGCATAACCGCGACTCTTCCTTGCAAGGGTTGCCAAGTAATCTTTTGCTTGCCTTGAGCGTCTTTTTGTACAATTTGCTTTTGTGCTGTTAAGCTCAAGTCTATTTTGGCTTTAGGCTGGACATTTCTCGCTTCCGCAGTTGGTGTATGCCAAACATTTGCGACCGATGGTGATGCACCAATAAATGCGCTTGCACTCAAAAGCGCGATCGCGCTAACACCAACAATAGAAAAACATTTCATCTTCAAAAACCTCTTGACGTTCCAGGTATTTCAACTTTTGCGGTTCTGTTTTAGCCTGTTTATATATCTCTCGTCACCAGGTAAAACACCTGATAACGAAAGATTGTTGGCAAAGGAAAAAGGCTAGGGGATGGTAGATGTATAGTGTTTAAATACCCATAGCCAATTGCCTTACCTTGTTACCTACTTAATCCGGCGCCGGAATATGAAGTTACCGTTGTCTGCTCCTGTAGAGCCAGAAGGCGTAACTGTACCCAAGTTATTTTTGTAGACCTGGATGTCGCCGTTTTGCGGTCCGACTGTAATCGTCCCAGCAGTAGCTAGCGCCGATCCGTTGGGGTTATTTGGGAAGACTGGATCTACAGTTAATCCAAACCAAGTGTTTGGACTAAGCGTTCCATCTTCGGAAATCACAGTGTTGCTAGCATTCAAGACCACGTTGCCAGTACCGCTTGCTGCTTCAGAGATGTTCTTGTAGCGAATTCGGTACTCGATGGTGTTACCTGGAACAGAAGCGGGACTAAGCACTGTTGGGTCATTGGTGTATGTGTTAGCTTGGGCAGGTGCAACTTGATTGCCGTTGCCATCAAGAATCCGCGCTTCCTTAGTTAACTTCAAGTAACCTGTGTAAACGCGGTCAATGGTGATGTTACCTGCATCAGTACCAGGATCGTAAGCACCGTTACCATTGTTATCTGTAAAAGCTACAATCGGGACTGAGTAACCACCATAGAGCTTATTAGTAGTGGTATTCATATCCGTTGACAATGGTGTATTGTTAGGCAGTTGTACTGACACCGTGTAATTCAAGGATGTGTTCGCTGGCAAAGAAGCGATCGACACAGGTGTACCGCTTAAGAGCGTAAACTGACCGCTGGTTTGACTGTAACTGTAAGTTCCGCTGTTAGCTCCCAAGCTAATTGTGACTTTAGTGCCATCAATCAAATCTGTTTTGTTAGTCACAATGTTATTGGGACGCAGCAAAACATTGCTCACAGCCGTACCAGTGGGGTTCTGGACAGTATTAGTGAAGGTAATTGCACCTGGATTGGGGATGGTGCTGCCTGGAGCGGAGTTAGCTGCTGGCACTTGCACTGACTTGTTAGTGAAGTCATCGTTATTGCCTGTCGGTCCAACTGCGCTAGGCTGGCCATTTGGTCCGTTTAGAATAGTGGCGGTTGTTGCTGGAAGCGAGAAGACGTTATCCTCGCCACCTGGTCCCACACCCGTGTTGTTATTGTTATTGTCAATTCCTTGGGTAGCTGGAGTGGCAATGCCTCGTTCCGCTGGGTTATTAGCGCTGCTAGTGTTGAAGTCACTAGGCTTAAGATTGCTGTCAGGTGCAGGTGTAGAACCGTCATAGTTGTCTGGGTTCTGGTCGCCCGATTCATCGTAAACCAGTGGTATGTTTGGATCGGCTGGATTGTTTGTGGTTTGACCAAAGACCTGAGCTAGGTTAGCAACTGTTCCACCATTACTAGCTACATTCGTTGTCACTTTAAAGGAAAAACTATTGACGGTTATGCCTTTAGCGATTGGTGTAGTAGTCGCATCGTAAATAAAACCGATGCGTTTAATTGTCGTCGCATTAGTAGGCGCGGTTGTTGACCAAGTTGCTTGCAGGGGATTAGTGGTTGCCGGATCGTCGGTGCTGTAAACCGCTGTCCAATTTAATGGTGCTACAACACCATTATTAGTAACCAGCGTCGTATTGGTGGGAACAACGTCAGACACCAAAATCATGTTGGATTTAGTCTGAACACCAGTTCCCGTATCAACCTTGACGGCAGTACCTTGCAAGTCGGCAGGTATAAATCCAGTGTCAGGAGAGCTGTTCTCCACGCGCAAGCTCAAACCGTAAGTGAGAGTACCATCGGGTGATGTGGCACCAGTGCCTGCTTGGAAGTTTGTTTGAGTGTTGAGGATGGTAGCAAAAGCTTTCGGTGTAGCAGCTAGGAAGATTTGTTGACTGACGCTGGCTTCTTGTCGGTGGTTCGTGGAATCGCCGTTAACTGGATCGTTGCTGCCAGTAACCTTTTGAGTGTAAATATCATAATTCCCAAAACCCGTAACTCCTGACGGAGCGGTCACGGTACTGGCGACGTAGGACTGGTTCTGAGTGCCAGCAGTGTTATCGTTAGCTCCAGTGTCACCTAGTACAACCTTAATCGGTGCCCCAGATGTATTTGCCGTTACCTTAATCGGCACCCGAACCTTCACACTTGCTCCAGCAGCAAACGAACCATTAGCGGGCATTCCTGTACCTGTGATACTTCCAGTTAGAGATCCAGCCGTTGGGACGGTAATGGCGGTAGCTGTAGTATTGCCATTAGGATCGGTAACACTAACGATTTGAATCTGTCCAGCAGCAGTAGAGGGGTCAAAGGTACCACCCTGAACTTGGGAAGGTGCTCCTGGGATAAAGAATTGCGTGTTGTCGTTACCGACGTTGGTGATGGTGTAGTCAAAGTAGACGACATCCCCCGTATTAATCGTTCCGTTGCCTTGGTTAGTATTACTAGGATTAACAGAACTCGGAGCTTCTGAGATACCACTAGAAGTCGCGGTGACACCTGCCACTTTTGCCACCGTAATCGTGACGGTGTTTGAGGTAGCGTAAATTGGTGTATTATTAGGGTCATTGGGATCTTGGTAGGTAGCAGTTGCTGTGTTGCTAATGCCCGTTCCCGCAGCAGTCCCTGCGGCTAACACAGGTGCGGCTAAATTAAACGCACCACCCATTAACAGAGTGGCTACTACAAGTTGGCGATAAAGCCCATTTCTTCGAGATTTTTTCATAATGGCACTATCCCTGGATAGCTTAGTAGCAAGCGAACGGTGGAGTTGATAATTTATTAACAGATAAAACTCTAGTAACTAGTCATAAATAGTTTTAGATAAATTGCTATTACCTAGCTATTTATAACTAATAGCTTTTGCAGCTACGGTGAAATTCAGCTACAGCATAAATAACTGCAAAAGCTATAAGTGAGTACGAACTGTTATGGTGTTAACCGTGAAGTTCACTTTTTTAAGATAATAAAAAAAAAAAGAATATATATTCGTGTTTACACTGTTTTTAAAAATTCGTAGAATTAAGTAGTTGGCATCTAAGTGTTTACGTAAGTAGTACTTAAGTAATTACCTCAATCATTATTTCAGTGAATTATAAGTAATAAAATAAAACAGGATTTATTAAGATATAAAAGTAATATAAAAATATCTGTTAATAAAGTAATAAGTAGCTCGACTCATATTTAAATGAGGCTCTTCGTGGGGCAACAAACGCAGATGCAAGATCTGTGTCGAAGTAAAAAAATCAAATTCCAAGTCCTCATCAACCTGGGAATGAGCGGTATTCCCCCCTAACCTCTCCCTACCCCTCCTTGGTAAGGAGAGGGAACATTAGGACTACCCCTTAAAAGCGGAGAATTGAAGGGGGATCTAAGCCGAGTAAGTCAATTTATTAGTGTCTACCTACTTCACAGGATCATTCTCGTACTATCAATACAACAAATAATGTCCTCTCATGCAAAACCCGCTGTCTTCCTTAGCCATAGAAACAGCTATTTACCCTCACCTGCTGCGCGTTACACCTGATACTTCCCTGGAAGACATATCTAATCTGATCGGGCAGGTACAGGCTAGTAGCTGGCTGCCTAGCTATCATCAATCGTTAACCTCAAGTTGGATGAATGAGGTAATAGCTAGTTGTGTTTTGGTGATGGAGGGAATGCAGCTAATTGAGTTGTTAACCCAGCAGGATTTGAGCGAGTTAGTACTGGGGTTAAATTTTAAGGCAGTCAAAGTTACCGATGCGATGTTACGGCATTTGATTAGCTTGAGAAAATCACAGTTGCAGGATATTTTTAGTGTAGTGAAAGCATTTCATCAGTACAGATCCCATTTACCGATTTTGAGCGATCGCACTCAACTGCTGGAGATGATGATGCCAAATAGTATTCGCCACATTCAACCATCTGTATCCATAGAACAAAACAGGGCGGCGCTATTGCAGCAACAAGTTAGCCAACTCCAAGCCGAAAAAGTTCAATTGCAAAACCGTAATGCAGAACTGGTTCTGGCACTCGAAACTGAACGGCAAGAGCGCCAAAAAGCAGAGGCGGCATTACGCAAGGTAAATCAAGAGCTAGAAATCAAGGTTGAGAAACGAACTACCCAATTAAAGACTGCTAATGAACAATTGCAGCGAGAAATTGGCTCGCGCCATCTGGCAAATGTTGCTTTGCAGCAGCAGCTAGCTGCGATCGAAGCGGCAAATGATGGTATTGCTATTCTCAATCAAAATGGTGAGTACATTTATCTCAACAGCGCTCATATCCATATATTTGGATATGGGGATACCAGTGAACTGTTGGGACTCACATGGCAACAGCTTTACTCTCAAGACGAAATCAAATGGTTTGAACAGAATGTCTTTCCCCAGCTTTTGCATAAGGGTTACTGGCAAGGTGAGACAACTGCCAAAAGAAAGGACGGCACTACATTTGCCTCTGAAGTTTCTCTGACATGGCTCAAAAATGGAGGAATGATTTGTGTCTGCCGTGACATTACCAGACGCAAGCAGGCACAAGAAGAACTTTGTCAGGCTCTAGAGCGAGAAAAAGAACTGAGTGAACTCAAATCTCGCTTTATTACTATGACTTCCCATGAATTTCGCACTCCATTGACAGCGATCCTAGGTTCTACTGAATTACTTAGACACTACAGCCACACATGGACAGATAATAAAAAACTGCTTTACTTCAATCGCATTCAAGCTAATGTCCAACATATGATCCAGCTATTAGAGGATGTGCTGCTGTTGGGTAAAGCAGAAGCAGGAAAATTAAAATTTGAACCTAAAAAACTCGATTTGGTTCAATTGTGTCGCACTTTGGTGGCAGAGTTAGAACATATTCCTGGTACTAAACACAAGTTTGTCTTTACCGAGCAATGTAAGTGTACCAACGTTTATATGGATGAACAGCTGATTCGGCACATCCTGGGCAATTTGCTTTCAAATGCGATTAAGTATTCTCCTGTCGGTAGCACGGTTCGGTTTGCACTAATTTGTCAAGATGAGACAGCAAGTTTCCAGATTCAAGATCAAGGCATTGGTATTCCCCAAGAAGACCGACAGCACCTGTTTGAGTCATTTTACCGCGCTAGTAACGTTAGCAACATTGCTGGTACTGGGCTGGGGTTAGCAATTGTGAAAAAGGCTGTTGATTTACACGGTGGTGACATTACCGTCGATAGTCAAGTGGGTGTAGGGACAACATTCACAGTCACAATTGGGAGAATTGGTAATTGGTATGCCACCCATCCCTCCGCTGTGGTGTAATACGGGGCTTCGCCCACCATCAATAATTTGGTGGGCATGGGTGGCATACTGCTTAATTTTTTGATGATTTCTTAGGTAGAAGTGGGAACACTAGAACTGCAACCAGTCCTCTAGGATTTGCATGAACTTTAGCATGGCTAAAAAAAGTGACAAATCAGTGGGGTAAAACGTGTTTATGGCATCGTATAGATAGACAAATGACAAAGATTTTGGTAATTGAGGATGAGCTAACTGTTCGGGAAATCATTTGCGAAATACTTATTGCTGAGAAATTCGATGTATTTGGCGCAGAAGATGGTGAAATTGGGGTGCAACTGGCGCAGGACAAGTCACCCGATTTGATTCTTTGCGACGTTATGATGCCTATCCTGAATGGTTATGAAGTACTAAGCCAGTTGCGAAAAAACCTAACTACTGCTGTTACTCCCTTTATCTTTATTACAGCAAAAGCTAGTAATTTAGATTTGCGTCAAGGTATGGTATTAGGTGCAGATGACTATATCACTAAGCCATTTACTAGAGATGACTTGTTAGGAGCAGTCACGGCTCGATTAGAAAGGCAATTATCGACGATGCGTAATTATATTATTGAACAGCAAAAATATAAAAACCTAGAAAAAAAACTTCATAATTTACAACAATTTGTAGAAAATAGAGAAGAAATATTCCAAAATTTTTCTGAGAATTTGCGTAATAGTGTTGCCAAAGTAAATATGGCAATTCATATGATGAGGAATGCTCCACCTGGAGTACAGCGCGATCGCTATTTGGAAATTTTACAAGCAGAATGTGACCAAGAAATTAATCTTCTCAATGAGGTAACGGAATTACGCAATTTTCTAACACCAGAAAATTTCCATCTTCTGCGGCAATATAAATTACTGCGAAACAAAAATTAATACTATTTTGTTAAATACTTGCAATACCAGAAGCCCTTGCATGAAACCTGCTCAAAATTGGTCAGACTAGGCATTTTGGTGCGCGGTGTCGGCGGGAAGAATACTCTTGCCGCCGAACCCGCTTGGCTTGGGATACTGGCTTATTGCAAATATTCTCAAAAAAGCCAAGCGAGCGCATCTGTAAGAGTACTCTTACCCGAAACGTCGCGCACCAAAATGCATGAGAGATCTAAGGCTGGAATAGTAGATTTTTGGTACGGCTGACTCTTTTTCGTAACTTTTTCGTAACCCCCCAACCGAGTTAATTGGCGCGTAGCGTAGCTTCCTCTGTCTCCCTTTAAAAAGGGGACAATCAAGGGGGGCTATGGGAGTATTGGAAAGATGTCAATATCAAGACAAATTATTATAACGATGTCCTTAGCTCCCTGGCGATCGCCCCTTGCTCGTGCCATTGATCTCAATCGTAGCCTTGCTTATGCTCGTTATTTACAACTAGCAACTGTGAGAGCAGATAATCGCCCTGCTAATCGTACACTTGTTTTTCGGGGGTTTCTTGCTGACACCGACGTGCTAAAGTTTGCGATCGATTCTCGCAGTCAAAAACCTGAACAAATTGAACATCAACCTTGGGCAGAAGCTTGTTGGTATTTTCCCTCATCTCGTGAACAATTCCGGCTGGCGGGTTGTTTGACATTGGTAACATCCAATTATCCTGATGCAGTTTTACAGCAAGCGCGTCAAACCGCTTGGCAAGATCTTAGTGATGCAACACGTTTACAATTCGCTTGGGCTGATCCAGGTAAACCTAGAGCCGATGCTGCTGCATTTGATCCACCTCTACCCAATGCGTGCGAACCTCTAGCAAATTTTTGCTTGCTGCTACTAAAACCAGTACAAGTAGATCATTTAGAATTGCACGGCGAACCTCAAAACCGCACGATTTATAAATGGGGTGATATAGATCAAATTTGGTCTATTCGAGGGGTGAATCCCTAGGACAGCGGAGGTGAGGAGTTGTGGAGGCGAGGAGTTGTGGAGGTGAGGAGGTGAGGAGTCAGAATGAACAGATGCACCAGCTAAATGTTTTCAAGATTTGATTGTTTGGCAAAAGGCACATCAATTTGTTTTGTCTACTTACCTTTTGAGTGAGGAGATTCCAAAAACCGAAATTTATGGCTTGACTTCTCAACCTCGCGCTCTGCTGTTTCAATTCCTGCAAATATAGCAGAAGGCTTTAAGAAAAAAACTAAAGCTGATAAAGCTCGGTTTATGAATATCGCATAAGGCTCACTTGAAGAAAGTCGCTATTACCTAATATTGTCAAAAGATCTTAGATATGGTAAGCCTAATGACAATCTACGGTTAATGTCTCAACTCGAAGAAGTCAGTAAATTACTAGATGCTTACTATAACTTTTTCCTGACTCCAGCAATTTTGGACGTGGGTACGGACGGGTTTTACTGACATATTAGATTAACCACAAATATCCTAAGCAAACCCGCCCCTACTGACTCCTAATTCAAATTCCTGCTCCATCCAAAAATTCCTGAATCGTCTTATCTCTAAGTTGACAGCTAGTGACAACATGAGTTTTAGCTTCTGGTGAGCTAACCTCTAACGACTTAGAATTTGACAACTTAGAGTTAGCCTCTAACAAAGCAGCTTGATATACAGGCTGTTGTTGCTGCAATTTTTCTAGTTGTTGTTCGAGAGACTCAATTCTATCAACTAAAGCGCGAATCACTTGTGCTTCTGAATCAGGCAAACTACCGTGTTCGAGAGGGTCAACCCGCGCCCCAGAACGATATATAATCCGACCTGGTACACCTACAACTGTGCAATTAGAAGGAACATTCCTTAAAACTACCGAACCAGCACCAATTCGGACATTACTACCAACCTCAATATTACCCAGTACTTTTGCCCCAGCGCCAACGACCACATTGTTCCCTACGGTAGGATGACGCTTACCGCATTCTTTCCCAGTACCGCCAAGGGTTACACCTTGGTAAAGCAAAACGTTATCTCCAATGATCGCTGTTTCACCGATCACAACCCCCATCCCGTGATCAATAAAAAAACCTCGTCCAATTGCTGCACCAGGGTGGATCTCAATTCCGGTCAAAAATCGAGCAACAAAGGAGATTAAACGGGGGATGACAGGAATACGCAGTCTATAAAGTGAATGCGCTACCCGATGGAATACAATTGCTTGCAAACCAGGGTAGAAAAATAGTACCTCTAGCCAGTTGCGGGCAGCTGGATCACGCTCAAAAATGATTTTGAAGTCAGCAAGCAAGGTAGATAGCATGAGTTGTTACCCACACTGGGCAGAATATAAACATTTTCTATCTTAGCCTTCGTGTGACATCTAACTATAGATTTTAGAATTGCACAGAGCCAGGAGAGTGGGAGCAGGGAGTAGGGTAAAGGGTAAAGGGTAAAGGGTAAAGGGAAAAGGGGAAAGGTAATTAATGATTCTCCCCCTCACCCACTCTCCCCCTCGCCCCTGATTCCCCCTCAAGAGTCACCCCTCAAGAGTCGCCCCTAGTTTTATATGCCGTCATTTATCTTGATTGTCTTCCTATTATTTACAGCTACGCTCCTAACTCAAGTGTTTGTATTGACTCCCCTAGAATTTGTTAGAAACTTGAGCCTACCCAGTTGGTTAATTTTGGCTGTATTAGTGCTGGTGCTTTCTTGGTGCTTTGGGGAATGAGGGGCTAGAGGAAGCGCGGGGCTAGAGGCTAGAGGAAGAAGAGGATGAGGGTATGGGATGGTGAGGTGATAGGGAGATTTCGCCCCATCTCCTTATCTCCCCTGCTCCCCTAGCCCCCAGCCCCTAGTTAGGGTTTGAGTTGGAAAAAGATGCTGCCTTTGAGTACGTGGGTTTCGCTGCCGTAACTACTAATTGTTAGCGATCGCACACGGTCAAAAAATGGTTTTCCAGCCACTTCCAACAGTTTGAGAATCGGCACTTGGCGCTCTAATACCTCCCGACTTTGCTGCCAATCGAGATACACATAACCTTGATTTGGTTTGGGAATCACCTTGACAATTGGTTGAAATTGTGCGTCATCAACTATAGAACTATTTTTGGCTGCTTTTAAAGCTGCATCCATTGCCTCGACCGAAGTGGTAAAAATTTGGTAGTTTCCTACACTCGCCTGTACACCCTCAACTTTCGCCTTGAGCGTGAGCAATGATCGATCTACATCCTTGTCGTTTGTAGGAGCGGTTATTAGCTGTGTCCAAGCAGAAATTTTTTGCTCTCCCACAGATAGGGGTGTCATACTTAGTCCTTTGGTTTGAGCGATCGCATTGAGATGGGCTATTCCTTGTTCTGCTCCCTCCGATTTTTCTGCTACAAAAATCCAATCGGGAGCGGAAGTGTCAGCATGGGGAAGCATTCCCAAGGCATATTCTCCTTTTACCCAACTGAAAATATCTTTTGCCAAGTCTATACCCCAGCTCGTTTGCAGTGTTGCTAGGGGTTGAGTGACTAATTTAGAAATTGCGTCATTACCTGAACCAGATAACACTGCTGTGATTTGTGTCCATAGTTGGTTCAAATCAGTTTTTTTGGAGTTGCTTAAATCAAAACCGGAAATCGACAAACCTGTATTAACTGGGATGTACTGTAATGCCTGCACAGGTTGAGACAGGGTTGAAAGGGGAGGAGCTAAATCCTTATCTGGTGCTGCTATAAATGTTGTTTGTGCCAGTAATCCCTGGCGGTTCAATTCCAAGCCAATGATTTGGCTGGTATAAGTTAGCATTTGTGATTGCTTGCCAAGCCACTCACTCACGCTGGCAAGATTTAGGAAAGCTATACCAATCCCCTGGGAGGGCAACAAAGTTAGTGCTTGTTGGTATTGACTAGAACTGGTTAAGTTGAGATCGGGTGCTTGGACATTATTGATTGCTTCGCGTAATACCTTGGGATGATTGGCAAACAGCACAAAGCGATCGCCCACTACGCTACCAGCTAGATAGTTTTCAGTTTGTCCAATCGATTTTAAGGGCTGTGGTTTTGCCGATGTATCAGATATCGTCCCTACAATCCCACTGTCAGAGATCAGGTTAACACCTTTGTATTGCTCTGAAACTAATTCTCTACCTGCGATCGCTCGTTTAGAAAACAATAGCTGCAAAAACTCGCGGCTTTTTACTGGATCTTTAGTAGTCAGCGCCATCAAATACCCTGAGTGCTTACCATTGGTTTCGTCGCGGTCAAGATCCTCCCCAGTAACAGCTAGGGTAATTTCCTCTCCCAACCAAGGTTGGATGTCACGCCGATAATCTAAACCTGTATTAGCCAGCAAGCGTGTTTTTAGCTGGTTAAGTTGTTCACGCGATCGCTTTCGTTCTCCCAAACGAGTTGCCAGTTGCCCCAACGACTCCAATTTGTCTGGATTCACCAGCAGGGAAACCATCACTGGTGCTTGTTTCGATACGAAAATAGCCGCTTGCGGGTTAGCCTTGCTACCACCTGGCAGCAGGGTAAGCGGACTTTGAGAGGCTATCCAGAAATACCCACTGATGCCAATTAACAACAGCACAACTACACCAGCTGCCAAGGAAGAGAAGAATGAGCGTCGATTCATGATTGTTTACAAAGGTTATAGTAGACTAGCCAGCCTGAGTGCATTCGGGATTGATAACCAGCCACTATCCAACCTCCTGCTTAGGAAGATATCTGCTAAAACCTAGTCTAGTACCCTACAATACAAGAAATTTTTAAAACCCGCCCACATAAGAGAGCAGGGGGGCGCAAGGGGCAGGGGGAGCTGGGGAGATAGGGAGAGTGGGAAAAGGGGAGAATTCTGGCTTCCTCACCTGACGACTTCCTCTAGCCTCTAGCCTCTAGCCCCTAGCCCCGCGCTTCCTCTAGCCCCTCCTAATATGAATCAACCTATTGCCCAAATCAGTGTAGAAGAACTTGCCCAACGCTTGAGGAAAGATGTGGGCAAACTGCAATTGCTGGATGTGCGCGAACCGGAAGAAGTAGCGATCGCCTCTATTGAAGGTTTTGAAATCCTGCCTTTAAGTCAATTTGCCCAATGGTGTGACTCAATCCATACCCGTTTTGACACTGATGCTGAAACATTGGTAATGTGCCATCACGGTATTCGTTCTGCCCAAATGTGTCAGTGGCTAACCAGTCAAGGTTTTACCAATGTTAAAAACGTGGTTGGTGGCATCGATGCCTACTCAATCCTGGTCGATCCAACCATTTCTAGATATTAGGGGCTAGGGGCGCTCTTGCCCCTAGATACTCATTTAGTAATATTTACTACCAAAGAAATAGTAAAATTAAGAGAAAGTACATAGTATAGTTGAATAAGGCTACATATATTGCCAATGGCGCTAATGGCGATAGCTTTTAGGAACAAAAGAAGTAATAGCCATGTCGTTTACACTGAAGTGAGTGGGCGATCGCCATCACCCGATGTAACAGCATCAAGGCGCTTACCCTAGATCTATCCCTTGGCTGCTTTCAACTGATGTAACTAATTTGTTATCTTTAATAACTAAAACTTAACAGTTCTATAAATTACATTCACTGTTTTTAAAATCCGATAAGATTTCCTCGGCTTAAACTAGCTATGCAAGTGCAGCTTACTGATCGGCAACAGCAAATACTTTGGGCAACGGTGCGCCACTACATCGCCACCGCAGAGCCAGTAGGTTCAAAAGCTTTGGTAGAGGAGTACAATCTCCAAGTTAGCCCAGCAACAATTCGTAATACAATGGGTGTGTTAGAAAAAGCTGGTTTACTCTACCAACCTCATACATCAGCAGGACGTGTACCCTCGGATTGGGGCTATCGCATTTATGTAGATCAGCTAATTACACCTTCTGACATCTGGGGGCGACAGGTAGAGCATTTATTCCAAAAGCGACTTAAATGGGAGGATTGGAGCCTAGAAGCCTTATTGCAGGGGGCAGCGCAAATTCTGGCAACAGTCAGTGGCTGCATCACCTTAATTACCATGCCTCACAACAACACAGCTCGGTTAAGACACTTGCAACTCATACCAATCGAGCCAGAACGGGTGATGTTAATTGTGGTGACAGATGCATACGAGACACAATCGGCATTACTGGAGTTGCCTTTTTCGGCTGAGGAAACACCACCACAACCGGAAGTAGTGGAACGGGAGTTGCAGATTCTCTCAAATTTTTTGAACACTCAGCTACAGGGGCGATCGCTTGGGGAATTGGCTACACTTGATTGGACTCAATTAGACCAAGAATTTCAACGCTATGGCGATTACTTAAAAACCGTCCTAGCAGATTTATCTCGTCGCACTCAAACACCCGCCGTGACTCAACTAATGATTCGGGGTGTGGCAGAAGTGTTACGTCAGCCAGAATTTTCTGAATTACAGCAAGTGCAAACCATTATCCACCTGCTGGAAGAAGAGCAGCAGCAGTTATTACCTTTGATTTTTGAAGAGCCAGAAGGAGAGTCAAAAGCGGGGCGACGAGTATCGATTCGGATTGGCTCAGAAAATACCTTAGAACCAATCCGCTGCTGTACATTGATTTCTGCCACCTATCGCCGAGGTACAGTACCAGTGGGAAGCGTGGGCGTACTAGGACCAACCAGAATGGATTATGAAACAGCGATCGTTGTGGTAGAAGCTGCTGCTGATTATCTGTCTGAAGCCTTTAGCTAATTAGCAATTAGCTTTTAGCTATTAGCCATGAGCTTTTAGAAACACAATTCACACATTATCTATTAAAGATCCCAAAAGCTAGCTCAAAAGAGGAACAACTAACAGCTAACAGCTAACGGCTAATAGCTAGCCGCTTTACATCTTGCCTTTTTGCATTACTTCTTGCAGGTGGTGGCGGATTTCCTGTGCCTGCTGCATATCTTGCTGCTTCAACTTCTGGAACAGTTCCACACAGGGCTGAGAATCCATTGACTGTGCATCTTGAATATAAGTTTCATAGGCTTTAAGTGCTTCAGCCTTGTTTTGCAACACTGTGAGCAGATCATACTCCAGATTGCTTATTGCTCGATCTTGTCCGTTAGCTTGCATAGATTTACCCGCAAATAAGTAGATTGCCAATAAATAACCTTGACTCACCTTCACAGGGTATTTCATCTGCCTAAAAGAGTATGACTAAATGGTGAGAGAAAGGATGAAGGCAATAAGGTTAAAGGGGAAAGGTTAAAGGGAAAAGGGAAAAGGGAAAGAATTAATATTCTGTCTCCACAACTCCACAACTCCTAGCCTATGGCAACGCTTTGCGTACATACTTCATACTTCATACTTCATACTTCACACTTTATACTTCTTTTCACTACTAACTATTAGCTATTGTGGACATTGACTCGATCCTCAAACCCTTTCAACGCTTTGGCGTACATCTCGGTTTAGACCGAATTCAAAAGCTATTGGCTTCTTTAGCTAATCCCCATCACCAAGTTCCAATTATTCATGTAGCTGGTACAAATGGTAAAGGTTCGGTTTGTGCTTATCTTTCTTCGGTTCTAACCGAGTCGGGTTATCGGGTAGGGCGCTATACTTCCCCCCATTTAGTCGATTGGACTGAACGCATTTGCTTAAATGAGCAACCAATTGCAACTGATACGCTGCAACAGTTATTGCTACAAGTTCAAAATGCCATTCGTCCTGATGAAGATACACCTACTCAGTTTGAAGTTATTACAGCCGCGGCGATGTTGTACTTCGCTCAATCTCGTGTGGATGTGGCTGTAGTAGAAGTGGGATTAGGCGGTCGTTTGGATGCTACTAATGTTAGCGATCGCCCCCTTGTTACTATTATCACTTCCATTAGTCGGGAACACTGGCAGCAGCTAGGACCTACTTTAGCAGATATTGCCAGGGAGAAAGCTGGTATTCTCAAACCAGGATGTCCGGCTGTAGTGGGACAATTACCAGCAGAGGCTCTAGCTGTTGTGCGATCGCGCATCAACGAGCTTGGTTGTCCTGCTGTATGGGTTGAACCAGCCCAAGAGGTAGCGCCAGGCTGGGCAAAATTTCTAGGGGCGGGTTTATCCGACAGCCCCATCGTCACACAGACAACGGCGGGTCAGCCTTTAGCCTTCAAACTTCATCCTTTCAAATATCCTTTGCCGTTGTTGGGCGAAATGCAGTTGAGTAATTCGGCGATCGCAATAGCTGCCTTGCAAATTTTGCAACAGCAAGGCTGGGATATTTCCGCAGGGGCGATCGTTAATGGAATGGCTAAAACTAAATGGGCTGGGCGTTTGCAGTGGACTACCTGGCAAAACCACAGGCTATTGATTGACGGCGCTCATAATCCGGCTGCTGCGATCGCTTTGCGCTCTTATGTTGATACACTAAATGTGAAATCTGTCAAGTGGGTAATGGGGATGCTTTCTACCAAAGAGCATGACGAAATTTTTAAAGCCGTCCTGCGACCAGGTGACAGATTATACTTAGTACCCGTGCCGGATCATAGTTCAGCCAATCCGGCAGAATTGGCAAATCTAGCTCAGAATGTTTGTCCGTTAGCAGCTTGTCATATTTATGACGATCTGTTTTCAGCACTTGTGGCAACTCTTGAATCTGAAGATTTAATAGTTTTGTGTGGTTCGCTGTATCTAGTAGGTTATTTTTTACGAACCGCAAAGACGCAAAGGACGCAAAGGTAAGAGGTAAGAGGCGAGAGGCGAGGGAATTTTGGGGACTATAGATTTTGGATTTTGGATTGAATTTGCTCCTTGCGCCCCCCTGCCCTCTTCTAGCCCCTAGCCCCTCCTTTAGCGTCCCATGCTGTTGCAGCATCAGCAATTGCCCCGTCGACTGTTTTCTCACCTAGCATTGCTGCTTGGAGATTTTCATAAATTGCTCTTGTCAAGATGTTAATATCTTGCATGGCGGGAATTAAGACTTCTGCCTGTTTTAGTTGGTTGGCGCTGACGATACGCGCTCGATCTAGCTGTGATGCATTGGCTGGGAGAGAATTGAAGTAGCTGTTATTGAGTGTAGTGGTAGTAGAAGGGAGTACATTCGCAGCTTTGGCGAAGGCTAGCTGATTTTCGCTGTTAGTGACGAACAGGGCAAATTTTAGGGCGTTGTCTGGTTGATCGGTGTCTTTGGGAATTACCAGGTTCATCACGGCTACGTTTTTTTTGCCTGTCTCGCCTGTGATTTCGGGTGCAATTGCGGAAACTTTGGCGATCGCAGGGGCATTTGTAGCAATTGTCTTGAGAAATTCTCCCCCAGTCCCCAGCAAGGCTATCTCTCCTGCTTGATAAAGTTCTATTCCATGTCGATGTCCTTGGGTTAAGACTTCTTGGGGTAAGAGTCCATTTTTGTATAAGTCTACCCAATATTGAAATGCTGCTTTTCCTTGAGGGGTGTTAAAGGCTGCTTTCCCTTGAGCATCTACTAAAGTTGCTCCCATCTGTACAAAGGATTCGAGTACTTCCGCTGAATCCTCTGGCACAAATGTCGTAAAAAAGGCGTATTTACCAGTTTTTTCTTTAACTTGCCTCGCCACTTGAGCTAATTGGGCATAAGTTGCTGGTGGCTGACTTAGCCCAGCCTGCTTTAACAAGTCTATATTATGAATTGTTAATCTCGTAGTGAGATACCAAGGAATTCCAAAACTTTTACCATTAAGTGTGCTTGCTTTCCAAATATTCGGCAAATAGGTTGAGCGCACCTCATTCGGTACTTTATTATCTAAATCAAGCCAAGCATTACGAGCTGCTAGCACAGAGGCAAAATCAGGATTCAGATTAACAATGTCTGGTGCAGTTTTTGCCGCTACAGCTGTTAAAATTTTACTCTCCATTGCCGTCCAAGGCACATCTACCCAGCTTACCTTTACGCCAGGATTTTCTTTCTCAAATGACTTAATTACACTGTTGAAATAGTCGGTAAATTCCGGTTGTAGTTGCATCGTCCAAAACTCAATTTGCCTGCTACCTGAGTTGGACTGCGATGTTTGGTTACTGACGTTGACGGGGCTACAACTAACAATCCAGCTAATAAGCAACCCTAACAAAGTACAAACTACTAGTTTCTGTGTTCTAATTCTGCTCCCAAGTAGTGTTGTTGACATTTTTTACAACTTATGTATTCATTAAACAAGCTTTGCGATTATAAGTTAAATTAGCTGACCCTAGCACAAATATCTCACTTAGTCTAATTATCTCCCCTCAATTCAACTTGTAAAACTGTGTAAAACTGTGATTAACCGCTTCAAAAGTTTATTGGCAAAACGCAAAACTGGGGTAGGCATCGAATTAGCTCCAGAGAAGATTAATATAGCCAAGCTGCAAAGACAGGGGCAGGGATTTAAACTAGCAGCCTTGTCCTCATTACCAGTTCCTGAAGGCATTTTTCAAGATGGTCTAATTGCCGATTCGTCAGGCTTGGCAGAGTTAATCAAACAAGCACTAGCCGAAAGCAAAATCAAAGCGCAGCGAGTCGCTACGGCTGTACCTGGGCGAGAATCCCTAATTCGTCTGATTCCCTTGCCAGCGGAGTTAAACGATCAAGAGTTACGAGAGATGGTACTTCAACATGAAGCTGGTTTGTACTTGCCATATCCTAGAGAAGAAGCTGATGTCGATTATCAGAAATTGGGGTACTTTGTAGATGAGGATGGAATTGAGAAGGTACAGGTGCTACTGGTTGCTACTCGCAAAGAGGTAACTGACACCTATATAAATACTTTTCAACAAGCCGGATTAAAAGTGGATGTTATAGAAATTAACAGTTTTGCCTTGATCAGAACAATTCGAGAGCAACTGCGAAGTTATGGAATGCAGGAAGCAGTAGTTTTAGTTGATATTCAATTCGATAGTACTGAAATTGCCATTATTGTAGATGGAGTGCCACAATTTTCGCGTACAGTCCCCATCGGCACTTATCATCTTCAAGATGCATTGTTGCGAAGTATGAATTTACCAGGGTCTAGAGATACGCAGATGCTACAGTCATTAACTCTTCCTGCTAACAGCGATGAAGATGATTCCTTAGATTTAACAGGCGTAAATCCTGGGACTTTAGCCGTGATCAGAATTTTGACAGAACTAGCTGATGAACTGCGTCGCTCAGTCGAATTTTATCTGAGCCAAAGCGACAATTTGGATGTGGCACAGATTCTCTTGGCAGGACCTGGAGGCGGGCTGACAAACCTAAATGAGTTTTTTCAACAAAGATTAAATGTGCCGACCAGTCAAATCGATCCGGTAGCGGCGTTATCCCTGGAGGTAGATGAGGAGAAAATTACGACCGCACAACGCCCAGGATTAGCAACTGTATTAGGTTTAGGACTAAGGGGGGTTTGGGGCGATGTATAGTTTAGATGTCAATTTTCTCAAAGATCGAGTAGAAAGCAAGCAGGAGAAATTTACCCGTTATACTAAGACGGGTTTAAGTGTTGGTGGTCAGACGAGCATTTATCTAGGGCTTGCTGTTGGTGTAATTTTGCCAGCTTTAGTGGGATCTGGATGGTTGATTTTGCAAAACCAAAATGCCCAGCTAGAAACTAAAGTGCAGTCAATAGATGCCCAGTTAAGCCGCTTGGGAGTAGCTGAGGAAGAAATTAAAAAAATTCAGGCACAGACAAGTCAAGTTCAGTCAGAAACCAAAGCATTAGCCACAGTATTTAACCAGATTCGACCTTGGTCGGCAATGTTGCAAGATTTGCGCGATCGCATCCCCAAAACAGTGCAAATTGACTCGGTTAAGGAAATTACAGCATCTGCACCCCAGCCAGCAGCTGCCTCTTCTACAAATAACTCTTCTTCAAATAAGCCCCAACCAGTCCCTTCTACCCCAATTGCGACAGGAGGAATTCAAATTACCGGAGTGGCGCGATCTTTTAATGACGTAAACGATTTTGTACTCACTCTCAATCAGTCTGCTTTCTTGCAGCCAGGAGAAACCAAAATTGTTACAGCTGAATTAACCGACAACCCCCTCCAAGCTTCAGCGAACGCATCTGTGAAAGTTAAACTGCCCCAAATCGTCAAATACACCGTAGAATCAAAATTGAGTAATGTCCCCGCTTCTGAGATCCTAAGAGAGTTGGAACGTAAGGGGACTTTGGGACTGGTGACTCGCATCCGTACACTGCAACAAAAAGGAGTCATTCAACCATGACGTTAAGTGATGAATTTATTTCCTTTGAAGAAGATACCGCAGCAGCACCTACATATCCTTCTGCCTTTGGGATTACATTTACACCACAAATCATCGGAATAGGGCTTGCTGTTTTAGGATTAGCTGGCGCTGTTTACCTGCTTACTAGTTTGGTGATGCCTGCTTGGCAGCGGTATCAGGAACTGAGAGACAGCCAAAACCAGAAACAAGCATTAGTTGAGCAAAAAGCAGCCAGCTTGCAACAAAGAGAGAAAGTGCAAGCGGATTTAGCCCAGGCAAAACAGCAAAACACACAAGTTTTAACTTTGTTTGCCAACGAGCAAACTTTAGATACTTTGCTACTGGATCTCAATCGGCTGGTTCAGTCAACGAATACTGGGAGCAATACCAGCGCCAAGCTGACGAAATTTGTCCCAGCTAATCAATCAGCTGAAGTGATTGCAGATAGTTCTCTAGGTTCTGAAGTCAACGGCAAGCTCAAACAACGAACAGTAGATATTACATTTGAAGGCACATTTGAACAAACACAATCAATCCTGCGTAATATTGAGCGCCTGCAACCCTTGCTGATTGTCAAAAACTATCAATCGACAACGGCAGCAGCATCTCCTGATCAAAAAGACAAACCAGTAGGTGGACTACCAACCATCTCTACATCTTTCAAATTGCAAGCACTGATGCCAGTTTCCCCCCAAGAAGCGGCACAAGCGGCACAGGCACAGCAACAGAAAAAGTAATACAGCTGTCCTTTACCTGTGCTTGGCGGCGAGTTCCTAAGCATCTATGTAGTTACAAATTACTAGTGTTAAATGACTATTGACAAAGGACAGTTATAGTGCAGTATTTCACGAATCTTTTGAACGTGTTATAGAGTACCGTATATTTACTGAGGTTAAGGATGTTAGAAAGATGAATTAAACAAATTCTAAGTGATATTTCGCTTGAATATAAAGCAGAAATAAAGTTAGGTTTTGTCTGGAGTTTTGTGGTATAAGATTACTAAAAAAAATATTTCAGCAGCGAGTAGATAGATGAGGACAAGTTAATTTACTATAAGTTTTATTGTTGCAAGACTTTTTACCTACTTTCTACTCCCTATTTCCGAATCCCTGCTATACAACCTACAAAGCAAATTTACACTTACTCTAAATTGTCTAGGTTGTTAATTAACAGGACTTACAGTTGTTTATTGCTTAGCTAAATATGAGGCTCAATTATAGACCGACTCGTACTTAGTTGTTTTTGTGCATTTCGCGGCTGAGAGCAAGCTAAGTAAATACAGATATTTGAATGGAGATGTATATATTAGAACTCATTCTATTTCTGTACAAAACCAAGGACAAGATTTACAAAAGCGAGTTGACAGTATTTAATTTTTATTCAACTCCCGTTTTATACCTTCAAATTTGAATTGAAAACCCGCGCATTGCAAAATACTAAACTTTACTCAAAGTGAAAAGAGAACGGACAAAACAGCTTCAAGGTAGTGGCGTACTATTTGCCCCAGTAGCAGTTGTGATGTTGGTAGCCCAACCAGTTTGGGCGCAAACTGCCAAAGTAACAGCAGTGCAAATAAATCAAACAAATAGTGGCTTAAATTTAGTTTTAAGGACTTCTGGGAATGCTCGTCCCCAAGTTTTTACTAGCAAGCAAGGTAATACCTTAGTTGCAGACATTGTCAATGCTCAGCTAAGCTTGCCGCAAGGAAACAATTTCCGCCAAAACAAGCCAGCTCCTGGGATTGATTCAGTTGTAGTTACCCAGCTCGATGCAAACAGCGTTCGCATGGTTGTTACTGGTACTACCAGCGCTCCCAATGGTCAATTACAACAGCGAAATGCTGGGGGAGTTTCCCTTAGTATTAGCCCAGCATCGGGAAAGCCCACCACATCTGCACGACGGACTACCCCACGAGCAACAACATTTCAACCAGGTCAAACACGAACAGCGCAAAGACCCAATGTTCTCGTTCCCAACCCCAAGGTAACGATTGATGGAGCGCCAACCTCACCCTCTACAACAGCACAATCAGCACCATCAGCTCCGCCTACTTTACCTAGAGCAGTTGCGCCACCTGTAGGAGATATTGCCGTTTCAAATACTGATACCTCACCCGCACTAATTAATTTGGGAACAAACGAACGAGTGCCGCGCTTGGTGTTGCGCGATGCTCCAGTGCGAGAAGTGCTATCCCTGCTTGCCCGCGCCGCTGGTTTGAACCTAGCTTATACAACAGCCACAGCGCCAGGCGGTGGACAGCAGCAGCAGCAGCAGCAAAATCAACAAAATGCAGGCGCAGGTAATGAAGGACCAAGAATTTCTCTGGATATTCAAGATGAGTCCGTTCAGGATGTCTTTAATTCTGTCCTTCGCGTCAGTGGTTTGCAAGCATACCGAGAAGAGCGCACTATTTTCGTAGGTCCAAGGTTGCCCAATGAGGCTCGCAACTTAATTACACGTAGCCTGCGACTCAATCAGGTGACGGTGGGAGTAGCGCTGAACTTTTTAGTCGCATTGGGAGCAGAAAGTGCCGTCAGCCGCGAACGTACTATTACTAGTGTGCAGGCTGTGCCTGTGGGAGGCGCTCAAACTCCAGCTACACAAACTCAAACCAGCACAGAAACGAGAATTGAAACTCAGCGAATTGACTTTCAAGACTCTACACCACTGCTACGAGGTTTAGAGGTAATCGGCGACGAGCGCACCAACTCTGTCACTTTGGTTGGTAGTCCCAAGCAAATTGATGTTGCTTCTGCTCAACTGATTCAACTTGATTCCCGTCGTCGTCAAGTTGCCATAAATGTCAAGATTGTCGATGTTAACCTGTTGGCGACTGAAGACATAAACACCAGTTTCTCGTTTGGCATTGGTAGAACCTTCTTTTCCAATGATGGAGGAGCTGCCACTTTTAGTTTTGGTGGAGTGAATCCACCTTCTAGTACTGATGTGCGTACAGGTAGATTTAATCCACCTATAACAACTCCAGGCTTTCCACAAGGAACAACTCAAGCACCTTTCTTGGATGCTCAGCCAAATGCTCCCTTTGGCAATTTTAATAATGGCAATCCTATACCATCGCTTAACCCAAACTTTCCAAATGGATTAAGACCTCGTGCGCCCTTTGGCACTAACTTAAATCCTCTCCAACCTGGTCTTACAGACGCTACTTCTAATACATATGGGTTGCCAACTCTATTTCAATATCCCAGACGCTTTTTGTCTCAGTTACAAGCTCAGGTTATCAGCGGTAATGCCAAAATTTTGACCGACCCTACCTTACTTGTGCAGGAAGGTCAGCAGGCAAATGTCAACTTGACACAGGAAGTGGTGGGAAACGTCAGAAATGACATAACTGATACTACGGGTGGTACTAGACAAACCCTAACAGTTGAGAAGCAGAATATAGGTTTAACCCTTGGTGTCAGGATTGAGCGGGTTGACGATAATGGTTTTGTCTCTTTATCAGTAGCTCCGGTTGTGAGAGCGCCCCAATCTTCACAGACTGTAAATCTTGGTGGGGGTAATCAGCAAACAATATTTTTGGTGTCTGAGCGATCGCTTAATTCTGGGTTAATTCGCCTACGAGACAATCAAACTCTAATTTTATCAGGGATTATTCAAGACACAGACCGAACTGCAATAACTAAGATTCCTATTTTGGGAGATATTCCGATTATTGGGTCGCTCTTTAGAAGGACAAATAGATCCAATCAGCGCAATGAGGTCATTGTGTTGCTAACGCCGCAGATTCTTGATGATTCTGAGCGTTCTTCCTCGATGGGTTATAACTACACTCCTAGTCCTGATGTGCGTCAAATGCTAGAACGCAATCGGGGAGGAATCAATACTTATCCTGGTAATCGTCGCTAGAGGCAAAGAAAGAAGAAATGTAGGTGGTTACTTTTTCCCTACTCCCGTACGGGCGGGTTTATTAGACATACTTGTAAACAAACAGATAACTTGTTTAAACCCGCCCCTACCTACTCCCTGCTATGCCGACTCGCTTTCAGCGGCAAAGCTTTCGTGTATTTGCTCTGCTAGTGTCTTGATATCCTTTTTACTTTGAGATGGTAACAATTCTAGATAAGCGAACGGCACTACAATGGGCCATAAGATAGTGGCTGTGACCAAAAGTATTCTAGAAAGTAAAATATGTGAGTTTATCTGGGCATCCCGCTCCATAATGTCTAGCCACTGGCTAAATAAGCAGGAGCCTATTACTACATAAAACATTGCGGCAGAAATTAATAGTATTTGTAGTAACATTTCTTTCCGAATAGGTTAATAAGTGTAAATACATTTAACAGCGATCGCTTCTTTGATCAATGCGTTAGCCTTGTGCGCTTGGCGCGATCGCACAAGACAAAGCACCTAAGTAATATAAAACACCCTGTTATTTATCGACTTCTGACAATTTGGATTAACACCCTTGGCGCGATCGCGCTGCTTACAAAAATACTGTTGCAACGCGAACATAACAATAAATGATTACCTGCGAAGTTTCTAGTTATGCAAATAATTTGTGCATTAACGCGGTAGCCATTACCGCGCCTACTTTCCACTGAGGCGATCGCTCTCCCTTTCCTGAGTAATCTATTAATATTTAATGTATTGTTACATACATTTTTTATCTAGACAATACTTAAATGTAAATTTTGCAACAAAGTTATAAGTTCCTGTGAAAACGGGATTCACCTATGTACAATTATGAAGTTTATTTCTAGGCGCAATTATATGTGACACCCTTTTGATTCGTGGTTGCAACAATTGAATAGCCCAGATTGCCCAATTTTAGAGACACTACCTGAGCATCTAAAATCTAACATGATAAACTAATGTGGATTTGGCGTTGCACCTTAGTAGGGTACGCTCTTGGATAGCGTAATGCACTCAAAACTTCACTGCATGGTGCGCTATGCGCGAAGCCGTAACAAACCCTACTATATTCGTGTAAGAGGACTATTTGTTTAGGAGTCTTTAGGCTGAAAGTCAAGATGATTTTATTTATTTATAAATTAACAGTTGTTAAATTATCAAATTTTATTTATTAATAAAAGTAAAGAATATGAACAGACAGACAGCTATTCTGTTAGTTTCGTGTCCAGATCAGCGAGGACTGGTAGCAAAAATTGCTAACTTCATTTATGCTAATGGTGGTAATATTATTCATGCCGATCAGCATACAGATTTTGCGGCTGGATTGTTTTTAACTCGAATTGAATGGCAGCTAGAGGGATTCAATCTACCCAGAGAATTAATTGCCCCAGCATTCGCCTCTGTTGCTCAACCTTTGCAAGCAGACTGGAAACTACATTTTTCTGACACTATACCGCGAATTGCCATCTGGGTAAGTCGGCAAGAACATTGTTTATTCGACTTAATTTTGCGAAAGAAAGCGGGAGAATTTGACGCAGAAATTGGGCTAATCATCAGTAACCATCCTGATTTAAAGGTTGTAGCAGAACAATTTGGCATCGATTATCACCACATTCCCATCAACAAGGAAAATAAACAAGAAGGGGAAGCTAGACAATTGGAATTGCTACGACAGTACAACATAGACTTAGTAGTACTGGCGAAATATATGCAAATTGTCAGTCCAGAATTTATTGCCCAATTTCCTCAAATCATCAATATTCATCACTCATTTCTCCCAGCATTTGTAGGTGCAAATCCATATCACAAAGCTTATGAACGGGGAGTAAAAATTATTGGTGCTACCGCGCATTATGTCACAGCCGATCTAGATGCAGGACCAATTATTGAGCAAGATGTAGTACGAATTAGCCACCGAGACGAAGTTGATGACCTAATTCGTAAAGGTAAAGATCTAGAACGAGTAGTACTAGCTAGAGCAGTGCGATCGCACTTACAAAATCGAGTCTTAATCTATCACAATAAAACAGTAGTATTTGAATGAGTTCTATGCTTAAATCCCCCTTACTAGTTGCTCAAATTACAGATACTCATCTGTTTGCCAAAGATGAACAACAGATGCTAGGTGTGCGTACCCATGATTCTTTGCAAGCAGTTGTAGCACATTTGAGTTTGCTACGACCATTACCAAATATCTTGCTACTAACTGGTGACATTTCTCAAGATGAAACCAAAGAATCCTATCAGCGGCTTAAAGATATCTTATCGCCCCTGTAGATTCCTACAGATTGGATACCAGGAAATCACGATGATTTGCCATTAATGCAACAAGTATTAAATCAGCCACCCATTGAGGCTGATAAGTCTTTTAGCGTAGGTTCATGGCATTTCTTATTACTGACTTATTGGATACCAAAACAAGTACATAATCAATTATCTCAAGCAAGTTTAGACTGGTTAGAGCAGCAGTTGCAACTTATTGATAAGCCGACTCTCGTTGCATTGCATCATCCACCTTGCCCGATTAATTCAGATTGGATGGAGCGGATAAAATTACAAAATCCAGACGAATTTTTTGCAGTTATTGAGCGATATTCACAAGTTAAATTAGTTGTATTTGGTTATATTCATCAAGCATTTGAAGGCGAACGGCGCGGGGTACAATATCTTGGCTCACCTTCAACTTGTGTGCAGTTTAAACTGTAAAAGTGTAGAGTTTGCGATCGCTCAGACTCAACCAGGATTCAGACTGTTGACGCTGCACAGCAATGGAACTTTTGAGACTAAGATTGAGCGAGTAAATTAGTTGTTAGCGGACGCGCGGTTAGCCAAGCGTAAATCCTTTTTGTTTCTAGCAGATGGTATCTTTAATAGATAGCGTGTCAATTCTAGTCCCCAGCCTGTTCTTCCCAAATCTGGTACTTTGGGAAAACGACTAGTCTTTTCGGTTACAAATGCTACAGACGCAGCGGCATCAACTAATCCATAACGGTAGTTGCTGTTAAAAGTCTTACTAGGATCTGTGGCAGATAAATATAGATCGTAATTCGTGTCACCATTATAGTGATAAACCCCAATATAGTAGGTTCCTGCTGGCACGTTGATGTTGATTGCATCTTTAGCCGCCCCCAAACTATTGGATATGCTCAGAAACTCATTAGTGTATAAATTAAAAGTCTGCTATTGTTTAGCCATAACACATCTGCTCTTGTTTGTCAAGCCTAAACGATTTGAACCCTGACAACAAGGCTGGAGATGATACTATTACTACTAGCAGTTATGCAGATAAGCTTTATAGTGGGGAAGGCAATAATACTTGCTAGAAAATATATTCAAGTAATTTGTTTGAGTGCGATCGCACATATTCCAAAAACCACTTTAAGGATACCTTACTTGGGCAAACAATACTTGACGCTCAAGTAGACTTGAGGGAACATTCTATTATGCAACGCGTAAAAATTCCCTTAGTTTCCCTGAGCCTGCTGCTATTTACGCATGGTGTCTTAGGCTGGCAATTATCTGCTGCAATTGGTCCATTTTGGGCTGTCCCGATTAGCTTTGCAAGTAATTCCCCAACAATATTAGTTTGGCTAGTGGTTGTGGTTGCTGATTTGCTGCTAGCGCGGGCTTTATCAACTTCGTGGTTAGAGAGGCGAAGCGAATTTATCAGCTTATTTAAAACGGATAATAGAACTTTTGTCGTTGCTGTTATATTTGCTTTCTTAACCGCCATCATCGTTACCTGGCTATATATATTTGCCCATATCTTCGTTGTGATAGCCGTAAGTATGTTAGTCAGGATAGACACTCAAACAGCTAGGTGGAAGAACAAACAAATCTTTTGGTTGCTGGCGATCGCTTCTATAGTAGGTTTAGGGCTAGGTGCAGTAGTGCAAACAGCGTTATACCATTCTAGATTTTAGATTTTGCGAAAAGTTGAGCCAGTACCAAGCGCGCTTTGCGCGTTGAGCTGGCTGGCTTAGGTGTCGGTTTGGCTTGCGCCAAACTTTTCAAGACGGATTGGGAAATGCTTAGGGGCGCTCTTAACCAACTTATCCGTTGTCCTTTGAGAATTTGTTCTTTAAACCCTTAGTACCAAGAGGCGTTTTAGCAATTCGTTGGTAGCAGCCATAAAACCAAATGCTATTAGAAGCTTTTAAGAGGGCAGAGGGAGCAAAAGGGAGAATTAGGAATTAATTAAAAAGGCTACTTGCTAAATAGCAGTAGCCTTTTTCCACACATCAATCCCAAGATTTAAGAGGCAACTGCAACTGTTGTCTGTTCAGATGAAGTTTCAGTTGCGGTTGGTGCTGCGTAAACACTTATCTTTTTCCTGGTTTTGCCTTTTCTTTCAAATGTCACTACACCGTCAATCAGGGCGAATAATGTATCATCACTACCACGACCGACATTATTGCCTGGATGAAATTTAGTGCCACGCTGACGCACGAGAATATTACCCGCCCGCACAACTTCACCGCCATAGCGTTTAACGCCAAGTCGTTGGGCATTAGAGTCACGACCGTTACGAGTACTACCAGTTCCTTTTTTATGAGCCATTGTTTCCTCTTGTGTTCTTTTAGCGATTTGAATAGAACAGCGTGAATTATCTCAACTATTCTTTATTCTGACGCAGTTGATGCAGTCTCTTCAGGTGTATCGGCTTGCGGTTCAGTTACCTCTGGCTGTGTTGCAGCTGTCTGGGAGGTTAACGCTGAACCATTTAGGTTAATCGAGTTGATCATCAACCTGGTGATTTCTTGACGATGCCCCCGCTTTTTGCGGGTTTTCTTTTTGGGTTTCATTTTGTAAACAAGCACTTTGCGCCCTCTGAGGTGTCGCATTACTGTGCCTTCTACCGTCGCTCCTTCTACAAACGGTTGTCCGATGGTTACATCGTCGTTATGCTGCACTAACAAAACTTTTTCGATGGTGACTGTCTCGTTAGGTTCAACAGGTAGTAGTTCAATATCATAGAAGCGACCCGCTTCGACTCTAAATTGCTTGCCGCCAGTTTCAATGATTGCGTAAGTCATGGGTTGATGATTGGTTTTGCCGTACAGGTAGCTGGGTTACACCTCAAGGGTTCGATTCCAGCTTTTTTCATGGGTCTACCTGATCCGAGCAGGAATTAGATAGCCAATCTACTATATTAATTTTAAATAATAATAATTGTCAAGTAAATGATTCCTCTTGGCTGAAGTTAGCTCAGTTGGAATTATAGATTTTAGATTTTTGTCGCGCAAAGACGAGGACACTTGCGTGCGGGGGTTCCCCCGCCCACGCAAAGTGTCCGGTGCAAAGCCGCAAAAGTTTGTTTGTGTCTTTGCGTTTTGATGCCAGGATTTTGGATATTAAGGGAAGAGTAAATTGAAGGTCTGCTGATTGGGGCAAATAGCTAGAATATTTTTATGATTCAAGTATCTAGTTCTAATCCTGCGGCTACTTCTGACTCGATGACTCGTCCTACGTTTATTCTGGTAGATGGTCACTCTTTGGCTTTTCGCTCATATTTTGCTTTTGCTAAAGGAAAAGATGGGGGACTGCGGACGACGAGTGGGATTCCTACTAGTGTGTGTTTTGGCTTTTTGAAGTCACTGCTGGAAGTAATGGCTACCCAACAGCCGGAAGCAATGGCTGTTGCTTTTGATTTGGGTTTACCTACTTTCCGTCATGAAGCTGATGATACCTATAAAGCAGATCGTCCAGGGACACCAGCCGATTTTGTTCCTGATTTGAAAAATCTGCACGAGTTGCTAGAGGGGTTGAATTTACAAATTGTGACGGCTCCAGGGTTTGAAGCTGATGATGTGTTGGGAACTCTGGCTTTAAAGGCGAGTGCGGCTGGATATCAAGTTAAGATTTTGACGGGCGATCGCGATCTATTTCAATTGATCGACCCAGAAAAAGAAATAGGCGTTCTGTATCTTAGTACAACATTTATCCAACGCGGTGGCACGGGTCCCACCGAGTTTGGAGTAGAGCAGGTTAAAGAAAAGTTGGGTGTCTTACCATCCCAAGTAGTAGACTACAAAGCTCTATGTGGAGATGCTTCTGATAATATCCCCGGAGTCAAGGGAATTGGGGAAAAAACAGCCGTCGGGCTACTTAGTACCTACAATGATCTGGACAACATTTATGCTTCGCTCGATCAAATTAAGGGAGCTACTAAAAAAAAGCTGGAAGAGGGTAAAGAAGCAGCCTATCACTCCCGTCATCTGGCTCAGCTAGTGCTAGATGTACCTTTGGAAATTAATCTAGAAGATTGTAAGCTCCAGGGTTTTGATCGTTCTGTTCTAGAACCAATCCTAGAAAAGCTAGAGTTCAAATCTTTCTTAGGCAAAGTTAACTCTCTCCAGCAGCGTTTTGGAGGTGTTAACGAGGAGTCAGAAGTCAGAAGTCAGGAATCAGGAGATAAGGAAGACAATTACCAATTACCAACTACCAATTACCAATCAGATGATGATCTTTGGTTTTTCAGTGCTGCTGATACTGAAGCTAGTCAAAAACAAATCCTTTCGCCAATTAAACCACAGATTATTGATACTGCGGCTAAATTAAACGAGCTGGTTAAGCGTCTACAAAAATTTACATCCTTGGCTACACCTGTTGCTTGGGATACTGAAACTACAGATTTAGAGCCACGAGATGCGTTCTTAGTAGGTATTGGCTGTTGCTGGGGTTCCGAATCAACAGATATGGCGTATATACCTATCCGTCACGCAAAGGGAGATAATCTTGATCTAGCTACGGTTTTAGATACCCTGCGTCCGATTCTGGAAAGCGATAAGTATCCCAAAGCTCTACAAAATGCCAAATTTGATCGTCTGGTTCTACGCACTCAAGGAATTAAATTAGCTGGGGTTGTTTTTGAAACGATGCTAGCTAGCTATATCCTAAATCCAGATAGTAGTCATAATCTAAGCGATCTGGCACAGCGTTACCTCGGTTTAACTCCCAGAAGTTACACAGATTTAGTCCCCAAAGATAAAACGATCGCAGATGTAGACATTCCCAGTGTGGCAGATTACTGCGGTATGGATGTCTATGTCACGTTTGGCTTGGTGTCGAAGTTACGAACTCAGTTAGATCAAGTTCCAGCTTTGCACAAGCTATTACTAGAGGTGGAACAACCCCTAGAGCCAGTCTTGGCTGAAATGGAATACTCTGGAATCAGAATTGATTCTGACTATCTGCGGGAATTCTCGAAACAGCTAGAAAAGGATTTAGCCGCACTGGAAGAGCAAGTTTACGCAGTAGCTGGGGAAAAATTTAATTTGGGTTCCCCAAAGAAATTGGGTGAACTACTGTTTGACAAGCTGAAGTTAGACCGCCGAAAGTCGCGTAAAATCCAAACTGGTTACTCTACTGACGCAGCAACTTTGGAAAAGCTGCAAGGCGATCATTTGGTAGTTGATGCGATTTTAGAATATCGTACTCTATCTAAGTTAAAGTCTACCTATGTGGATGCATTACCAGCCTTGGTGCGTCCAGATACCCAGCGGGTGCATACAGATTTTAACCAAGCTGCTACATCTACGGGGCGCTTGTCTTCTTCTAACCCGAATTTACAGAATATTCCGATCCGTACAGCTTTTAGTCGGCAGATTCGTAAGGCTTTTATTCCAGAATCTGGTTGGCTAATGGTAGCTGCTGATTATTCGCAAATTGAGTTGCGAATTTTGGCGCACTTGTGTCAAGAACCCGTCTTAGTCGAGGCTTATCGAAACAATGAGGATATTCACACGGTAACGGCGCGGCTGCTGTTTGAAAAGGAAACTGTAACGTCAGAGGAACGCCGTTTAGGGAAAGTAATCAATTTTGGCGTAATTTATGGTATGGGCGCTCAGCGGTTTGCGCGAGAAACTGGGATGAAGGCGGCAGAAGGTAAGGTATTTATTGAGCGGTTTAACCTGCAATATCCCAAGATATTTGCTTATTTGCAGCGGATACAACAGGAAGCGATCGCAAGGGGATATGTGGAAACAATTTTAGGTCGTCGCCGTTATTTCAATTTTACCAGCGATCGCCTACGTCAGCTTAGAAACTGCAAACCAGAAGAAATCGATCTTGATAACCTACGTGGTTTGTCTGCTAATGATGCAGGATTATTACGAGCTGCTGCCAATGCGCCTATTCAAGGTTCCAGTGCCGATATTATTAAAATTGCGATGGCGAGACTACACCAGCTTTTGCATTCTTACCAAGCGCGTCTTTTATTGCAAGTTCACGATGAACTAGTATTTGAAGTTCCCCCCAATGAATGGCAGGAACTTCAGCCTCAGATCAGTTCACTGATGGAATCAGCTCTAGAACTAAGTGTACCCCTAGTAGTTGATGTACGTGCTGGGCAAAATTGGATGGAAACTAAATGAGAGGCTAGGGGCTAGGGGCTAGGGGCTAGGGGCTAGGAAAGGACAAGGGGACAAGGGGAAATTAGCTTTTACCTTTTCCCTTTTTCTGATTCCTCTAGTTCCTCTAGTTCCTCTCGCCTCTGGTTCCTCTCGCCTTCTGACTCCTGACTCCTGAATTAACTTGAAGTCTTAATCATTTGCTGCACTTTTTGCAAAAGTTCTGGGTTTTGTCTGATAGCTAGGAAAATCTTATTAAATTGCGGTATTTCTAGCCCTTCGCCCCGAACAGCTTGCTCCATTTTTGACTGAGTTGTTTCTTGAATCTTCTGAATTTGAGCGCTGGCTTGTTCAAATTTTTTCTTTTCTTCTGGGGTAACTTTTGCCGTTGGCTGTGCTTGAGGATTTCGTTGAGATTGATAAATTTCCCCGAACCTTTGTTCGCTCAGGTTTTGCTGCTTAATTACTTGCGCTACCTGTGTCTGAGCTTGCTGTTGAATTGGCTGTATCTTTTTGACAGCGTTAGCAAACTTTTGCAGTTCCGCTTGACTTACTTGAGTCTGGGGAGCTTGTTGAGTTTGTGGTGGTACTGCTCTTGGTGCGGGAGCAGTGTTAGTAGAGGGGCTGGAATTTGGTTGAGCCGGAGTTTGAGGGGAACCAGTTTGTGCTTGTGAAAGCTTGATTTCTCCAGGTATGGTACTTGATTGGGCAACAGCACTATTGCTGATTGCTATAGCGATCGCCGTACCAATAAAAGTTAGGTATCGAGCTTTCATAAAATTTAGCCTCAAAAAACTTTTTTCTTATCAAATCATCGAAGCGCCTTGCAAAGAATCTGTCTTAGGGTGGTTACATTGTTTAAAACCCAAAAATCTATAAGTTTGTCAAATCGGTTGGAAACACTCTTGAGTTGAAATGATTATTTGCATAATATATTTTGATGTTAAAAAGTTTTACTATAAGGTATTCTAAGCATAATGAAAAACCAATGACACAGACAGGAGAAGTTTTAGATGCAGCAGCCTTTGAAGAACCCATTAAGTCCCTGGTATGAAACCTTGAATCGTAATTTGCTCATACGTAGCCTTGAAACCATTCAAGATTTAATTGTAGTTTCTCTGTGTATCGGTCTGTTCTGCGTCATGGTGATCCAGCTAAGAGGAATATTCTTGCTGATGCTGCCTCCTGTAAACTTCCACGCTGTGACGGCAGATATTCTATTTTTGTTGATTTTGGTCGAGTTGTTTCGACTACTGATTATTTACTTGCAAGAACAGCGGGTATCTATTGGCGTAGCGGTAGAAGTATCTATAGTATCTGTGCTACGAGAAGTGATTGTACGGGGAGTGTTGGAAGTACCTTGGAGCCAAATGTTAGCCGCTTGTGCCTTTTTAATGGTTCTAGCAGCACTGTTGGTAGTTCGAGTTTGGTTACCACCCACATTTAAAGGCATCGATCCAGAACGGCGTTATGCTCAAACCTACCAACAAGACTCACATTAGGGAAGCAGGGGAGCAGGGGGGCTTTTGGCGGCATTCAGGGGAGATGAAAGAATTAAATATTCTGTCGTGGGTCGTGGGTCTCCTTTACCGCAATACCTCTTTACCCTTTTACCTTTTCCCCTTTCCCTTTTACCTTTTTCTTTCTTCTAGTTCCCCTAGTCCCTAGCCCCCAGTCTCCAGCCCCTTTCTTATTCATCAAAGGAAAAATCATCATCTAGGTCATTGTCTGATTGATTCCCAGAACTACCTAGACTCCATAAAGGTTGGGTTAGTGCTATACCAATTATCCCTAAACCCGCACTAAAGGCTAACACTAAACCCACAGGCAGTTGAATTGACTGGAAGGAAAGAAATTTTAGAGATACTGGGGTGGCGTTTTGGACGGAGAGGATAGCGATCGCCACTACCCAGGCTGCCAAAACTATCAACGTAAGCAAATTAGCAAGAGTTTTCATATTTATAGCGATTAGCAATTAGCTGGCGCGCTGTTAGCTAAATGCTAAATTTCATATATTTTAATAGGATCAAAAGCTATTGCCAGGTGGATTATCATCTGCTCCAGCAATTTTTGCCACAATAGTATCAGTCATGTAAGGAGTGGCAGAACTAGCACAAGTTGTGGAATATACTTAATTTTACAGTATAGAACTGGACTAGGGCTGGTGGCGAATATTAATCCCCCAGCACAATTTAGGTAAGGGGTATTGTAACTAATTACTAGAGTGGGGCAATCCGGCTGGCGTAATTTTTACAGTCCAATCTGCTTGTGTCAGTACAAGAACTAAGGCGGACTTTTCAGCTTTGAAGATAGGTATTCTGTCTTTGGTACAGGCTGTTTCTAAGTAATAAGCGATCGCCTGTATCATCCCAAGCTTGGGGATGGTCAATTCATTGACAATAATTCCCAGCTATCAATCAGTGTCAAATTGATTTTGTCCCTTTTGCTACCAAGACTCATAAGTTTGCCAATCTTGCCATTTTCTCTTCATCATTAATAGTATAGTCTGCTTCTTGCTTCGACCTGCGTTTTCACTGGTTCAACAGCGATGCCAATTTTTGGGCAACCCTTTGCTAGTTATCACCTGTGGTCTTTAGTTGTCCCAGCAGTGGGGCAAGAACGCTGGCATTGTCAAATGAAGCGGGGATTTATCAAAGCACGGCAAAAAGAACCAACGGTTAAGGCATTATTGGCTCATGCTAGCATTCCCCAGCGGATTGGTTTACTAGCCCAAAAAGGCGTTTATGAATTTCATCACCATCACCAGTTGTTGACTCAGCCAGACGGCGTAGAAAGAATCGCCAAGATGCTGAAACTTGGCGTATTAGCCGCTGAAATTCAGCAACGAGTGATACAAATTCTGAAAAACTATCATAAAGATCCATTTTTAGAGGGAAAACAGATTATTGAATTGACTAGTGGTGAAGAAGGTTTTCCTAGACCAATTTTGATTGCACAGCAGAATTACCATTTTCGGCTATATGCCACGATGGATTGTGTATTTACCGAATCAGACCGGACACTACATATTTTAGATTTCAAAACTGGTAAATCTGCTTTTGATCGTCGGCAAGCATTAGTTTATTTAGTAGCAGCTCGTTATCTTTATCCCAAATATCAAGCAGTAGCTTCATTTTATAATTTAGAACAGTGTAAAAAATCAGCGCTGATTGAAGTAAGTTCTAATCAATTAGACGCGATTGAAACTACGCTAGCAACGGTGGCTCAAAAACACCAGCAAGATGTAAAAAAATATCTAGAAAATCCAAGTAAATTCAGTAAAATTTTTCCAGCAAATCCAGGTTATCACTGCCGATATTGCTCATTTAATTCTATTTGTGAGTTCTCTAGTTTGAAACCATCTAAGTAGCAAGATCGTAGACTGTAGTTGGATGCAGAGCATCCCTATTTCTCGTTACCAGGTCAAGGCTTGGTAACGAAAGTCTGAAAACTAGTTATCAGTAGCATGGTGGGCATTGCTGGGCTACTATTGAAATTACTTTCCTAAAATCTAAACCTACTCCTATTTAGCAGTTTATAACCTACAGCTAGAGCAGTAAACGAAACTAAGAAGTTCCATAGGCTAGTTGGTTTTAAAATAACTCCACTGCTAAAGAAAACTAGTACAATACCGATGCCAAAAAAAATCCATCCCAAGTTGCCAGTTTCTCTTGGGAAAAATACTAAAGCAATAATACCAGCAATAATTGATAAAACTGAACCTACAGCAGGTAGACTGAAGTAGTAAGTAGTAGCAAAGATTATATTTTGACCTAGAAAGTAAATTCCAGCAATGATTAAAATAATACCTAGCACTCTAGTCATACTAACTTAATTTATTGTGGCGATCACACCTAACTTCTCTAATTAGCTTGACTTAGTTTTTAGCAGGACACCTCGTAGTTTCTACCTAAATTCCTGCCAGAACAAAATCAACTGTTTGCTCAATTCACAACAAGACGGATTTTAACTATTTAAGTTAAATAATTAAGAATTCCTGAAAAACTATCAAAGCGTAAAAATACGACTTTTGTAAGTCTGGGCTAAGTAGAGTAACGAATTGATATGATACTTCGCTACTAAGTGGGTGCAATCTTTCGTGGTAATCTGAAGCGAGAATAAATAGCCATTTGGCAATTTATGGTTTAGTTACCAGAAAATAATTGTCAAAAATAGCACTTCTTACTACTAAGAGGAACGAAAATGAAACTTCGCTTACAGAATGTAGGGTTTGTTACAGCAGCGCTGACATTGATCGGCTTTGGATTAGGTGGGGTGAAGGCGATCGCGCAGACTACCTATCCGTTTGAAGCAGTCTACAACCTAGAAGTCACCTCTAAAGAAATCGCACCTGGTATCTCACTTGTAAATGTCATAGGTAAGAGTGATAATGCCCCCTACAGTTTAACTAACCTGACAAGCATGAACTACGCTCAGCTTGACCCCGTTACTGGTGTGTCCACCTCTGGCCCAGACGCAGCAGCATTCGGTTTAGAAGGCTTACCAATTCTAACTGACAGGTTTTTTGGCAGCGGCGATGATAGTTTAATCGGAACCAGTACCGCTACTGCTTCATCTGACTTACAAAACCTCACAGCGTCTGCTTTTGGTACTATAACTATCACTGGCGGTACGGGCAGATTCAACGGTGCTGCGGGAACACTGACTCTTTCCGATAGCTACACACTCAGCCCCGATCCAACTGCTCCCATAATAGGTCAAGCTGTAGTGAATGGCTCTTTTCAGGCATCAGAAAAAGTGCCAGAACCAAGCACTAATGGAACGTTGGTAGGTATAGGCATGATCGGAACTGGGTTTTTGCTACGGCGGGGTAGCCGTAAATCGGCGGTATAGAAGGGGAAAGGGAAAAGGGAAAAGGGAAAAGGTAAAAGGGACGAGGGAATCAATTATCAATGAACAATGAACAATTGATAATTGATTCACACTTCAGACTTTATACTTCAGACTTCATACTTCTGTCTTCTGTCGTGGGTCTCCTCAATCTTAAGAATTATCAATAGCGGGAAGAGTCAGAGCTAACTGATAAAGTTGACTACGAGAGACAGAAGTTACTTTTGCCAGTTGACGACTAGCTTGGGATCGCGAAATTCCAGCAGCCATCAATTGGTGTAATTCAGATTTCAATTCTGCTTCTGATAATTGAGGTTTGACTGGGGGCGTTCCCGCTACTACTAGGGTATATTCTCCTTGGGGTTCCCGTTGCTGTTGTTGCATTGCTTTACCTTGTCCGTACAATGCGATCGCTTCTCCAATATTGCCTCGCCAGAATTCCTCGTACAATTTAGTTAATTCCCTAGCCAGCACTATTTGCCTTTGTGTTCCCAAAACCTCGCCTAAATCTTTTAAAGTTTGGCGCAATCGATGGGGAGCTTCGTAGAAAATTATGGTGCGCTTTTCTGAGGTGAGAAATTCTAGGCGCTCTTTTCGCTCTTTTCCTTTGGCTGGTAAAAACCCTTCAAACACAAACCTATCTGTCGCCAGTCCAGATGCACTCAAGGCGGTAATTGCTGCACTAGCGCCTGGAATTGGCACTACTGTTATCCCAGCTTCTATACAGGCTTTAACTAGTTCATACCCAGGATCGGAGATTCCTGGCATACCCGCATCTGAAACAAGAGCGATCGCACTTCCTTGATGCAACTTTTCTAATAATTCACCAATGCGGCTGTTGCGATTGTGATCGTGATAACTCAGTTGCGGTGCTGTAATCTGAAAGTGTTGTAGGAGTTTTCCTGTATGACGTGTATCTTCTGCTGCAATTAGATCTACTGATTGCAAAATCCGCACTGCTCGGAAGGTCATATCTTCCAGATTACCAATGGGTGTCCCTACTATATAAAGTGTTCCTGGTTTTGGCTGTGTCATTCTCATCAAGAAGGTGAACAGTTGTAGCGGTTTAGCTGTGTCCCCGTAAAGGAATCAGAATATAAAAGATAGGGGGATAAAGACAACAAGACAAATGTTTAATCCAAAACCCAAAATCCAAAACCTAAAATCCCCACACGGGTTGTTCGTTGGTTTAGTCACCTTGGATATGGTCTACTTGGCAGAATACGCCCCTCAGAGTAACCAAAAAATTGTCGCCTCTGACTATATTGTTTGTGCTGGGGGTCCCGCAACTAATGCTGCTGTCACCTTCAGCCATCTGGGAAATCAGGCTACGCTGTTGGGTATAGTGGGTGCTGATCCTATTACCCAGCTGATCCGAACAGATTTAGAAAGTTATGGAGTAGCGATCGCCGATCTTGCACCTGGACAAATTCAACCACCGCCAATTTCTTCTATCATTGTCTCACCTGGGGGGGAACGGGCTGTAATTTCTATCAATGCAGTTAAAAACCAAGTTGAACCCGATCAAATTCTTGCTGATCTTTTGCAATCAGTTGATATTGTACTGATTGATGGACATCAAATGGCTGTGGGAGAAGCGATCGCTCGTCTTGCTAAAGCCAGTAATATTCCAGTTGTCATCGATGGTGGGAGTTGGAAGCCTGGGTTTGAAAAAGTTTTGCCTTTTGTTGATTACGCCATTTGTTCAGCTAATTTCTATCCTCCCAATTGCCACACCACAGATGAAGTATTTACCTATCTTTCCCAGTTTAGTATTCCTTACATTGCCATTACCCAAGGAGAAAAACCAATTCAATTCCTTTGTGAAGGTAAGATCAAATCTTTAGAGGTTCCACAAATTAATTCGGTTGATACTTTAGGGGCTGGTGATATTTTTCACGGTGCTTTTTGTTATTACATTCTCAAAGACAATTTTACCAATGCCCTAGCAAAATCCGCTAATATTGCTTCCTATGCTTGTCAATTTTTTGGCACACGGCAATGGATGCATACATAATAAATTCGTAGAATAATTATACACTTGAGAAGTATATGCAATCTTTAGAAGATCTACTGGCGATCGCCCGTTCTGTTGGCTGGGGAGCATCCTACCTGCTACGTTCTTACTATACTAGTCAGTTTCAAAACGCCAACTTAGAAATTCAAGATAAACAAGGCGATCCCGTAACATCCGCTGATCTAGCTGTCAATCATTACATACTCGATAGACTACAAACCAACTTAGGCGAACAAGAATTTGCCTATATCAGTGAAGAAACTTATAAAAGTCAAGCATATTCGCACAGTCAACCTTGGGTATGGATAATTGATCCCTTGGATGGAACGCGAGACTTTATTGAAAAAACTGGAGAATATGCGATTCACATTGCACTAGTTAAGAACAGCCGCCCCGTAGTAGCAGTAGTTGCTTATCCTGAAGCTGAAAAATTATATTATGCAACTTTAGGCGGCGGGACATTTGTAGAAACTCGTGATGGTAAAATCACCCGTTTAGAGGTATCAAATCGCAATGTAATTGAAGACTTTACCTTAGTTGTCAGCCGCTCTCACCGAGATGAAAGATTTAACCAGCTATTGCAGCAGCTACCTTGTAAAAATCAAAAATTCATTGGTAGTATCGGCTGCAAAATTGCCACGATTGTCGAACAGCAGGCAGATATTTATATTTCCCTATCCGGTAAATCTGCTCCTAAAGATTGGGACTTAGCCGCTCCAGAGCTAATTTTAACAGAAGCTGGGGGCAAGTTCACTCATTTTGATGGTACTCCTTTGATGTACAACCAGGAAGATGTAAATCAATGGGGTGGTTTACTTGCTAGTAACGGTCAACGTCATGCCGAACTTTGTGCAGAAGCAGCAAGAATTTTATCAGAACTAGAAAGCAAGTAAGTTAGTTACCCCCACAGAACTGCTGTATCCCTGTTCTCCCTCCTTTGACTCTACCTGGAAGCAAGATGTGATTCAGGATAAAACTCGATACAATTCTGTAAATGGCGAGTTCAACTCAGAATTATGTACTCAGAAGAAGATCGCCCAGCGATACCCAACAACAATCCCTCTGATGCTGAAGAAATTCCAATGTTGCAGCGTCGGACTGTCCATCCAGACAGCCTGAAATTTATGGACATGGCAAAAGAACTGCTCGATAGTCCAGTAATTCAACAGGCGATGGAAGGAGAACAAAAACCAAAAGACGGGAGCTAAGGAACAAGGGGAGCAGGGTTCGCTGTGGGGCGCTGTGGGAGCAGGGGAGCAGGGGAGCAAGGGGGAGAACTGCAATAGATTTCCCCCCAGCCCCCTCTTCCCCCCCTATCCCCAGTTCCTTCGGAACCGGGGACTCCGAGTCCCCCTTGCCCCTCTGCCTTTTTCTAGCCTCTAGCCCCGCGCTTCCTCTAGCTATAGCGCCTCTAATTAGTCGCTCAGCACCCAATTCACCAGTGTACGGACACCAAATCCAGTCGCTCCTGAACCATAGGGGTTGTCTTTTTCTGTCCAGACTGGACCTGCAACATCTAGGTGCGCCCAAGGGGTTTTGTTGACGAACTGCTTGAGGAATAGAGCCGCTGTGATGGAGCCACCAGGACGGGGACCTGTGTTTTTCATGTCGGCAATACCAGATTTTAGCCCTTCAAAGTATTTTTCTTCCATTGGCATCCGCCAGATTTTCTCTCCTGCGGCAGATGCGGCTTTTTCTAGCTGGGCAGCTAGTGCATCATCGGGAGAGAACAAACCAGCAATGTCATCGCCCAAAGCGATTACACAAGCACCCGTAAGGGTTGCTAAATCAACGATCGCATCTAGCTCTAGTTTTTCGGCATACACTAGGGCATCTGCCAAGGTTAAGCGTCCTTCCGCATCGGTGTTGTTAACTTCGATGGTTTTATCGTTAGAGGCTTTGAGAATATCCCCAGGATGGATTGCCCGACCGCTGATCATGTTTTCGGTCACAGCACTGATAAAATGTACTTCCACATCTGGCTTGAGCTGAGCGATCGCTTTAGCAGCTCCCAAAGTGGCTGCTGCACCGCCCATATCGATCTTCATCATTTCAATGCCACTACCAGCACCCTTGATGTTTAAACCGCCAGAATCAAAAGTTAAGCCTTTACCAATAATTGCCACCTTTCGTTTAGGTGTACCTTCTGGTCTATAAGTTAGGTGAATAAATTTAGGTGGTAAGTCAGAAGCTTGGGCAACGCCTAAAAACGCTCCCATTTTCAATTCTTCACACTCTTTCCACTCTAGAATTTTTGCTTCTAGACCATATTGAGAGGCGATTTCTTCGGCAGTCTTTGCCATAGTGACTGAATTTACCACATTGGCGGGGGCTGCTACTAGTTCCCGTGCCAATATTACACCAGAACAGATTTGATTAGCACGGGCGATCGCTTCATCTTGATCGCCCAATCCCAGCAAATCTACTCGTTCTACCTCTGGTGGTTTTTCTTCTGGTTCCGATTTAAAGCGATTGTCTTGGAATAAAGCCAGTTGCACGCCTTCGGCAATTGCCCTAGCCGTTGCAGCCGGATCGTTATTCCACACGGGCAAACTAATTCCCAAAGTCTTGCATTTTTCCTTTTTGGCTAACCGCGCCACAATAGCCCCTGCTCGTCGCCAGTTGTCTAACTTCGAGCTATCAGGTTTGCCCAATCCCACCAAAATCACTTTGCGGACATTACCACCGCCTACCCGTGTAAATGTACTGCTGCCTTCTTTACCCTTAAATTCTGTATCAGCAATCACTTCGTTTAAAACACCAGCGCTCCTTTCATTCAGCCCAGCTAGCTCACCTGTTAACTCTACAGCATCTTCAAATAAACCTAGGGCAAGAGCATCCCCAGCCCAGTCTACGAGTGGCGTATTAGTTGCTCGAATTTCCATCGCTGTGTTCTGCTTAAAGCTTCTTGTTCCAGTATCGATCAAAATTTCCCATTTCCCGCGATTAGATACCCGCGATTAGCTAAAATAGCTAGACTACCAGATATCACTAGATTAACGTTAAAAATAAACACTTAGGATGCGATCGCACCGTGTCGGTTACCCAGCACAAATTGCTAAGCTTGCGATCGCTCATCTGACAATTCTACAGTGCCATCACTGGCAGTTGTTTCAAGGCTTTGGCGATCGCCATCTTCTGCCTCTATCTGTGAATGTAAGTAGCCTAAAAAGGATTGCAGTTTCATTCGCTCAATGTAAGGCCATCCACCCTCGCTTTCAATATCCTTTAGTAACGCATACAGAGCTTGACGGTTATCGGGTAAAGACGCTTGAAACATCCCATCCCGAATTTCTCGATGCAACTGCTCTAACTGCCGTAGTAAAGCCAAAATAGCTTGACTGTCTTGCTGATAACTCCCAGCCAAAGCACGGACAGCAGTGGCAATACTTTGTAACTTGAACTCTAATTGTCCTGGCTGCAAACTCATGCCTCTATTCCCGCCACAACTGTCTATAAGTTTAGTCAGTTTCAATGTACCGGAATTTCTACCTAATTTTGATCGCCAACTCCATTACCTAGAAGCGAGGCAATTTGAGGGATAAGGGAAGACTTGGGGGACAATAGAGACTTCGCTGCAAGAGCGATCGCTGCTTTTGGGCTAAAAACTCATTGTAAAAGCGACATCGCCGTGTAAAATTCTGTATTGGGATCTCGGTTGAATCATTCTATATGAGCGCTTGTCCCAGGGGTTGATAAGTGTTTAAGTTTAGTAGGGGTTCACACCTTACAAACACAGCACTATAGCAATCTCATCTGAGTCATGAAATACTGGTGGTGGTGGTCATTAGTTAAGAGTTATTAATCAAGAGTCAAAAATATAAACGCTTAGCCTTGCTTGGGCGCTTGACACTCGTACTATGGACTTATAACAGCCACCAGGTAAAATTTCATGCATCATTAGAGTTGCTATATAGGCAATTGTTTGTATTCGTCTATCAAACAAAAAACTATACTCTTGGTAATGAAAGCCAATATTCGCCCGATTTTCATTTACAATCGCCAGAATTTTTATTGGTTAGATACTGAAGTTAAAAATTGAGGTTGACCATGAGGTATCGCGCATTAATTGTTGCACTTGTAGCTTTGTGTATAGGGTTTCTAACTGCTTGCAGTGACGGCGGTTCCAACACTGCTGGAGGTGGTAAGGACTTAATGACTTATGAACAGATCAGAGGCACTGGTCTTGCTAACAAATGTCCGCAGTTGGGAGAAACAACTCGCGGTTCGATCGCTATTGATTCAAATCAATCCTATAGATTGGTTGAAATGTGCTTAGAGCCAACCACTTTCTTTGTTAAAGAAGAACCAGTCAACAAACGCCAAGAAGCAGAATTTATTGCTGGTAAATTGTTGACTCGCTACACCTCCACGATTGACCAAGTACAAGGCAAACTGGATGTAAACACAGATGGTAGCTTGACCTTCAAGGAACAAGATGGTCTAGATTTCCAAGCTATTACCGTTCAATTACCAGGTGGTGAGCGAGTACCTTTCCTGTTTACCGTTAAAGGCTTAGAAGCCCAAACCCAACCAGGTTTGACTAGCATAAACACTTCCACCGACTTTGAAGGTACTTTTAGAGTCCCATCCTATCGCAGTGCTAACTTCCTCGATCCCAAGGGACGCGGTGTTACCACTGGTTATGACAATGCCGTAGCGCTTCCAGGTCAAGCCGACGATGAAGACCTTGCTCGTGCTAATACCAAGCAACATGGAATTGGCAAAGGCAAAATTTCTCTCCGAGTGGCTAAAGTTGATAACAGCACAGGCGAAATTGCTGGTACTTTCGAGAGCGATCAGCCTTCTGATACAGATATGGGAGCGAAAGAAGCTATGGAAGTCAAGCTTCGTGGTCTATTTTATGCTCGGATTGAACCAACACAGGCACAAACCTAAAAGCAGTTAACTGTCAACTGTCAGGAGAATCGAATTTTAGGGCTAAGGTCTAGCTTCTTGAAGGCTCTAACCTAAAACCCATACCAGGGGGCATCTAGCCCCCTTTTTTTACACACTATTAAAAATACTTAATCCAGAGCAAGCCGGAAAAAGGTAACTGGCGGTTGGTGATTGGTAATTGGTAGTTGGTAACTGGGAACTGGTATTCCCCCACTCCAAGACGAGCTTTCCCATTACCCATTACCCATTACCAAAGTAACCGTACTTCACAGGGGGCGAGAACCGCTATATTTTAAGGGTTTATCAGTAGAAAAATTGCTACCACAATCAAAGATCAGTGGAATTTCGGTAGCAGTAATTGTAGAAAAGTTTATACCCTTAATTGTTGTTAAAAATCAGTTTTAGTAGAGCTAGAAAAACCAATTGAGACTTTTTAAATCCTATCAAACAAATAACTACATTGATAGCTAGTAATGTTCTTATAAATGTTTGAGCGCCTTTTCTATCTTTGATTGTTTGTCTCATAATGCTATACAAAGCAATCGTGACACGCATTAGTAGCTCCAGTAATATCACTTACTAACTAATATTTATGGTTTTGACTTATACTTCAATTAATCCTGAGTTGAAGCGTGAGAGTGTTCAACTGCTGCGAGACTATGAACAAACTCGCTCGGCAGCAATACGTAATCAACTGGTAACACTTAACATGGGATTGGTTAGGAAAGAAGCACACTTCTGGAGTAATCAATGTACCGAAGGCTATGATGATTTGTTGCAAGTAGGTTGTATGGGCTTAATTAGAGCCATTGAACGGTTTGAACTGTCTAAGGGTCATGCCTTCAGTTCTTTTGCCGTTCCTTACATTCGGGGCGAAATTCAACACTATCTGCGAGATAAAGGTGTTCTGATGCGAATGCCTAGACGCTGGCTTGCCTTACAGCAACAAGCAATGGGATTTACCCAAGAATGGCGTACAAAGCACAACCGTCAACCAACTGATACTGAAGTAGCAGCAGCGCTTTTAATTTCTGTAGCCGAATGGCAGGAAATAAAACTAGCCTGGGCTAATCGCTCTCCCCTAAGCTTGGATACTCCCGTGCATGATGAAGATGGGTCAACTTCTTTAGGAGAAATGGTTCCTGACCATCAATATCGCAGTTTTCAACTGTCTCAAGAAGACCAAATGCGCTTACAACAAGCTCTGGTGCAGCTAGAGCAGCGAACTCACGAGGTTTTAGAGTTCGTATTTTTCTATGATTTGACCCAAAAAGAAGTGGCAGAACGATTAGGTATTAGTGTTGTAACTGTTTCTCGTTGTGTTAAAAAGGGGCTGACAGCATTAAAAAAATTGATGGTTGGCAACGATGAATAATCAACGTCCTTGGGGCTGGGAAAAGGTTAAAGGCAAAGGGGAAAAGGAAAAAGCTAGGGTTTGCGAACGAATTGTATAAATATTTTTAACCTTTAAGCTTTTCCCACCTCTTGTAAAAGTTACCTTTTGCAAGAGGTCTAATAATTAAGTTTCCATTGGTTTAATTTTGAATCTAGCTGTTAAGGAACGGGCAATGCATCGACTTTCAATCACCACCACCTTTGTAGGAATGTTGGCTCTGACAATAACTGGATGTGGATCAGGTAGAGCAGAAAACAACTCAAATACTTCTAGTACTACTGTTCAACCTACTGCTCAACCTACTGTTAAACCAACTGACAAAGTTGAAAAGTCTGCGCCTCAAACTCCTCAAAAACCAGCTACGCCAACAATAGTGGCACAAAATCCTCCCACGCCTGGATTTTCCTCTGCTGCTGGATTAATCCCACCAACCAACGCTAACCAGCGGACAAAACAAGTGCAACAGGGTCGCCCTGACCCATTTGCTGGGCTGTTCACAATACCGAAGGTAGTTATTGCGAAGCCAAAAGTTGTTCCTATACCTAAACCTCCAATTAAACCACCGCAACCGCAACCGGTTGTTGTAAAACCAACACCATTGCCTCCTCCTGCACCGATTCAACCACCACAACCAGATTTGGCAAAAGGCGTTACTGTTGTGGGTGTAGTGGAAGTCGCTAATGAACTTCAAGCAATTGTCAAAGTACCGACTGAAGCGACAAGTCGATATGTAACTGTGGGACAACGGCTGTCGGATGGTCAGGTATTAGTAAAAAGAATTGAAATGTCTCCAGGCTCTGAGCCAGTAGTAATTCTAGAGCAAAACGGCATAGAAGTTACTAGAGCAGTAGGCGATGAACCAGCTGCGCCAGAAGAAAAAGACAAACCAGGTAAACCTACAGCTGCTATCCTGAGTTCCCCACTGTCGCAAACCAGTAGCCCATCGTCTAGCGCGCAATTCAACAGTCTGTTACAAAACTCTTCCACCGCCGCCATTCCAGTTCCTCAACTGCCGCCAACTAAAGGACTTAAAAGTAACTCAAAAATAGAACAACTACCTAATCTTCCACCACCACCTAGCACTGGAACATTGCCAAAGCTAGAATCAAACAATAATTTACCAGAACAATCGGCAGCTGCTGTGCAAGAGCCAGATTTTCCACCACCAGCAGTTCGTACTCCATCGCCAAAGCTAGAATCAAACAATTATTTACCAAAACAATCGACAGCTGCTGTGCAAGAGCCAGATTTTCCACCACCAGCAGTTCGTACTCCATCGCCAGCCCAACAATCAACTAATCAGGCAAGAATACATAGGCAAAAACTGATATTTCAATTACTCCACTCCTCATCGCACTCGACTGGCTCATCAGCCGCAGCCAAATCAAATAGCGAGGCAAGAACTTATAGACAACAAATGATATCCCGAATTCTCAATCGCCGCTGAGTAGCTCATCTTTTGATTACCGATTTTAGATTTTAGATTAGACTTGTGTCGGGTAGGTAAGAAGCTTCACGGCTCCCTACCTACCCAACATTTATCAAAGATATTCACTTAGAATCTATCTTTTCACCCTTTTAGCCCTTGTCAGCTCCCCCTTGCCCTAGTTTTAAGTCCCTCTTAAAAAGGGAGATAATGAGGGATATCATCGATTGTGCAGTTTTGAGATAGCCTCTAAGTCTTTCATAATAGCGGTATAAACGATGATCCTAGTAGCGATTGACCATGTAATTGTTAGATCTGCTTACCCGCATAAGGATCTCGAATATGCTGCTGCTGCCCTCGACGTGCCAATTATAAGACCTGTGCGAGACTATGGCGATTTTACCAGTGGCTTGATTCGCATCGGTAATCTAGATGTCGAGTTCTTGAAAATTGGGACTGAGCCAGTTGCTTGCCCTTACTTATACGGAATTGCTTTTGAGTCTTGCTTAAATATTTGGGACACAATAACCTGGCTTCAACAAGCTGGAATCCGCCACACTCTACCGCTACAAACCTCAATTATTGATAATGGCATTTCATGGAGTTGGTCTACAACCTTGCTCGAAGGTCTGTTAGACACACCTGTGCCTGCTCCATACACACTGGGAATGCTGGGTGCTGATAATCTGTTGGCTAGAGCCATATCGCAGTTGTCAAATCTGCTGCTGAAATCACAGCAGTTGCGAAAAGTAGTCTCTCACACTGGTGGGCAGTCAATGTGCTTGATCTGTCACTACCACTGTGACATCGCTCAGATTCGCAAACAGGCAAGTGAGAAACTTACAGCACAAAGGGGTGGCAGGTATCAGATCACAGGTGTTCATACAGTCATCGTAGAATCAAATGGTTCTCAGACACTTTGGAACAAGCTCCTAAAGGAGGCAACTTTACCAAGACCGCATCTTAGGATTGTTGCTGGGCAGATGAATCGGCTGCGGGAGATAGTATTGAGTACAGCATCAACATCCACAATCGCGCCTGTCCAAATCGGTGACGCAGTTTTTTCGTTTCGTGCTAGACAGTAAAGCCGTCGCAGTAGCGCTGATACAACTGGCAGTTAAACTATTTTGAGATAGTGTCTTAACCCGCCCTTACAGGTCATTCGTGCAAGAGGTCTATTAGAGTTAATCGGTTCATGCCCTATCGGTTGCAATCGGCACAAATCTGGGCATTGTTAATCAGGGCATCCTCAAGCCCCATTTGAAAAGCCGACAGTATCAATCCAAAATCTGGGCATCGTAAATCCGTGTATTAGCTGACTTATTCCTCGTTCCCAAGCTTAGCCTGGGAACGAAATTGTCTTTAAATACTACCTGCGTCGAGTTATGCTAATTCACATTGAATGTGAATTGTAAATTAATCAGGAGTTACGCACTAAAAATAGGATCTCGATCCCCTCTAACCCCCTTCTTAAGGGGGGAACACAGTATTAACTCTTTTAGGGAATTAACTGCCTTGAGCCTGTTAATAATTACTTACATTTTGCATCTTGAAGAGGGCAGGCTGGAGGTTCCTATCTGACAAAAGCTAAAAGCTGTTTCTAGTGGAACAGGCATTTTGCCTGTTTCAAGAACAGGGAGTGCAAGATCTGAAAATTACAAATGCGATCGCACCTACTTAATCCATAATGAAAATGCAAACAAGGCAAGATAGTAAGTTAAAGTATGAAATTAGGTTTCCTAGTTTGCCTCTGGCAGTGTATAGGGAAATCTCCGCCCATCTACGTCAAGTCGATGGGGTAGAAACAGGTTTATACCCACAAACATCCCAGCAGTTTGATTACAATCAAAGTCAGGTTGGCGGATTGTGGATTGGGTACGCTCCAACAACTGGCTTGGAGAGTCGGGAGTTAGTAGACCAAATTTTGGCTTACTATCAGAACCTTTACGGTGCTTTAGAGGTAATTAATTCTTAGGCTAATAGTAAATGGTTCTTGGGCAAAGCAGGGAGAAAGAGCAAAGTTACGTTAAGAATTAATGGGTGAAATTCAGGCATTACGCGGAACGCGGGACATTCTGCCGGATGAAGTTGCCTATTGGCAATGGGTAGAAGCAACGGCGCGAGATATTTTGACAAGAGCTACATATCGGGAAATTCGTACCCCGATTTTTGAGCAAACGGCATTGTTTGAGCGAGGTATTGGGGAAGCTACTGATGTAGTAGGAAAGGAAATGTATACTTTTATGGATCGGGGCGATCGCTCGATTACCCTGCGTCCTGAAGGTACAGCAGGAGTAGTGCGATCGCTAATTGAACATGGTCTTGATAGCTCTGGCGGTGTACAACGTTTGTGGTACACTGGACCAATGTTTCGCTACGAACGACCTCAAGCAGGGCGACAGCGGCAGTTTCACCAATTAGGCGTAGAGGTTATAGGTAGTCCCGATCCACGAGCAGATGTTGAGGTAATTGCGATCGCTACCGATATACTTCAAACCCTAGGGCTGAAAAATCTGTACCTAGATATCAACTCGGTGGGAAATTTAGAAGATAGGCAGAATTATCGGCAAGCTTTGGTTGATTACTTTACGCCTTACAAAGAAGAATTAGATCCAGATTCCCAGGATCGTTTGGGTCGTAATCCCCTACGGATTCTAGATAGTAAAGACAACCGCACACAAGAAATTGCCCAAAATGCTCCCAGTATATTAGATTATCTCGGTTCTTACTCTCAGCAACACTTTGAGCGGGTACAGAAACTGTTGAGTGATCTGGGAATTAACTATCAGATTAATTCTAGATTAGTAAGAGGTTTAGACTACTACACCCACACAGCTTTTGAAATTCTCTCTGATGATTTGGGAGCGCAAGCAACCGTTTGTGGTGGCGGTCGCTATGATAACTTAATAGCTCAGTTGGGTGGCTCGGATACGCCTGCTGTAGGCTGGGCAATTGGTTTAGAACGCCTGATTATACTACTACAAAAGCTGAAAGCATCACCTCTATCAACGTTAGATTTCTACGTGGTTTCTAAAGGCGATTTGGCTGAACCCCAAGCTCTGATTTTAGCTCACAAGCTGCGGATGGCTGGGTTTAGCGTTGAATTAGATCTTAGTGGTAGCGGCTTTAAAAAACAATTTACTCGTGCAGATCGTAGCGGGGCAGTTGCTTGCCTAATTTTAGGAGATGAGGAAGCAGCAAATCAAACGGTTAAGCTCAAGTGGATGGCTACGAAAGAACAAAGTGCGATCGCACAAACCGATTTACTAGCAAAGACCGATTCTATTCGCCAGCAAATTAATACTTTTAGAGCCACGCAATAATTTACTCTCGCTTCTGGGCTGCTGCCTAGGAGCGAAAAATATTAGAAAAATTATTAAATCAAAACTAGATTATCACGGTGGACAACAGTTTCTGCACCAGCGTAACCCAAAATGGCAGATATTTCTCTAGAGTGTCGTCCACGAATCTGCTTCAGTTGGGCGCTGCTATAGTTGACAATTCCTCTGGCAACTTCCCCACCGTTTTTGTCGCATAACTGTACCGCCTCTTGAGCGTCGAAATCTCCCTCAACAGCAGTAATTCCGGCTGCTAGCAAAGATTTACCCGCCCCGCTAATTGCTGCAACTGCTCCGTCATCTAAGAAAAGCTTACCAACAGGAATTAAACCATAGGCAATCCAGCGTTTACGAGCGTTGTTAGGTTGGGTTTGGGGTTCAAACTGAGTACCTATAGGTTCCCCCTGCAAAATTTTTTCAATATTGCGCGGGAACCTTCCCTGAGTAATGACTGTACGCACACCCGCAGCAATGGCAATTCGCGCGGCTGAAATTTTTGTTACCATGCCCCCAGTTCCCCACCCAGAACCTTGAGTGCCTGTTTGTATTTGCAATTGAGCTAATTGCTCAATATGTTTGACTAAAGTAATTGGTTGGGCATCAGGGAAAGAACGCGGATCGGCTGAATAAAGCCGATCTACATCAGTTAACAAAAACAGCCAATCTGCTTCTACTAGACTAGCAACTAGTGCTGAGAGGGTGTCATTGTCTCCAAATTTTAATTCCTCGACTGCTACCGTATCATTTTCATTCACTACGGGAATTACTCCCAGTTCCAGCAGTGCTTCAAATGTGTTAGAGACATTTAGATAACGGCTGCGCCGCACTAAGTCACTACGAGTAAGGAGGACTTGGGCTATTGGCTGTTGCAGGGTAGTAAATAGATCGTCATAGACACGCATTAAGCGCCCCTGACCGACTGCTGCTACTGCTTGTTTGAGTGCGATCGCGCGGGGTCTTTCGGTTAGTCCCAAACGAGCGCAGCCTACTCCTACAGCTCCCGAAGAAACCAAAATTACTCGATCACCTTGCCGACGCAACTGACTTAACGTTTCCGCCAAAGTAGCAATGGTAGAGAGCGCCAGCAATCCTGTTTCTGGCACAGTTAGACTGGAAGTACCAATTTTGACAACAATCGTTTGCGACATCATCTAGTGGCTAGGGGCTAGGGGCTAGGGGCTAGGAAGGGGAAAAGGGGAAAGGAGACCCACGAAGATCGACCCACGACAGAATATTTAATTCTTTCATCTCCCCCTCTCCCCAGCCCCTAGCCGACCGCCCCTAGCCCCTCAATTATAAAGCGCCAGTTCCTCTATGTTTGAGGGCTGACGCTTTAGAAATTTATAGGTAGAGATTTATGGCTGGGTCTTTATTGGCTGGACCCTTTATTAACTTCAATTATATTCTCATAAATCTACCAAAAGACATATTGGCTTAATTATTTCTTAATATTTACTTATGTGAAGATTTATTAGTGTTTGTTAATTTTTGTAGATTTGGGGGTGATTGAGGCTCCCAAGACCTGGGATACCAAGACTTCAAAGCTACGTACAGGATAGGAGCGGACAGCTTCACCAGGATCGACGATTGGTTCAACCAAGATAGTAAACATACCTAAGCGATTTCCGGCAAGCACATCAGTAAACAAGCGATCGCCAACCATTGCTACCTGCTCGACTGGCAAATTCATTTGCTGCACCGCCCGTCTTAATTTGCGTCGAGAAGGTTTGACTGCACCAAGGATGTAAGGTAGATTCAAGGACTTAGCAATACCGCCAATGCGTGTATCACTGAGATTGTTACTCACTAGCCATAGCTTTACCACTTTTCTGGTTTGCTCTACCCATTCTTGCAGTGCTGCCGAAGCTTCTGTTGCTTTGATGGGAACTAGTGTTTCATCAACATCCAGTACTAGTCCTTTAAGTTGGTATTGCTCAATAATCTCGGTTGTAAGATTCAAAACTGTGTCTTCTAGGATTAAGTCAGGCTGTAACAGTTCGTTCCAAGGCATATAAGTGGCTAGTGGCTAGAAGAAGGGGAGAGGGGGAGAGGGGGAGAGGGGGAGAGGGAGCAAAAGGGAGCAAAAGGGAGCTGGGGGGCAGAGGGACTGGGGAGATGGGGGGATGAGGGTATGGGGAGAATTTCTCCCGCTTCTCCTCATCTTCTCATCATCTTTTACCCCTTTTCCCTTTTCCCTTTTCCCTTTTCCCTTTCCCCTTTAGTTTTTTGGTTGGGAATCTACTTGCTTGCGGATAGCTGCTTGGGCTGCACTATGCTCGGCTAGGGTGCGACTAAACACATGAGTGCCATCGTATCGCGCTACAAAATAGAGGTAAGGAGTATTTTCTGGATGGAGTGCTGCTTTTAAACTTGCTATACCAGGGCTAGCGATGGGAGTAGGTGGTAATCCAATGTTCCGATAGGTGTTGTAAGGAGAAGGCGTGTTTACTTGTGCATAAGTTAAGGGCTGATCTACTGTCTGACGGATATTGAGAGCATATTCTACAGTAGGATCGCTCCCCAGTGGTACTCCCTTACGTAGTCTAGAGGTGAATACTCCAGCAATACGCGATCGCTCCCCAGGTACGACTGCTTCTTTTTCGACGATACTAGCAAGAGTCACCCATTGCTTGAGGTCAAGATTAGACGAGTTCTTACCTTGTTGATAAATTGGTAGTGCTACGGTCTGAAATTGATTGAGCATTTGCTCGACGATGGCTTGGGGCGTAATTCGACCGCTATTTATCTTGTAAGTATCTGGGTACAAAAATCCTTCCAGATGAGGTAGATCAGCGGGTAGCCAGGGAAACTCTTGGCGGGGAATCTGGCTTGTTGCTGCTAAGAATTCGCTTTGCGAGAAAAATCCTTGTGCTTCAAAGTAAGCTGCCATTTGCCGCCTTGACCAGCCTTCAGGTATTGTGAAGGTTTGCTGTATAACTCGACCGTGCCAAATTTTATCTGCTATTTCAGATAGAGGCTCTTTTGGGGATAGTTGATAAGTTCCCGCTTTAAATCCGCCGTTGGGGTCTTGCCAGTTTAGCCATCGCGCCCATAAATCCCAAGCCTGGGTGGAGCGAATTACTCCAGCTGATTCTAGCTTTTGTCCGATTTGTCCAGATGCTGTACCTGGGGGAATGCGCACTTGTACTGCTGTTGCATTTGCTGTTGCTGCGTTTTGAATTGGACTACTTTCTCGACTCCACCAACTCCAGCCGGATAATGCACCTATTCCTAGAGCTACTGGTAGCAGACCCAAAATTAATCGTAACTTCAAAACTTTCACACGCCACTTTTATGCTAGTTGCCTTCAACAACTACTTGCTCTTGGCAGTAGTTTATGCTATTCTTCGAGTTCGTCAAACAGCTGCTCTGCTAATAGCGGCTGTACTTTTTGGAACTCTTCTGGAGATAGTAACTCAGGTTGACCAGAGCTATTCAACCGAGCAAAGAATAGTAGTGGATCGAGAGGAGTGTAGATTGAGTATTCTTGCTCTTCGTAGTAAAAACTGGCAAGTAATTGTAATTGCTCTGGTTCTAAAGAGTCTGATTCATCTTCAATTTCCAGGGTAAATAATTCTGTGTCTTCAACCGCAGGTAATTCGCCTGCAACTGTTAAGGCAAAAGCAGTACGCTTGAGGATCAGATTTTGCTCAGCTAAGACAGCCTCGGCGGTGGAAAAGATTTGCTCAATGGTAGCGTCGTCTTCGACTGGGATCGCTTCTTCGTCTTCGCCATTACTCTCCCAAGCGAAGATTTCAATTGCTGCGTCAACAGGTAGGAGTAGAAGGTATTCTTGATCCTCTATAAACAGCGATCGCTCGACGTAACACTCAAGTGAGCGCCCTACTTCATCCGTCAGCGTAACCGAACCTGCGGAGGAATTCTCATTTTCTTCAAAAGATGCAGATGAAAACATAGCCTGTATAGCCAAAAGAGATCAAATTACTGTTAATTTGTCAATCACGCGACGTTTTGCAATTGCTCAAAATGCCAGCCTTCGGGAAAGCTGGTATAAAGTGCTGTCTAGATAGTCAGGATATCACGCTGTTGGTAGTAGCTATCAATTATTAGCCCAAGTGCTTGTATTTAATCGACGGCGCTCATCTAACCATTGTTGTAGAATCAGTGCTGCTGCTTTGCGGTCAATCAAACCTTTATTACGAGAAGGTGAAAGGTTTTGTGCTTGCAGCATTTGTTCTGCTTGAAAGGAAGTTAATCGCTCATCTACATATACCAAAGGCAAATTAAGAGCTTTGGCAAGCCTTTGAGCGTACTTTTGTACGTGTTTAGCTTGAAAACCTATGCTTCCGTCCATCGAATATGGTAAACCTACGACGAGGATTTGCACTGAGCGCTCTTTGACAAGGCGCTCAAATTGTGCTATGTCAGAGGCAAAAGATTTGCGTTCGATGGTGGTTAGACCAATGGCAATTAGACCAGTGCGATCGCAGCCTGCTACGCCGATGCGTTTGCGACCAATATCCAAACCCAGGGCTGAAATTAGGCTCTGGGGTTGACTTTTTGGCTGTAAGTGCGATCGCTCGTCTTCAATCACAAGCATTCTCTGACTGCGGTGGGGATGGTTCCGATGGTGGCAATGCTTCGGGTGAGCATTTATTAACATACCCCGCACTTTCATGAGATGAACTGGTGTGAAGAACGGAGTGGGGCGTAGTCACTCGTCGTTCTACCCAAGACATACCGCCTGGAACTGGTTTGCGAGCAGGCTGTAGACCTTGTAGTACTTCAGGCCATTGAAGCCCGTCTAAGGAAACCAACTTAGATTCTCGTAGCTTATGCCAAACCGAACGAGACATCATCAGAGTGTGTTCAATTCGATCTGCCCCAATTTGCTGTAAATACTCCTCCCGCTCTGGTTGGTAATCTGCCGAAGCCAGCCGTAGAGATTGGGGTGGAAAATCCCCGCTAATTCGCGCCAGTTGGGACAGTAGCTCTGGATACAGCCAGGTATATGCTGGGTGAACTGTCAAAGTTGCCATATGGGGTTGTTTACCCTGACGATCCACACGCACCTGAAAATAGCCTATAGCAGCCTTGCGCTGGGGTTCAAACACATATCCACTTACTACCTCTGTTTTGGTCATCCACTGCTTGAAGCCTTCGAGCAGCCCACCTAACAAGCTGGTTTTGAAATCATCTGCGTTGCGGTCAAAAACTTGACGCACCAGGGGCGGCATAGATGCTGTATCTAGCTGATACAGAAGTTGAGCATCGGCATTACTTACAGGTAGAAGGTTGGGCAGATCTGGTTCGCCTATTGCCAATTCCTGAAGCAATTCTGGTCTAATTTCCCAGTACGTTAGCTGAGCTAGAGTTTGAAACCCATTCTGGCGGTAAAGAGCTAGTGCTTCTTTGTCATTAACGTCAACTTCTAGCAACCATGTGCGAGCCTCCCCAATTGCTTCAAAACAGTGGCGTAAAAGTTGTGAGCCAATTCCTTGGGCGCGAACGGTGGTATCAACTGCAACCTTTTCCACCCTCCAAGTACTGCGTGTGCGGTTGAAGGGCGCTACTTTAATCATCCCCTGCACCATCCGATTTTGTTCTGCTACGTAGACACAGAAACGGTACTGGAGTGGGTTGGGAAAGACGCTGAAAAACTTCAGCAGCCAGTACCAGCCACGCAGCCAGTGCAACTGCTTTTGGTCGCTATTTCCTACTGAATTTTCCGCCTCGAACGACTCGGCATAGAGTCGTTCAATTTGTTCCAGATCTCGGTTTTGAAATGGTCGGATGACAACGCTGGAGTTTTGGGGAAGCACTGAAGTCATGGTTCATCGGGCTACTATTTAGCTGCGAAGTAACAAACAATTGTTGATCGCTGCCATTATATTAACGGTTTTATAGCAAATGCCGTTGTCTGTCCAATTTCAGATTTTAGATTTTGGTCACGCAAAGACGCAAAGGCGCTAAGAGGACAAGAGGACAAGGGGACAAGGGGACAAGGGAATTCATAATTTCTCCCACTCTCACCTTTTCCTTCGCTCCTCACTCCTGCTCATTGCTCCTCAAAAAAAAGACCTTGTGGCTAGACAATTTTTGTTTAACTCACAAGGTCTTTGAATTTAAATTTTAAATTTCTCAAGCAAAAACTTTAAGTTTTGTCAACAATGGACATAATCTTTGCTGACCGTAGGGGTAAATTGATTGGCGAGAAGCCATTTTTTCAAAAGTTGCTTGGGTTTGGTGGAGTAACTGTTCGCGGCTATCTACTACTTGTTGGGTAAGGGTGGGAACGAGATTTCGAGCTTGCAGAGCCATATGTAGTTGAAGATGGGCAACATAATCACTCAAATCTTCCCGTACCATATCGTTGGGTAGTATTTTTAATTGCATTGCTACAGTGTTCTCCTTTTTTTGCTGCGCTATCCAAAAATAGAAATTACCATTCAATGTTTGCTGTCATTAGCATTCTGCAACAAAGTGTAATCCAACTGGGGGCAGATAATTTAGAAATGTAACATTTCCCGACTTGAGTGCGGACAGTACGATCCTGATAAATAGGATGTTTTATTGTCAACGTCATGATTTTGTTTGGTGGAGATCCGCACGGCGATTTCAGAGCGATTATTCAGGCGGTAGAAACATATTCTCCCAAGGCAGTAGTTTTGCTGGGAGATTATGACCTAGAGCGATCGCTTGATTTAGAGCTGGCTGCCATACTAGACAAAACTCAAGTATGGTTTATCCCCGGCAACCATGACGCTGACCAAGACCAGTGGTATGATAACCTATTCAATTCCAAACTTGCCCACCACAATCTACATGGTCGTGTAGTCGAAATTGATGGCAAGCGAGTAGCTGGACTGGGCGGAGTTTTCCGAGCCAAAATCTGGATGCCCCCCGCTGTGCCAAAATTCCGTAGTCCCAAAGATCTCTTATTCAATTGTCGCAAAGGAGAACGCTGGCGTGGTGGAATTCCCCGCAAACACCATGCGAGTATATTCTGGCAGCATTACAAAACACTCGCTTCACAGCAAGCTGATATTCTGGTAACTCATGAAGCTCCATCCAGCCATCGCTACGGCTTCAAAGAACTTGACGCTTTAGCCAAAGCAATGGGAGTCAAAACAGCATTTCACGGTCATCATCACGAGCATTACAGCAAAACCATTGCACTGGGCAAAATTTGGGTGCATGGAGTTGGAGAAGCTGGAGTAGTTGACGAGCAGGGAAATATATTGATTTTGGGGAAGTAGGGGAAACAGAGCAGGGGACAAGGGGACAAGGGGACAAGGTGAGAATTACTTTAAGCTTCCCCCTGTCTCCAAGTCTTCCCCCTCCCCAAGTCCTCTTCTAGCCCCTAGCCCCTAGCCTCTAGCCCCCCAGTCAAGTTGCTTTCACGTAAACCGATGGCAATTTTGCTGTGCTGTTCGATTTGCCCCATAACTTGCTTAGCCCGCGCAATTACTACAGCTGGTAAACCCGCCAAGCGTCCCGCCTCAATACCATAAGACTTATCAGCACCACCAGGCTGAACCTGGTGCAAGAAAATAATTTGGTCAGGTAATTCCTTCACCGTCACCTGATAATTAGCCACATTAGACAAAATCGAAGCCAATTCATTCAATTCGTGGTAATGAGTAGCAAAAATCGTTCGTGCCTTAATTTCAGTAGCTAGATATTCTGCCACAGCCCAAGCGATAGAAAGCCCATCAAAAGTCGCCGTTCCCCTACCAATCTCATCCAACAACACCAAAGATTTAGCACTAGCATGATTGAGAATATTAGCAGTCTCATTCATTTCCACCATAAAAGTAGATTGACCAGTAGCCAAATCATCCACCGCCCCCACGCGGGTGAAAATGCGATCGCAAACTGGCAACCTAGCCTCACGCGCAGGCACAAAACTACCCACCTGAGCCATCAACTGAATCAACCCCACCTGCCGTAGATAACAACTCTTCCCACTAGCATTAGGTCCCGTCAAAATAATCAAATCCGGCTTCTCCTCCTTCTGTGCGTTTCCCTGGGGTTTAAACCCCAGGCTTGCGTCTGGGCGGTTCGTTTCTTCCCTCCCCAACTGGGTCGAATTTGGCACAAAAAACCCAGCAGGCAAAGACTGCTCAACAACAGGATGCCGCCCATCAACAATCGTAATCTCTCGCCCCTCCACAACTTCAGGTCGGCAATATCCCTGATAAACCGCCACCTCAGCAAAACCACACAACACATCCGCAGCTGCCACAGCACGAGATATATTACGAATTAATTCCGCCTCTTGTGCCACCATCAGCCGTAACTCGGCGAAAACCTCATACTCTAGCTGATTCAAATCCTTCTGTGCCGTAAGGATACGCGCTTCGCGTTCCTTCAACTCTGGAGTATAATAGCGCTCTTCATTCTTCAGAGTTTGCTTGCGGATGTAGTTAGTGGGAACTTGATCGGTTTTAGCGCGGGAAATACTAATGTAGTAACCAAAAGTATCATTGTGACCTACTTTGAGCGTAGGTATTCCCGTCCTTGCCTTTTCATCGATTTCAAAATTAGCAACCCATTGCAGATCTTCTTCTAACAGCTGCCGCCTTTGATCTAATTGGGGATTTATACCAGGACGAATTAAATTTCCTTCTGTTATGTGAATTGGGGGCGATTCTACAATATGTTCGCGGAGTTTTTGCCCTAGTTGTTCTAAAATTGGTGGTACTTTCTGTAAAGCGCGTAGATAAGGCGATCGCACTTCTTCTACCAACCGCGCAATTTGGGGTAATCTCAACAAGGAATCAGCCAAAGCTACTAAATCTCTAGCGTTTGCCGTTCCAGAACCTGCCCTACCAGTTAGCCTTTCTAAGTCATATATTTGGCGTAGTAGTTGCCGTAAATCTTGACGTAGGGAACCGTTTTCTAGCAGTTCTTGAATAGTATCAAGTCTTGCTCGAATACCTTTTATATCTAATAGCGGTTGTAAAAACCACCGTCGCAAAGCCCTACCACCCATTGCGGTACTAGTTTTATCCACCGCCCACAAAAGAGAACCGTGAAAAGTGCCATCTCTGACTGTTTGGGTAATTTCAAGATTGCGCCTTGTTTGGTAATCTAAAATGAGGTAATCTGTGATCGTATAGGTGCGTAGGTGTTGAAGAGAAACTGGGTTTTCTTTTTGGGTTTCTTCTAAATACTCCAGTAAGCCCCCAGCTGCCCTTACTGCTAGGGGTAAATCTTCACAGCCGAAACCTTCAAGACTTCGCACTTTAAATCTTTGTAATAATCTTTGTCTAGCTTCGGCTGAGGAAAAAGGAATTTGCGATCGCAAGGCATAACAAAATGATGGGGGTAGACATTGGGGTAGATGTTCCGATGTTTCCCCTGGACGCAGCAACGCCCTCAAATCTGGTGCATTGGTGGGAAAAAGCACCTCCGAAGGCTGTAAACGCATCAATTCTTGTGTCAGATGCTCTAAATCGCTAGCTTGCGTAGTGAGAAATTCGCCCGTCGAAATATCAGTATAGGCTAAACCCCAGTGATTTCCTGCAATAACTACGGCTGCAAGATAATTATTACGACTTGACTTGAGCATTCCCTCTTCCAGCAAAGTACCAGGAGTAAGGATGCGTGTCACCTCTCGCCGCACCAAACCAACAGCCTCAGCCGCGTCTTCTACTTGATCGCAAATTACAACTGCATACCCTTTTTCCACCAGTTGGGTAGTATAGCGTTCCCAAGCATGATGTGGCACTCCTGTCATTGCTACCCTACCAACTTCGCCCCCGTGCTTACTGGTAAGGACGAGTTCGAGTTCTCTTGCTACAACTACAGCATCTTCAAAAAAAGTTTCAAAGAAATCTCCACAGCGATACAGCAGTAAAGCATGAGGATACTTATCTTTCACCTCGACATAGTGCTGATACATCTTACTCAGCTTGCTGCGATCTACTATTCGAGTATCACAGTGAGGTTGCGCTTTGAGCGGGGTTTCTTCTGGAGTAGATGCAGGAGGAACTTTCATGGATAGCCAGTCAGTTATACACTTGTGTCTTTTACGACTTTACCGCAGATAAGAGAGCAAAAGGAAGCTGAGGGAGCTGAGGGAGCTATAAAATAATTCCAAATTACGAATTGTGAATTATTTTATTGGTGGGTAATCTGGCGAAACTCATGCAAAAAGCAACGAAATAAGGGATGGTTTGACGACTCATAGTGATAGTTATCAATCCTTGCTAATGGCTTTAATTCCATCATGGTGGCGGCTAAGAAAGCACCCTCGAAATTTCTTAGTTCTTCTGGGAAAATATCGCGTTCAATCACTTCAATTCCTACCTCAGAGGCAATATCTAGCAGTGTAGAACGGGTGATGCCAGGAAAAATATTTTCAGTCAGTGCTGGTGTAATAACTGTATCTTTTTGTAGGAAAAAAATATTAGCGGCTGTTGCTTCGGTAATTCTACCTTTTTGATCGAGCAAGATGGCATCATCAAATCCATCCGCCCCAGCCGCACGACGGCTTAAGTAACTGTTAACGTATGTGCCGCATATCTTCCAGGTTACTGGAATAGCACGACCAGAAACACGCTCAAATTTTGAAATGTGGCAAGTAAGAGATTTGTCTACATCACGGGCAATAGTAACTGCCAATATAGTAATATCGACAGGCATTTCATCGTTAAAGGTTAGATATGCTCCGGCACGGTAAACAATTGGTCGGATGTAGTAATTAGTTGCGGGAATTTGATCTAGGAGTGACAACAAACCTGATTTTATATCTTGATTCGACCAGGAAAATTGCAGCCCCATTTTTGTAGCACCATGACGCAGGCGATCTAAATGTGCTTCCAGACGATGAATGTAATAGCGATCGCCATTCCAATACGCCATGATACCATCAAATACACCTACACCCAGGTGCAGAGAGTGGCTAGCGATCGATGGTGCAGCTTGTTCCCGTTCAACTATCTTGCCGTTATGCCATGCCTTGGCAGCAGGTTCAAAACTCATTTAATTAATTATAAACTAATTTCAACTGCTCAACTATTATCATTAATGTATTCTGTCAAAACTTCAAGTATTATGTCAGCTTTTAATTTCTTCAGATAAACAAATGCATCTTGTTTATTTATTTCTCATAAACTTCAAGCGCTTGCTTCTCTAATTTGAGCATTTTCATTACTACATAATTTTTTGAATATTTTTGTGAGATGTTAAGTGAACTAAAATCCGCATCTAGTTAATCTTTTTTTGCTGAATTTTTAAATAAATAACTAGATTATTTCATAATTTTGACAAAATAGTGTAAAACTCAGCTTTGTTTGCGCCCTCTAAACCCTCGTTTCCTGGCTCAGCTTAGTAACTAATAACGATATCAAATCGCGTCTATTATACTCTTTCCGTCATTATTGAACGAAGTGCGAAGCCATTTCAGCAATTCGCAATCCAGCGTTTTCGCTTCTTTCAATCTTTGCAAATCTTCATTTTCTTTTGCCAATTCCCGCACTGCTAATGGATGATTGGCGATCATGGGGGCAATCACTTCTAATTCATCTTCTTGTGGACTCACCTTAAAGGATTTGTCTCTCGCATATATAAATGATTCAATAGTATTAAATCTAGCACATTTAACAACCTAGAGGATATTTTGCAAGTCTGAATCTAGAAAAGCTTGCAAGGTAGCACGGATAGCAAAAAGAGTTTCTTGGGCTTCAAAAAGATAGTAGGAATCGCAAAATTTATCGCAATCAGGAAAGACACCTTCGCAACCGCACTCTTGTCTTAATTGGTGAAGTTTTGTGACATTTGCTGGTTCTCCTAGCAAAATATGCCAAATCTCATCAAGTGCCTTTCTTGGTACAGAAGGGTTGCCCCAATTTTCCATGCGTGAAAAGGCGTTGTAGTTGGGCAGCATTCTTTCGCAAATAGCAGCTGCAAAAGCAACTCTGTGAAGGTGAGGCAGTTCTTTCAGTTCTTGTTCTAAAGCATTCAAATTAAAAAAAGGCAGGTTCATTTTGTCGTTTTCATTTGCCGATGAAATCAAGTAAAATTCTTTGTGCAGCGGGTACTAGAGGTAACACTTGATCGGCTTTAGCTGAATAACAATTGCCTTGACGAATTTGCTCAGATGTTAATAAGTCTAAATCCCAGCCTTCAGCCAGAATTAGCTGATTTAATTTGACTGTCAGGGGTGCGTGGTAAACATGGCGAACTACCTTAATATCGTTGTAACAGCCAAACTTTGATATACTCGCAATAGTATAGCCGATTTCTTCTAACAGTTCTCGTTTTACGGCAACTTCGGGAGTTTCCCCAGGATCGAGATGACCGCCAAATAGTCCCCAGTGTCCAGGGTAGACAATGTTAGGGATGTCGTCTCGAAGTTGGAAGAGAAATTTGTTGTCGCGGTAGAGGATAGCGATCGCTACTTCAACAGTTTGATTACTCATGATTTTGGGCATTAACAAGTTAAAATTTGTTCTAGCTATTGTTCCTCTTCTACGTAAACTTCCCCAAAATCCTTGCCTGCAATAGGAATACTTTTGTGGCGCACCTTGCCTTTAATCAAAACTTGCTCTTGTGGTCTTAAGTTAGTTTTTTTACTTAAAACCCAAATGCTACCAGTTGTATCTTGCAGTTGATACACTCGCCAATCAACTAAAGGAACTTGCCGTATTACTTTGCCTCGCACATAAACTGTAGCTTCTGTGTTTTGCTCATGTGTAAGATTGCGAATATTAACAACATCAACCCCCGTTATCAAGTCAATTCTATTCATCGTATACGGAGATAAACCACCACAACTAACTAGCCCAACTCCCAAAAACGAATAAATAGCTAAAATAAAAATTTTCCCTCCTATAGCGATCCCAAAAAATTCATAAAATCCTCTCTGTTTCCTTAGCGCCCTTTGCGTCCTTTGCGGTAGCCTGCGGCAAGCCCTTCGGTCTACGTTAAACATCTTAAATTTCGTAAACTATTAGATCCTAAGAATAACAATTGCCCAAGACAGGTACACTCTAGCAAAGTTCCCCAAACCGCAATGAATACAAAAACTGCCCAATTAATGGATGGTAAAGCACTAGCTGAGAAAATTCAGATCGAACTACAACAGCGCATTCAAGCATTACAACCGCAAATTGGACGAAAACCAGGTTTAGCCGTGTTGATGGTGGGTGATAATCCTGCTAGTGCTGCCTATGTACGTAATAAAGAACGAGCAAGTAATAAAGTTGGTATTGCCTCCTTTGGGCAGCATTTCCCAGTCAACACCAGTCAATCAGAATTAGAGCAAGCAATTCTTGCCCTAAATCAGGATCAACGGGTGGACGGCATTCTTGTTCAACTGCCTTTACCAGATCACTTAGATGCCGTTAGCTTACTGCATCAAATCGATCCAGACAAAGATGCTGACGGACTGCACCCAGCTAATTTGGGGCGACTTGTGCGGGGGGAAAAAGGTTTACGCAGTTGTACCCCAGCAGGAGTAATGCGTTTGTTGCAGGAATATCAGATTGATCCCAAGGGAAAACAAGCGGTTGTCGTTGGTCGGAGTATTTTAGTAGGCAAGCCCCTAGCTTTGATGTTACTAGAGGCTGATGCCACAGTGACGATCGCCCACTCCCGATCGCATAACCTTCCAGCCATCACTCGGCAAGCTGATATTCTCATCGCCGCCGTAGGTCGGACAAAACTGATCACAGCCGAAATGGTCAAAAGGGGGGCTGTTGTAGTAGATGTCGGCATTAATCGTGTAGAGGATGGCAATGGTAATAGCCGTTTAGTTGGGGACGTGGATTTTGAGTCAGTTCAAGAAGTGGCAGAATTTCTCACCCCAGTTCCAGGCGGCATAGGTCCAATGACCGTAGCCATGCTATTGCAAAATACAGTATTGAGCTATTCCCAACTCCATGAAAGGATGTAGCGAGCGCGAGGAGCGAAGGGGTAGGATAAGGGCTAAAGGCTGAAATTTCTACACTTTACACTTTATCCTTCTAACTTCATACTTCAACCTTGCCCAAAGCCCCGTAAAATTGTTACGGAGATGAAGCAGCGATCAGGAAAAAAGGGATGGTAGCAGCAGATAACCTTCAGATGTCCCAAGGGGAAGCCCCATTTGACCTTTCAGCTTATCTGCAAGAGCGACAAGCTCAAGTAGAAGCCGCTTTGGATGATGCCATGCCAGTGACTTATCCAGAGAAGATTTATGAAGCGATGCGCTACTCGCTATTAGCTGGAGGTAAGCGCTTGCGTCCAATTCTCTGCCTTGCTACCTGTGAAATGGGTGGAGGTACGATAGAAACGGCAATGCCAACGGCTTGCGCCCTGGAAATGATCCACACAATGTCATTGATCCATGATGATCTGCCAGCGATGGACAACGACGACTATCGGCGAGGTCGGCTGACAAACCACAAGGTATACGGTGAAAATATTGCCATTCTAGCTGGGGATGGTTTGTTAGCGTTGGCTTTTGAGTATGTTACCGCTCATACGCAAAATGTACCAGCAGAGCGATTGTTACAGGTGGTTTCCCGTCTGGGACGGGCTGTGGGAGCAGCTGGGTTAGTTGGGGGTCAGGTAGTTGATTTGGAGTCGGAAGGTAAGCCTGATGTCTCACAAGAAACTCTCCAATTTATTCATAATCACAAAACTGCTGCCTTGTTAGAAGCTAGTGTAGTGTGTGGGGGAATTTTGGCAGGGCTAGGCGCACCGGAATTACAACGGCTGTCTGGCTATGCTCAAAATATCGGGCTAGCGTTTCAAATTGTGGATGATATCTTGGATATCACCAAAACGAAAGAGGAACTAGGCAAGAGTGCTGGGAAAGATTTACAAGCGCAAAAAGTGACCTATCCTAGCCTTTGGGGAATAGAGGAATCTAAGCGTCAGGCGCAGCAGTTGATTAGTGCTGCCAAAGAAGAACTAGCCTCGTTTGGAGAGGGTGCTAAACCATTACTGGCTCTTGCCGACTTTATCACTAACCGCACTCACTAAATTAGTTGTCAGCTATTAGCTATTAGCTGTTAGCTTCAAGAGTCCACCAGCTAACCAGAGCCATGCTGATATTTCCTCACTTACACTAAAATACCATGCACGATATTGGCGACATTCTAGATAACAGCGTGCTGCTGGTTGCTGTCATAGCTTGTCTAATTGCTCAAGCATCAAAACTTGTGGTCGAATTGGTGAAAAATCGCAAAGTGAATTTTCGCGTCTTAGTAACAACTGGAGGTATGCCCAGTTCCCATTCGGCTTTGGTTACAGCCCTAGCTACTGGAGTCGGTCAAACCGCTGGTTGGGCAAGTCCAGAATTTGCGATCGCTACCATCTTTGCCATCATCGTCATGTACGATGCTGCTGGGGTACGACAAGCCGCCGGTAAGCAAGCCCGTATACTCAACCAAATGATTGACGAATTGTTTAGTGAACACCACGAATTTAATGAAGACCGTCTCAAAGAATTACTAGGACACACTCCTTTTCAAGTCATTGTTGGCTCAATACTTGGCATCACTATCTCCTGGTTAGCTACTTCTTGGCTAGCTGTACCTCACTATCAGGGGCTAGGGGCTGGAGGCTAGAAGAGGGGCTAGGGGCTAGGGAAAGCTGGGGGGACAAGGGGACAAGGTGACAAGGGGAGAATTTACCTCCCTCTAGCCTCTAGCCTCTAGCCCCTCATAATACAGTTGTCAAGGATGCTAATGGGTCGGGAATAGTAGCAGAAGGTGCTTGAAATTCACCCGTCAGTACGTACTCTAAACGCAGTTTCAGCCATGTAATAAATGGGGGATTGGTCGAGATAATCGCCACTGCTGGTTGGGGACATTGATTTTTAATCTCCTGCATTTCCGGTGCTGATAAAAAAGCAGGCTGCTTAACTAACCAAAAATCAATTTCTTTTTCTTTTTCGTGATAGTCGCGGGTACGTTCCCGTAGCACTTCCTCAATTGGTTCTTCTTCGATTAAAAAGCGTTGACTTGCCAAAACGTAGTAATAAGTTTTCATTTTTGTCCTTTGTCCTTTGTTATTTGTCAATTGTCCTTTGTCTACAACTAATGACCAATGACAAATGACGAATGACTAATTTCATAGTTCTCCTCGCATTGCTTGTTTCATCTCGCGGACAGCTCGCTCTAAGCCAACTAAAGCTGCTCGACTGATGATTGTATGACCAATATTGAGTTCTTCCATACCAGGGAGACAAGCAACCGGATAAACATTCAGGTAAGTTAGACCATGACCTGCATTGACTCGCAATTGGGAAGCGATCGCAAGAGCACACCCTTTTGCTAAGACTGCTAATTCTTGCTCTCGACTCGCTTCGTCTGCTGCTTCGGCATAGCGTCCCGTGTGTAATTCAATAAACTTTGCTTTGACCTTGACAGATGCTTCAATTTGTGCTTTGTCTGCATCAATAAACAGACTGACTGGAATTTGGGCTGACTGCAACTGCTCTACTATCCCCGCCAGTCGATTCTTCTGACCCAAGATATCCAGCCCTCCTTCGGTCGTCACTTCAAGGCGCTTTTCTGGTACTAGGGTGACGTAATCTGGTTTAATATCAAGTGCGATCGCCACCATTTCATCTGTAGCTGCCATTTCTAAATTTAAATGGGTTCGCACTGTCTGCCGTAGCAAGCGTACATCTCGGTCTTGAATATGTCGCCTATCCTCGCGCAAATGTACTGTAATCCCATCTGCTCCCCCCAGCTCTGCTAGCACCGCCGCCGCTACAGGATCAGGTTCTACCGTGCGTCGAGCCTGTCGGATAGTAGCAATGTGATCGATATTGACTCCCAGTGTAGGCAATCTGCTTTCTCCCCCAGTTTCTAAGTTTTCAGCACTTTATTTTACCGAAAACGAAGTGAGGAGTGAGGGAAAAGAGGGCTGGGGGATCTGGGGGGAAAATTACGAAATTCAAATTACGAATTACGAATTACGAATTCCTTTGTGTGTATTTATTAACACATAATTAATAAAAATTGATTTTTCTGGGAAACACTGTGTTTAAGGTGTAGTCATTAAATAGTACAAGCATGACACCTAAGTGCTTTAAGGCTTGGAAACTATAATTAATCTTTGTGCATACACGCAAAAACTTGTAATGCGAAAACTAATCTTCCTACTCCTCGGTTGTATTTAAAGACTATCCTGCTTTTCGCCCCCAAAGGCAACAGCAGAAGAAACGATAAACAAAGTTGGTTGCACTTGCGATTTAAAAAATGTCTCCATTAAGTGTTGGTACTAGTCGCTCTACTCATGCCTTGGAAACAGGAGAAGCTAAGCTTTGGAGTTTGCTAGTAGGCGTGAACTCTTATCAAGATGATGATCTGCCTTGTTTGCGCTACTCAGCTTTCGATTGCCAGGGTCTGGCATCCGCATTGCTTGAAGCAACCCAAGGTTTTCCGCGCAAAGAAGTGATTGTACATCATGATTTTGCTGCCCCGCCCACACTTGAATTAGTTCAGGCAAGTCTGAAGCGGATTGTTGCAGCAGCTAAACCAGAAGATACTATCCTGCTTTACTTTTCAGGGCATGGAGTACTAGACGAAAAGACGGAGGAGGTTATTTTATGTCTAGCAGATACAAACAAAGATGATCTACTGGCTACAGGTCTAAGATTACCGGAAATGTTACAGCTATTGAGTAATCTAGGAATTCATCGCCAGATGCTGTGGCTAGATGCTTGCCATAGCGGTGATATCAGTTTAAGGGGAGCCAAGGGAGAAGCTGGAAATATTGTCGTAATTAACCCAGCAGATCAACTAGAGGAAGTATTACGGCAACGTGCGGCTGAAAGTAGGGGATTTTATGCCTTGCTATCTTGCGACCAAAAACAACGCTCATGGGAGTTTCCTGAGCTAAAGCACGGGTTATTTACTTACTACCTGATGCGGGGTTTACAAGGTGAAGCAGCAGATTCCCAAGGTGTAATTGAGGCAGATGGGCTTTACAAATACGTTTATCACCAGACGCTGCAATATATTGACAAGACAAATCAACAACTGCGTCTGATTAATCAGCAAAAGCGCAGTCGAGGTGAATCAGATCTTCATCCAGAATATCCCTTACAAACGCCAAAGCGAATTGTCGAAGGAGTGGGGGAACTGGTGCTAGGGTTAAAAACCGATCGCACTACACCTACCATCAATCAGCGACGTGCAATTGTGATCGACGCTTTATCAAACAGCCAAACGGTTGCTGCTATTGGTAAAGTATTACATCAGGCAGGGGATTTTCAACTAGACTACTGGTCTGGCTCAAATAAAGCGTGGACAGAAGTTAGAAATGGAATTCAAAGCTGTTTGCGATCGCAACCACAAATTCTCACTTCCCAATCCCTAAACCACTCGAAATCAATCAAAGAAACTACAACTGTCTTATTATACTTACGAGGAAAAATTGAGCAGATTGAAGATGGAGAGGCGTGGTTAGTATTAAAAGATAACGTCAAGCTCAGTCGCTCTTGGTTACGGCAAGAATTACGCCGCACCCAAACGGCACAACAGATAGTTATATTAGATTGTCCAGGCGCTGATTCACTTTCTGATTGGATAGAAGAACTTAAACTCGGCTCTGAACATGGACAATGTCTAATCGCCGCCGCCTCCCCTGGGGATCAGCCAGAGCAATTTACCCAAGCGTTATTAGCAGCACTAAACGCGAGAAAGCCATCTGGCGGCTTACCTGTAGCAGTATGGATTACCAAATTACAGCAGCAGCTAGAAAATACAGGCATTTCTCTTTATTCTTGGCTATCAGGAGTACAAGGTGTAATTGAAATTTTGCCCAAAAGTAGCGGTTTTAGTAGGGTAAATGCCTTACAATCTCCTGCAAAAGTAAATCTCGACCATGATGGCTCACCTGTTGAAAATCAACCACCAGAATCTTCTAATTCTTCTGTCCCATCTGCTACTAAGCAAGAATCTTTGCCAGCAGACAGTTTTCATTGGCAGTATTCCCAACTAGAAAAGATTCTCATGGAAATAGTTGGTCCAATTGCTCCCACCCTACTACGAAAAGCAGCTAGGCGAGCGTCTAATCCTCATAATTGGGTGGAATATTTGACACAACACTTACCTGCTCACCAACAGGATGAATTAAAGCAACGGGCATCCCTATTAGAAGCATCCACTTCTCAACCTCAAACTAAATCATCTGTTGCTTCCAGCACTCAAGCTCCAACCATTCCTGAAAGTGAAATACATCAATGTGAAAAAGCTTTAGCTAACTGTATTGGTCCTATTGCTACTTTCTTGGTGCGCAAAGCTTTAAAATATCATCCCCAAATTTCTAAACAAGAGCTAGTAGAACTTTTAGCAGTACAAATTCCCGATCAAAACAAAGCCGTTGAATTTCGCCAGCAACTGCTTTCATGAGGGGCTAGGGAAAGCTGGCGGGTGCTGTGGGAGCAGGGGAGCTTCAGGTGCACAGGAGCAAGGGGGAGAACTGCAATAGATTTCCCCCCTGCCCCTCTGCCTTTTTCTAGCCCCTGGTTCCTCTAGCCCCTGGTTCCTCTAGCCCCTGGTTCCTCTAGCCCCTAGCCCCTCAATTTACCGAGTTTGCTGCTGATGTAGTAGCTTCATTGCAATTTCTAAACTAGATTTCATGCGGTTGAAAGATGCCGCTAAAACACCAATTTCATCATTTGAAGAAGAATCAAAATCAGCGCTCATCTCTCCAGTACTCACTTTTTGAGCTACCTTAGACATCCGCTTAATTGGTTGAATTACAGAGCGTTTCAGGAAAAAATTTATCCAAAATATAATAATAGCAAAGATCCCGAATAAAATTCCCATGACCAAACTTAAAGAGCTTTTGGTAGCAGCAAATACTTGAGCTGAAGGTACAGAAATAATTTGAGCCGCCACAATTTCATTCAACTTCCACCCAAACCCCCATTCTGTTCCATAGGTTGCTAGCTGACTTTTTGGGGCATTTTCTGGAGTTGAATGGCATTTGAGACAACTTTCTTTAAGAATAGCTAGAGGTCTAGCAATGTAAAATACTTCCCCTCCTGGTAAGGTGCGAAAACCGGAGATTTCTTTAGTCTGTGGTTCATTGCGAAAGCGTTCTACTATTTTGGTTTCAAAAGTATCAGCTTTGTCTCGCAAATTCGTTGGATTTAAGGTAGCTTCTTTGTAGAAGAAATTTTTATATTCTTCGTTATGGCGCAAATTTTCAAATACTTCTGTTGCTGAATAGGCTGGTACTGTTTCTGGGATGAATACTGGTTCGGTATCAAGTCTAGGTGTCAAAAGTGGGTTTATGTGTTCACCGGTATAACTTCTTACAGCATTCATTGTTTGGATCAGCAATAGTGCTTGAGAAGTAATTTCGTTTTCTGCTCTGTGTTCCAAGGCTTTTGATAAAGCAGCACCACTAATTAAGATGCCACCTATAAACACTAACATCAACATCAAACTAAATTTGGTAGTAAGCTTAAGATTTTTTAACATTTTGTTCACCCAGAGAAATTTATATTAAAATACTAAAAATCAATCGTATATAAAAATACCAAATAACATAATTTTTAAATCACTGAGTTTCAAGTTAGATCTGCCTGGACTCTACCATCCATAGCGATGCTCCTAGAGCAACAATATCTTCTTCATTCGGGTGGTCATGTATTCCAGATTTTCACGGCGTTTTTTTCTCACGCAGCTACTTTTACTAGCAGCCTGTAAAAGTAAATCGATCCAAACTGAGGGTAATGAGTTGATCGTGGGTACAGTCAGCTACTCTCAAGGTCAACAAATTCTCGACCAGTACGATCGCTTTATTAGCTACTTAGGGGAAAAAACTGGGTCACTGGTGAGGTTAGAACCAACGTTTAATGAAAATAAAGCCTTAGAGCGCATTCGTAGTAAAGCTTGGTCTTTAGTTTTTGCTCCTCCAGGCATATCTGCGATCGCCATTTCTCAGGAACAATATCGTCCCCTATTTCCCTTAGAAGGTGTAACCAATTTACGCTCTATTTTAGTTGTAAAACAAAATAGTCCTTTAAGCAACTTCAAACAGTTAGAAGGTAAAACACTGGCGTTAGGTCAACCAGGTTCCGCCACAGGATTCTATTTCCCCATTTACAATCTTTATGGCTTAACCTTAGCTGAAATCCTCCTAGCACCGACACCCGAAACTGTATTGCAATGGGTAGCTGAAGGTAAGGCGGCGGCGGGAGCGCTTTCTCAGAAACAATTGGATTTATATAAATCACAATTCAATCAAACAGCCTTTCGCGTCCTTTACACTGATCCCCACAATGTTCCTTTAGGAGTGGTTTTGATTTCGCCTACTATTGAGCAAAACAGCCAGGAAAGTATTCGAGAAGTTATGAGTCAAGCTCCTTCAGTTTTGGCGCAAGAAACAGGTTATATTCCCACAGCAGCAGTACCAGATTATCAATACATGATTGCTGTAGTAGAGCGAGTTAGGTCAATTTTTCCCTACGAACTTACACCTGGCGATCTCAAATTGAAGCCTGCTCGTTTATTCAAAGAGAAATAAATTTGAAACAGTTAGCTGTTATCAGTTACCAGTTACCAGAGTAGGGACGAAATAACCGGAGCGCCTCTACTTTTTTACATAGCTTTACATCTAAACATCTCTTAGCTCAAATCTTGTACCTCGCCCTCTCGTACGCCTTGAACTGAAGTTCAAGGCTTATAGCCCCAGTGGGTTTTAACCCACTCAAATGTGTATTCAGTAAGCTTTAGCTTAGTTGAGCTTTGAGCCTAGAAATTTATTTCTAGGCGGACGAAAAAGTAGGTGCAAGATCTAAGTTAGCGTAATCCCTCCCTAGATAGACGATTAATTCCCATCTTGCGATAGAGCCGTTGGCGCGATCGCACAAGTTATTCTAACAATCAAAGCTTGTATTAAATATAACTAGCACTTACTTAGGTGAGCTATTCGAGCTTCACTAAGTTGCTTACAGGTTTCCACATATCTATTACGAATCCTAAAACTGGAGTTCTATTAAAACTATGTCTAATCAAGGCGATCGCAAGATCCACAACCAGGAAATGCGTCAATACAACGATGCTAATGGTAATACTTATACCAATGTGTCACGAACAACTGAGACTGTAAACAATAGCACAGCTGAGCGGGGAATCAACTCTTATACTGATGGCTACGTTCATGGTCAAGTGTCCGAGCATAGCCACCAAGAAAATGTTTTAGCCCAACGAGATAATAATAATGCTGCCAGGGGCTTAATAATTGGCATTTTACTTACTTCTATTACAGGTTTAACCGTTGGAGCTTTCTGGTTATTCAATCAAAATAACGAAGCACCTACCCAAGTCATACCGCCAGTCATAGTTTCACCAAACGAAAAACCATCGCCTCAACCCCAGCAACCACCCCAAAAAGAAACCATTATTGAAAAAACCAGAGACGTATTAGTTCCGGTTCCCCAACCACAAGCACCATCACCCGCGAGCAAGCAAGACATTAAGATTACTGTTCCTAACTCTGCACCCCAGCAGTCTGCGGCGGAAAAAGCACCTACAAGCCAGACACCTCCCACCCAGCCACAAACCCAGAGCAGTAAAACTGATTCTCAAAGTCAACAAACTGATACTGAAACTACAACACCATCTCAAGATACGTCAAATCAATCAGACGCAACATCTAATAGCAGTTCGGCTCCGGCTGAAAGTACTACAAGTAGTTCTACTAAGTAACAACCAGTCGAGCTAGAAGATAGCTACAACTAGTTTCCAGGCTGAGCCTGGAAACTAGAATATTGAGGCTCCGCCTCAATATGGCAATATTCCCTCACCCCTCTTACAGCATATATGCCTTATGTAAACAGTTTTTAGCAATTATTACGACCAATTAAACCTGATAAACTTTGTTAAATATAGAGGGTTTATTTCAAAAGACTGGTGCTACTTTAAATACAGGCACAAAAACAAACATTAAACTAAAAGTTTGAGGTTAGAGCCAGTGCCTCCTGCTCTGAACCCCTCGCAATATTTGAAGTGTAGCCAACAAGAATATAGTTTTGCCTTTAGTTTGATACAGTTGTAATTGGAGGTGTTTGAACTTACGCTGATTTCGGTTAGATTAACCTTTGTGGCTGCACAATTGAGCTTAGTTAAATTGCGAGTTTGTTCCACCCTAGCTTGAAACTATCTGATTTCTATTTCCCGTTTGAATCAATTCAATTTCATTACCCGCCATTAGCTGCTGTTTACCCTTGTAGCTTGGCGGGTTATACTATTTTAGATTTTAGATTTAAAGATTATGTGTTGCTCTTGCTAGTAGGCAATGTCAGCCATTTAATAAAAGATTAGCCTTAAAAAAATACTCAGTTTCTTATTCTTATCTCTAAATATATTTAACTCTAACTGGTTATCTATTGAAGGCTGGGTATTTTTTGCCATTGGCTCTTTACTGTCGTAACCGGAAATTAAAACAGAGTTAGTTGTTTTGTAAATATTTATAACTATTGGTACGCTAAATTATTTATATCTGTAACTAAAGAGAGTGGTGAAAAACGATTAAATAAGCTGAAAGGCAAATAAATTAGCCTTTTGACTTCACTCTTGCGCGTGAGGTAAAAAGCTATCTAGCTCAGTCATCCTATAAGCATGAAGCTACTCAATAGCTTCTGATCGAATTGAGGGAAGCCAAATGAAATTGGCAATTCTAGCTACTACAGCCTTAATCACTACAATTTGCTTAGCAGCGCCTGTAAAAGCCGAAAATCCAGCCCAAGTAAAACAATTAATTGAAACCGGAGAGTGTCAAGGGTGTGATTTGTCAGGGGCTAATCTAAGCGGTGCTCATCTAATTGGTGCTGACTTACGCAATGCAGATTTAACATCGGCTAACCTCAAAAATGCTAACTTAGAAGGTGCTGATTTAACTGGCGCTAACTTGTACAAAGCAAATTTGAGCCAAGTTTTTGCAAGTGATGCTAGCTTAAGTAATACAAATCTTGCAGGTGTTAATTTTAGTGGAGCAAAACTCTATAGTGCAGATCTTGATGGTGCAAGCTTAGCTGGAGCTAACTTTAAAGGTGCTAAGCTCTATGGTGCTGACTTGTCTAGATTCGGCATTAAAGTAGATTAAACTTCCCCTAGTTAAACACAAAATGTATTAAGTGCTAAGAGGAGTTAGAAACCAGAAGTCAAAAGTCAGAAGTTAGAAGGAATTAACAAGTCAGAAAAATCAATGTTCTAATCTGACATGAAAACCCTATTCTGTCTTCTAGCGTGGGGCTTCTGCAATTGTCTAAAATCTACTTAGCAAGTCGCAGGTTAACTTGTTGAATTTGTGCAGCAAAGTAAGATTCTTGGTATTTTAGCTGTTGTGCTAATTCCAAACCCTTTTGAAATGCTGCTAAAGCTTCAGAATAGTTAGCACGCTTGAGATACAACTGTCCAATTTGGTCATAAGTAGTCATCATACCATAAATGTTGGCAGCACGTTGCTCAGCTTCTAAAAGAATTTGACTAGTTTGCAAAGCTGCATCGATTTGACCTTGAGAGCGGTAAAGTGAAATTAATTGACGCAAAGCATCACCAGCAAGCACATATTGCTGTAAAGACCAAGCTGAAGTATAAGCTTGTTGATAGTTTTCAAACGCTGCTTGTATTTGTCCCAAGTCTTGATAATCATTGGCGATCGCTAGTCTTAATGTAGGCAAAGATAAGCTCAATTGTGGATCGTTCTGGTAAATTCCTAATAACTTTTGCTTGACTGCTAGAGCGGGCTGAAATTGTTTTGTCTTTTCATATATATAATCAAGTTGTTGCAGATATGTTAGTGTACCGAGGCGATCGCCGTTGGTAGTTGCAAAACCCAACAATTCCTGATAAACAGCAGCAGCTTTGGTATAGTCGAACCAGCTTAAATGTAACTCGGCTAATGTTCTGAGCGTAGCTTGTGTTGCTGCTGCATCTTTTCGCTGACGGGTTTTTACCAGAATTTGTTCGTAAGTGGCGATCGCGGATCTTGGTTCTCGTAGTTGTTGAAACGCTAGCCCGATAGAATTTAGCAGACTTAAATCAACAGTTGGTTGGAATTGGATTTGCTGTTGAATATCTAGCAAACGCTGGGTAATTACTTGCACCTCTGGGCGCTGATTTTCACGCCAAGCGATCGCCCCTACTCGCCCCAGTGCTTCCACTTCCTCCTCAAAACCCAAAGCCCTCCGCAGCCGTAGTTCTCGGTTCCAAATCGCAAAAGCATTCACATTATCCCCTGCTGCTAGTCTCGCCGCGCCTTGTTGATTTAATTGATCCAACGCCGCCTTGAGTTTTAATTGTTGGATTGCGGTTAAAGGTTGCCCTGCTAGTGGTAGCAGTGGATCGGGCTGAGTAATCTCTAAAGGATTGTCAAAAGTTTCGTTTGTTTTAGGTTTTTGCCCCGCTGCCAACGCCCAAGGGCTACTACACAACCATAAAATAGCGGTAAGAGGCATCAAAATTCGAAGGTCGAATTTCAAAATTCGAAATTGTCTCCTTGTTCCCTGCTTCCCCTCCTGTCTGTGTAGGTATTTAGGAGGAAAAAAAGTAAATCCGCCTTGTCGAGGCACAAATTTCAGCGATTTAAATCTAGCAGCCATAAAACCAAAAGTATTACTCAGATTTTGTACTAGTGCCGATACCCGCCCCCAATCAATTGGCACAGAACCAATAACAAAAGTCTTCTCAAGAAGACTAACTGGGGATCTAAGTCCGTTTCAACTGAGATCTTGCACCTGTTCCAACAACCGCCTGTCACTTAAATAACAGACTAATAGCCCTCACCCGTTGAAACTCGTTTGAAGCTTGCAAGGCGAGTCTACTAAGGTAAACTTCTACTATCGGTTCCTTGGAATTAATTCCCAGGTGGGATTTATGGCAGGCGCAAGATGTAAGATTAGCATAAGCATAAAAATTTACCTAGAAGCGCAACACGAATGTAATTTTTCTAACCAGAGTTAAGAAAAAATTTTTGAGAAACTGATAACTGATAACTGATAACTGCGCGTCTGGTAACTGGTAACTGATAACTGATAACTGTTTTGGTCAGGAAGTTTTAAAATAATTCCAGGTTGTATGAAAGCAACTGATTTTCATAAGTTTTTTGATAATGACTCATTCTACGGATATCGTAACGTTAGCTCGCTGGATGGCTGCGGATTTCAGCAACCAAGAACAAGCCTTTGAGAATCCACCCTTTTTTGCACACATTCGCGTCTGTATGCGTCCTCTTGCTCCAGAATTATTATCAGGAGTCAGCTTTTATGTAGAACAAGCTTATGACTATATGCTGAATAACCCCTATCGGGTACGGGTGCTGAATTTAATTAACGCAGGTTCGGGCATCGAAATCGAAAACTACACCATCAAGCAAGAAGAACAGTTTTATGGTGCTTCCCGTCAAATTGAGCGTCTTCACACTTTAACATCTGACCGCTTAGAGAAGTTACCAGGCTGCAACATGATTGTAGAGTGGACGGGACACAGCTTTAAAGGCAAAGTTCAACCAGGTAAAGGCTGTATGGTTGTACGTAAAGGCAGAAACACTTATCTTGATAGTGAATTTGAGATTGACGAGGATAAATTTATCAGCCTTGACCGAGGGCGAGATCCCCAAACTGATGAACACGTCTGGGGTTCAGTCGCAGGACCATTTCACTTTGTCCGCTGGAATAGTTTTGCAGATGAGGTTAAAGCCTGATCGGTAAAATTGGTAAAGTGCGTTACGGCGTACAATAAAGTATATACCGTCATCGTGTACGGCATCATCAACGCCTAACGCACTATATGCAGATGATACAATTGAGTCTATAATTTTGATATAATACAATACCTAAGTGCGGCGACATAGCCAAGTGGTAAGGCAGAGGTGGCAAAACCTAATAACCCAGATCAACCCCCGAAATCCTAACCTTTCTGGGGGTTTAGTTGTTGGCTCCTAAGATGGATTGCTCTTGGTTGGCTCCTGGTTGGCAGAAGGCTAGGGGTTATAGTTTGACCCTCTATTAAATAGAATATGGTGGCTCCTCTCGACACTTGGCTCCTGACACCTTTATCCTATTTTATAAGATAACAACCCAGGAACTAAATGCAAACCCAAGAGAAACCTAAAGCAGTCAGAGGGACTGTAGCCATAGAGGAGAAACAAGGCAAGTAGAGGATAAGACTACCAAGAGCCATAGCCCAAGACAGCCCAAGATATATTTATACAAAGCTTGATGCAATCTCTGAAAACCTAAAGAAAGTCCAGACTATAGCATGGCAGATTGAGGATGACATCAGGACTGGACAGCTAGACCCAACTCTGGAGAGATACACTCAGCAGTTTAGACCTAAACTAACTATTGTAAGAACCGCTAAGGCTGCTGATTTGGAGGAACTATGGAAGCTGTACTGTGATTACAGGAAGTCTCAAGTTGCCGCTACAACCTTTAAGAAAGAATATCTATTAAAGTTTACTAATCATATACAGAAACTGCCAACGAGGGACTTAGATCAAGCAGTAGTTATTAGGGATTATCTGTTAGCTACAACCTCAACAGACACTACCAAGAGGATATTAACTAGGTTCTCTGCCTGTTGTGATTGGGCTGTCAAGTCAGGAATGCTCAAAGACAACCCCTTTGTAGGTATGGCAGTAGAGATAAAACTTAAGAATAAACAGGAGAGTGATTTAATAGATCCCTTCAGTGTATCTGAAAGAGATGCCATCTTGAAAGCTTTTCAAGAACACCCGAATCATAGGCACTATTACCCCTTTGTTAGGTTCATGTTCTTGACTGGTTGTAGGACTGGTGAAGCGATCGCCCTACAGTGGAAGCATATATACTAAAGACTGTTCCCTGATAACTTTCTCTGACTCCTATGACTCTGGAATGAAGATCAGGAAGTCTACCAAGACTGGTAAGATCAGGAAGTTTCCCTGTAACCCAGTCCTAAAAGATTTGCTGCTATCAATCAAACCTGATAACTGCCAGTTAGAAGATCTAGTCTTTAAGTCTCCTACAGGGTTGCCTATCAACAACTCTAAGTTTACAAACCAGGTCTGGAAGGGCTGTAAGGCTGGTAATAAAGTTTACAAGGGTATACTACCTCAGCTAGTCAAGGAAGGTATTGTAGCCTCTTACAGATGCCCCTATACAACTAGGCATACCTTTGTAACTATGGCAATAGATGCGGGGGTTACAGTGCCTCAAGTTGCTAAGCTAGTAGGCAACAGCCCAGAGGTGATCTTGAGGCACTATGCAGGTGGATTACTCAAGATGGAAGTTCCAGTAGTCTAAGTGATAGGCTCCCAACTTTGCAGAATCTAGAATCTACTAAATCATAAAGAACACCCGCCGATTAGTCTAAGTACTTACACAGCGGGTGTTCTTTTGTGCGCTCAAGGGTATTATCCTCGAAAGATTGAGGTACTAATAGAGGCTTTGGCAGTAGCTGGGGTTATAATAGTACCTTTAGACTGTGTATTGATGGTCAATAGTGGGTTGAAGGTTGAAGGTTGAAGGTTTTAGGCTGAAGGTTGACTAGTCAGGAGCCATTTAGGAGCCAAAGCAGAAGTTAGGAGATTTGTCAACCTATGTTAATAAATCGAAACTGAACAGCTTCAAGCTGATAATCTGAGCTGTCATGTTATACTAGTTTAAGCTGATTGCAGGTTAAACCCTAGTTCAGACTGGGTTTCCATAAGTATTTCTGCTTATGTCTCTACTGAGAAACCAGGCTTTGGCTCCTAAATGGCTCCTCTAGGATGCCCAAGGGTGACTGATATAATAGAATACTTAAGTGCGGCGACATAGCCAAGTGGTAAGGCAGAGGTCTGCAAAACCTTTATCCCCCAGTTCGAATCTGGGTGTCGCCTTTAAGATAAATCAATCCTTTAGTATGTGTTTCAAGGGTTTCTAGCGATTCCTTTATGATGTGTTATTAGAACATATGTACTAAGCTTAGGTATTTTTAGGGTATTTTGGGGTAAAAAATTGGGGTAAGATTGGGGTAAAGCAGAGTATAGTAGAGGTGATTACCCCAATAAAATATCTAACTATACCTAATGTATTCACAAAGCACGCAGCATAAAGCCTCTAAAGGTTCTGTTCAAATTAAAATTTCTAATGGGCGATTACAGCTAGTGTTCTCTCATGGTGGGAAGCGGCACTATCTCTCGTTAGGGTTGCCCGATAATAAAGTGAACCGCAAAGCAGCGGAGGCTAAGGCTAAATTGATCGAGTCAGACATCACATACGACAGACTCGATCCTACCCTAGCGAAGTATAAGCCACAGTCGGCACTGAGTATCGTTACCCCAATTTTTACCCCAACTCCTACCCCAGAGCGCTCGCTATCCGAGTTGTGGGAGCAATACACGGAGTTCAAGAAACCACAGGTAAGCCCCTCTACCTTTAAGCTGGATTACAGAAAATACCGCAATCATATTGCTAATTTACCTACCCAGTCCCTAGATAATGCCCCTCAAATCAGGGATCACCTAGTAGCAAAATTAAGCCCGAATGCTGCTAAAAGAACTCTTACAAACATTTCGGCTTGCTGTAATTGGGCTGTAGATTCCGGGTTAATTAAAGCCAATCCCTTCGCAGGAATGGCTGAAAAGGTAAAGCTACCTAAGTCAGAGTCTGAAGAGAGCGATATCAACCCATTTAGTAGGGAGGAAAGAGATGTCATTATCGAAGCCTTTGAAAACAGCAAATACTATGCGTACTATGCCCCATATGTAAAGTTCTGCTTTTTCACTGGCTGTAGACCATCTGAAGCAATAGCTCTTCAATGGAAACATATTGACGACAGATTTATCACCTTTGAGCAGGCTGTAGTAGCAGGTGGTAAAGGGTTAGTCCTCAAGGATGGACTGAAAACGCAGAGAAAGCGAAAGTTTCCCATAAATGATCGGGTCAGACAGATATTAGAATCTGTTAGACCTAAAACCCCTAACCCCGACGAGTTTGTATTCAAATCCAAAGAAGGCGGATTTATTGATACAGGAGATTTCCTTAATCATGCTTGGAAAGGTTACAAAAACAGACATGGAAGGATGATTGAAGGAATTGTTACTCAGTTAGTCAGAGAGGGCAAAGTAAGCAAGTATCGGAAGCCATACCAAACCAGACACACCTTCATCACGCTTTGCCTTGAAGCTGATATTGACGCAAAAGATGTCGCTAAATGGGTTGGAAATAGTCCAGAAATTATCTACCGACACTATGCGGGAAATAAACGAGACTTGCAGGTTCCTGAGCTTTAGTTGCCTAAGCTTTAGGTAACTCGCCAGAGGTGATTTACTGTCAATATGCGGGAAATAAGCAAGAACTTTTTTGTACCTGAGTTTTACAGGTAACGAGATGATACTAAAGATTCCTGAAGCTGAACAGCAGCTAATTCTCGCGGTACTCGATCATCATCCTCCTCCCTCCTGGTTACAACATGGTACAGATGTCCAGCTTGAGCTTTGGGAAAAGGTGAAGACACTGTTTCAGATGTTACGGCAGGAACTCAAAGCTTACTTCTCACAACTAAAAGCCTACTTTTCAGGACAACCAAATACACTACATTTGTTAAGTCAAAAACCGAAAGAATTATTAAGCGCTGAATTAAGGAAATTCATAAGGGAGCAACCCGGAGATAGAAAATTGATTGCCCAGTTGCGAGATTTTTATCTTGCTCTGTATGCGCTGCTTCAAGAAGGCTGGGATGACATTATTCGTGTATTTGAAGGTGCTGGAGCCTTCTTTGAATTTGATTCTCCTGGACTCGTATTATTTTTCATCCTTGCCAATGATGCAAACGCGCAAGTGCATGTGAGCTTCATCAACCACGAGTTTAGACCCAGGCATCGATACGATCTCTACCGGATGAAGAAAATAATTACTCAAGCTATTGATGAAGGATGCCCAATTGATCGGATTGAAACTAGCAAGGGAAAGCCTCTTAAGCCTAAAAAACGTCAAAGGCATAGTGGAAAAAATATTATTGATGTTTATGCGAATGAAGCCTTAAAGGATTTCTTTCCCTTTAAGGAGTTTGCAAGGTTGGAACTTTCTTGTGTTAAAGCTTGCAAAATAGCTGAAAGCCTGACAAACAACAAGAATCTAAAGCATAAAATAAATGAATATGAGTGTCAAAAAAATTTGCTAAATGCTCTCATTCAGAGTAGTTTTCGGCAAATGAAAGGTCATGCGTATTGCAGGGGTCAAAAGCAAGAAAATCAAAAAGAAGGAGGCACATATAAGTCTTAATATCTCTTAACATCGGTGCGAAAACCCAAATCAGCCTGCCTTTTTGTCAATCTACAGATACCTATCCATAAAGTTAGGTACTTAAGATGACTAATCAGTTTATAAACAAGCGACAGGCTGAACAGCTAACTGGTTACAGCCATGAAACGCTAAAAAAGTACCGATTATGCGGGGAACTAATTGAAGGAATTCACTGGGTTAGGTTAAATTCCCGCTCAATCAGGTACAATCTGGAACTTCTCCACTCTTGGATTCAGCACAGAAGCAGCCCTGGGGTTCACCAGCAAGATGTTGAACGCTATCTGGCTTCTTTAGCATCCAACCAGCCTAAAGCACGCGGTCGGAGGGCTGGCTGATGAACAGCAAAAATGAAAGCGATCGCTGCGGGGGCAACGATCACCCTCAAGAAAAACCTTCTGATTCTGATTTTATCCCTGCTACATCCAATCAGACCCTGCAACGCCTTCCGGAATTAGGTTCTCAGTTCAATCGAGTCGAGGAAAGCTTCAGCGCGATCGCGTCTCAACATAAATTACCGCATCGTCGCCTTTTGGCTCTCAATTGGGCAGCACGTTTCCACGGGATACCCACCGGAACGTTTCAAAAAGCTTTTGAAATGTGGATGGAATCTAACATAGAGGGAGGGCAGCGCTGATGTACGCTAACAAATTCACGTCCCATCCTTTAAAAATTGATCGGGAACAGGCACGGCGACATCTGGACTATTTAGGTTACAAGTCCGATCAGGCCTACTTGCGGTTCTTCTACCCCTCTGAAGATCCCCGGAAAAACGACGATAAGGGGCGAAAACTTGCAAACATGTTTTGGCAGAACGCAGAAGCTCTCCAGCAAGATGGACGCGGCATGTATGTAGTCGTTAACGGTGCTGGTGGAGGTCACGAAGACAAGGATATTAAACAATGTGTTGCCATTTTCTGCGAGTGGGACGACCGCCCAGTGGAAGAACAGCTGCAGCAGTGGAAGACAGTAGGATTCCTAGAACCAACTTTCACGATATATAGCGGCGGAAAGTCCGCCCATTCCTATTGGATTTTTGACACTCCTTTAGAGGATGTAGAACAGTGGCGCGAATTACAGCAGCTACTAATTGAAATAATGGGGGCAGACTCAGCTAATAAAAATCCATCAAGAGTGTTCCGGCTGGCTGGGGGTTGGCATATTAAACCAGGGCGCGAACCAGTGCAATCGAAGTTTGTGCAAAAATCTGGCAAAAAGTACTCACCTGAGCAATTACTTGAAAAGCTTAGGGAAATTAGAAAGCAACAGCAACCCCAGATAGAACAGCCCACCTTGCTAGAGCAACAGTCAACCCCATTTCAGCAAACATCTGATCGGCTGTTATCTCAATACGAAAATATTAGAGTTCCCGTGCCTGAGTCGGTACCGCTGGAATTGTGCCTTTCTAAAGACTCTCGCTGTTTGCTTCAATCCGGTGTAGGTGAAGGAGCGCGAAGTAACAACGGGTATAAACTAGCCGCCGATCTCATTGGTACTACTAGTTATCTTCAAAGCATAGGGCAGCGTTTCGATGGCGATCCTTGGCGATTATTCTTGGATTACTGCCATCGTTGCCCATCAGGTAAGGGATGGGCAGAACCCGAATGGAAAAGCATTTGGAAGTCAGCAGAAGCAGATCTTCCTACTCCTAGCTGCAAAGAAGATGGTGTAGCAAATTGTATCAAAGTTTGGTACTGCATAACCACGTTAAACTAAATCTGCTGAAACGCGATCGCATTCCTACTCCTACTACCAACAGTAAAGACAAGCGCTCCAGCTCTAATAACACCCCCTCTATTTCATCTGTAAGTTTGCGAGACAGAGTGCTGGAAATCCTGAATCGCAACCATGTAGCATCCGAACGCAAGGCAGCATTCTTAGAACTAGCAAGGTCAACTGGGAGGCAACTGCGCGAAGTGGAGCAGTTAGCAGAAGCGATCGAATCCGAAATCGATTTAATCGAAGGGCGAACTGAAAGAGCAGAAGAATTAAATCGGTTGCTATCAATAGGCGATCGCCGTCTTACTCTCTCGCGTTATCTGCATCCTTACTTAGCGCAACCCTTGGAACGCCTATCCACTTGGATGGGGGTAGATGTCGAAGCACTGCTGACGGTGTTGCTTCCTACGGCTGCTAGCTTGCTGCACCCAGAAACGCGAGTAATCGTTAGAGAATGTAGCAATTTTGTAGAACCGTTGGTATTTTACACTGGCATATCTTCGGAGTCAGGAAACCGAAAATCACCGACATTCAACGCAATTCTAAAAAGTTTGCGGAAGCTTCAAAGCGAAGAAGACATACACTACGAGGAAGCGCAACAGCAGTATAAGGAAGATTTGGCAGCATGGAAAAAGGATAAATCCAAGGATAAAGACGAGCAGCCAGAACCTCCCCTACCACCACGCGAATACTTTGTAGACAATGCCACTAGCGAAGCATTAGACAACATTAAAGCTCAACAACCGCAACAGGGCATATTGATTTGTAAAGATGAGCTTTCAGGGTTGTTTGCTTCTTATGGTGCGTATAAAGGTGGACGAGGTGCAGACCGAGAAGGCATTTTAAGTGGTTGGAACGGCAATGGAGTCAAAAAAAATCGTGCTAGCGGTACTCGCCTCTCACTATCCCACGATGCAAGCTCAATCGTTGGAGCGATTCAACCTGGAAAGCTTCGCAGCTTGCTGGGCGATCTAGAGGATGAGCAGGGACAATGGGGGCGGTTCCTTTGGTATCATGCACCCTTAAAAGCATTTCGCCTCCCCGACGACGACACAAAAAAATTTGAGATAGAGGAACTACTAGATGCTATCTATCTCAAGCTAAATAATTTACCTCCGATTCAATATCGCTTTGCCCCTGAGGCTGATTGTTACTACCAAGATTGGCATTGGACGCTAGAACAGCGCAAGCTTGCCGAACCACGCCAAGGTATGAGAGCAGCAATCGCTAAAATGCAAGGGTACACTGCACGTTTAGCAGGTATTCTTCACGTTCTCTGGAGTGTAGTAGCTGGTGAAATCCCTTCTTCCTACATCCCTCTTAAGCAAGTTAAAGCAGCACGAAGCTTAAGTGAGTTTTACCTTGGCCAAGTGTTGCTAATTCATTCGGATGCAGAAGCAGCACAAGGGGAACTTACCCCGCTACTTAACAAAATTCTAGAAAAACTACAGCAACTAGGGGAACTCCCAACTCGGAAAGCAAAAGCTTCCATCAAAGCTCTTAGAAACGTCAAAACGGATAAGATTTTGGAATTCTTTAGGGAACTGGAAGCAATGGGATATGCCAAGTTGGAAGGCAAAACCCTAGTTCCTCAAATTGTTGACCAAAATGTTGACTGGGTTGACCGTGTTGACCAAAATGCTGACCAAATGTTGACCTCACCATTTGTTGCTAAAACTGTTGATAATAGGTTATCCCAGCCGATTGTTGACCAAAATGTTGACCATGCTGACCATGTTGACCACCTTTTGGGACAAGAGCAAAAACAGGTAGTCGAGGAGCAGCTGCCGGATAATTCGTCCCTAGCGGAGGTAGAACCAGACCAAACGGATACTTTATCTAGGAGTCAACAAAGTCAACAGGTCAACATTTTAGATGAAGCTTCCGCACCGCAAAGCTTTGAGCGTGTTGACCAGGGGTCAACATTAGGGTCAACATTTTCGAGCGGGTCAGCATTTTCGAGCGGAAAACCTTCAAACTCTCAACCCGCATCTAACAGCGGATTAAAGCAGGTTGATTGGGATGCTCCCGCATTATCAACAAATGCAAGCTTTGAAGTCGGCACGGAGGTAAGTAAACGAGGTAATACGGGATGGGTTGGAAAAATCCAATCCATCAACAGCGACGGGACAGCAACTGTTCGTTGGGTAGCAGGTGATTACGGTTATCGCATTCCACTACGGGAGCTAAAGCACTGGCAGCAGTCAAAATAACTATGAATCATACTTCTAATGGGATTGAAACCATAACTGTTTCTGACGAACGGCAACAGCTAGTTAGGCAATGCCATGAACTGGTAACTTCAATCACTCAAAAGCCATACGCTGTCAAGCTTATGCGCTCCGCCAGAGATGGTCTGTTGCTGGTTGCAGGGTACAAAGGAAATCGAAAACGCAGGTAATTTGGTAGTGAAATCGCCTCCCAAAAAGGTTTTTTTATAGGCAGAGATAATTCGACAGGAATTTACGATATACTACAAAAACACTACAAACTACTTTAGGTTGAAAAGTTGAAAACTACTTGAGCTAGAAAAATTGGAGGAAGAAAATTACCTCAAAAAGTTAAAAGCATAATTGAAAAGGAAAATCATCTGAATTTAGTACATTGACTAGGAGTAAACGACAACACAGGGTAGACAAGCTCCGTTCCCAAATGTCAGCGGGGGAACGACGCGAGTTTGACAAACTCGTTCGTTTCAACACAGACGTGACGCAGATGCACCGCTGGTTGAATGCTAGAGGGCATGATGTTTGTCTTTCTGCTGTTTATAAATGGTGGAATGACTATAAGGAAGTAGGAGCGCAAGCTCAAATGCTCAATCAGCTTGCGGAAACTTACGACGGGTTAGAAGGCGATCGCTCGTTAGCTAGCATTGAGGGTATTGCACTTTCACTTATCAGGCAGCTAACCCAAATTTGGCAAGCATCCCCGAATAAACTCGACCCTGAAATCCTCAAGCTGTTTGCATTCTTACCAAGTCTAATGCGCGAAGCTAGATCATCGGCTGCTCAAAGGGAGCAACAAAAGTTTATTGTTGATCGCACTGCACTAGAGCTAGCAGGTGGGCAGCGAATGGGAGATATCTTACTTCAGACCTTCGAGGGTACGACGTTTGAGGACTCGCTACGGGAAGCAATTAGGGGTGCAATGCTTCAGCTAGAACAGGAAGCCAAGAACCAGCAATAAATGCTATACCTAGTTGCAGCTAGTGTAACACCACTCAAGTAATGAAAATGTATTTCAACTTAATTGTTTAAATCTGCATACGTTTTCTGTTAGTTAGCTTGCTTCTCTAAGTAAATTTCTCCTGGTGGGCAATTATCACGACCTTTCCAAGCTCCACTTAAAGACTCAACACCTCCAGAGAAAGTATATTGTAGAGTTCCATTTTTTATGCACCATATAGATCCTGGTATACTTGTTTCAACAACTCCAACATCTTCAAAACGAAACACATTACCAGATGTTGAGCCACGTACTCGTATTACTCCATAAATTTGGGGGTTTTCTACTATCTCTTCTCTGGTAATTCCTTCTACACTTTGTCCATTTTGAGACAAAAGCATTTCATACTTGTATTTGCTTGCAACTCCACCAGCTGATTGGCTTAATACACCTACCCATTTACCACTAATATTTTGATTTTGTACAGTTTCTTCTGAAGCCTGTAGTTGAGGAATAGAAGGATTTGAAGAATGCTCTGGAACAAGAGATTGCTGAACTAATGGTGATTTTGGAGATAGTTGTGTAGATTTGCTCAAGAAAAAACCGACAACTACAGATGCGCAGATCATACCACTTGCAATAAAAGTACCCATAATTACAGTTTTTTGCAAATCTCGATTAGTTTTGAGATGGTTAGTTTTACTTGGTAGTTGAGCAGGGAACTGTGAAACCTTCTCAGGCGTAGCTTCAATTTTACTTGTACTAGATTGAGAAGAGTTTTTTTCTAATTGAGAAATATTGCTACTTAAAATTTCTATTTCTTGACGCCAAGCTAGAAATTTATCTCCTGTTTTACGTCCATAAAGTTTTACAGTATTAATAAATGTAATTTCTAAATGTATCATTATTTTAGTGATGATAGCGACTGCCGCTTTTTGCTCTGGAGCTTGAGATGATTCCAGAATTATTTGTAAGCAACTATCATTTAATTTTACTTTCGCAATAATTTTTTTGGGCTGTAACTCTTGGTTTATTACGGTAGAAATAGCCTCTATTCTACCCTGTTTTATAACTTCTAAAAAATCAGATTGTAGCATATTTATATTAATATTAATTAATTGACTAGACAAAAGAGTCAATAACTTTCATAGAAGTAACAGTTACTATTTAGATGTAAAAATATGATTTTCCCTATATAGATTCTGTTTAATTGATTCTATGAAGCTATCTAGAATTTGAAATTTTGTAATCTAACTCTGCTTGTTGCATTTCCTCTACCATCCATTTGCTGCGGCGCAAGTAGGCGACAAACAGCAAAATAGAAAATGCGTCAATAGCAAGACAAAGCAAATTATCAGAGAAAGTATCGTGGAAACCATGTAGCACAGCTGAGATTGCAACACCAATGAAGATAATTGGAGCCTTTCGAGACGGGTTAATCGCTGCTAACCCCAAAAAGTAACCAACAATGCCTGCCCAGATAGCATGATTCAGTGGTAAGGAGACAAACCGGATGGTATTTGAAAGAACATAAGAGCCGAATCCGCGATCGATTTCCCCTTCTACAAGATTGGTTATCAAACTAGGAGCATACACTCGTAGCGAGTACAAAGCCCCTTCGTTGATTGCAAACCCTAGTCCCGACATTACCCCATAGAAGGCTGAAGTTAGTGGCTCACTCAATTTAGCTGGACGTAGTAGAAATAGGTAAACTGGTAAAGCCTTACACAATTCCTCCAGTACACCTACCCCTAGCACAAAGCCAATAACCCGTGTTAGCCCTGACTCCTGAGTTGCAGCGTTGAGAACACTAAACGGGGGAATTTTGGAAATAAACAGCAGTAGTGGGATGCCGACAAATGCAGTAAACAGGACACATTTGAGCGTGTTCCCCCAAGAAAACTGTGCGGGCTTGATCAGGTTATACAGTACAACTCCCCAGATTGAGGAATAGTAAATTCCCAAGATCCAAGCTGTATACTCCAATCCCGCATTGCCAACAAGCAACCTCACCGCTAGAGGAAACAGACCAAAAAATAGCAGAAGCCTCGCAGTATTACTGTTGTACAATTCGGCACTGAGAGCTTGCTTGTAGGGGACAACAGAGGAAAACTTGAAAGTCTGCAAAGTTGCTAAAAACTCTGAGCGCTTCGACCGCTGTTCCACCGCTGCTACCAAGGCTGAATTGCCTGGGGTGGCAAGCTCAAACTCTTGAGTCCAAGCGGGAAAATCCTCTCCTATTTCTCGCCCGTAAACATTCACAGTTTTGATGTATTCTACTCTTAGGCCGATCAACTCTCGGCGGATAAGTGTTATTGAAACTTTTTCATCTGGAACCTGTGCTGACTCTAAAATGAGTTTTAAACAGTCATTCTGTAAATTTGCTTTGGCAGTAATACCCCTGTGTTCTAAAGTACGGTTTAGTAGTGTTGTAATAGCATTTACATCCCCTTGTCTAACTTTTTCTTGGAGCCCAGGCTCCTCGTATGCTTCAAAATTGTTAGGGATGAAAGATTGAACCGTTGTTTTTATCTCTAGTAATGGTGGCTTTATTGCTCCTAGTTCAAGCTCTTGAGTCCAATCGGGAAAATCTTCACCTGTCCGTTGCCCGTAAACTTGCACCACTTTGATAGCTTCAGCCCCTAAATTCATTAATTCTTTATAAAGAAACGTCACTAAGTTCTGCTGATTTAGAATCCGATCTGACTCCAGCAATATCTGTAAACAACCATCTGTGAAACTCGCTGATACAGTGATACCTTTGGGTTGTAAAGAACGATTCATTAGGTCTGCGATCGCTTGCGGATTACCCTGCTTAGCTAGTTCCAGATTTTTTTGTTGAGTCATGATATAGCCTTAAAAGTGTTTTAGGTTTATGAAGCGGTTATTCTCACAGCTAACTGCTGGGAGATAAGTGTCCCCCAACGAAATCGCAAAAATTTCTTGCACCAGCCCTGTTTTCAGCTATGGTTCACTAATGAGCTTTGCCAATTTCTGATTTGTTCATTACTAGTGGTTTTTTAATATTCATTTGATGTAGCTCACGCTCTATTGTGTCCTAAAGCGTAATCGCGCTTGAGGTTTGATGTAATCCGAGAAAATAACTAAATGCGTTTATGCTAAAGGAATTTACTAAGGGCTGTTCCCTAATTTGCACTAGTAAAGAGTGTTCACAGCACTAGTAATTGGCTTAAGTAAGCAATGATACACAAAACAATGACCAGTTTTAGAAACTGGGGATGGTTACTTTGTTAAACGCAATCGCACTTCACCTATAAATTTATCTATTGTTGCCTTAGTACGCTTATATTCCGGTGCTTGCTTACCTAGCTTCAGTCCGTAAAGAATGCGATCACGTATAGCTTCTAAATCTGGCAGCTGTTGGGATTTCTGCTTGAAAGATGCAGCCTTGTCTCTCAAGCGTTGCACTCCCCCAGTGCTACCTCTAGTTGAGATTGGGTATCGCCTAACTCATTTTGTAATCGCTGAATTTCTGCCATAAGACGTGCTATTTCTAGTGCATGAGTTACAGATACTTCTTCTGTAACTTCATCGGTTTTAGCTGCTTTTTTGCGAGGCTCTGGAGGCGATTCAAGTGCTGCTGCAACATCTTTTAGCCGCTCTTGGGTTACATCTTCTGCTTTACCTATGTAGCGTTTGCGTAACTTGCCCTCAACCCTGCGATATCCATACCAATAGTCACCCTCTCTCCCTTTACTAGCTTCCTTACGTGCGGTGAAAGATTGATTGCCAGCCATACCAGCAATAAATCTAAATGAGCGATTATCAAGGTTATCTAGCCATTCAAAGAATTTAGCACTACCCAGCTTGAGCATTTTGCCGCTAGTAACTTCTAAATATTCGTTATTGTCCAAAATTGTTGGTAAATTTGACTTTCTCATGCTTGTTACCTAATAGCTTATGTAACTAATATCATAGGTAACTTATAGGTAACTAATAATGAAATAGCGATAAATATTACATAAAGATTTCTGTAACTCAAGCTTCTAGAATAGCAATGATTAAGGCTGCTCTTAGTTGCGGTTCTAGGCTCTGGGCATAGGCACAAGCTTCTTGCAGCTTATGTAACATTGTCTGTAACTTACTTGATGCTTGTGCAACATCATAGGCGTGTTGCACCCCCCAGGCTTTTGCTTCATCGCAACTTGCTATCGCTTCATCAACTGCCTTTCGCCCAAAAAGCGATCGCAGTTCTGCTAGTTCACCCTGTCTCGTCATAGGTTGATTTTTCGCCTTTTAGGACATTGGAAATAGTCATCGGATACCACTTGCCACCCCGCTGGGTTTGATACCCCTCGGCATTGAGACGATCGGCGATCGCTTGCAGGGTATGTCCAGCTTTTTTCATCTGCCCAATTATGGCAATGGTTTGATATTCCTGGGTAACTTTCTGTAACTTCTTATCTACAAGCGTATAACCAAAACCAGCCGAGCCAACGTGTTCCCCTTGTGCTTTCTTATGCGCTAAGGCGGTTTTAGTGCGTTCGCTGGTAGTTTCCCTTTCCCATTGAGTAACACTGGTTAGGACGTTTAGCACTAGCCGACCAGCTGCGCTAGAAGTGTCGATCTGCTCGGAAACTGACATCAGAGTGAATTTTTGCCCAAAATAATGCTCGATTAGGGTATCCAAGTCAGCAACGCGGCGGGTAAGGCGATCGAGTTTCACCACGATTAGCGCCCCAGCTTCCCCGCTATCCAACCGTGCGCTTGGCAGATTGCAGCCCAGGACGATTTAATGTTTTTGCGCTTACCCCAGCGTCAACTTCAATGCCTACTAGCTCAATGTCATACAGCGCGGCATAAGCCTCTAGCTTGGCTTTTTGTGCATCTAGTGACACGCCACTGTTAGCTTGTTCTTCTGTCGAAACCCTTATATAGCCGATTGCTTTAACCACTTGCTTCCCCATTAGTTACATAATTCAATTAGGTAACTAATCTCAGCAATTATTGGGTAGCTTGTCATGGATTTCTAGCAATGTTTATAGAAAAATTACATAAATAAATTTTAGGTAACTTAGGAACTAAATCAATTTATAAGAAACGAGCGGTTCTTATAAATGCCTGTCACTTTGTAGTTCGCAAGCGTGATATTAGGGCTTTCCCAAAGAAAAAAATCCAATGTTAAGGGTGATTGCCGTCAATGCACTCAACAATCCTCCCCTAATCAGTAAACTTCCAGTTTTGGGGTAAGTTTGGGGTAAATTAGTTTACTAAAAGCTAAAGCACTTGTAAAACAACAATTTTTAAAGGTCTGTAAAACCTTTATCCCCCAGTTCGAATCTGGGTGTCGCCTTATATTAATAGTAAAATAGCACCAAAGGTAGGGTGTATTCACCTTTGCCCTAACGCACCAATGGTAGGAGCCTAATTGTACGCACATCAGCTTAACACCCTCTAGGCTATTCAACAGCTTTTTCAGTGTTAGTACGAACTGACTTTACAAGTAGTTCATAAATTTCCGTAATTCTGCTTACAGGCACAAGGTTACTTTAGGTTAACTTTAAACAGGTAAATTTCAAGTGATAAGACTTTGAGCCTAGGCAAAGCTTTAACTTCGCCAAGGAAGATAAATAGTGCCAATAAGACACTATTTGTCAATTGTCAAAAGTTCGGTTACATCGTTAAACCAGATGACTTCTGGCTGTTTTTTGCTGCCAATTTTTTTGCTGGTTTATAGTGCCATCTTGTTCAATTAAGCTTCTAGCTTGCTTGTCACCTATATCAGCAAATTTATCTTATTTGTACAGAACTGTTGTAACGAAGGATAACGTATGGTAGATTTTTCACAGTCAAACGGTTTAGACAACTTACTGCCTTCTGGGAAGAAGCAGCCTCTTGTTGACCCTATTGTTAATAGCCAAAAACCACTAACCAACCCATTGGATGATGGTTTGCAGGCTAACTGGGGAATCAAAGGTAGCTCAAGTTCAAATGCTTACAGTTGGGATTTCAACTCTTACTCTCAGGCAGCTAATGCAATTAAACAACCAAATAACGGTATTGTATTTATTGACGCTGGGATCAAAGACTATCAAACCCTTATTGCTGGGCTAAAACCAGGAACCGAAGTTGCAATGCTTGATCCGGCTCGCAATGAGGTCGAGCAGATTGGAAAATACCTAGCTGGTAGGACTGGCATATCGAGCCTTCATATTATCTCGCACGGCGCTGAAGGAAGTTTGCAGCTAGGTGGGACAAAGCTGGGACTTGACAACCTCAAAGACTATGCTAACGAAATACAGCATTGGCGAGGAGCCTTGAAGCCAGGTGGCGATATTCTGTTGTATGGTTGCGATGTGGCGGAAGGTGAAAAGGGCAAAACATTTGTCGAAAAACTGAGCCAACTAACCGGAGCAAATGTAGCAGCTTCCACTGACTTAACTGGTAATGCACGATTAGGCGGCGACTGGAATCTAGAGTTTGAGACTGGAAAAATCGACGCACCAGAAATTTCTGTACCTGCTTACAAGCAGGTATTAGGGCCCCAGGGACAAACCTTCACAGTCACTAATACTAATGATAATGGGGCTGGCTCGTTGCGAGATGCCATCACTCAAGCCAATAACACACCAGGATCTGACACGATTGTTTTCGATAATAATGTTTTTGGCAACCCGCAAGCCCCAAAAAAAATCGCCCTCACATCTGGGGAACTGAAAATTACTAACGACCTCACCATTGAAGGCACTGGGGCAAACAACCTCACCATCAGCGGTAGGAATACTTCTCGCGTCTTTAACATTACTGGTTCCATTAACACTCCTCTCAATGTCACCCTCGATGGCTTGACTATTGCAGATGGCAATGCTAATGACATCCTCAACCCTGGTGGCGGCGGTATACTCTACTATAGCACTGGTACTCTAAACGTTAACAACAGCGTTATCTCTAATAATCAGGTGAGTGGTGGTGGCGGCTTCTTCATGGGAGGCAACGGCGGTGGCGGTATTACTAACTATAATGGTACGTTGAACGTCACCGATAGCACTATATCCGGCAATCAGGCGGCTTCTTATTATGGCGGCGGTATCTATAGCAGTGGTACGTTGAACGTCACCGATAGCACTATATCCGGCAACCAAGCTTCTTACGCCAGCGGTATTTATCAATCCGGCACAACGAATTTGACGAATGCGACCATCACAAACAATACAGCTACTAGCAATGCTGGTGGTATCTATAATCAATCTGGCACAGTCAATGTAAAAAACACAATCATCGCCGGAAATACAGACTCAGCCAGCGATCCTGATATTCAAGGAACCTTCACTAGCCAGGGAAATAATCTGATTGGTGACGCCACTGGTGGTAGTGGCTTTACAAATAATGTCACTGGTGACATAGTTGGCACAAGCAGTAGTAAGATTGACCCTAAACTTGGTCCTTTGCAAAATAATGGCGGTACTACCCCGACTCATGCGCTGCTTGCTGGTAGTCCTGCTATTGATGCAGGTGACGACACAGGTGTGAGTGCCACTGATCTTGACCAGCGACAGCAAAACTTTACTCGGATCACAGGTAAACATATTGACATTGGAGCTTACGAATTTCAATCACCAGTAATTGACTTGCCTGGTGATACAATCAGCTACACCGAAAATGCTCTTGCCACACCGATTAACAGCACGGCGACTGTGACTGATGCTGACTCTACTAACTTCAACACTGGCACTCTCACGGTAAAATTCACCCAGAATGGTGCTAATGAAGACGTACTAGGGATTCGTAACCAAGGCACTGCTACTGGTCAAATTAGTGTTTCTAGCAGTGACATTAGCTACCAAGGAACAAAAATTGGTTCCTTTGCAGGTGGCATTAACTCCCAAGATCTTGTCATCACTTTCAACGACAAAGCTACCCCGCAAGCTGCAGGAGCATTGCTGCGAAACATTACCTACTACAATACTTCTGATAATCCATCAACTCTCGCCCGCACTGTCAGTATCCAGCTGACTGATGGAACTGGTGGTACAAGTAATGAAGTAACCAAGACTATTAATGTTGCAGCAGTAAACGATGCTCCCAGCATTGCCTACTCACCCACTCAAGCGCTGAACTACACCGAAAATGATCCAGCCACACTAATTGTTGATAGCACGGCAACTGTGAGTGATCCTGATTCTGCTAACTTCAACAATGGCAATCTCACGGTGCAATTTACCAACGACAGTGCTGATGCTGGAGACGTACTAGGGATTCGTAACCAAGGCACTGGTACTGGTCAAATTAACGTTTCTGGCAGCGACATTAGCTACGAAAACGCAATAATTGGTTCCTTTACAGGTGGTACTAACTTCGAACCGCTTGTCATCACTTTCAACAGCAATGCTACCCCAGCAGCCGCTACAGCATTGCTGCAAAACATTACCTACGAGAATACTTCTGACAATCCATCAGCCGATCCCCGCACTGTAAGCTTTGTGCTGAATGATGGCGGCGTAGGTGGCACAAGTCAGGCAGTAACCAGGACTATTAATGTTACACCAGTAAACGATCCTCCCATTCTCAGCTTACCTAGTAATGCGCTAAGCTACACCGAAAATTCCCCAGCCACAGTAATTGATAGTGGAGCAACTGTGAGTGATCCTGACTCTATTAACTTCAACAGTGGCAAACTCACAGTGAAATTTGACGCAGGTGGTTCTGTAGCAGACGTACTAGGGATTCGTAACCAAGGCACTGCTGATGGTCAAATTAGTGTTTCTGGCAATAGCATTAAGTACGGAAACGTAGGAATTGCTACCTTTTCAGGTGGTGCTAACTCCCAAGATCTTGTCATTAATTTCAATAGTGGCTATGCTACCCCAGCAGCCGCACAAGCATTGCTGCGAAACATTACCTACTACAATACTTCTGACGATCCATCAGCCGCTCCCCGCACTGTAAGCTTTGTGCTAACTGATAGGGATGGTGTTACAACAAGCGCACCTGTAACCAAGACTATTAATGTCACACCAGTAAACGATCCTCCCAGTCTGGGCTTATCTGCTGGAGCGCTAAGCTACACCGAAAATGATTCAGCCAAAGTAATTGATAGTGGAGCAACTGTGAGTGATCCTGATTCTCCTAACTTCAGCGGTGGCACTCTCACGGTGAAATTCACCCAGAACGGTTCTACAGGAGACATACTAGGAATTCGTAACCAAGGCGCTGGTGGTCAAATTAGTGTTTCTGGCAATAACATTAGCTACGGAAGCCAAACAATTGCTACCTTTACAGGCGGTACTAACTCCCAAGATCTTGTCATTAATTTCAATAGCAATGCTACCCCAACAGCTGCTACAGCATTGCTGCAAAACATTACCTACTACAATACTTCTGATAATCCGTCAATTGACCCCCGCACTGTAAGCTTTGAGCTGAATGATGGGAATGTTGGTGGTACAAGTAAGGCAGTAACCAAGACTATTAATGTCACAGCAGTAAACGATGCTCCCATCATTACCAACTTACCCACTCAAGCGCTAAACTACACCGAAAATGATCTAGCCACAGTAATTAATAGCACGGCGACTGTGACTGATGCTGATTCTGCTAACTTCAACAATGGCACTCTCACGGTGGAATTCACCCAGAACGGTCATGCAGGAGACGTACTAGGGATTCGTAACCAAGGCACTGCTGCTAATCAAATTAGTGTTTCTGGCAGTGACATTAGCTACCAAGGAACAAAAATTGGTACCTTTACAGGTGGCACTAACTCTTCACCGCTTGTCATCACTTTCAACAGCGACAATGCTACCCCGCAAGCCGCTACAGCATTGCTGCGAAACATTACCTACTACAATACTTCTGATAATCCATCAGAAGACATTCGTACTGTAGGCTTTAAGCTGAATGATGGGGATGGTGCTACAAGTACCCAAGTAACCAGGACTATTCAAGTCAAAGCAGTAAACGACGCTCCTGAGCTTGTGACTCGTATCGGTAATAAAACTACTCCAGAAGACGCAGTTTTCAACTTCCAAGTGCCATCAAACACCTTCATCGATGTAGATGGAAACCAGCTTACTTACACTGCCGCACTTGCAGATGGCAATCCGCTACCAAAGTGGCTAACTTTTGATCCGACCAATCGCACATTCAGTGGCACTCCAACGAATGACGATGTTGATATTCCGTTAGTTATCCGAGTAACCGCAACTGATCCTTCTGGTCTGCCAGCTAACGATACTTTTGAGCTTAATGTTACCAATGTCAATGATCCTCCATTTGTTAGCAATAGCATTGCAAGCCAATTAGTTAA
>CAXTYC010000007.1:0-28451 GCA_964248365.1 uncultured Chroococcidiopsis sp. | reverse complement strand
ATACCACAGCCAGCGATACTTTCGCCATCAATGTTGCCAATGTCAACGATCCTCCGGTATTTGATGCTAAGGCGATCGCACCACAGAGTGCAACACAAGATCAGGCATTTACTTTCAAATTACCAAGCAACGCCTTCACCGATATTGATCTTGGAGACAAACTCACGATTGTCGCATCTAAGCTACCCAGCTGGCTAAAATACGATACAAATACTAACACTTTCAGCGGGAAACCTACCAATGGAGATGTTACAAGTAAGCCAATCACGATTGAGCTAACTGCAACTGACACTGGTGGTAAAACAGCAACGGGTAGTTTTGATCTTAGTGTTGCCAATGCCAATCATGCTCCTGTTGCCAATATTGATCGGTTCACAACAGATAGAGCCGAACCTATAACCATTAGCAGTGCCAGCTTGTTGAGTAATGATACTGACGTTGATGGCAACTTACTGAGCATTAGTAGCTTCTCTCAACCCAAAAACGGTACACTGGTTAACAACAAGGACAATACCTTTACTTACACGCCAGACATCTACTTCCAAGGCGCGGATAGCTTCACTTACACAATCAATGATGGTCACGGAGGCACTGCTAGCAGCAGCGTTGATCTAACGGTTAACCCGACTGCCGGAGTCTTCAACCAGGTTCAACGTGACCAGTTTCTCCAAAGTGGGCAGAACGAGTCTGCTAACCTTGATGCTCTAATTTTTGACGAGGGCTACTATCTCAAACAAAATCCAGATGTAGCCCAAGCGGTCAAAGATGGAGTTGTCAGCAGTGGCTTCGATCACTTCGAGCGCTATGGTAAAGCAGAAGGTCGTAATCCCAGTATCCTGTTTGACGAAAACTACTATCTCAAACAAAATCCAGATGTAGCCCAAGCGATCAAAGCTGGAATTGTCAGCAGTGGCTTGGATCACTTCGAGCGCTATGGTGAAGCAGAAGGTCGCAATCCTAGCAGCTTGTTCGACAACAGTCGCTATTTAGCAGATAATCCAGATGTAGCCCAAGCGGTCAAAGCTGGAATAGTTAAGAGTGGCTGTGACCACTTCCTTCGTTACGGGCAATTTGAGGGTCGTCAGCCCAACCTACAACTGTTTGATGAAAGCTATTATCTAGCCAATAATCCAGATGTAGCCCAAGCGGTCAAAGCTGGAATAGTTAGCAGTGGCTTCGAGCACTTCATCCGCTATGGTGAAGCAGAAGGTCGCAATCCTAGCAGCTTGTTCGACAACAGTCGTTATTTAGCAGATAATCCAGATGTAGCCCAAGCGATAAAAGATGGAGTAGTCAAGAGTGGCTGTGACCACTACCTTCGCTACGGTCGGGCTGAGGGGCGCACAGTGTAGGTTAGACTTCTAGAACTTACGCAACCCCAAAGAAATTTCAAGTATTTCAGCCATTTTAGATCCCCCTGTTACCTGCTTTTAAAAGAAGGTAACAGGGGTTTTTTGCGTAAGTTCGTAAAATGTAATAGCTACTGCAACATCTCGGTGTTGATTAGAGAAAAGAAGAGGCGTAAGTTTTATTTTTGTTACATAGCTAACCGAGTTAGACAGCGATCAAATTGGATTTCACCCAGTTACCAATGGTTGAAAATGCCTTAATTGGAAATTGGCACGTTTTTGAACGTTGCTGTTTCTGGTATAAAAATATCTATAGTGTTAACTCCTTCGGGTACTCTTAGCCAAACATAGGCATCGACAGAAGAACGTGGACGCATTGAATAAAGACTAACTGTTTGAGCCACGCGCCCCATCAAGTCAACAGCTTTGTAAGTTTCGCTGGTGTCAGGATTACGGGCTGTTGTAGAGCCGACAGTTATCATGTCCCTACCACTAAGCTTCTCTGAAGTAATCCGCCGGATACGCATCTGTACGTTTACTAGATCACGAGTTCCCAATTGTGGATCTTTAGTCCGCTTGACCCAAAGCAATTCTACTTGCGCTTTAGTACCAAGTGCATTTTGCACAAATTGACTTGGTTGAGTGGCGACACTGGTGCTAGGGGAAGCTGGGGGATTATGGGCAAGATTTGCTACAGTATTTGCATCTGCGATCGCCACATTTTTAAATGGCTGTGTATTATCCATATATATATCGATCGCCTTCACATCTGCTGGTACATTTAGTACAACATAGCCTTCTACTGGTTCACCGCGCCGCATTTGAAATAAAGAAGCCCTTCCTGATGAGCGATTGAGAGAATCAATAGCTGAATATGTTTCACTATTAATTGGGTTACGGGCAGTTGTAGAGCCTACACTGATAACGTCACCACTATTTACATTATCTGTTAGTCGCTCAATTCGCATTTCTACACTCACTTCATCCGCTGCTTGAGGAATTCTTCTAACGGCGGTTAACTCTACCAGTGCATTATTTCCCAAAGCTGGCTGTACTAAGCTTCCTGTTTGAAAGTCGTTGTTAGCCCAAGAAGCTTGAGAGTTAGATGAACTAGTTGAAGTGCTATTGCTACCATTAATTTGATTATTAGCGGGAGCAAGCACTGTTTTTTGTCCCAACAGTTGATAAAGGAAAAAGCCCCCAGCAACCAACCCAAGGGTTGAAAGCGCACAAACAACAGCCACTAAAACGTATTTCATACCATTACCACGACTATTAATTTTCTTTGATGCCAAATGTTTATCAAAATCTTGTGTCATAAAATCTAGGCACTATAGTTATTAAACGTCTATCTAGAGAAATTCAGTAATTCTACTGAAAACAATACGTAAATATTACAACGCTACCATCTAAAAAATGCTGACGGTTTGGGGTAATTTGGAAATCCAAAAGCCAAAAGAAATGCCAACTTGTGAAGAGAATGTAAAGACACACCATGACAAGTCTCTACAAATTCTTAAACTTTTACTCTTGGCGACGAGCGCGTGAGATAAGTCTAAAATTCAAAATCGAATGAGTGCAACCCTAAAAAAAGCTATTACTAAACCAATTGGACTGATAGTACTGCTACTAGCTCAACTAAACATAGGACAAGTAGCCGAGCCGAAAAATGCTTCAGCTAATGCAACTCAAACAGATATAACTACTGCTCTTTGTCCAGCCCAACTCGATGGTGCTATAGAAACAGTTATAAATCGTCCCCAGTACATCCGGGAACGCTGGGGCATTTTGGTACAAACAAGGGAGAGTGCCAATACTCTCTACAGTCACGATGCACAAAAATATTTTATACCAGCATCTAACGCGAAGCTACTGACGACCGCAGCTGTATTGCAACAATTGGGAGAATGGTTTCAAATACGCACTTCTGTGTATGCAACCCGTGATGGTGCTTTGCGTGTTGTCGGGAGGGGCGACCCTAGCTTAACCGATACCCAGCTAATACAATTGGCACAACAGCTAAGACAGCGAGGAATTCGTACTGTAAGCAAGCTGATTGCTGACGGTGATTACTTTCGGGGAGCAACTATTAACCCTAGTTGGGAATGGGAAGACGTGTATGCAGATTATGGCGCACCTGTCAATAGCTTGATTTTGAATCAAAATGCTGTCAAGTTGACGCTATTTCCTCAACAATTGGGTCAAAAGCTGCAAGTTTACTGGTCTGATCCGATAGAAGCAAAGCAATGGCAAATTGAAAATGAATCGATCACAACCCTTCAGGTTGAATCAACTGAGGTTAATGCCAGCCGTGAATCAAAAACCCCTGTGCTAAAAATTACAGGACAGCTAAATATTGATAGCAAACCGGAAACAGTATCTTTAGCCCTAGTTGATCCCAATGAGCATTTTTTACGGCACTTTCGTCGCGCTTTGGTGTGGGTTGGAATCAGTGAAATTGCTAATAGTACTGGACACAAAAATTTGATTAACAAACAGCCGCTTTCTTCGCTATTAAATGAATTAGCAGTTGTAGAATCACAACCGTTATCAGAGCTTTTGAAAGAGACAAATCAAAATAGTAACAATCTTTATGCAGAGGCTTTGCTGCGAGTTCTAGGAGCTAGGTTAGGTAAGTTAACTACGCCAACAGATACAACTGTACAAATGGGGTTGGGCGTAGTCAGAGCAAGTTTAACCCAAATGGGAGTCGATCCATCGAGCTATGTGCTGGTGGATGGATCGGGATTATCTCGGCACAATTTGGTCAGTCCTGAAGCGATCGCCCAAACTCTCCGAGCAATGGCTTCATCACCCCTGTTTTCTGTATATCGAGCTTCTTTACCTGTTGCCGGAGTTAGTGGTACTCTGGAAAATCGCTTTCGTGACACACCAGCCCAGGGTATTGTGCAAGCCAAGACAGGGACAGTAAGTGGGGTTGTCGCTCTGTCTGGGTATGTTGATTCACCTAACTATGAACCACTGGTTTTTAGCATAATTGTAAATCAATCCGAGCGACCAGCGGCAACTTTAAGGCAAGCGATCGACGAGATTGTATTATTATTGACTCGTCTACGACATTGTTAAAGCGCTGGGTGAAAGTTGTTAATATTTATTGAATTTTTTGGACTAAATCAGCGTTTTTTGCAGTACAATATCACTCAAGTAAGTAAGCAACTCGATTCAGACAACCCAGAAAAAGACAAAATCAGGAGTTACGCACTAAAAATAGGATCTCGCTCCTCCCTAAATTCCCTAATACTAATGGCGTAGCTTCCTATGGCTTCCCCGTTTCCAAGGGCGACAAAGAGGGAGCAAAGGAGAAAACTGGTAGCCTTTTTTTAACTCTCTTGAGGGACTAACTGCGAGTCCTGAAAATTTTGCTTTTATAGAAATATCTTTATAGCCTGCATTGGTAAACTTAAAACCGAGGGGGCTTGCACTAATTGCTACAACAAGTTGAGAATAAGGAGGGTAACGCGCAGCAGGAGACCTCCAGTGAGTCAAAAATTTGATTACGACTTAGTGATTATTGGCGCTGGGGTAGGCGGGCATGGGGCTGCCTTACACGCCGTCAGTTGTGGCTTGAAAACAGCGATAATTGAAGCAGCTGATATGGGCGGAACCTGTGTCAATCGTGGTTGCATTCCCTCTAAAGCACTGCTAGCAGCATCAGGACGAGTGCGGGAGTTACGAAATGCCCATCATTTGAAAACACTGGGTATTCAAATAGGGAATGTAGAGTTTGATCGAGAGGCGATCGCTAACCACGCAAGCAGCCTAGTAAACAAACTTCAAGGCGACTTGACCAACAGCCTTAAACGCCTGAAAGTTGATATCATTCGAGGTTGGGGTAAAGTAGTTGGACAGCAAAAAGTAACAATCGCTACAGACAACGGCAAGAAAACTGTCACCGCCAAAGATATCATTCTTGCCCCTGGTTCTGTGCCTTTTGTTCCCCCTGGGATTGAAGTAGACGGCAAAACTGTATTTACTAGCGATCAGGGTGTCAAGCTAGAACAGTTACCCCAGTGGGTGGCAATTATTGGTAGTGGCTATATCGGCTTAGAATTCTCCGATATTTACTCGGCTTTGGGCTGTGAAATTACCATGATTGAAGCCTTGGATCAACTCATGCCAGGATTTGACCGAGATATTGCTAAACTTGCAGAGCGAGTGCTAATTACTCCCCGCGATATTGAAACATATGTGGGCATATATGCCAAGAAAGTTATCCCAGGAACCCCTGTAGTAATTGAGCTAGCCAATTTCAAAACCAAAGAAGATGTAAATGTAATTGAAGTAGACGCTTGCTTAGTTGCGACAGGACGCATCCCAGCTACTGAAGATCTAGGTTTAGAGTCTGTGGGAGTAGAAATTGATCGACGCGGCTTTATTACAGTCAATGACAGTATGGCTGTACTGTCAGCAGGTGAACCAGTACCCAATCTATGGGCAATTGGCGACGCTACTGGGAAGATGATGCTAGCTCATGCTGCTTCGGCTGGGGGTATCGTAGCAGTAGAAAATATCTGTGGACGAGAGCGACAGATAGATTATCGTAGTATCCCAGCAGCCGCGTTTACTCATCCAGAAATTAGCTATGTCGGGATGACAGAAACAGCTGCCAAGGAATTGGGACAAGCCGAAGGGTTTAAAGTCGGTACAGTAAGGAGTTACTTTAAGGGGAATTCCAAAGCACTGGCAGAAGGCGAAGCCGATGGAATGGCGAAAGTGGTTTATCGTGAGGATACAGGGGAAGTGTTGGGAGTCCACATCATTGGAATTCACGCTTCAGATTTGATTCACGAAGCATCCTCTGCGATCGCCAATCGTCAATCAGTCCATACACTCGCTTATCTGGTTCATGCTCATCCCACACTTTCCGAAGTTTTGGATGAAGCTTATAAACGAGCAGTTGCAGTTTAGCAATCACAGATAGAACAAGTGTAATCAATTATCAATTATCACTTGTCAATTGTCAATTACTACTTACTCATTGATAATTGATAATTGTCCATTGACAATTGATTACACGCGCTTGTGTGACATTTGTGAGATAGCTGGTGATTTTTTCTACAGAAATGGGAATTATTAAAACAGAATAACCTTAAAACACCTGCTTTGGAATGCATGACTAAAAAAGAATTGATAGGTATACTTAGCTTTGGTGTTGGTGATATAGCAATTTTGCGCATCATTGGTGAACAGTAGAACAGTCTGCCACCCATGCCCACCAAATATGATAATGGTGGGCAATGCCCACCCTACTAGAATCATATATGACTGCTATATCAGTTTGACACCGTACAGGGATATTAAACAAGCACCTGTAGCTTAGACAAGCATAAATATCAGTTGACTAACAAAGATAAATCCAGATGCTTTAGTTTTTACGTAAAAAATGTTTCTAGAGGTTAAAAAATGCCTGTTTTAAACACAGATGATTCAAAAGATAAAGCAGAGACAGAAAATATTGATTCCCAATTACAGCAGTTTAATCAGGGGAGTTGGTATTTAGTTAGAGTAGCTTCCAAGCGGAGAAACTCATTTTTGAAATATTTTGAACTTGCTATGACAAAAAATCAACTGCAAGAAATAATTTTAGAAATCAAAGTTCCCCAAGCGCAAGTTTACGAAGATATTGTTTTACTAAATTTAATCAACCGTAGAGAAGCACAAACTCATCTGCAAAATATTGAATATTTCCAAAGAATTGAACCCAGACCATTGAAACCAGAAGAAGTTAGTCGAATGTTAGAAGCCAAGTGAGCAGTTACCAACTACCAACTACCAACTACCAACTAGCTATTATCCACGAATGAATTAGGATTGCTATAGTAATTAAGTTGTTACAAAGGTAGCCAAGGTAGCACACAGCAGCAAGTAGAAAAGTAGAATACAAACCCTGGTATAAGAGAGAATAACCAGCAATAAGTGTGTTGAAGTACAAAGTGAGTACAAATGGAAGTTGGACTTGACGGAAGAGTTATCAGGACATTTGACAATATTTTAGACCAAATTGTCTGCTACAAAGAAATACAAGTCGAACAACTGCGAGAAAAAACGCCTTTAGCCGAGTTACAGAAGCAAGCTCTTAAAGCACCGCCAACTCGTGATTTTGTTGCTGCTTTAAGACAGGGTAAGACAAAACCAGCACTGATTGCCGAGGTGAAAAAAGCTTCTCCTAGTAAAGGAGTACTGCGAACAGATTTTGATCCGCTAGCGATCGCCCTCGCTTACCAGCAAGGTGGTGCTAGTTGTATTTCTGTTTTAACCGATGAAAAATTCTTTCAAGGTAGCTTTGACAACTTAGAAAAGATTCGCTCACAGGTAGATTTGCCGCTGTTGTGTAAGGATTTTGTTATATATCCTTACCAAATGTATCTGGCTCGTGTCCGAGGTGCAGATGCCATCCTGCTAATTGCAGCAATTCTTTCAAATCAAGATTTACAATACTTTGTCAAAATTGCCAACGCCCTCAAGATGACAGCCTTGATTGAAGTTCATACCTTGGCAGAACTCGATCGTGTGTTAGCCTTGGATGGCGTTACTTTAGTAGGTATAAATAATCGTAATCTAGAGAATTTTTCCGTTCACCTTCAAACCACCTGTCAACTACTAGCTGCAAGAGGAAGTCAATTGCAACAGCGCGGCATCCTTGTAGTAAGTGAGTCAGGACTACACACCCCAGCAGACTTAGCCCAAGTGGCTGCATCAGGCGCACAAGCAGTGCTTATTGGCGAGTCTCTGGTGAAACAGCAAAACCTAGAACAGGCGATCGCCTCCCTCTTTCCCAACTCTTAACTATCGTTTGGGGAAGAGCAATTCAAAATCTAAAATCTAAAACCCAAAATGATGGAGCCAATTCCCCTACCGTCTCCAATTCACTACGAAACCGTATTACAACTTTTAGAGCGACAAACTATATCGGCGGTGAGAAACAACCCAGCACTGCGCGAACAAGTTAATCAACTGTTGATTACGCTTCGCAAAGCGGCTGCTCAACACAAGCAGATCGAAGCCACCTGTCAGCAAGCTCAACTAGAATACGAATTTCGCTGGTCGCTCAATCATGATTCTCTTGAACGAGCCACTCGAGATGTAAAAGCGATTAGCGATTAGCTTTTAGCTTTTAGCTAGTAGTAATACAATTTACACGCTCTCGTATTTAAGATACCAAAAAGTTAGAAACTATGGATCAGCGCTTAGCTAACAGCTAAGCGAGAAATTACATCATAAATCCAAGTTCTAAAAAAAAGCCAAAGTGCTATAGGCTGCTAGGGGCTAAATTTGAGAGAGAAACTTTTCTTAACTTAGCATTGATTTCATCAATCTTAAGAATGATCGTTGCCATAGATGCTAAAATAGAAAATTTCTGCAATTGTTGGAGCAGCCCCCGACTCTTCACTCGTAATTGACAGTAGGACAGATTTATGGACGACAAGTTGATGCTGATGATTCCCGGTCCCACCCCTGTACCGGAAGCAGCTTTACTCGCTCTAGCCAAGCATCCAATTGGACACCGCACTAGTGAATTTAGCAATCTAATGGGAGAGGTGACAGCTAACTTGAAATGGCTGCACCAAACCGAAAGTGACGTACTGATGCTGACTACCAGTGGTACTGGTGCTGTGGAAGCGGGAATGATTAATTTCCTCAGTCCAGGCGATCGCGTCTTGGTGGGATGTAATGGCAAGTTTGGCGATCGCTGGGCAGAAGTTGCCGAAGCTTATAGTCTCCAAGTCGAAAAAATTACAGCCGAGTGGGGACAGCCTCTCGATCCGAATCTGTTTGCCGAAAAACTGCAATCTGATACCGAAAAGCAAATCAAAGCTGTCATCATCACCCATAGCGAAACCTCAACGGGTGTACTCAATGACCTGGAAGCTATCAATCGCCATGTTAAGGAACACGGTGAAGCTCTAATTATTGTTGATACCGTGACTAGTTTAGGTGCAGTCAATATCCCAATGGATACTTTGGGCTTAGATGTGGTTGCTTCTGGTTCACAAAAGGGTTACATGATTCCCCCAGGATTGGGATTTGTTGCTGTTAGCCCTAAAGCTTGGGAAGCTTACAAAACGGCAAAATTGCCAAAGTATTACCTAGATTTAGGTAAATACCGCAAAGCAACTGCTAAAAATACTACTCCTTTTACACCGCCTGTAAATTTGATGGTGGCACTGCATACCACTTTGCAAATGATGAAACAGGAAGGTTTAGAAGCACTCTTTGCTCGTCATCAGCGCTTAATGAATGCTACTCGTGAAGGTATAAAAGGGTTGAATTTACCTTTGTTTGCCGCCGATAGTTGTGCTAGCCCTGCTATCACTGCGGTAGCACCAGAAAGAGTAGAAGCTGAACAGATTAGGGCAATTTTGAAAAAGAAATTTGACATTGCCTTAGCTGGTGGACAAGATCACCTCAAGGGTAAGATCTTTCGCATTGGGCATTTAGGCTTTGTCAGTGATCGTGATATTCTCAGTGCGATCGCTTCTTTAGAAGTAGCCTTGCGAGAACTGGGGTATGAGGGTTTTACTCCAGGTGCAGGCGCGGCTGCTGCTGCTCGCGTGTTTGCTCAATCTTAGTCATTGGTCATTTGTCATTCGTCATTGGTCATTTGCAAATAACAAAGGACAAAGGACAAAGGACAACTAACAAAAGCAAAAGAGCGGGGTGATCATTCATCCCGCTCTCTTGGTTGGTATTGAAGGAAATTGCGACGATTTTGCCCTGTTTGCTTAGGCACACCTAAAATCTCCTAATTTTTTAGTTCACACCTAAGCAGCCTCCAGCCAGTCATAAATTTTATCTAACTGTTCCAGCGTCACTAGACCATATTGCCAGAGAATCATTGGCAGAGGACCTGGATCTTGCTCCCGCTGTCTTGTTGCCATAGCAATAGATGCGGCTGAAATTGATAGATCTTCCTGAAGAAAGCGAATAAATTGTGTATATTTTGATGGTGACATTGGTCTTTCACCTTTTTGTTCAAGCTGATTATTTAACATCGATAACTTTCTGTTAAGTAGCTGGTAGCCAATCTCTTAGCTGTCACTTGCTTATGAAGGCGAGAGTGAAGTTACGAGTGAAAGTCAGCCAGCAGCTAAGGGAAGAGTTAAAGTTTACGCTTTGATAATTTTATATGTGGAATAGAATTGTAGCGCAACTTAACTTGTTTATACTTGATTTAATTTTTGAAAATGATTAAAAATCACTTAAATTTATTTATATTTCGTGGCGTAATTTATCTCACCTATAACAAGGCATATTTCAGCTTCGTCTTTTCACTCCACCAAAAGGCAGACAGGGTAATTCGTAATTCGGAAGGCAAGAGGAACCAGAGGAACCAGAGGCGAGAGGATTTTGGATTGAAAGAACTCCCCTAAAGCTCCCTTGCTCCTTAGCTATAGCGCTATAGCGCCTCTCGCCTCTGGCTATAGCGCCTCTCGCCTCTAGCCCCTAGCAAATGCGCCCCTAATTATTTAGGGTTCAAGAATTTTATTTTTACTTGCTCCCCTACCTTTAGACCTATTTCTTTCGCTCGTCCACCTCGCAGTTCAATCACTTGATCTATAGGTGACGGTGTACCATAAGTAGGACAAGTTTTAGTCTTACAGCTTGGCACAGCAGCAGCGATCGCTACTACTTTCCCATTTCGTAGGAAGATCATATCAAGTGGAATCAGGGTATTTTTCATCCAAAACCGCACTGGTTGGGGAGGCTCAAAGGTAAACAGCATACCTCGGTTATTGGCAAGGCTCTTTCTATACATTAATCCTGTCGCCTGCTGTTGCTCGGTTCGCGCCACTTCCAACTCAAAGGAGCGATCGCCAATCATAGCAAAAGCTGAAATGGGCAGTGTTTGCCCCCTATTGTCTGCCTGAGCTTGAGAAATATGTATCGGTATTGCTAACGTCGGCGAACACCCAATCAACAAACTACTCAAAATTACTACTCCCAGCCCGATTTTCCTCTTCTCCCTCTGCATCCCCAGATCCCCCTGCTCTCTATTCCCTAGTCTCTAACCCCTAGCAAATGCGCCCCTAGTTAACTTTCCCGCAATACATATCCCACGCCTCGCACTGTTTGAATTAATCGCTTTTGACCTTCATCTTCTAGCTTGAGGCGTAAATAGCGAACATATACTTCAATCACATTCGACTCGCCCATAAAGTCGTAACCCCAGACATTTTCTAGAATTTGTTCGCGGGTTAGCACTTCTTTGGGATGCTCCATGAGATACTTGAGTAGATCAAACTCCTTCATTGTCAAATCGATTACTTTCCCATGCCGTAGCGCTCTACGAGTTGCCAGATCCAACACCAGATCGCCGAACCTTAATTGCTCTGTACCGCTGGGATCGGGGTGTAGGTAGAGACGCACCAGCCGCAAAAAATCTTCTGCTCGGTAGGGTTTGAGGAAGTAATCATCTGCACCAGCTTCCAAGCAAGCCACGCGATCGTCAACTGTATCACGCGCCATTAAAACTAAGACGGGAACTACTGTACCTGCTTTTCTTAGGTTAGTACATAACCCTAATCCCGATTCGCCTGATAACATTCGGTCTATAACAATTAAAGCAGGCTGGCGATCGCGCACTTGATAAATTCCGCTGGTCGCATCGTGAGCTATCACAGGTTCATAACCTGATTCTTTCAAATCTAGACCCACTTGAGCCGCCAGACTCTCATCCGGTTCAATTACTAATACACAAGGAAGATGCTCAATCACTCCTGTACTCATAATTGGTAAAAGGGTAAAGGGTAAAGGGTAAAGGGGCGCTATAGCTAGAGGAAGCACGGGGCTAGAGGCAAGAGAGCCTCTCACCTCGTGCCTCGGGCAACTCGTCTCTCCCACTCTCCCACTGCCTACTCCCTGATTAAGGCAATTCTACCGAAGTAGGTTTAGCAATATGGGGCAGACCCCAACCTAACTTTTCGCGCAGAATGCGGAAAAACTCAGGTGGTTGCAGGCGAATGAACTTTACATTGTAGTGTGATCGCTTAATATACACCCGATCTTCTGGAAACACATAACACCCCCCATTACCATCGACCACCATCACCAGTCGAATCGGATTTGCTGAGTAAATCGACACTGATTGAGTATCTGGAAACACCAACGCCCTGGAAGCTAGAGAATGGGGACAAATCGGTACTAGCTGCAATGCTGGGACTCCTGGTGTCACGACCGGACCACCAGCACTTAACGAATAAGCCGTAGAACCAGTTGGCGTAGAGACAATTACACCATCTGCCGCAATATCTACTGGCGCGTGACGACCTACGGCGATTTCAAAATGGCACATACACGTCAACGGTTCCCGATGTAGCACCATTTCATTCAAGCAGAGGGCTTCCCAGATTACGGCATCGCCCCGCAACACCTTTACAGTCAGCATCGCCCGTTCTTCTATTTCATACTCCCCTGCCATTACCTTTTCGATCGCTTGAGGTAACTGGTTGAGGTAAGTTTCAGTTAAAAAGCCCATGTGACCTGTATTTACAGTCAACATGGGTATACCTGCGGGAGCTACCTGACGAGATGCAGCCAGAACTGTGCCATCTCCCCCTAAGACCACCACTAATTTCATCTGGTCGTCAAAACCTGGAGGAGTCAGCCCCTCAATCGGAGTGTGACAAACAGGGCTGTCGGGGTTAGAGTAGCCCAAAATTCCCCCTTCACCAGTGGTCAGGCAAACATCCCATCCGGCAGCGGACAGTTTTTGTTCCAACTCAGTAGCGACGCGATGCGCTACTGGTTTAACGTCATTATAAATAATGCCTACTTTCGGCACGCTTAAACTCAAGATTAAGGCACTGCTTAGTATTTAGCTTCATCGTTGCACATTTTGGGCAAAGCTGTCAGCTTTTAGCAATTAGCTATTAGCCATTAGCTTTTAGCAATTAGCTGTAACTGGTAGTTGGTAGTTGGTAAAGAGTAACTGGTAACAGCTAACTGCTCTTTTTAAACGGAGTCTTTTTTACTGCTGACTTCTTTGTTTTAGTTTTTTCGTAGTCTAACTCCTTGAGTTTTTTGAGCATTCGCCCGAAGTACTCTTGCAGGTAACTTTCTAAAGTAGTTGTTTCCTGCGGGTCTAACCCAAAGCTTTGATAGACTTCATCCATTTCTGCCGTTAGGGGTACACCATGAGCTAATACTTCAGCAAACGCCAGCCGATCAGCAACGTTCCAACCCCACTGAAAGAAGCGCGACGAGGAACGCATTATTCGCAGCAAATTGAGCGGTATCCGGCTCACTTTTGCCTGTTTTCCAGTTAATCGTTCACATAGACTGATTATTTCCTCAGCACTCCAAGCCCTCGTACCTACGACGGGAAAAGTTTGTTTTTCTGTTGTAGGCACTGTGAGGGCGCGGACGGCAAATTTAGCAATATCCTGAGTGTCCATATAGGCGATGGGGGAAGACTCACCTGTTACCCAAATTGCCTGCCCCTCCAAGATAGGAATTCCATACTGACTAATCAATCCTTGCATAAAGCCACATAGCCGCAAGATCGTGTAGTTCATCCCTGCTTCACTTAGGAACAACTCAGTACACCGCTTGATTTCCATCAAGGGAACATTGGGATATTTTTCCGCGTCCAAAATCGAAAAGAAAATAAAACGCTCTACCCCAGCAGCTTTTGCCGCTTGAATTAGCGCTACCTTGCCATCCCAATCTACTTGTTTGACACTCAAGCTATCTGTAGCTCTGGCGGTGGCAGCATCGATTACAGCATCCACACCGGATAGGGCTGATTGCAGGCTCTGTGGTTGACACAAGTTCCCAGGTACAAGCTCAGCGCCCCATTCTTTTAAAAAGGCAGCTTTTCTGGGACTACGTACAAGACAGCGTACCTTATACCCCTCATCCAGAGCACGGCGAGCCACTTGTCTTCCCAAGGTGCCAGTGGCACCGACAACTAATATATTCATGAAGGATTAGTTATGAATTTTAAACTTTCTTAACAAAATAGTATCAAAATTTGCTTTACACAATACACAACCTTAAGAAGGGGAGCACTTTAGCAGAGGAGGACTTTAGCAGGGGGGAAAAGGGGAAAGGGAAAGAGTAAAGGTAATTCGTAATTCGTAATTCGTAATTAATGATTCCCCCCTGCCTCCCCTGTTTCCTGTATTCTGTCTCCTTCACACTTCACACTTTATCCTACCCTTCACAGAAGGCTTCGCCTACATCCTTTATACTTCCCTATTTTCTACAAATTCTCTTCTGGGTCGCCTTGAATTTTAAGCAAAAGATAACCCATAACTATGCCCACTAGAATTAGACTGAAGGACAAAAAAGCCGCTGTAAACATTTCACCGTTCATGAATGCAATCCTCCTTTTGAAAGGGTTTAACTAAAGCGCCACTTCATTAATCTTAAAGTGAGACCAGTGTAAAGTATTTTAAAACAATTGAGTAGGTAATCCTGAAAATAAAAGGATGCATTGTACAAAATCTTGGGAGAAAAACGATCGCCCTCGTTTGGCACTAACTCTAGGCGATCCTGCTGGCATTGGATCTGAGGTAATTTTGAAAGCTCTGGCAGATCCGCAAATAAGACAAAATTGCGATCTGACTGTGATTGGTAGCGCGGAGGCGCTGGTAGCAACCTACAATCAACTATGCCAAAATCAGCATTCGCTAGCAAGTGATTATATACACCCAGATGAACTGTCAATACTGGATGTTAAATTGACAGCCAATGAAGGACAAATTAGCACAGGTACGGGTAATGCCGCCAGTGGAGCAGCTAGCTTTGCTTATTTAGAAACAGCGATCGCCCGTACTCTAGCAGGAGAATTTCACGGCATCGTCACAGCGCCGATCGCAAAGTCGGCATGGAAAGCAGCTGGTTATAATTATCCAGGTCAAACCGAACTTTTAGCAGAAAAAGCAGGTGTGGGGCGATTTGGGATGTTGTTTGTAGCGCGATCGCCCTATACAGGTTGGACTTTACGCACTCTACTTGCTACCACACATATTCCTTTATGTCAAGTAGCAGATACTCTTACACCCCAATTGCTAAGTGCTAAACTCGATTTGCTAGTCGAGTGTTTACAACAGGATTTTGGTATAGAAAAACCCACAATTGCGATCGCGGGGTTAAATCCTCATAGTGGCGAACAAGGACAACTGGGACGAGAAGAGATTGACTGGTTAATTCCTTGGCTAGAAAAAGAACGCCAAAACCGCCCCCTCTTAAAGTTAGATGGACCCATTCCACCAGATACCATGTGGGTAAAACCAGGTCAAGCGTGGTATGGAGATAGAAGAGAGCTGGGGGAGCTGGGGAAGCAAAAAGAAAATTCCTCTATAAGCGCCTTTGCACCGGACAGTTTGCTTCTTTCGGGGAACCCGCCATCGCTTGTGTCCTCGTCTTTGCGTGACCAAAATCTAAAATCTAAAATCCAAAATCCAGCTGATGCTTATCTTGCACTTTACCATGACCAAGGATTAATCCCTGTCAAGCTGATGGCATTTGATCGGGCTGTAAACACCTCTATCGGTCTTCCCTTTATCCGCACTTCACCCGATCATGGTACAGCCTTTGACATTGCCGGAAAGGGAATAGCTGATGCTACCAGTATGAAAGCAGCGATACAGTTAGCAACTGGGTTAGCTTGGCAAAAAGTCAATTGCAGGGGCTTGCCTATACCAATCCTAGATGAGTTGTGATTTTATTTAAAACGTAGACGCTTAGGAACTTGCCGTCGGCTACCGCACAAGGGCGCATACTGCACTCGCTTCAAGCCGAAGGCTAGAGCGCAAAGAAAAAAGAAAAAGAGAGTTTTTACGAATGATGCGCAAAATTGCTATACAATTATTCACCTTGTCGCTGCTATCCCCCTAGGCAGCGGCAGGGCAGGTATTGATGCGATAGTTGAGATTCATCTAGCCTGTGAGATTGGTGTAATGAGTAGGCATCATCTCCACATTACCCAGCAAGAGAAAGCAGAGCATTTGCATTCGTAGCACTTGCTGCATTAAGCTGGAACGCTTGTAGCCAATTAAATTAAAACCATGTCTCTGTTTGAGGTAATTGGGCAGAGTTTCAAACTGGGCGTTCGTGTATACATTAAATATACAGATGCGTTTTAGGGTTTGATTTTGGCTCAAGGATGCAAAATTAGAGCCTTAAAAATAGATAATTTTTTTGCTAGGCAATGCTTAATCTGGAAACGAATTCGTTGATGTCCTTTATGTTCTAAATCCTCAACAACCATCAAGTAGAAAAGATTGAGCTTGTTATGGACTAACAAAAATTCCAAAATAGCCTGGTTGAGCAGTGCCAATTTTTCCCCACCTGGCAAAATCTAATTGCTCTTTTGCAACGGTTTGTGCCAAGTTCATAGGTAAATTTAACCAGTCGAATTTATCAGTACTAAGGTTTAGGCTTGAGAACCTTAATTTCAGAGCAACCTATTAAAAAGAAAGTTACCTGGGCTAACACTCCTATAGCTGTAGAGTGGCTAACCCAGGACACGCAAGAAAGGTTACTGATTTTTAGCCTGTACAGATGCCTTACCTTTGAAGTTACAGTCTAAAAGTGAAAAAACGTTAGAAGAAATCGGGAAGAAATCGGGAAGAAATCGAGAAAAATTAGAAAAAATAGGATTTAAAAGAGATACCAGCGTCACAAAAGCGGTCTTCGGTCTTGAAACCCTTAGCTAATAGCGCCCCAGCCTTCAAAGGTTAGCTAAGAGGGTTGTTTAAGGCGATAACCTACACCGTGAACTGTCTCAATTAAATCGATAGGCGCTCCCACAGCCTTGAACTTTTGGCGCAAACTTTTAATGTAAGCCTTGACTGTATCGTCTTGCGGCGGGTTCTCAAGTGACCAAAGATGTTCGATGATGACGCTGCGACTGAGTACACGCCGACCATTGCGTAGAAGCAACTCCAGAAGGTTATATTCTTTAGGGGTTAAGTGTAGGGATTGGTTCTCGTAGGTAACTTCAAAGGTACTTGGGTCGAGGTTCAATTTGCCCCACTTCAGAACTGGAGGTGATAGAGAATTACCTCGGCGCAGCAAGGCACGAATCCGAGCCAATAATTCTGGTAAAGGAACTGGCTTGACAACATAATCATCAGCCCCAGCATCAAGGACGGTAACTTTGCCAATAGTAGTGTCACAAGCAGTGAGCATGAGGATGGGTATGCCATGACCATGAGAGCGCAGTTCTTGACAAAGGCTAAGACCATCCATTTTGGGAAGCATCATATCCAGCACTATCAAGTCGTAGGTAAGAAGATTGACTTGTTGCCAAGCGGCTTCCCCATCATTGACGACATCAACCACATAATGCTGGTCAATCAGAGCTGCTGCTACAACTTCGGCAAGACTCACATTATCTTCAACTAGGAGAATCCTCATAGTTAAGGATTGTTTTTAATATTGACATTCAAACAGCGCCAGAGGTAATAAACCACATAGGTTTCTAACCGAAGAAGTACTGCAAGACAAAAAAGCTCAATGTTCAACACTGTTGCGAACCTAGCTGCCTACTTAATGTTTTTCTTCACAGTCACACCTATTAAGATAATTATAGTTTTATATTAATTCTTTTGTGGTTACTCTATATACCAATAGGGTAAATTTAAACGCATTGACTTTACAAGAAGATTATCGGTGGTAGCCAATTATGAAGGATGAAACGGTTTATAATAATTAAAAGCGATCGTTTTAATTATTAAACTTATCTAAAGCTTGAGTGTGCAACGCCGACTTACTTGTTCTTCTCACTCACATGGTTGAATTTGGTTTCTCACCCACTGGCGAAACAACCGGATCAAAGTTGTCTCACCAGTAGTTTTCCGCAGTTCCAAAAACCGCATAATTTCAGAAGGTGTTAATTGTGGAAATGTGGGAGAACTCGCACACACCAAATACTGTCCATCGTGTAACTGATAAATAATCAATTGACTACCATCATATCGCCAAACCTCTGGCACACCCAAAGTGGCATACAAATCAAGTCGATTAATAGAACTGTTAGTAATATCAATTTCAATCGCTAAATCTGGCGGTGGATATTGATTTAAATCGATTTGCTCTAAGTGGCGGACAACTGATTCATTTTGAATGTAGTAACATTCATCTGGTTCTAGTCCACGAGCTAGATCCTCGCGTTTACAAGTTCTAGATCCCAAACTGCGAATTTCAATATTTAGTTCTTCGGTTAATGTTTCGACAAAACGACCAATCAGTGTACTGTAAGTTTCATGTGGGTCTAATGGTGTCATAATCTCCAGTTTTCCTCGGTCGTATGTCAGGCGAATTCCTGGCTGTGACTCCACATCTTTAAGCAAAGCTTCATAAGTCTGCCAACTGATATTTTTCAGCAGAAAACGGTTAGCACTCCCAATTAGTGTAGTAGTCATAATTCATGTTTTTTCTTTAATATAAAAGCGATCGCCTACCAATTTTAGCAAGCGATCGCCCCAGGCATAAACCTGTCTAAATTTGTCAAGCAGTTCATACCAGTTATCTCGACGTTTGCGTCACTAGTAATCTCAATACACGGACCTGAAAATTTAGCGTCGTTCGTTGTACCCCCTTGGCGTTCTAGCCAAGGCAGGTTCCGCGAAGCGTGTCTATGCTTACAAGCGCGGTAGCCTGCGTTGGTTCCTAAGCGTCTACGTTACTAATCCTTCATTGCTAAAACCCCACTTTGTTCAGGCTGCAACAACCCATTCAACAAAGACGCTGGACGTTGACCATAAGGCCAAGCAAAAGCATGACGAAAAGCCGCATCTTGACAAGCCTGCAACTGTTCAAAACCGATAATATCTAGAGTTAGCAGATTTTCATACTCAAACGGTAGTCGGACATTGTGCAACCCAGCATTATCTGTACAAATAGCAATGTCCACACCCGCATCAAAACAACGGTCAAACACCAGCTTTAATTGATTCATATCTTCTAGTGTTCCCGTTTTTAAGTATGTAGTGGGGCAAACCTCCAAACACTGTCGCTGCTGTGCTAATTGTGGCAGTAGTTCTGGATGCAGTAGAGGAATTTGGATGCCATGACCAATCCGCATTAGATGAGGCAAAAGTTCTGGATAACAACCAGACGAAGTTTCATAGAGGTGTCCAGTAGTATTCAAGCCGAGACTTCGCGCATAGGCATACAGTCCGACAAATTCCTCCAATCGTTCGGCGTAATGAGCATCTCCCCCAGCTACATCTACAGCACATACATACTGCCTATTTTGGGCAGCCAAGTCAACAATCGCTTTATTTACCTCATAGGGTAGACGCGAGTGCATACATAATATTTGGCTAGTCACGATTGGATACTGGGGCATCTGACTAGCTTTACCTACCACCTCAACAATCTCTGCCATTTGGTCAATGCGCTCAGATTGACTCAGATCATCGGGTGTACGTAAATAAGGGGTATAACGTAGCTCCAAATAAGCTAAATTTTCAAAAATGTAAGCGCCCCGAATCAGACGATAAATAAAGTAAGGTAATGTGTCTACAGTTTGGACACTTTCTACCAACGTGTGCAGTTCTAGATATTCATCCAGAGTGTTACGCGCTCGAGTATAGAAATCCTCAAATTCTGGATAGCCAGAAAATCGCTCGATTAACTGGGTAGAATGACGCTGACAGTACCGCCAGAGAACACGAGGTACAACAGAACCCCCTAAGTGGCGGTGTAGATCTGCATATAAAGCCACAGTAACCCCTTTCGATTAATTAAATTTAACAATAGCTTTAGTTAATACTAACAACTGAGGAGCAATTAGCTATTAGCGGTTGCGAGAACCCTGGCGCGCTTTTAGCAGGGCGATTTTTTTGTTCCAAGGCGAGAGCGTAGGAACGATAACCCCTGTGTCCGTCGTAAGGCGAGCGTTTGGTCAAGTTCTTTGAGTTTTTCCGCCGTCTTTTGCTCAAGCAAAGATATTTGCTGCTGTCCGATAGAGCGATCGGCAGTTAATTGTTTGAAATTCTTGAAATGCCCACTAATTTGAGATCGGGCGCTCAAATATGGTTCTAGATAATTGTTCTTTCCTAAGATTTTCCGTCTTAAAAATAATGTCAGCCACGAGGTAAATCTCTAAAAAAAAATGGGTGCGAAATATGGCGGAAAAAAAATGGGGCAGACCTCACAACCAGCAGATAACCCAAGTAGCACAACAGATAACTCAAACAGGCGAAGCCGCGAGCCGCGCTCCCTGAACTAGTTCAGGGAGAACGGCGGTCTGCCCCATTTTTTCAAGCTCAGCCTCTTGAGGGTTCAACCCAAACAAATTACCTATTATGCACAACCGACCCACTGATAAACCCTCCCCATTTTTTAAAGCCTGACCTTGTGGCTGACATTATTTTTAGAGGTACACTGGATTCCTGTAAGCAAGTAGCCGCGTTGACCAGTTTCAGATCCTGTAACGTCGATGTACTTTCTAGTTCATGCAGCACTTGCTGGGTTTTTTCACCAATTGCTCATTGTGAATCAGCTCAGTTATATGTTGATAGGAAAGTATTGCATCAGCAATCACAACTACCAATGCTATTGCAAATCCTGCTGTTAGTTTTTTTGTGATAAACCTTTTGTTCAACAAATGTTTTGGTGAGCGGTAGTTGGTAGTTGGTCATTGGTAATTGATAATTGGTAATTGGTAATTGCGCGATCGTCGATTCGATTTAACTTTCTATAGATAGATAACTTTTTTCCCCATCAGGTTGGATATAAAAATTTATTCTAAAAAATTATTAATTTTTAATTATTCGTTGCATCGCTCCTGTGAACATTGTTCACCCCTACTTGACATAATTGAGATGATATGATTAAGATGAGGGTTTGTGAAAACTTTAGATTTTAAAATAAAGTCTTGGCTAACGTCATTGTCATAGGAGCCCAGTGGGGCGATGAAGGAAAAGGTAAAATAACGGATTTACTCAGTCGCTCCGCCGATGTGGTTGTGCGTTACCAAGGAGGAGTGAACGCCGGACATACTATAGTTGTCCAAGGTCAGACATTCAAGCTACACCTGATTCCTTCGGGAATTTTGTACCCAGATACAGAATGTATTATTGGCTGCGGTACAGTAATTGATCCGCAGGTGTTGATTGGCGAACTTGACCAGTTAGAGAGCTTCAATATCTCTACGCGCAATTTACTAATCTCCGAAACAGCCCATGTGACGATGCCCTATCATAGGTTGCTCGACAAGGCAGCAGAGGAGCGCAGGGGCAGGTATAAAATAGGCACAACTGGACGAGGAATTGGACCCACATATGCAGATAAGTCAGAGCGGACGGGAATTCGAGTTCTAGACTTGATGGATGAACACTCCCTGCGCGAACAGTTGCTATGGACAATTAATGATAAAAATGTCATTTTAGAAAAACTTTACAACTTGCCGCCTCTCGATCCAGAAGAAGTGATTGACCAGTATTTGGAATATGCACAGCGGTTGCGCCCTCATGTGGTTGATACCTCTCTGAAAATTAATGATGCTATTCGGCGGCGGCGGAATATATTGTTTGAAGGAGCGCAAGGCACACTTCTAGATTTGGATCACGGTACGTATCCTTATGTTACGTCCTCTAACCCTGTTGCTGGAGGAGCTTGCGTCGGTACGGGTATAGGACCGACAATGATTGATCGCGTGATTGGTGTGGCAAAAGCTTACACAACACGAGTGGGAGAAGGACCCTTTCCCACTGAAACCGATGGAGAAGTGGGGGAAATGTTGTGCGCTCGCGGCGCGGAATTTGGCACAACAACAGGTCGTAAGCGCCGTTGTGGTTGGTTTGATAGTGTGATCGGTCGTTACGCTGTTCGCATTAATGGCATGGATTGTCTAGCAATCACTAAACTGGATGTCCTCGATGAGCTAGAGGAAATTAAAGTTTGTGTTGCTTATGAAATCGATGGTCAACCCTGTGAAGACTTCCCTAGAAACGCTCGGCTTTTTGCCAAAACCCGTCCAATTTACAAAACTCTACCAGGATGGAAACAATCAACCGCCCACTGCCGCTCTCTAGAAGACTTGCCCCGCCAAGCGCTAGACTATCTTAAGTTTTTGGCTGAGTTGATGGAAGTGCCGATCGCAATCGTCTCCCTGGGTGCTAGCCGCGATCAAACAATTATCGTGGAAGATCCGATTCACGGTCCCAAACGCGCTCTACTACAAGCTGATGGTACACCATTCGTTTCTCAAGTATGAAGTGGGAAGTATGAAGTGTGAAGTATGAAGGAAGTGTGAAGTATGAAATTTTAACCTTCAACCTTTACCCTACCCCTTCGCTCCTCACTGTACTACATCCTTTTTGCCTTCAACCTTCATCCTTTAACCTTCATTCTTCATCCTTTCCCCTTTACCCCCCTAGTTATCAATATGGAACTCACAGTCGAATGTCAAAAACGCCCAGAAGGGAGTAAACCAAATGCTCTGCGCCGTCAGGGAAGAATCCCAGCTAATCTATACGGTCATCAAGGTGCACAGTCAATTTCCTTGACACTGGATGCTAAAACAGCAGAACGCCTGCTCAAAAAAGCTTCATTGAACAATACGATCATTGATCTGAACGTTACTGATGTTCCCTGGCGCGGTAAAACTCTCATACGAGAGGTACAAACTCATCCAACAAAGCGATCGCTATATCACCTTAGCTTTTTTGCTGTAGCAGCTCATAGCGACCTAGCTATTGAGGTTCCCCTGCGTTTTGTTGGAGATGCTGTAGGTGTCAAACAAGAAGGCGGGTTATTAGATCCAGTAATGACACAAATGCAGGTGCGTTGTGCGCCTGAAAATATTCCAGATGCAATTGAGATTAATGTTTCTAATCTCAATATTGGTGATAACCTTCATGTGCATGAGATTGCCCTGCCCGAAGGTGTAACATCTATGGATGATTCTGAGCGCGTGGTTGTCAGTGTTTTGCCTCCGCAAACCAGTGCGGATACAGCTACAGATTCAGAGTCTGCTAGCTAGGATATTGTATTGGTTTTGTTATAGACCAGGGGTTAGCCCCTGGTTTTTTGTTATTACGAACCGCAAAGCCTGGGGTTTAAACCCCAGGGAAGCAAAGGGCGCAGAGGAAAGAGATGACAGAGGTTTCTATTCCTGTTTTAATTCAACAAATGATGCAGTCGGGGTTTTATTCTCATCCCACACAGGAACCAATCGAGTTGATTCAGACGCACGTTTCTTATGTGTTGTTGACTGGGGATTATGCTTATAAGGTTAAGAAGCCTGTAAATTTCGGCTTTTTGGATTATTCGACGCTGGAGTTAAGGAAGCATTTTTGTGAGGAAGAGTTACGGTTGAATCAGCGGGGTGCAGGTGAGCTTTATTTGGAGGTTTTGCCTGTTACTGGGGATGAGTTGCACTACCAGCTAGGTGGAACGGGACAGGCTGGGGAGTATGTGCTGAAGATGCGCGCTTTTCCTCAAGAGTCTTTGTTTATTAGTATGTTTGAGCAAGGTCAGGTGAATGAAAGCCTGATGGAGGAACTGGGGCGTGTGGTGGCAGAATATCACGCTCATGCTCAAACGAATGATTATATTCGCAAGTTTGGTGAAGTTGCTCAGGTACGGCAATCGATTGATGAAAATTATGAGCAAACAAGTAAGTATATTGGTGGTCCTCAAAGTGAGGCTCAGTTTGAGGAAACTAAGCAATATACGGATCGTTTTTTTGATGAGCGCTCGCAGTTATTTACTAGTCGCATTGAAAACAATTGGATTAGGGAATGTCACGGAGATTTACACCTAAGAAATATTTGTTTATGGCATGACAAAATTCTTTTGTTCGATTGCATCGAATTTAATGAGCCGTTTCGCTTTGTCGATGTAATGTATGATGTAGCGTTTGCCTCTATGGATTTGGAAGCTCGGCAGCGAAAAGATTTAGCTAATGCTTTTTTGAATACCTATGTAGAACAAACGGGCGATTGGGAAGGCTTGCAGTTACTACCATTGTATTTGAGCCGTCAGGCATACGTTAGAGCAAAAGTCAACTCTTTTTTGTTGGATGATCCAGGTGTACCAGATGCTGTGAAAGAGGAAGCTAAGGCTACGGCGGCGGCATACTATCGGCAGGCGAGTGAGTATACTAAACCAGGAATCGGGCAGTTAATTTTGATGTCTGGGCTTTCAGGTGCTGGTAAGAGTACGGTAGCACGGCAGTTAGCTCGTAAGGAAGGAGCAATTCATATTCGCTCAGATGCGGTACGGAAACATTTGGGGAAAATTCCTCTACTCATGCCAGGTGGAGATGAGCTTTATACAGCCGAGATGACCGAAAAGACTTATGATCGTTTGTTGTCTTTAGGAATTCTACTAGCAAGTCAGGGATTTACAGTGATTTTGGATGCTAAGTACGATCGCTCTGTGTTGAGAGGGGAGGCGATCGCACAGGCTAAATCTCATCAAATACCACTACAAATTTTGCATTGCACCGCTCCCCAGGATGTATTAAAACAGCGTCTGCAACAAAGAACAAATGATATTGCTGATGCTACAGCCGACCTGTTAGCAAGCCAGCAAGCAGCAGCTGAACCCTTTAGCGAGGCTGAACAACCCTACGTTAAAACTTTTGATACTACCCAACCTTTAGAAGCCCAGTTGAAGGGGGTTAGAGGCTAGAGGAACCAGAGGAACTAGAGGAACCAGAGGAACTAGAGGAAGACGAATTCTCCCCTTGTCCCCTTGTCCCCTTGTCCCCCCTATCCCCCTACCCCCCCCATCTCCCTATGTTTTTGTATCTATCGAAACTCTTACCCCTGTTAATATACCCCTTGGGGCTAGCGTGTGTGTTGATGGTAGTTGCATTGGTGACACTCTGGAAACGACCGCGTTGGGCAGCAGTTGCAATTTCCCTTGCTTTGATTTTCTTGCTTGTGGGAGGTAATAGCTGGACTGCTCGGTATCTAGTGCGATCGCTTGAATGGCAAAATTTACCAACCGCCAGTCTACCAAATGCAGAAGCGATCGTTGTTTTGGGCGGCGCTACTAGATCTGCTGCTTTTCCTAGACCAACTGTGGAGCTAAATGAAGCAGGCGATCGCGTCGTTTATGCGGCTTTGCTGTATCAAAAACACAAAGCACCCCTGATAATTCCCAGTGGCGGTATGATTGAATGGCTAGGCACTGGTTCTGCTGAGTCATTGGCTATGGCAACAATTTTGCAGCACATTGGTGTTCCAGCATCGGCAATTATCGAAGAACCATTATCGCGTAACACTTATGAAAATGCGGTAAATGTAAAAAAAATCCTGAGAGAGCGCGGTATCGGGCGGGTGTTATTGGTGACGAGTGCTATGCATATGCCGCGATCGCTACTTATATTTAAGCATCAGGGAATTACTGCTATTCCTGCACCCACGGATTTCCTTGTTAGTGACTACGAGCTACAAGAACTAAGCAACAGTTCCCAATCCAAACTGCTATCCTTGCTACCAAATGCCGACAATTTAGAGCATTTCACTAGCGCCTTGAAAGAGTATATCGGGTTGGTTGTATATCGCTTGCGCGGTTGGCTTTGAGCGAAGCTATTAGCTATTAGCTTTTGGTTTGTTAGAGTGTATAAAAATCTTTGATTGCTGATCGCTATAATTTCAAAGGATGTAGCCCTTCGGGCTTCTGTGAAGAGTAGCTTGAAGGCAAAAAGGATGAAGGGTAAAGGTTGAAGGTTGAAATTTCGCGCCTTCTAACTTCTAACTTCTAACTTCTAACTTTCCACTTCTAACTTCTAACTTCTAACTTTCCACTTCACACTTCACACTTCCATACTTCTTGGCAGGCGCAATATATTGCGTCTCTACACACTTTACACTTCTAACTTTAGATAGATGATGCCTAACGAATTCCGCCGAATTATTCCGTTGCCTCAGCCAGAAATGGAGGCAACTTTTGCCGCCTACCAAACAACAAGCCAATTTTACCGAGAAGTTCAAGCGCGTCAGGCTTGGTCAGAGTACTGCGACTGGTACTATACAACTGCTATGCGACATCAACAAGAACTACAACAAATGCGCGGCGAATTTAATCTTATGGGCTTGTTTCGCCGCCGACGACATGAGGGATAAATTATACCATCTTTTGACTACAAATGCGTGGAATTATGAAACTCGCCTCCCCCAGCCTCAAAATCCAAAACATAAAATCTGGGCATCTAAAATGGTACGAGGCAAAAGCTAGGACAAAAGTTCTAACTCATTTTCTCGCAGGTGTGCCTTGAATTTTTTACTAAACTGAACGTAAATCGGTAAGTTGGCGCTGATAGGTTTACCTTGCCATTCATTAGCAAAAGCTATCACTTCTCCTTCTAAGCCTTTGAGATCAAAAGGTTGATTGCGATGCTCAGGATGATGGTAAACCATGACGGATTCTTTGACACGGACGCGATCGCCAACTTTCATAACTTTTGAACCTAGTGTTTCTCCATAGACTTGCACGGGGCTAGTCCTCAATATAAACGCTTACTAAGACAATCTTTCTATCTTTGCATAAGATTGTCCCTCAAATCTCAAAGGAATTGTTGTGTTTGCTATTCGTGGCGGTAAATGAGGCAATAAACGCAGCTTATACCATAAAAATGAACATTTTTATCGTATTTCAGCCCGACTTTCTGCATGACCTTTTGTGAAAATTATTCGGCGGAAGATCGCTTATTCTCAATCTCTTGGATTTTCTGTCGAAAAGCTTCTTCCATAATTTTTATCCCCTCTTCATCCAAGGGTGCTGGATACCAAGTAGCTGTCTCATCTGGGCTGCGACGATTCACGAACAGTTCGCGTATAGCCTCGTCATCAGTTCTATGCTCCTTGATGTATGCTCGTAATTCGGAGAGAGACATTTCACTGAAGTTAGGTTTCATTGATAAATCTCCAGTTTCCTGTAGATGGGATGACAACTTGGATATTGTCGGCGGTTAGGATGTAAACCTCTTGAGTAAGAGTATCGTAGCGAAACAAAACGAGATCGCGGTAATAATTGGAGAGCATCAGGCACACACGTACACACGCAAAAGCTTGATCTATTGTTGGCAAGATCTTCTTTTTTCCTCCATGCTAATGCGTCTATGAGAAGCCGCGCAAAATAATGTAATTGATATTACATTACTAAATAACCTCATCTACAGCCTAAGTTCGCAAAACGTACAAGGAATCATCTGCTTGCCATGCTTTCGATATTAGGGTGTAGTACACAACATCCTGATTGTTGTAAATTGTACGTTTTTCGTACTTCATCCCACCTTTTTCCATCACTCGCAATGACGCAACATTTTCTATATTGGCTAACCCAACAATGCGCTCAAAATGATGTTCTTCAAAGCCGTATCTAATTACTGCTTTAACCGCTTCCTTCGCCAGTCCCATTCTCCAGTAAGTTGGAGAAATCCCAAAAAGAATTTCAATTTCTGGTGTGTCATCCAGAAATCGAAATCCACAAAACCCAATTAATTCATCTTGCTGTTTGTAAATTATTGCCTAAATACCAAAGCGGTTTTGCTGAAAAAAGTCAATGCAGTAGGGGCGGGTTGTACGAAAAACTCTCATACAAATAAATATCTTCATTCAGGGCGGACATACTTAATGTAGTTTCTGCTTTTTCTTTCGAGATAATTTCATCGTCCCAGAGGTACTTGTCGGGTAAGGAGGCACACGTCGCCGTGTCCTCCTCCCCTAAGAACCGTACTTGACACTTTCGCATCATACGGCTCAAGCCTCCAGAACCTCAGAGTCTTTTTCCGGTATGTACGTGCTTGTGGCAGTTCAGGTGAAGGTGGACTAGGTTATCCTCCCTGTTAGTACCCCCATCTTTCACTTGCACTTTATGGTGGGTGTGTAGTTTTTCTTCATTGAACAGGTGTTCACCGCACACTGGACATTTCCAGCTTTGGTTTTGAGCTACCTTAAATAGCTTTGAACCTTTAGCAAAGTACGTCTGACCATGATTTGTTAGACGTTTGTCCCAATATTCGGCTAGCTGTGGGTCATCAGGGGATGCCGTGCCTTTAATTTTGACATGACGTGTTATACCAATTCTCCAAAATATAGCAACAGATAGCAAAATAATATTTAACGAGCCAGACAGTGGAAAATGTCAGGGGTATATCAGCTA
>CAXTYC010000006.1:0-171013 GCA_964248365.1 uncultured Chroococcidiopsis sp. | reverse complement strand
TAACTGGTAACTGGTAACTGGTAACTGGTAACTGGTAACTGGTAACTGGTAACTGCATCCCCTCTGTCTTGCCAGAAATTCACCATTGCGATCGCAAATAAAGAAATACCCATAATTACCAGCACCCAAACCCAGGCTTCATCCATCGCCCCCGCTTCCACTGCAAAGTAAATCGCCATTGGAATTGTTTGGGTTTGCCCTGGAATATTACCAGCTAACATCAAAGTTGCACCAAATTCACCCAAAGCACGGGCAAAAGCCAGCGTCGTTCCCGCGATAATTCCTTTGCTAGCTAGAGGTAAACTAATTCGCCAAAAAATTGACCATTCGGAAGCACCAAGAGTTCTAGCTACTCCTAACAAATTTGCATCAATTTGTTCAAATGCTCCCAAAGCTGTTTTATACATCAATGGAAAAGCCACAACTGTAGCCGTGATGACAGCAGCGTACCAGGTAAATACAATGCTAATATTTAGTGACTGTAATAATTGTCCAAATACACCATTTTTCCCAAACAGAAGTAATAATAAAAACCCAACCACTGTTGGTGGTAAAATTAGAGGTGAGATAAAAATTCCCTCAATAAGTGACTTCCACTTACCTCGATATCCCAACATCCAATAAGCAGCTACAATGCCCAAAAAGAAAGTAATCAGTGTAGCAATTGAGGCAGTTTTAAGAGATATCCACAAAGGATAAATATCAAAAACCATAGGCATATTACTTTAACTTGCCTCCTCTTCTCTTCTTTGCGACTACTCTGCGAGAAGCCGCTGCGCGTCTATGCGGCTTTGCGCGAAACAAATCTAAAATCTCATTTCGCTATGCCAAACCCATATTTTTCAAATATAGCTCTAGCTTGCTTATCCAATAAAAACTCGACATATTCCTTAGCAGCCGGAATATTTTTACTATCTTTCAAGATTGCTACCAGGTAGATAATAGGGGAATGCAAATTTTCTGGTGCTGTCTCTACCACTTTTACCCGCTTTGATGTATTAGCGTCTGTAATGTATACAACACCAGCATCAGCATTTCCACTCTCTACCGCTGCCAGAACTTGACGCACATTATTTGCTAACACAAATTTAGATTTAATTTGCTCGAAAATACCCAGTTTTTTTAAGACTTCTTCTGTATATTGTCCTACTGGTACGCTCCTGGGTTCTCCAATCGCAATTCTTTGCACTTTAGGGCTAGTCAACTGTTGAAAAGTTGTAATATTTGAAGAATTACTTGGTACAATTAAAACTAGACGGTTAGTTAAGAAATTGCGTCGAGTATTATTGAGAAGAAGTCCTTTTGACTGCAAAGCATCCATTTGCTTTTTACCAGCAGAAATAAATACATCTACTCCAGCACCGTTTTCGATTTGTTGCTGCAAAGTACCTGAAGCACCAAAGTTATAATTAATGTTAAAATTTTGATTCTTTTTTTGGTAAACAGATTTAATTTCTTCTAAGGAGTCCTTTAAACTAGCAGCAGCAGATACTAGCAAGTTAGTACTAGACTGCGCTTGAACGGAAGAAGTGTTAATAAAATTTGGTACAGCAGCCAGAAGAATAAAGGCAGCAATTCCTAAAAAAATAAAGGTTAAAAAGCGTCTTCGCATAATCAATTATTAGAAAATACTACAAATCAAACAAATACTAGTATAATGTAGATGGTAGAGCAAATTTATTGCTTTGGAAGAGTATCATCCAAGTGTAGCAGGTTTGAAGGTGAAGACAGAACCTTTGATACCACCGAGTTAGCTTAGTTAATTTTACAGCTTATCAACTCCTTGCTGCCAACGACTGGTTGAATTTTAAATTCAATCTTCTTGTGAGAGAATTAAATTAAGGATATTCATTTCTTTTGACTGGAAAAGCTGATTATCATTGAATAAGTTTTTTCCAAGTTTATCTATTGCACTGCTATTGAAGACTACATAGGGAATATTTTGATAGTTAGAGTCAATAGGTAAAATGCTTTGTGCAAAAGCAAGTGTGTAAACATACCTTGCTAATATGTCTCTAAAGGATAAATTCAATCCTTTTGATTTCAAAGCTTGTAGTCTAGCTTCTTCCTCACTATTAACCTCAAAATATTCTGCGAGAGCATTAAGAACTATAAATGTCTGTATGGGTAAGGCGTAATACCGATTTGAGCGTACTGAAGTTTGACTTAATTTTTGCGATCGCTCCAACTGAGAAAAAAGGTTTTGTGCTAAATATAGTAGAGAATAAGCTGCTCTAGTAATTTGTTTCGGATATTTTTTTGATTTGGCTAATAGCCTAACTTTACTGAGAAACTTTTCGTTTCGCTGCGGCTCAATAATTTTATCTAAGTCGATGTAATTAGTTTCCTTGACAACTTTGTTAGATAAAGGTACTATTAACAAACTACCTCTAACATAGGTTTGTTCAATTGGTTGCACGCTAAGCAATCTATCTAGATTGCTCTCCATTTGTGACAATATTTTAAACCCAATCGACAAATAGGATACTTCTTGGTTATTTGAGGGTAATGAATTTTGAGGTTGACTGCTAATCTGAGTTTTTTGAGCCGAAAGAAATTCTGATAAAGTTTGATCTATATCGCGCAATAATGTATCTTCTGGATGCTTCCTATGCTCCTTGCGAATCTCCTGCAAGAAAGTAGCCATTGAGCCAGTAAACGTTTCTCCCGCTTGACTTAGTGCTTTACCCCCAATCGGGATAATAACGTAAGATTTTCTGCCTATTTCACCTGAACCCCTAATCCTCGTCATAATAGAAGCTTTAAGAATAATCAGAATGTTTAACACATTCAAGCAAGCCTCTTGTAAAGACAGATTTGCAAGTTTGACTGCTTCATTTGCGTTTAGGGGTTTTCCATTCTCATCTACTGTTTTTGGATAATAAATCGCTCTGTCAGATAAGTAAAAAGTCAAGTTTTTTTCGCCTTTATCCAGTTCGCCTCCTCTTCCTCGATAAATTACCTGAATTACTTCCATCAAGTTTTGCTCAATTTGGAAGCCTGGAATTTCTACCAGAAGATGCTTTGTGTTAGGGAAAGATAAGCCGCGAGATGCAGAAGCAGTCATAAATACGACTTTTACTTTATCCTGGTATTGCCGAATCTTCGCTTTTTCTTCCCACTCTGAAAGACTGGCGTGTATTTCTAAATATTCTTCATGCAGTTTAAAACTAAAACGTTCTTTAGCAATATCATAAATCAACTGTTTGAGGCTTTCTTTGTTTTGGATGTAAACAATAATTTGACCATCATCTAAATTTAAAAGTCGAAAAATATCCTCTTTTATTTTGTTAATAACTTCTTTTTCCAAAGCAAAATCGCGCTCAATCTCCTGTTCGTAACTTACTGATTGGATAAATACGTGATAGTTAATTTTCAGCCGAGAAGCGGGATAAGAATTGGCATTGATTAGAGCAGCAGGCTTACCCAAAAAATCAAACTTATCAATTGACAAGCATTCAGCCATTGATTCTGAAACTTGTCTCAGGAATATTTTATCTCCTTGAACTTTGCTATTAGATAAATGGCTTTCTACTACATCTTGTATTGTCAGTGATGCATCAGCTGTAATTACCTTAACATTGAAACCATACTCAGGATTCAGTAAATCATATTCAGTAATAAATTCTAAAATCCCATGCAGAAAAGCTACTCCTTCTTGAGAACCCGTAATCTCATCAATCATAATGAAAATATTTTTCATGCGCTTGGCAATTTCTTTCATCCTGTTTGGGATAATGCCAGGAGGCTTGCCGGAAGAATTGTAAGCACTACTAAATATTTTTCTCAGATGCTGTGAAGTGTTACCGTCATGAGTTTCTTTTAGAGACTGAAGTGAAGCTGTAGCAACAATATTATTAGGTAAATCATTATTACTAATACAGGTGTGAATGGCTTCACATAAACTTGCTAAAACTCCTACCTGTTTAGGGTTTTCTACCTGCAATAGGTTGTCTGCATATCTCACTAATCGGCTTTGCAGTTCAGATAAATTTTCTTTTGTGTTTCTAGCATCTATAAATTTAACCTTTCCTATTTTACGATTTCCTTGCAGTTTATTGCTGTGGTATTCTACAGCGTAACCACCACCATCAACAGAGTTGAGGGTTCCTCTATCTGTGTTGATACAAATTAAGTTATCGGAGCGTAACAGGCTGCTATTCTTTTCTGTAAATTTATCGACAATATCGAGGTTTACCTGAATGCGAGGGCTGATGTAGATTAAGAGAGAACCTTCAATTATTTGTTCAATAATTTGTTTTGCTACTGCGGTAGTCTTACCAATACCAGGATTACCTGTGAAAAACGGAAACAGTATATTTCTATCCGTAAGCACTCGACGGATAAAATTAGCATGAGCATTCCTTAACTCAATTTCTTCTTGTCCTAAATCTAGCGTTCCTCTTACCGATTCTGGTATATTGTCAGCGGTATTAAAAAAGTCCTTTTTCGACTCAAATACTTCAGTATGTGGAATATGAGTTATCGTATCTGTTTTAGCCTCAATTATTTTATTAACAAAGGCTGTACCATTTTGAAAGCTTCTTGCAGCGTTGCTTTTAATAACTTTAAGGACATTGCTACGAGCCTCATCAATATCTTTGGAAATTTTCTCTTTATAGATATAGTGACAAGTCTTCAAAATGCCTAAATTATCTTGACCGTTATTTATTTCTTTAGTTAGTGCAATACCATTAATTGTCCTGTCACTATATCCAAAGCAGTTAAACTTAACTCGGTCTATTGGTGTAAGTTTACCTGAAGACAGGAGAAATTTGTAAAAGCTCCAAGCGTAACTACAGGCTTGAATTACTTTAACTGATTCCTTATCTTTAGTCTTGAAAGCCGAGAAATATTGCGATAAATTTTTGGAATAAATTTCATTTAGCCTATTATCTCTATTACCACTATCACCTGTATCAATATCGAGTTCGCAAAAGCTAGACTTGGAGCAAACATAGTTTAATTCAGTACGCAACAAGTCTTTCAAAGTCTGGATGTTATTTAAGTCACTGACGGAATGAATAGCTGAAGTGGTAAATGTAGATAAATCTACAACCAAGATTCTATACTCGCCTAAATATCGGGTAAGCAGAAGGGTGTCAGCCTTGAGAAATTCTCCAGTGTCTTTATAATGGTTTATGTCAACATTTTCAAAGCCTTGACTTTCCAAAATTTCCTGGTAGCAGATGATAGGATCTTTCTCTAACGTACCGAAGGCATTTTCATTGTAAAAATCAGACTGGAAGTAAAGAATTTCTATTTTATTATCAGAACGCCAGCCAGTTGCTTCTCTATACTCCCGTACAAAGCTTAAACCTGATGTCCATCCTTTTTGCAGAAATAACTTAACCCAATATTAATTAAATGAGTTTTGGCAGATTCTCTTTTTAGGTATTCCAAATAATATATTTTGATATCTCGTAACAGTCTTGCCAAAGATTCAGTATCCACTATTTTTCTCAGTTCATTTAAATGAGATTTTGGTTGTTCTGTATCTGATATTTCATCTAACAAATCATTGAGATATTCCCAATCTTCTGACATACAATCAGCTATAGTATCAATGTATGTTCTGAGGTTAGTAAGCAAATTATGTTTAAACTGTGATAAGCCTTCAAACCGAACATTGAGATGATGAGCTTTAATGAACGACTCATTACCTGTGCGTGTTCTTGAGTTAGAACTATCTTCTATACTTAAGCGTTGCGATCGCAGCGTATAAACTGCACTAAAGGGATAATTAAATGGTAAAGCCGCCTTTTTACTATCGAACTGGGATAGATAGGTGCAGAGACATTCCACACACTCTTTGGCTTGCTTCTCCCCACTAGCAGTACTGAGTTGTCTTGCCAATTCATCCCCAATGGCTCTAATATAAGTGTAAAATTGAGTTGCCGATTCATGGTTTACTGTTGCGGCTCGGACACCTACAGTATGAGTCAAAGGATTTAATTGTTTTCCGGCTGAGTTTGTGGCAATGTCGAAAGCAATTTTATAAGCATAAATCAGGAGTCGCTTACCATCTTCAGAAAACTTAAAAATCTTCTGTTTTTTCAGTTCTTGTAGAATCGATTTAAGTAATGGAATATATTCTAATTTTGGTAGAAGGTCTGTAATTTCCTCAAAAGTATGTTTCGATGCCATTGGCTCACCAATAAAAAGATAATCCTTAATTATGCCAGCATACAGCAGTAGCAAGGCGCAGCGATCGCTACTCTTTGTTTTTCTTAACTTGGAAATATCACAGTCTTACCAACAAACGAAATTGTCGCCTAGACACGTAATTGTAAATTGAAGTGTTTACTTACAAAGCTAAATTAGCAGATATGACAGTGATTTGAAATAAGACATCTGAAATCACTTTGTGCAATTTTGTATTGTTTTCCTTGCCTTGTATTACCAGGATGGGATTGATACAAGTAAGAGAAACGGTATATTTCTTAACCGTTCCTTACATATATAAATGGCTGAAAGCTTTGTAATTCAATAGACTTAGCCATCAAAAAAATATGGGCGATACTGGATTTGAACCAGTGACCCCATCCGTGTGAAGGATGTGCGCTACCACTGTGCTAATCGCCCAAGGAATCTTAATTTACCACAAGTAGCGTTAGATAACAACAATTAGAGGCTAGGGGCTAGGGGCTAGGGGCTAGAGGAAAGCAGGGGGGCGAGGGGGCATTCAGGGGCGCGGGGGAAATTACCTTTTACCTTTTCCTCAGATCTTGCATCAGCCTTATCACCGCCTGGAAATCAATTTCCAGGCTAATAACTTAAGTCAGCTTAAGCTGACTGTGTAGATTACAGTCCGTTTTAACCCACTTAAGCTATTAGCCTTGAAAAGGAGTTCAAGGCGGGTGCAGCAAGGTGCAAGATATGAGTTTTCCCTTTTCCCTTCTCTTGAAAAGTTGGGGGAAAAGAGGGGGAAACCCCCTCTCTGTCTTGACTCGCTTGGGGGGGCATGGGGTTTTCTCTGGGGATGGGGGGCAGGCGGGGAGACCCCTTGCTAAAAACCCCCCAACTTTTCGCTAAAAACACCCCCACTTTCCGCTTTTCCGAGTCCCTTTTCCCTTTGCAGTTTTGCCTAGAAACGAGGCTGATTATTCCCAGGTTTCTAATTCACCTATCCAGTATTGCATCAAAGCGATCGCCCCACTTCGACGCGCCTCGAAAGTTGCAGCAATCCAAATTAAGATCAATCCTACAACAATTCCCAATGCCCACAACAAGAGCGAGTAATTGTTGATGAATAGCCATAATTGACGCAAGACTTTGATGATAAAGCTAGCTGTACCAACGTAGAGAAAGGCACGAACTTTTAGGGTTAGCCCTGCCAGAATCAAACCAAAGCTCAATACAATTGTCAACAGCCCTTGCCATAAGCTGCGATCAGACTGATAAATGGCAGTTAGGCAAAATAATCCAGTTGCGAGGGTGCGTAGGATGTGTCGTTTTTCTTTCTGGGAAGGCGATCGCAATGCTGGATCAACTTGGGTAATATACAGTAACGCTCCACTCAACGCACTCATGTACCAAAGCGGTGAGCTGACATTCCATTGTGTCAGTAGGCGCACAATTGCCCAAGCTGTCAGGAAAATGCTCAAATAGCTGATACGGATGCGATTTTCTGCTTTGGCTAACCAGGCGTAGAAGGCTGCAACTATTAATAAACTTTGGATAGCAATTCCCCCAGCAGTGAACAGAACTATAGATGCTGGTAAAATGGTGGCGGATTTTTGCCCCTGCTGCTTTGACCAACCCCAAGTTTGCCAAGGTAAAGTATATAAAGCATAGGCAAATATACAAGCGATCGCCCCTGCCCAACTTACAAGTATAGATTGGGGCAAAGTACGGTAAAGTAGGTAGGCGATCGCAGATGTTGCCTCAAGCATACCAACATAGATCCAATTGTCGCTATCACGCCCCTGCCAAATTGCATAAGCTGCCAAAATTGCCGTTACACCAATCCAAATAGTGCTGCCTGTACTACTCAAATAAAAGTAAAATGCCAGAAGCGATAAAAGACTACCTGCCGCCCAATGTAAATGGGCAATTTTTAGTAATTCCTGGTGAGTGAGTCGCCAGTAGGAAAGTAGCCAACCAGAGAATAGACGATAGATAATGGCGATCGCTGCTGCTAGTAGTGCAAGTAAAACGATGCCATCCCCTTGTTCACCCCCGCTGGCTTGCAATAACTGGTAAATCAAGAGTTCGTATGCAGCAATTGAAATCCCAGCAATTGATAGGTAGGTAAGCGGCTTGATGTGCCGTCGTCGCCCCACACCAATTCCTGTTAATGCTGCCGCCAGTGTATAAAGTCCAGTAGTTGCACTAAAGGTATGATGAGCAAAGGCTAATCCTAAAACAGCATAAATAATCGGGATTACGTGCCAACTGGAGAAAAAATGGTTAATTGGTAGAGACGTAGCACTGCTACGTGTGTAGAGACGTAGCACTGCTACGTCTATACTAAATTGCGTTATTAAACCTAATGCAGAGTTAGCGTTCGCCAAATTTGTTAGGGATGCACCAGTCAATCCGACAATTGCCGCTGCTACAAGTTCTATACCCCAAGCAATGCCATAGAAACCCAAATTTGTGGGCTGTTGCCAAAGACGATATGCGATCGCACCTGTGGAAAGTATGGCTGCCAGAATAATATACCAGACATCTGCAACTTGAAATAGGAATAGACGGAGAAGTTGTAAAGTGAGGATAAGCAGGTTAAAAAGACATAGCGCGATCGCCCAACCATCCAAAGCTCTGGTATAGATTCTAGATAGGGTTGTGTTTCGACTAATTGCCTCCCTGCGTAACAACCATAATACCCCTTGAGCGATCGCAATAACAGTTGTTAGCCCATTGGTAGGATATCCCCAAATCTGCCAAATACTCGTAGCGACAAAACTTAGCCCAAAACCTACAGTTACAACGGCAGCAATCAGAGAGTATAACTGCTGGGTATTGATTAGCATTAAGACTGTGGCTATTCCTGAACTGATTAGTAACTCGCTTACCCTACCTACAGTTAGGAGTTGCGTTAGCAGCAGTGTTGTCACACTTAGCCAACTAGCTAAAGATGATTTCGCAAAGGATGCACGACTAGCAAGAAAAGTCAAGAAAGTGGGGGTAACTAACCAAATTAAACTCCAATATAAATTTGGCTTGATATTCAGCAGTAACACATAGCTGGGTGCTGCCAAAGCTAAACCAAGATGCCATGCACTGTTTCGCCAGATAGAATTTGGGGCGACTAAACTGAGGCTCCACTGTGCTACCTGGCAGATTAACAGGATGATCGCCCAAGCCAGATTATCCAGGCTAGGAAAACCCCAACCGATCCAAGCAAACAAGGTTAGTAATCCACAGATGTGCGTGAGGTAGATTAACCATGCACTTGGATTTGTGCGTAGTAGAACAACTGCCAGCGTGAGAGTAGAAACAAGCAAGTAGAGCGATCGCACTAAGGGATGAAACAGGCTAACCAAAGCAAGCACAATTCCCAACGTCAGCGCCATACGTTCGGCATAGTCTGCTAAAATTGGTTGGCTCGAACGGCGCAGGCGAAAGGCAAGTACTAGAGTCACAATGATATAGGGAAAGGCTGCTAGTCCAATCAGTTCCCACGACTGCAAGTTTGCCCCAGCAAGTTCGGTTGCCAAAGTGATTATATTACGTCGTCCCTCAACTGGAATCAGCCGCCACAGCAAGCTGTATGCTTGTAATCCCAGCAAAAACAAGGCAATTAAATCGTGTACCTGCCATAGGCGTTTTAGTCTATCTGCCAATAGCCAGATTCCTAGACAACTAACAGCGATCGCTTGCACTGGTGGATCTGCTGTTACAGCAACTAACCAACCCAGCACCAGCAGCCCAATTCCAGCCTGTGTCCAAATAAGTCGCCTATAACGGCTTAGCCAACACAGTAACCAACCACACACGCCTAAAGCCAATCCAAGTTGGTTTAACGGCACACCTGCTCTGAATACTGCCCTACCAATCAGGAGTAAGATCGAGAAGGCGATCGCAATAATTCCTACCTGCGATTCCTCCCGATCCTCTGTTTCAAACGAACGAAATAGCAAAAATGCTGTGCCAATTGTGCCGACGTAGGTAGCAATGAGAGGAAATCCAGAAAATGCCCAACCTGATTGCAACCAAGAAAGTGCCAGACTATTAAATCGAAGTAGACGTGGGGTGGCGCGTAATAGCATCGAGGTAATTGCAGAAAGACACACAAAGGCGATCGCCCCTAGCACCAATCCCAACCCACTACGCCAGAGATTGAATCCATCGATCATCCAGAAGTTGACAGGGATAATCAGAAGGGTAGCAATTTGCAGCATTCGACTTGTCAGACGCAAGTTTTGCTGTTGTCTTGTCCACAACCTGGCAATCCAAAACGCCAACGTGTAGCCAAAAAGAATAGAATATTGCCCTACAGGTGAGAAGTTTTGCCACCCAGTAGCGGCGAGTATCCCAGAGGATACCACCACCATAAACACCCCTAAAAACAGCAGCCACACCACACTGATCTCTGCCATCAAAGAGGACAGAAGGCGGCTAATTAAGGGTGTGGCTTGACTTGGGGCTAGGGGCAGAGGGGCAGAGGATCTGGGTGGCAGAGGGGAAGAAAACCTCTCGCCTCTCACCTCTTGCCTCTCGCCTCCTGACTCTGGCAAAGAGCAAACTAGATGTGCTTGACAAATTTGCTTTACCTGTGCATCAGAAAGTAATCCTAAGCGCAACCACAGATCTAGTCCTTGCAGCAGTTCTGGCTGTCCCGCCCGAATTGTCAATTCGATTTTGATTGGTTGATCTGACAAGAAGGTCATTTGCAACTGTGTCTGCAAACCATACCTCATCATCGCGGAACTATGAAAAACTCACCATTACCCGATGTGCTAGTTTTTGATTTGGCGATCGCGCATTAAACCATTCCAGAAGAGGTTCTGGCTAAAATACATTTGAAGCATAATAAACAAAGCAGCTATGCAAGCAGAGTACCGCCAGCGTCGTGAGCAATTGATGGCAAAAATTGGCAATGGTACTGCAATTTTTCGCAGTGCGCCAATGGCAGTTATGCATAATGATGTCGAATATACCTTTCGACAAGATAGCGATTTCTTCTACCTAACTGGGTTTAATGAACCAGAAGCAGTGGCGGTTTTAGCGCCTCACCACCCAGAACATAAGTTTGTGCTGTTTGTCCAACCCAAGGAACCAGAGAAGGAAGTTTGGACAGGCTACCGCTATGGAGTGGAAGGAGCAAAAGAAATCTTTGGTGCAGATGAGGCTTACTCAATTGCCGAATTGGATGAAAAGCTGCCAGGTTATATAGAAAAAGCCGATCGCATTTACTATCATCTAGGACGCGATCGCGCTTTTAATGATAAACTTCTCAAATACTGGCAGCGCTTGATGGCTACATATGCCAAGCGTGGAACTGGACCAATTGCGATCGAGGATACTGGACCAATCTTGCATAGCATGAGATTGGTAAAGAGTCAAGCAGAATTAGAGTTAATGCGTACTGCTGCTGATATAGCAGTTGAGGCGCATAACTATGCCCAAGAAATCGCACAGCCAGGGCGGTATGAGTATGAAATCCAAGCAGAGATGGAGAGGATATTTCGTTTGCGGGGTGGAATGGGACCTGCCTACCCCTCAATTGTCGCATCTGGCGCAAATGCTTGCGTTTTGCACTACATAGAAAATAATCGGCAGATGCAGGATAACGAACTGCTGTTAATTGATGCTGGTTGTGCTTATGGTTATTACAACTCGGATATTACCCGCACATTCCCAGTTGGAGGCAAGTTTACACCAGAACAGAAAGCATTGTATGAGATTGTGTTAGAGGCGCAATTACAGGCGATCGCCGCTGTAAAACCAGGCAATCCCTACAATATTGTTCATGATACAGCAGTGCGTGTCTTAACAGAAGGTTTAGTCGAACTCGGTTTGCTCAAAGGTCAAATCGACGATTTAATCAAAGAGGAAAAATACAAACCTTTCTATATGCATCGTACTGGACATTGGCTGGGGTTAGATGTCCACGATGTAGGAGTTTATCAGCACGGGGAATCACCGCAAATCTTGCAGCCAGGACAAGTTCTGACAGTAGAACCAGGTTTATATATTGTGCCAGATACCAAACCAGCAGAAAACCAGCCGGAAATCGACCCGCGTTGGAGTGGTATAGGGATTAGGATTGAGGATGATGTTTTGGTTACAGATACAGGACATGAGGTGTTAACAGAGGGAGTTGGTAAAGCGATCGCAGAAATTGAAAGATAGAAGCTAAAATTTACTGTCAACGCCTTAACTCTCTTTATACCTAGCTTTTGGCTAGTTTGTTACCCATAATACCGTAGGGATTTATAGTGGCAACAGATTATTTACCGACAAGAGTTTCACAATCAAAAATCCAAAATCCAAAATCTAAAATGCTATAAGATGCTTCAATTTCAACCGCCTGGTTTTGTCAAAGGTGCGATCGCCACCTCATTGGGTTCAATGGTCTACTATACCCCAGTAGCTGCACCCCCGTTAGGGGTACATGAATCACCCCTAATCTTCCTGCACAACTTTGGCGGTGGTGCTTCGGCTTACGAATGGTCTAAAGTTTACCCCGCTTTTGCCAGTAATTATCGAGTGTTAGCCCCTGACTTAATCGGTTGGGGAGAATCTGATCATCCGGTGCGCGATTACCAAATTGCTGACTATATCAAAACAATAGCAGAGTTTATTCAACAAACTTGTCAGACGAAAGCAATTGTAGTAGCTTCTTCTCTCACAGCAGCTTTAACCGTTCGCCTTGCGATTCTACAACCAAATTTATTCCAAGCACTGTTTTTGGTTTGTCCATCTGGGTTTGATGATTTTGGGCAAGGTGCGGGGCGTAGACTACCGCTACAGGTAATTTCAACGCCGCTATTAGATCGCTTAATTTACGCTTTAGGGGCTGAAAATGAACTTGCTGTACGCAATTTTCTCATGCGATTTCTGTTTGCTAAACCAGAACGTGTCTCAGAAGAAATGGTACAGGCTTATCTAGCTTCCGCACAACAGCCCAATGCAGAATATGCCGCCCTTGCCTTTTTACGCGGCGATCTTTACTTTGACCTAGCTTTATATCTACCGCAACTGACCATACCTACAGTCATGCTGTGGGGAGAACAAGCACAGTTTACCAGCGTAAATTTAGGGCGGCGGCTAGCCCAGTTAAATCCACAAGCAATCGGGGCAATTGATGCGATCGCAGGTGCTGGTGTCCTCCCTCATCTCGAAACCCCAGAAATGGTAATTGGTTTAATGCAACGCTATCTAGTGGAACTAGTGACTAGTGGAACTAGTGGCTAGAAGAGAGCAGAGGAGGCAAAAGGAGGCAAAAGGGAGAAAGTGCATTCAAATTTCTTGACTTGAAAGCAAGGATATGGTATTACCCACCCCCTCAGCTCACCCAGCTCACCCAGCTCCCCCAGCTTTTTTCTAGCCACCAGTGGCTAGTGGCAGCCAGACAATAAAAGTAGTTCCAACTCCACTGGCTGAATCAGGATGCCAAATAGCTGGGCTGAAAACTTCAATTTTACCTTGCATTTGCTCGATTAAGTCTTTGGCGATCGCTAATCCTAAACCTGTACCTGGAATTTCTGAAAGAGCTTTTTCACCTCGGTAATGGCGTTCAAACAGATGCTCTAAATCTTGCGGCGGAATTCCTACTCCCGTGTCGCTGATCGCTATTCCCTGTAAATTATCTTGCTCTAGTCCAGCTTGAATGTAAATTTTTCCTCCAGCGGGTGTGTATTTCAAAGCGTTATCAATTAGATTACTCAGTACTTCGCGTAATTGATTGGCGTTTGCTCGCACTGGTGGTAAGTTGGAGGGAATATCTGTTTGTAAATCTAAATTGCGTTCCTGTGCGATCGCCCCGCCTGAAGCCAACAGTGGTTTTAAAACATCAGCAACGGCAAATAAATCGCTGCTAGCTGATGGTAACAATGACAGTGGTGGACTTACTGTTTTAACCGTCGCCTCCATTACAGATGGTGCGCCCAGGGATTTGATTGTGTCTAAATCTTCTACTGTCAAATCTATTGCCCGATCAAATTGTTGCAGCAACTGAGTTAAGCGATCGCTCTCTCGCAAAATATTATCTGCTACGGCGCGGTTAGCATCGCCTGGAAGCAACCGCTTCAGGAGAAGTTTGCCAAACGTCCGCAAAGCTGTTAAAGGATTACGAAACTGGTGCAATAAATTATCGAGCAAATCCCGTTGCTGCGCTTGCAGTCGCCGTTGTTGACTCAGCTTCTGCTCTAACCAATTCTGCCGCTGATCTAATAGCCTAGCGTAAGTCAGAGTTTCAGCCACCCTTTCAATTTCATGTCGCTCCTGCTCATTCCATGCTCTGTCTTCCCTACTTGTCACCAGCAACCCCATCAACACTCCTTCATGCATCAGCGGTAAAACTATTTGCCTACTTGGCGTGAGAGAGTGATTTGACTGCTGCGGTATTCCATCTATCCCTGTATCTAGCAATAAATCTGGTGTAGATGCCTTTTGGGATAGTGTTTCTGTTAGTCGAGGTATATTTCTATCCTTTGTTGCTGGTAGTATAGCTCCCGCACGAGGCGATCCTTCCCAGATTCCTGCTGTCTCTGGGTAAGCTACTACTGGAATTAACTTATCCCCTGCGTTTCCTTCCTCGAGCAGTCTTTCTGTTAAATACACAACACTTAATGCCGCGCCCAATCCTTGGGTGAGTAAGGCAATTTGCGAACGACATAAAGAAATAAACTCAGAACTGGCAGGCATTAACGTCAATTATTTCTAAAACAGAAGTACTAACTAGCAGCACAAGGGGAGAGGGGGAGAGTGGGAATCAGGGGAGATGAAAGAATTAAATATTTTGTCTCCTGTCGTGGGTCGTGGGTCTCCTTTTCCCTTTCACCTTTTTCCTTTTCCCTTTCCCCTTTCCCCTTTCCCCTTATTGTGTTCTACTACTTTACAAGACAAAAGTTTAATATTTTTATTTCTAAAGTTAGTAATTACAATTTGTGTGATTTTGTCGGGGATTAAAATACAAAATTCAATAAAAACCACCCCACTGAGCTTATCCTTCAATCTTAAACTGAAAATTGTATCAAACGCTTAACATAAGTTGATTTTTTTAATTCAAACCGATATACTGGCGACGTATTTTGTAAATATAAATACAAATTTTAGCTACCAGAGGAGGGAAAGAGGTTGGCAAGGAGACGGAAGCGTAAAAGTCGTCGTCGCCAGGAAGGACGCCGCATCCTCGAGCATGTGCCTCAATATAGCATCGAAAGTGGCGAAGAAAAACCTGTGACAGCTGCTCGGAAATTTATTCAAGCTGAAGGTATTTTACCACCAGCACTGCTACTAGTTAAACGGAACGAACATACAACCGACCGTTATTTCTGGGCAGAGAAGGGACTTTTTGGCGCGCAGTATGTCGAGGAAAACCATTTCTTGTTTCCCAGTCTGCGGGTGTTAGAAAACCCGCAAGAGAAGGAACTTGTGGCGGCACATTAGGTAATTGATCGCATAGGTGTTGAGAATTATTAAAGTGGTTGGCATTATAGCCATCCGCAAGTTTTCACGCCAGTCGCTGCAATAATATGAGGGAAGTATTGACTTTTCTCATATTATTGCAGCGATTCAAAGCTGTTGAAAGGATTTGAAGTAGGATTATTGGGCAGATTTTAAAGGAAGCGATCGCTGTAATTGAATTAGTTCATCTCGATGAGCAATGACGGTAAGTTGCGATCGCTGCTGTTGGTCGTTTGTCTTTTCTAGTTTAAACGAAACGAGTTCATTTCTAGCGGCTTTTTTCCAGTAAAATACACCAGCAGCAGGCGAAAACAACACCAAACTTAGAAAAATCCCACTGCTACTAGGAAAAAGTTGCGACAAAACTAGCACTAGGCAAAGAATTCCCACTAAGGCTAGCATTGTGAGAAAAACGGCTAGAAAAACGCTTGGTCTGACAAAGCCTTCAAATGTAACAGAGTTATTTTCTGCATCTATTCTAGCTACCTTGTAAGAACGCTGTTGCATATACTGTTGCAACCCAGCCATCAAGGAAGCTTCGGATTGCTCCCAAACCAGTGTAATTTCTTGTGTGCGGTCTTTGGTTGACGCTCGAATGAAGAAAAACAGCCCAACCAACATCAATAAAGTTAGCACCAAGGTAGAGGAAAGAATAGCAAAATTCATCAATATCTTGTCAATAATGTTACTTGTTTTTTCTACGCGCTTCTAAGAGAATCTGGAATCGGGACGATACCAGAGCCAAAATAAGACAATGAAACGTGTCCGTAAATCTGTCACAAATTTATTAGCTGTTTGTATAACTGCTGCCATCATTATATTTGGAAATTTAGTTTGGGCAGCCGACAATTGTGCCGTTAGAAAGAACGTTGTTGACCTGACTCCCCAGGAGATAATACAATTTGTTCAAGCTGTCAAGACCCTAAAGACCACAGTTCTACCAGGTCATAAAACCAATATTTATGACGAGTTTGTTGCCCAACACGTTGCAGCAATGGGGCTAATGTCGCAGGAGGCACAAGGACCAGCAGCAGGGCATGATGGAGCGCATGAAAGTTCTATACTGCTGCCGTGGCATCGTGAATTTATACACCGATTTGAAAAAGCGTTGCAATCAGTTAACCCACACGTAACGCTTCCCTACTGGGATTGGACAAACCCTGAAGCATTGAAAGTTATCTTTCAAGACGACTTTATCGGACCAAATGGTGAAGGAGTAACCCTCAATATTCCAAACTTAGGGACTGTTCAAGGGGGTCCGGTTCAGAGCGGTCATTTTTCCGCCACCAGTGGATGGGTTTTGAACCCAGACTTACATATTAAACCATCTGGGGAATCATTGGGTACGTTGCTCTTACGCTTTATGCAAGTACCTCCTACCAATATTTACCCAATTCCTCAAGCAGATGTGGATCAAATCCTTGCTGTTGACGACTATGACACTTTTCGCATAGCCCTAGAAGGATTTATCAAACTCGATAGCCAGGGTCAACAACCAACGCCTGGTGTCTTTCAGCATAACTATTTTCATGGCTTTGTCGGTGGGGCTACTTTTGACCCTGCCCTAGGTCGTCCCGAACCTTTAGGTACAATGGCTAGTCTTTCCAGTTCTATCAACGATCCAGTATTCTGGCTGGTTCATTCCAATGTAGATCGCCTTTGGGCAGAATGGCAATCAGATGGACACGCAGGTAGCAATTATTATCCTGCCGCAGGTGGGCATTATGGAGAGAATCTCAACGACCGACTGTGGCCTTGGGACGGGGGTGAATCTACTCCAGCAAATCAGGGTTCAGGGGATCAGCTATCCTTATTACCAGCTTTGTCAAAAGATGATATTGTTACAGCTGCGGACACTTTGGATTTCAGGAAGTACGGCTATACCTATGACACTCTTAGAGCAAGAGCTTCTAAATCCACTTCTAAATTACTACATTAGGTATTCTGGGTTTGGGTGTTGGGACTATTTCATGGCGATTGTACCTTAAGAGTGAGTAGTCAGTAGTCAGAAGTCAGGAGACTGGAGTCAGGAGACAGAAGTCAGAAGTTGGAATTATTCTTAGCCTCCCAAAGCGCGAACCCTGCTCTGTTAAACGCCCCCAGCCCCCAACAAGAGCGCCCCCTACTTTACGGGAGAATCGTCCGCCCCTACTTCTGACTTGTCTCCATTTCTTGCTTCACCCTGCTTGCTGTTCGGTTTGGGATCGGATTTTAAGCGATAAGGATAGCGATCTTGGTTGGAAACTCCACCCGAAACCCCATTTATTGACGGGCAACCCAAATCCAGCAACATTTAGGTATTATAAGAAAGTTATCTGTACTTATTTGCAGATCCCCTCAGCTTCTCATACCGCTTGGAGATACCCTTTATGCTGACGCTCAAAATCGCTGTATACATCGTCGTTGGCTTCTTCGTTGCTATATTCTTCTTTGGCTTTATGTCAAACGATCCAGTTCGTAACCCCGGTCGTCGGGATCTCGATTAAGCAACGACTGAACTACATCTTACAGTGGAAGACCAAGGTTTTCTTGCTTCCACAAACAGCAAGTGCAAGTAAGGCGCGTTTGGGCTAACCAACGCGCTCGCTTGGGGCAAAAAGTGGTTGTCCAGTGCGGTTTGAGTTAATGCACCAGCTCATTCGCTACTTAGGCTGAAATATGACTTACTCAGTCCCACCGCCTGAACCGCCTGCTATTATTCAACACTTACCGCCTCAGACTCTTGCCCCTCGTGGAGAAAGAGTACATCAGCCTTTGATTGTTAGTCAGTCAGTAACTACCAATTCACTCTCTTCATCCTCACTCGTCGAATCACCAGAGGCTGCTGCAAATGTGGGTGCAGCTAAAAGCGCTGCATTTTTGGGTTCGGAAATGGCAGTGGGCATTCAAGTCTCAGACTTTGAAATCACAAATTTGACTGATATTGGTTTGAATCAAGCCGCTGCACCAAGTCTCACGTTCGAGATCCCACGTCAGGATAGAGCAGGGGGATCTGGGGGAGCTGGGGGAGCTGGGGGAGAAAAACCACACGCCCCTAATAGCTCTTTGCTCGCCACTGACCAGTTAATTAGCCAAGTAGCTCCTACAACAGACTCAAATAATTCATCCCCGTCGCCTTCTTCTCGACCCGTAGAACTGGATTTTCGCGCCCCAACGGTGGAACAACCTACAACCGTGCCACCAAATCAACAATCTCAGCCAACGCCTCCTAGCACTCCACCAGGTAGGAGAAGAATTGTAGAAGTTAATTCAGATCGCCAGGAGTATGATGTCCAACGCCAGATCGTCACGGCTGAAGGTAACGTCGTGGTAAGAATAGACGATGCTTTCCTGGGTGCCGATCGCCTGCAAGTGAATTTGCCAAATTTGATTGCAGTGGGTGAGGGCAATGTAGCCTTTACGAGAGGACAGCAGGTTTTGCGGGGTCAGCGGTTTACTTATAATATTGTTCAAAATCGTGGGGATATCGAAGGTGGCAGAGGAGACATTTTCTTACCCACAACAGGATCAGATTTTTCTGATACTTTAGCGACTGATGTAACAGCTGGGGGCGTATTGAGACAACCACCAAGCGATCGCCTTTCTTCTAATCAACCATTACAACAAGTTACTAGTCCAGGTGGAATTAACGCGACATTCGGTGGTAGCGGCAACAGCAATATCCCCCACGCGCAACAAGGCGGAACAGTAAGAAGGCTACGCTTTCAAGCCAATTCGATAGATTTCTATCCCCAAGGCTGGATCGCCAAAGATGTACGCATTACCAACGACCCATTCTCACCGCCAGAACTGGAGTTAAGGGCAGATACAGTCACGCTAACGCGGGAAGCACCTGGACGGGATCGCATTCGCACAAAACGACAGCGTTTAGTGTTCGACCAGGGGCTATCGATACCAATTCCCCGCGATCAGGCAGTCATCGACCGAAATCAACAACGGGATGTTAGCCCCACAATCGCCCAAGTAGGCTTTGACGGTCAAGACAGAGGTGGATTATTTGTTGAGCGTGGCTTCTCAATCTTTAATTCAGAGCCAGTGCAACTAAATATCAAACCCCAGTTTTTTGTTCAAAAGGCTGTGACAGGTAATAGTGGTAATCCCGCTGATCTTTTTGGTTTGGTAAGCAACCTAAGAGGTAACTTAGGGCAACGCACAGCAATCACAGGTTTTGCGAATTTTACCAGTCTTGATTTTAGTAAGATTGAAAACAGCCTGCGAGCAAGTCTACGGCTACAGCAGCTTGTTGGTGGGAGCCGTTTCGCTCATACAGCCGCTCTAGAGGCTACCTACCGCGAACGCATATATAACGGAACCCTTGGCTATCGCACTGTTCAAAGTAGTCTTGGTGCTAGCCTCACCTCTCCCGTCATTCCTCTGGGTAAAACTGGCATCAACTTAAGCTATCAAGCAGGATATCAGTATATTAACGCCGAAACCGATCGCCCCGAATTACTACCTAGCGATCGCCAAAACAATCGCACTTCCTTAGGTCGCTTTCAAGGCACTTTTGCACTTAGTCGCGGCTTTGCACTATGGCAGGGAAAAGGTTTACCTGCTACCGCAACACAAGGACTAAAATATACACCAGCACCAGTAGTTCCCTATGTAGCAGCCTATGCCGGAGTAACTGGCACAAGCGGTTTTTACAGTAATGGTGATAACCAATCCACTTTAATCGGCACGGTAGGAATAGGAGGGCAATTTGGTCATTTCTCTCGCCCTTTTTTAGACTTTACAGGCTTTAGTATCAGTTATTCCGAAGGCATCCGCAGTGGGATATCACCTTTTTTGTTTGATCGTGCTGCTGACACAAGAATCGTTTCATTTGGATTAACTCAGCAAATCTACGGTGGGTTGCGTCTAGGAATTCAAACAGCGATCAACTTAGATAACAACCAAACCCTCAGTACCGACTACATTGTCGAATATAGTCGTCGCACCTACGGCGTTTTCCTGCGCTACAACCCACAACAGGAAATCGGTTCCATCAGCTTCCGACTGAGTGATTTCAACTGGAGTGGTAGTAGCGATCCATTCTCTGACTCTGAGGCGCGACCTGTTGTAAATGGAGTAAGAAGATGAAACTAGGGGCTAGAGGCTAGAGGCTAGGGGCTAGAGGCTAGGGGCTAGGGGCTAGGGGTGACTCTTGAGGGGCGAGGGGTAAAGGGTAAAGGTAAAAGGGTAAAGAGGTATTGCGGTAAAGGGAATTCTTTCTCCCCCAGCTTCCCCAGATCCCCCATCTCCCCCTGCTTTCTTCTAGTCCCTAGCCCCTAGCCCCTAGCCCCTCATAAGCCACTGCCAAATTTTGAGCAAAATCTCTTCTAGCCAGAGCATAGCTCGGTCAAGCCATGCTAGTAATTGCTCTAATGGGTGTTTGACATAACCCATCGCCGTCGCATCCGTTTCAATCCAGTCAGGTGCTGGCTGAATCTGAGTGTTGGTATTGCTGGAAGAAGCGAATATTTCACCTGCTGTATCTTGTCGAGGTGATTTAAATAGAGGCGGAGATTGTTTAGTGCTAATTCCTGCTACTAAGAAGCCATTATTGATATTTTGCCGTTTTACTATCTCAGATGCTGGTTTTGGTTGGAGCAAAAATTTACGGATATTGACTAAGTTACCCAAAGAATATTCTCTTGCTTTCTCCACCAAACTTTTTCTACTTCCAGATATCTTGGCTTTAGGCTTTAACTGATTGGGTTGATACCCAGTTAATTTTTCACTTGTAACCGACTCACCAAACAAATCGCTTTCGCACAGCCAAGGATCTTCTATACCTGGGTTAACTGACTGGGAACCGAGACACAGATGGGCGGAAGACGACTTAGCAACGGACAATTTAGCCGCCCTATAACGCCCTTTTAGTTGTTTGGCTTGGGTTTGAGAATTTGTTGAGTTTAGAGATGGGTGATTTCTTTGTGCTGTCTCCCAGTTAGGGCGGAGTCTGTGGCTAAAATCGGATTTCGGTGTAGTTTGTTCGAGAGGCTCTTGTGTGCGAGTCCCAAAAAAGTAGTCAATTGCTGCCTTAATCAGAGCTTGAATCCTAATTGTATCGGTGGTAGAACTACCATTAGGATCTTTTGCCACCCATTTGCCTTTGGATAAGACAGCCAACCCAGTTTGTATCCGCCCCACAAGCCCATCACGAGAGTTCGTGCTAAAAAGTGCGATCGCTAATGATTTTACTGGCACTACATGATTTGATTCCACAACAGCAATAGTGCGATCTAAAAAGCCTAGTACTAGGTTTGGTAGTTGGTAATTGGTAGGGACGGGTTTAAACGAGTTATCTTGCGCCTCACAAGTATGTCTGATAACCCGCCCGTACGGTAGTTGATAATTCTCTGTCGCACCTAAAGTACCTCTACCGCCCCCCCACGCTAGCCGCTGGTAGCGCCCCTCGTCAGCTACTGCGGTAATAATTTGCGCTTGTAATTTTTCCTGCTGCGTCGAAGTCAAAATGTCGAGAATTTCATTGTGATCTGTCACAAGTACCAATGTCTGACTCGATAGCTGTGTCGCTATTCCCTGAATTGAGCTTAGAGGGGCTGGAGGCTGGGGGCTGGGGGCTAGGGAAGAATTCGGCTCTACACTCTCCCTTGCCCCTGGGCAACTCTGCTCCTCTGCTCCTGTGCTCCTTGCGCCCCCTGCCTCCCTGCTCTCTCCTGATGGGGAAATGATGTGCTGGGATGACAAAGCATCGATGCTAAGCAGTACTTGCTGTATGGGTGTATCAACAGAAGAGGGTTCGGGATCGGTTTGAGGTGCTGGTAACTGGGGTAAGGTTTGTTGCACAGCTTGATGTATTTGATTGGCGGTTGAACGAGTTGACTCAAACAGTAGCAAGAGCGGATATAGCCCTACAGCTGCAACCCAACTGGCAGTGATTTGAATATTGCGCCATGCGCGATCGCAAGACCTTGTAAATCGGCGCGATTGCTTGTAAACAAAATTAAAGAGTCTGCTTTGATAACGTCCAGAGTCAGCGGAGGACATAGCCGAAGTATGAAGTATAAAGTTAGAAGTATGAAGTTTGAAGTCTAAAAATCAGCAATTGCGTGCTTACACGCTTACAAATTACAAACTACAAATGATGCCCTGATTCTATCGAAATATAGGAACAACAAGTACGAAGATCCTAATTACGAATTATTTATGAACTCGACTGCTTCTCAAGCTGATCAGAACTTAATTTCACGCGCGATCGCCCGACTACGCTCTTGTACCCAAGTTGATATCCAGAAGAACTGGCAAGGGTGGTCAGAAGCAGGGGAGAGGGGGAAGGGGTCCCCTCTGGGGATAAGGGGGCAAGAGGGAGAGGGGGAGAAAAGCCTCTTGCCTCTTGCCTCTAGCCCCTTGCCTCTAGCCTCTAGCCCCACATCTGTGAATGCTAAAGGGCATATCGCTTGGGAAAGGGGAAGAGTGTTGTGGTTGGTGCAAACGTTGGTAATTCCCCACCAGTTACAGGGCTATCCTCTATCTGGTTTGTGCTTACGGCTAGCTCTAACTTGGTGGGCAGACTTAGCACAGATTTATGTCAATGGTCAACTGGTACAAGAGGGAGATTTATTTGATTGCTCAACTAGAGTGCTGCTAAGTCCATCGGTTACACCAGGGGAAGAAATTACGATCGCTTTAAAACTGGTCAGTCCAGCTCATGATGAAGGAGCATTGGTGCGATCGCTCTTAGTTTATGAATCAACCGAGGATGTTCCAGAACCTGGCTTTGTTGCTGATGAATTAGCAGTCATGCAACGCATTCTAGAAACCTTTGAGCCTGAAAAATTGGCTAACCTCGCAGACATTGTAGCATTCATTGATTGGTCAGCAATAGCCGATAGGCAAAAGTTTGATCTTTCACTTCATACGCTCCGCCACAACCTGATTCAATCTCTTATCCAAAATCCAAAATCCAAAATTTTCTTGCTAGGTCATGCTCACTTAGATTTAGCATGGCTATGGGAGGTGGGTGAAACTTGGTTAGCTGCACAACGTACATTTACATCAGTTCTCAACCTCCAGCAGGAATTTCCCGAACTAACCTTTTGCCATTCCACCCCTGCACTTTACGCTTGGATAGAACAGCATCGCCCTGATTTATTTGCAGCTATTCAACAACAAGTCAAAGCAGGACGCTGGGAATTTGTCGGTGGTTTGTGGGTAGAGCCAGAACTGAATACTATCGGTGGTGAATCGATTGTGCGTCATCTGTTGTATGGACAGCGCTACGTGCAAGAGAAATTTGGCAGTATCTCGCTCGTAGCATGGCTACCAGATAGTTTTGGCTTTTGTGCTACTCTGCCGCAGTTTCTAGCTGATGCGGGAATTGAATATTTCGTTACCCAAAAATTACGCTGGAATGACACAACCGAGTTTCCTTATGGGGCTTTTTGGTGGCGCTCTCCTGACGGTACTGAGTTATTTAGTCTCATGTCTGCCCCGATTGGCGAAGGCATTGACCCGCTAAAAATGGCATCCTATATCTGTGACTGGGAAACCCAAACTCTTCTACAACAAGCTCTCTGGCTCCCTGGTGTTGGCGATCACGGCGGCGGTCCCACCCGCGATATGCTCGAAGTCGCCCGACGTTGGCAACAATCCCCCTTCTTCCCAAAATTAGAATTTACTACCGCCCTGGAATATTTGCAGCAAATCAAGGCCAGAGGCGAGAGGCCAGAGGCTATAAATTTAGCTCCCCCAGCTCCCGACTCTCCCTCAGCTCTCTTCCCCACCTGGCAAGATGAACTATATCTAGAATTTCATCGCGGCTGTTACACTACTCATGGGCGGCAAAAGCGCTGGAATCGTCGCTGTGAAGGATTGTTGTATCAAGCTGAACTTTTCGCCAGTTTGGCTACGTTGAGTACCCAATTAGCCTACCCTCAAGAACAGTTAGAAGCTGCTTGGAAGAAAGTTTTATTTAACCAATTTCACGACATCTTACCAGGTTCTGCCATTGCCCCCGTTTATGTAGAGGCAAATAAAGCTTGGCAGGAGGTGGAACAAACAGCAACGGATATATTACAGCAGTCGTTGAGAGCGATCGCAACTGGGGTTTCTCTCCCCACACCTCCATCACCACACGCACAGCCGATTTTTGTCTTTAACTCTCTTAACTGGGAGATTTCACAAGTCGTTGAAATTTCACTCAAAGAACTTACAAATGAGCCTTCTTTTGACTTGCAAATCTACAACCTAGATGGAGATGAATTACCGTCTCAAGTGGGTTTGAGCGAACCAAAATCATCTAGCCAATCCACAATATTACTTTCTTTCTTGGCAAAAGATATTCCTGCTTGTGGTTATCGAGTCTTTTGGTTGTGTCCTGGTAAACCTTCCTTAAAAGCCTCTGCACCCAGTGCAGAATTTGTATTAGAAAATGAGTATTTACGTGTCACAGTAGATCCTGCAACAGGCGATTTGTCAAGCGTATTTGACAAAACTCATCAACGCGAAGTTTTGAGTGGTGCGGGTAATCAACTCCAAGCCTTTCAAGACAGTGGGCAATACTGGGATGCATGGAACATTGACCCAAATTATGCTCAGCATCCCTTACCACCTGCCCAGCTAATAAATATCCAATATCGGGAACGAGAAGTATTGCAAACTCGCGTCAGTGTAGTGCGAAAAATTGGTCAGTCAAAGTTTTGGCAAGATTACATTTTAGAAACAGGGTCTGCTGTCCTCAAAATCAAAACAACTGTTGACTGGCAAGAAAGTCATGTATTGGTGAAAGCTGCTTTTCCCCTAAACCTAGAGTCGGAATATGCTACCTACGAAATTCCCTGTGGTGCTATTCAAAGACCAACTCGACCACAAACTCCGGCACAGAAAGCAAAATGGGAAGTTCCCGCCCTGCAATGGGCTGACTTGAGTACAGATGATTACGGTGTAAGTTTGCTCAATGATTGTAAATATGGTTATGACAGTCAACCAAATCAATTACGCCTAACACTGTTAAGAAGTTCTAACTGGCCCCATCCAGGTGCAGATAGGGGAATGCATGAGTTTACCTATGCCCTGTATCCTCATGGTGGTACTTGGCAATCAGCCCACACAGTTCGACGTGGCTATGAACTAAATCTACCACTGCAAGCTATGCTACTTCCACCCGTGTCTACCTCATCAGGTCAGATGCCACCTGTGAGCAGCTTGCTAGATTTATCATCTGAAAATTTAATTTTAATGGCGTTTAAGCAATCAGAAGATGAAACTGGGCAGTTTATTTTGCGCTGCTATGAATCTCTAGGAGAAACTGCCCAGTTATCTTTACAAAGTGATTTAGGCTACCGCATAGACCATCGGGTTGATCTACTAGAGCGTAAATGCCAAGACGCGCAAAGCGAGGAGCCTGTTAGTCAGACATCACTCACAGCTGCCCAAACGCCAAGTGAGCAAGCCTTTAGCATTTCACCTTGGAAAATAGCTACTTTTAAAGTAACCAAAACAATTTCCAATTGAAAGAGCGTAATTCGGAATTGACTCTTCTAACGTGGGTCGAGCTTTGTTCTTCGTGGGTTATGGGTTTCCTCACTAACTAAATAATGTTGTCCCCAAGAGGAATAACTAATTAACCACCTTGTTAATGTATTCCTGCCAAAGACGAGCGAGATTTTGAGCTTGTGGCTGCCATTGTTCGCTAACTTGGTACATCCGCCTAGGTCGCCCACGTCCTTCAACTTTCTTCCAATAACCGATAATTGCCTTTTCGTCTTCCAGAAATTTGAGCGCAGTATACAGCACAGTATCAGAAAGCCGATAATGGGGGTGTTCACTCTCTAGTTTTTGAATTAGCTCTGTACCGTAAGATTCCCCCTTTAACAAGACAGACAAAACGTAACATACAGCTAGTTCCTGGCTTAAATAAGTCGGAGGAGGATTTTGAAAAAACTGATAAATATCCTCAAGTCTCATAGGTTTAACCTACTAATTCCTAATTTTTGGAAATAAAAAAGGACTTGTGGTGAGTAGTTGGTAATTTAACTTGCTTTTACAAGCTATCGGTAGCGATCGCTCTTGTTTATTAAATACTCTCCTTAGAAATGCGATTTAGGCAATTTTATACGGTTAGTCTCTATATGTCTGCTCCCCTTCACTTAAAATTAATTAGAATCTTGCCGTTAGTTAGTGACTAGGGGCTAGAAAAGAGAGCACTTTGGCAGGGGAGCACTTTGGCAGGGGAGCAGGGGGGAAAATCATTAATTTCCCTTTTCCCTTTTCCCTTTTACCTTTTCCCTTTCCCCTTTCCCTTTTCCCTTTTCCCCTTTCACCAACTACCAACTACCAATTACCATTTACCAATTACTAATTGTGATAAGAATTTATGTAAGGGATGCACACTGGGGATAAATATGTTTGATAGATCGGAAGCCAAATCACCTCCTTCATCGCTGCAAGCGATCGCCAAGGCGTTTCGCCTCACAGGCTGGATTGGTTTCTGGATTCAGTTGGTATTAGGTGTTGTTTCGGCTGTAATTTTGCTGGTATTCGCCGTCTTTGGTCAGAGAACTGGCACTTCAGGGAACAATCCAGGAACTGGATTTGGTGTCTTTTTGGCAATTTGTGGACTGGTAAGTCTTGGTGTCAGCATTTATTTGGCTTTCCGCTATACCAGAGTTGGCAATCAACTACAATCATCTAATCCTGTCAATCGTCCTCGCAAAATTGAAACAATTCAAGTCCTGCGCTTGGGAATACTAGTAAATTTGGTGGGAATACTGTTGACTTTGTTGGGCGCACAAGCAATTGTTGGTACTTTTGCTGCCAGGGCTATATCTCAACCGCAATCCCCTTTGCTTGTACCACAACAAGGAAACTCAGCTTGGATCACTGGGTTAGATATGTTTGCGATTCAGGCAAATACTAACATCGTTTTTGCCCACTTTGCAGGGCTTGTCGCTTCGCTGTGGCTACTCAATCGGATCAATAAGTAATAGCCTGGGCGATCGCACCTGCAAAGGATTACTACCCTAAAATATATTCTGATGTGTTGATCATGTGTTGTTAAAAGCCCCTTTTGTGAGGCTAAGAAAAATCTGTGCTGGATCTAAAACAAATACGGGAAAATCCGCAAACGGTGCAAGAGCGGTTGAACAGTCGGGGTAATTATGACATTCAACCGATTTTACAGTTGGATCGGCAACAACGGGAACTCGAAGGTAAGCGATCGCAACTCCAAGCCAGAAGCAACGAAATTGGTAAACTTGTTGGACAAAAAATCAAATCTGGCACTAATCCCAACCACCCAGAAATTGAGCAACTGCGAGATGAAGGTAATGCTATCAAATCTCAAATTAGCGAACTCGAACCCCAGGAAAAAGAACTAAAAGCCTCTATCGAAAAACTTCTACTCGCACTTCCCAACTTACCTGGTGACTCCACACCCATCGGTAAAAGTGAGGAAGAAAATGTAGAAATACGTCGCTGGGGTGATGAATATATTCCTGAAAATGCTAATATTATCCCCCACTGGGAAATTGGCGAAAAACTGGGGATTTTCAACTTTGAGCGCTCTGCCAAAATTGCTCAAAGCCGCTTTGTCACACTTATAGGATCTGGCGCTGCTTTGGAACGGGCTTTGATTCAGTTTATGCTCGATCGCCAAATCGCCGCTGGGTATGTAGAGGTAATACCCCCAATTTTAGTTAATACCCAGTCTTTGACGGCATCCGGTCAACTGCCCAAGTTTGCCGACGAAAGCTTTAAGTGCGCGTTGGATGATTTGTGGCTGATTCCTACAGCAGAAGTGCCGATCACCAATCTCTACCGAGGTGAAATTCTAGCGGCGGAAGAATTGCCCATCTACCACTGTGCTTATACTCCTTGTTTTCGCCGCGAAGCTGGTAGCTATGGCAGAGATACACGCGGTTTGATTCGACTACATCAGTTTAACAAAGTCGAATTGTATAAATTTGTCCATCCCGACACTTCGGAACAAGAGCATCAAAAGTTAGTCGAGAATGCAGAGGCAATTTTACAAGCATTGCAGTTGCCCTACCGTGTGGTAGAGTTGTGTACAGGCGATTTAGGCTTTGCAGCCGCCAAGAGTTATGACTTAGAAGTGTGGTTGCCTTCATCTGGTAAATACCGAGAAATTTCCAGCTGTTCCAACTGCATGGATTTTCAAGCCAGACGTGGTAGTATTCGATTCAAGGAACCTGGCAAGAAGGGAACATCTTTTGTCCATACGCTCAATGGTTCTGGCTTGGCTGTCGGTCGCACAATGGCAGCAATTCTGGAAAATTATCAACAACCCGATGGGACAGTACGGATACCAGAAGCACTGCAATCCTATCTAGGGCATGAGGTGCTATCTAAAGGATGAAGGTGCGAAGAGTGAAGGATGAAGGCGCGAAGGATGAACGCAAGCGCGTTGCCGCCGGCTAGGATGTACAAGGGAGCGTTCCCCAAGGGTAGAACTCAGGAGCCTGGAGTCAGAAGACAGAAGTCAGGAGTTGTGGAGCTGGAGTTGTGGAGTTGTGGAGTTGTGGAGGAGTGAATATTTAATTCTTTCCCTTTTCCCGCAATCCCATTTCCGTTTATCCTTTATCCTTTATCCTTTTTCCCTTTTCCCTTTTCCCTTCATCCTTCAACCTTCAACCTTCATCCTTCAGACCTTGCTGCCTTTTTCCTGTCTGTTGACTGACAGCTAATAGCTGACAGCTTTGTAGAATTAAAGAAATGTTGAATTAGATTAAATTTTTCTATGTCAGTTTTGGCAGCGATTTCAGTTTTAGCCCTTTTGATCGTGGTACACGAACTGGGGCATTTCATCGCAGCAAGGTCTCAAGGGATTCATGTCAATCGTTTTTCCCTTGGCTTTGGTCCAGTTTTGTGGAAATACCAAGGACCAGAAACCGAGTATGCTGTCCGCGCCATTCCTCTGGGTGGTTATGTCGGCTTCCCCGATGATGATCCCGACAGCGATATTCCTCCTAATGACCCCAATCTTTTACGCAACCGCCCCGTTCTCGATCGCGCGATCGTAATTAGTGCCGGAGTAATCGCCAATCTCATTTTTGCTTACTTCCTCCTAGTAGCGCAAATAGGAACAATAGGTGTACAGGAATTAAAACCTCTGCCTGGTGTACTAATACCCACAGTAGCCACAGAAGTAAGTTCTGCCGCTGTTAAGGCTGGCATTAAACCTGGAGACATAATTTTAGCCGTCGATGGCAAAACACTAGATGCTTCTCCCTCGTCGCTGCCATTTGTTAGGCAAGTAATTCAAGAGCATCCTAACCAACCGCTAACACTAAAAATTCAACGGGATAATCAAACACTTTCTTTGAGAGTGACACCAGATTTGGGACCTGATGGGATGGGTCGGATCGGTGTCCAGCTTTTTCCGAATGGCAAGCCAGAACGCCGCCGCGCTGATAACATACTCCAAGCTTTTAGTCAAGGGGCAAGTGAATTCCAGCGGATCGCCGTTCTCACAGGTCAAGGGTTTGTACAGCTAATTAGCAACTTTGGTCAAACAGCCAGTCAAGTAGCAGGCCCGGTCAAAATTGTCGAGATTGGAGCAAGCATTGCACAGTCAAACGCAGGTAATCTATTTCAATTTGCTGCTCTAATTAGCATTAACCTTGCCCTAATCAACATTTTGCCTCTACCAGCCTTAGATGGTGGTCAACTAGCCTTCTTGCTAATTGAAGGATTGCGAGGAAAACCATTGCCTACAAAGATTCAAGACGGTGTGATGCAAACCGGACTAATGGTCTTGTTAGGTTTGGGTATTTTCTTGATTGTGCGTGACACTGCCAATCTACCTTGGATACAAAAGCTGTTCCAGTGAGCGTTACTCCTAGGTCAGCTAAAAAACAACGGGCGCTGGAAATTTTAGTTCGTCTGAAGCGACTATATCCAGATGCCCCATGTACCCTGAATTACGAAACACCAGTGCAACTACTGGTGGCTACTATGCTTTCGGCTCAGTGTACAGATGAGCGGGTGAATATGGTAACACCCGCATTATTTAACCGTTTTCCTGATGCCTTTGCGTTAGCAAATGCGCCCCCAGCAGAAATAGAAACTCTAATTCGTTCTACTGGGTTTTATCGCAATAAGGCAAAGAATATTCAAGCCGCTTGTCAGATTTTGGTGAAACAATATGGCGGTCAAGTGCCGCCTAGTATGCCCCAGTTGTTGCAATTACCAGGAGTAGCCCGAAAGACAGCGAATGTGGTACTAGGTCATGCTTTTGGAATTAACGCAGGAGTGACAGTAGATACCCATGTCAAGCGCCTTAGTTACCGCTTGGGATTGACCAAGCAGACAAATCCGCTCCTCATCGAGCGGGATTTAATACCGTTATTGCCGTCAGAAGAATGGGAAAACTTTTCAATTCGGCTAGTTTATCACGGTCGAGCCATCTGTAAAGCACGTTCCCCAGCTTGCAACGCCTGTCTACTTGCTGATTTATGCCCTAGTGCTAATTTGCCTCAATTGGCTGAGATTCCCCCTGGTGCTGCTTCATCATAGGATGAAAGGGAAAAGGTTAAAGGGGAAACTCAACACAATTCAAAACTGAAAGCGTAAGCGTTGCAAGAAGGAATTGTCGCTACCAAAGGATGAGTGGGAAGCTACTTAATTAAGCAAAGAAATTTCCAGATGATAAAAATTTTAGCCATATCCGGCAGCCTTCGCGCCCATTCGTCTAATACGGCTCTCTTGCACGCGGCGATTGGTTTAGCTCCCGATAACATGGATATCTCGATCTATGATGGGTTGGGCAATCTCCCACACTTCAATCCCGAACTTGACACCGACAACATTGCTGCCCCTGTTGAGGATTGGCGCACTAGCCTCAAGGTAGCTCATGGCGTACTTATATGTACGCCCGAATACGCACACGGTGTACCAGGTGTTCTCAAAAACGCCCTCGACTGGCTTGTGTCTTCGGGTGAGTTTGTGAATAAACCAACCGCCGTCATTAGTGCTTCTCCTTCGCCTGATGGTGGCGACAAGGCACATTCCTCACTCGTGCAGACGCTTGCAGTTATGACGGCGAAGATTGTTGAAGGGGCAACGATGCTCGTTCCCGCTGTTTCCGCTAAACTCAATCACAAGGGCGAGATTACTGATCCCGCGACAGCGCAAGCACTCAAATCGCTACTCGATGCTCTTGCCCTGGCGATCAACTAATACTGATCCGAATGTTGTCAGCACCAAGCTAACAAACGCTTACACCAAACCAAGGAGCGATCGCGTCGCCAAAGTAACTGATGTAACCTTAGTAAAAGGTGAAATCTGGGGAGTGCGAAGATACCCGTTACGATGCTAGCTAATTCCACTCTAAAATATGCCTAAATATTAGATACAATGGAAGATGGTGTTTTAATACAGAAAGTAAAGTTCAGAATTTATTTATGGCAAAAAAGAGCATGATTGAGCGCGAGAAAAAGCGCCAACAGACGGTAGAAAAGTATTCGGAAAAACGGCAAGCACTAATTGAACAGTTTGAGAACGCTAGCTCTCAACGTGAAAAATTAGAGATTCATCGGCAAATCCAACAGCTACCCCGCAACAGTTCTCGCACTCGTCTACACAACCGCTGTTGGGTAACAGGTCGTCCAAGAGGAGTTTACAAAGACTTTGGGCTGTCTCGTAACGTGTTAAGAGAATGGGCGCACCAAGGTTTGTTACCAGGAGTAGTAAAATCAAGCTGGTAATTATAAAGGATGAAGTGTGAAGTACGAAGTATAAAGGAGACAGGAGAGTGGGAGAGTGGGAAAAGGGGAGAAAACAACCCCTAGCCTCTGGTTCCTCTGGTTCCTCTAGCTATAGCGCCCCTTCATCTCATTGACCGCAGCAGCGATCTATTCCCAAACTGTCAAGGAGGAGATCGCTGACAGCATTGGCGATCGCAAACTCGCCATAAAAACTTTTAGAAAAATCAAATGCCTGCATCTCTGTGACAAGTGCAATCACCAGAGATCCTAGATCATTTTCCCCTTCCATCCGCTGCCTAACAAAAATTTGGGCAGCGCGTTGGGCTATCTGCCTATTTACTGGTTCGGGCAGAAATTCAGCATCTAGCCACTGCTGCAAAGCGGCTTGCAACCATTCACCCTCAAGAGGAGGATCTTTAGCAGGTGGCAATGTAATGGGTGGAATTGGTTCTGCCATTGCAGGGGCTAGAGGCTAGGGGCGCTCTTGCTAGGGAAATACAGGTTTAATCTTTAATATTTTATATTTTTTGTGTAACTTAATTTGATAGGATTCATGCAATTTGATGTGTCTGCGATCGTTCAGGGGTACGCTCAGGGTTACTTCCTGATGGCTGACGAAAGCGATCGCTTGGATTGGTATTCTAGCCGCGATCGCACTTTAATTCCATTAGATGAAAGATTTCGTTACCCTAAATCTCTAGGGCGGGTTTTAAACTCTCAGCGTTTTACTGTTGCTGTCAATCGTGACTTCAAAGGCGTAGTTGCAGGATGTGCTAACCGAGAAACTACATGGATTTCATCAGAGTTACAAGAGATCTATTGGCAACTATATCAGTCAGGCTGGGCTTATAGTTTTGAAACTTGGCAGAGTGACGAGCTAGCGGGAGGAATTTTAGGTATTGTTATTGGGGGAGCTTTTATTGGCGAATCAATGTTTTACCGCATCAGCGAAGGTTCCAAAGTGGCGATGGTAAAGTTAGTAGAAAGATTGCGTGAGCGCTCGTTTGTTTTGTTTGACGCTCAAATGATGAACCCCCATCTAGAACGTTTTGGCGCTTACAAAGTCAAAGATAAAGAATATCAATCTTTACGCCGTCAAGCATTGCAGCGCCGTTGCTTTCTAGAATAACTTGAAGAATTCGTAATTCGTAATTAATGATTCTTCCCTGCCCCCCTGCTAAAGTGTTCCCCTGCCTCCCCCACTCTCTCCCTAACCCCTAGCCCCCAGCCGACCGCCCCTCTTCAACAGCCAAACTCCCTATGCGATCAACAGGCCAGAACCGAACGACAGCTTTGCCAATAATGCGATCGCGCTCGACAAAGCCCCAAATATGGCTATCATAGCTAGAGTTGCGATTGTCTCCTAAAACTAGATAGGAGTTAGGAGGAACAATTTTTGGTCCCCAGGTATAGTCTGGCTGTTCGGCAATATATGTTTCTGCTAAAGGCTGATTGTTAATATATACCTGCCCAAGTTTAATTTCTACTTTCTCTCCTGGCAACCCAATCACTCGCTTGACATAAGCATCACGCGAATGTTCTTCCTTAACTACTTTTTCTGGTGGAGTAAATACTAAAATATCGCCTCTGTGGGGGTTGATGATGTGATAGCTGATTTTATCTACGATCAAGCGATCGTTAATCTGTAGCGTTGGCTTCATTGAGCCAGAGGGAATTAAGTAACACTGTGCCGCTGCTATCCGAATGCCAAATCCTAACACTAGGGTAATTCCAATTGTTTTTAAGCCATCAGTCCAGGGATTTTCAGACTTGACAAGACGGAAGCTTTGTGCGGACATATATTATTTAATAACAAATTAGTTGGATTATCAGTATATTTACCATAGGGCAAATATGATTACTACTATCTATATGAAAATTTCACCTATACAGTTAAAAATGTTTAAGTACACGTAAAATTATCTTGCTGCAACGGCTGGAAAGGAAGCTTTAGGCATAGTTTAAATTTTTGGGCTACAAACTGGTATCGGTTTGTCAAGAAAGAATTGATCGGATGAACTACTCGCTGCTACTGTTGTCTGGCAGCGCGTTTGTGACGCTTCACTATAACCTAGTTGCTTGAAGCTTCCGCGTTGAACGTCTATTTATATGCTGTTAAAATTTTCTGCTTAACTTATTAAGGTAGGCAATGCTTATCCTACATTTAGCTGGCGCGTAGATATTCTTTGTTTCTAGCAGATGGGTATCTTTGTAACCAAGCGTCAGTGTTGCTACAAAGCTAAAAGCTAAAAGCTAAAAGCGCGCTCGCTAAAGTAATGCACCAACTTTAATACATTGCCGCCACCGAAACAATATTCGATAGCGGCAATATACATATTGAGTATTAGCTGTCTTCACTTGTGCATAATATGCAGCTGATGAGAATGTTATGGCAACATGGGGAAAAAATATGAATGAGCGTAAGAACTTCATTTCATTAGTTGTCCTTTGTCCTTTGTCCTTTGTCCTTTGCTTGGCAGCAAACTGCTGCACATCTATGTCCTTTGTCCTTTATCCTTTGTTTTTGACTAATGACTAATGACTAATGACTAATGACAACTAAATGCTTTTACTCAGATGCTAGTAGTGTGCGAGTTTGAGTAACCGCTAACTGGGGTGCTAGCAACACATCGGAGTATTGAGGCGATCGCGGCTGTTGTGCGACTACGGTTGATAGAACATCACGCACCTGCGCTGCAACGGCAACTGTCTTGACATCGTATGTCTGTGTCGCTAACTTGGGATACAACCCAATACCAATGATGGGAAGTAACAAGCAAAGGGCAATAAACATTTCTCGTGGCTTGGCATCTCCCAGATATTCCTCAATCACAAGTCCAGAATTCTCTACTCCATAGAATACTTCCCGCAGCATTGAGAGTAAATAAATCGGAGTCAGAATTACGCCCACAGCGGCTAGAAGGGTGATTACACACTTGAATATAGAACTGTAAGCATAACTGCTGGTAATACCGAGAAATATCGTCAATTCGCCTACAAATCCGCTCATTCCAGGCAAAGCCAGACTCGCCATCGATCCAGCAGTGAACAGAGCAAATATCTTGGGCATAGCTTTAGCCATACCGCCCATTTTTTCCATGATTAGGGTATGGGTGCGCTCGTAAGTCACGCCAGAGAGGAAGAATAGGCAAGCAGCAATCAAACCGTGAGAAATCATTTGCAGCACTGCACCGCCAATTCCTAGTTCGGTAAATGAGGCAATACCGATTAGGACAAAACCCATGTGTGCGATCGAAGAATAAGCCAACCGCCGTTTGAGATTACCTTGAGCAAACGCAGCGAAAGCACCGTAGATAATATTGACAACTCCCAACACTGCTAGAACTGGCGCGAAGGATATATGAGCATTGGGTAGCATTTCAATATTGATGCGAATGAGCGCATAACCGCCCATTTTCAGTAACACCCCAGCCAAAATCATTGATACAGGGGCAGAAGCCTCACTATGGGCATCTGGTAGCCAAGTGTGTAGAGGGAAGATTGGCAATTTCACACCGAATGCAATCAAGAAACCGACATAAGCCAGACTGGCAAAAGCTTTGGGGTAATGCTTCTGTGCCAAAGTAGCCATGTCAAATGTAACCGTATCTCCGTAGAAAGCCATCGCTAAGCCTGCTACCAGAATAAATATAGATGCGGCGGCTGTATAAAGAATAAATTTAGTGGCTGCATAGCGCCGCTTTTGTCCTCCCCAGATGGCAATGAGTAAGTACACTGGCACTAACTCTATTTCCCACATCAAGAAGAACAAGAGCATATCCTGAGCTGTAAAAACGCCAATCTGGGCGCTGTACATTACTAGCATCAGGAAATAAAACAAGCGTGGCTTATTGGTGACATTCCATGCTGCCAAGATTGCCAGGGTAGTAATTAAGCCTGTCAATAGAACTAGAGGCATCGACAGACCATCAACTGCCAATGACCAATTCAATCCGAGTTGAGGTATCCAAGGATAGCTTTCAACTAGTTGGTATGTTGAGGAGTGTAAATTGTAGTTACTCCAAAAGGCATATACCATCAGTAGCAAGTCCACTAGCCCAACTCCTAGAGCATACCAACGTACAGTTCTGCCCTTTTGGTCTGGAATAAGGGGTATAGCTAGGGAAGCCAATAGTGGCAACAGGATGATAATGCTTAGCCAAGGAATTTGATGAGGAATCATGACTGAGAATAAATACCTACTACCTTATACTTCCTATTGTATTAAGTTAAGTAAACTTTTGAGAAGGTATTTTTACTGAAAAAATCAAATCTTCACAATTATGAGTACAAATGCTGGAGAGCAAAGGGGCTAGAGGCTAGAAAAAGGACAACCCGACAACCCGACAACCCGACAAGGGGAAGTATTTAAACCCCCTCTTTCCCCCCTGAAGGTTGTCACCCCCTCTCCTTGTCTCCCCCTCACCCCCTCCTCTCCTAGCCCCTAGCCCCTAGCCCCTCGTCCCTGACTTAAACTACTCGATTTACAATCGTCCACACCTCCCCATCAGAACGGACGTGAGGAACGGAGATAGTTTGAAATCCAGTGATGAAGGGTTTGTAATACACTTGCCAATAACTTGGGCTGAGTTCATCAGCCGCTGCTTTGAGACAACGCACTTCTGTTGCTAGTTGGGCAGCAAGTTCATTGATGCGATCAGCATGAACTTTAGCCCGTTGTTTGCTTTCCTCTACCTGCTGTTCTATGGACTTTTGTTTCGATGTCGTCTGCAAGGCTGCTAATTGGGCTTGTTTTTGATTTAGCCCAGCTGTCAATGCTGAAATAGCATCATCTATTCCCTTGACTTCAGCCGCTATTTGTGCAGAAGCCCTGGCTTGACGACGATAAGCCTGTGCGATCGCCCTGGGTGAGTCATCTTCTGGCGATACCACATTTTCAACATCAAGGGAAGCGCGTTCCTGCTGTAGAGCTTCAATTTGAGCGCGAATTGCCTCTATCTCTGCCTGGATTTGCTGCATCATTGAGTTATACCTATTCATTACAGCAATGCTACAAAGCGCCAGGGCAAATAGTTATGTTGTCAAGGTAAGATGTCATCCAAAACAGGTTTACCTAGAAATATGCCTTCATAACTTTCACACCTGGGGATTTTCGGGTTTTGTTGAATCCCTTTTTATAGATCGAAACGCGCTCCTTGGGTATCAATGGCAAGCGATCGCACAATAGCCTTTACTCCCGCCTCCTGCCAAGCCTTCTCCATCGCCATTGCGACATCTGCCCCCCGTTCCGTCGTAACCAAAGCCAACAAAGTAGGTCCCGCCCCACTAATCACCATCCCAAAAGCTCCCGCAGCCATAGCAGCCGAACGCACCGCTTGATAACCCCGAATCAACCCTTGACGATAAGGCTGATGCAACCGATCTTGCAACGCCGCCCGTAGCCAATCCCCCCGCCCCGTTTCCAATCCCCGCAACAACAACCCTAGATGTGCCGTATTAAAAATCGCATCCGCCCAACTCACCTGGGTGGGTAACACCCGCCTAGCTTCTGCCGTCGAAAGCTCAAAATCAGGAATCGCCACTAGGGGTATTACACCCTGATTCCAAGGCACATCACAAATAACCCAACCCCCCAAATTCTCTCTTTCCTTTTCTTCGCGCTCTATGCGTCTTTGCGGTTCGTTAATCAAATCCGTCGCCGCCAAACGACATCCCCCCAACAGCGCCGGAACCACATTATCTGGGTGTCCTTCCATAGCGATCGCCAACTCCATCACTTCAGTCTGACTCAAAGGCGCACCCGCTAGCTGATTAGCACCTACCAACCCGCCCACAATCGCCGTAGCCGAACTCCCCAATCCCCGCGCTAACGGTACATCCATCTCAATCTCAATTTGCACAGGCGGTGGAGTCTGCCCAATATGTTGATAAAATTTTACAAACGCCAGGTAAACCAAATTACTTTCATCAGTCTTAACCTTGTGAGCTTCTGAACCCCTAACTTGCATAGAAAGCGGTGCAGAACCAGCCTCAAGATAGGAAAACTTGAAACAGTTGTACAGCGTCAAAGCTGCACCTATGCAATCAAAACCAGATCCCAAATTAGCAGTAGTAGCGGGAACAGAAACAGTAACGGTAGAAACAGCAGGCATTTGCGGTTACTCAATTAATCAATAAAGCTTTTGACTCTTACCCTACAGGAGATTATCTACTAGAAATACGTAACATAATTACAATTTCCCATCGAGAAAGCCTAAGCTTAGATTTTTTACTTTAGTTAAGGTGCGTTATGTTGTCACTAACCCACCAGACAATATTCTTTCTCAATTACCGCCTTGTTAATTACAGTTACGTTGTCACTAACCCACCAGACAATATTCTTGCTAATTATCAATTAAGCACAGGTAAAGCAGGTGGTTGTTCCGAGACAATTACATCTTGAGGTGGAGCAAAATTTGAGGCACAGTGACGATCAAAAGTGGAGGCTAAATTGACAAAATACCCAGAACCTTGACGGGCAACGATTAATCCATCAGCTTCGAGGACATTATATGCTTCGATGACAGTTAATTTGTTGACTTTTGTACTCTGTGCTAGAGAGCGAATTGAGGGCAGTTTGTCTCCAGGTTGCAAGGCTCCGGTTTCGATCAGACGACGGATGCGATCGCGTATCTGCAAGTATACAGCTTTAGATGAATGCCGCTCTAATGGAATTCTCACGCCCTCGTCCTTCTTAATGAATGACAATCCGGTTATATCCAGTCATCATAAATGATTCATTCGTTTCTGTCCTGGTACACTTTCACTTTGTTTATCTATAACAGGTGCAATTAAGTCATACTGTACTATTTAAAATTATTTAATTTGTACCTTCTCAAAGGAATACTGAGCGAATGACAGTAAGGGTAATAAGTTGATAATTCCCATCTATTTTTAGTAAGTAAAACCTCTATGCCCTTACCCAATTCAAAAGGATAAATTCCTATGTACGCTACAGTAAAAGCAATCTGGCTGCATTTTTTCCGTGTATTAACTAGTAGCAACGAATTACAAGTATGGCAAAAAATAGACCGCAAAGGTAATAGATTTTGGCAAGCTCACGAGCCAAAAACTGATAAATATACTAGTCTTGGCTCTGAAGCTGAAATGCGGATTTGGAGCGAGCAGAGTTATTACACTAACTATATTTTTTCTTATTACTACGCTCTTGCTTGGTAATGAGAAGAATGAATTTAAAGTAAATATGGAACTATTGACTACTTACTTAATTGCTCACGGATGTTTGGTAGCTAGCTGTTGGTTATTAACTTATACAGATAACCATCCCATTTCTCTAGCAACTGGCTATCTGGGCTGTAATAACTCTAAAAGACCAATAAAACCACAAAATACACAACGGGTGATCGCATTTCTATTTGACTCTTGCCATTGCATACCCATCAATATAACTACCTGCACGAAAAGCATTCTTTCGCAGAGTTCCTTCAATGACAAAACCAGATTTTTCGTAAAGATGGATAGCGCTCTTGTTATCAGTATTAACTGTCAATTCTAGACGCTTCAAGTTGAGCCAGTTTTCAGCTAGGTCAATTACTGCTTCTACTAGCTGAGAACCAATACCCTGATTCTGATAATCATCATGAACAAACATACTTAATTGCCCTACATGAGTGCGACGACCACTGAAGTTATGTAGACTAATTATCCCGACAACTTTTTGTTTTTGCTCATCATTAATAACTGCTACTAACCTATGTAAATCTGGCAGTGATTTTTCTAATTTATGCCGAACATCACGAGATTGATAGGGCATTTGTAGAGTTTCCCATCGACAATTCGGCATTAAAATTAACTCTGCCACGTCTTCCCAATCTTTTATTTCAAAAGCCCGAATCTTTACCTTAGTCATCAGTTTTGGCTTTTGCTGCTAGAGTGATACAGTAGGGTGGGCAATGCCCACCATTATTTTAGAAATTGTCGAAGTTGAGATTTGCCCGTTGTATTCGCTCTATTACCTCTGCTACTGGTATTACTCCCAAATCTCCACCATGACGAGTGCGAATACTTAGGCTATCCGTTTCTACTTCTTTCGCCCCGACTACAGCCATAATGGGGATTTTTTCTTTTTCAGCATTGCGGATCAGTTTACCCAAGCGCTCATTACTGGTATCTGCTTGGACGCGAATATTAAGCGATCGCATTTTATCAGCTACTTCTTTAGCAAAAGGCAATTGCTCCTGACTAACTGGTAATAATCGAATTTGCTCTGGAGCCATCCACAAGGGAAAATCTCCAGCATACTCCTCAATTAAAATCCCAATTAACCTTTCTAGGGAGCCAAAAGGAGCGCGGTGAATCATTACTGGACGTTTGCGCGTACCATCTTCTGCCACATACTCCAAATCAAATCGCTCCGGCAAGTTGTAATCTACTTGCACAGTACCTAATTGCCACTCTCTATCTAGAGCATCTCGGAAAATAAAGTCTAATTTGGGACCATAAAACGCTGCTTCCCCAATGCCTTCAAAGTGATCCATCCCTAGCTGTTCGACGGCGCGGCGGATTGCACTTTGGGCTTTGTCCCACGCCTCATCTGAACCGATATACTTATCTGAAGCAGGATCGCGGAAACTCAGCCTAGCTTTAAAATTCTTCAGTTGCAGACTCTTGAAAACTGACAAAATCAAATCCACCACATTCAGGAATTCGCTATCAAGTTGTTCTGGAGTAACGAATAGGTGGGAATCATCTACCGTAAATCCCCGCACCCTGGTTAAGCCGCCCAATTCTCCAGATTGCTCATAGCGGTAAACTGTGCCAAATTCCGCCAGCCGGATAGGTAGCTCTCTGTACGAACGCAACTCACTTTTATAAATTTGAATGTGGAAAGGGCAGTTCATTGGCTTGAGAACAAAGCCCTGTTCGTGAGTAGCTGCTTGTTCATCCTCTGCCATCAGCGGAAACATATCTTCTTTGTATTTTTGCCAGTGTCCAGAGGTTTTGAATAAATCTACCCTGGCAATGTGGGGTGTGACTACTGGTAGATAACCGCGTTTGAGTTGTTCTTGCTTGAGGAAATCTTCTAGGATGCTTCGCAGTACTGTTCCCTTGGGTGTCCATAAGGGTAAACCAGGTCCCACTTCGTCGCTAAAAATAAATAGTCCCAGTTCCTTACCCAAACGGCGATGATCCCGTCGCAGGGCTTCTTCTTTACGGCGCTTGTATTCTGCTAGTTGTTCTGGGCTTTCCCAAGCTGTGGCATAAATCCGCTGCAACTGAGCTTTGGTTTCATCTCCACGCCAATAAGCCCCCGCAACACTTTCTATTTCAATTGCCTTGGGGTTCAAATCTGCGGTATTTTCTACATGAGGACCTGCACACAAGTCCCACCATTGATCGCCCAGGTGGTAAATCGTAATCGGCTCTTCGATACCTTCAAGAATTTCTAGTTTGTAAGGCTCATTAATCTGCTTAATTCGGCGTTCGGCTTCCTCACGGCTTACTTCTTCCCGAATTACAGGCAGTTTGCGATTTATGATCTTTACCATCTCTTTGAGTATGGCTTTTAGATCCTTTTCTGTAAATGGTTCTGGGTTGTCAAAGTCATAGTAGAATCCGTTTTCAATCCAAGGACCAATAGTAACTTGTGCTTTGGGAAACAACTTCTGCACCGCCATCGCCATCACATGGGAAGCGGTGTGGCGAATCTTTTGCAACTGTTCTGATTCGCTGGTACGAGGTAGATACATTTTGGTTGGCTGTTCTGGTTGAGCAGAGGATTCTTGACTAGACATTGGTTACGAAACTATGAACCGGTTTGTTTGATACCGTGCGATCGCACAGGTAGCACTGCTTCTATTTTAGGGGCTAGGGACTAGGGAAAGGGTAAAGGGGAAAGGGTAAAGGGAAAGGGTAAAGGGTAAAAGGTAATTTCCCCCCTGCACCCCCTGCCCCCCTGCCTTCTTCTAGCCCCCCATTAATACTTCTATTGACAGAATGTTAAGAAACTTGAAAATGGTTAATATTAGTGTTAGGTTAATAATCTATTTTTTATTCATGCTTAACCAAAATTTACCAGAGCCTGAGTTGCTCAAAGCAGTATTACAGCCCCTACTGGAAGATTTTAAGTATTGGTTTGAGCGATCGCGCACTTTGTTGGAGAATGAGAACATCTCGTTCTTGGGCAATCAAAAGCAATCCGAGTTGCTGGCGCGAGTCTTGCAGGCTCAGCAAGAAGTGAGTACAGCGCAGCTAATGTTCGCAGCAACAGGAGGAAAAGTAGGTATTGACATGGCAACGTTAGCACCTTGGCATCAGCTAGTGACAGAATGTTGGAAAGTAGCAAGCCGATTCCGCTTTGAGCAAACGCAGCAGCAGGAATATGGGTTATAGATTCGCGCTACAAAATCTGTCAAAATCACTAATAGTGCTAACTCGTTTTGTGAAAGGCTTTTATAAGTGATTGTGTAGTGAAAAAATTGCCCTATGCTTGAGGGCGATCGCGCTTGGCAGAGCAAAGCTGAAATTCCTCGCTAAAAATTTTTAAAATTGCTGGTTTGGAGCCTTACTCGATGTTACAACTACTTTACATTCTTGCTTTTACCATCCTGGCGTTGATAGCTGTCAGTAACTTAATTCGCAACCTATTGATGTTTAGTTTTGAGCAGAATCGGATTTCATCATCTGGGCGATCGCAGCAGAGACTCGCTAAATACCCCCATGTCTCATATCAATCTGTACCACATCCAGAGTTATTAGACACCGCTGGTAATTTGATCAGAGATCCGCTGTTAGTCATGCGTTCAATCAACGTCGAAGATGCTCGCGCTCAATTGGATGCTCTTTACGAAGCTTCCCCCAATAACAATGCCGAAAGCAAAGAAGAAGACTGAATCAACTGTACTTCCGCCTTTGTGTCATCAAAAATTTATATAACTGTTTTGAGGTGTAAACAAACTAAGATAAGCAAAATGCTTATCTATTTTTTTGTCTCACGCCTTCAAGTCTTACCCTACCACGATTTTATATTTTATAGTAATCCCATTTGTGTCATGAAATACCTTGTATAGGTATTCAACAATTATCAATTATTAATTATCAATTATCAAGGGAATTGTTAAGAATGATACAAGAGCTAGGATCGCAATAGATGCGATCGTTACTGGTAACTGGTCATTCTTTTGGTATTACAAAAATTTTTCGCATCCAAATTATTCGCAACTAAATATTTAGAATACTAAGGAATTTTGCCCAAGAGATTAACCCGCACCAGACAGCAGACGGTGAGAATACAAGCTGATGCAGCAACGATTTAATGATAATTAATAAAAAAATGCATATAAATCAAAATTTTTAACATTGTATTGAAATTTTGATCTTTTATAGTTTGTCTAAATTACTATTTAAGAGATATAAGCACATCTCAAATTTGCTAGCTGGTCGAAAGTTGCGTTCCTGATACCATGCTTTGCTATAGGCATTCAATATTGATGATTGGTAATTTTAGAAGGGGGATAAAATGGTTTCAGTTCAAGAAAGAAGTGCTGTTGGTACATTTACCACACGCTCTGATGCAGAACAGGCGCTCAAACATTTATACTGTGCAGGGTTCCCAATTACTCGCCTTTCATTGGTAAACAAAGAATCAGAGCTACTTGAGCAGCTAGAAGAGGCGATTAGGAAAACTCAGGCGAGTAGAGACACGTCAGCAACAAATGCTCCTTGTGCAATGATTACAGGCAGTATAGTGGGAGCTTTAGGCGGTTGCTTAATGACTATTGGAATTTTGTCAATACCAGGCGTTGCTCCTGCCATAGCAATTGGTAGCGCGGTAGGAACAGCTTTAGCCTCTACCCTTGCAGGTGCTGGTATCGGTTTAGCAACTGGTGGGGTGATTTCAGTTTGTAATTGTCCTGGGGTGTCCTCACAACGAGCCATTAATGGCGATCGCCTTTCCCCCGAAGAGTATTTAGTAATAGTAAATGGCACAGAGCAAGAGGTACAACGTGCCAAAAAGCTGTTAGCTGTTAGCCATTAGCTATTAGCTGTTAGTAATAAGTAGGGTGGGCATTGCCCACCTTACAAATTGCCCACCTGACAATTAGCCAGCCACAGGAGTAGTAGCATAGAGTTTCTTTTGGCTTGGCTGAAGAAGTGGTAGTAGTGGTAGTAAGTTAGGCGCACAGAAATACTATTGTTTCACTTCCAAAAAATCTAATTTGCGCCGCACAAGCACCATTAGTAGTGGTAGTAAGTTAGGCGCACAGAAATACTGTATTTTCATTTCCAAAGATATAATTCGCGCCGTAACACACCATAAAAGGTGGGCAATGCCCACCCTACACTTAGCCAGCCACAGGAGTAGCATAGAGCGTATTGTGGCTTTGCTGAAGTAACCTTTGCAGGTCAGACCAGTGAACCCCTGCCAAGCTGTTTAGCACAACATGAGCCGCACCTACGCGCTCAACCGGACCAAGACCGACAGCCCACATTCCGGCAGCCAAAGCAGCAGCAACACCAGAATCAGCATCTTCTACAACTACGCATTGTGATGGTTCCAGCCCTAGTTGCTTCGCTGCATGGAGGAATACATCAGGAGCTGGTTTGTGCCGCTCTACACTGTAGCCATCAGCCGTTGCATCTATCAAGTCAGCAATGCCCAAACGTTGAATAACAGTGTGGGCATTTTTACTCGATGAACCGATACCCACTTTAATACCGCAGGAGCGCAATTCGTTCAATAATTCCAACGCTCCTGGTAGCAAGTTAGCTGGGGTAAGTGCCTGAATCAATTTCTCATAATAGCCGTTCTTACGCGCCATCATTTCTTTCAGTTCTGCTTCACTTACTCGCCCTTCGCCTAAAAGTTGCAACAGTGATTCTCGCCTTGCCAAACCTCGCATTTTCTCATTAGCTTCGCGGTCAAATGGAATTCCTTCTTCGTCCGCTAGCTGCTTCCAACTTTGATAGTGAAATTCCGACGTGTCAGTTAGCACACCATCCAGGTCGAAAATTACACCCTTGATTGGTGGAGCAGACTGATGGTTAATAGAAATATCTGCATTAGTCTTGTTGTCAGTGGTCATGACTACCTGATTCCCATCTGTTGTCCTTGCTATATCAAAGTCATACCACTGATTTTGCCAGCGAAGTTTGAACTGTAAGCGTGTCCAGCATTCAGGTAGGTGAGGAGTTAACACCTTTGGTCCTGTCCCAGTTAGACGTACACCAGCAAAACCAAAGACTACCGCCTGCCATACCCCACCACAAGAAGCGGCGTGAATACCTTCACAGGCATTTTTCCGCACATCTTTGAGATCTACCAGCGCTGCTCGCATAAAGTGTTCATATGCATCAGCGCTCTTGTCCAAGTCACAAGCTAAAATCGCGTTAATGGCAGGACCTAGAGAAGAACCATAAGTGTGGTCGGTACGAGGAGTGTAGTAATCCCAGTTTGTGCTAAGTATTTTTTGGTACTCGCTAGGAGTAAGGCGCGTAGGCAAAGTTGACTCACGCAGCAAGTAAAGCAGCATCAAAACATCTGGCTGCTTTAATATTTGACTAGAGTTTGTCTGTTGAATGCCCAAAAGAGCTTGCATTGACTTGGTACGCCACTCGTAATCAGTTAGGTTAACGTCTTCTAGGTTAAAGAAACCCTCAAACTGTTCAGTTAAGCCAGTATCCCAGTCGTGTAACAGTAGGATATGACTAATGATATGTGTCCAATGCTTGAGCCGCTGGGGTGTGAGGTTAAGTTGCTGCTCTAGATGATCTGCTTTTTTAACATCATATCCACGCAACCATTCCAAGGTAGCAAGGGCAGTTTCCATGTGCCATTGCACCATTCGGTTAGTAAAGACGTTGTTGTTTACCTGTTCGTGGTTTTCATCAGGACCGATCACATCCCGAATTTCGTAACAATTGCGATCGCTATTCCACTCGACTCGGCTAGCCCAAAATACCGCAGTATCTAATATTATCTCAGCTCCGCGATCGCGCATCCATTGGTTATCCCCACTCACAAGCCAATATTGCCAAACGGCATAAGCGATATCAGCGTTAATATGCACTTCAATATCACCGCACCAAATACGCACTGGATTACCATTTGGATCGTGTACCCAACGGGGAGTTACCTCGTCACCAGTAGTGGCACTTTCCCAAGCAAACATTGCTCCTTCATAACCAGCTTCTTTTGCTTTGCGCCTCGCACCTGCCAAAGTATGGTAGCGATAGGACAACAAATTACGGGCGATTTGCGGCTGCGTCAAGCTGAGGAAGGGAACGATAAAAATTTCTGTATCCCAAAACACATGACCTCGGTAGGCAAATCCAGACAGTGTTTTTGCTGGGATACTTACTCTTTCGTCATGGCGAGGTGCAGCGGCAAGTAGCTGAAACAAATTGTAACGGACAGCAATTTGGGCAGTGGTGTCGCCCTCAATTTTGACATCACTGTCCTGCCACAATTCATCCCAAATTGCTCCGTGAGCTGCTAGCAGGGTGGTGTAACTGGGTAAACTCGCTAGCCGCTCTTGGGCTGCTTGCAATGGCTCACTCACATCTCTTGAAGTAAAAACACTAACCTTTTTTTCTAAAGTCACTGTCTGATTGGGGTGAGCCTGGAAGCTTGTTGTCAATTTCGGATTGCTGTCTTTACCCCTCACTTGCACAAGGGCTGTCTCTTCTGAGCAAGTTAGCTGGCAAGCCATGCTTAACTCTATATTGGAGCTGGGGCAGCGCATATGGAACCAAAGGCGATTATCCTTTCCATCGTGCTGCAAACATTCCCAATGTTCTGCGCCATGATTATTCGGTTGGGTGTTGAAACTAGCCTCAACTTCGATTTCTCCCTCGAAATCTATCGGCGTGACTTGGCAGCGCAACACTAATACGTGTTCATCTGCCATACTGGTCATACGCTCAAAATGAAGATATACTGTATGACCATTCGGGCTACGCCACAGTACATCGCGGCTGACTATACCCCAGCGCAAGTCTAACTGACGCTGATAGCCCAATATCTCACCAGAATCAAGACCGAAGACTTCGCCCCCCACCACAATCACCAGTGGCAACCAGTCAGGGCAATTAACTAGTTCGGTTGTTACTACTGGCGCGTCGTCATAAACGCCGTGAATAAAGGTAGCCCCGTTTGAGCCTGGATAATCTTCTTCAAAAGTACCCCTCGTACCCAGGTAGCCATTGCCAATTGTAAATAGTGTTTCCTTGTGATGCAGTTCGGCTGCATCAAACTGTGTTTCAATAACCGTCCAACCGATTTGCTCCATAGCCAGCCTATTAGGGTGAGGGAATGTTGGTTAACATTAATTTTCTTTTCTTAGCATCCCGCTGTAGATATACATCAACGATAAACAGCGAGAAAACGATCGCAAACTATACAAGCCTTAACAACTAGCAATAGTTTGTTACACATGAGAGGGGCTAGGGGCTAGGGGTTGGGGACTAGAGAGAGGATGGGGGGACACACAGATGGGGAGAGGGGGGAGTATGATTGAAGTTTCACCTTGTCACCTTGTCCCCTTGTCCCCTTGTCCTTTTCTTGCCCTAGCCCCTAGCCCCCAGCCGACCGCCCCTAGTTTAAGCTTCAATCACAACGCGCAAATTTCCGCGTTTTTTAGCAACACGGCAAGCGGTAGTACTGCCAGAGCGCTCAAATTCCAGATCCAGCAAAGTCGGACCAACACGCAAATTATGCACAGAAAGCTGATTAATCGACTCTGGTAAAGCTGGGTCAATAATCCGCAGGCAGTTATTCTGAGCGTCAGGGACTAGATTTACAATCATTTGTAATAGCTGGAAGACACTACCAGTAGCCCAAGCTTGGGGAGTGCAAGCAACGGGATACTGTACAGGGTCGCTATCGTTGTTACGCTCGTAGCCGCAGAACAGTTCGGGGGGTCGCTGATAAGGCTGGCACAAAGTCATATCAAACAAACCTTGAAAGACTTCCAAAGCTTGATCGATTAATCCGAGCGATCGCAATCCCATCGCAATAATTGAGTTATCGTGGGGCCACACCGACCCAATGTGATAACCCATAGGATTATAAGCAGGGGACAAACTGCTCAAAGTGCGAATACCCCAACCATTGAACATATCCGGCGCTCGAAGGCGCTCTGCCACGCTGTACGCTTTTTCCGGTGCGAGAATGCCATAATATAGACATTGACCAGGATTCGAGGTAATACTATCTACCCGTTTGCCTTCTCCATCCAAAGCCAGAGCGCAGAAATCCTGATCTGTCATCCAAAAGTCTCGATTAAAGCGACTTTTGAGTTCCTTAGCGTCCTCTTGCCATTTGTCTGCTAAATCAATCCGCTTTTTCATGCGGGCAATTTCTGCCAATCGCACTTTTGCCGCATAAACATAAGCTTGCACCTCGCACAAGGCAATTGGTCCGGTCGCTAGTTGTCCCTTGCGATTGACAATACAGTCGCCAGAGTCTTTCCACCCTTGGTTAACTAGACCACGCGCAGATTTGCGCTCGTAGCTAAGGTAGCCTGTCTGTTGGCAGTTACGATCAATCCAATCCATTGCAGCCATTGCATTAGACCACAGCCGTTCTAGAGTTTCAAGATCGTGAGTCCAAGCATAGTATTCCGCATACAGCATTAGCCACAAAGGAGTAGCATCGACAGTGCCGTAGTAAGGCGTATGGGGAATTTCTTGACAACGCGCCATTTCCCCAAACCGCAGTTCGTGCAAAATCTTTCCTGGTTCTTCTTCCCGCCAATCATCTTCGATTTTACCTTGATAGGCGGCTAAGAGAAACAATGTTTCCCTAGCGGTCGCTGGATTCAACATGAGTGTTTGTGATGCTGTAATCAGCGAATCCCGCCCAAACAATGTTGAATACCAAGGCACTCCAGCTGAAACAGTCTTATGCTTACCTATAGACTGTCGCAGCAAAAACATATCTTGCTCAGCTCTTTCGATCGCGCGATTGAAGGTAGCTTTATCCGAACGAATCTGCGTACTTTGGTGACACCAATGTTGCTCTTCTAAAAACTCAGCTGCCTTAGCTTGTACTAGGGTAGCAGCAGCATGGACGGTAGAGGCAGAGCATTTGTTTATCGACATCGACAGCCGATAACCCAATTTTTTGGTTTCATGGCTTGCCAAATCTATCCGCCAAATCGCTGTATAACCTTTGAAATAGTCAGGCTGATGATACCCAAACTCGATCAGCGATTCCATCACCGCCCCATCCAAACCTTGATAGGCAAGGGTCAGCCCTTTTTGAGGGGTGAGGGGTGAGGGGCGAGGGGTGAGGGATGTATTTTCTTGATAATTTTCTAAGTTTTCCAGTTTTTTGCCATCAAGTTCGACCAGGCGGAGAAGTTTTCCTCGTTTCTCACGTCCAAAGCCTCGGATTTCAAATAAATCAACGAAATCCGCATCAAAGCTAAGACTCAATTCAAAGCTAACCGCACTTGTGCTATAATTAGATATTTCTATCTCCTCAAACAAGGCTCCATTGAGTACAATTTCCCGCCGAATCCCCAAGGTATCTGCTGACAAGCTACCTTCGATTGTGGGATTGGTACACAAAACCGAGAGGACAAATCCTTTGTCGGCGGTACTACTGAGTAGCAAGGGCGATCGCCCCTCAATCTGTAACTCTAGGCGACTGAGAAATCTGGTATCCGCGCAAAATAGTCCCATGCTAGATGAGCGATCGTCCACCAAGCAGCCAGAAATATTCCCTATAGTATCTGTAACTAAAAATAAGTCATCATCTTTGACTGTGAGTGTCGGCTGCGGTCTTTCACTCAATACACAGGGCCATTCTGGAATAGGTAGCTGTTGGGCGGGGACAAATACTTTACCGTCCAGTTCCAGCTTTTCTGATGTCGTTAGCGTATCTGGTGTCATTCGCAAAATTTTTGCTTCAAGATTATGAGTTTTCAGGTGCTACTGTGGGATATTTATAGCGTTTACAACCACAAAATTTTTAAGTAAAACTACTTACATTTTAAATTTTCTTAAAATTCTCATCAATTAGCTTTAACAGCTTTCGATCAGAACTTAAATTAAAGCTTTCTAACTTTATCCCAACCCCTGGTTTGGTTTATGAATCCTAATTTTGGCAAAATTGTTTTTCAGAGGCGAGAGGTACGAGGCAAGAGGCACGTAAGCGTTGCGGGACGAAGTCCGGCACGAGGAAAAAGATCTACTGATCACATAAATCACCGAAACAAACGAAAAATCTAGCCTCTCGCACGAGCGCACGAGCGCCTCTGGTTCCTCTGGTTCCTCTTGCCCCTTGCCTTTTGGTGAGTTGTTATCTTTTTACCCGCACTTGGCGGCAAGCCGCAAGATTGTCCGTCAGTTATCAGTTGCCTTTTGTAGCTTTTCATACTATTTGTACTGGCAAATTTCGCTGTAAACTGTTAATTATTATTTAGTTTTCCTGATTAGCCAAGAGCAGGCAAGTTAATCAGACTACATAAATTTATTTTAAATAAGTTTAAGCCTATTTACAACTTGTTAATTTTAATACAAATAAGATTTAAATACTTTATCTTTAAGTTAAAGGCTGAGCAAGGCGGGTTTATTAATAGATAGGAATCAAAGTAAAAGGGGAGAACAGTCGAGTTGGGGATTGAATCACTCATCACTCGGATTTTCCCTTGTCCCCTTCCCCTTTTAGGTGAAGTCATCTATAAACCCGCCCAGGGAAAATTTGTTAGCTTGCTAACACTTGAAAGACCTTTTCATACTCGTTAGTCATAGCCTCAACACTAAAGCGGTTTAAAACGTAGTCTCGGCAAGTCTGGCGGTCTAATTTTGTCACCCCTGGAATAGCCTCGATCATTTTTTCCAAAGAATAGCAAACAAAACCTGTTTTCTCGTGGGCAATTACTTCTGGTACTGAGCCTAGCCCCATACCAATTACAGGCGTACCCGTTGCCATCGACTCAATCATCACTAAACCAAAAGGTTCTCGCCAGGTAATCGGGAACAAGGTAGCAGTAGCTCCTCCCAAAAGCTGTACTTTTTCCTCCAGGGAGACTTCACCTAGATACTGAATGTGCTCTCCATCAATACTAGGCTCAATTTGCTCCCGAAAGTATTCTCGATCAACAGCATCAATCTTACCAGCCATTTTTAATGGTATACCGGACGCACGAGCAATTTTAATTGCCTCGATTGGTCCTTTTTCTGGAGAAAGCCGACCAATAAAAGCTAGGTAAGCGGGTTGACTTGGTGTTGCCACAAACGGATAAATAGATGTATCAATTCCGTTGTAGACGGTATGAACGTAGTTTAAGCCTAAGCGGGGTTCTCGCTGCGCCTCACTAATGCTAATGTAAGGCTGCCAGGCAAAGCGTCGGAACATCTTCTCGTTATCTGGGGTGAAGATGCCGTGCATAGTGTGTACTGTTGGCGTTTTGACAAAACTGGTATAGGGCAGGGCAGCACAGCCAACATGAGAATGAATAATATCAAAATGATGGGCGTTGGTATAGACCTCAGACAGCATCATTTGCTCGTAGAGTCCAGGCTCTTTAATACTGGGGTCGAGCCGCAGTGCTTGACCGTGAACCGAAACGAGTTTGGCAGTTGTAATTGAGTCACCAGAGGCAAATAAAGTTACTTCATGACCGCGCCGGACTAATTCATCAGTAAGTAAACTGACAATTAATTCAATACCGCCATAGCGAAAGGGAGGAACGCGCTCCCAGAGGGGAGCAATCTGGGCAATTTTCATTTTTATATGTAGAAATAGCAGTGAGCGAAGGTATTGCTAGAAACAGCCAAGCTTAATATACCTCTGGTGGTGTATTTGAACTGACTAGTCATGCTTATTCATCATGTAGTTTTTTATCGCAATTATGTGTTTGCTGCGACTTTAACCTCGAACATGGGCTTTTTAGATCGAGATGGAAAGAAAATTTCTATCTACAACTAATAAAATATATAACCTTTGCTAGATGCAAGGGGAAAGGGGTAAAGGCGCTTAGGCTAGAGGAACCTGGGGAAAGAGGTATTGCGGTAAAGGTAATTTCTCCCCCTGCTCCCCCTCTCCCCTACTCCTCCAAGTTCCATATCTCCACAACTCCTGCACCCGCCATCAAGGTAGGATAAGTTGATAGAGAACCATGATGCGAGGGGGCGCGATCGCGCCCCATACGGTTCTCCGACAAAGCAGGTCGCAAAGCTTAGTATGCAGTGGAAAAACAGTTTCCTCTAAAACTATGACCCTTGCGGCTGGACACGAGAGGTGCAGTGAGCAACAAAGACATTCATGAGTATACCGACTTCAGTGGTGAGTGATCTGCTACAGGCAGTACCCCAACTGCGTCCCCAAATTTATTTCAAGGCTTCTTTAACAGCGCTGTCTCATGCGATGGAAGACCAAGTACTTGCTTCCACCAGCGAGCATCCCTTGCTGATTGCTAGCTTCCAGCGCGAACGTTTTTATCGTCAAGAAGCTCACCGCTACAAACGCCTCGCTCAACGTACTAATCAAGTTTATGTATTAGCAGCCCCAGAAACTGACTTTACCAATGCTTCTGACTGCTATGAAACAGTCGCGTTTGATCCGGCTGAGCCACTGGGTCAGGAATGGCATTTAGTGGTAATTGGGGAGCATTATACCAGTTGCTTGGTATGTCGAGAACGTCTTGGGATGAGTGCGCTCAAGCTCTCGCCAGAATTACCTGTAAGTTTGGATATGGACCCAACTCGCCAGTTTGAAGGCATTTGGACAAGTGATCCTCACATTAGCTCGATAGTAGCCCAGTTTTTATTGAAGCGAATTTTAAGTTACAGACCAGAGTTAGCAGCTAAAATCAAGCTAGCTTGCGATCGCTTTGGACTTACCTTCCCACAAAAGCCAAAATCAACCAAAACAAAAAAACCATCGATCGGTAGCTCAAACTTATCACCTCAAAGTGCCAATCGTTCTAAAAATATTGAACAGCAAGATTATCATCCGATTGACTCTGACCCGTTTGTTCAACGTTTGGTGACATATTTACAAGCAGGTCAGTACAAATTACTTAAAGCCTACCGTTCGATCGCTATTGGGGAAAGGAAAGAGCGCCTAGTAAACTCAATCACTGCTGCTATCCGTCGAGGTAACAATACAGGTCAACCCCTACACCCCCAGGAAATTCTCAAAGTAGCAGTGCAAGAACTCGGACAGGCACTTTCTGTTTGTCGATGTTTGATTTATCGCGCGCACAAGAGCGATCAAACTACCACAATTAATCATGAATTTTTGAGTTCACAAACGCCATCCTTGTTGGGGGAAACGTGGTTATTAGACAATAATCCCCTATTTCAAGAAGTTGTACAACAGCAAGAGCGGCTATATGTTGCCGACACTCAAACTGATTCTCGCGTTACTGGCTCTGAGATATTACAGAAAATAACTCGTCAGTTTGGCATTCGTTCGTGGTTAATGGTTCCAGTATTGTATCAGGGCAAGTTGTTGGGAATGATCGAGTTACATCACTGCCAGCCCATGACTCACCAGTGGACAGCCAATGAAATATCATTGGTAGAGGCGATCGCTACCCAGGTAGGAGCTGCGCTAATTCAAGCTGAAGCTTACGCTAACCTGGAAGACTTCAACCAGCAATTGGAAGCTCTTGACCGTACCCGCAGCAATTTGATTGCGATTACAGGTCACGAACTTCGTACCCCTTTATCCACCATTCAGGTATGTTTGGAGAGCCTAGCCAACGAACCGGATATGCCGCAAGAAATGAGCCAGGTAATGCTCAACACTGCCTTAGCTGACTCGGAGCGGATGCGGAAACTGATCCAAGATTTCCTCACTCTTTCCAACTTAGAAAGCGGTCGAGTCGAATGGCATCCAGAAACTTTACCCTTAGAAGAATGTATTGAACTTGCTATGAGCCGAATTCGTACCCGCTCTGCCATAGAGGAGTTACCCAAAGTCATTACCAAAATCCCAGATCATCTGCCTTTAGTTAGAGTTGATGGTGATTGGCTAGTTGAGGTATTTGCCAAACTATTAGATAACGCTTGCAAATTTACACCGCCGGAGGGACAGATTACCATTGAGGTTCATTGCAACGGCGGTTCCATGCTGCAAGTTACTGTCGCTGACACGGGACGAGGTATTGAACCAAATCGCCTAGAAGTTGTCTTTGATCGGTTTTATCAAGAAGAAGGGGCGCTGAGACGCACTACGGGAGGTACTGGTTTAGGACTAGCAATTTGTCGTCAAATTGTCAATAGCTGGAACGGTCAGATTTGGGCAGAATCAGATGGTAAAGACCGAGGTAGTCGCTTTCATTTCACAGTCCCCATTGTGGAGAAAGCCTCTAGTCCCTGACGAACTGTAACGGTTTTTAACACAGTAGCTGTAGGAGCGCAGTCTCAGTGCTACGATGCCCTAAAAACCTTGAGTGAGTTGTTTATGGCAGAAGAACTTTCTGGACAAACTCCTTTATTTGGTGGCAGCACTGGCGGCTTGCTAACCAAGGCATTTAGAGAGGAAATGTACGCAATTACGTGGACTAGCCCCAAAGAGCAAGTGTTTGAAATGCCCACTGGTGGCGCTGCTACCATGCGGCAAGGCAAAAACCTGCTATATCTAGCCCGTAAAGAATATGGGATTGCTTTGGGTGGTCAGCAATTACGTGCGAAGTTCAAAATTACAGACTACAAAATTTATCGCATTTATCCCAACGGAGAAGTGCAGTACCTGCATCCCGCTGATGGTGTCTTCCCAGAAAAAGTAAATGCAGGTCGTGAAAAAGTAAATTACGTAGACCGCAACATCGGCAGAAACCCAGCCCCTGCTAAGTTGAAGTTCAGCGGTCGTACAACTTACGAATCTGAAACTAATAGCGGCACTATAAGTGGGGGCAATTAGGGGCTAGGGGCGCAGGACTAGGGATTGTTTAGTCTTTAGTTCTGTGTCTCCTAACTAATGAAAGCGCTTGTTCCTAGATTTTTCAAGCGTAAGGTGGGCATTGCCCACCCTACTGTCTTCTGTATTCTGGCTCCTGAGATCTGGTTTATGATTTTCCCCGATTTTTCTCAATTTTCAGCTTGGGCTAGGCAGGGTAATTTTGTTCCGGTATATCAAGAATGGGTAGCAGATTTGGATACTCCTGTATCTGCATGGTACAAAGTTTGTGCCGGACAGCCCTATAGTTTTTTATTGGAATCGGTAGAAGGCGGCGAGAAAATCGGACGTTACAGTATACTTGGTTGCGATCCGCTGTGGATTTTGGAGGCAAGGGGCGATCGCACTACCCAAACTTATCGTGATGGTTCGCAAGAAGTGTTTGAAGGCGACCCATTTACAACCTTAGCCTCGTGTCTAAAACCCTTTCATCCGGTGAAATTGCCCCAACTACCGCCTGGAATTGGCGGTTTGTTTGGGTTTTGGGGTTATGAATTGATTCGCTGGATAGAACCGCGTGTACCAGTGCATCAGGCGGCGGAAACTGATTTACCAGATGGACTATGGATGCAAGTAGATCAGTTGCTGATTTTTGACCAGGTAAAGCGAAAAATTTGGGCGATCGCCTATGCTGATTTACGTGACACTGGGGTTGATATCGAAAAGGCATACCAACAAACTTGCGATCGCCTTGCAAAACTAGTCAACAAACTACAGCTACCCCTTTCTAGTCAAGATACGGTATTAGAATGGACTTCCCCAGAAGAGAGCAGGGGGAGCGGGGGGGGAACTCAACAGTCGCAGGCTAATTATACCAGCAATGTTACCAAAGAACAATTCTGCGCTAATGTGCAAAAGGCAAAAGAATACATAAAAGCTGGGGACATCTTTCAAGTTGTCCTTTCCCAGCGTCTCTCAACCGAATACGACCGCGACCCTTTTGCCCTTTACCGTTCGCTGCGACTAATTAACCCCTCGCCTTATATGGCTTATTTTCACTTCAATGATTGGCAAATTATCGGTTCCAGTCCAGAAGTGATGGTAAAAGCAGAACGCGCTTCCTATGGTGGAGTTGTGGCTACCTTGCGCCCCATTGCTGGGACACGCCCCAGAGGTAAAACACCCCAAGAAGATGCAGCTCTGGCTGAGGATTTGCTCAAAGATCCCAAAGAAATTGCTGAACACGTAATGCTAGTTGACTTAGGTCGTAATGACTTGGGTAGAGTATGCACAAGCGGTACGGTAAAAGTAGATGAATTAATGGTGATCGAGCGCTATTCTCATGTGATGCATATTGTCAGTAATGTACTGGGAGAACTAGCCCCAGGTAAAACTGCTTGGGATTTACTTAAAGCTTGCTTCCCAGCTGGTACTGTCAGCGGTGCACCGAAAATTCGGGCAATGGAAATCATTTATGAACTCGAAAAATGCCGTCGTGGGGTGTATTCTGGAGTTTATGGCTGGTATGACTTTGAGGGACAGTTAAATAGTGCGATCGCTATTCGTACAATGGTTTTCCACAATCACACCGTTAGCGTCCAAGCTGGTGCTGGTTTAGTTGCCGATTCTGACCCAGAAAAAGAATATGAGGAAACCCTCAACAAAGCCAAAGGTCTTTTAGAAGCAATCCGTTGTCTAGGTTGAATATATGAACTAGGGGCTAGGGGCTAGAGGCTAGAGGCTAGAGGCTAGAGGCTAGAGGCTAGAGCAAATAGAGAGGATTTCTCATCTTCTCCCCCTCTCCCACTCTCCCCCTTGCCCTCTAATCCCCACAACGCGAGTGAAGAGCTTCCCCCTCTCCCCCTCCTCTTACACTCGCCCCTAGCCCCTAGCCCCCAGCCCCCAATTCATACTGCCAAAAATCTTTGAATTACATCCTGGCTTAATTCACTGGTCAAACCAGAAGCAACGATACCGCCTTTTTGCATCGCGTAGTAGCAGTCTGCTTGGCGGACAAAGTGCAAGTGTTGTTCTACTAATAGCACTGAAATTCCAGTTGAGGCAATAATGCTGCGAATTGCTGCCTCGATTTCTAAAATGATTGAAGGTTGAATGCCTTCAGTTGGTTCGTCTAATACGAGTAATCTGGGTTGTCCCATTAAAGCACGAGCGATCGCCAGTTGTTGCTGTTGTCCTCCACTTAAATCGCCTCCCATGCGCGAAAGCATTGATTTTAAGACTGGAAACAGCCCAAAAACCCCTTCTGGAATTTCTTGATTCCCTTTAATCCCTTTTTGTCTTGCTTCTAACCCAAGCAATAAATTTTCCTTGACACTCAAGCGGGGGATAATTTCTCGTCCTTGGGGAACGTAACCAATGCCTAGTTTTGCTCTTTTGTCGGGGGATTTTTTAGTTATCGGTTCACCAGCCAAAGCAATCGCGCCACTACGCGGTTGAATTAACCCCATAATTGTCTTTAATAAAGTCGTTTTTCCCACGCCATTGCGTCCGATAAGGCACACCATTTGTCCTTGAGCGACATTCAGATCCACATCGCGCAGAATATGACTTTCGCCATAGTAAACATTTAATTTTTGGACTTGCAGCATAGTAGTTTGCTATTTGCAGATCTAGATTTAACTTACCTTTATATTCTCGTTGGGCGGCGATCGCTGTTATTTTCCATACCAGAAAGTGTGCGATCGCCTGTTTCTAGTAGTTACCATCTAGCTTGCACAAAAAAGTTTAGCAAAGATCAGCAATATCTCTAATGCCACAAAACAATTCTCTAGATTGTAATGAGTGTAACACCATCAAGCAAGATTTTGACGGTGGTTTGAGATGAATAACTAGGAGTTGATTCAGACCAAATATGTTACCCAGAACCCACAGCCCCTCTGCCAACAGCTACAAAGGAATGCCACTGCGCCTCATTCTTGTGGTTCCCTTTGTGGTGCAAATCTTTGCAGCTGTGGGACTGACTGGGTATTTCTCATTACGCAATGGACAACAAGCTGTCAATGACCTTGCCAACCAGCTAATGAACAAAGCTAGCAAACAAGTTGATCAGCATCTTGATTCCTACCTGGCAGCCCCTCATCAAATTAATCAAATCAATATAGATGCTATCAACCTAGGACTGCTTGACATACACAACCTTCAAAGATCAGGGCATTTTTTCTGGAAACAAATGCAGGTATTTAATGTTAGCTATATCAACTATGGACTAGCAACAGGCGAATATGCTGGCTCTGGGTATTTGGAGGGCGATGCCGATGTCACTATTAGTATCTCACGCGATGCAAGCGGGAAAAACTACACCTATGCGACCGATAAACAGGGAAACCCCACTAAGGTTAGATATTTTTATGATAAATACAATTATAAAACAGAAGCTTGGTATACACAAACACTTAAAGCAGGTAAACCCATTTGGAGTCAAGTTTACACCTGGAATGATACGAAGACGGGAAAATATTTGTCTATCTCTGCAAACCGTCCTATTTATGATAAAAATCATCAATCGATAGGTGTAATCGGCGTTGATCTACTGTTATCTAAGATAAGTAATTTCTTGCGCGACTTAAAAGTTAGCCCGTCAGGAAAAGTTTTTATTGTAGAACGTAACGGGCTGATGATAGCTAATTCTAGCCTCGAAAAATCATCTGCTATCCTGAATGACAAAGCACAGCGGCTGAACGTCTTAAACAGTAGTGACTCCTTAATACAATCTACAGCCCAGTATTTGCAGCAAAATTTTAGTAATTTTAAAAATATTAAGGAAAGCCTTGAACTAGATTTTAAACTCAAAGGTGAGCGTCAGTTTGTCCATGTTGAACCTTGGCACGACAAACTCGGTCTGGATTGGTTAGTGGTTGTTGTTGTCCCAGAATCAGACTTCATGGCGCAAATCAACGCCAACACCCACACAACAATTATTCTTAGTCTAGTGGCTTTGTTGGTGGCAACTGTCTTGGGAATGATCACCTCCAGATGGATTATCCAACCAATCCATCGATTAAATCGAGCTTCTGGGGCGATCGCCAAAGGTGACTTAGAGCAACAGGTAGAAATCAAGGGTGTTAAAGAGTTGGGAGTTTTGTCCCACTCTTTTAATCAAATGGCGTTACAGCTAAAAGAGTCATTCGAGCAATTAGAAAACCGAGTTGAACAACGCACTGCCGAACTGGGTGCAGCAAAACAAGCCGCTGAAACTGCTAATCAGGCTAAAAGCGAATTTCTGGCAAATATGAGTCACGAACTTCGCACTCCCCTGAATGCGATCCTTGGCTTCACTCAACTAATGAATCGTGACTCATCTCTCAAAAAAGAACAGCAGGAAAATCTGGGCATCATTAATCGCAGTGGTGAGCATTTGCTGTCCTTAATTAATGACGTTTTGGAAATGTCCAAAATTGAGGCAGGTCGGATCTTAGCCAATGAAAATGACTTCGACCTCTATTCCATGCTAGACACAATTGAAGAGATGTTGCAGCTTAAAGCCGAATCTCAAGGCTTACAGTTGTTATTTGAACGTAGTCCAGAAGTTCCCCAATATGTACGCACAGATGAACGCAAATTACGCCAGGTTTTGATTAATCTTTTGGGCAACGCAATCAAATTTACTCAAGAAGGCGGCGTGACACTTCGCGTGGGCGTAGGCAAGAGGCAAGAAACCGACTGCTTACTTACTGGTACGAGCATGGCAGTGCGATGCCCCTTACCCCTCTTGTTCGAGGTAGAAGATACTGGTTCTGGCATTGCACCTGATGAAATGGAAAGCTTGTTTGAACCGTTTGTGCAAACAGAAACAGGGCGGAAATCTCAACAAGGAACAGGGTTAGGTTTACCAATAAGCCGCAAGTTTGTGCAGCTGATGGGAGGAGACATCAAGGTTAGCAGTAAATTGGGGCAAGGAACAACCTTCCGATTTGACATCAAGGTTAAGCTGGCTGATGCAGGTAATATTCAAACTCAGAAACAAACTCGGCGAGTGATTGGTTTGGAGGCTGATCAACCGGAATATCGCATCTTGGTGGTTGACGATCGCCCTGCAAATCGCTTATTGCTGACTAAACTGCTCACATCTATTGGCTTCCAAGTGCGGGAAGCTCAAAACGGTCAAGAGGCGATCGCAAGGTGGGAAAGCTGGGAACCGCACCTGATCTGGATGGATATGCGAATGCCAGTCTTAAATGGCTATGAAGCAACTCAACAGATTAAATCCCATCTAAAAGGACAGGCGACGGTGATTATTGCTCTAACGGCAAGTGCCTTTGAAGAGGAACGAGCGATCGTGCTGTCAGCAGGTTGTGACGATTTTATGCGTAAGCCGTTCCAAGAGAATGTGCTGTTTGAAAAGATGGCGAACTATCTAGGGGTACGTTACATCTATGAGCAAAACGATGAAGTAGAAAGTCTCAAGGATGAAAAAACTAATTGTGCCTTTCTCCTTCAAAGTTCATCCTTTCAAACAATGCCGAATGAGTGGGTGGAAAAGCTACATCAAGCAGCAGCGAGATTAGATGCCGAGATGATTTCTCAGCTTGTAGCGCAAATACCTGAAGAAAATAACCCCTTGGCTAAAGCGCTGTTAGATAAAGTCAACGACTTTGATTTCGATCAGATCATGAATCTCGCTCAAGAGGCTACCACTTTATGAATGGGCATCGAGTGAATACCTCTGTGGCGATGATTTTAATTGTTGATGATTTACCTGATAACCTGCGTGTCCTGTCCGCTACTCTGGCTGAGCAGGGTTATGGAGTCAGGTGCGCCAAGAACGGCACTATGGCATTGAGGGGAGCTATGGCTGCACCGCCAGATTTAATTTTACTGGATGTCAAAATGCCAGACATGGATGGGTATCACGTTTGTCAACAACTAAAAGCTGCACCAGCAACCCGTGACATTCCAGTAATTTTTATGAGTGCCTTGGATGATGTGCTTGATAAAGTCAGAGCTTTTGAAGTTGGTGGAGTAGATTATATCACAAAACCCTTTCAGGTGGAAGAGGTTTTAGTTCGGATTAAAAGTCAACTCGCCTTACAAGTAGCCAAGGCAGAAATTCGCCAGCTAAATGCAGAACTTGAACAACGAGTGCAACAACGCACCGCCCAACTAGCAGCTGCTAATCAACAGTTACAGCAAGAAATTGCCTCACGCAGACAGACACAACATTGGCTGCAACAGAGTGAGGCAAGACTCGAAAGTATTCTAGATTCTCTCGAAGAAGTTGTTCGGTCTGCTTGTGCTAAAACTTTTAAATTGCTTTACCTTAATCCCGCTGCCCAAAAGGTTTATGGACGACCGATTTGGGAGTTTTTCGAGCAACCAAATCTGTGGTTAGAAGTAGTTCATCCAGAAGACCGCGAACAAGTCGATAAATCGGTTCAAACTCTGCTTACGCAAGGCAAAATTAATCAGGAGTACAGAATTTTACATTCCGATGGTGCAGTACGATGGGTAAGCGATCGCTCTCATGTGATTTATGACGATAACGGCGTTGCCACTCGATTAGACAGCATTATTTATGACATCACCGAGCGCAAGCGGACAGAGGAACAGTTAATTCATGATGCCTTGCATGATGTCCTGACAGGTTTACCCAATCGCACCTTTTTTATCGAGCGGATCGAACTCGCACTGGGGCAAGCTAAATGTGATGCTAATTATTTATTTGCCGTCCTATTCATCGACCTTGACCGCTTCAAGATTATTAATGATAGCCTGGGACACATTGTAGGAGATCAACTGCTGATTAAGTTTGCCCAGCTAATGCAGCGATGTTTACGCTCTACCGATGCGATCGCTCGTTTTGGCGGGGATGAGTTTACTATTCTACTAGAAGATATCAACCACATCAATGATGCGATCGTGATTGCTGAGCGCATTCAGGCAGAATTAATGCTGCCGTTGCAGCTTGAGGAGCACACCATTTTCACTAGTGCCAGCATTGGCATTGTTCTAGGTTCTACAGCATATGAGCGTCCAGCAGAGCTACTACGCAACGCTGATATTGCCATGTATTGCGCCAAAGAAGCTGGCAAGGCTCGTTATGCGATTTTCGATCAGGAAATGTATGCTCGGACACTAAAGCTTTTGCTTCTGGAAAGTGAACTAAGGCAAGCGATCGAATGTCAAGAGTTTGTGCTGCACTACCAACCGATTATTTCATTGGTAACTGGCTTCCTGACGGGCTTTGAGGCATTGATACGTTGGCAACATCCCAGTCGAGGTTTAGTCTCTCCTGGTGAATTCATATCTATTGCCGAAGATATAGGGTTGATCGTACCAATTGGCGAATGGGTTTTGCGTCAGGCTTGTCGTCAAATGCGTGAATGGCAACTCAAGTTACCCTCAGCCGCAAATTTAAAAATTAGTGTGAATCTTGCTAGCCAACAAATCAAACAGCCAAAACTAATTAAGCAAATTGATTCCATTCTGGCTGAAACTGGTTTAGATGGCAGTTATCTGAAGCTAGAAATTACTGAAAGTATGCTTCTAAACGATACGGAAGCGACAATTAATATGCTCTCGCAAATTAGAGCTAGGAAGATTCAGCTCAGCATCGATGATTTTGGCAAAGGCTATTCATCCTTGAGTTATTTGCATCGTTTTCCAATTAATACTTTGAAAATTGATAGCCATTTTGTTGGTCGGATGAACTGTGATCCTGAAAACTTTGAAATTGTGCGGACAATCAACACCCTGGCACATAATTTAGGCATGGATGTGGTTGCTGAAGGCGTGGAAACAGCTGGGCAATTTTCTCAACTCAAAGCCTTGGGATGCGAGTTTGGTCAGGGATACTTCTTTTCCAAGCCTTTGGATTGTCAAGCAGCACAGTCGCTAATCGAGGCAGGCTTCCAATGGTAGTGAGGGGCTGGAGGCTAGGGGCGCTCTTGCTAGAGGAACCAGAGGAACCAGAGGAACCAGAGGAACTAGAGGCTAGAAAAAGGAAAAAGGGAAAAGGTAATTTCCCCCCAGATCCCCTTTGCTACCCCAGATCCCCCATCTCTCTCCTAGTCCCCAGCCCCTAGCCCCTAGCCCCTTTATCTGTAGTGAAATGCCAAGCCTGCCAAAACAACTGCTAAAACAACTGCTTTCAAGATGTTATTTAAGAATTTCCCCAACTCTGGGTTAGAACCTAGTGCAGCATCGTTACGACCAGCGGTAAAGAACAAAGACCAAGCTTGATTAGCTGTGATGGTTGCAAAAGTGTTGAATTCTGGCTTAAATACAGTTGGCGCAGATGCTGCCAAAATGTAGCTACGAGCAATATCAAAATCAGTTTTCATAACATATATCCTTTGTTGACTAGACTTAATAGCGATTGATACCAAAGATGATCTAGCAAAACACCAAATGCAGCAATAACTAGCTTAGGCTAGTGATTGACAGTTTGTAACAGATGTGTATTTACTAGCTGACAGCAAAGGCGGTTAACAATGCCACAGTGACAAACATAATGGCTACTGCGCCTTGAATAGCGTAGCGGCGCTGTTGCTCTTGGGATGGATACTCGGCAAAGTAAACAGCGGGTTCGGCTGCATAGTTGTTGAGAACGCCTCGGTCGTCTGTGGTGTATCTCATGTTTATCTCTTTTTGTAACATTATGTAAATAAATGTAAATTTAATTGAGAAATATGTCAATGGATTGGGAATTATTTGCTATATATTTTCCTTTGCTCAAACATAGGTAGTGCTTAACACCACAACTTGCACTATCTCGTTAACCCAGCTTGCGCCTGGAAGTTGTATCGCAGCTTTGCCTCTCTTGCCTTTCCCAATCGAAAATCTAAAATCCTAAATGGTATTAACCTTTGTGCCAAAGGTTCGGTGAAAAAAAGCCCGTTGCAACGGACTTAGTTTGGTATAGTCAAATAATTTTATTTGTTCGGCTTCTCCCTTGCCAGAAGTTATACACCAGTTTCTGGCTGTCCCAAATACACTTCAATCACACGAGGATCGTTTTGCACTTGCTCGATACTCCCCTCGCATAGAACCGAACCTTGATGTAGAACTGTCACTTTGCGGGCAATCTGACGAACAAATTCCATATCATGCTCAATCACTATAATAGAATGGCTCTGAGCCAAGGCTAGTAGTAAATTGCCGACGTTCTCGGTTTCTTCATCTGTCAACCCAGCAACAGGTTCATCAACCAGTAGCAAATCTGGCGATTGAGCTACTAGCATACCAATTTCTAAACGTTGCTTTTCACCATGAGAAAGTTTGGCAGCCCCAATGTCTGCACTAGCGGTTAAGCCAATTGTTTCTAGTAAACCAGCAACCGTCTTGCGTTCCGCCGCCCTTGGACGCTCGAATAAAGTTGCCCAAATATTTTTTTTCCGGTTACAACTCAGAAATAGGTTTTCACGCGGCGTTAAGTTGAGGTACACTCTGGGAGTTTGAAACTTGCGACCGATGCCCAGTCGGGCAATCTGATATTCTGATAGCGAGCGCAAGTTACGTCCTTTGAACAATACCCGCCCCCTGGTTGGTTTTACCTTGCCTGTGATCGCATCTAGAAATGTCGTTTTACCAGCACCATTTGGACCAATTACTACCCTAAGTTCACCCACATCTATGCTGAAGTTTAGCTGATTGAGTGCCTTGAAACCGTCAAAACTAACCGTTAAATCTTCAATTTCCAAAATTTTCCCGTTCAAACGATCGCCCCCTAATAATTCGTAGTGAGTAGTGATTCGTGAGGAAACTCACGTCAGAAGTCTCCAAGTCTCCAAGTCTCCAAGTCAGAATTATTCTTTCCCCCTTTTGCTCCCCCAGCTCCCTTTTGCTCCCTTTTGCCCTCTTCTAGCCTCTAAGAGCCAAGGTTTTCCCGTTCTTGCTCTACCTGTGGGTCTTCTGATAAACTAGGGTAAGTTAATATTTGCTTGCGCCGTCCTGGTATTAGCTGTTGAAGCCCTTTACTGCGTAGCCAGCCGATGATGCCATCAGGTAGGACTGTCACAACTAGCAAAAATAGCGCTCCTTGAAAAAATAGCCAAATTTCGGCGAATTGTTCACTGAAAAAGGTTCTGGCATAGTTTACTAATAGCGCTCCCGCGATCGCCCCTACCAGTGTCGCCCTACCGCCAATTGCTACCCAAATCACCATTTCAATCGAAAAGGCAACATCCATCGCTCTGGGAGAGACAGAGCCACTTTGAAGAGTGTACATCGCTCCTGCAACACCAGCGATCGCACCTGAAACAGCAAACACTAGCACTTTAAATTCTGTTGGGTTATATCCCAAGAAGCGTACTCGGCTTTCATCATCCCTAATCGCCATCAGCAGCCGCCCAAAGCGTCCACTTGTCAGCCAGCGGCAAAGAACATAAGTAGCTGCAAGTAAAATTACAGTCACAGTGTAAAAAACAAACTGTGTCTGTTGGGCGCTTACAGTTGCACCTAATATAGTTTTAAAATCTATAAGTCCATTCGTACCGTTGAACAGTTTTTGCTGACCGTTAAAGAAGTTAAAAAAGACAATTGTTGCAGCTTGGGTAAGGATGGAAAAATAAACGCCTCGGATGCGATTACGAAATACTAAATAACCAAGTATTGCCGCTAACAAAGATGGTATAATTACAACGGCTACTGTGGCAAAAGGAAAGGAATAAAAAGGCTGCCAAAACCAGGGTAGATTGGTTACACCATAGAGTCCCATGAAATCGGGTAATTCGTTGGGGGGGACTTGTAGTTTTAGGTGCATACCCATCGCATATCCACCCAAGCCGAAGAAAATTCCGTGTCCCAAACTCAGCAAGCCAGTGTAGCCCCAGATCAAATCTATTCCTAGAGCAACAATTGCCAAAGCTAAAAATCGCCCCAGTAAGTTGAGGCGGAAACTCGAAAGAACTGCTGGCATCACAAAGATCAAAACAAGAGCGATCGCCGCTACTACTAAGACTTCTAATAGTAGCGATCGCCGCTTCTGTCGCTCTAAACCCCGAAGTCCCAAGCTTGCATCCACCACCATACGTAATCTCCCCTTTCAAAATTAGTCAGTAGACAGGAGAGGGGGAGAGAAGAGAGCAGGGGGGGAAATTACCTTTTCCCGAGTCCCTTTCCCGTTCCCTTTTCCTTTTCCTTTTCCCCCTCCTCTCTAGCCACGAGCTTCCACGAGCTTCCACGAGCTTCCACGAGCTTACGCATCCACCGTGCGTCCTTTTTGCGGGAAAATCCCACCTGGTCGCACCTGCAAAAAGGCAATAATCAACGCAAACACCATCACCTTCGCCATACTGGTCGTAGCAAAGAATGTAAAGAAATCAGCCAAAGGTTGGATGGGAGCAAGTAGCAGTGCTAGTGTGCCAGAACCGATCAGATAGCTCACTGTACCGATCGCTAAAGCGGCAACAATTGTGCCAAATAGCTTACCCACACCGCCAACCACTACAACCATGAAAGTATCAACAATGTAGTTTTGACCTGTATTTGGTCCTACAGAACCTAAAAAACTAATTGCACACCCAGCCACTCCCGCCAATCCTGAACCCAGAGCAAACGTGAGGGCATCAACTTTTCCAGTTGGGATACCTAAACAAGCACTCATGCTGCGATTTTGCGTTACTGCACGAATCCGCAATCCCCAAGCAGTGCGTTGCAGGAATAGGTAAATTCCGATTACACAGACAATGGTTAGAGCAATGATAAATAACCGTGCATAAGGCATTTGGAAATTACCAATCGGCAACCCACCCCGTAGCCATTTAGGTGCTGAAACATCGACGTTTTGAGCGCCAAACCAAGGTTGAGTCACAGCCAGCTTATAAGTTTGGCTCAAGAAATTACCCGTTGCGATCGCCACGCCCAAAGATAAAGGCAACATCACCGCAACAGCCCAATTCCTGATCCTGAAAAAATCCGAGCGACGACTTAAAATCCACAAACTACCGAAAAACAATAGACAAAATAGCACCAGATAAATCATCAGCACCCAGTTCACGCTACGGACAAACTGCTGCAAAATCAAACTTACACCCCAAGTTGCTAGCAGTGTCTCTAGGGGTCGCCCATAAAGATAGCGAATTACTCCTCTCTCCAAAATTAATCCCACCCCAGCAGCTACTAAAAAAGCCAGGATGAGGGCAATAAAGATATAAATCTCAAACCAAAAACCGCCTAACTTTTTGAAGCCATTTTGGACAACGAAAGTTGTATAGGCTCCCAGCATCATTAACTCGCCGTGAGCTAAGTTAATTACACCCATCAAACCAAAAACGATCGCCAGCCCCAGAGCGGCAATTAATAAAACAGCACCGATACTAATTCCGTTAAATAAGCCATCAAATAATCCTGCTAGCACGTCCTTCCTCTCAACTTGACAGACGCTCTCCCGATTAAACTGCAATACTGACCTTAGCCTTACGCCACCCAAAGTCCCCAAGCAAACCGCATCGAGAAGTATATAAGTAACAGAGCAAATAAACCCAACACAACAGCGCCGCTACGCTGATGGCGCTCCAGTAATATACCCAGAGCGATCAAGATCGAAACTGTGCCATAAATGAAGCGTTCAACAGACATAATTGCTCCCGAACAGAAAATGAGCGCTATGGAGCAAAAACCGTAGGTTACAACAATCGGACTCAGCCGGAAGCGTAAACGCCACAACAAATAACCGCCACCAAAGACGGTGACAACTTTCGTCAAAGCGATGATAGCGGTACTCAAACCTCGGCGTAAAATCAAATCGCGGGTAAATAGATCCCACCAAACCTGCAAATTGAATCCAGTTTGTGGTTGCCAGCCCCGCTGAGCATGGAGGAATGCTAAGGGATCGCCAAACCGCATAGCGCAATACAAACTGAACAGCAGCAATCCTGTACTTGTTGCTATAGCTGCAACGTAGGCGATCGCTCCTCTGCGTTTTCTCCACGCCTCAATCAGAAAAGTAGGAATCAGTACCACGCCGTTCACCCGCGTTGCTGTCGCCATCGCGCCCCACACAGCTGCCCAAATATGCTGACCTTTGTCAAATGCTCGTAAAGACGCTGTACTTAACAATAGAAACAGCCCCTCAGTGTAGGTAATAGTGCTGAAGATGGAGAATGGACACCAAGCCAGGACGGCAGTTGTCCACTTAGCAGCAACGATACCATGACGCTCCTTCACCCAAAAGTACACCAAGAACATTGCACCCAGGAAAGCTAGGTTGTTCACCAGTGTGCCTGCTACTTCAAACGGCAGGAACAAGGTCATAACTGCACGGGTGACTAAGGGAAATAAGGGAAAGAAAGCAACATTATGTTGCTTGCCATCCAAAGCAAATTCATAGCCAGAAGTAACGATTGTGCGATACCATTTACCGTCCCAATGGGCGAAGCTTTGCCAGCCCATCGTGGCAACTGAGCCGATATTATCGTGACGCAGCATCACAGTTGCCGGCAATAAGGGAGCAATCAGCTGCATCACTACAACAATTACTAGTCGGCTCAACAGCCACATAGCAATTACAAACATTACTTCCTGCTTGTTTCTAGTTATTGTCTTGCCCCAACTGAATTTACAAGGTATGCTACAGATCTTAAATTTACTGCCTTTGCGAGCTTGCCATTAAGCCATCTTGTATTTTCCACCCTTGTTGGGATCAGACCAATCACAACCAAAGCCCTTAGTTTCTTTGACGAACTGATTCCAGGGAACTGGTGCAACTGCCTTGTCAGTTGAGTAAACAATGTTGAATAAACCATCGTCTCTCACTTCACCAATCCGCACAACCTTGGCTAAGTGATGGTTATTTTCCAATGTCACTTTACCCTCTGGGGCATCATAGGTTTGTCCTAAAGCAGCAGTTCGCACCTTTTCTAAGTCATCAGCACTCCCAGCTTTTTCGACTGCCTGTTTCCACAGATAAACCATAATATAAGCAGCTTCCATCGGGTCATTAGTTACCCGCTCTTGACCGTATTTCTGCTTAAATGCTTGAACGAATTTTTTGTTTGCTGGGGTATCGACTGTTTGAAAATAGTTCCAGGCAGCATAGTGACCTTTGAGATAATCTGCACCGATCGCCTTGACTTCCTCTTCGGCAATACTAACCGACATCGAGGGATACTTATCAGGATTCAACCCAGCCCCTTGCAACTGTTTGAAAAAGGCAACGTTGCTATCACCATTAAGAGTATTAAATATTACACCACCATTCGGAAGCGTTTGCCTAATTTTGGTAATAATGGGCGTAACTTCTGTATTGCCAAGAGGTAAGTAATCTTCACCCACACTCTTCCCGCCTTTGGCTGCTAGTTGGGCTTTGATAATCGTATTTGCGGTGCGAGGAAAAACGTAGTCCGAACCAACTAAGAAGAACTCTTTCCCCTTATTTTGCAATAGCCAGTCAACAGCTGGCTCGATTTGTTGATTGGGAGCCGCACCTGTGTAGAAAATATTTCTAGAACATTCTTGCCCTTCGTACTGCACTGGATACCACAGCATATGCTGTTTAGTCTCAAACACTGGTAGCACATTTTTCCGGCTGGCAGATGTCCAACAGCCAAAAACGGTAACTACTTTATCCTCGTCAATTAGCTTATTGGCTTTTTCCCTAAAAGTGTCCCAGTTAGACGCACCATCTTCAACAACGGCTTGAATCTTTTTCCCTAATACGCCGCCAGCGTTGTTGATTTCCTCAATTGCCAGTTGTTCAGCGTCTACAACACTTTTTTCGCTAATTGCCATTGTGCCGGAAAGCGAGTGCAATATTCCTACTTTGATTGTGTCTCCACCACTTGCACTTGTGCTTCCCCCACTTGCTACTGGGGATGAAACTGCATTTGGGCTTGACTGTGTAGTTGGAGAGTTAGCACAAGCCTTTAATAAAATGCTGGTTCCAAATGTCGCAGAACCATACACCAAAAATTTACGTCTGTTAAATCGTTTTGCCATATGTAGAGGTATTCTTGTATTCCTTTTTGATCTATGCTCTTAGGCTGAGTATATAGATGTGTAAATTGTGATATTAGAGCGATCGCCAAGGGAAATATTGTATGTTCCGCTACAATTTATTCTCAACAATCTTTACTATTTCTTTAGATTTACCCGCCACAAGTTTGCCATCCAGATTCATAACAAGAAAGCATAGCTAGAATTTAGCCAGATTGTTGCCACTTACTATCATCCGCATCGTTTTTGTGATATACCACTCCAGCAATTGCCGAAAATACTATCCACACCAGTGTATTCAGCCGCAGGTCAAATATTGTCACATCTACTGTGTTAAATAGAATACAAGCAAAAAAGGCAACTAGATAACTGAAAAATATCAGCCTTTCCCCCGCATACTGTTTACTTTTAACAGTTTTTGTGCTATAGCTTGACCAATTAAATAACAATTTTATCCCTTGGTAAAAAATCCAGAGGAGGCAACCACAAAAGACTAAAGTAGCTGGAATACCGATTTCAGCAGCTAGCATGAGAAAAAGATTGTGAGGATGACCAAACCAAGCGTGCATCTGAATTTCATAGAGGGGCTGGAAATTCCGCAATCCCCAACCAGTCCAAGGACGCTGTTGTGTCAATCCCCAAGCAAACTGCCACTGAGTTGTTCTGAGCGAAACATGGGGGCGGTTAGGATAGAGTTGGTCTGTTAATCTTTGCCAAAAATAAGCCGGAATTACCAGACGTAACGATCGCGCGACGGGTGCAGGAGCAAAAGCAGCTAATATAACACTCGTTGCGATCGCACTTACCCCAGCTACCAGCCAATGCCAACGTTGGTAAACAGCAAAGGCAATTCCGGCGGCTATTGCGATCCCCCAAGCATTTCGGGAATTAGTCAAGATCAGTGCCACGAAATTGCCAATAACTGCAATGGTTAAGAAGAGGGTGTAGGAATAATTCTGACTCCTCAATTGTGAATTGAGCCTCCTGACGTGGGACTTCTGAAAGGTTTCAATCCATAATCCTAGGGACAAGATAAAAACAATTACTAGATAGCCAGCTAGAAGGTTGGTGTAGGCAAAGACAGAAGACATTCGACCGAGGGGATTACCTCCAGGTGCGATCGCACATCCTAACCCAACTAAAACATCTTTCCATGCCGCCCATGTTGCCCAACCCCAAAACATTTGCCCCAAACCAATAATTACTACTGGTACGGAAGTAAAAACCAAAATTTGCGCTAGCCGTCGTAATTGGGCAGGAGTTTGAATCAGGGCGCTGTATGCTGCAAAAACGCCGAAGAAGGGTAATAAATTAAATAAGCCCAAAAAAGCATCAACTGGGCGAAAGGCAAAGCAGCTGGTGAGTATTAACCAACCTGCTAAGATAGCTAATACCCAATTTAATCGACGGTTTATAATTAGATCGTAGTGGTGTCGCCAAGTCAAGGCGATCGCCACCAATAAACCCAATATTCCAATTGATGGCAGCAATGGAAATAGCAGCAGCCCTATTTGGGCGTACTGCCAAGGTTTTTGTAAACTTTTGTTAGGATGCAACAAATTAGAAATGATGAATTATAGATGATGAATTATGAATTAAAACTTTAACATTCATCATTGCTGCATTCATAATTCATAATTTATTAGGCTATTTCCCAATATTCAGCACGGGTGAGACGAATTTGAGCTAAAGCAAAGACGGCAGGAATGATGCGACCATAGTTAGTTGAAATTGCCCGCCAACCCAAATCAGCTAAAAACCAAGTCCATAATAAGGGACCTAGAAGGGCAAATGCTCCCTGAGCTGCGCCATAACGAGCGGCTGAGACAGCCATACCTCTACTTGCCGACTGGAGAGCAACATAACTTTGAAACTGTGTTGCTGCTGCTGCACCACCAGAGATCACTGCTTCTTTGGCAACTTGATAGCTGGCAAAATGCAATGCAAACTGCTGTGCCAGTTGTTTTAGCAACATTGGCTGGATAATGGAACTTAGTGCGATCGCGCTGCCACCTTTAACAAGTATTGCTAGAGGATCACGCTGGAGTGCTAGTGGTAGTTGAGCCAGTTCTGAAGGTGCAAGACTTTGCTGCACTCGCACTGTTAACTTTTGCTTTTCTGATGCAGGTAGCCGTTTCCATGTCCTTCCCATCAGATTTAGAAATACCTCTGCTTCTAAATCAGTCGTCGCAAGTGCATTAGAATAAGGAATCTTCAGATAACGACAAACTTTGATCAAAACTTGCCGATAGGTTACTTGTTCTGTGCAACCCCGCAATACAGTCACGCCGTCTGCTGCTAAATAGCGAAATCGCTGCTCGATTGCATCTAGCCAAGCTTGCGGATCTCGGCTTTGAATGTCTATCGGTTCGGGAGTGTGAACATAATCTATGGGATTAAACTTACGGCGGAATAAGATTTGTGTTAGCTGTTCCAATTCTTCTTCCGTAGCTAATTCCAGTGCCGCTCTCAGCTCATCCAATGTCCCACCCTCCCAAAGTCGAGCTATAGTTGTGCTCATTTGATTTTATTCTACTCTTTGCAAAGGTGTTAGCGGTTAGCTATTAGCAAAATGGGCGTTAGCGCACTCTTTTATATAATTGTACGAGTGTCATGAAGATTATAGCCAATAACGCTCTAGCGAAGGCGATCAGGCAGAGTTAGACTAATGACCTCCGCTGCTTTTCTAAGCTAAAAGCTAATTACTTTTATGTTTGATGTTGCTGTGATTGGTGCTGGTATGGCAGGCTTAGTTTGCGCCCAGCAATTGCATTGCTCTGGATATAAGGTGGTAGTGGTAGAGAAGTCGCGGGGATTAGGGGGGCGAGTCGCTACGCGCCGATTGCATGATACTTGTGCCGATCATGGGGCGTGTTATTTAGAACCAAAAGGGGAGTTGCCGGCCCGTTTGGTGCAGCTATTATACGATCGTGGTATTGTACAAGTTTGGACAGATACACACGAATACTCTCAAAAACAGCTAAAATCTGTTACTCTCTCTCCTGGTTATGTTGCCCCAAATGGTATGAGTGCGATCGCCAAATTTCTCGCTGCTGGTTTAGAAATAGAGCGATCCCAGCGAGTAGAGGCTATTACTTTGCAACAAGCAAGTCAGGGCTTCCCCCTACATTGGCATCTCACCCTAGAGACTAACAACCACTCCACACTCACCCAACCATCAGAATTAATTGCAAAGGCGGTGGTTGTCGCTATTCCTGCACCTCAAGCTTTCACACTCTTGCAAAGCTTGGTTAATATACCAGCAGATTTTCTTGAGCAGCTGCGTTGTGTAGAATTTGACCCTTGCTTGAGTGTAATTGCTGGATACTCGGCACAGTTGCATCAACCACCCTTTTGGAAAGCTATTACTTTTGTCGATGACTCCATACTGGGCTGGATTGGCTTAGATAGTAGTAAGCGTATGGAAACGGGGCAATCGTTAGTGTTTGTGCTACACAGTAGTGCTAATTTTGCCCGTCAGCACTTAGAGGAACCAGATCTCCAGCCCATTGGACACCAGATGCTAACCCGTGCATCTGAGTATTTGCTACCCTGGTTAAATGATCCCGAATGGATGCAAATTCACCGCTGGCGTTATGCTTTTCCTAGTCGTCCTTTAAAGAGTGCTTATTTAGCGGCACAAACTGATTTACCCCTTGTTTGTTGCGGTGATTGGTGTGGGGGTAAGAGAATCGAAAGTGCCATGCATTCTGGTATAGCAGCAGCCGAGGAAGTTAATCGTCAAATGTATGGGCGATCGCTACTCGGAGCTAATTTCTTAGACTTTTTAATCAAGCCAATTAACGATTAGTAGGGGCTATCTTGACAAAATATCTTGTTTATGATATTAAACCAGGCAATATATTGTAGCCACCCATGCCCACCTTAAATTATAATTTGGCTGTGAAATCTAAACAGAAACTGGTGAGGAGAAGGAATTAATTTTATCCAATTCCTCAGAAGAGAAAAGATCAGGTTCGGCAGAAAGTGGCATCAGTTGAACTGCACAAGCTTTTAATTCTGGTTGAAGTGAATCTGGACAAGCTTCAGGATGGGTGAGGGCGTTGGCTTCTGCCTGATCTGCCCATAAAGCACCCCAGTGCATAGGGACAAAGACTGTACCAGGACTAATTGCTGTTGTAATTTTAGCTGGAAACTTGGCTTTTCCTCGCCGCGATCGCACTTCCAACCACTCGTTATTTTCAATCCCTAAATTCGCCGCATCACGGGGATGAATCTCAATAAATGGATCGGGATGCATCTGCCCAATTTTCTCAATGCGTCCAGTGCGAGTTTGAGTGTGCCAGTGTCCGTATAATCTGCCCGTAGTTAGCACAAAAGGATATTTCGGATCAGCGGGTTCTGCCAATCCCTTTGAGTGATAAGCACCAAAACGGGCGCGACCATCGGGTGTATGGAAGCGTAAATCGGTGTAAAGTCTTTTAGATGAGGAGTCTTGAGTTTTGGGTTTTGCTTTTTGGGATTGGGTTTGGTGGGTTTCCCCAACGCCTAATACTCCCATGCCTTCAATCTCGTCTCCGAATGACTTAGACTCATTATTCGATAAGCCATCAGAACAGGGCCATTGGGTAGGACCTTGTGTACGTAGCCGCTCGTGACTGATTCCAGTTTGATCGCAAAGGCGATCGCGTGTCAACCCGACGAATTCACTATAAACGTCGGCAGAGGAGGCAAACTGAAACTGTGACTCAAAACCTAACCTTCTACCCACATCGGCAAAAATTTCCCAATCTGCCTTTGCTTCACCTGGGGGATCGCGGAAAGCCGGACAGAGGGTGATCCGACGTTCAGAATTAGTCATTACACCTGTTTTCTCGCTCCACTGTGCTGCTGGTAAAAGCACATGAGCATAGACGGCTGTTTCAGTCGGATAGTATGCATCTTGATAGACAGTGAAGGGCGATCGCAATAGTGCTGCCTTCGTCCGCTCCAAATCTGGCATACTCACAGCTGGATTAGTAGCAGCAATCCACAGTACTCCCACTTCCCCTGTCTCTAACCCAGTAATCATATCCCAAGCAGTCCTACCCACATGAGGCGAAATTTTCCCAGGCGGTAAATTCCAAAACTGCTCAACTTCAGCTCGGTGTTGAGGGTTCTTAACACTGCGATAGCCAGGAAGTAGATGCGCCAATCCTCCCGCTTCCCGTCCTCCCATAGCGTTCGGCTGTCCCGTAAGCGAAAAAGGACCCGCCCCAGGTTTACCAATCTGTCCGGTCATTAAGTGCAAGTTGATAATACTTCGCACTTTCGCCGTGCCTTCGGATGACTGATTCACCCCCATCGACCATAAAGACAGCACTCGCTTCGATTCTCCCCAGTATCGGGCGGCTGTTTCCAGATGGTCGATCCGAATGTTGCACTTGCGGGCAACTACTTCTGGGGTATAGTGTCCAATTACTTCTGCAAAGGCAGAAAAGTTAGCGGTGCAATCTTCGATGAATACGGTATCAAGGTAGCCCCAACGCATCAGCAAGTGTGCAATGCCGTTGAGCAAGTCAATATCTGTACCAGGACGAATGGCTAGGTGCAGATCGGCTGCTTCTGCGGTCGGTGTCCGTCGGGGATCAACCACAATCATTTTGGCGTTGCGGTCTTGCTTGCAGTGCTTGTGCAGTCGGTTAAATACGATTGGATGACATTCGGCTGTATTAGTACCAATTAGAAAGGCACAATCAGTTAGATCTAAGTCTTCATAGCAGCAGGGTGGACCATCAGAACCAAAGCTTTGGATGTAGCCAGCTACAGCAGAAGACATACACAAGCGAGAGTTGGCATCGAAATTATTTGTGCCTATACACCCTTTCATCAGTTTCTGTGCTGTGTAGTAATCTTCTGTCTGAAACTGACCAGAGCCATACATACAGATGGCATCCGCTCCCTGGCTTGTGCGAACAGCTTGAATCCGATTGGCGACTCTTTCTAATGCTTCATCCCAACTAACGCGGCGAAATGACTGATCCAACGAGTCTCGCACCATTGGGTAACGCAGTCTGCTTTTGGCTAACGACTCTGAAACCGTCGCACCTTTCACACATACCATACCCTGACTGGATGGATGGGTTTTGTCTCCCTTCACTTTCCAGATCGGAGTACCTTGACTGTCTCGATTGGTTGCTTTACCCAGTGCGGCGGGAGGTGAAACTTCTAAGCCACAGCCAACACCACAGTAAGGACAGAGGGTTTTGGTAGAGTCAGTCATGACAGTTTTGCACCTGTTTCCCAATAGTTTGAGTGTTTATTTCCAGGGAGTGAAGCCTAATAAATGCAGAATTTTATGTTTTCTGCTACAGTCTTAACCGTTAATTTTGTTATTTGCAGAGCTTTCTTATTTGTATATTAAATCCTAAATTAATTTTGTGTTTTCTGCTACAAAATTTCTAGCAACATTTTAGAATTTTTAGATTTTTTAGTAATTCTAATATATCAGGAATAATTATTTTTTATATAAGCTTTTTGCCGAAAAATCTTCTTTTCATGACATAAGTAGAACCATATATCAAAAAGCTAGAGGAAAAATATTCTTTTCATGACTAGGGTAAAATCTAATGGGAAGCTGTTTGAGGGCAGAATGACGCATAATATATAGAATTTTTCTGCGCCATTCTGTATTAGGTTTAACTGTTTGTCAAGTGAAGTGCTGACGGCAGTTAAATTTTTAGCAGTTGGTAGAACCAGTATTTTTACCTTTAGTCCTCCGCTAAAACTGATCTTCCTGGTAATACTGGTTCTGCGCCAGCAATTTCGTAATCTTCAGCAAATGAGCCTTTCGGTTCTTTCAAGAAGAAAGCGCACAAGCTAGCACAAACTAGAGCGCCAATTCCCATTGTGGCAAATAATGTTGGAGCATCGGTTAAGCTGAAAACTGTTAGATAAATTACGCCGCCAAAGTTGCCATAAGCACCGACATTGCCGGAAATTTGTCCGGTGGTTTCTTTCTTGATCAAAGGAACAATTCCGTAGGTAGCACCGCATCCAGCTTGAGCGAAGTATGCAGAAATCATGGTGAGTGCGATCGCCAAGGGTAGAAACCAACCAGAGTTAATGCTGTGCGCTAGCAAATAGCTAACACCGATCCCAACAGAGATGATCGTCAATGTCCATTTACGCGAGCCGAATTTATCAGAAATTATGCCACCACTGGGACGAGAAACCAAGTTTAAGAACGGATAAGATGCGGCAATCATTCCTGCTACAACGTGTTCTAAACCAAAAGTTTTTTCAAAGAAAGCGGGTAACATAGAAACGGCAGCAAGTTCAGAGCCAAAGCTGGTAGCATAACTCAATTCGAGCAAAGCTACTTGACTAAACCGATAGCGTTCAGAGGGAGCATAGGTTTTTTGTCCACTCAAAAGTTCCTTGTTTACTCGCCAAGCTTGGTAAGTTTGGAAAGCATACAGTGCTACTAATAGCCCCCACACAAGATACATTTGGCTAGTGTTGAAAAAGTGAATCTTCGGTTGTGCTAAGCGCCAAGCCAATAAACCAAGGGCGAAAATCAAGCCAAAATTCGACAGCAGCATTGCATAGAAGCTTTTGAGGCTGGTGACTTCCATCGCACCGCTTTTCTTGGGGCGCTTGTAGACTTTCCCAGTGGGCGTATCTTGAACGCTGTTGTAATAAATCACGCCGTAAACAGCAGTAATAACGCCAGTTAGGGCGATCGCAAAGCGCCAGTTAGATCCTCCCCCACCTAAGAATGCTGTAGCAACTGCAATTGTTGGCAAGGCAAATTCTGCTCCAAAAGCCCCAAAGTTACCCCAACCGCCATATATCCCTTGCGCCCTACCAATATCCTTTGGCGGGAACCATTCAGCCACCATGCGAGTGCCTACAACAAACCCAGATCCCACAATCCCCATCAGCAGGCGACTCCAGACTAACTGGTTAAAGTTTTGAGACATTGCTGTCGCCAAGCAAGGAACGGCAGCAAAAATTAGTAGCCCTGAGTAGGTAAGTCTAGGACCAAATTTATCCAGCAGCATTCCAATAATGATTCGAGCTGGAATTGTCAGGGCTAGATTACAAATCAAGAGAGTTTTGATTTGTGCATCATGCAGACCTAATTGTTTTTCAATTGTTGTGCCAAACGGAGCAAAGTTAAACCAACAAACAAATGTCAGAAAGAAGGCAAACCAAGTTAGATGTAGGATGCGATAGCGTCCTTGAAAGGAGAGTAAACCTTTGAGCATGAAAAAACTTCCTAAGTCAAAAAGAGCAGAATTGATTTTCAATAAATCTGCGGCAACTAATTAATTGCCTTAATTTCGGATTACACCGAGCATTTTGCGTTTATGGAATTGTACAGTCAGTCGAATTTGTGAAATGTTTTCTCAGTGGCAGAAAAACTTTTTATGGTCAGCTAGACAACTTTTTTTCAATCTTGGGGCTGCTAGAACTTGGTATCTTAGCAATTCGCACTCCTGGCACTAAAAATAATGGTGTAGTCTGCTTAGTTTTCCTGCAATGTTTCAACCCTTGTTAATATCTAAGCTTGAATTACCTAGCTAATAAATTTCGTATCTTTAGTTACAAAATGTTAACTGTTATGAAAAAAGCGCATCAAATTGATGCGCTTTTTGATATGTTGCTGATCTAAAGATAGATGCCTAAAAATTCAATGATTTTTCAGATCAAGTCGGGGAGCAAATAATAATAAATCAATCTGTTATTTATGTTACAGTAAATATGTAAAAATTTTCCCTGCTAGGTATAGTCATAGCAGTTATAAGTTAGGAGTAGGGGAGGAATAAACAATAAAAGAGTTTACCTGCAATCGTCAGCAAGCGCTCAATTGACTCTCGCACCTATTAGGATGTCTGAAAAGATAAGGGCGAATTGTATTCGCCCCTACACAAAAGAAGTCCGCACAGGCGGACTAATAAAAAATCAAGAGTTTTAAATATAGCAGTGAGTAGATATAGCATTCCTATGTGATTTATGAAATTTCTAGTACGCCACCCATGCCCACCAAATCTTTTAATGGTGGGCATGGGTGGCAAACTCCTGAATGCACAAATTGCTCTATACCCTTGTCGCTACCCACTGGCTTCACATTGTTACCAAGGCTTCATGCCTAGGTTTTGCTCCGAAATTCTCAATCAGCAAATTTTGCAACACTGGTTGTAAGTCTTCACAGGGAATACCTTTGATCACACAAGTTCCCAAATGAGCATCTTTGCCCACCTTACCGCCCATGAAGATATCAACGCCATCTACCGCTTTGCCATTCTTGCGGGCTTTAGTTCCCATCAGTCCAATATCAGCCACTTGCGGTTGTCCACAAGAATTAGGGCAACCTGTCCAATGAATTCGCACTGGTTGCGTCAGAATTAGCTCTGCTTCCAATGCTTTAATCATTCCCAAGGCGCGGTTTTTGGTTTCTATCAAGGCAAAGTTGCAGAACTGAGCGCCAGTACAAGAAACCAGCCCCCGTGTTAGTATGTCAGGACTAATGGAAAATCTCTGTAAGATCGGTTCAGCTAAGAAAGCTTCCAGCCGCGAGTCAGGAACGTGAGGGATAATAATGTTTTGTTCTAGTGTCAGCCGGATTTCGCCCTGACCGTAAACTTCTGCTATCCGAGCAATTTCAAACATATCTTGGGCATACAGGCGACCGATGGGAACGTGCAACCCTACATAGTTCAATCCTGGTTGCTTTTGGGAATAAACACCAATGTGGTCGCGTTTTTCCCAATCAATCTCGTCTTTTTCTGCTGCTAGAGGCAGAGACTTACCTAGATACTTCTCAACTTCCAAACGGAATTTTTCTAAACCCCATTCATCGATTAGCCACATCAAGCGGGCTTTTTGCCGATTTGCCCGTAATCCACTATCCCGAAAGATTTCTAAAACTGCTCTACATACTGCTACTACATCTGAGGGAGCTACCCATGCATTTAGGGGAATAGCTGCCTCACTTCGCTTGGGAGAAAAGAAACCACCCACCAAAATATTAAACCCAAACTGCCTTTCTCCCCCAGCCTCAGTCTTATAAGCAGGAATAAAGGCTAGGTCGTTAATTTCAGCATGGACAGAGTTATCACGACCACCAGTAATGGCAATATTAAATTTCCGAGGTAAGTTAGTAAATTCTGGATTACCTTCGCCCTTGTTGGTAATCATGTCCTGTATCTGATTCACCAATTCCCTGGTATCGAACAACTCATCCCCATCAATTCCCGCTACAGCATCACCTGTGATGTTACGTACGTTGTCCATCCCAGACTGGACGCTAGTCAACCCCACTGCTCTAAACCGCCCGAATATATCTGGCAAGTCCTCAATGCGGACTCCTCGTAACTGAATATTCTGACGAGTAGTAATGTCTGCGTTGCCGTCATCACCATAACGTTGCACTACTTCACCCAGTACCCGCATCTGATGGCTGGTTAAAATACCATTTGGTATCCGCATCCGCATCATGAACTTACCTGGAGTGACTGGGCGAAAGAACACACCCAACCACTTGAGTCTATGCTCACGGTCAGTTTCGTCCATCGCTTCCCAACCAATAGAGGCATACTCCTCTAACTGGGCTTTTACGGCAAGACCATCTTTTTCTGCCTTGAATTTTTCAAATTTATTCAGAGTTGCCTTGGGGGTTGCTGCTTCTGTCATATTGGCTCTACCCTTTTTACCTGCTTGTTTTGTGCCGCTGCAATCAGATTTATTTGCTCAACCAAAATTGAGCTATTTTTTTAAACGCTATTTTTTGTCAACCTAATCGTTTTGAAAAATTTAAGCCGTATCCTGTGTTACTGAGCCATTATCAAAAATTACTTCATTGCTCTGAGTTGTCATTCGTCATTTGTCATTAGAGGTTAAGGGCGATTGCTAGAAAGTATGAAGTTAGAAGTATGAAGTTAGAAGTATGAAGTCAGACAGTGGAATAGCCCAATATTTAATTTCCCAAGTCTCGATTCCCAAAACTGGTAACTGGTAACTGATTTCCCTTTTCCCTTCACAACTGTTCTGGTTTAGGTATGTTGGTTGTCCTACAGATTAGAAAATGGGTAGGACACCCAAGCCGCAAGCAAACTTTATGTAGTCCAACTTGCAGCGTTGGTTTTTTAGCTTGCTGAGATTTAAAGTTAAGTGGATTTTGTAACTAAATTCGTAACTTAGGTAACAATTTGTTGCTGTTTATGAATAAAATGCATCAGTTAAATGCGTTATTTGCATCAGTTCCAACCACAAGATAGATATGAAATCCTCCAAGTAGCTCAAATTAAAGGCAAAAGGGTTGTAACGAACCACCTCTAAGGACTAAAAATTTTGAAGTTTTTTAAAAATTGTTGAAGTAATGTTAACTCAAATCTTGCAGCATTCTCAATTGGTAGTCAAACCCGCCTTGAACACCTGTTCAAGGCTCACAACTCAAGTCTACTGAAGTAGACTAAAAATCAATTGCAGTCGGATTTATCCGACTTAAGCTATAAGCCTGTGAATTGATTAGGGGGCGGTTGTTGCAACTTTGTGTGGTAGCGTAAGCTGGGCAGGTAATTAGCAATTTAGCTACACAAACGCGCCTAAGCAGTCAAAATTGAAAGTAGCTCAGTCCTTGTTCAATTAAGCCCTTCGTGTTGAAAAACAGCAACTGTGAACATAGACCATCAAATTAACCTTTGGGATCAAGCTCAAGTCGCACGTTCTACCGCCAATTGGTCATTGCTGCTTCAATGCCTACAGCAGTTAGTAGAGGAAGGTGAGGGGCGAGAGGTGAGGGGCGAGGGGCGAGAGGTTTGCTTATTTCCAGCTTCCCCAGCTCTAAAAAACCCCCAGCAAGCAAAGTTGCTCTCTTGGGCAATGGATGTTTTAGAAAGGGGTGATTTTCATCAGCGCTGGGATATTGCCAAGCTGCTTCCTAAATTAGGAAAAAGTGTCATCGCTCGATTAATTGAAGTTCTGGAAGACGAAGACGCAGATGAGGAATTGCGCTGGTTTAGTATACGCATTCTGGGCAAGTTTAATCAGCCGGATGTCATCGCTGTTTTAGTTGAACTGCTCAAAACTTCTGACAGTGAAGAAGAAAAAGCTATAGCAGCAGCGGCACTTTCTGAAATTGGCGCAGATGCGATCGCATCTCTTACCCAACTATTAGCACAAGATCCGACACGATTGTTAGCAGTGCGATCGCTCTCCTACATTCGGCAAACAGAAACAATCGCACCTTTGCTGGGTGTTGTCCAAGATCCACAAATAGAAGTTAGATGTGCCGCGATTGAAGCTTTAAGCAGTTTTCATGACTCAACAGTTGCGCCAGTTTTGCTCAATGCCTTAAATGATATTGGGGCGAGTGTTAGACGTGAGGCAGTGATTGGCTTGAGTTTTCGTCCTGACTTAGGAGAAGAATTCGATTTAGTTAATCGGCTGCTACCTCGGTTATATGATTTTAACTTGGATGTATGTCACGCAGCTGCGATCGCTTTGGGACGAATTGGTACAGACGCTGCTGCCGATGGTTTATTTAAGGTACTACAATCTCCTCATACACCTGTTTCTCTGCAAATAGAAATTGTCAGAGCTTTGGCTAGAATAGAGACTCAAACTAGCTTAGAATATCTAATCTCCTGCCTGCATCAGCAAGCAACACCAGCGGTATGGCAGGAAATAGTTACAGTTTTAGGGCGAATCGAACAATCGAATTTCAAGCCACAAGCCGCCCAGAGTTTAATGGAATTGCTGCATTCAAATCATACTCGGATGCAAAGCGCGAGTATCAAACAGGCGATCGCTCTGTCATTAGGACAGCTTGGCGATCTCCAAGCAATAGATCCATTAATTCAATTATTGGCAGATCCAGATGCAGGGGTAAGACTACACGCGATCGCCGCCCTGAAACAGTTAAATGCCCAAGAAGCTTACCATAAACTAGAGCAAATGTCAAGTGATATTACCTTAGCACCCCAGTTGCAAGAAGGGGTAGCGATCGCCCTGCAAGAATGGTCTGTAGAGGGGCTAGGAAGAGAGCAGGGGGGGCAGGGGGAGCAGGGGGAGCAGGGGGAGAAATTATAATTTCCCTTTACCGCAATACCTCTTTCCCCTGGTTCCTCTAGCCTAAGCGCCTAAGCGCCTTTACCCTTACCCTTTACCCTTTAGCCTTTACCCTTTTCTTTTAACTGGTAACTGGTAACTGGTAACTGTTAACCGCTAGCTGTATCAACTTCTACTAAACGAATCCGACAAATCCGTTAAGTTGGGTTATGCCATTAACGTACATCAGGCTAGTTTAAAATGCGGCTAGAGCAGTTGCAAGCTTTTTTGGCGATCGCAGAAACGGGCAGCTTTCAACAAGCAGCACGAAAATGTAGTGTCACCCAATCGACAATTAGTAGACAAATTCAAGGACTCGAAGCAGATTTAGGAGTGCAGTTGTTTCATCGCACAGCACAAGCTAAGTTAACCCTAGCAGGTGAGCGTTTGTTACCCAGAGTACGCAAAATTTGCCAGGAGTGGCGCAATGTTACAGAAGAATTAGCAGATTTAATGACAGGGAAACAACCAGAGCTTTGCATTGCCGCAATTCACTCAATTTGCGCCCATTACCTACCACCAGTGCTGCAAAAATTTTGTCGTGACTATCCCGATGTACAATTGCGCGTAACAGCTTTGGGAAGCGATCGCGCCTTGAAAGTCCTCAAAGATGGCTTGGTAGATTTAGCAGTTGTAATGCACAATCGCTTTTTAACCACTGGTCCAGAAATGGTGGTGGAAGTGCTATACGATGAACCAATAGAGGTTTTGGTTGGGGCAAATCACCCACTGGCACAGTACGATCAAATCCCTTGGTCTGAACTGATCCTTTATCCCCAAGTGGTGTTTAAAGATGGCTATGGAATGCAACGTTTGGTACAAGAGAGATTTAGCCGATTAGGAGCTACACTCCAAGCTGTCTTAGAAGTAAATACCCTCGATGCTTTCCGAGGAATAGCACGCCAGGGAGAACTGATAGCTTTGTTACCTCAGTCGGCGTTGGTGGAAGCACGTCAAGATCCGACTCTTGCTGTCCGCAAGCTAGCTAGTGAAGGTTCTAACTTAACTCGCCAGGTTGTAATGGTGACTACCCAAGATAGGTTGAGTATTCCTCCGATTGGGCATTTTTGGCAGCTAGTGCGAGAATTTCTGCCACCAAAGTTGGGAGATGGGGACATAACAGAGCAGGGGGAGCTGGGGAGCCAGTTGCCTGCGGGGGAACCCCCGCAGGGGCAAACTGGCGTGGATCTGGGGGAGCTGGGGGGGAAAATTGCCAATTACGTTCACGCAGTGTAGCGCCTGCGTCTATTACGAATTGCGAATTGATTGAGTGATATAACTATGAGTAATGTATTTAGGGATTTTGTGCGAAAAGTGGGTAGTGGAACCCACACAGGAGAGAATTTAACTCGGACTGAAGCTGCGGCAGCAACTCGAATGATTTTGCTGGGTGAGGCGACACCAGCACAGATTGGGGCGTTTCTGATTGCACACAGAATTAAACGTCCCACAGGGGAAGAATTGGCAGGTATGTTAGATGCTTATGATGAATTGGGACCAAAACTGCAACCAATTGACACGCCACGTCCGGTAATAGTTTTGGGCGTTCCTTATGATGGACGCGATCGCACTGCCCCTGTAAATGTTTTGACAACTTTACTACTGTGTGCTGCTGGGCAACCTGTAATTATGCATGGCAGCGATCGGATGCCTACTAAGTATGGAGTACCACTGGTAGAAATTTGGCAAGGACTAGGAGTTGATTGGACTGGATTAAAACTCGCCCAAACTCAGGAGGTATTTACTTCTTGTGGCGTGGGGCTAATTTATCTACCGCAGCATTTCCCCCAAGCTCAAACAGTTTTTGACTACCGCGACCAAATTGGCAAACGTCCGCCTTTTGCCACGATGGAATTGATCTGGTGTCCTTATGCCGGAGATGCTCACATTATTGCTGGGTTTGTCCATCCTCCTACAGAAATAATGTTCCAAATAGCTTTTGCTCTGCGTGGAAATAAAAATTTCACAACGGTAAAAGGATTAGAAGGTAGTTGCGATTTACCACGAGAACGGACAAATATTATCGGCTTATCTGCACCAGATGTACAGCATGAAACGACAATTGCCCCGATCAATCGTCTACAGCTAGTACCGCGTGAATACGGCTTTAGTAGCAAGAATCCACCCATCGAATCCACAGAGCAGTTAGTGACAGATATGAAGTCAGTTTTGCACGGAAAACCTTCAGAATTGATGCAATCTGCTATTTGGAATGGAGGATTTTATCTGTGGCGCGGGGGCATTTGTGAGGATATAAAGTCAGGTATAGCCAAGGCAGAAGCTATGTTTACGGGGGGTGAGGTTTTACAACAACTCCAAAAAATTACTAAGGTAGTAAATGCTCAAAGGCGATCGCTTGTACAACCTGCATAAATTCTGCGCTCGTTGCACACACTCATATGATAAAGCAACGCCAAAGTAATCATTACGCTTGGCAAAGGCGATCGCCCCGAATACCTATCTTACCTAGATCCCCGATAAATCCGCTCTGCCTGTTCTGGTGGTAGCCAAGGCATTGGCTGCGGGTTTTTGCTACTACCATTTCCTTTATGTTCAGCCGCCGCCTGCTGCTCACGGTGATGGTGAGGCATTTCGCAAGCTACCAAAGGAGCAGTTGTAGTAGTAAATTGACCTGGAGCTAGTCCATCTTCAGATTCACCGTCACGCAACTGACTTTGGGGAGCTATATAAGCATGGCTTTCTGGATCGTATGCCAGTACTTCACCTGTTTCGAGGTGATAAACCCAACCATAAATCTTCAGCTTACCTTGATACAGTTTGGAGTGGACGACGGGATAAGTTTTCAGATTGTCAATTTGCGTTAATACATTCTCGGCAATAGTGACTTCTAGCAGTTCCTCACCCTGATAAGTACTATAGTTCTCTTTCACCAGTCGTCGAGTAGCTTCAGCGTGTTTGAGCCAGTCGTAAACAAGTGGCATATCTTCTTGAAGCTTATTTAATTGCAGCAGCCCTTTCATTGCCCCACAGTGAGAATGACCACAGACAACAATTTGCTCGATACCTAAAGCATGAATTGCATACTCTACAGCTGCGCCCTCACCGCCATTAGCTGCCCCAAAAGGTGGGATAATATTACCTGCGTTGCGAATTACAAATAACTCGCCCACTTCTGTTTGGGTAATCAAATTAGGATCGATGCGGGAGTCTGAACAGGTGACAAATAAGACTCTAGGTTTTTGACCATGAGCAAGTTGTTCAAACAACTCCAAATGAGTAGAGAAATAATTGGTTTTGAATTCTCCCAGCCCTTTAATCAGTTTCTTCATAAATACCAGCCCCTTTTGTTTAGGATTATCCTTTAATCTCTGCTCAAGTTTTTCTATAGCTAAAATTTTCTTAATTATATTATAAGAAAATTTATATCATCTCCCTAATAAAAAGGAATCTTTTGAACGAAGCTATAAGTATTTGCTGCTTAATTTAGGCTTTCAAAATCAAGTAGTCATAGGATTTACGTAAATTCACAGTTGCTCCGCACCTAGTCAGGAAGTTATCACATTTATATTGCATTTTTGCCTGAAAATAGTGTGAATCATCAGTCATGAAAATGCCTAAATCAGTTGCAAGTCTTGAGAACCTTGGTCGAGTTCGCTTGTTTTAAAAATTTCTTTTTTAGGGATTTTCTGATGAGCGAGGTGACTAATTTTTACGGTAAATCGAATATTCCAGATAACCCTGATGAGCGCAATTGAGGCGGGTAGGCACTTATATGAACAATTACTTGAACCCTTATATGCTACTTTTGGGTGGCTCAGTATCCGTTTTTGGTTATCGGTCTAAAGAACTTAACCAAATTTGTAATGAAAAGGGACATAACTGCGGTAAGGATAATACAGCAAGCCATACTTGGGATGAGCTAAAGGTCGGAAAAATGGGTGCAATGGCTTGCATTGTAGTTCATTGGTATTTAGATCTTTACGAAGATACTGGTGATTTCCGACCTTTAGCCTGGTATATTCATGACCACATACCTTACTCATCAATCAGTTTTTTTCCCAAGCTTTGTGCTTTCAATATTGGTTGGTATGAGAAGCCAACAAAGGAGATTTACAGTTATATTGAGCCGAAAGGATTTCTTACAAGACAAGGCATGGATAATCATCAAGGCGACCACAGCAAGTGGTATGAAGGCTTTCCTAAACTAAATATTTAGTTTAATAGATAACAAGCAAAAAAAATTTGTCATATCTAATACAGTAATATGTAATTGTACGTTGAAAGAGAATAAAGCCTACTTTAAACTAAACCTGTGCAAGCAGTAGGTCATCGTAGCGTCGCACTTCCTGCAAACGATTTTTTTCATCTACCAAGACAACGGTGGGACAGAAGGTTTTGATTTCTTCTGGGGTGAATTGTCCATAAGTCATGATAATTATACGATCGCCTACCATTCCCAGACGAGCGGCAGCTCCGTTTAGCTCGATCGCACCAGAGTTAGGCGGGGCTGCGATCGCATAGGTAATTAATCGCTCCCCATTGCTAACGTTAACTACTTGCACCTGCTCATAAGGTAAAATTCCAGCGGCATCTAAGAGGGTTTGATCGATACTGATACTACCCACATAGTTCAAATTAGCCGCCGTGAGGGTGCAACTGTGAATTTTGGCTAAAAGGAGCAATCGCTGCATTTTAGGGGGGCTTGGGGCTAGGGATTGGGGGCTAGGGGCGCGCGTGAAAGCAGGGGGAGCGTTCTTGAGCAGGGGAAGCAGGGGGAGAATGATCAATTACGAATTACGTAGGTGAAGCCTTGCCAAAGGCTATTACGAATTACGAATTACCTCTTCCCTTTTCCCTTTTCCCTTTTCTTTTAACTGGTAACTGGTAACTGGTAACTGGTAACTGATTTCGGATCAACCTTTTTCGCTACCAGCTTTGATGCATTTTTCCACTAAAGGCATTACTTGATCTACATCTTGCCAACCGCGAATTTCCGTTACCTTCTTCTCCAAATTTTTGTATGACCGGAAAAATTCGGCAATTTCGTCTAATCGGTGGGGTGCTATGTCTTTGAGAGATTTAACATGAGTATAGCGCGGGTCTTTGTCAGGGACACAGAGAATTTTTTCATCGCGATCGCCACCGTCAATCATCTCCAACATACCAATTGGTCGAGCAGCTATGATGCAACCTGGAAAAGTTGGCTCATCTATCAACACCATACCGTCCAACGGATCGCCATCATCAGCTAGGGTATTGGGGACAAAACCATAGTCATAGGGATACTGTACCGATGAATACAGCACTCGATCTAAAGCAAATGCTTGCAAATCCTTATCGTATTCGTATTTGTTTTTGCTTCCGGCTGTAATTTCAATCAAAACGTTGATTATACCTGATTTGGGCTGGGCTGGAATGCGGGATAAGTCCACAATGGTTCTCCAAGATGACAGCAATTGGGGGTACTATTCACAACTCCCCGTGTAGCATTTTAGGCTAATGATGGACAGCTTGGAATCTTAGAGCGCAGTTCCATCTGTGCTAATAGTGTCATTACCAAAAGGACAGAATAATTCGTAATTCTGGGCTTGGTAATTTTTCTTTCCCCCCCAGCTCCCCTGCTTCCTCTGCTCCCCTGCCTTCACGCGCTGGGCTAGCCCCTAGTCTCTAGTTCCTCTAGTTTAATTATCAGAGCTTTGTAGCGTATAGGTAACTGGTTGTACGAGTTGAGCATTACTTGATGAGTACTGAGCGATCATCCATAAAGGTACAGTCAGAGTCAACAGTGCGATCGCTGTTCCGCAAATGTCTGCCAACCTGTGAGAAGATTTCTCGCACTGACTGGCAGACTGACTACTACTAGAATCCATAAAATTGTTAAGAACCTTGTTTTGAGCAAAAAGCGTTAATTTTGTGCAATAAACTTAGGCAGTTTTGCCACCCTACTACTATTTTAACCGCTCCTTTTAGTAGCACTGTTTCATAGTCAACAATCTTAAAGAGGAGTGAGGGAAATATAAAGGATGAAGTATGAAGTATGAAGTATTTCGTTGGAAGTGTGGATTTTCAACTTTGACAAAGTTGAACCTTGAACCTTAATCCTTTTTGCCTTCAGACTTCAACAAGCGCCTTCGGCAAGGGCGAAGCCCTACATCCTTTTTGCCTTTTTGCCTTTAACCTTTACCCTTCCCCTTACCCTCGTGCATTACGAATGAATAAAAAACCGCCATGATTAGCGATGGCGGTTGCTTGAGCAATCGGAGGGTGATAACAGCTTACCCAGTCAGTTTCTATATATTTGTAACTATTTTTACACCTGGTCAAATTAGAGGCTAGAGCAATTTTGGGGACTATAGATTTTGCGGAAAGTCTGCGCCTGTGCGTTGCCCCTGTTCCCTCCGTTGAGCTGGCTGGCTTAGGTGTCGGTTTGGCTTGCGCCAAACTTTCCAAGACGGATTTTGGATTGGGAACGCGGTAGTTGGTAATTGGTAATTAGTAATATTGTCTCCCACTCTCCTCTAGCCCCTAGCCTCCAGCTATAGCGCCCCTTGATCTTCACTTAGCGTTTTGCATAAGCATTCAGTAGTACATTCCTTGCCTGGACGTGCGGCAGTGAGAAGATTTGGCTTGAGTAAGACGCGATCGCCCCTTTTGACAAAAGCCGCTATCCCACCTAAAGGATCAAGCAGCATTTCCACAGATGCTCGTAATAACTGCTGTTCGTAAGAATGGCCGCGAATTAAACTAACCGCAGGCTGCATAAAACAATAGACTTCTTGCAGAAGTTGGGAAAAGGGAAAAGGAAAAAGGGAAAAGGTAATTTCTCCCCTGCCCCCCTGCTCCTCTGCCCCTCTCATCGCTGTATGTTGCTACGTGAGAGTGCAGTCACCCGCCGGACATCAGAAAAAACTCCTTCACCGTGAAATTCACGCATAGTAGGCTTTATTTCTACTTTCAGCACATGATCCGTTTTGACACAAATTGTTTGTTCTGGCAGATGAAGGATACACCAAGGTTTTTCTAGATGTTTTACGATTCGCTGTTGAAGTTCCTGGCGAGTTAAAGCACCGTCCTCTTGTAGCAGGACATTAAAAAATTCACTCTGACCATTGGCATAGTGAAATGTTATTTGTATAAAGCCTTCATGACTATTCATTGCCTTGATGTACCTCTCTTTTATTGGGAGTTTGCACAGTAGAAGTAAGTAGGAGCAAACAGCAGTTTGCCCTTGGTAGTGAGTAGGGAATAAAACTTATCGCCTAGTCGCTAATAGCTTTTTAGCTTTGGCTGCCTCCCGATGGTAAGTTATCAGGAGTAGCCTTCGATGGCATGGCACTCATTTTCTGGAGATCTAGCACTTGGGCTAATTCTTCAGCACTCATCAGTTTTTGTTCTAATACAATTTGTCGTAATGATTTGCCAGTTTCCAAAGATTCCTTTGCTACAGCAGCCGCGTTAAGATAGCCGATATGGGGGTTGAGGGCTGTCACCAAAGCTAGACTGCCTTCTGCATAAGCAAGAGTGCGATCGCTATTGGCTGTAATTCCCCCAATACATCGCTTTGCAAGTGCTGCTATAGTATTCCCCAAAATTTCAATACTGTGAATCAGGTTGTAAGCAATTAGCGGCATCATTACATTTAACTCCAGTTGTCCCGCCTGCCCTGCCAGAGCGATCGCACTATCATAGCCCATCACTTGAAAACACACCATTGATGTCATTTCTGCCATGACTGGGTTATATTTCCCTGGCATAATCGACGATCCTGGTTGTACGGGTGGTAGTTGAATTTCCTTCAAACCTGTTTTTGGTCCCGAATCCATCAGCCGCAAATCGTGAGAAATTTTCACACAATCTTGAGCTAAGTTGCGTAATGAGCCGGAAACATTCACAAATGGAGCCATACTTTGCATCGCAGCCATCAGATGGGATGCTGGTTCTAGTGGCTGGCTAATTAGTTCTGATAATACTTGAGCAACGCGATCGCAATACTGGGGATGAGTATTTAACCCTGTCCCAACTGCACTTCCACCTAAACCCAAACGAGTTAAATCACCAGCAGCCGTTTTGATTCGGTTTAGGTGTGAGGTAAAGATTTGTGACCAAGCCTGAAAGTTCTCTCCCAGACGGACGGGAACTGCGTCTTGCATATGAGTTCTGCCGGATCTGACTATATCTTTGAATTGTTCGGCTTTTTGCGACAAAGCGGCGATCGCATTTGATAAAGCTGGGTAAAGCGTCCTTTCTAAAGCTAATAACCCACCAATCCGAATTGCTGTTGGGATAACATCATTAGTCGATTGACCATAGTTAACGTGGTCATTCGGACTGACGCGCTTGTAGTTGCCTTTTTCATCACCCAAAATCTCCAGCGCTCGGTTTGCCAATACCTCATTCACATTCATATGGTGAGAAGTACCCGCCCCAGCTTGGTAAATATCAACTACAAAAGCGTCGCGGAATTTCCCCGCCAACACCTCATCAGCCGCTTGGACAATTGCCTGACTAATTTCTTTGGCTATGCAACCGAGTTCACCATTTGTAATTGCTGTAGCTTTTTTAATCAGTACACAAGCATCTACATAGGTAGCTAAGGGTTTAATTCCGCTAATAGGAAAGTTTTCGACCGCCCGTAGAGTCTGAATGCCGTAATAAATACTACTAGGAATTTGTCGCTCTCCCATTGAATCCTGTTCAATGCGGAATTGCCCATCTAGATGTTGAGTCATGTTATCGTGTTGGGAATATTAAAGTAAAATCATCCTAAAGTATGATGCAAAATTCTATGAAATGGAATTTAAACCTAGAGGCAGAATTTTATTATCAACACGGTTTACGCCAGAACAAGGCAGAAAAATATGCAGCAGCGCTTACTAGTTTAAACAAAGCGCTCAAATTTGCACCAGATTACGCTGATGCCTGGTCACAACGGGGTTTGGCGCTGGGAAATTTAGACCGTCATGCAGAGGCGATCGCTAGCTTTGACCACGCCCTTGCCATTCGCCCAGATGCCTGTTGGGTTTGGCACAATCGTGCTATTGCCTTGGGTAAATTAGGGCGTTACGTCGAGGCAGTCAATAGTTTTGACCGAGCGCTGGAATTTAACCCAGAGGCAGCTACAATATGGCACAATCGCGGCATTACAATGATTGATTGTGGATGTTATGAAAAGGCAGTTATTAGCTTCCACAGAGCTGTTGAGCTAAGACCTGATGCTTATTGGGCATGGTACAACAAAGGCACTGCCTTGGGGCAACTCAAACGATACGAAGAGGCGATTAATAGTTTTGACCGTGCGATTGAGTTTCAGCCTGATAGTGTGCTGGCTTGGAACAACCGAGGTATTGCATTGAGTGACTGGGGGAAATATGAACAGGCGATCGCTAGCTTTGATCGGGCGTTAGCAATTGAGCCAAAATGCGCTAGAACTTGGTATAACCGAGGTGTAGCGCTGGGTCAATTAAGTCAGGATGAAGATGCGATCGCATCTTTTGACAAGGTGATCGAGTTACAACCCAATGATTATTGGGCTTGGTACAATCGAGCAATTGCTTTGGCACAGTTGGGACATAAAGAGCAGGCGATCGCCTCTTATGACAAAGCTATTACCATTCAACCCGAAGATACGAGTGCTTGGTACAACCAGGGTTTGACCCTGTATGAATTGAGCCGATACTCTGAAGCGATCACGAGCTACACCAAAGCGCTTGAATTGCAACCCAACACACCTATTTTTTGGTACAACATTGCTTGCTGTTATGCTTTGCAAAGTCAAATTGACCAGGCTATTAATAACTTGCAACAAGCAATTCAACTGTCTCCAGAAAAGTACCGAACGCTGGCAATTAGTAGCACGGTTTTTGACACTATTCGCCAAGATAAGCGATTTCAAGCTTTGCTGCAACAAATCGTTGACGCTTGAAGGACTTGCAACTTTAATTACGGATGGCGATCGCTATCCGTAATTTTTTCTCTTATCATTACTCACAAAAGAGTAAAAAACGGGCTACTGTGTCCCCCCCCCCTTAAAAAGGGGGGTTAGGGGGGATCGAGATCCTAGAGTTCAAGTGCATATAGCAGGGATTCGGGATTCGGGATTCGGTTAAAAAGTCTTGCAGCAATTGACGCGACCAATATTGACTTGTCCTAATCTATAAGACGAGCTGCTGTAACTCCTAACTCATCTAAAACAAACAGAATTATTTAAAAAACTTTACACACTTATTTAAAATCATATCTACCTTACCATAAGGCTTGATGGCTGCTACCAACGAATTGTTACTCCAAAACTACTTTGGAGCATTCCCCAATCCGTCTTGAAAAGTTTGGCTTGCGCCAAACTGACACCTAAGCCAGCCAGCTCAACGGAGGTTCCCTCCGCACCCTCCCTAGCTCAACTTTTCGCAAAATCTAAAATCTAAAATCTAAAATGGTATGAGCTAGAAAATACCAGCACACTGAGAAAATTGAATCAATACTACTTTGATTCATACTCACCTGTGAACCTTCCTTCAAACTTGTCAGCAGCAACCGAGTCACGCAAAGCAGATCACATCCGCATCTGCCTAGAACAAGATGTACAATTCCACTCGAACACCAATGGACTGGAAGGCTATCGGTTTACTCATAGTTGTTTACCAGAACTAGACCGAAGTGAAATTGATTTAAAAACAATGTTCTTGGGGAAACAGCTGCTAGCACCATTGCTAATTTCTTCTATGACAGGCGGAACAGAACAAGCGGGAATCATTAACCGTCGTCTGGCTTGTGTTGCTCAACACTACAAAATAGCGATGGGCGTGGGATCGCAACGGGTGGCGGTGGAAAAGCCCCAAGTCGCCTCAACGTTTGCAGTGCGATCGCTTGCTCCTGATATCCTGTTATTTGCTAACCTCGGCGCAGTCCAGCTTAACTACGAATACGGGTTAGATCAGTGTCTACGGGTAGTTGATTTGCTCGAAGCAGATGCTCTAATTTTGCATCTCAATCCCTTGCAAGAGTGCATCCAAGCGGGAGGCGATACTAATTTTCGTGGTTTACTTGACAAAATTGCTAATCTATGCTCTAGACTACCTGTACCTGTAATAGCCAAAGAAGTAGGCAATGGCATTTGTGCAGCAATGGCAGAGAAATTGCTATGTGCGGGAGTAGCAGCGATTGATGTTGCAGGCGCAGGTGGAACATCTTGGGCAAAGGTAGAAAGTGAGAGAGCAGAAAATGCTATGCAGCGGCGATTAGGGATGACCTTTGCTGATTGGGGATTGCCTACGGCTGAGTGTATTACCAGCGTACGGGCAGTAGCACCATTCGTACCCTTGATTGCTTCTGGGGGATTGCGTCATGGCTTGGATGTGGCAAAAGCGATCGCCTTGGGAGCAAATATTGCAGGCTTGGCATTACCTTTTTTACAAGCGGCTGCCGAATCAGAAGCCTCACTTCACGCCCTAGTTGAAGTATTAATCGCCGAAATTACCACTGTGCTATTTTGTACTGGCAATGCTAACCTAGAGCAACTACAGCACTCAAAAGCCTTACAGCGAATACACTAAAAGTAAGTAGTCAGTAGTTGTGTAGTCAGAAGTCAGGAGTCAGGAGTCAGGAGTTGTGAAGTTGTGAAGTTGTGAAGTTGTGAAGTTGTGAAGTTGTGGAGTTGTGGAGTTGTGGAGACAGGATGTTTAATTCTTCATCTCCCTTTTGCGGTATTCAGCTCCCTCTGCTCCCTCTGCTCCCTCTGCTCCCTTTTGCCCTCTTCTAGCCCCTAGCCCCTAGTTAAATGCGTAACTTTCTCAAACAAACCTTTGCTAGCGTAGTCGGAAGCCTGCTCGGACTCTTTATTTTTTTCGGGATTGGAGTCACAGGGCTGGTGTTGATGCTGATTTTAGTAGCGTCCAGGGATACGGAACCGCAAGTCAAGGCAAAGTCAGTGCTGGTTTATGACTTATCCCTGAATATCACCGATGCGCCATCAAAATCTGGTACGAGCGCCCTACTTCAGCAAGCTCTCTCAGGAGAGGATAATAACACGATCGCACTGCACACCGTTCTTGATACTTTGGAAAAGGCAAGACGTGACCCCCGAATTATAGGTATTTACCTTGATGGTAGCGAAAGTACAGCAGCTAGCAATACGGGCTACGCCACGCTCAAAGAAGTGCGTCAGGCACTCCAAAGGTTCCGTGATGCTGGTAAAACCATTGTTGCCTACGGTACAGAATGGGGAGAACGAGATTATTACCTAAGTTCAGTGGCAAATACCATTGTTCTCAACCCGCTCGGAGCTGTAGAAATCAACGGTTTAAGCTCCCAGCCTGTGTTCTTCGCAGGAGCATTGCAAAAGTATGGCGTTGGTGTTCAGGTCGTTCGGGTTGGGAAGTTCAAGGGAGCGGTTGAACCTTTTTTACGTACAAACCTGAGTCCAGAAAATCGCCTACAAACGCAGAAGTTGTTGAGCGATGTTTGGGGAGAGTGGCGTACAAGTGTGGGTAATAGCCGAAAATTAAGTCCAGATAAGTTGCAAGTGATCGCAGATAATCAAGGTTTATTGCAAGCAGATCCAGCCCAAAAACAAGGTTTGGTCGATCAAGTAGGCTATTTCGATCAGGTACTTGGGCAGCTCAAGCAATTAACTGGAGAGGATAAAGATAATAAAACCTTCCGTCAAATTAGTTTAAGTAGTTACGCTCAAGTTCGAGGTAAATCTCTTGGTGTAGAGCGCGAGTCGCAAAATAAAATAGCTGTTGTCTATGCTGAGGGTACGATTGTTAATGGTGCAGGTAGTGTTGGGCAAGTGGGGGGCGATCGCTTTGCCAGAATCTTCCGTAAAATCAGACAAGATGACGATGTTAAGGCGGTTGTACTGCGTGTCAACAGCCCTGGTGGAAGTGCCACAGCCGCCGAAATAATTCAGCGGGAAGTGCGACTTACTGGTCAGGTGAAACCAGTTATAGTCTCTATGGGTAATGTTGCTGCCTCCGGTGGCTACTGGATTGTAACTGATGCTAAGCGAATTTTTGCCGAGCCGAATACAATCACAGGTTCTATTGGTGTATTTGGGCAACTGCTCAATCTCCAAAAGCTAGCAAATAACAATGGCATCACCTGGGATGTAGTCAAAACTGCTAAATACGCCGACACTCAAACAGTGTCTCGTCCCAAGTCTCCCCAAGAATTAGCAATTATCCAAAGCTCTGTTAACCGCATCTACGATATGTTTTTGAGTAAAGTTGCTCAAGGGCGAAAGCTACCTGAGCAAAACGTAGAGCAAATTGCCCAAGGTCGAGTATGGTCTGGTTTGGCAGCCAAGCAAATCGGTCTAGTTGATGAAATTGGCGGTCTTGATACTGCAATTGAGTATGCAGCGAAGCAGGCAAAGCTGGGCAATGATTGGGAATTGCGAGAGTATCCTGAAGTTCGCACCTTGGAAGAACGCCTGCTAGGAAAGCTATCAGGTGAGGTCAGAAGTATATTCAGCCAAGATATCCAACAAAAGCAACTCACACCATCTGATCCGCTCAGTGCTGAAATTTACAAGCTGCAAGATGAGATTGCTATTCTCCAATCAATGAATGATCCTTTAGACGTTTACGCTCGCTTACCATTCAACCTCAAAATTGAGTAACTTTTAGGTAAAAAGTACGTAGCTCCCCACCAGGTAAACTTCTAGCTCAAAAACAGCAGTTGAATTTTACGTGCAAATACTGTTGCATTTCGTCGTATTTAGGTAAGATTATTAAAACTGAATACAATTGGTTAAATTTACGCATCTATCTATGGTCATAAAAACTAAGCGCCTCTTGTTTCTAGTTGTTTCTTGTAGTGCAGCTGGTGTCATACTTGGAGGTACTGCTAGTTGGGCAGAAAGCAAACAATGTATGCAAGCCAGTAACGTTACCAGCGAGTGTTTGACTCAAAACCCAATCACTAAAACTTTACAGGGAATGAGTACAGGTTTAATTGCAGGAGCAGGAGCAGCTTTTGGTGCAGCATGGCAGTTAAGGCAAGAAGACTGATAAATAAAACTTGAGGTGCAAGAACCATTAGATAAATTGTATTGTGAGGTAGGCATCCCACCTTGCCTCACAATGGCGTAAGAGAGCGCTTTTAAATATATAAACTACACATTTTCTCTCAGGGCAAGATATGGGAAAGCCCCTTTTGAATTTACTTAACTGAAAATAGCTGTAAACGCTTGCTTAGGCGATTTACTACAACTTTCCTAAGAGGCTTTTCTATAAAATAAAAAGCACCTATTGATACAGCAGTAAGAAGAGCAACATAACATAAGAGAAAAGATAGTGAATTAAAGTCTCCAATTCTGGATATTTTACTTATAAAGCGCATCCATAAAAGTACTGGTATGTGCAAAATATACATAGCATAGCTGGCGTTGCCAAGAACTAGAAAAATTGGGAAAGATAAAAACTTTGCTAGAATTTCATTTTGATATCCTAAAGCATATATAAGTAAAGCGAATAAAGGAGCCAGTAAGCCATTATTCAACAAAACATTAGGAATTTCAAAAGAACTTAGAACCATCAAAATAAAAAATAAACACACCCATGCAGGCAAAAATATTCCAGAGAATTTCAGATAATTATTGGATGAGTTACTTAAGGCTCTTGTGAAAAGAGTTCCCGACAACACTCCAATTATAAACTGAGGTAAATGGAAAATTGGCGCAAACATTATAAAAGCTTGCCAATCTAACAGTGAATTACTTACTGTAGGGTAGATTTTATTGACTTGAGTTAACAAATAAATACTTGGTGCTATAAAACCTATAATCCAACTGATAAGAATTGGAAAAATAAGTTTTCTGCTACTCCTTTTTGACACATAAATAGCGAGATAGGGAAAGAGAAAGTAGAAAAATGCTTCTGCTGAAAGCGACCATCCAGGGCAGTTCCATTTACAAGCTGTCTGTGGGGTCCATGCCTGAAGTAAAGTTAATACAGAAGTTACTGTCAGACTAGTTTCAAGCAGTGAACTAGTGGAATTGAAGTTTTTTAATACTTGATTGATAAAAAATGGAGCGCTTAAAAGAAGTGCAAATAAATAAAGAGGGTAAACACGGGCAAACCTGTTTATCCAAAAGCGTTGATAGTCTGTGTATTTGTTTCCAACTGAGTCTACATAATTATACGCAAGAATAAACCCCGAAAGGACAAAAAAAATACTAACACCAATATAGCCATAGCGAACTAGGTACTGAAAATGTTCAGGTAGTTCAGATAAGGTAGATAAAGAATTCGCCTCTGGATAATGATATAAAACAACACCTAAAGCGGCAAAAAACCGTATGCCCGTAAGAGCCTTTAGCTGTACTTTTTTTCTTGTAGTCATGCTTGCAATAATAAAGCCTTTGGGAAAAATGTTTAAGCTCGCACCCGACGTATTTTTACACTTTCAAATCTAGCTATATACTTTCAATCCTTTTGCTCGAATCATACCTTCCAGTACGGCTCACACTGCTTACGCAGAGTATTACTAAATGAGGCTGAGCGATTTTACTTACTGTAGTTTAAGTTCAGTATAAATCACATAATAATAACTTCAGTAAATTTAAGGTTTGTTCAGCCCTATATCTCTATATTGGTCTTCACGGCGCGAATCGGTGGGTAGAGTAAAACAAGCTTGTTTGATTATTTACATATATATTCAGTAACATTCCTTAAACATATAATTAGTGATTTAATTAACTGACTAGTAAATACCTAACTATACTTAACATATTTCTTGGTTTACAAATTTAGTAAGTTTATTTTTCAAAATAGAAAATTTAAGTTTTGCAACTAAGTATAATTACTATATATATTTTTAAAATTTTCAATATCATAATAAAAATAATCCGTAAATTAGTTGTAAATAAATTTCAGTAAAATTGCGCTTGGGTAATTATTAAAATAACATTAAATTTGATTATAGACAGATTTGATTAACCCAAATTAATAAAGAGTCAAAAGATTAGGTTTACCTAATGAAAAACAAACTGACTTATATACATAAGCCAGCAACTCATTTATGCATTGAAGTATTTGCCTTTATATGCTTTGAGCGCAATTTAAGTTTGGCTTCGCCATTGTAGGGTTAAGTTTCGCAGACATCTAAATAGATAGATATAACGAGCCTATAAAACTGTGAATTCAGTCAGAAATATTTGCATATCTGTATAGAAATCAACAGTTTATAGCTGCAATTATACATCAATTCAATCGCCGATTTCAATCAATAATTCGATTCCTAACTTGCCATTTCATTGACAGGATAATCATCATGCAATTCAATCTTTTGCTTCGTAAATATAGTAAATTTATGCAATCTCTTAGTGTCATGGCTGTTTTATTCAGCCCAGCAGCTGTGCTAGCCGCCCCGACTGGTGATGGTTGGGTAGAAGTCTTCAGCGATGAATTCAATGGCACAACTCTTGATACGAATAAGTGGAGTACTTGCTATTGGTGGAAGGACTGGAAATTAAATGGTTGCAGTAACGGTGGAGCTAATGAGATGCAATGGTTCCAGCCAGATGACGTGATTGTAGACAATGGAATTCTACATTTACGCGCTCAGAAGCGCAGTGTGGTTGGCGAAAACAACAAGGTTTATGAATATACCTCTGGGATGATTGCTTCTCATGATAAGTTCGCCTTTCAATACGGCTATGCTGAAATGCGCGCAAAATATCCCAAAGGTAATGGTCTGTGGGCAACATTTTGGCTAGGCTCACAAAAGAAAGTCTGGCCCCCAGAAATCGATATTGCAGAATATCTGGGTAGCAACACCAAGAGTATGCATATGACTTTTCACTACGATGAGGGTGGACATAAAAGCTCATCTAGCTGGAAGGATGGTATTGATTTCTCTGCGGATTACCATACATATGCAGTTCAATGGGACCCACAAAAAATCATCTGGTACATAGATGGTGTTGAGTATAAGCGCTTTACGCAAACTGCAAACATTCCAGCGCAACCGATGTATCTGATGGCTACTCATGCCCTTGGTAAAGCTTGGTCAAACATTCCACCTGATTCCACTACCCCGTTTCCTAATTACTTTGACATTGACTACATTAAAGTTTGGCGACACAGTTCCAGTCCCTCGACGCAAACATTAACGCCAATTATTTCAGAAACTGAAGGTTTACCTGTTGAAGCTACGTCTGCTTACCACTATTCCTTTACGGATGATAAGTTGAGCCAAGGAATGGGTACTGCACTTAAAGCAAAAGCACAAAATGATTTCGTCACATACACTGTGAACGTACCTGAAGCTAGAACCTTCAATGTAAAGGTTAGAGTGAAGAAAGGAAATACAAGAGCTAAATTCCAGATGGCGGTGAATGGAGTTAACTACGGTAGTCCCCAAGATCTTTATTCTCCCTCATTTGAGTATGTAGAATTGGATATGGGGAACATACAATTCAACTCTGCTGGTAATTATTCTTTCAAATTTACCGTCACTGGTAAAAACCCTAGCAGTCAAGACTACTGGCTTGTCTTTGACTCTATCAAACTAGTGCCTAAATAAAATGCTATGGCTCATTAACTTCTGAAGTGGTAGGGTCGCCAAAATTTTCTAAAATAATTAAATGACTACTAAGCTAGGAACTTTAGTGCCTAGCTTATTTACTTTAGTAATAAGCGTGTATATCTATTAATCTTTAAAAAATCTTCATTGTGTTAGTTCTTTACCTTTTAAATTCATCTGGTAGAAACACTTTATTTTTTATTTTCATTCTCGCGCCACTTATCTTACTCGTATAGTTGTTCGTCATTTTTAGGTGTTGTATATAGATTAAGCTTCTGCTTTAAAATCAACCAGAAAAAAGGTAAATCTTCTACTAAGTATCTCTTCCATAATCTTTGTGGTTCAGATAATAATCTATATAACCATTCAAAACCAACTTCGCTTATCCATTTGGGCGCTCTTTTTACATTGCCTGCTTCAAAATCTATAGTTGCACCTATAGCAAAAAAAAAATTTATCTTCGTCAGCTTATTTTTGTACTTATATATCCACTTTTCCTGTTTCGGCGCTCCTACTCCAATTGCCAAAACGGTAGCTTCTGAAGAGTTGATCATTTCGATTATTTCTGCACACTCTCGTTCATCATTCTCAAAGCCAAGCGATGGTGAATGAGCAGCTACAACTATATTTCTTCCTACTTTCCTATTAATTTTTTCTTGCGCTCTAAGTGCAACTCCTTTAGTTCCTCCTAGTAGAAATATTTTAACTTTTTCGTTGTTTTTGTGATAGTTGTAAAAAGCAGGAAAAAAGTCAGAACCAGAAATTTTTTCCTTGATTGGTGTACCTAAAAAGTGTGAGGCGTAAATTAATATTTTACTATCGCATAATTTATAATTGGCAATTTCATAAGCCTTAAAAAACTCCTGATCGCATTGCAACTTCATCAGGTGATCTACATTAGGCGTAAATACAACACCGGACTTTAGTTCTTTTAATAATTGCCTAATACTAAGGTTGTCAAACTCAATGTTCAGTAGATTGACTCTCTTCATTTGTATCTGCTCCCTAACTGAAATCAACTATTAAGCTCCAGTTCTAGATTTACCTTATCTGATTTTGATTTTGTTACTCCTAAGTGATTTGAAGTCTAATGTCTAGCATTATTTATATGCGATCGCTAGCTTCAAACCTTTGAACCTTTTGATTGGTTGATTAATATTATCTTCAACTTATTGCTTATTGTAGGAGCCAGCCTAATTTCATTTTTTTCACTTTCCTTGATTCCTTTCTTACAGTTATCCTCAAGTAAATGCCTAAGTATACTATTAGGTGTACAAGTTGATTGTCAACCCTTAGACTAATTTTACAATTTTATTATTAGCTAGGTTTAACCTAATAGGTTTTTTTTTAGAACTCTTGTAAATATTTATACTATAAACCCTTGAATATTACCCTGACTTGTTTGAGCCGCTTGAACTTATTGGTATACAATTATACTAAAAATTGGCTAAGCTCTGCCATCCGATGTTAACTACCACCAGTACTAAAGCTTTGCCATCTTTCTCGCTGAGGAAAATAATTAATTTTTAGCAACAATATTTACACACTTACAGGAATTACAGTTCAAACAGCAAACGACTACCTTGCCCAACTCATCCTCAGTGTAACTACCCAGAGGCATTCTCAACAATGTCAAAATTCATCATTAGCCAACATTCATTATGTAACTTTGTTTACATTTTTCCTGGTGAGGAGCTACTTCAAAACAACACAATGCGAATGCTAATCATAGTAGGCTAGAAATATCGTCCCTCCTTCGATGTATCTTATACGAGGTAGTATTAGCTACTTTTAACCAAGTAAATAGTGCAAAACGATCAATAAATAGTGCCTACGTAACCGATAGTATTAAATAGCTACTAGAAGCAAAGTAAACTCGATGACTAGTCTTTTGTAATAATCGAGTTTGCCTGTGCTTAAAGTCGCTGCGATAAAAAAGTCTACAGATTTCACAACATTTGGAAACAGCTAAACGGCGAATATAACCGCTTTACTTTTCGCCACTACAAGATAAAATAACACCAGTCTGAGGGCAAACGCGAAAGCCTCGCCTCAAACTTACGCCGAGTGATCGAGGTGATAAGAAAATCTACCTGCTTTGCTTGCTGCTAACTGCTGCCCCGCTTTCAAAGAAATGCGTCTTTAGATAGGAATATGGTGTCATAGCCGCCGATGAGGATGTCAAATAACCAATTCAAAATAAATATATTTGAGCCACTTCTATAACAAATCTGTTCAACTCATTTACATTTAGGCATAACACGATATATTACTTACCTAGTCAAGGTAAATAGCAAAAGTAGACCTGATCGCTTTTGCACACTTATAGGGTGTATACCTTCTTTGGTAAATTTTTAACAAAATTGGAGTAGAAAACTAATGAAATACTTGCTTAAAAAGCTCACCCGTAAAGAAAAAATCAACAGAATTTTCTACGAAAGGCTAACAGAACCTATACATTTAAATATTTTATCAATATTTGTTGCTTTATTTGGTTCTTACAGCCAAAAAATTGATTTTGACTTAGTTATACGGCAACAGAATGCTTTTTGTCTTCTCAAAGCAGCAGAATTTGCTCAAGAATTGGGACTTGAATCTATAACTGCAATTGAATTTGGTGTAGCTGCTGGTGCAGGTTTACTCAACATTTGTGAAATCGCAAAAAATATAACGAAAGAAACAGGTGTTAAATTCAAAATCTACGGCTTTGATACTGGTGTAGGTATGCCTCCCCCAAGGGATTATCGAGATCAGCCTGAGATATTTAAGGAGGGGCATTTCCCTATGGTTAATCGGACAAAACTTTTGCAGGCGTTACCTGATAATGCCCAATTGATTATTGGAAACATTGCAGAAACTGCCCCCGAATTTATTAAAACTCTCTCTTCCAAGAGTCCAGTAGGCTTTGTATCTGTAGATGTTGATTATTACTGGTCTGCCAAAGAGTGTCTAACTGTATTACTTGGTGAGCCAGAAAAATATTTACCTATGACCTTAGTCTACCTTGACGACATAGGTGTTACCAGTGCAAATCCTTGGGTAGGAGAACTTTTAGCTGTGAACGAGTTTAATGCAGAACATCTTCACAGAAAAATTCATCCTTACACATTCTTACGGTCACAAAGAATATTTAAGCAAACACGCTGGATTGAGCAGATTTTTGTTATGCACACCCTAGATCATTATTGGCGTAGTGCTGAACAAGGTAAGCCTGAACCAAAGGCGTTTGTTCTTGATAATCCATACCTGTAATTTTTTTGCATTGCGATCGCAATGTAACATTGTAGGGTGGGCATTGCCCACCTTACTTTATACCTTAATCAGGCAGAAATTCTATTGATTATACCGTGTTTAGCTAAAACATCTAAATCTAGCTGGCTTATTTTTCCATCCGCACCATTCTTAAATAGTACTGTGAACGCTCCTGCACCAAGAGCATCTTGAGGCCACATTCGGTAACAAGGAATATTAGACAGATGGGATTGGTAGGCAGCCAAATGGGGAATTACTAGGGGTTGAAATTGAGGAAACTTTGCCAAAAACCATTCACACACTTGTTCATTTTCTTCTAATGAATATGTACAAGTTATATAAGCTAAATAGCCTTCTGGTGCGACTATTTGGGCTGAGTTAGCTATTATTCTTTTTTGTCTATTAGCACTTTTATTAATTAAAGTCGGATGAAAACAGCCAGGAGCTTTACCACCCTTAGCGAGTAAGGATTGACCAGTACAAGGAGCATCTACAATTACCACGTTACTAGAACTAGGTATTAGTTTTGCCAAAATCTGCGAATCAATACTTAATACAATAGAGGGTGTAATATGGCAACGTTTTAAGTTAAAAATTAACATACCAGTACGTTTGCCTATTACTTCGTTAGACATCAGTAATTCTGGTCGTAATGCTCTCCAAGCAAAAATACTCTTGCCTCCTGGTGCAGCACACATATCAAAAACTGAATTTACTGGTGCTCCTATTGTCAACAGTGTCGAAGCAGCAAATATAGATGAAAAGTCTAGGCAGTAGTAATAACCGCTTTCATGCAAAGAATACTGACCTGGTTTTTCGCCTATAGATAAGCAATCTACAAAAGATGGCTGCCAAGGAGTAGGGGTTTCAACGCTAAAGGGTAAAACTGTAGGTTTATTTTGACACCAAATAATGCAAGGTCGAAATATTTTCGGATGAATCAGAGCTTGAATAAATCTTTCTTGTTCAGATGAGTCACTGAACAAACGCCGACTTAGTTTAAGTAGTAAGTTTGAAGTCTCCACAGTAGCTCAATAAAACACAAATCACTCATGAATTCCTCCTAAGATAGCTAATTTTGGGAGAAATATGGAGATTTCCCAAGCTCATGTAAAATAGCTGCAATTGTGCCGATTTTTAAGTTTAATCGGTTTTAGCACAATCGCAGCTAGTAAGAGTGTTAATTGCTGATGCCATTGCAATAGATATTGAAGTTGATTCTTTGGCTGTTGCCAAAGGGGTCAGGGCAGAATAAAGACGATACTACTTTTAGGTAGTAGACTTGTAGCCCATGAGCTTGCCTTGTCTTTTTTTGCCTCAAAAACTGTGCGCCCTAACTACTGACATTTTCTGATTTTTTGTCACCCTATGCTGTTGGTCGTGGGGCAAAGTTTGACTTACTCGAATAGTGTTCTTAACCTTTGCTTGCTCTGATATTATCAGCACATAGTAGGGTAAGCAAAGGCAAATTGTCAGGTTGCAGACAAAGCAGTATAACATTAGGCAATAATACTGCCGAGGTAAAAATCAATTATTTATCAGTAGTAGAGTTTCTTGAAATGCCAGTTGAGGCGATTAGATGATACAAAGCAAAGCTTGAGCGTCTCTTGTTGCAGGGTGAGACTATTAGCCTTAATTAGCGTTGCCAAACTTTAATGTAGTCAATGTCCAAGTAGCCAGGGAACGGAGTAGAATCATCGGGAGGAACTGACCAAGCTGCACCAAGCGCAAGAGTGGCTGTAAGATACATTGGGGTTTGTGGAATGCCAGGACCTGTATAAGTCCGACGCTCAACACCATCTACATACCAAACGATTTTGTCAGGAGCCCATTCCACTCCATAGGTGTGATAGTCGGCAGAAAAGTCCGTTCCACCCCACCAGCCAGATGAGCTTTTATGTCCACCTTCATCGTAGTGTATGGTCATATGCACGTTATTGGTATTACTTCCAATAAATTCGGCAACATCTAGTTCAGGCGGCCAGTTTTTGTTTTGTGAGAGCAGCCAGAGTGTTGGCCAATATCCATTGCCTTTTGGCACTTTAGCGCGAAACTCCGCATAGCCGTACTGAAAGGCAAACTTATCATGGGTATCAATCATCCCAGATGTATATTCTTTACCATGGGATTGACGCTTGTGGGCGCTTAAACGCAATATCCCATTTTGTACTGATACTTCATCTGGCTGAAACCATTGTAGGTCGCCAGCACCACCGTTAGTACATCCATCTGACGAACCCCAATAAAAGCAAGGACTCCACTTGGAATTATCAAGAGATGAGCCATTAAAATCATCGCTGAATTTCAGCTGCCAGCCATTCCCTGGAGGATCAGCAAGCACTGCTGTTGAGCTAAACAATATAGCCATAGCACTTAGAGTTTGCAAAACCTTTTCAGCACCTTTACGAAACCAAAGGCTTTGTTTCATGTTGATGAATTCCTTGCGTGTGAATTAACAGAAAATTTTCATCGATGCTTTTTTTAACTCAATCAACAGAAGATTGTTCATCGATGCACCGTCCAAAATAAAAACATTTCACAGGCAGAGAAGTCAAGAAACTTATTTCAAATTTGTACGTCTACAGTAATAATTTGGCTCTTACAAAGGGGATAAAGTGTTTAGTTTGAAAGCCTGAAAAGCAGACATAATAACGGTTTGCTTCTGTCTAAAGGATGAAGCTTGATTCTAACTAAAAATTTAAATAACTAAATCTTTTAATAACTAATTAGTTATAATTTTACTTATAATTTCACTATAACTAAAATAAAAGATTAATAAATCATTAAATAGCTATTGATTTATATTAGATTAGAGCCATAAAGAGCTAATAGTAGCTCTTATTCATTATTAATATGTTAAGTTGTGAGTAAAAAATTAATAAAAACTTATAAGAATGCAATTACTGCTTTGGTCACACTAGCTAAGTTTGCGAAATGTAAATATAGTAATCCTAGTTGAGTGAGGAAATATTTCTAAGGGGAATAGGTAACTGGTAATTACCAACTACCAATTACCAGTTACCTAAAAGCTGTTTACAAATGAATTGTGTCTTTATAGACAGGTGAGGCTATTATCTTTACCAAGACCGCCTAGAAAAGAAAAGAGCAGAATAAATTTTATTTTTTAATGTAATGATAAATATTGAAATTCGTAAATGAAACTTTAGATTGCAAGTTATACAAATTACTCATCGACTTTTCCAAGGAAAAGTTTTTCTTAAATTCCCAGAAATCCTGAAAACTGATTGCAATCAAAACTTTGTTAGCATCATTAGTTATACTTCTTACTTGTGAGGCTAAGTTGCTTGTATCTAAACTCAAACCATTTAAAGTTTGTGTATCCCCATAGTAACGCAATAAGTTGGGCGCTCCGTACAAGAGGATAGATTTAACTGATGAACTATTGGCTAAGAGATACTGAGCAACTACACGATAGTCTTCTCTTTGATAATCTTTATTAAAGTAATAATTGCCAGCCGAATAAATGTTTATGATTAATATAGCTATAATAGCTAGTTGAGCATAATTAAATGTTGCTTGAGTTTTGCTTGTCACCCCAGGTGTTTTTCTAACTACTATGGGTATGAGAAAGGACAGTGGTATATAAATATAAAAAGAATGGCGTGGTAGCCAGTTCATTTTTGTTACTATAGCGAACAGTGTTGCCACAACCAATGATATGATAAAAAGTAAGGCAAAAAAGTTATCTAATTTTTGATACTGATTATTTTTTAGCTGCCATCCTCTTAAGAAGAAGAATAGAAATATTCCAATAGCTAGTGTTAGAATTAATAACTGTGGCAAGTAAGTCAATAAAATTTGAAATTTGTTACCAGTGCGAAGTTGTTCTATAGGTGGTCCATAAGTTTCCCCTACTAAAAGTCCGTAAAGAACAAAAACTAAGTTTTGAATTACAGGTTGCCTTGATAAAGTAACGTTAACTTTTGTAGGTTCAGTTGCCACAGGTGAAGCAAGATAGAATAAGATTGCAGGGATGGAAAAGAGTGCAGCAGGAAGCCACCAATATAACCAACGTTTTGGATTTTTGTAAATAAGAATATGAGACAAGCAGAGAGATAAAGTAAATACACCTATAAATACGCTGCAAAAAAGGCTAAGAGCAGTAACAATCCAAAACAGCCATCGTGAAATAAGCTCACCTTTTGTTTGTCTTGGATTTAACGCTGTGCTAAAAAAATACATTTGCAGCGCAGCTAAAAATAGCAACATTGCATAAGCTCTTGTTTGCTGGCTGTAATAGATACCATAGGAGCTAAGTGATAGAAAAAGCGCCATCCAGATAGCGTGTCTTTTTCCATAGAGTTGTTTGCCTGTAAAATATAAAATAATTATTGCACCAACGCCTAAAAATGCAGAAAGCGATCGCACAGCAAATTCAGTATTACCAAACAAGTGTCGCCAATAATATAGAAGTAAATAGTAAAGCGGTTGAAAGCGATCGCCTGTATCCGTTCCTAAAAGCCTGGAAATGATTTCTTGAATTGAACCCTCTGAATAATATAAACTATAGCCTTCATCTAGCCAAAGACTTTTGTCCTCCAACATAAAAAAACGGAGTATAGCGCCAAGCAGGATAATTAAGGCAACCCCAGAATAGTATTTTAAATATGTCATAACATTTTTACAATTTGTGTTATAGAAAAATAGCGAGCCTATTTGATTTGTGAAAGAGAGTTTTAACTAACCACAGAGACGCAGAGGACACAGAGTTAAGAATTAGAGAGATAATTTTATAAATCGTCTATGATTGCTATATTGAGAAGTTGGTTAGTTATGCAGACAACCTAGAAGAGTCTTGAGTAATGCGCCTTTTCTGGGTAGAGCCTGTCATTTTTGCAGCAATTCCCTCAATTTGACAGTAAAAAGGTTGGGGTAAAAGCCAAAGCATATACGCAGCAGCCAAAGTCATCAATGTGCGTCTCGGTTGCTCAAAAGCAATACGCCAGTGAGTTGCTAAAGCTTGGTTGATGAGTTTCACAGCCATTGAACCGGATTGTAAGCGCACCGCACTGCGAGCTAGATATCTTAGCTGATAAGCCTTAGCTGGATTTTCCCAGCGCTCAATTAATTCTGGCGCGTAGGAACGAGTTTTTTCTATTACTTTTTGTAAGGCTTCTAACTGTTTAAGCAAGCTGGCTGATAGTCCGCCTGAATTCACGCGGTACAATGTTAAAGCGTGGGGAATTCCCTCAATCTGCCAATGGGTTTGAATAACAATGCGTAGCCAACATTCAACGTCTTCCGCCTGTCGAAAGTGTTCGTCAAAATAAAAATCTTCTACACTACCATAAAGATTATCTTGAAATTTAATAGCTTCAAAAACTTCTTTCCGAATTACAGCAGACGAGCCATTACCAACCGGATTATCACACAACAAACAAGGTGGAGTGATATCCTGAAGTTTAGGCATTAGGTATGTACCTAATAAGTTCCCTGTTTCATCAATCAAAGCAGAACGGCTAAAGCTAACTCCTACATGGGGAGAGCTTTCTAAATGCTCGATATGTTTTTCTAACTTATCGGGTAGCCACATATCGTCCCCATCTAAAAAAGCTAGGTATTCTCCTTGAGCATGGCGAATACCTGTATTTCTAGCTCCCGCTAATCCTCGATTGTTTTGATGAATAATTTTAATTCTATAATCTTTAAATTGTTTACAAATTTCTACACTTTGGTCGGGAGATTCGTCGTCAACAATTAGAATTTCAAAGTTTTTGTAGGTTTGCTCAAGAACTGATTTTATTGCAGCATTTATATATTTTTCTACTCGATAAACTGGTATAATTACAGAAACTTTTTTCATCTTGAGCTTTTACCTGATATCAAAAATAGAATCTTTGTTTTATGATTTACTGCTGCTTATACTAGCTGTTTAGAATTATCATCAATCCGACGTTTTTGGTTTGCTCCTGTTATATTTAAAGCAACCGATTGAATCGAGTTGTAAAGAGATCTTGGTAACAAGCAAAGCAAATAAGCAGCAGTAATGGTTAGCAGTGTGCGGCGTGGCTCCTCAAACAAGATTTGCCAGTAAGTAGACAAAGAGCGATGAGCTAATTCTACCGCAGTTGACCCTGTTTCTAATGTTACTGCTCTTCGGGCTAAGTACCTCAATTGGTAAGCCATAGCAGGTTTTTCCCACTTATTCATTAGTTCTGGTGGAGTATAGGAACGTGCTTTCTCAAGCATCTTTTCCCAAGAACTCAATTTTTTGAATAGCTGCGCTGAATATCCACCTGGATTTACTCGGTATAGCGTCAAGGCGTGAGCAATTCCCTCAATTCGCCAATCAGTTTGCAAGGCGATGCGTAGCCAGCATTCAACGTCTTCAGATGGGTGAAGTTCCCTATCATCGTCAAAATAAAATTTTTGGGTAGTACCATAGAGGTTATCTTCAAATGCGATCGCTTCAAAAACCTCTTTTCTGAATACTGAAACCGAACCGTTACCAATAGGAGTGCGACAAAGTATATCAAGCGGCGTGATGTCTTTGAGCTTGGACATCTGATAGATACCTAATGGCTTATCCGTATCATCAATAAAAGCAGAACGGCTAAAACTAACTCCAATATGAGGGTTATTTTCTAGATGCTCAATATGTTTTTCTAACTTATTTGGCAACCACAAATCATCGGCATCTAAAAGAGCAATATACTCGCCTTGAGCGTGGCGGATACCTGTGTTACGAGCAGCGGCTACTCCTCGGTTTTCCTGACGAATAATTCGGATTCTATAATCTGTAAATTGCTGACAAATTTCTACACTTTTGTCTGGAGAACCATCATCAATAATTAGAAGTTCAAAGTTTTTATATGTCTGTTCAAGCACTGATTTTACAGTAGCAGCAATATATTTTTCAACTTTGTAAACTGGGATAATTACAGAAACTCTCATAATTTGAAATAGTTTAGGTTAGTTAGGTTTTCATACGAAAAACATAGCGAGTAGCCCACAATGTAAACAAAGGTAGGAAAATTAGATGGACTAGTAAAACAGATGTAGCTACACCAACAGCTTGCCAGTGAACACCAATAAATACTGCAATAGTAAACATAGCAGTAAATAATATATTCCAACGCAAGTCTAAGTTAGGCTTACCGACAGTCACCAATAACTGAGATGCAGCGTCAGCAAAAGGTCTTGGAATAGCTGATAAACAAATTAATACTAATATTGGAATGGCGACTATCCATTTTTTACCTTGTAATAAAGGTACATATACCTGAGCTAAACTAGCCTGAAGAAATACCAAGGGAATAATAATAATACTAATCGTCTTAATTACACTAAAAAAGCTTTTCTTTAATTCAAGCAAGCTTGTGTGTGAAGCACATAAATGAGGCAATGTAGCTGTGTTGATAGCACTAATGATACTCAGACTAACTCCTAATCCTGCATTGAAGCCAAAAAAGTATATTCCTAATACTTCTATTCCCAAAAAACGACCAACTATCAAATAATCTAAGTTATTTCTTAGAGTTTTTAGTAGCTGTACACCAAGTATACTTTTGCCAAAATTTAAAATATTCTTCCAGTATTTCGTCGTCAATGTTGTAGGGGGATGCCAGGGATGACTACGCTTGTATATGAGCATTTCGATAGGAGTAACAAAAACCCAAGGTAGTACGAATGCCCATACTCCCATTTTTAAAACAGCAAATATTGCAGATAATATATAAGCACTTATATATTTAAATGTGTTAACAATAGCACAAACTTTTAATTTATTTTCTCTAACAATCAGAGCATATTGTATAGTACCAATAGGCAAAGTCAAGTAAGACATTGCTACTACACAAATTGGAAGAACAAGGCGGCTATCGTGGTAAAACCAAGAAACGGGAAAAGCAACAATACATTGAGCAATAAATAAACTGCTAAAAACAATCCAATTTAACCAGTACCCAGAGTTACATAAATCATCTAAGTCCTCTTCCTTAGATTGAATAATTTTTGTACTAACGCCTACCTCAAGAAAAATTCGTGTAAATTCATGTACTGTCAGCACAATTGCTGCTAGTCCATAATCATATTTTGTTAAAAGCCGAGGCAGAATAACTGTTGTTAATCCTAAACGAAATATTCTAGAAACTATCTCTGCCATACCCAACCAGCCTAGATTACGAAGGAACTGGCTAGAAAGCTTATTGTTTAGCTTAAAAATAAGGTTTGATAGGGTTGGCATTTGAATTCTATAAATTTTTGGCTGTCATCAATATTACATTCTCCGCTGCTAAAATTTTTCTCACAATAATTATTATTTATTTTTTTGATTATCTAATAAATGTCTGTACGTCGCTATATTTAAGCACAGATGTTTGAAATCTAAAAAATTGTCACATTATTTTGGTAATGCTGCTTCGGCTAATATTGCAGTCCTATGTGATTTATGAAATTTATAGTCTGCCACCCATGCCCACTCCTTCTGATAATGATGGGCAATGCCCACCCTACTTAGTCTGGTTTTCAAAGATACTATTTTACCTTGTATAGTATCAGCTTATGTTACAGTTTATACTTTTTTACAAATAGAAAATAATTTTTTATACCTAAATATCAATTAGTTAGATTAATATTTATGTCATTTGGCTCCTGGTCTTAACACAATCATCAAAGACTAGAGCTTACCATAAATCGGGCAGATTAAACTAATAAGTAATGCTGTTTTGAAGGCGAGTAGCTCGAAGTTTAGTAAGATACTCGAATAGTCTACTAGCAAGTTTGGGAGAGAGCAATCTAATTATTAGTAGTTTTACAACTAAAATGTGAACTCTCTTGTCTAACAAAATTTTTGGATGTAGCCAAATCGCTGTTTTCAACTTTTGGCTAGCTTGCTTTGCTCCTGCACCGTCAGGGATGCGAGTCAAACACAGATGTGCTATGAATTGGTAAGTATTAGCTAAAATTTGATTTTTTTGGGGTTGTAATTCGATTGGAATTGATTGGAATGCTTTTTCAATCACAATCAAATGACCTTCTTCCATTGCTTGAATTTTAGATGACGAGGTTCCTAAAGATAAACGATACAAAATTTGTGGTTTAGGTACTACAACAAACGCCCAACGAGCTGCTAGCCGCAGCCAAAACTCCCAATCTTCACAATAGCGAAGTGTCGGATCAAATTCTCCTACAGATTTAATTGCTTTCCTACGAATCAGAGGATTTGAGCCGCTATTCATGAAGTTGCCATTTAGTAAATGAGTATATACGTTACCTTCAAACCATACGGGTTCTCCTGCGCGTAAAAATTCTCCTGTTTCACCAATAAAATTAGTCCAGCTATATGCAACTCCCGCCTCTGGATGATTTTGTAAAGCGGCAAGTTGAGCTTCTAATTTATCTGGTGTCCATAAATCATCAGCATCGATGAATGTAATATACTCACCAGTAGAATGAGATATACCAAGATTGCGAGCTACTGATGGACCACTGTTGTTATAGGAATAAATTTTGAGGCGAGGATCTTCAACTTGACTAAGTACCTTTAAAGTTTGATCCTCCGAACCATCATCAATAACAATTATTTCAAAATCAGAGAATGTTTGCTGCTGAACTGATTTAATGGTTTCTAGAATGGTTCGATCAGCGTTGTAGGCAGGAATAACAACAGAAATAGTTGGCATTTGCTCCTTTGCAGTCCTACAAACTTCAGATGAGGTACTTGCTGCATAATTATGCTGATTATTATAGTTCTTCAGTATAACGCTAGGCTCTGTTTTTTGGGATAACTTACTAAAGTAAGATTTCATTTTTCTATCACTGTTAATAAGATCTCAATTTCATTAACCATTGTGCCTCAACTCAGATCTTGCACCAGTATTTAATGAGGCTCTTCTCTATTTTTTGGTGAATACGCTTTCGCCTTGCCTTTGAGGGTTAGCAAGCAAGAGCCTCCAGGCAACAAACGCAGATGCAAGATCTGAAGTTATGGGAACTTGGACACAACATGATATTAGTATCACTTGTCTCTTTTTAAGTTTTTATCTTTCCTATGCATAATTTGAGCTAACTATTTCTAGGAATAGATATTTTAATATTAATCTTTGTTTGCTTAATTAGATTGTTGAAAATATCGAATTTGCGCTCAAATACAGTTGCATTAACATTAAGTGTATGATTACAAAATTTTATTCATGTTTTAACTACCCTTAGTAATACTTTTTCAATTCCATCAACCATTGTGTCTAAAGTGAATTTAGACAAAATATGATCTCGGCATCGCTTACCCAGGGTTGGGTCTTTATCTCTCCAATACACAATTCTATCTAAAGTGTTTGCTAGATCGTATTCATTTCCAGGCTCAAACAGCCCATTTTGGAATTCTCCTGTCAAAATTTCCGTAATGCCTCCTATGCGGCTAGCTACTACAGGTATTCCACAAGCCATTGATTCAATATTGCTTCTACCAAAAGGTTCAGACCATAAACTGGGCAAGACGGCGACATCACTAACTTGATAGACAGAGGTAGTATTAGCCACATGACCCAAGAAGTTTACATCTTGTTCTATTCCTAAATCAATCACTAGCTGTTCTAAAGATTTTTTATATTCTTCACCTTGGGTTAAAGGCTTTCCTGCAACTAACAGCTTGCTGTCTTGACAGCTTTTTTTGAATAAAGCAAAGGCTTTAATTAGCGTTTCCAGTCCTTTTTCTCTATCTAGTCTCCCTACATAGGAAATAATTTTGGTGTTTTCAGGAATATTCCATTTTTCCCTATTTAGAGAAAAACTAAGCGGGGGTTTGAAGATATCAGAGTTAGTTCCGTTGTGTACAACATCAATTTTTTTTGGCTCAAATCCATTTTTAATCCAATCTAATTTAGTCTGATTTGAGACAGCAATGAAATGTTTTACGCCTTTGAGTCCAATTGCAAGCGGACGGGGAAAGCCATGTTCAAGTGGAGGTAGTTGAAGAAAACAAATATGGGAAATATTTTTAAATAAGGCTAATAAAGAACCAAATAAGGTGTCATGATATTGATTACTCAAGACTACGCTAGAAGGGCTGGTGGGAGTATTCCAAATATCAGCGAAGAAATTGAATATACGCGAAATATTACTACGGTCTATACAGAAACTATCAACCTTGAATATATGGGTAGAAAACTTTTGATATTCCTCAAGCAGATTGCCTTCGTTTATATATAGTAGGCTGATACTATGTCCACGTCGAGCTAAACCACGACAAGTTTCTAATAAGAATAATTCTTGACCACCCCGTAAAGAAGACGGATGATTTTCTAAAGCGATAATATGCATATAACCCAGAAATATGGGATTATGTAGTGGTGTAAGTTTTAATTGGACTTAGGACGGTAGATGTTTTTTGGTTGAAAGCAATACCCGTTATGATCAAACCAGGCCAATATAAATAGGCAGATGCTTCTATATCTACAGCTGTAGTAGATATCCACAAAACTAGGTAGATACTTAATGCTGCCTTGGCGATCGCGCTTTTCTGAGCTTTAATAATTAGATCTGCCGTCGTACACAACATAACCACTAGAATAGCACTGAAACCTACAAATCCCCTGATATAAAGAAGGTCAGGCCATTGATTGTGACTGCCAATTGGCATATGTTCTGTATATTTTGGTCCTCTTTCTGCTACAAACCCATGTCCCCAAATCGGCGCTTCTGTCCAACGGTTGAGTGCAACTTCTTCTAATCGTTTTCTAACTACGGCAGAACTGCTTCTATAACCCTTAATAGCTTTGTTCCATGTATTGTCTAAAAAATCAATTATCTGAGGGGCAATCATACCTGTAATCAGACTTGTTACACCTGCCGCAATCTGTAGAGACGGGGTAAAACTTGTCAATAGCCAAGTTAGGATTGGTACAAGTGCTAGACTAAATATAGTTGACCTTGAGCCTGAACCTATAACCATAGCAGCGGCTCCAATCATACCAATCAACCGCCACCTTTTATTTGCTTCTTGGCTAGTAATAAAAAAATAAATATTGCCTACAATTCCCAAGTTATTAGCGAAATTAGTAAATAATTGCAGACGAAACTGTCTATCTTCCCCAGCATCTCCACCAAGCACAAACAAATCTACCATGTAGTTACTGCTTGGACCTTTAAACATAACCAATGGAGAAATATATGCTGGAAGGGATAAGTTCGCCAAATTGATTAAATAACAAAATATAGTTAAAACTAAGCTTTGCAAGCAAAGGATACAGGCTGCTCGGTAAATTAATTGTGGTCGAATATTTAGGCAACCAATTAAAGGAAATAGTGCCATTAAAGCCCAGCTTCTACCCCAGCTGTTGACCGTGGTAAAAATCATTTTTGACCAACCTAAATCAAAATCTATGTGAGCCATTATTAGAGCTATTTCCACGACTAATACAGCAATAATCCATAGCCACACAGAAACAGGAATATAAATCTTTTCTTTTGTTGGTGTATCTTCAGTTTGATCCCAGAGTTTTTTACAAAGGCGTAGCCCTAGGAAATAGGCAAGTAAAGGAACCCAGATAAACTGGGCTCCCAGGAAATACAAACCATAAGTCCAGACTATGGTGTACCAAATTAGTCGTTCCTCAAGGTTTTGAGGTTTGATGGTCATACGTGTTGCTCCTATTACCCCCTGATCGCACCTATTCACAAATACAAGACACAAAAAAGTATATTTATGTTGAGTTACTAAAATTCCGATGCTTTTTCAGTTACTCGAAACTTCTTTTTCTCTTCCAACAACAAATTTCGGCGTTTACGTAACCCTAATCCTAGTATTCCAGCGGTAATAAACAAAGAGCTGGCGGCTGCACCTACCAATACAAGATCCTTTTTAGGTGAACTAGGAGCCTTGGCTAAGCTAGGATCTGCAATCATTTGCAGTAGGGGATAAGACCCAAAGGCGTTTGTTCTGCTAATGTCTAAGTTAGCTAGAGTTGAGGTAAATACTGCTTCAGCAACTTGCAAATCTCGCTTGAGAGCTTCTAAGGTAGTTTCTTTTTGAGATAAGTTAGTGAGTCTATTTTCAAGTAGCAAAATCTGTCTGTCAGTTTCCCTAGCTTGAGATTGAAATCCTCGGTTCTGTGCTTGCTGATTAATCAATCCTTGGAAAAGGCTTTCTTGCGCCCCCCCACCACTATTGAGGTTTAATTTTTGTAGCAGTGCTTGGCTAACAGGTCGCCCTAAAAGAGACTGGCTGCGGCTCAGCAGAGCAACTTTAGCAGCGTCTCGCTTAGCTTCTTCAGCAAGAATTGTTGGATGATTGGGTAGAAATCTGGCGCTTAAAGTAACTAGATTACTGCTAGCTTCACTGTAGTTTCTGACGTTTTGCTGAAAAATTTGGTCTGCTTGAAGCACAAAAGCATCCGCCGCTTCCTGGTCGGATAAATTTAAACTAGCGGCTAGCTGCTTCATCTGAGCATTTGATTGCTGCTGTTGAGCTGCTATTTCTGCTCTTTGTTTACGTAGCTGTTCAATGTTGTCTGAAAGAGATTTTATTTGATCGTTGGAGTTCAAGCCAGATTGGGCTTTGTAATCAGAAAGCCGCTTTTGAGCAATTTCTAACTTCTTCTGAGAAGCGGAGAGGGAAGACTGGAAGCTAGCATCGCGCTGAACAAACTCTTGCACTCTCAGCTCATTTACTCTTGCTTGCAAGGCTCTGTAAAGAGCCATTGATTTATTTCGAGCTTGTTCTGGAGTCGAGCCTTGTACCTGGAACAGAATAATAGAGGTGCTGTCAGACAGCTTGATTTTGGGTGAACCAAACTCTTCTGGGGACATATTGAGCCCATCTGCTGCTGCTTTCAATACGGCATCACTCTCAGCCACAAATTTATAATTTTGTCTAGGGTCTTGAGTACTGACACTGTAGGGCGACGTACTGTCAAAAGAGGTCTGTCCAATGTCAGGTAGAGACACTCTAGCGCCTGTTGTTGTTACAGGTACGTTAATAGCCCATGTGCTGGTGTAGGTTGGTGCTTTCAGTTTTAGGTACATTACAGCACTAACCCAAATCGCTGCATTGGCTAATAAACCCAAGAATAGGTAAGGAAACCAATGTGCTAGTCTATCTTTTGATTTAGGAATTGGGCGAGTGATTGTTACAGAATCAGTCATCGATAAATCCTCCAACAAAGGGTTTTTGTCTGATATATTTTTCCGATATTAACAAGATCACTATTGATTACTTTGAATTAATTAAAATAGCGATCGCTATTTTCTTTTCCCCCTCGCCCTCCTCAAATTACATATATCTTTGGTCAACAGCCTCCTCAGCCCCAGGTATGATTTTTTACTTTCCCAGCCTAGCAACACTTATTTATAAAAAAGGCAAGCAATGCAATAAGATTATATAACGCTTTTTCACACTTCCCTATACAAATCTTAATTTACATCAGGATGCTGTTTTAGGCAAAAAAGACTTAAAATCGCCCTTTTTGAGCAGCTAACGATTAAATAGTTACTACATCTATCACCTCTTCTGCTGTATAGATATTTACAAATAAAATTAAATCACGGTAATCAGGGCGAGCAAGATCCCTTGGTGTGGTAGTGATACCACACTCCGCCCACATGACAAGAATAACTACTAAAATATCGAGATTAATTCGCTGAAAATTACTTACTCATAGGGTCAAAAATGTTTACATCAGGACAATTTCACCTCCTAAGCAAATTTACAATGTAAAGGGTAACAAATGATGCTTGATCTTTTTATGTACTTGGGATGGCAGGCTGCTTGTTGGGCGTTTTAGTTTGGCGATCAAAGGATAGACTACCGTCCTGGTAATCTACAATAATCGTGTCTCCTTCGGTGAAAGAACCTTCTAATAACTTAGTTGCCAAGGGATTTTCTACCATCCGCACAATCGCGCGTTTGAGCGGACGAGCGCCATAAACGGGGTCATAACCCACATTAGCTAGATAATCTTGGGCGGCTGAAGATAGCTTGATAGCAATTTTTTGCTCATCTAACAGTTTTTCTACTCGCTTAAGTTGAATACCAACAATTTGGCGCAGTTCACGACGGTCAAGAGTGTGGAAGAGGATGATGTCGTCAACACGGTTGAGAAATTCTGGACGGAAGTGCGATCGCAACGCCTCCAAGACTCGTTGCTGCATCTGTTCGTACTTGCTATCATCTCCAGATACATCCAGAATATGTTCACTGCCGATATTACTGGTCATAACAATCACAGTATTGCGAAAATCAACTGTTCTACCTTGAGAATCAGTGATTCGCCCATCATCTAGCACTTGCAAGAACATATTGAAAACATCCTGGTGTGCCTTTTCCACCTCATCTAGTAGCACAACCGAGTAAGGACGACGGCGGATAGCTTCTGATAGTTGACCACCTTCGTCGTAGCCAATGTATCCAGGCGGCGCTCCCACTAGCCGCATGACAGAGCCTTTTTCCATGTACTCCGACATATCCAAGCGAACTATGGCATCCTCGGAGTCAAACATAAATTGTGCTAAAGCTTTTGCTAGCTCAGTTTTACCCACCCCTGTCGGTCCCATAAACAAGAAAGAACCAATTGGGCGACCGGGATCTTTCATCCCAGCCCTAGCGCGGCGAATAGCAGCAGCAACAGCCGAGACAGCTTCAGATTGACCGATGACTCGTTCGTGTAGGTGGCTTTCTAGTTGCAGCAATTTTTGGCGTTCAGATGCTAGCAATCGATTTACTGGAATACCTGTCCACTTGGCGACAATTTCAGCAATGTCGGATTCTGTTACTTCTTCGCGCAACAGAGTAGAACCACGACTTTGGATTTCTACTAGCTGAGTTTCCATTGCTTCGCGATCGCGCTGCAATACTTCCAATTTTCCATACTTGAGTCTAGCTGCTGTGTTGAGGTCGTACGCCCGTTCTGCTTGCTCAATTTGCACCCGCAGCGTCTCTTCTTCTTTTTTCATGGCACTGATAGCATCTAACAGTTGCTTTTCACCTTGCCATTGCGAGTTAAATTGCTCCTGTTTCTCCTTTAGTGCGGCGATTTCTTGTTCGATCCGCTCTAGACGTTCTCTAGTGATAGGGGCGCGTTGATCTTCTCCAGCGATGGAAAGCTTTTCCATTTCCAACTGCATCAACCGCCGATCAATTGCTTCCAATTCGGCTGGCTTGGAGGTTATTTCCATTTTCAGCTGAGCTGCTGCCTCGTCCACCAAATCAATTGCTTTATCTGGTAAGAAGCGCTCTGTAATGTAGCGATGGGAAAGAGTAGCAGCTGCTACCAGTGCCGAATCAGTAATTTTAACACTGTGATGCACTTCATAGCGTTGTTTCAAGCCACGTAGAATCGAAATTGTCGTTTCTACCGTAGGCTGATCGACAAATACCTGCTGAAAGCGGCGTTCGAGTGCTGCATCTTTTTCGATGTGTTTGCGGTATTCATCGAGAGTAGTTGCCCCAATACAACGCAGTTCTCCCCGCGCTAACATTGGTTTGAGCAAGTTTCCGGCATCCATTGCGCCTTGGCTTGTGCCACCTGCGCCGACTACGGTGTGTAATTCGTCAATAAATAGGACAATTTTACCGTTAGACTCGGTGACTTCGCGCAAGACAGACCGTAAACGGTCTTCAAATTCGCCGCGATATTTTGCCCCAGCAATTAGACTACCCATATCCAGGGTAATCAGTTGACGCTCTTTGAGAGATTCGGGGACATCGCCATTTATAATACGTTGGGCTAAACCTTCGGCGATCGCTGTTTTACCCACCCCAGGTTCACCAATCAGAACTGGATTATTTTTGCTACGGCGGGATAATACCTGAATCACTCGTCGAATTTCTTCATCTCGACCAATTACCGGATCGAGCTTGCCTGATTTAGCTTGTTCGGTTAAATCTTGACCATACCTTTCAAGAGCTGCGTAGCGTGACTCAGGAGCTTGATCTACGACTTTTTGGCTACCTCGAACAGCCTTAATTGTAGATTCTAACCCTGATGGATCAAGGTTAAAGCCTTTGAGTAACCGACGACCAACTCGTTCATCTTCTGCCAAAGCCACAAGTAAATGTTCAACCGAAATGAACTTATCTTGCCAATTATCTTTGGTTGCATCTGCTCGGTCTAGCATCGAGTCTAAATGACGACCGAGGTAAAGTTGGCTGCTCTTACCAACTTTGGGCTGACGCGCTGTAAAAGCTTCAAGTTGCTCTCGCAATCGTGTTACATCAACAGAGGATCGACTTAGGATGCGATCGACCAGTCCCTTTTGTTCTAGTAAAGCAATAGCTAAATGCTCGACCTCTAGCTGCTGTTGCTGAAAACGTCGTGCTACATCCTGAGATTTTACAATTGCTTCCCAGGCTTCATCAGTAAATTTAGTCGGGTCAGTGGGCTGCATCTTGACAATTTTGTATTTTGAATAGGGGATCTTAGATTTAATCTAAAAAGAAAATATTGAACGAAAGTTGCTGGACGATTTGGGACTAAGAGCGCGATCGTTATTAGCCTACCATTACTACCTGGCAGTGAGGGGCGAGCGCTGGGGCAAGAGGCAAGCAAAAGGCGAGAGGGTAAAGGGTAAAGAGGTATTGCGGTAAAGGTAATTCGTAAGAGCGTAATTAATGATTCTCCCCTTTTCCCCTCTTCTTCTGGTTCCTCTAGCTATAGCGCCTCTAGCTATAGCGCCTCTTATTGAGATACCAATTGACGTTGCGACGAGGGCTGAGCAGTATTTGTTCTGGAACTTTCCTGAATCAGTTCTACTTTATAACCATTAGGATCTTCGACAAAAGCAATTATCGTCGAACCGTGTTTCATCGGTCCTGGCTCTCTTACAACTTTACCGCCCCGTGCCTTTATTTCCTCACAAGTGCTGTAAATGTCATCAACTCCAATGGCAATATGACCATAAGCATTACCCAAGTCGTACTGCTCGACTTCCCAGTTGTAGGTTAGTTCTAAAACCGTATGCTCAGACTCATCACCATAGCCAACAAAAGCTAAGGTAAACTTGCCCCCAGGATAATCTTTCTGCCGCAGCAACTTCATCCCCAGGATTTCACAGTAGAACTTCAAGGACTCTTCCAGGTTGCCAACCCGCAACATAGTGTGTAGTAATCGCATAGTTTCCTCCTGATTCCTTGACTACTGATTTAGATCTTAAGATTGCTTATAGTTTATGGCTAATAGCTAAAGGCTGATAAATCGTAGAAAAATCAATTTAAATACAAGTCAAGCCCAACGGGTGCGGGAAACTAAACTAATCTCAAGATGCTCTAACATCATCCCAGAAAATCTTCGTTAACCTCAACTACTAGAGTCTCGTAAACCCCTATGCTAAACAATCGGGTAGGGTAACTTAACTGTTGGCAACTCGCTAGAAACGCACTCATACCAAGGACACAAGATAGATGAATATCACTCTAGAAACTGCCATTGAAAACATTGTAGCCAGAGAAATTCTTGACTCTCGCGGGCGACCTACCGTAGAAGCCGAAGTGCATTTAGTTAGTGGAATTGTGGGAGTAGCCCAAGTTCCCAGTGGTGCTTCGACGGGAACTTTTGAGGCTCACGAACTACGAGACAATGACAAAAGCCGCTATGGAGGTAAAGGAGTACTCAAGGCGGTGCAGAACGTAAACCAGACAATTGCTCCCCAGCTGGTTGATATGGATGTGTTGAACCAGCAACTTTTGGATCGCACAATGATTTCTCTAGATGGTTCTCCCAACAAAGCCCAGCTAGGGGCAAATGCAATTTTGGCAGTTTCGTTGGCAGCAGCGAAGGCAGGGGCAGAAGTGCTAGGAATGCCGCTTTATCGCTATTTGGGTACTCCTTTAGCCAATTTGCTACCAGTACCGTTGATGAACGTGATCAATGGTGGCGCACACGCGGCTAATAATGTGGATTTTCAGGAATTTATGATCGTTCCGGTTGGCGCGTCTTCGTTCCGCGAAGCGCTGCGTTGGGGAGCAGAAGTATTTGTGGCTTTGAGTAAGGTATTGGATGAAAAGGGTTTGCTCACTGGTGTGGGAGATGAAGGCGGCTTTGCTCCCAATTTGGAGTCAAATCAGGCAGCTTTGGAGTTACTGATGAGTGCGATCGCACAAGCTGGTTACAAGCCAGGTGAAGAAGTAGCTTTGGCTTTGGATGTTGCCGCTAGTGAGTTTTACAAAGACGGTCAATATGTATATGATGGTAAGCCTCATGCTCCAACAGATTTTGTTGATTATTTAGCCAGTCTAGTTACTCAATATCCGATTGTTTCAATTGAGGATGGGTTACATGAGGAAGATTGGCAACACTGGCAGTTGCTCACCCAAAAAATAGGCGATCGCGTCCAACTCGTAGGTGATGATTTATTTGTCACTAACGCGAATCGCTTACAAAAAGGGATTTCGCAAAGATCTGGTAACGCCATTTTGATTAAGCTCAATCAAATTGGTTCTCTCACCGAAACCTTAGAAACGATTGACTTAGCAACTCGCAACAATTTCCGCTCGATCATTAGTCATCGTTCCGGTGAAACCGAAGACACCACAATTGCTGATTTAGCCGTCGCCACTAGATCCGGGCAAATCAAAACTGGTTCTCTGTGTCGCAGCGAACGAGTAGCAAAATATAACCGCCTGTTGCGGATTGAAGATGAACTGGGCGATCGCGCAGTTTACGCTGGGACTATGGGAATGGGACCGAGGTAGAGAGCTGGGGGGCTGGGGAGCAGAGGGGCTGGGGGGCTGGGGAGATAATATTTATATACTCAAGCTAGCCTCTGGTTCCTCTAGTTCCTCTGGTTCCTCTAGCCCCTCTTAAGGATAAAACCCTAACTTGGGTAATCCCAATGTCTCGTCCCAACCCATCATCAAGTTCAAACACTGGATGGCTTGTCCTGCTTGTCCTTTGATTAAGTTATCAATCGCTGACATAACAATTACCCGTCCAGTCCTTTGGTCAACTTCGATCCCGATGTAACAAAGGTTACTGCCGCAAGCCCATTTTGTTTGAGGATAAATGCCACTGTTACAAATAGATACCCAAGGACTGTTACGGTAGAAAGCTGTATAAATAGTGATCAAATCTTCTCTGATCAAGCCAGGATCGCGTAGTGTAGCATAAACAGTTGCTAAGATGCCGCGCACCATTGGAATCAAATGGGGGGTAAATTGTACTGTCACTTGATGACTAGCTAAATCACTACAAATTTGCTCAATTTCGGGGGTATGGCGATGACTAGCAACGCCATATGCTCCTAGAGAATTGTCTGCTTCAGCTAGCAGTAATCCAGTTTTAGCTTGCCTACCACCGCCAGAAGTGCCGGATTTAGCATCGATAATAGCAGTTTCAGGGACAATTAAGCCTTGCTTGAGCAGTGGTGAGAGTGCCAATAGACTAGCGGTAGGATAGCAGCCAGGGCAACCAATCAGCTGACTTTCGGCGATGCGATCGCGGTACAGTTCTGGCAAGCCATAAACAGCGAGTGCCGCTACACTGTAATCGTTTCTTTGTTTGCCATACCAGGTTTGGTAGGTTTCCAGATCGCTAAATCTATAGTCAGCAGATAAATCTAAAACTTTACATCCTCTCTCTACCAGTAATGGAGCCATTTGACAAGCAAAACCATTCGGCAGTGAGAGAAATACTACCTCACACCGAGAGGCAATTATTTCTGGATCTACTGGTTCTATTGGCAGGTTTACCCGATGAGCAAAATGTGGGTAAATGTCTGCAAAAGACTTGCCAGCACTACTATCGCCGCCTAAATAGACGAGTTCTACTTCTGGATGATCCATTAACAGTCTTACCAGTTGCACCCCGCCATATCCTGACGCGCCAACAATTCCTACCGATACGCGTCCTTCATTGCCCATGATGATCAATCCTTAAAATACGCTTTTGTTGTTAAAAGTGATTCGCTCTCAGCAGGCGCTTATTAACTTTCGCTGCATTGTAGTACTAAAAGTTAGACTTTAGTTGCAACAATTTTTGCTATTTTTAGCTTTTAGCTTTTAGCGATTAGCTTTTAGCGAAAGCGCGAGTAGCAACACAATTGACGCGCCTGGTTACAAGGATAACCATCTGCTAGAAACAAAGAGGAACTAAGTCAGCGCAAGGCTAACAGCGTTCTCGTAACAGCTATACATTCAAAGCAGCTAAAATCAAAAATAAGCGAAGTTTAATAAACTTTACAGTTTCTTTACCCCGAAATTCTTTGTGCAGCAGCCTCAGAACACTTTAAATCAATCTTTTCAGTTTGACTCAATAGATGCCGCTTTAGCAGACCTCAAAGCTGGGCGTTCGGTTGTAGTGGTAGATGATGAAAGCCGAGAAAATGAAGGCGACCTAATTTGCGCCGCCCAGTTTGCTACACCGGATATGATTAATTTCATGGCAGTGTATGCACGGGGGCTGATTTGTCTGGCAATGACGGGCGATCGCCTCGATGAACTCGACTTGCCTTTGATGGTAAGCAACATTCCCGAAAGCCATAATACTCCCTACAGTAACCAAACTGCCTTTACTATCAGCATTGATGCTGCATATCATCTAGGTGTCACAACTGGAATTTCAGCTGAAGACCGCGCCCGTACTATCCAAGTAGCCATCAACCCAGGTACAAAACCCTCAGATTTACGCCGCCCTGGACACATCTTCCCCATTCGGGCAAGAGAAGGAGGAGTCCTCAAACGCGCAGGACATACAGAGGCGGGTGTTGATTTACCCAGATTAGCTGGACTTTATCCAGCTGGGGTAATTTGTGAAATCCAAAATCCTGATGGTTCGATGGCACGATTGCCCCAACTGTTTGAATATGCAAAACTTCATCAACTAAAAATTATCAGCATTGCCGATTTAATTAGCTATCGTCTCAAGCACGATCGCTTTGTTGTCCGCGAAACTGTCACTAATCTACCCACCGAGTTTGGTAATTTCCAAATTTACGCTTATCGACATACCCTAGACGATACAGAACACGTCGCAATTGTCAAGGGGAAGCCAGATGAATTTCAAGATCAACCTGTGATGGTGCGAATGCATTCAGAATGTCTCACAGGTGATGCTTTGGGTTCTTTACGCTGTGACTGCCGGATGCAGCTACAAGCGGCTTTGAAAATGATTGAAAATGCAGGTAACGGTGTAGTCGTCTACCTACGGCAAGAAGGGCGGGGAATTGGTTTAGTTAATAAATTAAAAGCTTATTCGTTACAAGATTTGGGCTTGGATACAGTCGAAGCAAATGAGCGTTTGGGGTTCCCTGCTGATTTGCGAGATTATGGTATGGGGGCGCAGATGCTAAACGATTTGGGAGTAAAGCAAATTCGCCTAATTACAAACAATCCTCGCAAGATTGCTGGGTTGAAAGGTTATGGTTTGGAAGTGGTAGATCGAGTGCCGTTACTAATTGAAGCCACTGACTATAATTCCAATTATCTAGCGACAAAAGCCCAAAAATTGGGTCATATGCTATTACAGACTTATCTTGTTACTGTAGCTTTACACTGGCAGGATGAACCTTTAGCCGTAACAGAAAGATACGATCGCCTAGAAAAACTGCGGTATTTAGCCAGAAACCATCACCTATTATTACAGGAAGAAGCAAGACCAGTAGCGATCGCCCTTTTCGGTAAACCTTCTTTGACTGTTCACTTAGGTTTCGATCAGGCGAAAATTGCTGCTGCGGATTGGTATAAGCAACACAATCACCCATATTTACAGGCGATCGCCCAAATTTTGGATAGTGTAGCAGCTTTGCCTTACATCGAGCAACTTGAATTTTTGGTTTCTCCAGGCGACGATCCTTTAAGTGGTCTACAAGTCAAGCTAGATCGACAAACCTTTAGTAAGCAAACCCTACCTTCATCCATCTTTAGCCAACTAGAAACCCAAAAAATCTATAGTTTTTCTGAGGGGCTAGGGGCTAGGGGCTAGGGGCTGGAGGAACCAGTGGAACCAGGGGCTAGGGGCTAGGGGCTGGAGGAACCAGTGGAACCAGAGGCTAGGGGCTAGGGGCTAGGGGCTGGAGGAACCAGTGGAACTAGGGGCTAGGGGCTAGGGGCTGGAGGAACCAGGGGCTAGGGGCTGGAGGCTAGAGGCTAGTGGAACCAGTGGAACCAGTGGAACCAGTGACTAGGGGCTAGGGGCTGGAGGCTAGGGGCTAGGGGCTGGAGGAACTAGAGGCTAGAGCATATGGATATAAATTTATCTCCCACTCTCCCCCTGGGCAACTCTGCTGGGGGGCAACTCTGCTGGGGGGCAACTCTGCCCTCTTCTAGCTGCTAGTCTCGTCAATTTGCTTTACTTCCTGGGGCGAAAGTTTTACGTCAAGCGATCGCACCGAATCCTCAATACTGCCCGTTTTGCTAGCACCAGGGATAGGCACTACGCAGGGAGACTTTGCCCGCAGCCATGCGAGTACAGTTGCGTATACTGATACTCCTTTTTCCTTCGCTAGCTCACAGATGACTGGAAAATCTTCTAGCCTTTTAACGCGGCTGCTACCACCTAAAGGACTCCAAGGAAGGAAAGTTAGACCATTCTTTTCACAGTACTCCAGAACGCCATCAGATTCCGGCTGACGATGCCAAGGGTTGTACTGGTTTTGGACAGATACAATATCAACCACATCACGGGCGCGTTTAATTTGTTCAACCGAGAAATTAGAAACACCCACAAACCGAATTAAACCTTTTTCCACAGCTTCTTTGGCAGGTGTAAGTGATTCCTCAATCGTGTAGTTTGGATCAGGTGCGTGATATTGCCAAACATCAATCGGTTTTTCGCCGCCTAGAGACTCAAAACTTACTCGAATTGTCTCCCGCAAGTGGTCGGGGTTGCCGTTGCGAGTCCAGCTACCATTAGGACGCATCAGACCCCCCTTAGTGGCTACGATCACCTGGCTAACATCCCCTTGATACTGCCTCAGTGCCTTGCTAATTAGTCGCTCATTGTGGTGTTTATCTGACTCATCTTGACAATATGAATCAGCTGTGTCTATTAAAGTCACACCTAGATCGAGGGCGCGATGAATCACCTTAATTGATTGGTCTTCTGGGGGTCTACTGCTTATTGACATAGGCATTCCCCCCAAACCGATCGCGCTGATAGTCACATCAGTTTTTCCCAGCCGTGTCGTTTCCATCAATTGTCCCTCTTAACTTGTCTTGCTCTTTCCATTGATTTCAAACAAACTGACACAATTCCTCTGTCTAGCGGCGAATATCTAATACCAGTTCTTTGTAACTACGCCACAAACGATCCCCCCTCGCAGGGGTTTATTAAGGGGGGTTGGGGGGATCAAATCTATGCAAAAACAAATAGAATTGGTATAACTAACTAGAAGCACTGGTATAAAACCGCAGGGCAAAACCCCAAAAGAAACGGGCTACAATTAATAGACACACCGCTAACACTGCTGCACCAACTACCCAACCTATCTGCACACGACCTAGCATTGCTTCAGCGGGAACAGTAGTTAAGAAAGCTACAGGCACAACGAACGTAAAGAAGAAACGGTAAGCAATGGGATAAGCAACCATAGGATACCGCCCCGCTTCCAGTAGACCTCTTAGCACCTCTGTAACGTTGTAAATTTTGACAAACCAGATGCTAGTTGCTCCCAGCATAAACCATAGGCTGTAGAGGCTGGCAAGACCAAATACAAGCGGAATAACACTGATTAGGTAGTCACTGATTTTTAAACCGAGTCTCCCACCTGCATAGCCAATTAATATTGCTCCAAATAATATATCTGGTATTCCCCAAGGTGAGAGAGTGTGAATAGAAAGCCAAAACTGACTACTGATCGGTTTTAATAATACAAAATCCAGCGTTCCCTTTTGGACATGATCGACTATTTTGTTCAAATTAGGAGCCAGAAAAGTACTGGAAAAGCCTTGCAGCAAAGTAAAAATGCCCAGCACTATCAAAGCTTCCTCCCATCGCCATCCTTGGAAAGTGTAACCAGTGCGATAGAACAAAAACAGTCCAAACAAACTGCCTGAGAGATTACCTAGACTGGTGAGTGTAGCGAGAATAAAGTTGACTCGGTACTCTAGCTCAGCTGCGATCGCTGCCCCCCATAATAGCTTCAATACATCAAAATATCGTTTCACACTACCAAAACTCCTTTATATCTATATATTCTCGTTAACAGGCTTAGCCAGGTAACAAAGTTTGGAGGTTCACTCCTCCCCAGTAACATAAAAAATATTGCTTTGAGTTTAACGTTTCACAGCAGTGCATTTAAGTAAGGTGGAATGGTGCGATCGCCACTTATCTTCTGTATCAAAGAATTCTTTATTCGCTGTAAAATCACGCTTGGTAAATCTACAAAATTATATCCCTAGTGGAACCGACAGAAGCACAATATCTGATTTTAAATGCTTTGGAAACTTTAGAACTACTCCAATTCAGACTTTATGATGAAAATACGGGCATTTGGTTGTTGATAACTCTCAGTCCTGTCTTACCAAGAGCTTACCTGCTACAAAACGGTGATATTGTACCTGGTGAATGGATTACGGAACTATGAAAGAACAGACGGATTTACAAAAACAGCAAGATGTAAGACTAGCCCAAATCATGGCACTAGGACGACAGCGTTATTTAGAAGCAGGTGGTGATCCTGGGCGTTGTCCTAGTGGTAGAAATGGTGATGATTACTTAACAGATGAAGAACGACAAGAAGCCTTTTTGTTGATGCGAAAACTTGCTGGTATCTTTGTCAAGGATGGTTTTGTTCACTGTCAAGGGCGAGCTTGGAAGTTACCAGAACACCCCTAGCGTCTTTGAAGCCAAACGGTGATATTGTTCCGCGTGAATGGATATCACAATTATGAAACAACCGACTGAACTAGAAAAATAGCAATATGCAAGACTACATGAAATCTTGCTTATAGGACGACAGCGTTATTTAGAAGCATGAGGCGATCCTCGCCGATGCCCTAGTGGGCGACATGGTGATGATTACCTAACAAATGAGGAACGGCAAGAGGCATTAGAGTTGGGGCGAAAACTTTTTGACAAAATGAATTGATAGGCAAACTTTCAACTTAACATTATCCCCAATCCAAAATTTAAAATCATCTTCGCGTTCCTAATACCAAAACGCACTTACCTTACCTTTTCTTAGCGCCTTTGCGTCTTTGCGCGACATTAATCCAAAATCCCTACGCCCCCATCCCCGAATACTGCTTTAACCCCCGCCGCCATAGCCAACGGTTGAAAACGAAAAACACCACACACCAACCTACCGTTACCAAAAACCCTTGCACTAGATTAACTGGTAGTCCAATTAAAACCGAAGCTGGAAAATGAATTAAATAAGGAAAAGGAGTCCAAAGAACAACTTGGCGCAAAGTAGGAGGAAACATTTCTAGCGGCGCAATCATACCTGAAAAAAACAGGAAAAATAAAAACCAAAAGTTTTCAATTGCATTAGCTCTTTCAGTCCAAAAAGCAAATAAAGCAAAAGTATATTGGATGAGAAATCGTAGAACAAAAGCAAGCAGAACTGATACTATAAATAGTAAAACATTCCCCAGGCTTGGTATCCAGAAAGCTTGAGGATAAAGTGTGAAAAATAGCGCCACCAACACGACTGCAAACGGCAAACGCGCTAATCTTTCTGATAAATGAGAGGCGACATGATGCCAAACTGGATCGATTGGTTGTAGCAGCCGAGGAGAAAGTCGCCCTTCCACAACTTCTTTTTCAAATTCCCAAATTACCCAAACGACTGTAAATTGCCTAATTACGAAAACACAGAGAAAGTAACGAGCAAAATCTACAGGCGCTAATCCAAAGTGTCCGCTTTGGGCTGCTTGTGTCCATACTCCCATTAATATTAGTGGTAAGCTACCGGACAAAGCCCACAAAAATAGCTCAGCCCGATATTCCAGCATATAGGCATAGTATGTTACCAATAAAACTCTAGCTTTTCTGAATGTTGAATTCATACAACAGCCCCCGCCATAAATACCCGCCCAATTATTTCTTCAACTGGTGGATCAGTTACAGTTAAATCTAGTACATCTAACTCTGCTAGTATCTTCGCCACTGTACGGGTAAGTGCTTCTCGCTTGATACAGAAACGCACTAATTGACCTTCAACGGTTTTTATTTCACCGTAGGGTAATAACTTACTTTCAGCTACAGGATGAGCAAGTTCTACTTGCACTTCACGATAGGGAGCAAAGTTATCAACTAACCGATCTAAACTGCCATCATAGACTAATTGCCCTTGGTGAATTACCATTACGCGCTGACACAAAGCGGTAATATCTGCCATGTAGTGGCTAGTTAATAGAATTGTTGCGCCATATCTTTTGTTGTACTCGCGCAAGAATTCCCTGACTCCTACTTGGGCGTTCACATCTAGTCCCAGTGTTGGTTCATCTAAAAACAGTACTTTGGGTTGATGTAAAAGTGCTGCTAGTAGTTCAGCTTTCATCCGTTCACCCAAGGAAAGTTTACGCACAGGCTGGTTCAACTTGTCTTGCAGCGCAAGCATCTCTGTCAGTTCGCCTACCCGTTGTCGGTACTCTTGGTTAGACAGTCCATAGATAGCGGCGTTGATTTTTAAGGAATCTAGTGCTGGTAAGTCCCAGATCAGCTGCTGCTTTTGCCCCATGACTAGGGTAATCTGTTGTAAAAAGGCAGGTTTGCGCTGAAATGGTATATGTCCAGCTACTCTAACCCGTCCCCCTGAGGGATGGATTAAACCTGTGAGCATTTTTAATGTGGTAGTCTTTCCTGCTCCATTTGCGCCTAAAAAGCCAACTACTTCCCCAGGTTCAATTTGAAAGGAGACTTGCTTAACAGCTTCGATTGAACGGTAGGTACGACGAAAAAAGTGGACTAATGTACCTTTAAGACCAGGTTCTTTGACGGCTACAGGATAGACTTTAGTTAGATCCTCAGCTAGGAGAATAGACATATAGTTGATGAAAGAAAAATAAGGCGATCGCTTCTTTGCCGACCCTAGCACGGAAGTACTATTTAGGACATAAGGCGCAAGACGTATCACTTAGGTGCGTTACTAAACCCTACTTTTAAATGTGCTGATGTGTTCCCTATTGCAATCAGGGGAAAACAAGCAATAGAGTAAGCAATTATGACTTTTGAGAAAGCGCCAAAGACATGGAAACCAAATTTTAGCAAAATTGCCAAATTATTCCTTAGAATTGAATTTTAATCCTATTGATGCTGAGCGCGGGACAGGGTTAATTTGCAATATTCAATTAGAGTGGCGATCGCTACTATTAGCGTTAGTGAATCAAAAACAATATGTTAAAATTTTTACCTAATACTTTAAATATTATACATACTTAAATCATATCCAAAGGGAGGATTCGTGATTGTATAGCCAGCAATGCCAACTCAAACGCTCAATTGAGCAGTTGCAGTATGATTCTATTGAATGTATCCAAAAAGGTCAGTGGATGCAGAATAATTTACAGAAATGTCTGCAGCGAGCGCAAAATTTGAGGTCTGTTTCCAACCTTTTGCAGGAACGAGCGCAAAATTTGAGGTCTGTTTCCAACCTTTTGCAGGAACGAGCGCAAAATTTGAGGTCTGTTTCAAACAAATGTTTGGAGCGATCGCACAAATTAGATAATTTTGCTTTCGGAACACCAGAGCAGTTATACTCTGATTTAGATCGGTCATTTCAGATGACAGGGCTGGTGCAATCTGATTTAGATCAGCGTTTGGAAACAATAGAGCAGGCGCAGTCTGATGTAACTCAGTCTCTCCAAAAGATACAGCAGCTGCGGTCTAAAGTTGATGAATTGCTTCAGAAAGTAAGCCGTTTAATTAAAAATCGGCAGTTAAATGTATCGGCTAGTAATACATTTGACGAGTCTGACGATGATACTGCTCAAAAAATAGTTTTAGAAGAAGTTTATCGGTTGATTAATCAAATCAAAAGTGGAACGTGGTCAGAGGATGAGGAAACAACCGCTAGCGATTCTCAATGAGAATCGCTAGCGGCGAAAAATTTTGCCTGAAATTAGCTATTAGCTGTTAGTAGATCTTCTTTGTTTTTACCACATAGTTATCTTTTATACTTATTATTTTATCAGCAAAAGTCTGCCACCCATGCCCACAATCAATATATTTGGTGGGCATGGGTGGCAGACTAGTGGGTTAATGTAGACTTTCGCAAGAGATCTAATGATTGTCTTTAGCAAGTTGGGCTTTAGCTTGCTGCCAGAGGGTTTCCAATTCTTCCAAAGTATAATCTGAAAGTGGACGACCTGCCAGAGTTTCAACTTGTGATAGTCGCCCGATAAATCTTTGATTAGTTCCTTGTAGTGCTGCGTCAGGGTCTAGTTTATACCAACGGGCAAGATTAATTATGACAAACAGCAAATCTCCCAATTCAGCTTGTTGTTGTGCTGGGGATTCGTGAGCGATCGCCTGCTGAAATTCTGCTAACTCTTCTTGAAATTTCGCCCAAACACCGTCAACATTCTCCCATTCAAAGCCTGCTGCTGCTGCTTTTTGGGAAATTTTCATACCAGCCATTAACGGCGGGAGTGTACGAGCATAGCGACCCAGTTTACTACTCAAGGTTTGACTAGCAGCCAAAGATTCGCCTTTCTCTGCTGCTTTGATTTCTTCCCAGTTTTGGCGCACTTCATCAATGCTTTGGACGTTCACATCACCAAATACATGAGGATGACGGCGAATCAGCTTTTGAGTGATTCCTTGGGCAACTTCTGCTAAGCTGAAACTACCCTCTTCTGAAGCAATTTGCGATTGTAGCACAACTTGTAGGAGTAAATCTCCTAATTCTTCAGCGATCGCCTGCTTATCTCCACTGCGAATTGCATCTACTACCTCATAAGCTTCTTCAATCACATAGGGAATCAAAGATGAGGGAGTTTGAACCAAATCCCAAGGACAACCACCATCAGGCGATCGCAACGAAGCTACCACATCGATCAAATTTTGCAATGCTGCTATAGCGTTTGATTGTTGCGTGTTAGTCATCCTGTTTTTAGTTAGTAGTTGGTAGTTGGTAGTTAGGGAAAGGGGTAAAGGGTAAAGGTAATTAATGATTCTCCCTTTTGCTCCCTTTTGCTCCCTTTTGCTTCCCCTACTCCCTACTGCGTTAACGATTAGCCTTTTGACGATTTTTACGCATAGTTAATTTACGTTTCTTCATTTTGCCACGACTATGAAAGCGTTTGTAGGCGGAAGTACTCCAATCACTGATAATATGACTGATGGCTCCCAATTCTAGCCCTAGATAAAGTGCAATCCATTGGCTAGTGTGTTGAGTTAGTGTATTCCTAGCCGTCTGCATCAAAAATTGCCAATTCCAGCCTACATCCCACACTAGCTGAGCTATGCCTAAGCAGAAAATCCCCAGTACGCTTAACCAAATTGCTAGATATAGTATCCGCACTGTTGTACCGATAATCAGCCCATGTGACAACAGTGAACGATGCCGTAAAGCTTTTTGGTAGGGTATCCAGATCCAGCGTAAGTAACCCCAGCGCTTGTATTGTATAGAGTAAAGATCCAAGTCTGGACCAAACATCAGCCCACTAAATAAATATGCCCCTGCCACAATCAAGGTTATATTACCACTGCCAGTTGATCCGAAGGTAAGACCAGTGATAAAGGGCAAACCCCACAAAGTAATGCGATCGTGTGTCCGACCAGAAGGCATAATCTCGTTTTGTGTTAAATATTCATCGTAAGGGCAGCTGGGGAGATGAGGAGATGAGGAGATGGGGAGATGGGGAGATGGGGGAGCAAAGGGAGGCTGGGGAAGAATTGCTAGTTTGTAATTCTCCTAACTCCTGAGTTCACAACTCCTGACTACTGACTACTGACTTCTGACTCCTCACCCCTAGCCCCTAGCCTCTAGCCCCTCTTAAGATAAATGTCGAATGATCCGGCAGGGATTACCCGCAGCTACTACGTTGGCAGGTATATCTTTCACAACCACACTACCAGCGCCAATGGTGGTGTTATCGCCAATCGTAACGCCAGGACAAATAATCGCGCCGCCTCCAATCCAGACATTATTACCAATGGTAATAGGCGCAGCGAGTTCTCGACCTGAAAGACGAATTTCGGGTTCGGTAGGGTGATAGGCGGTGTAAATCTGAACGTAAGGACCGCATAAGACATTTTCCCCAATCTGGACGGGATTACAATCTAGGATCACACAACCATAGTTCATGTAGAACCCGTTGCCAGCATAGATATTGCTGCCATAGTCGCAGTGAAAAGTAGGTACTATTTGCACTTTAGATCCGACTTTACCAAATAATTCTTTGAGGATTTGAAAGCGCAATTCTGGTTCTAACTCAGTCGTGGCATTGTACATTCTCAAAAGACGAGACGCACGTTTGTTATCCGCAGCCAGTTCGGGATCGAGAGCAAAATACAGCTCACCTGCTAGCATCTTCTGTTTTTCGGTTTTTTCCACCATCAGCTATCAATAGACCTCTTGCACGAATATTTTTGTAGGGGCGGATTTTGAGAGGATATTTGTTGAAATTAAAGATTTTCACATAACCCGCCCCTACCTCAAAATTGATATAAATCGATTCATGCAAGAAGTCTAATGAACAATGAACAATGAACAAGTGGTAATTGATAATTGATAATTGTTAATTGATAATTGGTTAATGCCAACCTGGAATCCAATCGGTTCCCGCCAGTGGCAGACGTGCCATTGCTGCTGCCTCGACCGTAAGTGCAACCAGGTCTTCGCGTTCGAGGTGGTGGACATTCTGCTTACCACAAGCACGAGCAACTGTAGTCAATTCCATATTTAGAGTTTTGAGGTAATTTTTGACTCGCCGCGCTCCGACTTCGGGTTCAAGACGAAGTTCTAAAATTTCATCCTGTGTCGTTACTCCAACGGGACATTTACCTGTATGGCAGTGGTGACAGTAGCCAGGTGCGGTACCAAGTGCAGCATAGTCTTCTAAAGCCGAATAGTGAGTGTCATTTTGAATGTAGGTTTCACTGTTGCAGCCCAAGGCAATGAGAATACCCTGACCAAGAGCTACTGCATCCGCACCCATTGCCAGAGCTTTAGCAACATCAGCCCCCGTGCGAATTCCACCTGAAACAATCAGCTGCACCTTACCTTTCATATCCAAGTCTTCCAGCGCTTCTACCGACTGGCGCACGGCTGCCAAGGTGGGAATGCCTACGTGTTCGATAAATACAGTTTGGGTGGCGGCTGTTCCTCCTTGCATTCCGTCTACAACAATTACATCTGCTCCAGCATGAACAGCAAGTTTCACATCGTTAAACGGACGTGAAGCGCCCACTTTGACATAAATAGGTTTTTCCCAGTCGGTAATCTCTCGCAATTGTTGAATTTTGATCGTTAGGTCATCAGGTCCTGTCCAGTCAGGATGACGACACGCAGAGCGTTGATCGATTCCTTCCGGCAATGTCCGCATTTGGGCAACTCGTGGGTTGATCTTTTGCCCTAAAAGCATTCCACCACCACCAGGTTTTGCTCCTTGACCGATGACAATTTCAATTGCATCTGCTTTTCTTAGGTCGTCTGGGTTGAATCCGTAGCGAGAAGGCAAGCATTGATAAATCAAGGTTTTGGAGGAAAGCCGTTCTTCCTGTGTCATTCCGCCATCGCCCGTAGTTGTCGAGCTTCCCATTTGCGTCGCCGCCCGACCAATCGCTTCTTTAACATTAGCAGAGAGCGATCCGAAGCTCATTCCGGCGATCGTAATCGGAATTTCTAGCTCAATCGGCTTTTTGGCGTAGCGAGTACCGAGAATTGTTTTCGTGGTGCATTTCTCTCGATATCCTTCTAGAGGATAGCGCGATAGGGACGCACCGAGAAACACCAGATCATCAAAGTGGGGTAGCCTGCGCTTGGCTCCCAGTCCGCGAATTTCGTATAGTCCATGTGCAGCAGCGCTCTGGATGTAGTCGATTGTACGGCGATCGTATCCCCAGGACTCCTGGCGGGAGGAAGAGTTAAATTGAGAATTATCCATATCTAATACTCCTGATTCGCATCCGCGTTCCAGTGATAAAGCTGCTTTGCAGAAGCAACGCGCTTAAACTCTTTGGGATTATAGGACTCACCCGCCTTGGCTAATAACTCTCCAACTGCCTCGTAATCCGCCTCAGACATGGTTTCAAGTTGGGCATCTGCACCAAGAGATTTAATGTTGCCACGCACATAAATTACTGCCTCGTAGAGCGAGTCACCTAGAGCATCCCCAGCATTTCCACACACTAATATTCGTCCGGCTTGTGCCATGAATGCACAGAAACTGCCGACACTACCACCAACTACAATATCAGCGCCTTTAAGAGAAATACCACATCGCAAGCTGGCATTGCCATCAATAACTAGTAACCCACCATGAGCAGACGCTCCGGCGGAAACTGAAGCAAAGCCTTTGACTTGCACGCGCCCTGACATCATATTCTCAGCAACGCCTGTACCTGCATTACCCAATATAGTGACGTTGGCTAACTTGTTCATGCTAGCGGCATAGTAGCCTGCATGACCGACAATCTCTACCTCAATCGGAGCATCTAGCCCAACGGCAATGTTATGTGCGCCGTCGGGATTAAGGATTTTCACCTTTTGCCCAATGTTGTGAATAGCATCGTGATGCAAAAAGTGGTTGATTTCGCGCAAGGGCGTTTGCCTAAGATCGAACGTTAAACCTTCCATACGTACAACTCCTCTGGTGCAGGTTCGTAGATATGGGCATTGTTTACGTTTGGCAAGTGAGCTAGAGAACGAAATTCAGAAGCGATCGCTACATAATCATCTGTTTCTGCTACAATGGCAGGTTTACAAGCAAAGGCATCTCGCACCAGTGCCAGTTTGTCGGCAGTACCCATGAGGAAGGTGTAGAAACCATCCAATTCTTCAAACCCTTGTTTGAGAGCAGTTTCCAAGTCATCCCCCTCGCGCATCCGCCATTCTAGGAAACGGCAAGCAGCTTCAGTGTCGTTATCAGTTTCAAAGCGAATTCCACGCGGTTCGAGTTTGCGGCGAATTTCATTTGGGTTCGACAGCGATCCGTTATGGACTAGACAGAAGTCTTCCCCAGCGGTAAAAGGATGAGCGTGGGCGGGTGTAACTGCCGATTCGGTTGCCATGCGGGTATGTCCGACTAGATGGGAACCTTTGAGAGACTTGAAGTGATAGCGAGCGGCAACGTGGGCGGGTTTGCCTGTATCTTTGTAAAGATCTATCGTTCGACCGATTGACAGTATATGTAACTGTGGACGATATTTTGTCAGCCATTGCCTTACCACATCTGGGGCAAGGTTAGAAACTAATATCGCATGATTCCCATGAGTTTCTATTTTGAGGCTAATACCGAATTGAGTTTGAAAATCGTCAGCTAATGTTGTCCAGTTAAAGTCCTTGGCTCCAGAGTAGAGACTGTACTTGCGATCGCCTTGTGCTAATGTTTGGGTAAATACGGCAAGTCCGGCTGAATCAGAACCGCGATCGCTCATGCCAATCAGCATCGGAACCATCAGTTCGCCTAAAGATTCGCGCAGTTCAGGTTTTTTTACGAGTAGTCCAACGATGCCGCACATATAGCAGTTTTAGGTGAGGAGTAAGATTATAAAACGAACCGCAAAGACGCAGAGGGCGCAAAGTTAAGAGATAAAGAGAGTTCTGACGAAGGATGGGCAAGATTGCTATCTTTAGAAGAACTCTAGATAGCGTTGTATTTCCCATTGGGAAACGTGACGCATATATTCAACCCACTCCATTCGCTTGAGGTTGATGAATTCATCTGCTAATACGCCCAAGGCTTGTTTAATTACTTCGTCGGAGTCTAAAGCATCGATCGCTTCGTTTAAACTTTGGGGTAAAGTATGAATTCCTTTTTCTTGGAGTTGGGCAGGGGAGAGATCGTATAAGTTTAGGTTATGTGGTTCGCCTGGGTGTAGTTCTTTTTCGATGCCATCTAAGCCTGCTGCGATCGCTACTGCGGTTGCTAAGTAAGGATTGCAGGAGCCGTCTGCTAGACGCAACTCTAGCCTACCGCCTGGAACGCGCACCATACTAGAGCGATTATTGTCACCATAGCTGATGTAAGCAGGCGCCCAAGTTGAGCCACTGAGCGATCGCCCAACTACTAGTCTTTTGTAAGAGTTGACTGTAGGCGCACAAACAGCAGTTAAGGCTCTAGCGTGTGCTAGAAGTCCACCTAAAAAGTGGTAAGCTAGTTTAGACAGCCCTAGCCCGCGCGCATCGCTATCATCAGCAAATAAATTACTTTCACCCTCGCCAATCGACATATGAATATGCATACCGTTTCCGGTGCGATTAGCGAAGGGTTTGGGCATAAATGAGCAAATCAAACCCATCTCCTTAGCAATTTCTGAAGCGGCCATCTTGAGGAAAATATAGCGATCGGCAGAGGTGAGACAATCGGTGTAAGTGTAATTAACTTCAAATTGACCATTAGCATCTTCATGGTCGATTTGGTAAACATCGAAATCAACAGCTTGCAAACTGGCTACCAACTTTTCAATATAGGCACGACTACGAGATAATCCCTTATAGTCGTAGCAAGGTTTATCTAGGGTATCTGAAGTATCAAAAGGTGATATATTGCCGCGATCGTCTTTATGCAGCAAGAAAAATTCTGGTTCTAGTCCGGTGTAAAAAGTCCAACCCTTTTGTCTGAGCCGTTCAATCTGCTGCATGAGAATGAATCTGGTATCGTAAGGGTAAGGTTGCCCCTTGACGTGACCAACACAAACCATTCGAGCAAAACCAGGCATCCAAGGCACAAGTGAAAGCGTAGCAGGATCGCCCACTGCCATAAAGTCTGGGCTATTGGGTTGCATTCCCAGCCCCCACACAGCAAACCCCGCAAAGCCAGCACCAGGATTGAGGATATCGTCAAAATGTGAAGCCGGAACTGCTTTTGTTTTCGCTGCACCATGAATATCCACAAACTGCGCTAGGATAAACTTTACCTGGTGCTTTTCTAAAAATTGCTTCGCCTCTGTTGGTGTCATCTAAGCTATCCTCCACTAGAAATCAGCTAATAAAGTTTAGATTGGCGGTTTGAAGGGTTCCTGAGCTAGAGCAGGAACAAAATGTTCAGCAATAGCCTTGCTAAATACGTCTGGTCTTTGAATGCCTTCCAAATTACATAGAAAAATGACAGTAATTTTGTCATCAACAAAGCGTGACATATTTGTAGAAAAGCCTTTAATTGCGCCATTGTGGCTTAAAACCTTGCGCTTGGTGTAGTTGGGTAAATGCCAGCCTAACCCTTGGGTAAAACCATACTTTTCGCGCTCATTTCCATGCGCTGTCTCGTAGGGCATCCACATCTGTTCCCAAGTAGATTGGTTAAGTAGTTTTTTTGTACACATAGCACCTTCCCATTTCACCATGTCAGCAATAGATGACAACCACCCCCCAGCTGCGTAAGTACCTGAAGGACTGTAGTATTCCTTGTTGTAGAGAATTTTATTTTCTAAACGGTAGCCAGCAACACGGTTTTTAATAATGGTTGCGGGATTATTCATTACAGTTGCATTCATTTCTAGTGGCGCAAAAATACGCTCATGCAGAAATTCTTCATAAGGTTTTCCGCTAACCTTCTCCAATATAAAACCAAGTAAGTAGTAGCCAGTATTGTCGTAAGACCAGCGATCGCCTGGTGCAAACATCAATGGCAATTCTGCCACTAGAGCAATAATTTCCTGCTTTGAAATGTCTTGTCGGGTTGTCTTCCAGTAGTCTGCAACTGAAGTATAGCTAGGAATACCAGATTGATGGGAAAGAATATGCCTTAAAGTTACTGGTTTCCAAGCCGCAGGGGAATCAGGTAAGTAATCGGTGATGCTGTCATCCAAACTAATTGCTTTTTCCTCAACCAGCATCATCGTAGCGGTTGCTGTAAAAGGTTTGCTAATTGAGGCTAACTCATAGACAGATTGCTCAGTTGCCGCAACTGATAGTTCGACATTGGCGAGTCCATATCCTTTCATCAATACAGGGTTGCCATCTCTAACGACACCTACCGAAACACCTGGGAGGGAATGTTCAGCCATCAGATTTTTGACGTAATTATCAATCACCAAGCACATCTTTCTACCTTTGGCTGTTCAAACCAATCGTTCTGCACCCACAGCACCGCCGCCAAGTTCTTGGGCGATCGCCAATAAGGTTCGCCATAAATACGCCCCAAACGTACCATCGCACCAAATGCGGTAACACTCGGCGCTAGGAACTACAACCACCGCTACACCGACCATCGAAGTCAAAATTACCTCACGTTCATTTATGGACACGGCGCTAAAGTTGACACTACAAGTTTGCAGCAGCAGTTGATTAATTTCTGTACCACAAACAGCGATCGCGGCATCTTGTCGCAAGACAGGATAAACTTTGGCGGGGGGCTGTTGGCAAGCGATCGCTAGTCGAGGCGCGACATTACTGTGCAAACTGTCTTCAATTAGAAACTCACTCATACCAAGACGAGCAACAATACCTCCCTGGGGTAGATGACACCAGGTATTTGGGCGCTCTGGTACGGGGATACCCTGACTTTCCAGCCAAGCCGATGCAGCCGCACCCTTGACACCAAAGCGAGTCAAGAAAGATAAATCAGCAATGCCCAACCGTGCCGCGTTTGCTTCGTCATCAGCTAGCCGAACGAGCGATCGCATACCGTTGATTTCCCGCCACACTCCGTTTAGCGGCAATTGGTCGTAAATGGGACTGATGCGAGGTGTGTTCATACGGCGACTTCCTGATGTGCGATCGCCTCTCGTTGGCGCGTATTTTCAGGATCGTAGAATGGTGTTTGGCTGACAGTTGCGTTAACAAGCGAACCGTCAGACAAGCGGATTGAGAAGCAATTGCCCAATTCTAGTTTGATGTATGCTAGCCCAATGTACCGTTTGAGTGTGGGACTAAAGGCAATACTGGTAACGCGCCCAGCAATGTCGCCGCGATCAATGACTAAATGGCACTCTTGCGGGGGAGTACCCTGAAAGTTACTATCTAGCATGAAGCCGACTAGCTTTTGTTTAACCTGCCGAGAGGCGATCGCTTGTAAGCTGCGCTGACCGATGAAAAATGGCTTATCCATTTTAACTGCCCACTCTAAGTTTGCTTCCAAGGGTGTTGTCAAACCGTCGGTATCCGTCCCGACGATTAAGTGTCCTTTTTCTAGCCGCAACAGACGCTGTGCCTCCACTCCAAACGGACAAATGCCGTAAGTCGTCCCTGCTTCTAGCAAAGCATCCCAAACCGCCGCCGCAAATTCGGCAGCAACATGAATTTCGTATCCCCACTCACCTACAAAGCCAACTCGCATCAATACAGCAGGAATTCCAGCAACTTTTGCCTCGCGTACTGCTAGGTAGGGAAAAGCAGTGGTGGAAAGATCGAGATCGGTTAATTTAGCAAGTACATTTCGCGCATCCAACCCTGCCAAATTAATCGCCGATCGCGCCCCAGTTAAGTTGACTATGCCGCAGTCCATCTGCCATATTGTATTCAGCCGTGAAAGTTCGCGGTAGATATTCGTTGCGCCTCCTGTCGTGGTAGTGAAGTAGAAATGCTCCGTTCCCAGTCGCGCAATTACCCCGTCATCAATTATTACCCCCGCTTCATCTAGCATGAGTGCATAGCGCGATGTGCCTATCTTCATGTTGGTGTAGCGTCCGGTATAAACTCGCTCTAAAAACTCGCCAGCATCTGTACCGCGTATTTCCAGTTTCCCCAGCGTTCCTACATCAATAATTCCCACACGGTTACGGACAGCTTCAGCTTCAAAGCATATACACTCGTCTCGACTTTTCCCTGGTTGAGCATAGTATTCCGGTCTTCGCCACATTCCCGCTAGCATGAATTTAGCGCCCAGTGCTGCATGACGGCTGTGCAAAGGTGTTTGTCGTTCCGGCGTGAAACCGCGTCCGGCTAAATGCGACATTGGTACGGGATGAAAGAACGGACGGGCTGTGGTTGTACCGACTTCACCTGGAGATTTACCCGTAATTTTTGCCAAGATTCGCAGGGCATTCATATTGGAATGTTTGCCTTGGCTAGCTCCCATACCTACGGTAGTATAGCGCTTGAGCAACTCGATATTATCGAATCCTTCAGAAATTGCATTCACAAAGTCCTTGAATTGCAAGTCTTCATCGAAATCAACAAAGTTTTTCCCCGCCGGATGTTCGACGATCGCCCAAGGATGAGAAGGTGATTCAGATTCTGGGGCGATCGCAATGTCTACCTTCTTTGCCAAACCTAGATAGGCTGCTGCTTCTAACCCCGCCCGACGACCATCTAGGAATTTTTGCTCAAATTCAAATACTCCGTTTACCCGACCACAGGCAAACACGCCAGGGGGCAATATTTCTGGGACGAATTGCTGCAAAAAGTCATCATAGCGCATTTGGGTTCCTGCTTGGTACAGCAAGCTAGCTGCTGGACACCAACCTACACTCATAACTATGCCATCACAGGCGATCGCTTGACTCGATCCTATTTGCGGTTGACTGTTTGCATCCCAGGGACAAATGACAGCAGAACTAACACCATCACCGCCAGGATTTCGTTTAGCTTCGTATATACAATAATTTGAAAAGATGGGAATACCAAGCGATCGCACTTTTTGAGTCACATCATTTACCGTCGGAAGGGGGCGCAAATCGACGATCGCCATGATTGTAACACCGTGATTGGCTAGATCCAAAGCAGCCCGATAACCGTCACTGTTGGCTGTTAGCACTACTGCCCGATGCATCGGTTTTACTGCATAACGATAGATTAGCCGTTGTGCAGCTGTTGCTAACATTACGCCAGGAATGTCATTATTACGAAATACCGCTGGTTGCTCGTAAGCTCCACTTGCCACTATTACCGTTTTCGCCCGCATTTTGACAAGGCGATCGCGCTCGACTAAAGGTATCCAATGATCTGCGTAATACCCTGCCGCCTGTGTTTGTGTGTAGACTCGGATGCGCGGATGAGACTCTACAGCACCTAGTAATTTGGCTGTTTTTTCCTGGCGATCGCCCCAACCTCCTAGCTGATAACTCCCCGATCCGCCAGCCCGTGCATTTTCATCCACAATGACGACATCTGCACCTGCATCCGCCGCCGCCAATGCTGCTGCTAGTCCTGACACACCCGCCCCAATTACCAGCACGTCACAAAAGTCATAGCGCTTTGGTGTACGGATACGTGGAGTGGAAACATCCAATTTACCCAGTCCACCAATATTGCGAATCAAACGTTCCCAGAAGGGAAACAGCCGTTTGTTGTGAAAAGCTTTGTAGTAAAAGCCAACAGGTAGAAATGAGGAGAACAAGCCCAGAACGCTAAGGCGATCGCTCATTATACCACCAAAGGTATTAACCGCCGTTAGCGACATTCCAGCCTCTAAGGGTGTAACATCTGCCCGTAAATTCAGTTCTTGTCCCGACTGCATCAAGGCATTAATATCATGGTTGGCAAGGCTTAAAATTCCACGCGGACGATGATATTTAAAACTGCGTCCGAGAATATGCTGCCCACTGGCACACAATGCACTTGTTACAGTGTCTCCCTTATAGCCCCAGTATCGCTTGTCCTCAAAGGTGAAATCAAGAGGTTGGCTGCGGTCAATCCATTCACCTGGTATAGGAGGAAGGCGATCGCTCATACTGCCACTCCATACAAATAGGTGCGTAAAATTATATCTTTTTGCGTGTCTCGCTCGGCAATAAACCAGGTGTTGCTAGGTGTGTGACACCACCATTCTTGTTTAATTCCAGGTGCGCCATTGCGGTTAAATATATAATCTGCCCAAGTTGCATCATTAGCTGTTTTTGGATCGGGCATCGGGCGGACTTCACCCCAGTAGATAAATTCAGAAATCGGTCTTTGACCGTTGATTGGACAGTTCATAATTTTCATTGCTAATGCCCCACTGAAGCCGCGCCTTTTTCACCCATCAGAGCGTAATTGACAAACCGTGAAAGGGAGAAGTCTTTGATTAAGTCATGATTGCGATCGCTTGCTACTGTATATGCCATCGTCTTCCCACATACAGGCGTTGCCTTAAAACCCCATGTTCCCCAACCTGCATCGAGATAAAATCCATCGATGGGGGTTTTACCCATAATTGGGGCAAAATCTGGAGTCATATCTGCCATTCCCGCCCACTGACGCACTACTTTGACGTGGGAGAGAAAGGGGAATAGTTCTAGCATATGAGCCGCCAGGAGTTCAGCAAAATCGAGTGTCGAGCGTGTAGAATGCAATTCATAAGGATCGAGCGATGCACCCATCACCAACTCTCCCCGCGCTGTTTGACTAACGTATACGTGCAAACTACCTGAAACGATAATCGGATCGAGCCAAGGTTTCATCGGTTCGCTGACCATTGCTTGTAACGGGTGGATATAAAGTGGCGATCGCAGTTCCACCATCTCCAAAATGCGCGGCGTAAATCCTGCCACTGCACACAAGACGCGAGGTGTGGAAATATTACCCCGCGTTGTCTCTACTCCAGTTACTCGCCCAGCCTCAACCGTAATCCCCACAACTTCGGTTTGCTGATGAATTTCTACCCCCTTTAGATCTGCGCCGCGACCATATCCCCAGGCAACTGCATCATGACGCGCAATACTACCAGGAGCATGATATAATGCTCCCAAAATTGGCGCATGACCGCCACAAGTCATATCCATGTGCGGACAAGCTGTTTGAATCTCGTCTGGACTTACCAACTCGCTATCAATGCCAAAGTGTTTATTAACTTCTGCCCGCCAGCGCATCGTTCTTAGGGCAGAATCAGTATGTGCCAACGTGAAGTGACCGCGAGTTGAATAAAACAAATTTAGGTCAAAGTCTTGCGCTAAATCCTGCCATAACCGCACCGATTCATCATAAAACTTTACCCCTTCCGGCGTGAGGTAGTTAGAGCGAATAATCGTCGTGTTGCGTCCCGTGTTACCGCCGCCGATGTATCCTTTTTCAAGTACGGCAATATTATTCATGCCATAATCTCGCGCTAGGTAATAGGCGGTAGCAAGTCCGTGACCTCCTCCCCCGATAATAACGGCATCATAGCTCGATCGTAGGCGATCGCGCTGCCGGAACATTCGCGGTTCTGGGTACTTGTGAGACAGCGCAAATTTCACCAGCCGTAAGGGCATTGCTTTCTCCCATTCAACTACCAATAGCAATTGTAGTTAATGCCCCAGCAAATAATCCCAAGATTGTAATAAAGTCTATATATAATGAATAAATAAGCTAGCGATCGCTCTTAATTCCTAAGCAAATATTCTAGCTACAGGACAATTGAAAGCAGGTAATAAAGGGCTAGTTAATTCATCATTTATAAACAAAGTTGCAACCAACCTTAGCACCGCTTGTTCCCTACGATAAACTTCAATTTGTTGCTTTTGCCAATCGACAATCCAGTATTCCCGTACTCCTCTAGAAGAATACAGCTTCAGCTTTGCTTCTCGATCTCGCCTCTGATTCTCCCCACCAGCGGATAACACCTCTACTACTAACTCTGGCGCTGCGGTTAAATGCCCTGCATTATCTAGTAAAACAGCTAATCTTTCATTACTAGCCCACACTACATCGGGAATGACATTATCAGTGTCGGTAAAAATAATCCCTGGATTAATTGCAGATTGCCCTAAACCAGTAGATCCAGACCAACTATCAAGTACTGAGAAGATTCTACCACACGTTAGTTGGTGCTTCCAGTGTGGTGCTTTTGTCACAAATAGTTCTCCATCAATAATCTCATAGCGGTTGCCGTTATCTGGTAAGAGATCTAAGTCAGATTTAGTCCAGATTACCCGTTCGGTTAGTGGCTGATTCATACAAGCATTCCTTCTAGGTGAAGTGATGCCAATATTCTAGGCTATGCAATAGTGATGGGGTGGGTAATACCAATTTTGGAGCCATAGATTTTAGATAATGGAATTGAGAAACTCTTGCTGTGAAACACTTTGACGAGCATCCATTTGTAATCTAATTAACTGAAAATGCTATTAGGCTAATTTTCATCTGCTGTGATTAGTTCCTCTGCTATTAATAATTCATCTAAACTATCAATAAGTCTATTAATATGGTGAATTACATCCTGGTTGCCCAAGTTCAATGATATTGCACTTGCCACGTTTAACGTAATGTTCTATATTGTTGGGTAATTTTTTACATAGCTTTTTAGCCCAATCTACAAGGCGTTTTTCCCCAGGATGAGGCACATAGTTGACTGCAAAGATGATATCAAAATAACTTGCTAGCAAAGCTGTGATGCGGTGATTCATGCTAACAAAGTCACTCCTGTTAATTGCCAATTCTAACTGATAAGTATAGGAAGAAATGTTCTTTCGTAAAATCGGATAATTTTTAGCAATTATTGCTTTTCTTAATTGACTGGGATACGGTTGTTTAGCTTTTTCTTGCAACTGACTAAACCAACCATCTCGATCATACAAAGAGCGAGACATCAAAACATTCCACCAAAAGCAAGTCGAATAACCTACCGATGCTTGATGGAGTACCAAAACCCTATCAAGCTGTTCTTCAATCCAACTGGGTGTCCTGTACATAATATCGACACCACGACCAGAGTTATTATCTATCCATTCGTCGCCAGGTTCCCAAAAAGAGTTATTGATTTCTATCCGAGTGGCAAATTCCTTAGCAATATTGGTACGAATATCTAGAGAAATTTCTGATTGTGTATAGATATAAAAATCTAAGTCAGATAAATCATCTGAAACTTTAGCTATTTGAGATCCAGCCAAAGCAATAGCTACAACTTGAGGACAGCACTAAATTTGGCTGCTATCTTTTGAGCTAATTCCAAAATTTCCTGTGTAGGGTGGGCAATGCCCACCAAACTATTATGAGGGAGACATTCTTGCTCAACCCAATACTTTACACTGTCCGTAATGCCGCAGGAGGTGATCGCACATTACCAAAGCAACCATTGCTTCTACCATTGGTACGGCTCTTGGTAATACGCAAGGATCGTGCCGTCCTTTTGCAGCTAGCATTGTTTCTTCACCCTCGCGGTTTACTGTACGCTGCTCTTTACGAATCGTCGCTGTTGGTTTAAATGCAACTCGCAAAATAATATTTTCTCCGTTGGAAATTCCACCTTGTACCCCGCCAGAACGGTTAGTTACAGTACGAATTTCCCCAGCTTCGTCGGTGTAGAATTCGTCGTTATGCTCACTACCAGTTAGTAGCGTTCCAGCAAAGCCAGAACCAATTTCAAATCCTTTGGTAGCAGGTAAAGACATTACACCTTTGGCTATATCTGCTTCTAGCCTGTCAAAGACGGGCGAACCCAATCCCTTGGGTACGTTTCGAGCAATGCATTCTACCACACCACCGACGGAATCACCTGTTCGTCCTATTTGCTCAATGCGTTCGATCATTCGTTCGGCAGATTCAGCATCAGGACAGCGGACAATATTACTTTCAACTTGCTCTAGGGTGACGGTGTTGGGATCGACTATCGCTTCTAAATCTTGAATGCGTTTGACGTAACCGATGATTTCAACGCCACCATAGGAATGTAGAATTTTTTTGGCGATCGCACCTGCTGCTACTCTACCAATTGTCTCTCTTGCTGACGATCTCCCTCCACCTTGCCAGTTACGAATACCATATTTCGCATCATAGGTAGCATCGGCATGGGATGGACGATAGGTTTGTGCCATTTCGTCGTAGTCTTGAGGACGGGTGTCTTTGTTCCTTACCAAAATCGATATTGGTGTTCCCAAAGTCTTACCCTCAAATACTCCTGACAGAATTTCGCAGCTATCAGCTTCTTTTCGGGGTGTGGTAATTTTACTTTGCCCTGGTCTTCTGCGATCTAGTTCCCACTGAATTTCCTCGGTAGAAATTTCTAGTCGCGGCGGACATCCATCAATTACCACTCCAACGCCGCCGCCGTGAGATTCTCCAAAAGTTGTGACTCGAAACAGATGTCCAAAGGTATTGCCCATGATGCTTGGGTGAATTATTGCTATTGATGCGATAAATATGTTTTATTTTAGGCGATCGCTTGTTTACCACTGTTGACTAATATTTCGTTGTTTCTACTTTATTAGTTCAAATGTTCTATTTATTCCTCAGATTTAAATTGTGAATTCTCTTTACTCTTCTAATGAGTTAGGATGACCAGCATCTCTATTATTCCTCCAGTTTTTTTGATTGCAACTTTGCCGAATGTCACGACATAACGGATATCTTAAAACGCTGCTATCTTTCTGGCAAATATTGGCAATGTGTGGACTTCTAGGCGGTTTGACCTGGGCTATGACTCGACCGAATTGGATCTTGCATGATTCAAACCAAATTCTGGTCGAGGGCAATCGTTTGCTACCCAGACAAGTAATTTTATCACTTTTACCGCTGAGTTATCCCAAGTGGTTGCTACAAATTTCGCCCCAAGAGCTTTCCCAGGCTTTAGAGTCCAATCGAGCTATAGCTGATGTTACTGTGACTCGCCGACTATTTCCTTCAGGTTTAGTGGTTCAAGTCCAAGAACGTGTACCTGTTGCGATCGCAATTACTCCGACTTCAGATACCACGTCAAACCCAAAAGCCTCAATGGGCTTTTTAGATCCTGATGGGGTGTTGATTCCCCTACAATCATACCCAAACCAGGTACGTCAATTTCTCAAGTCGCCCAACCTCAAAGTCATTGGTGTACCAGAGTCTTACCGTTCTTACTGGGTTCCTCTTTATCAAGCAGTTAGTAATAGCTCCGTTAAAGTAACGGAAATCGATTGTCAAGATCCAACCAATTTAATTCTCAAAACTGAACTGGGAATCGTGCATCTTGGTCCCTACACCCCTCGCTTGGCTGAGCAGTTCAAAGTACTAGAACAAATGCGGCAACTTCCCAAACAAGTGAATTTGAGTCAAATTGAATACATCGATCTCAAAAATCCAGCCAACCCTTTAGTACAAACCTACCCAGAAAAAACGTCCGAAACTGGCGTGAGGCAATTGCAAGCAACCCAAAAAACGGTTAAACCAGAATCATTTTTATTTAAAAAAAACAAGCCTTAAATTAAATTTAATGTTATAAATTATACTAAAAATTTTATTTTCGGTATAAAAATTTATTTATTTGACTAAAAAAAATAAAATTGGTAGAAGAAACCAATTATCTTCAAAATTCAACTGTATATTCACTGAGAAATTTAGCAGCGTTAGTAAACTCAAACAAATTTATCAGTACAATTACACTTGAAGAGTTAGGAGTGGTAACGGTAATCTGCTGACGATAAAGTACCGCAATGTGCAGCACAAATGCTAGAAAGTCACCTGAGTATCAGAATTTCAGCAGCAGAGATGACCATACTGGAGCAATATTGCCAAAAGTACAAACGTACCAAAACAGATGTGGTGCGGGAGTTTATTCGCTCTCTTGCCCAAAAAATGTAACAACAAGTCTGTCTGTGCTGATAATCGGAGAATCCTAACTCTGCTCAGGAGAGTGCAAGCCATTAGGTATCAAGGCAATTTAATGAAAGCGCAAAAAAGTTGAGAAATACCCAATGAGCAAATTGATCAATCCCATCATTAGCAAAAGATTTTTTGTGCCAATAGCCTATCCTTCTGATTTTGGCTGTGGCAGCTTATTAAAGCAAACGCTAAATGTTCGGCATCAATTTGGGCTTGTGTTTTCGTGGAAGTGGCTTTTGTATCAACAACATCTGTTTCGCGCCTACCTATTAGATTTAACTAATGTTGAGCTAATAGAAATTCCATACACCTATACCTTTAAATTGTGTTGGCTAGGATTGTCCGCTCAAAGGAAAAACGGTACAGATGTATTAGCGTTTGGATGGAAAACAAAGAATACCCAATTCTATAGTAGAGATTTATAGGTGAATTAACCTATAGTAGACTCGTGTTCAAATAGCGCATAAAAAAGCCGTTTATATACCTTATCTAGACTCCAATGACTACTTTTAGTAACACAGGATTTCCCCTGAAAACTTCCCACTCTTCTGGAAACTCAGGCTTTTCACTGGCAGTCAATTCGACCAGTCCTTATAATCACAGTGGAGCGCATTTCACTCAAAATTACGATACTAGGGCAGTTTCTGAAGAAGATAATCTATTTGATGATATTGTTCCAGGTCGAGTAGCCAACATTAAAGTGATTGGTGTTGGGGGTGGTGGTGGTAATGCAGTTAACCGCATGATTGCTAGTAGTGTAACTGGAGTTGAGTTTTGGTCAATAAATACCGATGCTCAAGCCTTGACTCAAAGCTCAGCACCTAGACGGTTACAAATTGGACAAAAGCTAACGCGGGGTTTAGGAGCAGGCGGTAATCCGGCGATTGGTCAAAAAGCAGCTGAAGAATCGCGGGATGAAATTGCCGCAACATTAGAGCATTCTGACCTAGTTTTTATCACTGCTGGTATGGGAGGCGGAACGGGTACAGGTGCAGCACCAATTGTTGCAGAAGTAGCTAAAGAAGTCGGCGCTCTGACTGTTGGCGTAGTGACACGTCCATTTGTCTTCGAGGGAAGACGACGTTCTAACCAAGCAGAGCAGGGAATTGAAGCCTTGCAAAGCCGAGTAGATACATTGCTGTTGATCCCGAACGATAAATTACTTTCGGTAATTTCTGAGCAAACTCCACTACAAGAAGCTTTTCGGTTTGCCGATGATGTTTTGCGGCAAGGGGTACAAGGCATCTCTGATATCATCACGATCCCAGGTTTGGTGAATGTTGATTTTGCCGATGTGCGAGCAGTAATGGCAGATGCAGGTTCAGCATTGATGGGGATCGGCATTGGTTCTGGTAAAAGCAGGGCTAGAGACGCGGCGAACGCGGCTATTTCTTCTCCCTTACTCGAATCCTCAATTGAAGGAGCTAGAGGTGTTGTCCTTAACATCACTGGTGGTAGTGACCTAACTCTGCATGAAGTGAACACAGCGGCGGAAGCTATCTATGAAGTGGTCGATCCCAACGCTAATATTATTTTTGGTGCGGTGATTGATGACAGGCTACAAGGTGAAATGAGAATCACAGTGATTGCTACAGGATTTACCAAAGGTGAATCTCAAACTCCTCCTCCTCCGACTGGGCGAACAACCGCTAAACCGCTACAGCCAACACCACCCCCACCGCCACCAGTTGTTGAAACTAAAGAAAAACCTGGATTAGATATTCCTGATTTTCTCCAACGGCGGCGACCTTCACGCTAATTTTGGAGCAGGGGAAGTCGCGTTTGTGAGTTCGTTAGAAGTAAAAGACTCACCTCTAACCTCCAGCCTCAAGCTTAAGCGCCTCTAACCTCTCACCAAATTCTAGTTCTACCGTTTCACCAGGATCGGGGAGTAATAATTGTGTTGCCAAACCAGAAGCACTCAGCAAGTGTCGAAACTGTTCTACACTACCGACAGACCGGATTAATTTGGGTAATAGTCCACTCATTTGGATATCTCCCAGTGCAGTTGGAATAAAAACATGGGGACGCAGAGTTTGTACTAACTTCATTGCTTCGTCAGCTCCCATCACTACTTGTCCCAACAGAGGGAAGACTTGCCCGATAACGGGCGCGATCGCTACATCTACCGACTCAATACGCTGCATCATTACCTTTTCGGATGGGAACAAATGCGGTTCATAGTAAACCGTTTCCCCATTCAATAAATCTTGAAGCAAATATCCATTTTCTACCTGTCCTTGAACAAGTGCGCCAGGAAACGCTGTAATACTCAATCTATCGTTTAAAACATATTTTTCCCCATTTGTCAAGCAATTAACAGCAGTGTAGCCCAAATTTTTGACAAGGGCTGTGGCTGTCTTTGAACCCACTACTCGAATATTGCGGTCTAACTGCTCTAAGGTTGGTTTGTGACAATGGTCGTCTAAACCTTGAGAAATCAAGATTAAATCGAATGGTGGCAATGTCGCTGGGGTAAATGCTGGTGGCTGAGTATGATAAGCCGTAAACAGCCAAGGTTGCCCGTAAAACACTAGGGGATCAACCAACCAGGGATCAATCAAAACGGTCTGCCCAGCGATTTCTAAAATCCAGCTATTTAAGTCAATACGAGTAAGTTTCATAAATTCAGCCAGAAGTCAGGAGTTGTGAAGACAGGAGACAGAAGACAGAAGACACAATCGTTAATTCTTCATTTCCCCCCTAGCCCCTAGCCCCGCAGCCCCTAGCCCCTTATTATTGGCTACCCACTCAATTACCTGTTCGCCTAGACGAACGCCCTCTAGTCTGTCTATTTCCCTGATTCCGGTAGGGCTGGTGACGTTGACTTCAGTCAGATAGCCGCCGATTACGTCAATACCAACAAAGAATAAGCGATCGCGCACAAGTATTGGAGCAACTTCGTTACAGATTTCCTGTTCTCGGCTGGTAATTTCCGTTTTGGCTACCGTACCCCCAGCTGCCATATTGTTGCGAAAATCACTACCTGCTGAAATTCGATTCAAAGCGCCAATCGGTTTACCATCAAGTAGGATAATTCGCTTGTCTCCTTCCTTGGCTGCTGGTAAATACTCTTGCACCATGACAGGAACTCGACCTTGCAATGTACTTAGTTCGACAATAGAATTAAAATTGCGATCGCCTCCTTCCATATAAAGAATTCCTTCTCCCGCCTTATTACCCAGTGGCTTGAGAATTGCTGCTTTTTTTGACTGGACAAAGGAGCGAATAACTTGTTTATCTGAAGTAACAATAGTCTCTGGAATTACTTTGGTAAATTGCAGAGCATACATTTTTTCGTTTGCCGCCCGCAAGCCTTGAGGATTGTTAATCACCAAAGTTTTGGCGGGGTCAATATAGTCCAAAATGTATGTGGCATAAAGGTAGGGAACGTTAACGGGCGGATCTGTCCGCATGAATACAGCGTCTAGAGTTTCTAAGGGCATGGATGTGCGATTGCTCATTTGATACCATTGAGCTTCTGCTATCCAGCGCCCAACGCCAAGCTGTACAGGTTTTAGCTGCACTTGTTCTAATACAGCCCAAGCCTTACCTTCTACCACACTCAATAAGTTAGCCTGCGTCACCCAAATTTCATGACCTAGTGCTTGCGCCGCTTCCATCAAAGCAACACTAGTATCATGACCTGGATCGAGTTGATAAATCGGATCGATGATAAAAGCAAGTTTCAATGTCAAAATCTACGCTCCTTGAGCAGAAGCAAGCATTGAATCGAGTTTGCCTTGATCGTCTAGGTCGTAGAGATCGTCGCAACCACCTACGTGCCGATCATTGATAAAAATCTGGGGTACAGAACGTCTGCCATTTGCGCGTTTTGCCATTTGCGATCGCGCTGCTTCATCGCCATCAATGCTGTATTCAATGAAATCAACGCCTTTACTTTTAAGTAGTTGCTTTGCCTGAATGCAAAACGGGCAAGTTCTCCAAGTGTAGATTTCAACTTTGGGGTTCATAGTGTTTTCAAGGAGCGAGTAATATTTTTTAAATTTTAGACTGCCCTAGTCCTTTTTGGTTAACCTACTACATAAAAGCGATTAGCGAGTAGCTTTTAGCACTGGTATCTGGTAACTGGTAACTGGTAGTTGGTAACTGGTAACTGGTAGTAGCTAACCACTAACAGCTAAATTAAGTTTTAGTTAATCAGACAAAATCACAGAAACTATGGTTCAAACAATTCCAGCCCAAGAAGTTACCCTTCATGACTTGAGAATAAAATTTAACCTCCATTACACCGACGATAACCAATTTTTTCCACAGTGGCAGGATAACTTGTCAGAGGTTAGTGAATCAGAAAAACAATCTCTAGAACGAATTAAAACTAACTATCTCAATTTGATTGAATACCCACTCATGTTAGAAAATACAGTCAAGATGGTGGTATTATCGCCCTTACTTGACTTAGCGGGATTTTACCAGCGTCCATTGAGAATTTCAACCGAGAAACAAGTAGAAATTGTGTCTGAGGATGAGGGAACGATTGTTAAAGGCAAAATTGATGTTTTAGTCCTACAAGAGCAACTCTGGATACTTGTTATTGAAGCTAAAAAAGCTCAATTTTCTCTTGAGCCTGGGATACCGCAAGCACTAGCTTATATGCTAGATAACCCTAATCCTGAAAAACCTATTTTTGGGTTAGTAACAAATGGTAGTAACTTTATTTTTCTCAAGCTTATGAAGCAAGAAACACCACTTTACGCCCTCTCAGATGAGTTTACACTCAGACGAGCCAATGATTTGTGTAGTGTTCTTAAAGTTTTAAAGCAACTTGGTACATTAGTTATAGTTTAATTTGAAATAACCCTTTTCTAATTATTCCTCGGTATCTTGATACAACTGCTGTAGTGATTGTTGTTGTGTCCGTCGAGAGGTGCGACGATATTTTTTAGTTTCCAGCTTCGGTTCGTACTGACTCTTACCGCGCTTACTTTTCAATTTCAAGGTAGATTCTGGATTGGCTTGCTGGTTTAGTTGCTCTTGACGAGCGATCGCTTCTGGCAGAAAATCCAAGTAATGCTCGTAACGCTCCCAATCACCCCGCACAGCACAGTTAGGCTCGTCTCGATGTGAACAATCGCTGAATTGACAACTTGCCCCTTCTAAGCGCTGCCGTGCCTCTGGGAAGTAATACACTAACTCTTCGGGGGTACAATCAAAATCAGGCTGATTAAAGCCTGGAGTATCGGCTAGCAATCCCCCGTGTGGCAATTCAAACAGTTCTACATGACGGGTTGTGTGGCGACCCCGACCCAGCTTACCTGAAACCTCACCTATCCGTAACTGGGCTGTGGGAATTAGAGCATTAATTAGACTGGATTTGCCCACGCCAGAAGGTCCAGCAACCGAGGTAATTTTGTCTTTGAGTTGCTCACCCACTTCATCAATCCCTGTTGCATCGCTAACACTGATAAATATCGGTTGGTAGCCCCAACCGTTTAAGCGCTCGCGCCATGCATTTATTTGTTCTTTTGTCAACAAATCTTTTTTATTCAGACATAGACAAACATCCAACTCGGTAGATTCAGCTTTGACTAAAAATCTACTCAGTTGGTAAGGATCGAGAGTTGGTTCTGCCAAGGCAAAAACCAACAGAATTTGCCCTACATTAGCAATGGGGGGACGATCAAGCTGGGAGGAGCGCGGTAGGACATCAGCGATCGCGCCTCGACCACCAGCCCAGTCTGGCTCTACAACGACGACGCGATCGCCCACCATTACCTGTTGTCCAATTTTTTTCAACCGCGCCCTACGAGTGCATAAGAGAGCAGGGGGAGCCCAGGTAGCCCAGGTAGCCCAGGTAGCCCCGTGAGATAAATTTATAGCCTCTTGCCTCTCGCCTCTCGCCTCTCGCCTCTCGCCTCCTACCTCCTGACTATCTAACCTTACCAGGTAGTAATTTGCTTGTACTGCCACGACTGTACCCAGTAGAGGCGAAGAATCCTCCACTAGCTGAACTTCCAAGTCAGATTCATTACTCATGCATAAGTAACAAACGATAACGAATGAATGCCCAATGTTGAATTCTAAATTCTAAATTCATCATTCTCCCCCAGCTACCCGTGCTCCCTGTGCTCTGTTCTGACGAACTTGCAGGGCGAAAAAGTTGGAGCGTTCTTCAATTTGCTCTATCTGATATCCTGCCATAGTTAGACTATCTGGAACTTGCTCAATGGGTTCTCCAGGATCTAGCCAAACTTCTAGCAAAGACCCTGGAGACATTTGTTCCAAACGTAGTTTAGTCCGCACAAAATTAATTGGGCAGGGAGTGCCGCGTAGATCTAACTGGGCATCAGGAATGATTCTGGCTGAGTTATTTGTCATCAATAGCAATTAGCTTTTAGCAATTAGCTGTTAGCCTGCTGGCACGCTGTAACTGGTAGTTGGTAGTTGGTAGTTGGTAGTTGGTAAAGAGTAAAGAGTAAAGAGTAACTGTTATTGGAATATTTTGCCAATCCATCCTTCTTTACCACCTTTACCAGTGCGATCGCCTTTAATTTTAGCTAGTTTGTCCAACAGTTCCCTCTCCTCCGAGCTGATCTTGGTAGGAATATCAATTAATACAGTTAACAGGTGATCGCCTCGGCTAACTGGGTTTCCTAGTTTGGGTACACCGTGATTTTCCAAAGTCATCACAGTATTAGGCTGAGTTCCGGCTGGAATCACAAGTTCTGTAGGTCCATCTACTGTGTTCACCTCCAAGCGACTTCCTAAAATTGCTTGCAAGTAACTGATTTTGATTTCCGACAGGACATTAATACCTTCGCGGCGAAATTCAGCGTCTTCATTGACAGAAATGTACACGTACAGATCTCCAGCTGGACCATTGCGCTCGCCTGCATCTCCTTCGCCGGAAATTCGCAAGCGTGTGCCATTATCTACTCCTGCTGGGATAGTAATCTTTAGCTTCTTGGTTACTTGCCTAGCTCCCTTACCTTCACAAGTTTCACACTTATCTTCGATCATTTGTCCTGTCCCGTTACAGGTGGGACAAGTAGATACTTGAGTGAAGCTACCAAAGGGGGTGCGAGTGACGCGTCGGACTTGACCTGAACCACTACAGCTTGAGCAAGTACGCGGTCGAGTTCCTGGCTTGGCTCCCGATCCGCTACACACTTCACAGGTTTCTAGGTGAGAAATCCGAATTTCTTTTTCCCCACCAAATACCGCTTCTCTAAAATCTAATTTCAAGTCTAGTCTCAGGTCATCACCGCGTACTGGACCGCTGCGCCGCCGCCCGCTTTGAGTCCCCACGCCGCCAAAGCCGCTAAAAAAGCTTTCAAAAATATCGGCAAAGCCGCCAATGTCGCCAAAATCTTGGAAGCCTGCTGCACCAGCTCCTGCTGCTACACCTGCTTCACCAAAGCGGTCATAGCGCGATCGCATTTCTGGTTCCGAAAGCACTTCATAAGCCCGATTAACTTCTTTAAAGCGCTCCTCGGCTCCTGGTTCTTTGTTAACATCAGGGTGATATTTTCGGGCTAAGCGACGATAGGCACGCTTAAGTTCTTCTTTATCTGCGTTGCGTTCGACACCCAGAATTTCGTAGTAGTCACGGGCCATAAAGCGCTGTTTTTTTTAGAGGTTAGGGATTAGGAGTTAGGGGTTAGGAAACCAGACAGAAGACCCATGGAGCAATGTCGAAAAGTAATTCTTTCGCTTCTCCACTTCCTTCTTCATCAGTTCCATCATCAATGTATACAAATTACCCTCCTTTCAACAAGGACAAATGAAGGTAAGTAGGATTATTCTATCGCCTCGTAATCAACTGCTACCGTACCTTGTTGGTCATAATCAACCATTGTATTTTCTGGGGAAAAGGGTTTAGTGCCGCCGGATTGTGATTTGCGGCTTGCTTGTTCATAAACACTTGCCCCTAGACTAAACAGGGTCTGCTGAAAATCATCAATCATCTGAGTCAGTGTTTCTACACTAATAGTAGAATCAACCAAACCCTTTTTGAGCAGTGCTACTTTCTCATCTGCCCGACGTTTGAAATCGTCGTCGATCAAGTTTCTATTATCCCTGAGAGCCGATCCATAAGTATGGAAAAGATTCTCTGCCATATTTTTCAGTTCAATCACTTCTAGCCGTTTTTTGTCTTGTTCGGCAAAGTTTTCTGCTTCCTCACGCATCCGTTCGACTTCACTAGCACTCAACCCACCAGTATTTGTAATCCGAATACTTTGCTCTCGACCAGTGCCTTTATCTTGTGCCGAAACTTTGAGAATGCCGTTGACATCGATTTCAAAAACTACTTCAATTTGCGGCATACCTCTTGGTGCTGGGGGAATTCCGGTTAGTACAAAGCTGCCCAGAGTTTTGTTATCTCTAGACATTGCTCGTTCACCTTGAAGGACTTTGATTTCGACGGAAGTTTGTCCATCAGTTGCCGTAGAAAATGTCTGTGATTTACTAGTAGGAATCGTCGTATTGCGTTCGATGATTTTAGTAAATACTTCTCCCAATGTCTCAATTCCCAGTGATAGGGGGGTAACATCCAACAGTAAGACATCTTCCACCTCACCACCCAACACCCCACCTTGGATAGCTGCTCCCAAGGCTACTGCTTCATCTGGGTTGACTGAGCGATCGGCATATCTACCATCAAAAAATTTTTGTACGGCATTTTGGACGGCTGGAATTCTGGTCGAACCTCCTACCAAAATAATCCGGTCAATATCTGGGGGTTTCAAACCGCAGTCTTTTAGTGCCTGAGCCATTGGGTCTATTGTACTTTGCACCAAATGACTTACTAGCTCTTCAAACCGAGCGCGGGTAAGTTCCATTTCCAGATGTTTTGGTCCTGTGGCATCAGCGGTGATAAAGGGCAAATTGATTGAGGTGCTGCCCATAGTGGATAGTTCTATTTTGGCTTTTTCTGCTGCTTCTCGTAAGCGCTGTAATGCCATTTTGTCGCCACCAAGGTTAACTTTCTCTTGTTCTTGGAAGCGCGAAATCATCCAGCCGACAATACAGCTGTCAAAGTCATCCCCACCTAGTTGGTTGTTGCCAGATGTAGCTTTGACTTCAAATACGGCATCCCCTAACTGTAGGATTGAAACATCAAAAGTGCCGCCACCCAAATCAAAGACGAGAATTTTTTGCTCTCGATCGAGCTTATCCAAGCCGTAGGCAAGTGCGGCGGCAGTTGGTTCGTTGATGATGCGTAGTACTTCGAGTCCGGCGATTGTGCCAGCATCTTTAGTTGCCTGTCTCTGGGCATCTGTGAAGTAGGCTGGTACAGTGATCACTGCCTGTTCGACGCTTTCTCCCAAAAAGTTTTCTGCATCGGATTTGAGCTTTTGCAGGATCATGGCGGAGATTTCTTGGGGAGTGTAGGTGCGATCGCGTATTTGAACATCAACGGTATCGTCTCGCCCTTTGACAGTTTTGTAAGGTACTCGATCCCGTTCTTCTCCTGTTTCATCCCAGCGTCGCCCAATAAATCGCTTGATGCTGAAAACTGTATTTTCAGCATTGGTAACAGCTTGCCGCTTAGCTAGCTGACCGATCAAGCGATCGCTCCCCTTACCAAATCCCACTACGCTGGGAGTTGTTCGCCCACCTTCTGAATTGGGGATAACGATCGGTTGACCACCTTCTAATATGGCAACACAACTATTAGTCGTGCCTAAGTCAATGCCAATTACTTTTCCCATACTCAGCGGTAGTTTTGCTTTTTGAAAATGTTGCGTTCCCAGGTTAACATTTGCCCATTGTTGTACTCTATATTTAGATTTTTCCCAAACTACCGCCTTGGCAAACAGCAAGACGTTTTTTTCTCCTTAACTACCTGTTGCTTCGGTCGAATTTTCTGCTGCTGCGGTTTCTGGTGGCGCTTCTTCTGGGGCGGCGGCAACTTTAACTAAGGCGTGACGCAAAACGCGATCCCCCAAGAAATATCCCCTAACTAACTCTTCGGTAACAGTTCCTTCTGGATATTCATGGGTTGCTTCTCGCATCACAGCTTCATGCAAATTCGGGTCAAATTCCTTGCCTTCTGGTCGCATGGCTGAAACCCCTATCCGCTTGAGAGTGTCTACCAATTGCTTGTATACGCTTTGGTAACTTTTGTGAATATTCATCTCAGCTTCGGTTTGCGGTTTGAGTTGCGATCGCGCTCGTTCCAAGTTATCAACTACAGGCAGTAGCTCCAGAATTGTACTGCGCTTGACCTGCTGCTCTAAATCTTCTTTTTCTTTTTGCGATCGTTTGCGGAAATTATCAAAATCTGCTGCTATCCGCATATATTGATTAGAACGCTCTTCTAATTGCGCTTTGAGCGATTCTATTTGCTGATCCTTCTGCGACAACACTGCTTGGTAGTCACCGTCTGACGTGGCAGTTGTTACATTTTGCTGTTCTGTAGCCTCGCTTGGTTGGTTAGCTACCTCTGCTGCCCCAGCGTTTGTTTTACCCTCTTCATTCAGATTCATTGTTTCAGTTGTTGCCTCGCTCATCATTTTCTACTTTGCTTTTTGAAGTTTGATTACCGTGCTGGAATGCTTGTGCTATCTATTTGCTTTTCCTCGTCAACCATTATGCCGCAATCCTAGATGCCCTTTATCAGTTACCAGTTACCAGTTACCAGTTATCAGTTATCAGTTATCAGTTTCACAGCAGTCAGGGTTCAGAGGTTCACTGGTGGGGGTGGGGTTGTGTGGTCACTGTTTTAATTTTAGGAGGATCTAACTTTACCTATCTTAACTAGCCTGATATAGCAATAAGAGCACTAATTTTTGGGAATACTTCTTTTAGGAATACTTATATGAAATGTTTTAGTAGCATTTATGACTTACTCCTCAACTCAAAACCAGCGACGCGCCCTCATAGTCAAAAATGACTTTTCTCCTTTTGGAAATAAATTAATTGAGACTGGGTACGTTACCACAGACCAAATGAAGCAGGCTTTGACCGAAAGCCGCTCGGCTGGAAAATCTCTACCGGAGGTTCTAGAATCTATAACTGGGCGATCGCTGCCACCAGACTTGATTAGACAGTATAAAAAACAACAGTTATTTGAACTCAAAGTTCTTTACGGTGTTGAATTCCTCGATCCTGACATCAACGAAATTTCTGGAACTGGCATAGCAAACCTGATCGATACCCTGATTCCGATTGATATTTGTCGTCGTTATCGTCTGCTACCCATATTACAGAACAATACTGAGCCACCATTTGTTCTAGTAGCAATGGTAGATCCAGATAATTTGGATGCTCAGGATAATTTAAACCGGATTCTCCGCCCCCGTAACTTGGGATTGCAGCGGATGGTGATCGCCTTGGAAGACTTTGGGCAGCAGATCTCAAAATACTTAGATGAACAAGTTGAACGCCAAAAGCAGCAAGAGAGCAAAAATGCAGTTGATGTTTCTTTGGATATCGAGGGACTCGACTTACAGGATGCACCCAATGAAGTAGATGCAGATTTAGGGGCGGCTCTCCAAGATGCCGATGCAGCCCCTGTAATTGCACTGGTGAATAAAATTCTGGTTAAAGCTTTACAAGAAAAAGTTTCAGATATTCATATTGAACCGCAAGAAGAGTATTTACGCGTCCGGTTTCGGAAGGATGGTGTACTAAGGCAAGCATTTGACCCCCTACCAAAGCAAATTATTCCAGCTATCACTGCTCGATTCAAAATTATTTCTGATTTGGACATTGCGGAACGACGGATGCCCCAAGACGGGCGGATTAGGCGAATGTTTGAAGGACGTAAAGTAGACTTTCGCGTCAATACCTTACCTAGCCGCTATGGTGAGAAAGTCGTACTGCGGATTTTGGATAACTCATCTACCCAACTTGGCTTAGATAAGTTAATTAGCGATCCAGAAAGTTTACAAATCGTTAGAGACATGGCAAGCCGTCCCTTTGGGCTGCTGTTGGTAACAGGTCCAACGGGTTCTGGTAAATCAACCACTTTGTACTCGATTTTGGCAGAACGCAATGAGCCTGGGGTAAATATCAGTACGGCTGAAGACCCAATTGAATATTCATTACCTGGAATTACTCAAGTACAGGTGATTCGGGAAAAGGGCATGGATTTTTCTTCGATTCTACGTGCTTTTTTGCGGCAAGACCCAGATGTAATATTGGTGGGTGAGACACGGGATAAAGAAACAGCTAAAACAGCAATTGAGGCAGCGTTGACAGGACACCTAGTATTAACAACACTACACACAAACGATGCCGCAGGTGCGATCGCTCGCTTAGACGAAATGGGCGTAGAACCATTCATGGTGTCTGGCGCTCTGCTGGGTGTCGTCGCTCAGCGCCTGATGCGGCGCGTCTGCTCAGATTGTCGCATTCCCTACACTCCCAGCGCTGCCGAACTAGCTCGATTTGGTCTATCCAGTTCCCAAAACGTTAGTATTACTCTCTACAAAGCTAATAGCCTGGAATCCGAACAAATACAATCAGCCAAAGCCAAAGGTCAACTTTGTCAAAAATGCAATGGCGTTGGTTATAAAGGACGATGTGGTGTGTATGAAGTGATGCGCGTTACCGAGCGGCTACAAGAATTAATTACCAAAGGCGCACCTGGTGAGCGAATTAAAGAAGTGGCTGTGGAAGAAGGCATGAAGACTTTGCTAGCTTATAGCCTTGATTTAGTCATGCAAGGTAACACAACTCTAGAAGAAGTGGAGCGCGTAACATTCACTGATTCTGGTCTGGAGGCAGAACTAAAAGCAAAACGTAAGAGTTCTCTTACGTGCAAAAATTGTCATGCAGAACTTAGACCAGAGTGGTTAGATTGTCTCTATTGCATGACACCACGGTTTAGTGACTAGTTCCACTAGTCACTAGTGGAACCAGTGCAAGAGAGAAAACCAACCACTTTTCCACTCGCCACTTTTCCACTTGCCTCTAACTTCTAGCCCCAGGTTCCACTGGTTCCACTCACCACTAATTTTCAAAGGAGATATAAAACATGGAATTGATGATTGAAGACCTAATGGAGGAAGTAATCGCTCGTGGAGGTTCAGACTTGCATATGTCAGCAGGTCTACCACCATACATCCGCATCAGTGGTAAATTAACTCCCACAGAATACGAACCCTTGAGTGCAGAGCAATGCCAGCGACTAATTTTTAGTATGCTTAATAACACCCAGCGTAAAAACCTAGAACAGAACTGGGAACTTGATTGCTCTTATGGAATTAAAGGATTAGCTCGCTTCCGTGTCAATGTTTATAAAGACCGAGGGACATACGCAGCTTGCTTACGAGCGCTGGCTTCCAAAATTCCCAGTATGCAAACCCTCAATTTACCCAACATTGTGCGGGAAATCTCCGAAAAGCCAAGAGGACTGGTGCTAGTAACCGGACCAACAGGTTCTGGTAAGTCAACAACTCTGGCTTCGATGATTAACAATATTAACATGACCCGATCTGAGCATATCATCACGGTTGAAGACCCCATTGAATTTGTCTACGAGCCAATTAAAAGTGTGATCCACCAACGACAAGTTGGAGAAGATACTAAAAGTTTCGCTAATGCGCTTCGTGCTGCTTTGCGGGAAGATCCAGATGTAATTCTAGTGGGTGAGATGCGCGACCTTGAAACTATTCAGCTAGCAATTTCAGCAGCAGAAACAGGTCACTTAGTATTTGGAACATTGCACACTAGTTCAGCATCTCAAACGGTTGACCGGATGGTAGATGTGTTTCCACCTGAGCAGCAACAACAAATCCGCGTCCAGTTGTCTAACTCGCTTGTGGCAGTATTCAGTCAAACTCTTGTACCTAAGAAAAATCCCAAGCCAGATGAATACGGTCGAGTCATGGCTCAAGAAATCATGATTGTTACCCCCGCCATTTCTAACCTAATTCGGGAAGGTAAAACGGCTCAAATTTACTCAGCAATTCAAACTGGGGGCAATATGAGTATGCAAACTCTAGAGAAGGTTTTAGCAGATTTATATAAATCTGGAACTATCTCGTTTGAAGCAGGGGTATCTAAAACCTCTAAAACAGATGAGTTCCAACGGTTGATTGGTGGTAATCCAGCAGCAGGCGCTAAACCTGGTTTAAGAACAGGTATGGCAGTTCACTAAACGAGTGGAACCAGTGGAGCTAGTGGAACCAGTGGCTAGAACAAGGGAAAAGGGAAAAGGGAAAAGGCAATTAAATATTCACAACTTTTGCTCCTCCTGACTTCTGACTTCTGTCTTCTCACTACCCACTACTCACTACTTTTCTATTCATTATTTATTAGAAGATATAAGCTATGCCAACATTTGTTGCTCGTGTTCGAGACTCGAAAGGAAACTCCAAAAAAGAAAAAATCACTGCCCAATCAGTGAGTGAAGCGCGTTCTAGTTTAAGATCGCGGGGTCTTGTTATTCAAGAACTTAAACAAGCTCAAGAGTTTAAGCTCAATGGCGAAATTAACTTGGAGCCATTGGAAGCATTACTGACAAAAGTATCGGTTAAAGATAAAGCCGTTTTTTCTCGCCAATTTGCAGCCTTAATTAACGCCGGAGTGGCAATTGTCAGAAGTTTGGGTGTAATGGCTGAGCAATGTACCAATCCTAAATTGAAAAAAGCCCTCATCCAAATTAGTGCAGATGTCCAACAAGGGATGAATCTTTCTGAGGCGATGCGTAAGCATCCTGAATGCTTTGACAATTTGTATGTCAGTATGGTTCAAGCTGGAGAAGTTGGCGGTGTTCTAGACGAAGTAATGAATCGATTATCTAAGTTGTTAGAAGATGTTGCCCGACTACAAAATCAGATCAAATCGGCATTAACTTATCCTGTAGCAGTGGCATTTTTTGCTTTTGCCATCTTTATTGCTATGACTGTCTTTCTAATTCCAATTTTTGCCGGTATTTTTAAACAGTTGAACGTAGAATTACCCGCTTTGACCCAGATTATGTTAAATACTAGTGCATTTATAAGGGGCTTCTGGTGGTTTATACCAATTGTTTTCTTTGGGGTTGGCTTCGCTTTTAGTCAGTACTATAAAACTCGCGTTGGTAGAGAAACAATTGACCGCGTTTCCCTAAAAATGCCTTTGTTTGGCGACTTAATTCAAAAAACAGCAGTGGCTCGCTTTAGTCGTACTTTTGGTGCTTTGACTCGTTCAGGAGTGCCAATTTTAACTGCTTTGGAAATTGTGCGGGATACAGCCGGAAATCAGGTGATCGCTAATGCTGTGGATGCATCGCGGCAAGAAATTCAACAAGGTGGAATGATCAGTCTTGCTTTACAAAAAGAGCAAGTTTTTCCCGTTATGGCAATTCAGATGATTAGTATTGGTGAGGAAACTGGGGAATTAGATCAAATGTTAGCGAAGGTTGCTGATTTTTATGAAGATGAAGTCGAGCAGGCAGTGAAAGCGCTTACTAGCATTATCGAACCAATCATGATCGTTGTTTTAGGCGGTATGGTTGGATTGATTTTGCTCTCAATGTATCTTCCTATGTTTAAAATATTCGAGAAGTTGGGCTAATCAAAGCGTTATTTGTCCAAACTGTTAGTTTTATATAATTAAAGCTAACAGTTTTATCACTTTAAAATGAATATTAAAAAATATTTAAACAAAAGTTATATTTTTTTGAGTAATAAATGCTTTTATTAAGGTGGGCATGGTTGGCATACAAATATGATTAATTGCTATCAAAATGCTAAGTAAATTGAATTATGTATATTAAACAATCTGATTATGAACAGTGGCTAGCAGAGTATAGTAACGGGGCAGGGGCGATCGCTTTACTAAAACAATACCGTCCCTATCTAGAAATGCTCCCCAGTCTGCGCCGCCCAGATGAAAGCGTTATCCCTATTCCTTTGCCCGTCGTGCGGTTGCGTGGGGCTACCTGTGTGGGCAATGAGTACTGTATGGCGAAAGTAACCGAAACTACTCGCCTGCCTTGCGATGTCGCAATTATTATGTGCGATCCAGATTGGAAAATCAAAACCGGAGCCGAAATTTTACTGTTTATTCATCGTCCTCATGAAGATTTTTCAGATTTGTTAGGGCGTTGGCGACAGTCTCAGGTAATGCTTGCCAAAGATTATGAATGGTTAATGCCTCAACGCTATCAACATATTTTCAGCGAGGGAGCGTCAAACAGCATTTATCCTCTATTCATTGTCTTTCCAGAAACAGCAGAACGCATCAAACGAGGCTTAGATGGAGCAAGTCTACCTTTTATCACTCAAATAGTAAGCTCGGTTGAGGAAGAGGGAGTAGGGAGTAGGGAGTAGGGAGTAGGGTGAGGGGGAGATGGGGAAGCAAAGGGGAGGATGATTAATTTCGACTTTCGAAAGTCGAATTTCCCTTTACCCTTCATCCTTTATCCTTTTCCCTTTTCCCTTTCCCCTTTTCCCTTTACCTAGCCCCTAGCCTCTTCCAAAATCCTTCCGTCTGGTGCTTCTAGCACAAAACCAGCATCGCGGATCATCTCCCAGTCGCTATGTGCGGCTTGTCCTGGTGTTGTGAGATAATCGCCGATGAAAATAGAATTTGCTGGATAAAGCCCAAGCGGTTGGAGCGATCGCAAATGCACTTCCCTACCCCCAGCGATCCGAATTTCCCTCTGTGGCAGTAAAAAGCGGAACAGACACAGAACCCGTAAACAGCGGCGCGGGTTTAGCTCTTGCAACTTCTCAAACGGTGTACCTGGAATTGGAATCAAAAAATTGACTGGTACACTGGTAACATCCAGGGAGCGCAGGGAAAGGGCTAAGTTGATGATGTCGTCGTCTGACTCTCCCATACCAATAATTCCGCCGGAACAGGTAGTAATTCCTGCTGCTTTGACGTTTTTCACCGTAGTGACGCGATCGCTAAAGGTATGCGTCGTACAAATTTCCAGGTGATGCTCAGACGAACTGTTAAGATTGTGATTTACCCGATCTACCCCTGCCTGGGCTAAACGGTGGGTTTGCTCTTCGCTCAACAACCCCAAGCAAGCGCAGATTTTCAGGTTGTAGTTTGCTTTGACTTCCCGTACAGCTTCTAACACTTTAGCAAAAGTTGGTTCGTTAGGCGATCGCCCCGACAGCACCATACAAAATGTCCCTGCTTTTAAGCTAGCTGCCCGCCCAGCTGCATCTAAAATCTTTTCCTTTGCCAGTAACGGATACTTCTCAATCTCTGCCGTAGAGATTTTGGACTGAGAGCAATAATGGCAGTCTTCTGGGCAAAGTCCACTTTGGGCATTTAATAAAAAGTGCAGTCGGACTCGATTTCCCCAATAATGCCGACGTACGCGGTAAGCAGCAGCTAGCTGAGCGAGTAATTCTTCATCTGGGGCTTGTAGAACGGCAATAGCTTCTTCACGGGTAAGCAGTTCGTAAGCTAGGGAGCGTTGGGCGAGTTCGTTCCAGTCGGGCAGTTTTGGCATGAGCTAGGGGCTAGGGGCTAGGGGCTAGGGGAAGGGGGTGAGGGGGAGGCTGGGGAGGCTGGGGGAGCTGGGGGGGAAATTACCCTTTTCCCTTTTCCCTTTCCCCTTTTCCCCTTTTACCAATTACCCAACGCAGACGCGCGCTTTTAAAGATCGTCGAGTATACGACGAATCGCACTGTAGATTGATTCAAGTTCGCTGTTGGTAATACAGTAGGGAGGCATTAGATAGATAGTATTGCCTAAAGGACGCAGAAGAAAACCTTCCGCCAAAAAACGCGATCGCAATTCTGAACCAGTTGCGTTTAAATAGCTTTCTGACTCTGTTTTCACTTCCATAGCGGCTATAGTACCGCAAGTACGTATATGTTCTACTTTGGGATGTCCAACCAGCCATTTTTCCATATTATGGCGGTGCAGAGTCTCCATTGCTTGATAAGCTTGGGGATTTTGTTCTAATAGCTCTAAAGAAGCAATACCCGTAGCGCAGGCAAGGGGATTTCCTGTATATGAATGACTGTGGAAGAAAGTCTGATTGATGTCATCGCTGTAAAATGCCTGGTATATCTTTTCTGTCGCCAGCGTGACTGCTAAGGGCAAGCAACCACCTGATAATCCTTTTGAGAGACAAAGTAGATCGGGTGAAGTATCTGACTTGAGACAAGCAAACAATTCTCCTGTGCGTCCAAAGCCTGTCATCACTTCGTCGTAGATTAAAAGCACACCAAAAGATTTTGCCAGGCTGGAAAGGGCTTGTAGAAACTGGGGGCGACACATACGCATTCCCGCTGCTCCCTGCACCAGTGGTTCAATGAAAATTCCGGCATAGCGATCGCTATTTCGCTCTAGCAGGTAATTCAATTTTTCCAGAGTTTGCGCCTCACCCACTTCGACATCAGAATCTTCGTCAAATGTAGCGGGAAAAGGCACTACATCAGTAGAGAACATCAAGTTCTTAAAAGTTTGCCACCAGGGAGAACTACCACCCACCGACATCGCTCCCAAGGTATCGCCGTGATATCCACCCTCAAAGCTAATAAATTTAGTACGTTGTTTTTCTCCTTGGTTGTACCAATACTGATACGCCATCTTTAGGGCAACTTCGACGGCGGTGGAACCATTATCAGAAAAAAATACCCAGGTTAAAGATTGGGGTAGATGAGCTAAAAGCTTACGTGCTAGTATTTCGGCTGGCTCATGAGTGAACCCTGCAAAGATTACGTGTTCTAATTGCTGTGCCTGATCGAAAAGAGCATTCGCTAGGGCGGGATGACTATGCCCATGAATAGTTACCCACCAACTAGAGATACAGTCAACTATTTGCCGCCCATCCTCCAATTCCAGCATTATCCCTTGTCCTCTACGCACTTTTAGCGGTGGGGCAGCGGTTTTCATCTGGGTGAAGGGATGCCAAATAGGTGAAGAATTATTAATTTTTTCTGCCATTTTGATAAAACAAGTTGAGGGGTTGAAGAGGGCAGGGGAGCACTTTGAGCAGGGGAGCCTCGGGGAGCCTCGGGGAGAGTGGGAGAGTAGGAGAGTGGGAGATTAAATTCACACTATTGACCCCCTTTTCCCTTTTCCCTTTTCCCTTTTCCCTCGAAATTACGAATTATTTTCATCTTGACTGCTGGTGTAAGTTACGCCACACTGACAAATAATCAGTAGTGCTTACTTGCCTACTTGATAAATTTTGTTACATTTTGATTCTATGTAAAAGGATAGATGAAACATAATTTAACAATTGCGAGATTGGGAGTAAGCAAAAACTCTTACCTAGACTCAGAAAATTATAGTAGTCTGAATCTAACCGTCTAGTTCTAAAACCTATCGTGTTGGTTAGGAGCATGGAAACACTAGAATTCGTGATTTATCCAGATGGTCGCGTTGAGGAAAAAGTCACTGGGGTAATTGGTTCCGCCTGCACGGAAGTAACGGCGGCGCTCGAAGCAGAGCTAGGACAAGTGACAATTCATCAGCCAACCTCTGAATTTTTTAATAATGCATTGACACAAACTGATGTGGCGACAACACAAGCCACATTTAGTCAGTGGTAATTTTGTAAATTAGTTTTAGTTAAGTCTTGTTGATTCATAACTACCATGTCACACTTTAGCCAAATTAAAACTCAGATCCGAAATCTCACCTCTTTACAAGCCGCTCTCACTGATTTAGGCATTGATTGGAAATCAGGAGCCAAAACAGTGCGAGGCTATCGCGGACAAACTCGTAACGCCCAGGTAACAATTGAACAGGATAATGGTTACGACGTAGGCTTTAGCTGGAATGGCAAAGAGTACGAATTAGTAGCAGATCTGCAATATTGGCAGCAACCTTTGTCCGTAGAAGGGTTCCTGAAGAAGGTAACACAGCGCTATGCTTACCACACAGTTGTAAACGAAACCGCGCGTCAGGGATTTCAAATCACTGAGCAACAAAAAAATTCTGATGGTTCAATTCGGCTGTTAGTACAGCGTTGGAGTGGGTGATGGATGATTTTGTGGCGGGGATAGAACAGACAACACAGCAAGCTACAGATGGAGAAGATAAGCGATCGCATTTAGAGCCAGAACTAGGCGGCTGTTTGCGAGACGCTAGTAATCGCTCTGGGCTTGAGCCTGAATTAGGCGGTGTCGTGCGTCAAAAAGGTGTTTATGTTGATGAAATTACCTGTATTGGCTGCCTTCACTGCGCCCACGTCGCCCGCAACACCTTCTACATTGAACCAGATTACGGTCGCTCTCGTGTAGTTCGTCAAGATGGTGACTCAGAAGAATTAATTCAAGAAGCAATTGACACTTGTCCAGTTGATTGCATCCACTGGGTTGATTACACTAAACTGAAAAAGTTGGAACAAGAGCGCCAGTATCAAGTTATACCCTTGATTGGATATCCTGTAGAAGAGGCTGTAGTTGCTGCTCATAGGCGGCGCAGAAAGCAACAATTAACATCCCGCAAGAAAGCTAAATATAGATGTTGACAATTGCTTAACCCTTTTGAGGCATAAGATTGCTAAAGGTGGGTATGGATGGCATACAGCAATAATTTTAGGTAATCTTACTAGCACAAAAGGAATAATTAAAACAAAGGGGGCTGTTTATCACAGCTCCTTTATTGTTTGTCTATTGCTCAAAAATTTTCTCCCCCAGCTCCCCAAAGCGCGAACCCTGCTCAAAGTGCTCCCCCTGCCTACTTAAGGGGATGGTGTTGTGTTAGCAATTTCTCAGACTAAGTTGCGTTCAGAGATAGTATTCTGAGATGAGGAAAGAAAGTTAAAGAACGCAGGCGATCGCGCTTCAGAACAAAGCTCGACTAAGCCCTGGCAGAGTACGTCCGTTGGCTTGGTCTAAAGTAGGAAAGACTTGATTATAAAAGTGGTTTTCTCGAATATCTTCCCAGATGTGTTCAACGGGTGGTGGTGTTCTAGATTGGTTGCTTGAGTATAATGAGAAAGGAGTAACACTAGAGA
>CAXTYC010000005.1:0-173530 GCA_964248365.1 uncultured Chroococcidiopsis sp. | reverse complement strand
CTAGGAGTGTTTACTGACAAACATCTGCCAAGCCATTTTATCTAGAATTGCTAAGAGTAGTGCTACATAATAGAAGTAATTTCAGCCGTCCATAATAAGGTTGAGTGAAATAAAATTGCTTTACCACACATGAACTATATATTTTATTACTTTTATCTAATTAGTGTTCAAGTTTAAAACGCTAATATCGTAATCCCATTACAGTTATGAAATACTGCGTTTTGTTGTCATACCCAACGGGTGCTCGCGTTGCCCTACGTCATTTGTCATTGACTATAGACAAAGGACAGCTACCTCAGTAGTTTATGGGTATAAAAAGCTATCTTAATACTTATTTAACACGTACATTTACTAAATTATAATGTTATCTAATCTACTATTATTCAAAGATATTTGCTAGGGAAAATTCCTAAGAGCGGCTTGCCAAAATCATTTCTAGAAAATCGTTCCTAGATAGCAGCCCAGAACAATTTATTTCTACATAGTTACTGTTTTAATTTCACGGCTAATTTTGAGCTAACAGCTTTACTCGTGATTCTATATCCTATGCCTATGATACCTAAAAGTAAACCCAAAAAGCTTGAAGGTTCAGGAACACTAACAGAAGCCTGATTGTTTTTAGATTTTACTAAAGTTAGACTAGTTAAGTCATCAAAGGTACGAGAAAAACCACCCTGAAACTTGCCTTTAGCACTTTCTTGATTATCTCCAAAAGTAGTGTCAAGAACAGGTTGATTTGGATTTAAATTAATGCTGTTACTCTTATCATAATTAAGATAATCGTTGTCACCCCTTGTTGTTAAACTTCCCTCTAGCGTGAAGGAATCTAAGTACAACGGACTTCTTACTAGATCGGGGGACGCTGGTTTTAGGGACTCGGAACTTGGGTAGAAATTTACCTTTTCCCGAGTCCCAAGTCCCTTTCCCCTACCTTGCAAAAGATACTTTTGCAAGAGGTCTAACCAATTATCTTGATCAGTAGTGTCATATAGCTCTAAAGTTATAGTACCACCAGCATTGGCGGCTTCGCTTTGGGGATTGTCTATTGATGTTGCCGAATTTAAAGCAGCGTCGAAACTGAAAGAGAAAGTTTCATCTTTGTTGACAAGGAAATCATAACCGATAACAGCGGCTGTATTTCTGCTGAACCAAAATATTCGTTACCGTTGCCATTAATGTCACTGAAAGATGAATTATTAGCAGATGGTGGGGTGTTATTAGTGAGAAAAGTTGCTACAGCATCTGCCTTAGCATTAACGAAGCCATTTGTTGCCAATGTATCAGTGAAATTGTCAGTAAGAGTTGAAACATCTAAGGGATTGTGACTAAAATTATTGAGATTTACGGTTGACTTGGAAGTTCCTAAAGTAGCAGCATGAAGAGGTGTAGATACTAAAGCAAGAGGTGCTATAGGAGTAATTAGCAACAAAAAGCCCTTAGCAAAATTCAGTTGCATTACAAAAATCCTCCTTGTGTTGATTTCCAAGAAAAGGTTTTTCAGTTTCGAGTTAACTAATCAAGATTTATCATTACAAAAGCTGTAAAGTCAAAAAATATACTTTTAATTTTATATTTACGTAATATAATTTATACTTAGTGGCAGGAGCTATGAAAATTACAATAAGTAGATTAAATATTAAGTAAAAAATAAATTAAGTAATATTTATAAAAATTTGCTTTGACTTTGCTACAGATATGAGCCCCCCAACCTGCCTTAAAAGGGGGGGCTATGTTGGGATCTTATGTTGCAAGTATTTAATGAATTGGTCATTTGTTGTTGGTTTTAGACATAGACGCGCAAGCGGAACCTGCGCTTAAGTTTGGCTAAAAACTGTAGACAAAGGACGATCAAGCAACCGAATTAAAACATTACCCGCATTCCCAAGCTCTCCCAAGTTTGATCAGTTAGTCTCGACCTTCACCTACTGATAACTATTCTCATAATAAGAATTGCTGTTCTATAACTCTGTAAAAAGTAAATAATATTTTTCCGTAGGATCACAAAGCAAAAATCGTAATGTGACTAACACTAAACTCATGGTCAAAATTCCGCAAAATTTCAGTATATTCACGTATTTACGAAACTTAAGCAAATTTACATACTGTCTAAAAGTAAAGACAATAGTCGGAGAAGAGTATGACAAAAGTAAAAGTCGAATTGCTTGATGTTTATTGTGCAGATACTGAAGATATAACTGCTGCTGATGATTTTTATCTTGTTGGTGCTTTGGTAGGCGGGGGAAACACAAAACCAATTCTGACCCGCCCTATCAAAATCAATGACAGGCAAACCAAACAATTCCGTCCAGAGGACTCCGTTTTATTTGAAGGCGAAATCCCACCAGGAGAAAGCATCAAAGGCGGACTAAAGGCTTATGACCTAGATAAGGAAAAAGACTGGAATAAGTACGGTGATGCAGTTAAACAGATTAGCAATGCTGTTTCCAGTGCTTTGGCAGAAGCAAGACCACAAGCAGGTATTGCGGGAACAATACTTTCAGCAGCTACAACTGGGGTAGACATTCTCGGTAGTGTGCCTGGAGATGATTTACTCGGTGTTATCGAATTAGAAATTTCCGCTACAGGACCTTCCCATGAAGAGCGAGCCTGGAAAATGAGGAGTACAGATCATCGATGGTATAACTGGGATTACACACTTCGGTATCGGATTAGTCGTTCCTAGAAGACTGATTAATATTAGTGCGATCGCTTGATCTTGGAGGGTGCGTTACGCTTTAGCTAACACACCTTCTTACTGGAGTTTAGACTAAAAGCAAGCGTTCAGAAGATGGTGATGTTTTAGTTATTGAAACTGGTGCAATATGTGAATTACAAGTATTTAACGAATTGGTCATGGTTGTTGGTTTTAGACAAAGGACTATAGACAAAGGACAACTACAATGGAAAATTCACGATCATGAGCGGGTTGCTATATCATTAATCGAAGCTTGGCAGTGCCAAGCCCTTACAAAGGAAGTTACCTATACTTATTTCATCACCATTGGTTTAGAACCTGGAATCGTGATGTTTACTGGTATTACTTCTGCGGTTAATTCGGTTAGCGGCGGGGAGATAGCGTTAGCATTTCCTACAACCAGTGTAACGAGTTGTTCTGGCTTGAGGTACTTTTTAGCAACTCGCCGAATATCAGTAGCAGTTGTTGCTTTCACACCGCGTTGGTAGCGGAATAAGAAATCAGTAGGGTAGCCGTAGTATTCGTAGCGCATCAGCCGCGATATAGTTTGACTTGGGTCTTCAAAATTGAACACAAACGAGTTCAATACAGATTCTTTGGCAAAAGCAAGCTCAGCTGGCTTAACTGGTTCAGCCTGAAGTTGCTCGATTTGCGATCGCAAGTTACGAATAAAAGGGACAGTAGTTTCACTGCGAGTTTGTCCCCCAGCAACGAAGACACCAGGGTAGTCATAGCGGGGACTCCAGACACCGTAGACAGTGTAAGCAAGACCCAAGCGCGATCGCAAGTTATTAAATAACCGTCCTCCAAACCCATTCAAAACCCGATTTAACACATCCAGCGCTGGATAATCAGGACTATTAAACTTCCCCCCCAAGTGTCCCATTTGCACATAACTCTGAGTCAGCTGGGGTTGGTTAACCAGAAACATTCCCCCCAACCGTCCCTCAGATACAGTCGGCACTTTAGTTGGAGCTAGATTACCGCAAGTCCAGTCACCAAAATGCTTTTGGATCAGCGATCGCATTTGCTTTGAATCAAAATCCCCTACAATTCCCAAAATTATATTGTTGGGATGGAAATACTGCCGATAAAAACCGAGCAAATCATCGCGTGAAATATTATCCAAAGTCGCATACTCCACCGTTCGGGCATAGGGATTAGTGCTACCATAAACCAACTTCTGAAATTCCCTGCCAACAACCTCATTTGGATCATCATTGCGACGGGCAATTCCGCCCCTAACCTGAGTTTTCGCCAAATCCAACTTATCCTGAGAAAAAATTGGTTGCCTAAGTACCTCAGTAAACAACCCAAACACCATTTCCAAATCTTCACTCAGAGCGCTAAAACTAGCACTACCCGAACTCTCACCAATACCTGATTCTACCGCAGCCGCCCGTTGTTCCAACAACTGATTCAACTCATCAGCCGAGTGCTTTTGAGTTCCCCCAGTCCGCATCACAACGCCCGTCAAATTAGCTAAGCCCACCTTATTCGGAGGCTCCAGGCGATCGCCCGTACGAACAAGCGCCGTACCCCCCACCAAAGGCAGCTCGTGATCCTCCATCAAATACACCACCATACCGTTATCGAGCATAAAACGCTCATACTTCGGCAACTTAACCTCAGCTAACGGCGGAAACCTCAACTGAGTATAATGTTTCGCCGTCGCCCCCACAGCAGGCAAACCCCACAGCAACACCAACAACAACCCCACCCAAATAACCACCCTCTTCATAACCCTCTCTCCCTTCTCTTCCTCTGCGTCCTCAGCGCCCTCAGCGGTTCGTTATCCCTCTTGAGACAACAAACGCCCCACCGTGCGATTTTCTGCGGTAAAAGCCTCATTCGCCACCCGCTGCACATCTGCTGGTGTCACACGCGCGATCGCCTCTAGCCGAGTAAATAAATTCCGCCAAGAACCAGTTTTTACCTGATACTCCAACAACAACTGTGCCATTCCCATATTTGAGTCAAGCGATCGCAATACCCCAGCTCTTGCTTGTGTCTTCACCCGCTCCAACTCCAGATCTGAAACTGGCTGTGTCTTCAGCCTGTCAATTTCCTTTCTCAAAGCCGCTCCCACCTCATCGGTCGAATGCCCCCGCGCCGTCAACGCATAAAATAGCATCAAATTCGGGTACTTATCCCCAGGAAACCCAGTAAAACCTTGGGCTGACAAAGCCACGCGCTGCTGTTCTACTAAAGATTTATATAGCCGAGACGTGCGCCCATCACTAAGTAGACTACCAACAATGTCATAAACAACATAATCTGGGTGGTTGATACTGGGACAATGGTAGCCCTCGAAATACCAAGGCTGAGAAGGTAGCCTTAACGTCACTTCTTTCGTTTCCTGCTGTTGGGGTTCCACTGCTTTTAATTTTGGGGGAGCAGGCTTTGCTTTGTAGCGACCAAAATAAACCCCAGCTAGCTGTTTTACAAGGGTAGGATTAACATCACCTACAACGGCGATCGTCAAATTACTTGGCACATAATAAGCATCGAAAAATTGCTGCACATCTTGCCGTGTCAAATTACGTATATCCTCGTCATAACCAATCACGGGACGCTTGTAGGGATGCACTTGATAAGCAGTATCAAGAAACTTTTCCATCATCTGCCCAAGGGGGGAATTTTCCACCCGCAGCCGTCTTTCTTCCAAAATCACATCTTTTTCTTTATAAAATTCCCGAAACACAGGCTCTAGAAACCGCTCTGACTCCAATGACATCCAAAGTTCTAACTTGTTAGACGGAAAGCTGTAAAAGTAGCGCGTTGCTTCTGTCGAGGTATTGGCATTTAAGCCTACACCCCCAGATTGTTCTACAATCTGTCCTAACTCATTTTGCTTGACTAAAAGGGCTGCTTGAGCTTCGACTTGCTCAAATTGTGCCTGTAACCGCCTCACCTCAGCGTCATTTTTAGCTGACTTAGCAGCATGAATTTGTTTAGCTAGCTCGTCTAAACGATCTAACAAGGGCTTTTCTGCCTGATAGTTACGTGTACCAATGTGTTTTGTGCCTTTAAACGCCAAGTGTTCTAGAAAATGAGCTACACCCGTTTTTCCCTCTGGCTCATTCACACCACCTACATCAGCATAGGTGAGAAAAGAAACAACAGGTGCTTGGTGTCGTTCTAAGACAATAAACTTGATGCCATTTTCCAGCCGAAACTCGGTTAGCTCCTTGCTTACACGCTCAAAATACGGCTGTATTGATTCATGCTTAGTTGTGTTCTCTCGTAAGAAAGGATGGGGTGATGGGGTGAGTGGTTGCTTGTCAGATGGTAAGTCTTCTCCCCACCTCCTCACTTCCTCATCTCCCCGTTGCCAAACTGTCCCCAACTTGGTATCAGATAGAGCTATTTCTGTCATGCAAGTCCAAGCTAGCCCAGTTATGAAAAGAAAAGTTACTATTAGTCGTCGCCAAGTAGCAGGCGCGGATAAACGAAGTAAAATCAAGCGAATTAGCTGGTTCATGGGCGACGATGGAAATATGTCTCAATGGCAATCTATTAATGATCTATTAAACTTTTAGTTTTGTGCAGCCTGATGTTAGAAAATGACGCTACAAGTTGTATTAAGGTGATACAACCATAAACGCCATGCAAGTTTTTAACCGTACTCCACATTCAGAAGACTCATCGCGCGATCGCATCTTGAAGGCGGCGCTGCGGTTGTTTTCCCGTCAAGGCTTTGATGGAACAACCACCCGTGATTTGGCGCAAGCAGCAGGAGTAGCCGAAGGTACTCTGTTTCGCCATTTTGCCAATAAAAAGGCGATTTTGGTTGAGGTAGCAACCAAGGGTTGGATAGAGATTCTCACAGATTTATTAACAGAATTGAGTGAAATGGGCAGTTATAAGGCTGTGGCTCAGGTGATGCACCGCCGGATGTGGAATTTTCAGAAAAATGCCGATCTGATGCGGGTTTGCTTTATGGAGGCTCAGTATCACCCAGAATTGCGCGATCGCATTCAATCTGAAGTAATTGCGAAAATGACTGATGTAGCAGAAGCCTTTTTTCAAACTGCTATGGATAAAGGCATCTATCGCCCCATGAATCCTAAGATTGTGGCACAAGTATTTCTAGGGATGTTTGCGATCGCAGGTTTTTCCCACAATACTCTTTTAGAACCAAACCCATCCCCCCAAGCAATGCAGGAAATGGCAGAAGGATTGGCTGATATTTTCCTCAATGGCGTTTTAGCTAAGGGCTAGAGGAACCAGAGGAACCAGAGGAACTAGAGGAACCAGAGGAACCAGAGGGGGAATCAGGGGAGATGAAGAATTAACTCTTCTGACTACTGACTTGGAGACTACTGACTTCTGTCTTCTGTCTCCTCACGAATTATGAATTTTAAATAGGGGGTTGTTGATTTTGAAGCAATGGCAGCAAAAAAAAGCGCTCACCACTATCATTAGTGCTTTCACCTTGCTTGTCAGCACTGGGGGATTAGTTAGCTGTGGCTCTAACACACTAGAGAAAGAAAATGAAGCCGATGAACACATCGATCAAAACAACAATCAGCGTATAAACCAAGAAAATAATAATCAGCGTAACGAGTCACACAACGAACAAAACGAAGAACACGAAGACAACGATCAAAGTGAAAATGATAAAGATGATCGTAACTAAGCTAGGTTAATCTTATCCTCTTTTCTTCGTAGCTCCCAAAAGCTCCTAAATATGGAGATGCACAACACCCATGATTTTGTCAATACCCTGCGCCAGCGGCGAGTGCGGCTAGCCTCGCTAATTGATGTACCAGTAATTTTATGGTCTGGGCGTAGTAGTCCGCGCAATTTTGCTGCAAATACTTTCCCCTTTCGGGCAAATAGTCACTTCCTTTACTTTGCGGGAATTCCTCTGGAAAAGGCTGCGATCCGTCTGGAAGCAGGCATTATGACACTATTCATGGATGAGGCAAAACCAGAAAGCGCCCTTTGGCATGGAGAAACGCCAAAGCGAGCAGAAATTGCCAGTGCGATCGGGGCTGATGTGGCAAAGCCGATGAGCGAATTAGAGTCAAAAGCACAGCCAGCCGCTACAATTGCCGCCCAGGATGCTACTACAGCGCTGATACAGTCTCGGATCTTAAAAAGACCAATTTCTCCGGCAAAGATCCTGCAAGGAATTGACTTAGATTTAGCACGGGCTGTTGTTTCCCTTAGACTCACCCATGATGCCGCCGCTATAGAAGAATTACGTCTAGCTGCTGCTGTAAGTGTGCAAGCTCACCTCGCTGGTATGGTAGTAACTAGTAGCACCCAACAAGAATCAGAAATCCGAGCGGCGATGGAGCATATTATTATAGGTAACAACATGACTTGTGCCTATGCCAGTATCGTCACCGTTCAGGGCGAAGTTTTGCACAATCAACAGTATCACAATCTCTTACAGCCAGGAGACTTGCTACTTGCAGATGTCGGTGCTGAGACAGCAACAGGTTGGGCAAGTGATGTAACTCGCACTTGGGCTGTTTCTGGTAAGTTTTCTTCCACGCAGCGAGATATATATGATGTGGTGCTAGCAGCGCACGATACTTGCATTGCTAACATTCGCCCTGGAATAGAGTACCAAGATATTCATCTGCTTGCCGCTACTGTCATTGCCCAAGGGTTAGTAGATTTGGGGATTTTACAAGGTAAACCAGAAGATTTAGTTAAAATGGATGCTCATGCGTTGTTTTTCCCTCATGGTGTTGGGCATCTGTTGGGGTTAGATGTGCATGATATGGAAGATTTGGGGGATTTAGCTGGGTATGAAGAAGGAAGGACAAGAAGCACACGCTTTGGCTTAAACTACCTTCGTCTCAATCGTCCCCTTCGTCCTGGTATGTTGGTAACAATCGAGCCAGGATTCTATCAAGTACCAGCAATTTTGAATGACCCACAACGGTGGTCAAAATATCAAGATGTGGTGAATTGGGAACGTCTGGGACAATTTGCCGATGTGCGCGGCATCAGAATTGAAGATGATGTGTTAGTGACACAAACAGGCTGCGAAGTCTTAACAGATGAATTGCCAACCTCAGTGGATGCGATCGAGTCTTTGGTTATGGGAGGCTAGAGAGGGGCGCTGGGGCGCTGGGGAACTAGAGGAGATGAGTTTGATACTTGTAGATTGATATTACCTCCCTGTCCAGATAGGCTGTTAGCAGCGATCGCACCGCGATCAAGTAAGAGAGAATCAGCAACGTTGATTGTCACATCGCGTGAGTTTCCTTGTTTGCTGTGTACTGGCATTTACTACAATGAAGCCTAAAAATAATGGCGTGGGAGCCGTCGCCAAAAATAAGTCCACGACTGAATCACAACACTAATAACCATGATGACAACACGACAACTCAAAGAGGCGCGAGCTTTGGGGAAAGAATCTTCTTTCCCCAAACGTCGCTTGGCTGGACGTATTTTCTAGGCATCTTCTAGGGCTTTTAACAAAACAGATTACTCATTATGCATCACCGATCATCGATGAAGCCTGCCATTATTTTTCTTCTCCTTCCCTCGACCCCAGCGCCATTGCCCAAAAAGAGCGATCGCGTTGTAACATTGATATCGCCGCTGCCTGTTGAGTTGGCATCTGTGTCAGCAAACAACCCACTATTCGCATCTTAATTGCGTACAGTTGGTCTACCTATTCGAGCTAATTTATCAGAAAATGTCGGAATCCTGCCCCAGAAAGTGATGCTGTCAAATGGGGAACGCGCAGTTACCAACTACCAACTACCAGTTATAGCCAAAAGCTAAAAGCTAAAAGCTAATTGCTTTTATTGATAGTTACTTATCTTCCATAGCCTCTCTAAAGCCTCGATGTTTTGACGCATAACAGCAAGGCGATTCTTACGATGCTTGGTATACAAAAGCAGCCATAAGCTAAGACTGCTAAGCAAAACAACCATTATTAGCACTTCATAGGTATGTGTATGACTGTATTGGTTATGAAGGGCAACTAATTCCCCATTAGTATTTAATGCTGGCATTGCAGCTGACAACGAGGATTTGCTACTTTCTATCCCTTTAGCTTTTTGTACACCCAAATACTTATGATCTTTACTTTCAACTTTACAGTTTAAATGATCTTTTGCTTCTCTTACACACAATAAATGTACTTCTTTGTGACTTTGATGGTCTAATCCAAATGCTTTTTGTGCCTCTAGCTGGGCGGAAGCTGTTAAACAAAGTGTTAAAGTAATACATTTAAGATTCATCAATCTTTCCTTAAGTAAGTGCTGAATTCTTCAACAGATAATCTAAAGCGATAGTTGACTATGCTTGTTTTTTAAGGTTTGCTTGCCATCATCGATTAATAATGCACAATGCAATTCCTAACTTTTAATACAGTTGCTATAAATGAAATTACGCAAACAATTTTTAAAAGTTACTGTGATTTATTGCTGAAGGCTCAAATCTAAATTGTTGATGAATATTGCTATTGCATTAAATTCAACTAAATTAAAAATAATCACATAAACAGAAATAAATATTCACAAGTTGTAATAGAGTTGAGATAGAAGTTATTTATACAATAAAGAAAGTAGATAAATAATTAATGCACTTTAGCGGAAAGTTAATTTCCAATTTTGGAAAATAAGTTGCGTAGTTAGGGAGTAGTGTCAGACGTAGTAAACTAATCTATGTCTGAGCAAAAAGAATTTGCTTTGTTGTTTCAATTTGCTCAAGACTGAAGCCAGCTTTTTTAAGATGATTAAGAAAAGAGCCTGAGCTATACCGAAAATCTAGATTTTGCGCTTTACGATAGGCAAGTTTTGACGAGGAGCGATCGCCACTATCCCAATAAGCAAGCGCCAGAGCTACCAGTGGATGAGGATTATTAGGCTCTAGAGTAGCAGCTTTTCTGGCAGTGAGAATTGCTGATTTATATAGGTGCAAACGATGAAAAGCTAGACTCAAATTGAAGTTAGCAACTTCATTCTTGGCATCTAAGAAAGCAGCCCAAGCGTGAACAGCAACCGCAGAGTTTAATTTACTACTAACTAGATATACAATACCTAAAGCATTGAGTGCTGGAACACTCGTTGGATTTTGACATAGCACTTGAATGAGCGTCTGGGCTGCTGCATCCTCTTGTCCTGCTAAATGCTGTGTCCAACCCAACATTACTCGTCCCCCAAGGTTTTTGGGTTCGAGTTCGGTGGACTTTTTCAAAGCAGCGATCGCTTCAGTATAACGTTCTGACGCGCGATAAGATAGCCCCAGCGATCGATATTGACTAGCAGAAGTGGCTGCAAATACTGGTCTAAATTCCAGCAAACAGCCAGTGGAAATTGCGAGGGTGACAAGGATATTACGGATACGTGCAACTTGCATAAGAGGGGCGCTGGGGAACTCGTTTTGTGTTAAATATTTTTCGTTATGGCAACAGGGGAGCCTCGGGGAGCAAAGGGGGGAAATTACCCTTTCCCCTTGTCCCTTTCTCAACTAGCCTTGTTACCAATTTGGTATTGATTGAGTATATCGGTGTAGCCTCATTTACGCTTCTTTTACTCTTTCGGCTTCGAGAAAGGAACCAATATCCTTTAGGCTGAATTAATATACCTCAATTCCTTTGCAGGTGCAAAATGCCCGCTCCAAAGAAAAACGAAATTAACATTGAGCCTGGAACCATTGCTTTAATTGTGTTTGCCCTTATACTCTTGCCCCTTTTGTTAACTGGTTTTCTCTCCCAGTGAGCAGCTTTGAATATTTTTAGTCTGGCTATTCCTCAAATTATCGTTTTTGTCCAGATACAGCCACAATATCCATCTGAAATTTTTCCAGGTGGAGCGATGTCGGCGGCAACGCTTCGCGTACGCAACTCTCATCGAACGCCTGGGAATCTTACTTGCTTCCCAATTGCATTAGTCAGTCTGAGTCAAGCGCGATTTAACCTGAAAGTAAGAGCTGAGCCTTGCCAGATGCCCCCAATTTAGACAACTATAGACAACCAGTGTGGATATGCATAAGAATTACTATTTGTCAATTCTAAATCAGCATAACTTTGAAATACCTCAGTGGCTAGATTTTGCAACTGATTCATCTTGCTAGCTTCTGCACCAACAGTTTCAAAACCAAGAGTCCACCAATCATTACCCTTAATGTTTAGTTGAGTAAGTTCGAGCGTACAATCATCATATATGCGCTGCGATCGCACCTTTTTTACACTCACCCAGGATTTTCCCATCACAACTTCTGGTCTAAAGCTTTCTTCAGTAGGATCTTCACACTCCCACTTGCCCCATTTTTCTAACTTGCCTTCTACTCGTTCTTTGCAACGCACGATACCTAATTGGGCATTGCGCCATTTGATTTCCAGTCGCCCTTGTCGCAATTTAATTCCGAGATATTCACATTCAGGGGAGTAAAGATATATGTCTGAGCGTTCCTCTGGTGGTTGCATTTTTCCACCTAATGCGTCTTGCTCGAATTTTTCTGAAATCGCTTCGGGTAGCTTACCTGGATAAAACCAACGCATTTCCAAGCTAATCAGCATCGCTTAAGAGGGGCTAGGGGCTAGAGGCGCTATAGCTAGGGGCTAGGGGCAAGGGAGCAAGGGAGCAAGGGGGCTTTCTGGGGAGTTCTTTCAATCCAAAATCCTCTCGCATGAGCGCCTCTTGCCTCTTGCCTCTAGCCTTCCGAATTACCAACTACCAATTATTAAAACCCATTTCTTGCAAACTTTGGCGTAGTCGATTTGCTTCGGTTGAGTTTTGGCTTTGATAAAGTGCGATCGCAGATTTAAATGCTGCCATACTCTCTGTTATATTACCTACTTTCAGTAGGACTACTCCCAAATTTTGATACGCTTGGGCATAGCTAGGATTTAGCTTTATTGCTTGTTTATAGGCGGCGATCGCATCAGTAAAAAGCCCCATTGCCTTCAAAGTTATACCTAAATTATAATAACCTGCGGCGAAATTAGGATCGATCTGCAAAGTCATCTCATAGGTTGTTTTAGCAGCCGACAGTTCTCCAACTGTTCGCTGCAAGTTACCTAAATTGTTGTATGCTCCTAGTTTAAGCATGGGATAGATATCTAAATTGATCCCTGCTTGATAATGGGCGATCGCTTGTTGCCAATTGTGTAACTTATTGTAGGCAATACCTAAATGATAATGGAGTTCGTAGAGAATCTGAACATCAAGTTTGTTAGAACTAAGTCCTCGTTCTAACAATTCAATTCCTTGCTCGATCTTTCCAGATTCAACGTACAATGCTCCTAGTTTGCAGCACACATAAGGATCTGTGGGATGATGTGCCAGAAAACCTTCCATTGTCTTCGCCGCCTTCTCCCATTTGTCTTTTTGGGCGATCGCACACAGTTGATATCCTGAATGTAGAATTGCTACTTGTGGTAAATAGCCTATTTGCCACCTCGCTTCTTGATTCAAAATTTGGGCAACACTATCATCTATCAAAGCATGGTAAGGGCGCGAAAAGTAAATATTTGGGTGACGGCGAAATAGGCGAGAAACGAGAGAATAAGGAGATTGTGCCGCACCGACTTCCTGCCGTAGTAAATTAATTACCAGGTAGCGATCGCTTAATATCGCTTGCTGCAAATGCGGCACAATTTCTGCTGTGAGAGTTTCATCTGCATCTAAAACGAGAATCCAGTCTCCTGTAACATAATTCAAAGCTTGATTTCGGGCTGCACTGAAGTCATTGCACCAGTCAAAATGATAAACTTTCGCACCCTTATGTTGAGCAATTTCGACCGTGCGATCGGTCGATCCTGTATCTAAAACTACTATTTCATTTACCACTTCTTTAACACTGCTAAGACACTTGGGTAATGCTATTTCTTCATTTTTGACAATCATGCAGAGACTTAGTTTCATATTACCCCGTCAATGTTGGTTACATATTTCTATTTTGTATTAACTTCTTTTGATTCAATCTAAAAGGAGTTAAATTATTTGATCGTACAGCAGCGAAAGCCGCCTCACTCTTACCCTGCTTGCCATAGTGTACATTTCCCTTTACCCTTTACCGCAATACCTTTTTACCCTTTCATTCACATTGGAAAGTAATGTTTGTATGCCTTGCTTTGCTCTAATTGTTGAAATAGTAAATCAGTTTAAAACCGCCATATTTAAAGTATAAGCTTTGTTTTCGAGATAATTTTTTATGCTGATGACACAAAACTGGCACATAATTATTTCACCATTATCATAGTTATAGAATACATTTAAATAAAATTATTAATACTTGATTTTACTTCCCAATTTCCTTATATTAAAATTAGAATTATTTGAGTTCTGAGCAATCCAAACAATAGAAATATTAGAGATGAACATAAGCCTGCTCCTGTCTAATATATTGAATTTGCCAGTGCTGTTTTTCTTTTTGGGAAGGCTGGCTATTTTGCTAAAATATGATTTACAAATTCCTCAAATGCCAAAAATTTTTTCACTTTATCTGTTACTTTTGATTGGTTTTAAGGGAGGAAATGAACTGCAAGAAAGTGAAATCAATCCAGAAATTATACTTACACTCATCGGTGCTACATTTATGGCTTGTGTTGTACTTATGTACTCATTCTTTGTTCTGAAAATAAAACTTGATGCATATAATGCTGAGGCGATCGCCGCAACTTATGGATCTATCAGTGCTGTCACTTTTATTACTGCTAGTTCTTTTCTCACACAACGCGCCCATACCCTTTGGTGGACACATAGTAGCAGCGTTAGCGTAGTAGAAGCGATTACACCGATGCTAAAAAAAGTATGGAAGAGTGTGTATTGTTTCTGATTCCCTTTAACTTTGTAACCTTTAATCGTTCCTCAGCATGGGGGCAATTAGACACCCAGCCAACAGGTTGATTTATCAACTGAAATTAGCATAGATCCTTTACTATCTCAGATCTTGCATCGAGAGATTGCCAGTCGGCAAGAGCTAGCTAAACCCTCAAAAGTAAGATCCACCTTACACTAAGGTGCTAGTGGTTCAAGTTTGAAGCGATCGCAATACTCGGTTGGGAAGTCTGCGATTTTTCTGACGCGATCGCTAACCATAACATTTTCTCCATACCAAAGCAGACTGACAGATCGTGTTCAGCCAAAATATCGCCAATTCTTATAATTTCTTTGTATTATTGTGTTGTTAGAACTACATTCTAGCAATCTGTCTATCGAGCTTGTTAATTTTTACGTATAAATATAAATTTATGCGTAAATTTGCTTAAGCAATTTATTGACTAAGTGCTAGAATAACTGAGCTTTTGAAATTGGTGCTGCCTTGCTGTGGTTGGAGAAACTTTTGTGTTTTTTTTAAATTATCTAGCTATAAGAGGATAAAATCTCAAACTTTGAGCGGAGGTATGTGCAATTTTTTTGGACAAAAATGGAAAACAATGGCAAACCTTAAATCTGAATCCGAAATTAAATGATGAGACTTAACAAATTCACTACCCTAATAGCTACTGGTGTCTTTTTAGCACTGGGAACAGGAGCTGCCATCGCACAGCAAAGCCAAGGACAAGGTGGTAGTATGCAGCAAATGCCCACACAACAGCAAGTGCCAACCCAGTCTGGGCAGCAGCCAAACCAAAGCGGGATGTCTGCACTGAGTTCCTCAGACAAGGAATTTTTGAGAAAATCTGCCCAAGATAGCCTTTTGGAGTATGCATCCGCCCAACTAGCCGTACAGAAAGCACAAAATCCTCAAGTGGTACAGTACGCCTTGCGCCTGATGGATGACCACGCCCAGTACAATAAGCAATTGATGCAGCTAGCTCGTCAGAAACAAGTGGAATTACCAGTTACTCTCGATAAAGAAGGTAGCTCTAAGCTCAGGCGGTTAATGCGACTGCAAGGTAGCCAGTTCGATCGCCAGTACACGCAGGAAACAGCACAAGCCAATCAAAGTGATGTCCAAGATTTACAGCGTGCTTCAAGTTCAATCAAGGACCCAGATATTCAGTCCTTTATAGCTCAAACCTTACCAGTACAGCAGCAGCATTTGCAACTTGCTCAGGGACTCCCCAGTGGCAGCACTTCCGGTTCGACAGGGACCAACAGTAAATAGTATAAGAAAATTAAAAATCATACTTTTGGTAAAAATAAAGGTAAGAATACTCGGCAATGAAGTTAAGCATTTGCTGCCAGGATCTTATTATTAAAAGCATAAAGTTGGAGAAACCAAAAGGAGTTGGACATCTGCGCAGACGCGCGAATTTAATGTATAGGCGTTCAAATCGAGGCTAGCTACAGAAAGCTAGCTTCAGCTACCCACGGCAACTCCAATTAATCGCCCAATGGCAAAAGTTATTCCTGCTGCTGTGAAACCAAAGATTACCTGACGAGTTCCAGAATAGAAAATGCTGCGTCCAGTCAGTATAGTAATGCCTGCTCCAAATGGGCGATCGCAATGCCATTAAAAGACATTTAGCTTGTAAAACTTTAATATATCAATTTGGCATCTGATTGTGTCATTTAGAATACTGCTTTAGGTTTGGGCGATCGCAACGCCTGCTTTATCTAGATACTTTTACTCTTTTAAAAAATTGGCTTTTACTCTTGAAGAATCTGGTTATTTATTTATCAAACTCACCTACTTGCTACTACCTGCCATTTACTAAATCAATGTTTAAGTACAGGCATTAGCTGTACGCGCATATCTAGCTCAAGATCGCTACTTGCTCACTCCAACTGCCTAACTCTTGAAATATTTTGAGTCAGGAGCGCCCCTACAATATATTCGTGCAAGAAATCTACGAATGAGTAGAAAAAGCCCCGCCCAAATCTACATTTGAGCGGGATTTATCTTATTCAACCATTATTCAAACCTATCTATCTATAGGCTATAGGTCAGGTGGCAATATCACCTTATCAATTGCATGAATAACACCATTACTGGCTTTAAGATCTGGTTGAACGACGTTAGCGTCATTTACGGTCACACTCTTCTTAGCCGGATCAACTTTAACGTTAACTGCACCGCCTTCAACAGTTTTGACTTCACCTGGTTTGAGATCTCCTGATGTGACATTACCAGGAACTACGTGGTAACTCAAAATCTTGATTAAGATGTCCTTATTTTCTGGCTTTAACAACTCTTGCAGCGCATCCTGGGGTAGAGCGGCAAATGCTGCATCTGTCGGTGCGAAAATTGTAAAAGGACCTTTTCCTGATAGTGTTTCTGTCAATCCTGCTGCTTTCAAAGCTGCTGTAAGAGTTTTGAAAGAATCATTCGATGCGGCGAGAGCTACTACATTCTGATTTGAGGGTTGAGTTGCTCCCTCTGGGGCAGGTGCAGGCGTAGTAGGGGCAGCTGGCGCTGGTGCAGGTGAGGGCGTAGTAGGGGAAGCTGGCGCTGGTGCAGGTGTACGAGAACGATTATATGGAGGTTCGTTAAAAATACTTGGTCGAGGATTGACTGCCCCGCCTGACTGCTGCGCTCCGGCTGGCAAGCTGACGAGGATGCTAGCATTTACCATTCCTACCAGGCTAACCAATAGCTTGAGCAATCTATTGTAACTTTGTACTTTCCTCACTTTTACTTTCCTCTATTTTTCCTTTGAGTTTTAAGTTTTATAACATTGATCAGTTACCAGTTACCAGTTATCAGTTATCACTTATCAATTTCAGGTAGAGGTTTACTGTTTACTGTTCACTGGTGGGGTTCATTGATCGCTATTGTTGATGATATTACTTGTCTGTTGAGGTGACGAGAGGATAGAGGGCTAGTTCCCAGACAGTGCGATGTTTGATAAACAGGTTTCCCAAGCGTCTACGCCATTATCTTTACTGTTGGGTTAAATTTTTACTAGCTAAAGTTAAATGTGAATAGTCCAAAAGTTATATCTTCGCAGCAGCAGTTGATATTTGTGGCACGTTTATTAACTCTATCGAAATAAGTATTTTGATTGGCAAATAATCTTTTTAATCTTTGGATTTTCTATTGCTATTGGCAGAACACAATTAAACTACACAGCGATAAATTTAGAATGATTACACAAATTTCCGAGTCAACCCAGTTATTGATTTATATTTGTTTAGATTCCTACCTGCGGTAGATAGAAAAGGAAAAAGTGTAGTGATAGGTTATACATAACAAAACAAACAAATTTCAATTTGAAATTAAGGAGTAAGAATTATGTTGAATCTACTAGCTTGGATTGTTTTAGGACTAATTGCTGGAGCTATTGCCAAAGCTATTTATCCAGGTCATCAAGGTGGCGGAATTTTAGCAACAATTATTCTAGGTATTTTGGGTGCTTTAGTTGGAGGTTGGCTAGGTCAGGCTATATTCCCGTATAGTGCGGGAGCAGCAGGAGCAGCAGCAGGAGCATTCAGCATTGGTAGTATTATCTTTGCAGTACTTGGCGCAATTATCCTACTTTTCATCTGGGGATTAATTACCCGTCGCACAGCCTAAGAGATAATAATAGCCGATTTGTAAATATTGATTTTCTCTCCCCCAGAAGCAACACTGGGGGAGTATTGTTTTACTGGAAAAAGCAATTATCAGTTAGTAGGTAGCAAGCTCTTTAAACAGATGAACGTGAAGACGACAAATAACCTGATTCAACCCTTAGTACCCACATGGGTAGAGTTTAGTATGTAGAATTGTGTCTATACTGGCTTTTTTTGCGTGTACAAAGAATTTCTGTCAAGATTCATAGTATTGCTAGCAGCTGGGTCAATCTAACTTTTGAAAATGATCAAAAACTAGTCAAAGGAGAGACAAAATGCTGGAGTTGTACCAATTTGAGTTATCACAGTACTCAGAAAAAGTACGTTTAATACTAGACTACAAAGGATTAACATACCGCAAAATTGAAGTAACCCCAGGCATAGGACAGGTAGAACTATTCCGAATGACAGGTCAAAGGCAAGTACCTGTACTAAAAGATGGTAATCAGATAGTGGCAGATTCAACTGAAATTGCTAAGTATCTAGACCGTCAGTATCCTGAACGTCCTATAATTCCGACAGATCCACTACAACGAGGACTTTGTTTACTGATGGAAGAGTGGGCAGATGAATCGATTGGGATAAAAAGTCGCAAGGCGCTGTTTGGAGCAATTAGTCAGGATCAAAATTTGCGTAAGTCTCTATTACCCACTACGACACCTGATATCCTCAAGAATTTAGTCGAAGTTATTCCAAGTGATTTGCTCAAGGTTCTCGGTTTTGGGGTGGGATATACTCCAGATGTTGTAAAATCAGCCATAACTGACTTGAAGCAAGACCTAGAAGCATTATGTTTGCTGCTGTCAGAACGTCCCTTTTTAATCTCAGATCAACCGACATTGGCAGATTTGGCAGTGGCTGGTTTATCCATGCTGATTAAGTTCCCCGATGGACCATATCTGGAGCTACCAGCAACCCTAAGAGATAAGGGAATACCAGGATTAGCTGATAGTGTGATTTATGAACCGTTTTTCAGTTGGCGCGATCGCCTTTATGCCCAATATCGTAAGCCAATAACCGGATACACTACACCAAGGACGGCACCCACTTCAATCAATATTGACTAGAGGCGAGGGGCTAGAGGCTGGGATCTGGGGGCTAGGGAACTATGAAGTATAAAGGATGAAGGATGAAGTGTGAAATTTTAATCTTTATCGTTTTCCCTTTAGCCTTTAGTATGCGCGCCTTTTCCCTTTTTCCCGCTTTCTCTAGCCCCTAGCCCCTAGCTAACCACTAGCCACCAGCCACTAGGCACTATAAGATAAGCCCAGGGATAACGCGATCGCAAGTACTATGAATTTAGAGCAACCCTTAGGCTCAGTTACACAAGGCTCTCTCAGTCAAGGATTAGAGGTGCGTCTACACCCAGATGTCTCGGTCGAAGATATGCGGGTAGGAAAATTTTTGGTCGTGGAAGGAGTGCGATCGCGTTTCTTCTGTATGCTTACTGACGTAGCACTCGGAACATCTAGCAACCGCATCGTCGCCAACCCGCCTAGCCCCAATGATGATTTTATGCGGGAAGTTCTGGCGGGTAGTGGAACGTATGGCACTATCAACCTCACCCCGATGTTGATGTTCACGCCTGAAGACGAGGGGCTAGAGGCGAGTGACTGGAAGCTAGCTCAAAAATCTTCCCCAACCTCCTCTTCCTTAGCATCATTTCAAGCACAAAGCAGCACCAGTATGGAATTGATGCCAGTCAAGACAATTCCCAGCCACTTTAGTCAGGTTTATGACGCTAGTGAACGGGATTTTCGTGCTGTCTTCGGTTGGGAAGATGATCCTCATCGCCGCAACTTTGCGATCGGTCAACCACTTGACATGGATGTACCGATATGCATAGACTTAGACCGTTTTGTTGAACGCAGTAACGGCGTTTTTGGTAAATCTGGTACAGGCAAATCTTTTCTCACCCGCCTGTTGCTGTGTGGCATTATTCGCAAACAAGCAGCGGTTAACCTAATTTTTGATATGCACTCAGAGTATGGCTGGGAAGCTGTGCGTGAGGGAAAACAATTTAGCACTGTGAAAGGTTTACGCCAGTTGTTTCCAGGTCAAGTGCAAATGTATACCCTTGATCCGGCATCCACTAAGCGGCGGGGAGTGCGGGATGCCCAAGAACTTTACCTTAGCTACGACCAAATTGATGTCGAAGATATCATGCTGGCACGAGATGAGTTAAATCTCTCGGAAGCCAGCTTAGAAAATGCCATTATCCTTCGCAGTGAATTTGGTGATGCTTGGATTAGTCAGTTATTAAGCATGACTAATGAAGAAATTCAGATGTTCTGTGAAGAGAAGCGAGGTAACAAGTCATCAATCATGGCATTGCAGCGCAAACTCAATCGCTTGAGTGAACTAAATTATATGCGCCCTGTATGCCCACGTAATTACATCAATCAAATTTTGGAATCTTTGAGTGCAGGTAAACACGTAGTAATTGAATTTGGTTCTCAATCTAATATGTTGTCGTATATGCTGGCAACGAATTTGATTTCCCGCCGAATTCACAAGCATTATGTCCATAAAGCAGAGAAATTTTTGCAGTCGAAAAATCCGAGCGATCGCCCCCTGCCATTAGTAATTACAATTGAAGAAGCCCATCGCTTCCTTGACACTGCCACAGTCAGGCAAACAATCTTTGGCACAATCGCCCGTGAGATGCGAAAATACTTCGTCACACTCTTAGTAGTAGACCAGCGTCCCTCCGGCATTGATAATGAAGTCATGTCCCAGATTGGTACTCGCATCACAGCCTTACTCAATGACGAAAAAGACATTGAAGCAATCTTTACAGGAGTATCTGGGGGGCAAAGTCTACGCTCAGTCCTAGCTAAACTTGATTCTAAACAACAAGCTCTAATTTTAGGTCACGCTGTCCCTATGCCAGTTGTAGTACGGACGCGACCCTATGACGAACAATTCTATGCTGAAATTGGGGATGTTGCCTGGGAAGAAAAACCTGATGCCGAAGTCTTCGCCGCTGCTGAATTAGCCAAAGCCGATTTAGGCTTTTAATCAGGGATTGCCCACCCTACGAAAAGAGGCATTGCATAATTCTCCAAATAATCTTCTTTGTTTCACTTAGCGACGAGCGCGTCTACTGGGCGAGAAGCCGCTGCGTGTCTATGCGTGACACTATCTTTACTTTGTTACAACGCCAAAAAGATTCCGAAGACTCCTGATTACCTATTCCCACCCTTAGAACTACCAGCAGAAGTAGTTGGCAGTGGCTGATTGGAATCTTCGCTAGCACCGCTGGTGGTGCTTGACAACGTACCAGCAGCTGGGAGAGAATTTTTCTGACTGTCAGAATCTGCCCCGCTGTTGGGCTTAGTATACACGTTGCCTTGACTAGGTTGGAGGCTGTAGGAATTAGCAGAGGCGGGGATGGGCAGGCTGTAACGAGTATTTAAAGTAGTATTACCAGGGCTAGAAACAGTGGTAGAAGCATTATAGGGGTTTGCTGATAAGCTACCAGAAGGAGTGTAGGAACTGGACATGGACTTGCTGTAAGGGTTGTTGGTATTGCCAGCAGTACCTATCCTTGATAATCGTGGTGAATTCTCCCCGATGTTGCTGGGTATGTCGGAAGTGTCAGGTCCAAATGAATTGCTACCCAAAGATGAATTAGAGCCTGAAATACTTGCAGACTTGCTAGAATCTATGGGTAGATCATCAGGCTTACTAGAATCTATAGGTATCTGGGCAGGCTTGCTAGAATCTACAGGCATCTGGGCGGACTGGCTAGAATCTACCGGAATCTCAGCTGGGGCGGTGGTGTTGATATTGGCAGGCTGGCTAGGTGCAATATTTTCCCCACCTAGGCTTTGATCCTTTATCTGACTTTTATAATAGGCATCTTCATTTATTACAGTAGGGGGACGGACAGGATTGAGCGAAAGCACAGGAATGCCAATCAAAGCCCCAACGCCTGCAAAAGCAGCTACACCACAAGCCACCTTTTTCGGTAAACTGAGGCGGTTGTATGTTCTCATTAAACTACGAAAATTCATAATAATTCGTAATTCGCAATTGTGTTTACAGATAAAAGACTTATATATCTAATTAGCACTGACAGATGTAACTGTTTAGACACTATTAACATATCAGTTGTCGGTCAACCGCGATCAGCGATCGCCCACAACTGATAAGTGATATAGTCCAGATTTAACCGAGATCGCGGGGGTCAGTTACATACCCCGTAAGTGCCGAAGCTGCTGCTGTGTATGGAGAAGCTAGATAAATTTGCGCTGTTTTGTCACCCATGCGACCAGGAAAGTTGCGGTTGGTAGTAGATACACAAACCTCTGGTTCATTCATCCGCCCAAAGGTATCTTTGGGACCACCCAAACAAGCAGCGCAGGATGGGGCAGCAGGTTCAATGCAACCTGCTTGGAGGAAAATCTCTGATAGGGTTTGCCCATCATACTTTGTCGTAAATAAGTCTTCGTAGACTTTTTGCGTGGCTGGAACTAGGTAAGTAGGAACTTTCACCTGTCGCCCTTTGAGAATACGGGCAGCATTGATAAAGTCTTCACTTTTACCACCAGTGCAAGAACCAATGTAAACTCGGTCAATTTTGACATCGCTGCATTCTCGCGCTAAAGCTCGATTATCTGGGGAGTGGGGTTTAGCAACTACAGGCTCTAAAGTGGTAACATCGTAGTGGCGATCGCTGTAGAATTTGGCATCGGCATCAGTGTATACTGCCTCAAATGGCTTGTTGGTACGAGCGCGCACATACTCAAATGTGGTGTCATCAGCAGCAATCGTGCCATTCTTTCCACCAGCTTCAATCGCCATATTGCACAGCGTCATCCGTTCTTCCATCGTCAGTTGCTGCACGGTTGACCCTGCAAATTCCATTGTCCGATAGGTTGCCCCAGCCACACCGATATCGCCAATAATTTGTAATATCAGATCTTTTGCTAGCAAGTAATCGGGCATTTCTCCATCCAGCACAAAACGCATTGTGGCTGGGACTTTGATTAATAACTTGCCAGTTCCCATAATGAAACCTGCATCGGTGTTGCCAATTCCCGTAGCAAACTGCCCGAAAGCACCTGCATTGCAAGTGTGAGAATCTGTACCAAACAATACTTCACCAGGGCGAGTATGACCTTCTTGGGCAAGGGCGATGTGACAAACACCTTTGTAATCTGGATTGGCTTTAAAATCCGATCTGTCTGTAATATCGTAGAAATATTTTATTCCTTGCTCGGAGGCAAAATCGCGTAAAATATCTACGTTGCGGTTAGCCCGTTCGTCAGCAGTGAAAATGTAGTGATCTGGGATGAGGACGATCTTTTCTGGGTTCCACACTTTGGCATCAGCACCAAACTCGCGCTTGAAGACACCAATAGTGCCTGGACCACATACATCATGGGTCATTAGTAGGTCAACATCCACCCAAATATTCTCTCCGGGTTCAACCACAGAACGACCAGAAGCTCTAGCTAGAATTTTTTCGGTGAGGGTCATCCCCATAGCGATCGCGTTCCTCTCTTGCTGACTGACTACAAAATCTATGCTACTCATTATCACCTGCTGTGTGTGGCAACAGCAGAACAAGTTTTCTTTTACATTCCTCTGATACTTTTCTTTTCCTTAGATTAAATGTTTAACTTTATACACGAGCAACTCTGGCTATAAAATGTACAAAAGAGGAATATGCTAACCTTTACTATTCCTACCCACTTACTTGCACAAAAATAATTTGTATATAATTTACCACATCTACTAACATAAAAACAAGCATTTATATATAAACCTTAATAAGTGCTATTTATCTGTTTTACCCCTTGGGAGTAGGGTGGGCATTGCCCACCATTCACTGATTTGGTGGGCAATGCCCACCCTACTTTTTCTAACCTCAGATATTACTAATACATACAAAACTGATAAGCATATGACTGCTACATCTAAAATATCTCAGCCTCGACCTATACCAAAGCAAGCTACCCCAGCCAAAATCTTTCACCAGGTCAATATCATTAGCTTGCTATTAATGATTACGAGTGGATTACAAATTTACAACGCTAACCCTGTTTTTGGTGGACGAGAGGGCTGGCATTTCCCACCATTATTTTTGCTAGGAGGCTGGCTAGCTGGCGGTAGACATTGGCATTTTGCAGCCATGTGGTTATTTTCGTTAAATTTACTTTGGTACGGCGTTTATATTTTGCTTACCCAACGGTGGAAATATCGATATGTCAGCAGCAAAGATCTTAAAGCACTACAAAAGAGCCACAACCAACAGCGCAAAAATTATGCATGGCATCGTATAGCTTACACAGCCATCATCCCCGTCTTATTACTAGCAATTTTATCTGGAATTGGAATGTATAAACCAGCCCAATTTCCTTGGATTGTAGATTTATTTGGTAGCTGGCAAGCATTACGAATAGTTCACTTTATCTCAGTACCAATTTTTGTAGTTTTTTCATTGAGTCACTCATTATTAGCCTTAAAAGTTGGAGGTTCGCGCCTTATAGATTCAATGTTTTGGTAAGTTAAGTGTAATTTGAGGGTGAAAATATTTTTAATGTATAGATATCTAGTTTGATGGAAATATATTTTTTACGAACCGCAAAGAACGCAAAGAACGCAGAGAGACAAGAGAAAGGATTTTATGAATTGTTTAATAGGGCTATATGAGAGAAAGGTTTAATAGGATGGATAATCAAATTCAAGTTGTTCGCCGCCGCTTGCTACGCCGCCAATTTTTGCAATTATCGGGACTTTCCAGCATGGGTTTACTTTTAAATGGGTGTGCTTTGACCCTTTTTGAAGGTGTGGTAGGCAAAGCTTTTGAACCTCTAAATCAAAATGTTGAAGCTTTATTATTAAATCCACAAAAGCCTGTACCGGAATTTCCTGTAAGCGCAATTGAGCCAGAGGCTTTACTAGTCAATTCATTTAACTTTACACCACAGATAGACATTGATAATTTTCGTCTAACAGTTGAAGGAGAAGTAAATAATCCGCTCAGTTTGAGTATGAAAGATATCCAGCAAATGTCTCCCAGTACCATGACAATTCGCCATGTTTGTGTTGAGGGATGGGCGGCGATCGTACAATGGGGAGGAGTACGACTACGGGATATAATTGCCCTTGCCCAACCTAAAGGAAATGTCGGCTATGTTTATTTCAAATCGGCTGATGGTTACTACGAAAGTTGGGATATTGCTTCAGCTTTACACCCTCAGACATTATTGGCTTATCAGAAAAATGGGCAACCCTTACCCATTGACAACGGTGCGCCTTTACGTTTAGCCTCGCCAATTAAACTCGGTTACAAACAAAGTAAGTGGGTAACGCGCATTATCCTAGTTAATAATTTGTTACCTGCTAAAGGCTATTGGGAAGACCAGGGTTATGAGTGGTTTGCTGGATTATAAAAACAAATTTTTTTAACTGTGTTTATAGTCTGCGCTTTTTGCTAATCGGTAAAAGGTAATAGCTTTGAAAAAATTAACAATTACAGTACAGACGCAGCACTGCTACGTCTGTAAAATCATGAGATGCAAAATCAGCAGCAGCAGCAGCATCTAACTTCCAAAATTCCCCCCTGTACCTGGCAGCGTCCCATCGGTCTTGGCTGGGACAAGCCCTATACTGTTCGTACTGCTAGTAATCTTGATGATGGTCCCTGGCACGGTATGCCTTTAGGTGGCTTCGGTGCTGGTTGTATCGGTCGTTCCTCACGGGGAGATTTTAACGTTTGGCAAATTGACGGCGGCGAACATATATATAAGAGCATCCCAGCTTGTCAATTTAGCGTTTTTGAACAGCCAGCTAACTCAACATTGCAGGCTTACGCCTTGTGTACAGAACCAGCAAATGATGAAAGTTTGCAGGCTTGGCAGTGGTATCCCGCTTTGCTAGATAGGGAGATGAGGAGGTGGGGAGAGTGGGAGAGTGGGAGAAGTTCACCATCACACCCCATCACCCCATCACCCCATCACCCCATCAATCAACAACTTTACACGGGAACTTATCACGCTCTTTATCCTCGCAGTTGGTTTGTGTATGAGAACGTATTTCAAACTGGGCTGACTTGTGAGCAGTTTTCACCGATTTTGCCTGAAAATTACCAGGAAACTAGCTATCCCGTAGCCATCTTTGAGTGGACTGCACACAACCCGACTGATGCACCAATAACTATCAGTATTATGCTGACCTGGCAAAATATGGTCGGCTGGTTTACCAATGCTGTTAAATCTCCACAAGTGCAGTTACGGGATGATGGTAGTCCAGTTTATGAATATCAGCCAAAATTGGGAGATAGTCAGGGGAATTTTAATCAACTGGTGGAGGATAAAGATTATATCGGGTGCGTGTTAGGAAGAGTTAGTAGCAATGAAAATTTAGAGGAAGGTGAGGGACAGTGGTGCATTGCTACTCGGAAGCATCCCGAAGTTGAGGTAACATATCACACACGCTGGAACCCAAGCGGCACAGGTGAAGATATATCGGAATTTGCACAATACGGTTCGTTACCCAATCAGGTTGATGAAACACCAGCCGCTGAGGGAGAACAAATAGCCGCAGCATTAGCTGTCCGTTTTACTCTACAAGCTGGTGAAACTCGTACAATTGAGTTCGTTCTTGCTTGGGATTTCCCCATAACAGAATTTGCCACAGATGTCAAGTATTACCGTCGCTACACTGATTTTTTTGGGCGAACGGGGAAGAATGCCCAGGCGATCGCACTAACTGCTTTACAACAATACCAATCTTGGCAGCAGCAGATCGAATCCTGGCAACAGCCAATTCTAGAGCAAGCATTGCCCGAAGAGTTCCTCATGGCTTTATTTAATGAGCTTTACGACTTGACTTGCGGCGTTACTCTCTGGAGTGCGAAATCAGAACAAGATCCCGTAGGTCAATTTGCCGTTGTAGAGTGTATTGATTATCGCTGGTATGAAAGCTTAGATGTGCGGCTGTATGGTTCCTTTGCTCTGTTGATGCTGTGGTCTGAACTAGAAAAGTCAGTAATTCGTGCCTTTGCACGGGCAATCCCCGCAAGTGACGATAATACCCGTGTAATTGGCTACTATTATACCATTGGGGCGGAAAGTCCGACCGCAGTCCGAAAAGTTGCAGGTGCTACACCTCACGACTTGGGCGCACCGAATGAGCATCCTTGGGAAAAGACGAATTACACTAGCTACCAAGATTGCAACCTGTGGAAAGATTTATCTTGTGATTTTGTCTTGCAGGTATATCGGGACTTTTTGCTGACAGGTGCTACCGATGTGGAATTTTTGGCTGGGTGTTGGGATGCTGTTGTGCAAACCCTTAGCTATCTCAAAACTTTTGATTTAGATGGAGATGGTATTCCAGAAAATTCTGGCGCGCCTGACCAAACTTTTGATGATTGGCGGTTGCAGGGTGTTAGTGCTTATTGTGGGGGGTTGTGGTTGGCTGCTTTAGAGGCGGCGATCGCTATTTGTAATGTTTTGTTAACGAACCGCAAAGACGCTAGCCTGGGGTTTAAACCCCAGGGAAACACGAAGGAAAACCTTAGCGTACTTGGCGACTTGGCGGTTCAAAAATCGATTTATGAGGGTTGGTTGGAACAGTCTCGACCTGTGTATCAGGATAAGCTTTGGAATGGAAAGTATTACCGCCTTGATAGTGAAAGTGGTTCAGATGTGGTGATGGCGGATCAGCTATGTGGTCAGTTTTATGCTCGTCTGTTGAGATTACCTGATATTGTGCCAAATGATTGTGCTTTGAAGGCACTAAGAACTGTATATGATGCTTGCTTTTTGAAATTCCATAACGGGAAGCTGGGTGCTGCTAATGGGCTGAAGCCTGACGGTTCTCCAGAAAATCCTGATGCTACTCATCCTCTGGAAGTATGGACGGGGATTAATTTTGGGCTAGCAGCTTTTTTGGTGCAGATGGGAATGAAGGATGAGGCGTTTGAGCTAACCAAAGCGGTAGTAAGGCAAATTTATGATAATGGTTTGCAATTCCGCACACCAGAAGCTATTACTGCTGTCGGCACTTTCCGAGCTAGTTATTACCTACGGGCGATGGCTATTTGGGCAATTTATGGAGTATTGAGCAAGTTTTAGAAAGAGCGATCGCACTAATTAGTTGAATAGAAAGTATAGGGCGATCGCTGTTGTCGTTAAGATTAAAAGTAGTAAATAAGTCTAATAGATAATAACTGATAAAAAAACCTATGCCTACTCTAGACGTTAGCAAATTATCTCTAAAAGATGTTCATCGCCTTCTTCACTTGGAAGAGCAGTTAAATGGCTCATTCTCCACATTATTAACTTTAGATTCTTTAACAGAATTTGAAACCCAAGAACTACTGCAAATTCGCAATGACTTTCGTAACTATCTAACAGAGGCAAAGGTTTCTGAAGGATTGATTAAATTCCTAACAGTTGCTCCATTAATGAAATTAGCTGGCTTTTATAGTTACCTTATTAAACTATCAGTGGAAGATAGCATTAATATTATAGTTGAAGACGAGAATACAACAATTTCAGGAAGATTAGATATATTAGCTATTAACAGTGAACTAATAACAACTAATATACCTTTCTGGCTCTTGGTAATTGAAGCTAAAAACAGTGCGATTGAGGTTCGTCAAGGTTTACCTCAGTTGTTAACATATGCCTTTAAAAGTTTAGATGGGCAATCATCAGTGTGGGGACTAGCAACGAATGGACTGCAATATCTGTTCGTGCATCTTAGTCAGGGAACTTTAACTTATCAGCTAATGCCAGAACTATATTTGCTGGATACTGAGCGTTCAATCCAGTTGTTACAAGTTCTGAAAGCCATTTGTCAGCTACAAAATGTTAGCAATTAGCTGTTAGCTGTTAACAGCTAACAGCTAATTTGAATTAATTTTTATTTTTTCAGCAGTTGAGCAGAATAAAAAGTCGCTAAAACTTGAATTATTCCCATTGTTATGAATAAAGTATTAAAGGAAAAATAATTAGTAATAAATCCTCCTACTACTACAGCAATTCCAGTAAAAATCTTTGATTGTCCATCAGCAATACCCCAAATAAATCCAGCTTGTTTTTTATTTTCATATTGTGCATATAAAGCGTTCCATGTAGGATTTGCTAAAGCTGAAGCAACCCCTAATCCTACTTGAACTATAAATAAACTAAGATGTGATGAAGCAAACAAATAACAAAACGTAAATATTGCATTTAATCCATATCCAGTTACCAGGAGCTTTTCTTTTCTCAGTTTTTTGTCGGAAATTTTACCTACAAATACAGTAAAAATTCCTGTAGCTATTAGATAAGCTGCCCAAATACTAGTAATATCTAGTATATTACCGCCAATTTTTTGCGTAAATACTCCAAAAATAGGAGCAAACATCCCTTCACCTAAATACCAGATGTTACTACCATAAAGCAGAATTTTTAGCTGTTTATTCAACATACTATCAAATTAAATAGCTGAAGGCGTATGAGTTGATGAAATGAGTTAAAAATAGTTAAATCCCTAGCTGATTACTAGAGATTACTGAAAATCAAGTTTGAATTTTATACTAACACTAATTTACGGTCATAGTAACAAGTTTTAATAGAGTCTAGTGGTTTTTCCGCCAAGGCAACTGCATTAACTTTGTTAACAAAGTTACTTTTTATAAAACTTCTCAGCGGCTGTTCAACATTATTAAAATACTTCATTGCTTCAGCTACTTTTTCATCCCACTCCTGATAAAAATACAAAATATCATCAGGCATTACTTTTGTCCTAGAACTATTTGGTTCTTGAACACAATTAAACGGTTCGTCTACATTCAAGTACCCATAATCATCCGTTAACTGTTCTCCTGGGTAAATATCCTTGATGGCAATTTCAAATTCATAGGCTGTAGATATACAATTTGCATTAAAGCTATGATTGACAAATTTAGCAATATCCCAACATAATATGTATTTCCCTTGATTATCTCGATAACAATATTTAAGTAAATTTTGTCGTTGAATTTTGTTTAAGGAATTTACGTAAGTTTCATTAAATGTTTGATCTAATTCATCTAATGCCCAAGTAATCGTGCCTTTGGGAATAAATTTAGTTGCAAAGACCCCATAGCCAATTGTTTCATTGACAAAGCCTAGTTCTGTGTCTGGATGCATCATTGCTGTTACGAGTTTGAAGAATACAGGAATCTAAGTTATACAATCAATATATATAGTTTTACTATCTGTTTTCCTATTTACTCAACCGTAATTTAACTGAGATATTTCTGGCTTTTTTATTTAAAAAAAAGTGATTTCAGTAATTACACAGTTAAGTGTAAGTAAAGACAAAAAGAAAATATTAAGAAGTATTGCGTTAGTAATTGTATAGCAATAAAAATCCTCCTGGTTGAGTAATCAGCCAGGAGGAGTAATGATAAAAACTACTAAGAACTATGGGGAATCAGTCTACCACAGGGATAAGTTGCCGCAGGTTGCTCGGCACTTTCAGCCATAGCAGCGGGTATTTTCTCGGTTGGCTGCGTCTTGGCGGCGAGATAATCAGCTTTGAGTTTTTCTAGCATTTCTTCTTTGCGATCGTATAGTCGTTTGAGCTGACGGGGTGGGCATTGATTGAGTACGTATGCTGTTACAAGTGGTAAGGCGATCGTGCTATCGGTATAACAAACAACTGTACTAGGTAACTCTTCGGGATCGATTTTGCCCCAACTAACGGCTTCGCTAGGTGTTGCACCAGATAAACCCCCAGTATCTGGACGAGCATCAGTAAATTGAATAAAGTAATCGTGTCCGCGTTCTTCTAAGCCTAGTACTTCATGAATTTGGGGTTGGGTTTGCAACAGGAAGTTTTTGGGGCTACCGCCGCCGAAAATTACCGCAGCGCTTTTGCCTTCTGCTTCTCGTGCTAAATAAGCGATCGCAGCTGTTTCATTCACGTCAATCGATGGATCTAACACTAACGAAGATCCCTCTAGGGCTAATGCTGCTACATTCATCCCAATCGAACTATCTCCTGGGGAGGATGTATATATAGGAACACCGCATTCATAAGCTGTAGCTAAAAGACAAGAATGCTCAACTCCAACTTGTTTTTCTACTTCCCGAACATATTTACCTAATAGGTAGTGAAACTCTGCTGATCCCATGCGCTTTTGAAACGGTTCAGCCTGTAAAATTTTGCGAATGAAAGCATCAGTTTCCAACAGCACATCATAGCCAAAAATAATGTCATAAATACGAATTGTGCTTTCTTGACGCAGCTTCACATCGTCTAAAAACGGATTGCCTTTGTACAGTTCAAAACCCAGCCCATAATGCATATCATGGTAAAGATTAGCCCCAGTGCTAATCATCCAGTCAATCAAGCCATGACGAATTAGGGGTGCAAGGGCTGAAACTCCAAATCCAGCAGGTGTCATCGCACCCGATAAGCTAACTCCAACTGTCACACCCGATTGTAATACTTCCCGACTGAGCAACTGGCAGATCTCCCGTAGTCGTGCCGAGTTGTAGGCGGTGAAGTAATTATCAATTAAATCAACTACGCTAATTTGGGTTGGCATCGGAACGGGGTTGATTTTATTGCTGGGCAGTTTTGACATTTTTCACTCCAATCAAGAATGATTAGTAGATACGCCGATCTAATCTAGCTGTGTTTCACCGATTTGTTTAACTGCTGTTAGAAAGCATTCGTATGCACGAGGGCTAAAACAGACGAGGATTACCTGTTCAACCCAATTATTAGTTTTCAAGAAAGCGAGTATGGTGGTGACGGCTATTTGTGCAGCCCGTTCTACTGGAAATCGATACACGCCTGTACTGATGGCGGGGAAAGCTATAGTTTTAATTTGGTATTGCTCTGCTAGTGCTAAGGAGTTACGGTAACAACTAGCTAATAATTCATCCTCGTTGCGATCGCCACCCTCCCAAACTGGACCTACAGTATGAATCACCCATAAAGCTGGCAAGTTGTATCCTTTAGTAATTTTTGCCTCGCCAGTTTCACAACCCCCTAGCTGCCGACATTGTGCCAAAAGTTGCGGTCCCGCTGCACGGTGAATTGCCCCATCAACACCACCGCCACCCAGTAGAGAATTGTTGGCAGCATTGACAATTGCATCTACCTGTAGCTGGGTAATATCGGCTTGGATTACGTTTATTCGTTGTGTCATATTGTCTAAATTTATTGATTATTTGCGAAAATTGCTCCTTAAGGAAGTATCCAAAGTTGTTAATTATGAGTTAATTGTTTTAATTTAAACTTGCTGCTATGTGGGTGATATAAATGACAAATTCGCCTGATCCACGATCATCTTCCAGAACTCCTTTAGGGTTTGATGATTTTGTTGGTGTCTTCATTGCTTTGGGGGCGATCGGCGCTATTCTGTTTTGGTCACTTTCTCGCCAAGGCGAAGGCTGGCAAATACCTAGTCTTGTGTCGCAATCTCCTTCTACCACAGCGCCATCAACTGTGAATCCAACTCCCCAAGCAACACAAAGTCCGGCTCCCAATGCATTAATTTTACCAACGATTATCCCCACACCAACACCAGAGGTATTAACACCAGTACCGCCTGAAAATACAATTAGGCGGCAAACTCCATTTCCTGCGATTATTCCCTTACCAGCACCAATACCACAAGCTACCGCCCCATCAACTCCAGCCCCAGCTCAAAGAGTTAATTTTTTAGATGTAGGGCAGGATTTTTGGGCATATCCTTTTATCACAACTCTTGCCCAACGAGGTATTGTCAATGGTTTTCCAGGCGGCTATTTTAAACCTACTGATCCTGTAACGAGGGCTGAATTTGCAGCACTGTTGCAAGCAGCTTTTGCTCAAAACCCAGGTAGACGTAACGTAGCGATATTTAGGGATGTTTCCCCTGGTTTTTGGGCAGTGCCAGCAATTGATCGAGCAATTCAGACGGGATTTTTAAGAGGGTATCCCGATAATACTTTTCAACCACAGCAAGAAATTCCCAAAGTGCAAGCTCTGGTTGCTCTTGCTAGTGGTTTGAACTTAGCGCCGCCATCCTTCCCAGGGCAAGTTTTACAGTCTTTTTACCAGGATGCTGACCAAATTCCTAAATATGCGATCGAGAAGGTAGCAGCCGCTAGCACAGCTGGGCTGGTGGTTAATTACCCTAATGCCAAATTGCTTAATCCAAATCAAAATGCTACGAGGGCTGAGGTAGCTGGTATGATTCATCAGGCTTTGGTGCGAGATGGAAGGCTCCCACAGATTCAATCTCCCTACATTGCCCAAGTGCAAAGGGGGCAATGAAGTTTTTTTATTTATGGTGGGTAATGCCTACACATTAGATCTCTTGCAAAAGTCTACATTACCCACTATTCGGGTGGGCGCCCACCCTACCATAAAGGGGCGATCTGACGAAGCCAGATCGCCCCTTTAGTTTTTTAGCTGTTGTGCAAGGTAATGAGTAATTTAATTTTACGCTTCCGGCAGTTGTTGGCTACCAACAACTTGTTGTTTAAGCCCTTGAATTACTTGAGCTAATTCTTGCCGTTTTGACGCTCTGAGTAAGTAGCGATTAACGAACCAAGCGGAGTAGCCAATACCAATTAACTCAAAAGTTGGGGAAAGTAGAGGAATACCATTGAGGGCATCCAGTACCGCCAGGACTACTCTAAGTGTAATAATCGCTGCCAAAATTAGAGAGACAACGATAATTGGCTGCTTGTACTCGTTAAAAATCCTTCCTATGTAATCAGGTAGTTCTGCCAAAAAGGAAGAAACTTGTGTACCAACTTTACGCCATTGCTCATCTGTTTGAGGAGCAGGTGGAAGTTTTGCCAAGGGTGCTGGCTCTGTTACCGTCATACCTTCTGGAGAGGTCGTATTTGCGTACTCTGTTTGTGGCAGTTGAGATTCCATATTTTTGCCTTGTTGATTGGGAATGACAACTTGAATATAGTTGAAATTGCGAATTGATGCCTATTTTCGCCTGTTTTGGAAGTAAAATAAGGTACAGGCTATCTTTTAACTATACTTGACCCTTCACAATGGCTTATCGACTCCAGGGTAGAGATAACAGTTATCAGTTACCAGTTACCAGTTACCAAAGTTTTTGGCTAACTTAATTTAGTGGAACCAGCGGGGCTTCACTTTAGTTAAGTCATGAGTGAGACAGCCTTGATTCCTTTCCTAGTTAGCCACCTGCAGCAAATGTAACCAAAATTACAATTGAGAGTAATATACCAGGAACAAGTAGCGCCACCAACATTATTAGATCGTGTGTGTTCATAATTTTGCTCTGCCGTTTTACTTTTCACTTTAATCAATTTGAGCGAAAAGTGGTTCACACTCTCGAATGATTAACACAGTTTTAAGTTTTGGGCAGCTTCGTTAATATTTACTATCCTACAGCTGGTCATTATCTATTGGATAATAAATGTTATTTATTTAGTTATTCCTTGACAAAAAAGTATTTTTATTTGATGTAAAAAAGGCTATATTATAGATATTCCTATACAATGAATTATTTAATCTGGGATCTTGCACCTGTTGCAACAACCGCCCGAAAATTAATTTTCACAGCTAATAGCTAAAACCCATTAAAATGGGTTAAGACTTATACATAGTCTACATTTGTAGACGAGTGCTATGAACCTTGAAATTAATTTCAAGGTGGCTGAAGGCGCGCTTGAGAATGCTGGAAGATTACAGTTAATAGTAATTGGTAATTACAGGCTTAGTCTGGGAACCAGTATCTTAGCTGTAAGATGCGTTAATAACGCACTATGATACATTTTAAATAGCAGGTAAATTAAAACCTTTCAAATTGTGTGCGGCTTGGGCTGCTGTTAATCCTTTGCTTTGCACTAAAATGCCAAAACCGCCCAATCCGTGGGGATCTATTAGCTGATGTAATGCATCCCGTCTTCTTAGCAATTGTTGGATAGATTGCGTGGTAGTAGTGGAAAGAGTAGCTATGCGATCACCTATTCCCAAAGCCATCAAAAACAATCCCTGTTGAGTAAAACCAACTTTATCAAACCCACACTGCTCACCGGATCTTTCTAAAGCAGTAAAGTCAACATGAGCTGTAATATCTTGCCGCCCAATATTAATATATGGGTTGTCATGGTATCGATGCTGATAGTAGCACTGGAGCGTCCCTTGCGATCGCGTCGGACTGTAGTAACGACTTGCCAGGTAGCCATAATCAATTGTTAACAAATACCCACAATGTAATTTATCTGCTACCATTTTCAGCCAGTCTAGTGCAGCTAAGTTCACCTCGCTGCGATAACCATTTGGGTAAGCGCTAGAGGGCAATTTGATACCTACCAAATCAAAATATTCAGCCAATTGGGGTGTAGATGGTTCACCCATCACCTCTGTAAACTTGCTTGCAATTCCTGTAAGGGCAATGCCTTGCCCCACTTTCCTCTCGCCTGCTGTTGTCACATAAACTTCCTGCAAACGCCCCGATTCTACAATGAACTGATGCACGGGCATTGCATCCACTAATTCATTGGAAAAAAAGCAGCCAGTAATTGAGTTACTTGTTATCTCCTCCAGATTGCACCAGCGTATGGGTAGACTCAAACACTGTTCGGGTATGGCTTGATCCCCCTTAGTCCCCCTTACAAAGGGGGAAACATAGTCCCCCTTGTCAACCCCTGTTGGGGGGATTTCCGCTTCTAAATCATGACTGGACGAAATGTGTTGCAAGCGTTGCTGTTGTTCTTGCTTTAAAGCTGGGGATTTTTCAACAATAATGTACTCTAAGGCGGTAAAAAAATCTCGATAGTGCTGCCCAATATACTTGAGGATATCTGCTGCTAGGATACCTTGCCCAGCTCCCATTTCTACCAAAGAAAAAGGTGCTGGTTTCCCCAAAATCTCCCACATTTCGACAAATGCAACAGCCAGCAATTCGCCAAAGTCAGCACCTAAATGGGGAGAAGTAAAAAAATCGCCTTGTGAACCAATGTTGACAGCATTGGTGACATAGTAGCCCTGCTTAGGATGATACAGCACCATGTCCATATACTCGGCAAAAGTAATCCGATGCCCAGTACTTGAAGCAATACGACGACAAATCTCATCGCACAACACCAAATTAGAATCATCAACTAATGGTCGATTCATAAAAAAATGGGGGCGCTTAGGCTAGAGGCTAGGGAAAGGGTAAAGGGGAAAGGGTAAAGGGTAAAGGTAATTCGTAATTAATGATTCTCCCCCTCTCCCACTCTGCCCTGATTCCCCCTCAGCTTTCCTCTAGCCCCCAGCCCCAAGCCCCAAGCCCCTCATAATTAACGGTCTACAGATCCCATAATGATGTCAACACTACCCAAAATCGTCACAATGTCAGCGACTTTTACACCTCTGAGGATTTCGGGGAGAATTTGCAGGTTATTGTAGTCTGCTGGGCGAATCTTCCACCGCCAGGGGAAAACGTTATCCTCTCCAATTAGATAAATTCCCAGTTCACCTTTACCGCTTTCAACCCTGGCGTAGTATTCACCCTTGGGAATCTTAAAGGTGGGGGAAATTTTCTTACCGATGTACTGGTAATCAAAGCCATTCCATTCTGACTTTGCTCCTGCTTGCATCCGCTTGGCTTCTAGGTTTTCATAGGGACCGCCTGGAAGTGCTTTGAGGGCTTGGCGAAGAATTTTGACTGATTCACGCATTTCCCGAATTCGCACTACGTATCTGGCAAAGCAATCACCTGCGGTTTCCCAGTGTACATCCCAGTCTAAGTCGTCGTAGCACTCGTAGTGGTCAACTTTGCGTAAATCCCATTTCACGCCACTCGCCCGCAGCATGGGACCGGAAAGCCCCCAGTTAATTGCTTCTTCGCGGCTAATCGTGCCTACACCTTCGACTCGGCGGCGAAAGATTGGGTTGTCGGTAATCAAGCGCTCGTATTCGTCTACTTTGGGGATGAAGTAGTCGCAGAAGTCGTAGCACTTATCCACCCAACCGTAGGGTAAATCAACGGCGACACCACCAATGCGGAAGTAGTTGTTATTTACCATCCGATAACCTGTAGCAGCTTCCCACAGGTCATAAATCATTTCCCGTTCTCGGAAGATGTAGAAGAAGGGAGTTTGAGCGCCAACGTCAGCCATGAATGGTCCTAACCACAGCAGGTGATTAGCTATGCGGTTGAGTTCCAGCATGATGACGCGAATGTAGCTGGCGCGTTTGGGGACAGTAATATCTGCTAGTCTTTCTGGGGCATTGACAGTGACGGCTTCGTTAAACATCCCTGCTGCGTAGTCCCAACGACTAACGTAGGGGACATACATGATGTTGGTACGATTCTCGGCAATTTTCTCCATGCCCCGGTGCAGGTAGCCGATGACTGGTTCACAATCGACCACATCTTCGCCGTCCAGGGTGACAATCAGCCGCATTACTCCATGCATGGAGGGGTGATGCGGTCCCATGTTAAGCACCATGGGTTCTGTTCTGGTTTCTATCTGTGCCATAGGTTAAGTGATTTTTAAAGTAGTAAGTATTTAGAATCGAACCGCTAAGAACGCCAAGAACGCCAAGAACGCCAAAAAGGGGCGATAGAGTTAAGTTAAGTTGGAGGGGACGGCATGTGGGATTTGACTTGTTGTTTCATTTTTCACTTCTTTAATTATATGGAGTCGGAGATAGCTGGGAGCGAGGCACAAAGGTTTGTTCATGTGCCTGTGTTGAGTCGGGAATTGATTGATGGGTTGGCGGTGCGTTCGGGTGGGCATTATCTAGATGCTACTGTAGGGGGTGGTGGTCACAGTCGGTTAATTTTGCAGGCTGGCTCAGATGTTAGGGTGACTGCTGTTGACCAGGATGAGGAGGCGATCGCAGCTGCTAAAATCCTGCTAGCTGACTATGGCACGAGGGTACAATTTATTCAAAGTAATTTTGCCTCTTATGAGCCTAATAATCTAACATTTGATGGTATTATCGCAGATTTAGGTGTTAGTTCTTACCAGTTTGATGTGGCTGAACGAGGTTTTAGTTTTCGTCACACGGCAAGTTTGGATATGCGAATGGATAGAGGGCGAAAGATCACTGCCGCTGATGTGATAAACTCCTGGGATGAACGCCAACTGGCAGATATTTTCTTTCAATATGGTGAGGAAAGACTTTCACGCCGCATAGCACGGCGGATTGTTGAGCGTCGTCCATTTCAAACAACTACCGATTTAGCCGATGCGATCGCATCAGCTGTACCTCGGCAATACAGATATGGTAAGTCGCGCTCTAAAGCGCGCCAGAAATCCATTCACCCCGCTACTCGCGTGTTTCAAGCCTTGAGAATCGTAGTTAATGATGAATTATCTACGCTCGAAACCTTCCTCAACCGCGCCCCCAACTGGTTAAAACCAGGCGGCAGAATTGCTATTATCAGTTTTCACAGTTTAGAAGATCGACTAGTTAAAAATGCTCTCCGCTCTTCACCAATATTGCAGGTATTAACAAAAAAACCCATTATACCACAAGCAGACGAAATAGAGCAAAATACCCGCTCTCGTTCTGCTAAGCTCCGAATAGCAGAACGGATAATGTGATCTATATCTATATGCATAATTATTTTATTTGTTTAGGCACTAGAGTTAGATAAAATAGAGACGAAGATTATCTTCTTAACAGGTTATTTGTGCCTCTATTACGCACGAGGCTTGAAATATGTCTATTGTCTCTGATTCTATTATTTACAATAAGTATCTAAGGTTGTTGCCAGAAACTGTGGCATGGCTAAAACAGCAATCTGATATAGGTAAAACAATTAATGAACTAGTTGCCAATACTCGCAAGCGTGAAGAGTACATGAAGCAACACATTAGGACAAAAACTTTGTCAGATCAAGAACAATTGTATAATTTACAAGAAAAATTCAATAATCTACAAAATCAGTTACAAAATGAAACAGATAACTCAGAGAAATTATATCAACAGTTGCAAGATGAAAAGTATAAATTAACAGAGCAGTTGGAGATCTCACAGGAGCAAGTGAAAACGCTACAAAAACAATTGCAAGATCAACTTAATTGGTAGTTGGTAGAGACGTAGCAGTGCTACATCTTTCCTGGTAATTAATCATTGATAATTGATAATTGATCATTGATTTGGATTTGCCTTGGTAATTCAACACAAAAACTTGAACCGAGACCCAACTCGCTGTCAACTGCAATCTTTCCTTGCATCATACGTACTAATCGGTCTGTAATTGCCAATCCTAAACCTGTACCGCCATGTTCACGAGTTAGGGTTTGATTTAACTGACGGAATTCTTGAAAAATATGCTCAATATCAGAAGAGGCAATACCAATTCCGGTATCTTTAACTTGGAGCGCTATTTTATTTGAAGGCAATTCCCATACATCTACTTGTATATTACCAGCATCAGTGAATTTGATTGCATTAGATAGTAAATTGACTAATATCTGTCGCAAGCGGGTGCTATCATTAACAATATTGGTATTTTGCAAATTTATATTAGCCTGCAAATCCAAGTTCTTCTGGTCAGCCAAGGATCGCATTTCTTCAACCGTTGCTGTTACTAATTGGGCTAAGTTTAATTCTTGTGGTTGAAGTTTCAGGCAACCAACCTCTAGCTTTGAGAAATCAAGGATGTCATCTATTAATGTTAGTAAGTGTTTGCCACTGTTGAAAATGCGCTCAACCATGTTTTGTTGATTATTAGACAACCCCTGGTTAATCTTCTGACGCAGTAGCACTTGGGAAAACCCGATAATCGCGTTCATGGGGCTACGCAATTCATGAGACATGATTGCCAAAAAATGAGATTTCAGCCTTGACGCTTCTTGAAGTTGTAGGTTTTGTAATTGAATCGAGCGAATTTTTTCCTCGGTTTGCTTACGGGCGGTGATATCGCGTATCAGCCAACGCCAGCCAGAAGACTTACCTTGCCAATCTCGGACTGTAGATACTGTTACCGCAGCGTCAAAGGTTTCACTTACTTTTGGTTTAATGCGTAGTTCCCACTCCTCCATCCGCTCAGTTTGAAGTAGTTGGCTCAGTTTGGCGCGAAAATTTCGCCGTTCCTCATAAGGAATAAAGTTAATCAGCGGTTTGCGAATTAAATACTCGTGGGAGACGTTGAGCAGATTAATAGCGGCGCGGTTGGCTTCCCTGATGATGCCAACATCATCGGTTACTATGTAGCCATCGGGGGCAAATTCAAATAAGTCATGATATCGCTGACGTTCTGCTTCGACAGTAGCACGAGCGATCGCCAGTTCTTCATGTTGCTGTTTTAGCTCCTCTTCTGCCACACCCAGTTCTTCCAAGGAAGTTTGAAGTTCCTCCAAGGCTGACAACATGATTTCTTCTGATTCGTGTGAATTTGATAGGTTCACACGGCGTTGTAAAATTTCTGCGTGTTGCTGTACACTCTCCACCTTCTGGACAAACTCATCCATATCTTTGCTAAAATTAGTATTTAATAAGGGTTTCATCTAACTTAACAATCCTTTTGTCAAATGCTCTAATTGCAAAATTCAAACATTAACCAAAAACCTATGTTAAAATAAACACACTGGATCTAATAAATATTTTTAATTTGTAGAATTTGTAGCCGTGAGTGTTTATATAAGATTGTAAGCCGTCTTTAACTACTAAGATGGCAGTTTATTTGTATTTTTATATCCCCTCTAAGGCTGAAAGCAACAGGGTAATTCGTAATTCGTAATTCGTAATTCGTAATTTTTCTTTTCACCCCTGCCCCCCACTCCCGTACTAAGGGTGTATTAGATATACTTGTAAACCTCCAGATAACTCGTTTAAAGAGCGCCCCTACCTACTCCCTACGACCCATTATCCTCCAAGCTCTCCATCACGATAATCACGCCGCGAATTTCATTAGCTAGACCAACCAGTGAGGTACAGGTAACTTTACATTGGATTAATTTACCTCGGCGATTAGTTGCCTTCAGCATTATTTCCAAGTAGCTAGGTTCACCCGTTAAGCAGTTGCGGATTGACTGTTTTAGCTGATCTACTGGCAGACCAATATCCAAGTTCAAAAAGTGTTGTCCCTGAACTTCCTCTGCCCGTAATCCCCAAAGATTTTCTGCCCTATGGTTCCAAACTTGGACTTGCATTTCGCGGTTCAACACTACAACACCGCCACGCAAACTGATCAAAATCGACTCTAAAAAGGCATTGACCGAGTTAAGTTCTTCGCTACGCAGGCGAAGTTCTTCGTTCATCGCCTGCAATTCTTCATTTGAGGATTGCAGTTCTTCGTTCATGGTTTCCAGTTCTTCGTTGGTTGACTGTAGTTCTTCGTTAGTTGTCTCCAATTCCTCGTTGGAGGATTGCAGTTCTTCGTTGGTTGTCTCTAGCTCTTCATTGGTAGATTGCAATTCCTCATACGCCATTTCCAACTCTTGGTTGGAGTGTTCGAGTTCACCTTGCAACTGTTTAAACTGGGTGACATCCTTGAAAGTAATGCTTGTGGCCAGCAGCCTACTGTTATGGTCTAACAGTGGTGCAACCAGGACATCAAAATATACAATATCGCCAGAATTAGTTGTCCATTCAACTTCCTCATGGGTAATTGTGCGAAGATTGGCGTGAACTTGCTCGATGCAGGAGCGCAATTCGATTGGTCGGTAGGAAATTTCTGAATCTTGTAGTGGGCGACCCAAATCTTTAGGGGTAAGACCAAAAAGCTGCCTGATTCGTTCATTAGCTAAAGCAATCAAGCCGTTGAGATCGATGACTAACTGCGCTACTGGATTAGCGTCAAAAGCAGCATCCCGAATTCTTACATGGTTAGTTAAATAGCTAAAGTCGTCTTCATTGCTATTTTTACCGATAAGTAGCGAGCGATCGCGTAAATTTCCTTTTGATACTTTTGTGAAGATACGCCGCTTCAAATCTATAGGTGTAAAGCTGTTGCTGTGAGAAAGCAACATTTCTGCCTTGCCTAAAAACAGAAAGCCACCTTCATTCAGGGCGAAGTGAAAGCGAGCAATAATTCTGGCTTGGGCTTCCGCATTGAAATACATCAAGCAGTTGCGACAACTGAGCAAGTCAATGCGGGAAATTGGCGCATCTTGAATTAAATCATGGCGACCAAAGATTACCGCTCGCCGCAGATCTTTGCGAAAAGTGTAGTGGCTATCAGTGCGATCAAAGTACCGCTCCAACAGTTCTGGGGGAACTGAAGACACCTCTTTGGCGCTGTAAGTTCCGTAGCGGGCTTGGCTGAGAGCTTCATCGTCTATATCAGTAGCATAAATTTTCACCCGTGATTTGAATTGTTCTATCCCCAAAGCTTCAGCCATGACTATCGCCAAGGTGTAAGCTTCTTGTCCTGTAGCACATCCAGGACTCCAGACACGAATTGGTTCTGTAGGTTTTCTTCTGGCGGCAATCTGGGGAATAATTTCACTTCCAATGTACTCCCAGGCTGACTCGTCGCGGAAGAAGGAGGTGACATTAATTAAGATTGTGTTAAATAAATAAACATATTCTTGTGGATCTACCTCTAAGTGGTCTATATATTCACTAAAGCTCTCAACATTAATATCGTGCATCCGTTTGCGTACTCGGCGGATCAAGCTAGGGCGCTTGTAACCTGTAAAATCAAATCCTCGATTGCGTTTGAGGTAGTTAACGAGCAATTCAAATTCGGGATTCTGTTCGCTAGTATTCATTTAAACCTTTTGCCATTACGCACACTCAGACTTTTTGCTTTGCCTAAATTTTTAGAGGATGTTTGGATCTCGCGTAATACATTAAGTCCTGATAGATCCCCCTCTCCCTCCTTGCCAAGGGGCGTTAAAGTTCCTCGATGAATTGGGGGATAAAGGGGGATCTAGAGAGTCTACAAGTTCAAAACAATATTTTTCAAACATCTTCTTAGTATTTCAACACCAAAAACTGTAATCTTAACCCCCAAATGTTGCTGTCCCCACAACATGAGACAATAGAAGTATTTGTATATTTTTGTATGTCTGGTTACAATGTTTTATTGTAATGGAAATTAGTAGTAATATAAGTTGTATAGTAAACCACACTTGCAAAAAGTCGAGATTTAGCAGTTGGAGAAAAAATTTACTGATACAGATTGTTGGTTAAATCAGATATTGCGATCGCACTCGCTAAAGAGTTTTTTGAAATAAGCAAAATCAACTCATACCTAATCTGGCAATTTGTGTCAAAAGGTAAAAATAAAAAATTTAAAACTTGTTTTAAAACTTAGTGTTGAACCTTTATACTTGATCTTTAACTGTTACCAGTCTCACTAGAGTATCAGCGATTTCATTAAGTGGCACAACCCAATCTACAGCCCCAGTGTTAATTGCAGCTTCAGGCATGGCAAAAAATTCAGAAGTAGCTCGATCTTGAGCGATCGCAATCCCACCCATCTGTTTAATCGCCTGTACTCCTATAGCACCGTCAGAGCCTGTACCAGTAAGAACAACAGCGATCGCCTGCTGTTTAAAACAAGCTGCCACCGACTCAAATAGCAAATCAGCCGACGGACGGGCAAAGTGAACTAATTCTGAACGGGACAGGCACACAGTACCATCTGAGTTAACCAGTAAGTGCTGATCGTTTGGGGTAATGTATATCCTCCCCAAACTTAACAAATCTCCCGCCTCAGCCTGCTTGACTGGCAAGGCTATGCGGCGGCGGGATGTGTCTAGCAGCATACTCGAATCGCCCGACGAGTGCTGTAATACAATAATTGCCCCTGGAAAATTCGCGGGTAATGCTGACAGCACCAAGCTTAAAGCATTCAGTCCCCCCTTCGAGGCACAGATTGCTACTACAGGGATAGGGGGAGGTGGGGAGCCAGCAAGGTGGGCGGGTTCCCCGACTTGAGCAAACTGGCGTGGAGCTGGGGGAGCTATTTTCTCCAAGTCGCCGTTGTCCCCAAGTCCTCTTGTCTTTTCCTCTGGTAGAAGGCCTTTTGCATCTACCAGTTGACTGGGCTGTAACAATTTACCATTGCCGTCGCCTTGCAACAACATTTCTCGGACAAGGATTGCCTGCTGCTGGGCATCCTCTGCCTGCTGCCCAAAGCGTTTAGCTGAAATAATATGATTGTGATCGCGCGCTCTGACTTCCATCCGCTGCGCCAGGGCGGCTTTTTCCTCCAATGCTCTAAGCGCGTTCCACAGCGCTTCTTCGAGTGCGTGAGACTGTGAAGCCATCAAGCTACCCGTCGAGTAAGCGTGACCAGTGCGACAACGAAAGCGGATTAGCTTTCCTTCATCCAGTTCCCACAAAACTCCTCCACAGTCTGGACAGGCGAACGGCGAAGGGGTTCCAGGGCGCTCAGGATTGTTCATTGCCCCCACTTCTAGTTCTGCCATGTCAGCTTCCATATCCATATCATCAGGCACGGCATCTACTCCTTCTTCTACAGGCTGATCGGCTAACTCGACCAACAACTGTGTAATTTTAGACACACCTAAGATATAATCAACTTCGACATTCTCAATCGCGCTGCGCGGCATTCCCGCATAGAGAGCCTCCTCTGGGTCTTGAACAATCGCTATGCCGCCGCGTTGTTTTACAGCCGCCAGACCCGCCGTACCATCGTCAAGAGTTCCCGATAGCACGATGCCAACAACGTGCCGTCCGTAAGTTCTTGCTGCTGTGCGAAACAAAGGATCGATCGCGGGTCGATGACCATTCTCTTTAGGACCACGAGCTAGATGAATGTATCCGTCCTTAATCAGTAAATGGCGATCAGGTGGTGCTACATAAATCACCCCGTTTTGAATTGCTTCGCCATCTTGCGGGTGGATTGCTCTCAGAGAAGATGCCCCTTTATGCTGTTTTTTGATAACGCGATTAATAATTTTGGGCAGAAGACTAGAACCTTGAGATGGAATGTGAAGAACAACAAAGATTGCTGCTGGTAGTTCTGGCGGTATATCACGTACCAAATTCGTCAATGCTTCCACTCCACCTGCGGAAGCTCCAACCACAATAATCTGGTGTCCGAGCATTAATATTTTCCTATTAGCATATTAATGAATTGTTGTCAAATTTTAAAAAAAGTGCTTTTTAAATAGAAGACAGGAGGTGAGGAGGTGAGGAGTTGTGAATATTTAATTCTTCATCTCCCCATTTCCCCCTCTCCCCCTTGCCCCCTATCCCCAGAGGGGAAGATCGAGTTTCCCCTCTCCCTATTCCCTCACATGGCGTGGTAACTCGACGCAAAATGTTGAACCTTCACCGAGCTTGCTTTCTACTGTAATTTTACCTTGCATCATATTAACCAGCGACTTGGTAATCGCTAATCCTAAACCTGTACCGCCATGCCTGCGGGTGGTAGTTTGATCGACTTGCCGGAATTCTTCAAAAATATGCTCAAGTTCAGATTCGGCAATGCCAATACCAGTATCTTTGATACTGAAAAACAATTGTGTGGGTGATTCGCTTACCCTTACTTCTACACTACCCGTTTCTGTGAACTTGATCGCATTCGAGAGCAGATTGATTAAAACCTGGCGCAGTCGGGTACTGTCATTAATAATAATGGGGTTTTCCAGTTCGGCATATACCTTTAATGGCAGTTGCTTTTGATCGGCTAAAGGTTTGAGTTCAGAAACTGTTGACCAAATTAGCTTGCTAAGATTGAGTTCTTTTAGTTCCAGTTCCAAGTGACCAGCTTCGATTTTGGAAAGATCCAGAATGTCATTAATCAACGCCAATAGGTTTTTACCATTATTGAGAATGCGTTCTACCATGTCAGCTTGAGAATCGGACAGCTTGGCTTTGCGTTGACGCAATAACACTTGGGCAAAGCCGATAACGGCATTCATGGGAGTACGCAATTCATGGGACATAGTGGCGAGAAACTGAGATTTCAGTTGTGCCGCTTGTATTAGTTGTAAGTTCTGTTGTTCGATGCGTTGCCTGGTTAATTCTAGTTCGCGGTTTTGTTGTGCTAGGGTAAGATTTTGGGCAGCTAAGCGTTCTTCCCGTTCTTCCAACGTGCTGATTAGACGGGCGTTGTTGATTGCGATCGCTGCTTGTTCACCTACAGCCTCTAATAAATTCTGATCTTCGGGATCAAAAGCATCAGGATTTTGCCAATTTCCCACCGCCAGCACTCCCAGGCTTTTTGCCCCGTCTGAGGCGATCGCAACGGCGTAGATGGATCGAGGGGCTAGGGGCTGGGGACTAGAGGCTAGGGGATTTTGGATTTTAGCGCCCCCCTTAATAAGGGGGGTTGGGGGGATTGGATTTTGGATTAAGAACTCTCGCGGGGCTTCCCCAGTTTCCTCATCTCCCCCAGATCCCCTAGGGCGGGTTGTCTCGTGGGCTTCGTGACGAATCAAATTGGATTTCCCAGTGATAAATACTTGCTTTAGCAAACCTTCATCCGCATCGAATAAGTCACTTAAGAGTAATCTTTCCCTGCCCAATCCTGCTGTAGCTGTTAATTCTAAGTGGTTGGTTTGGGGATTTGGGATAGCAATTACAGCAAAATCGGCTCCGGCAATGCCATCACAAATTGCTCCTACAATGATTTGTAGTAAATTGGGTAAGTCCGTCAGGCGCTGGTTCAAGAGGTTGGTAATTCGCTGCAACACTCGCAGTTGCTGTTGCTGTTCACCGAGAATCATTATTGCCTGACGCAGGTTTTCGCCAATCTCATTTGCTTCTTGGTAAAGACGAGCGTTGTCAACTGCCAAACCAGTCCGCCGCCCCAAGTCTTCTGCTAAGGCTAAATCGGCGGTCGTATAAATCCGACCAGACTCAGCCCATACAAAGCTGATCGCGCCTAATATCCGCCCACGAGCTTGCATTGGTACACAAATTAACGACTTTATACCTATTTGACGCAAGCTCTCAAGATGTATTGCATCACGAGCGATTCTTTCTAGAACCGAGTCGGGAACCTCTGAGTATAAAGCTGATTCCCCAGTGCGTATCACTTGGGGAGCGCCAAAGTAACCGTTTGGATTTTCTGGATAGCGGCGCACTAGCTCTTTTGCCCACTGTACTTTCAAGGGATCACGGTGGGCAACTGTTACTTGAGATAACAAGCCGTTTTCTTCGACAACATGAATACTACACCAGTCAGCCCATTGGGGGACTACTAGCCCAGATAGATTTTTCAGAATGGTTTGGTAGTCTAGGGAAGCCGCTAGGATAACACTAGCTTCAGCCAAGAATCGGTCTTGTTCTTCGATTTGCTTGCGTTGGGTAATATCTAAAAATGCTCCAATGCTGCCTCTACATTCGCCTTGTTCATCAAATAATGGGACAGCGTTACTGAGCAATTTAACCGCTGGTTGTTTGTGATCGACAATTACATCGAGTTCGGTATTCAAGACTTCCTTGCCGTTAGCAGCAGCATACTGCATGGGTAGCTCGGCGGCAGATAATTCTTTGCCTTCCCTATACACTTTATATAATAATTGTTCGGATGCCGGAGCGCTTTTGGAAGCATTAGCATTGGTAGGCAGTTGCAGCAGCTTGGTTAAAGCTGGGTTAACTCGGATATGCCGACATTCTGGATCTTGGGCGATCGCTATTCCAATTGGAATCACATCGAGCAACTTTTCTAGTTCATCTATCCGCCGTTCCAAATCCCGATTTAGTTTGACAATTTCTGCCTCTGAGTGCTTGCGTTGGGTAATATCGCTTAGTACTCCCGACATCCGATCAGGACAACCGTTGCGATCGCGTTGAGCTTTTCCTCTAGCAAGACAATAAAGGTATTCTCCAGAAGCATGACGCATCCGAAACTCTACTTCACATTTCTCGCCCATAGTCATATGGGCAGAAATTGCTGCTTTAATTCTCGGTAAATCTTCTGGGTGCATCAGCGAGGTAAAGGCGGCGGGAGTGAAGCTAAATGCCGTGCGTGATACACCAATAATTTCTAGCAGTCGGTCGTTACAGTAAACTTCGTCTGTAGTACAAAACCAGTCCCAAATGCCGTCATTTGCCGCTTCTAGTACCAAGCGATAGCGTTCTTCGCTTTCTTTGAGCTTCATATTCGCTGATGCTGCCGACATTTCTGCCCGATGAACGCGAAGTGTCTGACGTAGGATTTGGTATAGAGCCTGCGGTGATATTTTGTCTTTGGATAGATAGTCGCAAGCCCCTGCTTTCATTAGCTGGACAGCTATTTGTTCATCTCCCTGTCCAGTCAAAACTACCAAAGGAGTAGTAATTCCCAAACCACGTATTTGCTGCACTAAACTCAAACCGTCGCCATCAGGCAGACGATAATCTAGGAAGACACAATCAAACTCCTGCTGCTGTAAAGTAGCGATCGCCCCGACACAGTCATGGGATTCTGACCAATTCATTTTGATGCCAGCAGCATTTAGCGCCCGCCGTACTGCCATGCGGTCTACTTCATCATCATCAATCATCAGAATCGTAACTGTTTCTTCCATAGCTCAAAAGAGGGGCTTGGGGCTGGCGGCTTGGGACTAGGGAAAGAGGAGAGAAAGAGGTGGAGAGTGGGAGAGGGGGGAGCAATTATCAATTATCAATTGATAATTGATAATTGTTTCTCTAGCCCCTAGCCTCTAGCCTCTAGCCCCTAAACTAGGGCATTTCGCTTAAAGTCCAATACTTATCTAGAGTTGCCATTGCTTCAATGAAGTTGGAAAATGTTACTGGTTTGAGAATATACCCAGCTACATTTAAGTTGTAAGCTTCGACTTTATCTTTGTCTTCATTTGATGTAGTTAATACAACTACGGGAATATGCTTGATTTCTGGATCTGCCCGCAATTCACGCAAAAATTCAATTCCATTCATTTTGGGCATATTTAAATCAAGTAGAATTAATCTTCGCTCTTTTGGTATATATGATTTTCCCTCCCCGCGTAGTATGTCTAATGCTTCTAACCCATTAGGGGCTATATAAAGTGGATTATTGATGTTATTTTTTTTAAACGCTCTTTTTACGTTCATGACATCCACTTCGCCATCTTCGACAAGCAGGATGTTGATCATGTTATTTGCTAACATTTATTGTTCTACTACCTATGATTTATGATTTGTGTCGCTATTAACATCAATCATTTGCAGTATTTCTCTTATCGAGGATAAGTACTTAATCCTTATTACCTATTCCTTTAGCTAGGGGCTAGGGGCTAGGGGCTAGGGGCTAGGGGAAGACAAGGGGACAAGGGGACAAGGGACAAGGGGAAAGGGAAAAGGCTAAAGAGGATCATGTTGAAATTTCAAACTTCATACTTCCCACTTCATCCTTCCCACTTCCCACTTCCCACTTCATCCTTCCCACTTCATCCTTCCCACTTCATCCTTTCCCTAGCCCCCAGCCCCTAGCCCCTAGCCCCTAGCAAGAGCGCCAGGTAAAGCGAAATGTTGCTCCTTGACCTTCCTGGGACTCCAAATAGATAGTTCCTCCTTGACGTTCAACAATTTTTTTGACAATAGCAAGTCCAATACCAGTGTTTTCACTCTTGTCACGATCTTCTAATGTCTGGAAAATCCCAAACACTTTTTCATGGTACTGAGAAGCAATTCCAGCTCCGTCATCAGTGACGCTAAATTCATAAAATGACTCTAGATTTTGGAGTAAAATTTTTACTTTGCCATCTATCCTGGGGTGATGTTTAATCGCGTTGCTGATGAGATTAGTAAAAACTTGCTGCAAAGGCAATCGTTCGGTGACAAATGTCGGCATATCCGGGGCTATTTCAATCGTGAAAGTATCAGCAGGTGCGAGAGAGTCAATCACCTCGGCTAGCAAGTCAGCTACCGATACCAATGATGTGGGAGTTTCAAGGCGACCGACACGGGAATATTGTAATAAGCCGTTAATTAGGGCTTCCATGCGGTTAACGCGCCCCCGCAGCAAGTTCATTTGATGGCGAGTATCTGCGGTTAGCACGTCGGCAAGGTCTTCTTCTATCCATTCGGAAAGGTTTGCGATCGCTCGCAGTGGTGCTTTTAAATCATGGGACGTAACGTAAGCAAATTGATCGAGTTCAAAGTTACGTTTTTCTAAGACAGTGTTGGTTTGTGCCAGCACTGTTGTCAAATAAGTTAATTCATTGGCACGGGCTTTTAGTGCTGACTCTATAGCTCTGCGCTCAGTAATATCAATACAAGAGCCGATATATCCAGCAAACTCCCCATTAGGTGTAAACCGAGGTACACCGTTATTTAAAAGCCAACGATACTCCCCATCAGCTCGGCGAAGGCGGTAGTCCATTTGAAAGGGTTGACGAGCGTTAAATGCTGTTATATAAATATCTAAGCAATGTTGAAAATCTTCTGGATGCACGAGTTCTGCCCAGCCATTGCCTAGTTCCTGTTCCATCGTGCGTCCGGTGAATTCAAGCCAAGGCTTGTTGACCCAATTACATAGTGTATCTGTTCCAGCTACCCAAATTAGCACTGGAGCGGTGTCTGCCATAGTGCGAAATCGGGCTTCACTTTCCCGTAATTCTTCTTCTTTTTGCTTGGATTGGGTAATATCAATCATCAACCCCCTGGTTTTTTGAATTTGTCCTTGCTGGTCGCGTACAATATAAGTGCGATCGCGTAGCCACACCGTTCGACCATCTGAGGCAATACAGCGATACTCCAACTCATAATCTCGACCTTGACAAATTTGGGCTTGACAGAAATTTACTACCCTCGCGCGATCGTCAGGATGGATGATTTCAACCCAAAAACCAGGTGTTATCCACCGCTCAAGCGGATAACCTAAAATCTTTTGTGCACTTTGACACACAAAGGAAAACTCGAAGGTGACAGGATCGCCTTCCCAAAAGATCACATCAACTAGTCCATTCACCAGTTCGCTGAAGCGTTGCTGTGCTGTTTCAGCCTGAACCCTTGCTAGCTGTTCGCGCAATAGTAATTCATCCTTGAGTTGATTAGCACTTTCTAGCTGTTGCGTCCGTTCAATTACTCTTTGCTCTAGTTCGGCATTCATTCTCAGAATTTCTGCCTGGGCTGCTTTCTTTTGCGTAATCACTTCGGTAAACATGATAATGCCACCAATTTCCCCGCTACTGTCGTGCCAAGGATGAATTTCCCAACGCAGCCACATGGGTTCGCCATCAGTACGCACAAAGGGATCTTCTTCGCATTTTTCTACTGCTCCTGCTAAACAGCGCTGGTGAATTTCCTTCTGGCGATCGCAATTTTCAGGAAATATCTCATAATGGCTACGACCGATAATTTCTTGTTCACCCAGTTGGTAATCTGTTAGCCAACGACGACTAGCCAATATATAACGCATCTCACGGTCTAACATAGCAACAGCAGCTGGTGTATGTTCGACAAACAGACGCACACGCTGTTCGCTCTGTTTAAGCGCCTTTTGTGCCGCTTTTCTTTCGGTGATATCCTGAGCTAGGGATACTACACCCATGACTTCTCCGTTATCAGCAACTAATGGAGTGTTATACCACTCGCAAATGATAGTCTTACCATCTTTAGTTATGTTTTCATTGATGGTGCGATTACCGTCTTTGTTTTGTAATAGCTGATTCCATACTTCGTTTACAAACTCTTTAGCAGTTTCTGATATGATAAGTCCGGCAGCATGGCGACCAATTGCTTCGTGATTGCTGTAACCAAAAATTTTTTCTGCTGCTCGGTTCCATTGAATCACTTCAAAATTAACGTTCCATTCAATTACAGCTAGGGGAGTTTGCTGCACATGAAGCGCCAGTTTTTGTTCTCGAAATCTCGACTCATCCGCCCAGTGCTGCTGTCCATTTGGCTGAGTACGCATTAATTCTTTCTGGGAGGGCTTTTTCAGCCCACTTTGGTGATCTGCCTCGCTTTGAGGAGTGCAGGTAACAATCAGCTCTTGCACTGTGCCATCTTCTAAGCGCACAGGTGTACCTTGCTCTAGCCACCAGTGATATTTTCCGTCTGATCCCAACATTCGGAAGGCAATTTCGTAAGGTTGTCCTTGCGCTAGGGCTTGTTGTTGGCTAAGGTAGCGATCGCGCTCTTCGGGATGAATCGCTTTGAGGAATCCCCAACTCATTGTTTCTTGTTCACTTAACTTAAAATCAGAATTCATCAAAATCTTTCGTTAAAATAATTGGCAATTCAAACTACACAACTACTTTTTTAGTGACAAATATCCTATAATTTCAACTGTTCATTTACTCTTTCTATGCTTTTTAGTATTATTGCTAACATTGATTCAGGTTTTTAGGATTCTAAATCATACTTGCCAAATCGAATTAGCAGCTCTTGGTTAAATTTACAACACATTAAAGCGATATCTATAAGCTTAACTTATAATTGAATAAAAGCTAATATTCCTACTTTGGCATAACTTTACATAACCAAAGTTGATAGTAAAATTATATCTAAAGATAGATGCTTAGATAAAAATAAATGCTTTAAGGGGCGTAAAATATAAAGGTATTTAAGTTTATAAGAGGAAATGCTAATTTCCAGAGATAGTTTAAGCTAGTAACTAGTAGCTTATGCCCAAAAATACTAAGATTGAATGAAAGATAGGGTAAAAATCCCTACTTCTGTAGATCGGGATTCAAGAATTAGCTAGAACTAGCATTTAAGCAAAATTGATTCTAAGGTAAGAAATTGTTAAAGCGGATGTAAAAATGGATAGAATTCGCGTTGCTCTGATAGAAGATCATGACCTAACCCGTGTGGGTATTAGAACAGCACTGCAACAGCGGCAAGAAATTGAAGTGGTGGGCGAAGCTGCTAATGCCAATGAAGGATTGCAACTGTTGGAGAAACTTCACCCAGATATTGCGATCGTCGATATCGGTCTACCCGACAAAGATGGTATCGAGCTGACAAGGCAGATCAAGGCATCTCAAGAAGCTGGAGAAGGACCAAATACCAAGGTGCTGATTTTGACGCTGAGGGATAATAAAGAGGCTGTACTAGCAGCTTTTGCGGCTGGGGCAGACTCATACTGCATGAAGGATATCAGCTTCGATAACTTGCTAGAAGCATTACGTGTAACTCACAGTGGGAACGCTTGGATAGATCCTGCGATCGCGCGGATAGTGCTGCAACAAGTGCAACCAACTTCAGACGATCCCGAAGCAGCAGTTGAGATTCCCAAAGATCTGAAAACTGTTGCTATTAATGCAGCTGATGCAGAGTATGACCAAATGCTAGCTGCCTACCCACTCACAGAACGAGAATTAGAAGTGCTGCAACTAATTGTTGAAGGTTGTAGTAACGCGGTCATTGCTGAAAAATTATATATTACCGTGGGAACGGTTAAAACTCATGTGCGTAATATTTTAAATAAACTCTGTGCTGATGACCGTACTCAAGCCGCTGTTCGCGCCCTGCGTTCTGGGCTAGTCGGGTAGAAGAGGGCAGAGGGAGCAAAGGGAAGCAAAGGGGAGCAAAGGGGAGAAACTCGTGTGAAGTGTGAAGTATGAAGTTAGAAGTGTGAAATTTCAATCTTTATCCTTCAACCTTCAACCTTTACCCTTTATCCTTTAACCGCAATACCTCTCTACCCTTTTCCCTTTCCCCTTGTCTCTAAGGCTCCTTGCTTTAATATAAGTTTTGTTATAAGTTTTGTTAAATAGGGTTTATAAATACTGAGAAATTATTTAAAAGTAAAGTAATGTAATTTATTGCACACCAGGGCAGGAAACCATTGGGTATGCTCTTGCTCAAATAGCTTTCTGTGTGCTGTGCAGTTAAATTTTCTTAGCCATAAGATTTACAGTTTAAATAATTCTCATGACATTATTTGCTTTATCACCACGCTACCGCCTTGATGATGAGTTGCCTTGGCTGGAGGGAATTGATCCTAGCCGTCATTATTGGATTAGTGTGAATGGAGATAGCAAGACACAGGTAGCAATTCCTGGGTTAACAGTGGACGGATTGAGTGAATTTAAGCAGGCAATTTGCCAATTTCGCTCACTCAAGCCCACAGAGCAAATGAAATTGATGCGGATAGCTAGTGATTGCACAATTCACTGTGTCACTTCTAACTGTTATGCCATAGAAGCTGAAGTCAATCAAGCTACTGTTTGGCATTTGTTTGATCGAGAGACACTCGAAAGCTTGTTGATGAGTGCCCATCCAGACTGGCGATGTGCCAATAAAGATATTGAACTGGGTAGAAACCTACTAACACGCTCATTAGCTCGACTAGTTGCTTAATTAGGGGCTAGAGGCTAGAGGGGGAGATGAAAGAATTAAATATTCTGCCTTCTGTCTTCTGTCTCCTGTCTCCTGTCCCCTTGTCTCTACCGTCGTAGATTAATTAATTCTTGGGGAGAAGCTAAAAGCTTGATCTTAGCGGAGAAAATTTCACGCTGTTGATTGAGTACAAACAACCAGGAGACGTTAACACCACACCAGGAAGTTTGTACTTTCCCTGCTACTTGCACTTCTAGATCATCATTTTCCAGGCTTTTGGTAATTCCTTCACGAGGTTCGAGTTTCATGCCTTGGGCTTCTTGCTGAAGATAGGCAACGATCGCCTCAGATCCCTCTATACCAGTCTCAAATGGGGGGTACATAACTCCATGGGCTGCAAACAATGCTGCACAAGCCTCAAACTCCCCAGCGTTCAATGTTTGAAAATAACGTAGAATTGTCGGTTCTGCAATACCTTCAATTGTGAATTGAACGTCCGTATCGCTACCAACAGATGACGGGATTTCTGGCATAGATTCAGCGGCTTTCATCTTTATTCCCTCTAGTGAACGTCTCCCAGACTGGGACACAACTAAAATAGACACAAAAGCAGGTCAAATCCTGATCCTGTGGAGGGATTCTGATTTGTCTGAGCGGAAAAATTACCTTGTAGAACTGGTGTTTTGTGCGGGTTTAACTAAGGTTATTTGATGCTGCCAAATATCCGATAAAAACCCGCACAGGCTTTTATTTTTGTTCACGTAGGCGATTAATCAGCCAAGGGATCTACACCCATATCGGCAACAAAATTACGCAGGACAGTGATTTGCTGACCAAAATCAAGCTGCTTGATTGCTTCTAGAACTTCGACTACATCACTATTGGGCTTGTATCCAGGGGGCATTGGCACTACAAAGCCTTGAACCATCAATTCTGATAATTCATACCACAGAGCTAACTTGGTATTGTTGCTCAGAATACCATAGGCGCGGCTAATAGATGTGTTTGCGTTGGTAATCAAGTCGCGCATCGCTTGTAATTGCTCAGCCCTAGACATCTGCTTGAAAGAGTTTAGCAACCCTTCTGCTAACTGTAGGCGGGCAGCACCAGGCGCAGCAGGTGTGATGGAACGACCCATTTCTGTGTATACATACCAGAATAGTGCCAGTTGGTCATCTACGCTAAGGCGTTTGATTTGAGCAATGGCGGCAGGCACGGCATCAGCTAGCTGGTTATTGAAGTTGAAGCGGTTAGAAGAAACAGTAAAAGCTGACTCTGTAGTATACGTCATGTCTACACTTGAGATTCTTGACAATTAAAGGGTTTGATGCAGGAATCTCTCCTCCTTGAATTAATAATCCAACAGATTTTTACAAATTGCAAATAAAATTTACAAATGAGAGAGTTTTGAAATATTAAAGGAGAGAATGTAGTGTCGCTAAGATGGGATAGCAAGCTTAGTGATTTATTAACGAGCATGAGCCAAACACTTAGTAGCACTGGGGTGAAGCAAAAAGCTTTAGAGTTGGGTTTCCATAAGGTTGGAATTGCGACAGCAAACAGAGATAATCAAACCCAACAGCAACGTTTGCAAGCATGGCTTGAGTTGGGATATCATGCGGATATGGCATGGATGGCTTCGCCCAAGCGTGGGGATATTTATCAGGTAATGCCAGATGTGCGATCGCTCATTTGTGTAGCATTAAACTATTACACACCCGCTCAACGTCCCCCAGGCAATGAGTATGCCAAAATTTCACGTTACGGTTGGGGACGAGACTACCATAAGGTTTTGCATAAAAAGTTGAAAGCTTTGAGTAATTGGCTACAAGCCCAAGCAGACGGTGTGCAAGCACGTTACTATGCTGATACTGGTCCCCTTCAGGATAAAGTTTGGGCGCAGCAAGCTGGAATTGGTTGGATTGCGAAAAATGGTAATGTAATTACGCGAGAATATGGTTCTTGGGTGTTTTTGGGCGAAGTGCTAACAAACTTAGATTTGACTCCAGATCAACCCCATACTCAACATTGTGGTAGCTGTACTCGTTGTATTGAGGCGTGTCCTACCGATGCAATTACCCAACCGTTTGTAGTAGATGCAAATCGGTGCATTGCTTATCATACAATTGAAAATCGGGGTGAGGAGTTACCACAAGCGATCGCAAATCATCTGCAAGGCTGGGTTGCTGGATGCGACATCTGCCAAGATGTTTGTCCTTGGAACCAACGTTTTGCCAAAGAAACTGATGTAGCAGAGTTTCAGCCTTACCCCCAGAATATATCACCTTTTTTAACAGAATTAGCTGAAATTTCAGAGGAAGATTGGGATCAACGCTTTCCAGCCTCAGCTTTGCGGCGGATTAAACCAGAAATGTTGCGACGCAATGCCCGTGCTAATCTGGGATAATTTGTTGCAGTTGTTCGTAATTTTACAAAATGACTATAAAAGTAGTTTTATTTGATTTTGATGGCACAATTGCAGATACTCTCAATGTGCTGCTTAATATTACTAATCGTTTAGCCGTCGAGTTTGGATATAAGACCATTGATCAAGAAGAACTTTCTTATATCAAAAATTTAAGTTCTAGGGAAATTATTAAATACTCAGGTATTTCAATTTTAAAGTTCCCCTTACTATTAGCAAAAGTCAAATCTGAATTAAACAATGAAATCCAAAATATAAAACCTTTTCCAGAAATTGAAGCAGTTTTAATTGAATTAATAAATCAAGTTGACATAGGAATTCTTAGTTCTAATTCCAAAGATAATATTTTGAAATTTTTTGCAGCAAATAATTTACAAAACAAATTTGATTTTATTTATACAGAAGCGGCAATCTTTAGTAAAAGTAAGGTGATAAATAAAATTTTAAAACAATCAAAACTCAAGCCAGAAGAACTTATTTATGTAGGAGACGAAACGAGAGATATAGTTGCTGCAAAAAGAAGCCAAGTCAAAGCGATCGCTGTAAGTTGGGGATTTAATTCAAAAGAAATATTAGCACAGCAGAACCCAGACTTTTTGATTCATCAACCAAAGGAACTGATAGACATTATCAAAGGAATACAAGAGAATTCGTAATTAGTCCCCTTTCGTACCCAGGCTGAGCCTGGGTACGACTTCTAGGAGGCTCTAACTAAATGAAGTTAATGAAGCTCATTAACTTCAAATTGTTCTTGAAGTTTTTCAATTCCTGTTTGTTCTTCCATTTGTGCGGTCAGACTTACTTGATCAATGGCAAAACCTACCTGAATAGCCAACTGTGCAAATAAATCAATTTCATCCTGTTGCCAATCTCGCGGTTCACTGCACTGATGAGCAATTAGCAAACCGAGTAACTCGTTATTTTTAAGAATTGGTGCTACCAAATTTGCTTTCACTGCAAATTGTTCTAGCATTTTGCGGTAACAATCCTCTACTGAGGAGCGATAAATATTATTGATAGCTGTAATCTGACCATTTTTGTACTTTTCTACATACTGGTTTCTGAAACACGGGTCATTTAATCTTACTCGCAAGGTTTGGGGCCAGCCAGGAGCAACAGATTCTGCTACCACAATTCCATCCCAGTTACTAGAATCAAGCCCATAGATCAACACTCGGTCTGTTTTCAATGCGCGTCGCACTTCTTTAACCGTAGTATTAAGCAAATTTTCCAAAAATTGTGCTTGGCGAATGCGGAGAGTAATTTCAGTCAATAAATTAGCTTTTTCTGCTAAATCTTCTTGTTTTTCTAGGAAAGTTACTTGCTCGATTGCAAACCCAACTTGCTTTGCCAACTCCACGAATAAATCGATTTCGTGCTGCTGCCAAGCACGGGGTTCTGAGCATTGATTAGCAATTATTAAACCGAAAAGCTCATGATTTTTTACAATTGGTGCAATCATCTGTGCCTTGATGACAAATTGCTCTAGCAACTTAATGTGACAATCATTCAGGTTTGCTGCATAAATGTCGTCGTTAACACAAATACGACCATTTTTATACTCTTCTATCCCAGAATTAGACCCAGCGAAATAAGTATCAGTTACTTTTATTTTCAAGCATGAAGGCAAACCAGGCAGCACAGATTCTGCTACAACAAACCCGCTCCAGTCAGGGTTGAAGCGATAGATAAATACTCGCTCAGCTTTAATTGCGCGGCGCAATTCTTTAACCGTAGTTTTGAGTAAATCTTCCAAGTACTGAGCCTGACGAATACGCAAAGATATTTCTGTCACTAGCTTTGACTGCTCAGCTACGTCTGCCCCGTCCTGTGCAACCTTTATTGTCTCCAGAAGAGTAGAATTATCTCTAGTTACCAATTGTGATGAAAATTCATCTGGTTCTACATTTGGTTTCTTCTCTTGTTCACTAGCTCCTTTGATTGGACGCATACTACGATTGGCAAAAAAAGCGGTGAGTAAACCAACCAACAGTAATGAGGCTACGATAGTCTCAATCACCAGGGTTAACGGTAGCCCGCTGGGCGACCCTGATACAATATCGTCTGAATTATCAATACGAGCTTGTTGAGCTTGAATTTCAGGATTTGGAAATGATTGGTTAGTAAAGTAGCTAGCACTTGCGCGGCTAGCTAATATTGGCAGTGCGCCTAGAGCAATTACTAAAGCTAATGCTTTAGCCTTGAAGGTGATTCCTTGAGAGCGACGACGAGAATATCTCTGATGCTTCATCAATTGTGAGGCATAAATCAAAGAACCTTGCACCAATGTACTGACACGACGATTAATTTTAATACCAGGATAGTTACTGCTACTACGATTAGTAGTAGCCCAGTTGGCAGGATTAGGAATCTGACTCATTTTGCTTTCACTTGGCTAAATACTTCTGTAATTGCTACCTAAATACATCTGACACAATTAAAATCTTGATGTCATCCCTCTTTTTTTGCAACATATTTCAACATAAACACGTATTCCAGACCCAATATCATGTACTTATTTCTCGGTCAACTTGTTTACACCAGCTTTGCACTTAGGGGATTTAGAACCCTTGCTAGTACCTCTGTGCCTCTAGAGATACAGCAAGCCTTCATGCAACGTGTATCTCAGTATTGGGATTCTTACAATCCCCCTCCGCCTGGATATCGTGCTGTTTACTTGTATCAAGTATCACCAGAGCAAACCTTGTTTGGCTGGTTATACAACGATGGAGCAGATGACATAGGTCGTAGTGATGTACCATTATTCGTCTGCTATTACCTAACAGAGCCATTGTTTGAGTTTCAACTTGCTAATATTTTTACTTGTTTGGAAAAAGGTCCAGTAGCACTGATAGATCGACACAACCCATCAACCTGCTTAAAGACTAAAGTGATACCAAACTTGTGGAGTTACCAACCAGCTCGAGCTGGGGTAGCAATTGGGCTGGCTGTTCGACAGCGCAGCTTTTTTGCCTTGCGACAAGGGGAATTGCTAGAAATGTTTGTCCCCGTATATGAACAGGAAACGGTAATCGATCTAAATGGGCGAACCTACGAGCAGCAAATAGCAACTCTTTCAATATACACCAGTTATGTCATTTATGGTTTGAACCTAGATACAACAGATCTAGATGCCCAAAAGCCTACACCTGATGAAACTACTGCTATACAAGTTTATCAGAGCTACAAGCAACAATTGCAGTCCTATAAACAAGTTTTAGGTAAAAAAAATCAGCCCTCGTACCTGGCAAAGGTTAACACTCGCAGTTTAGTTGTTAAAGATAAAACTAAGGAACCTATTAAAACCTGGCTTAATCGACAAACAGTAGCAGACAATACAGCAGATGTTTATACATCTAGGGCAAAAAAAACTAACCAGAAGAATATTTCTAACACAGAATATTTAAGTCAAACTTTAAATAAAAGTGCTAATCATGATTTTGTGTTGGCACACCAAAAAACTCAACTGTTACTCTTAATAGGCATTGTTGCTAGTGTTTTAGCTTTGGCTTTTGGTATTTATGGTTTGCGGCTAGCGAGTGTTTCTAATTCAAACTATCGTGATTCAATTTCTTGGGCAAGAAATTCAGTTGTCTACAAAACATTAGCCGATGTACCCAATGTACCGCAGGGAAGTTTTAAATACGGAGGTTCTACTAGCTTTGCACCACTGCGATCTTTGTCTATAGTAAAAGCGATCGCGCAAGCTCACCCGCAATTTAAATTAATTTATACCGACCCAATTCCACACAAACATGGGTCGACAATTGGAATTAAAATGTTGCTTGCAGGTCAATTAAGTTTTGCCCAATCTTCTCGACCTATAAAAGAATCTGAATTCCTACAAGCCCAAAAACTTGGCTTTACTTTAGAACAGATACCGATTGGGATCGATGGAATTGCCTTCTATGTCAATCGCCAGATACTTATTCCTGGTTTAAGCTTAAATCAAATTAGAGATATTTTTACTGGGAAAATTACTAACTGGAAACAAGTAGGTGGTTCTGACCTGCCAATTACTCCTTTTACCCGTAACCCGCAATTTAGCGGAACTGCGGATTTTATAAAAGAAAAAGTCTTGGCAGGACACGAATTCACCCAAAATGTACGACAAGTAGAAACTACAACAGACTCTATTCGTTCCGTTGCTAAAACTCCTGGAGGAATTGGCTATGCTACAGCCAGTGAGGTGATTGGGCAAAAATCTGTAGATTCTGTGTCCTTAGCTACTATCAATCCTTTGCCCTTATCTACTATAGATAACCAGTATTTTGTATATCCTTTTGATATAAATAATAAAAATCGTGTGAATATAACTGCCTTTGCCAATGGTTCTTATCCCCTAACTAGACGCTTATTTATCGTTATTAGGCAAAAGGGCGGTGTTGATGAACAGGCTGGTATAGCCTACGCTAATTTGCTATTTTCCTCAGAAGGACAACAAATGATCAAACAGGCTGGTTTTGTACCCCTGCGCTAGTAGTTGTTGCTTAATTGCCTTATTGTATGTAGGAGTTGTCCAATATACTTTCGCTTTATACTTTTATTAGTACCAAGTAGTAGGGATTAGATTTCTCAGGCGTTTTTCAGTAGTTGTGTAGTTTATAGCAATATTTATTACTCAGTAGAGACTATTTATGTATAATTACAGAATATCCTTGTAATAAATTTAACTTTTTTTGCTGATGACTGAATGATATGCTGCTGCTAATTGCGAAAAATTTTTATAACTTAACCTTATATAGCGTAGACAGGAAGAAATCAGTATGACTGCAAGAGTCGGAAAGAAAAAGATAAATGTATTCTCTAAAAATTTGGCACAAACAAAAACATTTAACTTACTGAGCATTGGTCAAAGAGGTGTAGGTAAAACGGTTTTTATCGTGGGTAGCTACGTAGAACTACAAGCTAATCACCTAACAGCACACCCGCAAAAATTGTGGTTTGATTGCCAAACTGATCAAGTACAGGAAAATATTGAAAAAATTATTAACTATATTGTTCAGACTAATCAATATCCGCCACCCACAATGAAAATTGTGAACTTTAAGTTCAGCTTGAAAAAACAAAGTTTGTGGGGTGAACAAACACTATGCAACTTCAGTTGGAATGACATTCCTGGTGAAATTTGCGACATTCATAATCTGGAATTTCGCAACATGGTATTTAATTCTCATGGTTGCTGTGTGTTTATTGATGCCTATGCTCTAAGACATAGTGATGCTTATGTTCAAGTATTGGATGATATTTTTGAACAAGTAATGGCACTCACTAGTCTAGTTTATTTGAATGGTTTAGAGTATCCTTTAGCATTGATACTTACTAAATCAGATTTACTAGAACCTAGCTCTGTCAGCCAACAAATAATTACAAAAAAACTACAACCATTAACCGCACATCTTAATGCTGTAAAAGCTAAATATCAAATCTTCCATTCATTTGTTCCGCTGATTCAGAATAATAATGTGGCAAGGCTCGAAGCTAAAGGTGCAGCTGTTTCACTGCTTTGGGTAGTTTGGGAGTTAAATAAAGTTCATAATCCCGGTTTAGAGCATCAAATCCTCAATTTGCTCAACCGTACATTACCAAACAAGTATCAGTCACAGCAAGAATTGCCTTCCTCAGCAGCGCAAAATCTTTTCAGTTCAGATAGCCAAGTACAAGTAAAAAGTGCTAGTAGTTTACTTTCGCCTGGTAATAACGTATTAAAACGTAGGTCATTACTATATATAACTCTTGGCTCAGTCACAATGCTTTTGATATTGCTCATAGGCTCCCAGCGATTTTTTCAACCTCAGTTTAATAATAACAATGCTATAGAAAATATCGATGCTCTACAACGAACTGGGCAGTTTGAACAAGCCACAAAGCAGCTTGAGCAAATTATTCAACGAGAGCCTCAGCGTATTGATTTGCGCTTAAAGCTAGCACAGTTGTATGAAATTATGGGCAAAGCGGCTGATGCAGAAAATGTCTATGACCAAATTCTAGCTCAGGACAACAATCACCTCAAAGCTTTGGTTGGTAAAGCAGTTCTGCGTAAAGTTAATGGGGATACCAAAAGTGCAACTGCTTTGTTTGAGCAGGCAGAAAAAGTAGCACCACCAGCACTCAAATCCCAAGTACGTGCAGTGGCTGACAGCACATTCCATTTTCCTACCAAACAGCAGAAAGATAATTGATGAGCTAATCCCAAGTATTAGATAGTTATAAAGGCAAAATTTTATAGCTCTTGTTTTGCTTGCTCTAACTCTTGTTAAAAGCAATTCTCATCTAGCTATGTGTATTTATTCTTTATCTGTCAGAAGGTAATTTATAATTCACAATTCACAATTCAGTTTTTAACCCTAATTGTGAATTGAGGTGAATACTGGTTTAGCAGCGAAAGGTATTTGCGGCTTCAAGCTTACTCTATTTGAGTAATCTGTTTAATTAGATATAGCGGCACAAAACTTGTGATGATTTCTTCTTATTGCCTTTGCGACGAGCGCGTCGAAGCTGCCTTGAAGCCGCCCAAACAGCCTCTATGTGTGACATTATCATCAGATTGTGTACAACACCTTAAATATTGCTTCTAGCGAAGTATTTACTAAATATAATAGTTGTGGTTGAATCAATTTAATGTATAATATATAACATACTTTTCCGATGATAATGTACACATCTGACAATTTTAACTAGACATTTTGTTGTTTTTATACAAAAAATTTTAGTGCCATTTTGGTAATTTTTTTAATAGTAACACTTTTGTTTAGTTTAGTACAAAAGGTGATTTTGACTTTTAGCTGTTTACACTTAACAAATGCATTTTATTTATGCTTGAATTGACAATAAAATTAGTAATATATACAAATTAACTACTACTAATTATTTACAACATTAATATTTCTCTTAGCACGTTAGATGTTGATGATGGCAATTGAGCTTAGGTTAAAGTGCAAAATAACGTATGAATAAGAACAAAAAAGAAAAAATAATTATAGGGTTACAAATTACTTTATTTTGCCTCTTTTGTTATCTACCGAACAATAATGTTTGGGCAAAAGAATGCTCCCAGGCAGACATTAACAGCCATATAAAAAAATTAAACAATACGGCGGAGTGGATTTTTACTATTGCGGCTTTAAGAAAATGTGGTTCGCCAGCTGTTGAGACTCTTGCAAGCAATTTGCGGCATCACGATGAAAAAGTGAAGATCAATGCGGCATCAGCTTTAGCCAGCATGGGTATAGGAGCCCAGTCAGCTACTCCAGCTCTTGCCATAGCACTAAAAGATACAAGTCCGATTGTACGCTCCAGTGCGGCAACGGCTTTAGGAAGCATGGGCGCTAGAGCTAAAATAGCACTTCCTGCTCTTACTGTTGCATTACAGGACGATGACAAGTCAGTTCGCTCTATTGTAGCAACGGCTTTAGGTAGTATGGGTCAGGAAGCGCAACCAGCAATCCCTGCTCTCACCTCAGTTTTGCAGGATAATGATCGGTCAACCAGTTCAGCTGCTGCCTATGCTTTAGGTAGAATTGCGGTAGATTTTCAGTATCATGCCCAGTCATTATCAAGTTCAGAATTGGAAAAAATTATTTCCCAACTGGAAACAGCGTCTAAAGCAATAGAAAATAAAACTAATTCAAATACAGAAATAGCGCTTTTAAATCAGTCTTTGAAATTGCTCAAAGCTGAGCAAGATGGGCGAATTTTAGAACGAACATATAGGTGGGTGTTTCAGCACAAATTGATAGCGAGCGCCCTGATATACTTGCTATCACTAATATCATTATGGTCGCTCATGCTGTGGCTTCGTCCTGTATGGTTATTAAATATAAACAATATTTTGAAAAAATACACACGCATTAGTTTGCCTGGTTCACTGGGCAAGTATGAATTACCAGTTCGCTCTTTGCTTTTTGTCAGCTTTTTAGAGCATCACCCCAGAGTTTTGGATGCTTGGATTAATACACAAATTACTTTAAGACAACAAAAAACCGAAAAAAAAGAAATTAGCTTACCTTCTAATTTTAGTGTTGGGAATATAGCATTCGAGCATAAAACTGTCCAAAAGTATGCAAAAGCGATCGCCTGGGAATGTGTTAAGCAAACCTATCAACCAATCGCGGTTAAGCGCGCTCATGTGTTAGCTGCAATTACTGCACTAAATGGACGTAATGCAGCCCAAGCATACCTCCAGTATCTAGAAAAACACCTTGGTATGATCCAAACAGTTGGTAAGGCTCAAGACTCAATTTGCTTTACCTACGATCTTTTGGCAGAATATCTTGCTAGCTTATACCTGGTAGATCTTTGTGGCAATAATGAGGTGAATTGGCGTAAGTTTTTAGCGCAGGTAGATACCATACCGAACAAGCAAGCAATTAGAGGTTTTCTTTTGACAGTACTTGATTGCAGCTTAGCTTTGCAAGTATCAGTTGGCATACCTAGCTTTGTTCCAGACGAAATTGCTAAAAGACTTGGTTTGGTTACTAATCCGACTGGACGAGTACAAGCTGTATAATCTTGCTTTCCTTATATTGTTACTACCATCAGGCTGATTCGAGCAGAGCGCAAAAGGAGTCTACTAGTAATAGACACCTTCTTGGTTTGGGCAGGATAGTATATGAAACCTGAAGAAATTGCTAGTAAACTTACAGATTTATTTAGTTCAGCATCTGTGCAAGCGATTGCTGGGGATAGCGTTGCTAACACGCCAGGATCTTGGCAGATAGAAACTCCTGATTTTCGTCTTTTGGTACTGCTCTCGGAAGATGAATCTTGGCTGCGAGTGCTACTTCCGATTACTTCAGCAGGGGCAGCACAACCATTTATGCAACAGTTGCTAGAAGCGAACTTTGATGACACCCAGGAAGTTCGCTATGCCTTGCACCAAGGAGTAGTATGGGGGGTATTTCAGCATAATTTGGTAAATTTGGCAATAGGAGATTTTACTGATGCGATCGCCAGACTGATCGAGCTAAATCAAGTAGGTTTATCTGATGCGTTTAATCAGTTAGTTGAAAATCGGATTAGCCAAATTATCAAAGCACAAAAGCAGCAGGGACAATCCCTAGAAGCCACCCTGCAAAATATAGAACGTTTCTACGAAGAGGGATTATTAGGTGATTTAGAACAGGGTAAACAATCCCGCGAACTAGTAATAGCAGCATGGAAGCGTCGGCTAGAAAAACTTTGGTCAGAAGTAGAACCATAAAATTTGTAGAGATGCGACGCGCGAGCATCTCTACTGTAGGAGCATTAAAACAATGGACATTATTCAAATTCTCAAACAAGACTACGCAAAATTCCCTGTCGATCAAACATACAGTATCTACGCCAAAGATATCTACTTTCAAGATCCACTCAGCCGCTTTCGTGGGCTTTGGCTTTATAAAATAATGTTTGGCTTTATCAAAACTTTCTTCATTGCTACCAAAATGGATTTACACGACATACGGGGTGAGGGTGATACGATTACTATGGAGTGGACATTGAGTTGGAATACTCCCCTTCCCTGGAAACCCCGAATTGCTGTTCCTGGTTGGAGTGAATTAAAACTCAATTCTGAGGGGTTGATTGCTTCCCACGTTGATTACTGGAATTGTTCGCGCCTGGATGTGCTAAAACAGCACTTTTTTCGTGCATCGAGCAAGATTTAGTAATCATGCTTCATATTATTGAGCGCATTGAATTAGAGATGCTGTCATGACTCAGACACCCTTAAAGCTTACTTTTGAGGAATATTTGACTTACGATGACGGTACGGATAATCGCTATGAGTTGGTGGATGGTGAGCTAGTAATGGTTCCACTACCAACAGGTGAGCATTCAGATGCGATCAATCTATTATCTGATGTTTTTAAAGCCGAAATTAGCAAGCAGCAACAAACTTGGATAGTCAAGCGGGATGTGGGCGTGTATGTAGGTATTAATCCTAATAGTGGCAAAGATCGCTCTCGCACTCCAGACTTGTGCATAATGACGACAGAGCAATGGGCTGTAGTGAAAGCCCAGAAGTCGAAAGCCGCTGTTATGAGAACTGCACCATTGCGGGTTGTGGAAATAGTTAGCCCAAGCTCGAAGAAGACAGACTATCAAGCTAAAGAACAAGAGTATCGGACAATCGGGATTCCTGAGTATTGGATTGTAGATTTACAACAAGCCAAGGTGATTGTTTTGCTACTGGTTGATGGATGCTACGAGTCAACAGAGTTTAAACGAACAGATTCGATTGTATCTCGGACTTTCTCGCAACTAAACTTAACCGCAGAGCAAGTGTTGGCGGCCTAGGTGCTTATCTACCCTTCCTACAAATATATTGAGCAAATACAGGTGAAGGATAATCCGCTGTTTCAATTTTAAACCCTGCCTTAATCAGCATACCTTCAATAATCCAAGCGAAAGTGCTGTGTTCTTCTCGGACGTGCATTTCAAAGTCACTAGTTGTGAAGCCTTCGCCAGCAGGCTTTGCCGCCTTTTTAATCCAAGCATCGATATGAGATTGATACTCACCAGGAGGAAAAGAAAAAATCACGTCTCTTAGATAGAGAACACCTCCATCCTTAAGCATGGCAGCCATCCGTAAAAATGCAACCATTTTCCAAAAATCGGGGAGATGGTGAAGTGCAGCTGTCTTGGAAAATATTGGGGGAGGCGAAGCCACACCCCAATTTTTCCGCTTTTGTCACCACAAAATCAACTGGTTCGGCTTTGTGTTCGTAGGTTAGAAAGCCAGCGTGATGAAACTCGATATTGACTGCATTTGCATCGTCGGCTTTTTTTTGAGCCAATGCTAGCATAGCCTTTGACACATCAACAGCATACACATGAGCGCCTGCAAGTGCTGCTTCGATGGCAAACGTACCAGTACCTGCACCAAAGTCGATTATAGTATGTCGTGTCGAAATGCCAAGATATTTAATTAGCGATCGCTCAGCTGCTTGACTTGACGATGTCTGATTGCGGTCAAAAACTGCAACTTGTGCAGCATCCTCAAAATCAACACCAACCTGTTGCAAATCATTGTAGAACCAAGCAGTAAGAGTATTCATACAACTACCAATTACCTGTACAGACGTAGCACTGCTACTATCAATCTACCAATTATTTATAACGCTCAATTACCTGCTCGATGAATTTCTGCCAGACTTCATTCGGAACCCAAATTTGATATAAATCTTTCTTTGCATCTTCATCACTCATACCTTCATGCAAACGGCGATAAAGATACATAAAAGCTGAAACTCTCATATTAGCTGCACAGTGAACAAATCTTTTTTTATCATTATTCACAGTCATTACATTGAAAAACTGTTCTACATCCTCAATTTTGGGATTTTCCCAAACTACTGGAATGTGAACATACTGCATATCCAAATTTTCAACCGCTTGTCTTTCATCGGGTAAGGCGTTGGTCGATGTTGGCAGGGCAAGATTTACAACAATTTGGTATCCTGAGTCTTTAATAGCCGAAAGCTGCTCTTTTGTCGGTTGTCCTGAAGTAGCAATGGAGTCTGAGATTTTAAGATAGTTGTAAATATCTTCCATGCTGTCACCTACAAGATTTATTCGTAGGGTATTATTTAAAGATAGTTTGAGAAATCCGTAGATATTTTGAATTATTTTAATTGACCTTTTTTATAGTAGGGGCAGGTTTTATGAAAATTATTGTTTACAACAAATATCTGAGTTAAATCTACCTCTACGCACATATTATTGCAAGAAATTTATTAATTCTATCTATATATAGCGCTCCTAAATAATCCGTGAACAATATATAATGTAGGTGGGTATGGGTGGCATACGCGCTTTCATATTTCTACATCCCTAGCTCTGTTGACGAGAGCTAAGGTTAAAACTCAAGTTCTTCTGCAGTCATATTGACAACTTGGTGAAACCTCGTCAATTACTGTATCATCTTTACTCATAGTTTGCTTTATTCCTCCACCTTTTTGAGTGCATCAGGTTTATGAGCAGCTTCTTTTCCTGTTTTGTCGCTCTTAACTAGGTATTCGGGGTTGTCTTCTGAAGCGGCTACGTGATGTCCTTTAATATCTGTAGGTGAGGTAAGCTTTTCTATCACTTCCCCAGTTGTCTTACCGCCTGCTGTTTTCCACTCAACTTTGTCACCTTTTTTAAATTCTTCAGCCATAAGAAGTGTTCCTTTTTGACTTTTTTACCTAATAAAGTTTATATTATCTTTCAGGTTAAACAAGCTACCATCAGCCCAGCTACAGATTAACGATTGTGATTTTTTCATTCAAAATCCCACTTTTGTACGTTGCTTTTTTTCAGAACATATTATAAAAAAGCGAGATTAAGAAAGTGGATATTTATCTTTTTCTCATCAGTTTGGTCAAGTAACATTTGATAGAATATCTCCACATTTTTCCGAAACTGTGCAACCCGCATGAGTAATTTTGATTTCATTTTTATCCGGCTGAAGTTGAAATGACAAAAGGGGTTCGGTTCCTGTTCTGTAAAGGTGAACTCGCTGCTCATAACGAGTTAGAGCATGAGCTACAAAATAGTTGCACTATGTAGTAATGACCACAGATCAGCGATCGCCAATCTGTGGTAAAATACCTTACAACCAGAGCGCGTTACGCGCACACTTTTTTCACGCTGGGAAGCTTGTTCACCTCATCCCACCAGGTTCTGAGTTTAGGAGCTTGAGCGGTAATTGAATCAAACTCTGGAGTCAGCGACAGGTAGGTAAAGACTGGAATCAGGTAGAAATCGGCAATGCTCACTTCGCTACCTAGCAGATACGGGCTACCAACGGTTAGCGACTCGATCGCCTCTACTGCTGTTTTTGCAGGCGCGACAGCATTTTTCACCTTGTCTTCATCTGTTTCGCCGCCCTGAGTTGGCACAATTAGGCGCTGTATCACAATTGACAGAATTGCAGCTGGATAGAGGTGATTATCAATAATTGCCATAATCTGGCGCATCCGAGCCTGGTGCATCGGATTAGACGGGCTGAATTTGTTACCTGCTAAAACAGTGTTAAGGTAATCGGTAATGGCAGTTGTTTCATAAAGCAGTTCCCCATCAACTTCAAGAGTCGGTACTTTACCAAATGGATTCTTGGCTAGGTACTCTGGCGACTTGTTTTCACCGCTGAAAATATCAACATCTTTGAGGTCATAGTCTGCACCTGCTTCCTCAAGCAGCAATCGGACGGTACGGACATAAGTACTTCGGGGAGTTCCGTAAACAGTGGGTTTTGCCATTATTCGTATCTCAATCAAAAATCCAATAGTAACAATAATACTGTTTGCCAGTTCCCAAACCTGTAAGCAGGGGGATTTTTGCCTTGCGGGGATGACAATGAATTTACCCGAAGCCGCGCATCTTGATCGTATATCCTACGGCTGCTTGGAGTTATAACTAGTTCATGGGAGGAAGCGAATGTTAATAGAATTTCTCAAGTTGAGAGCCAACGTCGAAACACAAGAAATATCAAATTGTACCGCCCCAGTCAGAGATTCAATAGATTACAACTGCAAAGGGGGACAAGAAGTGCGATCGCTTTTTCCTACGAACCTTTTTCTTGCTTTTCGATCTGTTCCTTAACTAATTGTGATACCTTTGCCCAATCTTCTGGAGTTTTTGGACAGGGATGCCATACTTGATCTTTGGAGTCAGCCTTATAGCGGTCAACTAGCGTGTAAAAGGCTTCATCGTCATTTCGGTGAGCAAGTACATAAGCTCGTAATTCAGCCTTGCTCATAGAATTAAAATCTGCTTTCATGTAAGAAATCTCCACGTACCGTCACGACTAATTTGAATTTGAAGTTCTTCTCCTGCAAAGATGAATATTGTGCCATCGCGTTCGTCGAAACGTAATATCTCAATTGAGCGGTAAAAATTCGTTAAGTACTGACATAGGATAATACAGATTAACCCTTGTTCTGCTGTTGGAAGAATACTTGCTCCTGATAAATTACTAGGATACTTGAGTATAAATATTTACTTATGCCCAATTTTCTCCTATTTATATCACTCCTGGCTGACATCTCCATATCCTCCACCCCCTGGAGTTTCAATCACAAACGTATCCCCTGTATGCATCTCGACAGTAGCTGTACTGCCTAAATCTTCCACCGTTCCATCACTACGTTCAACCAAATTTCTTCCCACTGCACCCGCTTCCCCACCTTGCAAGCCAAAGGGAGAAATAACGCGGTGATTTGAAAGAATTGCAGCTGTCATCGGTTCTAGAAAACGCAAACGACGAATTACCCCATTACCGCCGTGATGCTGTCCTTTACCACCACTATGAGGACGAATAGCAAAACTTTCTAGCAAGATGGGAAATCGCCATTCTAAGACCTCTGGATCTGTGAGACGGGAATTAGTCATGTGAGTATGAACTGCATCTGTACCGTCGAAATCTGCACCAGCACCAGAACCACCGCAGATAGTTTCATAATATTGATAGCGCCCATTACCAAAAGTAAAATTATTCATCGTTCCCTGTGCAGCCGCCATCACTTCCAAAGCACCATACAATGCATCTGTAATTGCTTGGGAAGTCTCTACATTTCCTGCCACAACCGCAGCAGGATAATGAGGATTCAACATACAACCAGAGGGAATAATAATTTCTAGAGGCTTGAGACATCCAGCATTCAAGGGTATCTCGTCATCTACCAAAGTACGGAAAACATACAAAACTGCTGCTTGACATATAGCAGCTGGGGCATTGAAATTACTATCAAGTTGGGGAGAAGTACCAGTAAAATCAATACGGGCGCTGCGAGTAGATTTATCAATCGAAATAGCCACTTTAATCACACTGCCATTATCAAGAGCATAGGTGAAGTGTCCATCATTGAGTACTGAAATTACCCGCCGGACAGATTCTTCAGCATTGTCTTGCACATGACTCATATAAGCCTGTACCGTCTCTAGTCCGTAGTGTTCTACCATCTTATGGAGTTCTTGCACACCACGCTCATTCGCAGCGATTTGCGCCTTTAAATCAGCAAGATTTTGAGCTAAATTACGGGCTGGATACGCACCAGATGATAATAGTTCCAGCAATTCTGGTTCCCGAAAATGACCTTGAGATACTAGCTGGAAATTATCAATTAATACTCCCTCTTGCTCTAGCCTGGTGCTATTTGGGGGCATAGAACCAGGAGTAATACCGCCAATATCGGCATGGTGTCCGCGTGAGGCGAGGTAAAAGAGGGGTGAGGGGGAAGATTTATCAAATACTGGGGTGATGACGGTGATATCTGGGAGGTGAGTACCCCCGTTGTAGGGATTATTTGATACATATACATCCCCAGACTTGAGTATATCACCTTTGGCGGTAATCAGTGCTTTTACACTTTCACTCATCGAACCCAAATGAACAGGAATATGGGGTGCATTTGCAACTAGCTGCCCTTGAGAGTCAAATATGGCACAAGAAAAATCCAGCCTTTCCTTGATATTGACCGAGGAACTAGTATTTTGTAGAGTAATCCCCATTTGCTCGGCGATCGCCATATACAGATTGTTGAAAATTTCCAACATCACAGGATCGGGGGAGAGGCTAGAGGCTAGAGGTGAGAGGCTAGAGGCTGACTTGTGATTCCTGACTTCTGACTCCTGTCTCCTTAAAATGAGATGATTGCGATCGCTTACTTGTGCTTCCCAACCGATCTCAATCACATTTGTCCCAGTTGCTTCCACAATAATCGCAGGCGCACTAATACAATCACCTGGTTGCAAATCCTCCCGCTTATACACAGATGTTTCATGCCAAGCACGGTTTGTATACATTTGCACCATCGCAAGGGGCGTAGGTAGTGCATCCGTACGACGCACAACAACAGGCTCATCTAAAACCTCAGTCTTTCGCACCACCTCAACCGAAACAGACTGGACAATCAACCGCTTATCAGGTGCAATAAACCCATACTGCTGACGATGTACCTGCTCAAACTTCTCCCTCATCCCCACCGCATCACCAAAACCCACAACCAACGCCGCATCAGTCCCCTCATACCTCAAATGAACCCTCCTTAAAACCTCAACCTCCCCTCTCTCCTCTGCGCCCTCTGCGTCTTGGCGGTTCGTTTCCTTTCTCCCCTCCACCTCCAACTGGTTCAACACCTCCTCCAACCGCGCCACTCCTGACTCACTTAAAACACTCTCCACCGCCCGTTCTCGCAGCGATCGCATATCTGCCAAACCCATCCCATAAGCCGACAACACCCCAGCATAAGGATGAATAAACACCTGCTTCATCCCCAACGCATCAGCAATTAAACAAGCGTGTTGTCCACCTGCACCACCAAAGCAGCACAAAGTATATTCCGAAACATCATAACCACGTTGCAGAGAGATTTTCTTAATCGCACTCGCCATTTTTTCCACAGCGATCGCCAAAAATCCAGTTGCTACCTGTTCAGGCGAAGTGTTGCCAATTTCTGCTGCTAGTTCGTCAAACTTGCGCCGCACTACATCTGCATCCAGCGGTAAATCTCCATTCGCTCCAAACACATGAGGAAAGAACTGGGGCTGCAACTTGCCCACCATCACATTACAATCAGTTATCGTTAGCGGTCCCCCCTTCGAGTACGAAGCAGGTCCAGGGTTTGCCCCTGCTGACTGGGGTCCTACTCGATAACGTGCGCCATCAAATTGCACAATTGAACCACCACCAGCCGCTACGGTATGAATTGCCATCATCGGTGTACGTAGTCGCACCCCAGCCACTTCTGTTTCAAATGTTCTTTCATACTCGCCGTTGTAATGCGCCACATCGGTAGAAGTTCCACCCATGTCAAAGGTGATAATCTTGTTAAACCCTGCCATCAAGCTTGTTTGCACAGCCCCCACAATACCCCCAGCAGGTCCCGATAGGATACTGTCTTTCCCTTGAAACGTCAGGGCATCAGTCAAGCCGCCATTTGATTGCATGAACATTAAGGAGGGGCTGGAGGCTTGGGGCAAAGGCGCAGGGGTTAGGGAATTTTGGATTTTGGATTTTGAATTTTGGATTGAATTTTCTCCCTCAGCTCCCTCAGCTCCCTCAGATCCCAACTGACTTGCTACTTGATCCACGTAGCGTCGCAGGATAGGGGACAAGTAGGCATCAACTACTGTGGTGTCGCCTCGGCTTACTAGTTTCATCAAAGGGCTGACTTTATGAGATACTGATATTTGAGTAAATCCAATCTCCTGGGCTATGGTAGCTATTTGAGTTTCATGTTCGGGATAACGATAGCCGTGCATCAATACAATGGCACAAGACCGTATACCGTCGTTATAGGCTGCTTGTAAAGACGAAATATATTGCGTATTTACAGGGATTAATTCTTCACCTTGGGCGCGGTAGCGTTCTTCTACCTCAATTACCCGCTCATACAGCATTTCTGGCAGCACAATCTGACGCGCAAAGATATTTGGGCGATTTTGGTAGCCGATGCGTAGTGCGTCTCGAAAGCCTTTGGTAATGACTAGGACAGTGCGATCGCCTTTCCTTTCCAGCAATGCATTCGTCGCTACCGTCGTTCCCATTTTCACTTGAGCAATTTGTTGTGATGGCATCGGTGCATCCGATGGAACACCTAAAATTTCTCTAATTCCTTGAATTGCTGCATCAGTATAGCGATCGGGATTCTCCGATAGCAGCTTATGAATCACCAGTTGTCCATCTGGACGTTGTGCCACGATATCAGTAAACGTCCCCCCACGATCAATCCAAAATTGCCAGCCCATAAAGATTTCAAATTTTATATTTTGGATTTTGGATTATTCTAACTAAAATATTAAATTTAAATGTTTTCCTTTTTTATTTGTTATAAAGTTGGCAAGTTAGTTATAAATTATCCATTTAATGTATAAATATATTAACCTACTCTTTAGTATAAAAATAACATCCCCTTTTAGTACGGGCATTGCCATGCCCCTTATAAGTTCTGTGCTACTAAATCTGTAAATAGTTTGAAAGAATAATTATACTTATGAACTTTGAAAAATTTCACTGGTTTAAAATAGCTTTCCAGCTAAAAGGCTCTGTGATTCCAGGAATTTTGTCCAGAGTTATATTCTGTGGAGTTTTTGGCGTTTTAATCTCTATATTTAACTATTTTAAACTACCTGTTTATTATCCTATATTCGGTAATGTTATTCCTAGTATTGTTTTAGGTTTATTACTAGTTTTCCGTACTAATACTGCTAATGAGAGGTTTTGGGAAGGTCGAAAGTGCTGGGGTACTTTAGTCAACAATATTCGTAACCTCGCTCGTCAAATTTGGGTTTCCGTGATTGAAGAGCAACCAGAGGATCGAGAGGAAAAAATTTCAGCATTACGGCTGTTAGTTGCTTTTGCAGTAGCAACTAAATTACATCTTAGATCAGAACCTGTAAACAGTGAGTTAACCGAACTAATGTCTTCTAACCGATATTTTAAACTTAAAGGTATGAATAATCCACCTCTAGAAGTAGCTTTTTGGATTGGAGATTATTTACAACAACAATACTGTCGTGATTGCCTTAATACCTATCAACTTACTGCTATGCAAGATTTACTAAATAGTATGGTCGATACTTTGGGAGGCTGCGAACGTATTTTAAAAACACCTATGCCGCTGGCTTATGCTATTCATCTGAAACAGTTATTATTAATATATTGTTTGTTATTGCCTTTCCAACTAGTGCAAAATTTAGGTTTTTGGACGGGGGCAATTGTTGCTTTAATTAGTTTTACTTTATTTGGAATTGAAGAAATTGGCATTGAAATAGAAAATCCTTTTGGGTATGATGCGAATGACTTACCCCTAGATGCAATCTGTAATACAATGAAACTCAATATTGAGGATTTAATTAGCCTCACATCCCAGCGTTAATAATTCGTAAGTCCTAATTTCCAGGCTCAACCTGGAACGAGAGTAAGAAGCCAGGGTTATTGTTAGAAATGTTTTTAGTTAATTTTTCTGATGCTTTATTTAAAAGACGCTAACGGCATAACTGAGCTAGTTACAAAATATGCTCAAGCAGCAATACTGTGGATTGATACAGAAATTGCAGATTTTTCAACTCGCAAACCCAGGCTGTCGTTGATTCAGCTAATAGATAATCCTCAAGATACAACAGGAGAAAAAGTTTCAGTTTTAGATGTTTTAGAACAGCCGCAAATAGCAGATTTATTTATTACAGAAATTATGCTCAATCCGAAAATTGAAAAGGTGTTTCACAATGCTAAATATGATCTAAAGTTTTTGGGTAAGAGTCAAGCCAAGAATGTCACCTGTACTTTGGAAATGGCAAAAACCATTCCCTACTATATGCTGCAAATACCTGACTTATCGCTCAAAACTTTGGCAGAAACACTTTGTCATGTTCCACAAGTAGATAAAAGTCAGCAAAGTAGTGATTGGGGACAACGACCTTTGAGTCAACAACAGCTAAACTACGCCAAGATGGACCCAGTTTATTTAGCTATGGTACATCAAAAGCTGTTGCAGCTAAAGCAGTTAAGTAATCCCAATCCAGCTTCTGAGGACGTGGCAGCGCTGGCTCAACGCTATTTGGAACTGAAGCAGCAGTTACAGCTAATTGATTCAGAATTCAATCATATTGAAACTCTTCTAGAAACAGCGATGCAAGTTCAAAATGTGGCCCAAACAGATAATTTGAAACTTTCCCAGTCAAGTCGAAAAACTTTGAAGGTAGAGTTTTCAGAGCTAGCCCAAGTGACACAAAATCAAAGATTAGATTTAGATTTTAAAATTGCGCTGACTCAAAAGCTACAAAAGCAACTGGGAAATTTAGTTGAGCAACTAAATGTCAAAGAAGAAATAAATACAAGTTGGCGATTAAGTGTTAAAAATAACTCGGAAATAGATTTGCAAGACGAATTAGATTTTTAGTAATGACATACTGAGAATTTCCAAGTTATCTAATCGTTGGACTCGGATTAATTCAACTGGAGTTAGCGTAGGGTGGGCATTGCCCACCTTATCTAGTATTGGTGGGCATGGGTGGCAAACTAATCATTGAGGATTGCTATATATTAAATTTATATCCGAGTAGCATTCAGATGAATTCTACATTCAGCATTGTGCTGATACTAATCTACTAAATCTGGAAACACCTCTTTTACAGCGGGATGCACCAAGCGATGGTTTTGTACATTCACACCACTGGCTAAAGCTGAGTTAATTTCCAATGCCTTCATGCCCAAATTAGCCAATTGCAACACGTAAGGCAGGGTACTATTATTTAGCGCCTGGGTTGCACTCCAAGGTACAGCCCCTGGCATATTGGGAACTCCATAATGTACTACGCCTTCATCCACATAGACAGGATGGGTGTGGGATGTGGGATGCAAGGTTTCCACACAACCGCCTTGATCGACGGCGACATCGACAATTACAGAACCAGGGCGCATTTGTTTTACCAGGTTGCGAGAAACAAGGATCGGTGCTTTGCGACCTGGGATTAAAACTGCACCGATTAGTAAGTCGGCTTCGGGGACAACAGCGTCAATTTGAGCCGAGTTACTGTAGAGCAGTTCTACTCTAGAGCCAAAGAGTGTTTCTAGATAGGCTAAACGATCCACATTTACATCTAAAATTTGTACAGATGCACCCATGCCTACAGCAATTCGGGCAGCTTCTGTACCAACCACACCACCACCTAAAATTACAACTTTGCCTGGTCTAACCCCAGGAACGCCGCCCAAGAGGACACCCCGACCTCCTTGTTGACGCTCTAGAAACCTTGCCCCAAATTGCACTGCTAGACGACCTGCGATGATACTCATGGGGGTAAGCAGAGGTAGTTTGTTGCTACCTGGCTGTTCAACGGTTTCGTAGGCGATCGCCACTGCACCACAATCAATCAAATGCTCGGTCAAACCTCGGTCAGCCGCCAAATGCAAGTAGGTAAACAACATCTGCCCTTTTTGCATAAACTTGTATTCTGGCAGCAACGGTTCTTTGACTTTGACAACTAGCTCACGATTCCACACCTGTTGAGCACAAGAAACAATTTGCGCTCCCGCACAGCTAAAGTCTTCGTCTGTAAATCCCGATCCCAAACCAGCTGCTGTTTCGACAAAGACTGTATGATTGTTCTCGCTCAGTACCCGTACACTACTCGGACTCAGCCCAACCCGAAACTCTTGATCCTTTATTTCTCTGGGAACGCCAATTTCCATTTGCTACTTCTACAAGAAGACTCCTGTATCTAGCTTAAGCTCGTCAAAGCAATTCCATATGTGTCAAAGGTTGCGATTTGAGCAGCTAGTAGAAATTGTCACAATCAGTGTAAAATAGTAACAAATCGTAATTAAGCAGTGAGATAGTATAAAAGCCTGCTTTTACACTTTCACACGGGCAGCACTACTAATATTATTAATTGTGCAAACAGAGGTTAATACATGATGACACAACCCCAACCAACCACTACACCAAGGCTAGAAGAGCCAAAGTTTGGTTTTAACGAATATGCTGAACGTTTGAATGGACGAGCAGCGATGATTGGCTTTATGCTAATGGTGATTATTGAATATATCACTGGTCAAGGCGTGCTAGCTTGGCTTGGTCTAAAATAAAGAAAGGAAATTCGTAAGCGCGTAATTTGTAATTTGGAATTGGTAGTTGGTAGTTGGTAATTGGTAATTTGTCTCTCACTCTCCCCCTCTCCCTAGCTCCTAGCTCCTAGCCCCTAGCCCCTTATTAAATTCATTACATCTTTAAATATATGCGGTTTTGAATTATAGGTTTTAAGATTGTATGTAATTTGAGATGATAGCTTAAATCAAAGAAAATAAATTGTGATGAATGCCGCATTACCGAGATTTTTGAAGTCAGCGTACCGGAAAGAGCCGCTACCCAGCTTTTTAATTACGATTGGGGTAGTTGATGCGGTAATTGGTGGATTGGGCGATCGCGCTGCGTTGGTTGGGTTTGGCTTGGGTACTGTAGGGATAGCGATCGCTCTACGATGGTGGATTCTCCAGCAGCGTGGTTCACAACCACCTCAAACCGTTGCTCAGCGTTACTTACCTTACAACTCCTCTAGCCAGGAGTTACCGCAATTGTCGATTTCCAAGAAAAACCCACCGCGATAGGTAGTCACTAGTTAGTACAGACAACGATATATCGCGTTTTTAGTAATGAGTAGTGAATTCCGTTTATCACTTATTACTTAAATTAACAATTTATCGCAATGGAGAAAATAGTTTTAACCAACGAACTCAAGATTGGTGAAGTAGCTCAGATGAGCGGTTTGTCGGTGAAAACCATCCGCTATTACGAGGATATTGGGCTATTAGCACCAACGGTAGAACGCTCTAGTACTGGCTATCGCCTGTTTCATGTGCAGGTACTGAAGCGACTGGCGTTTATCAAACGCGCCCAATCCCTGGGGCTGAGTTTAGAGGAAATTAAACCACTTCTAGCTCGGCACGATCAAGGTGAGTTACCTTGTCCTGAAGTTAAACAGCAACTACAGTCGAAAATACAGGCGATCGCTACTCAAATTGAAGCATTAAAAACTCGTCAAATCGAGTTACAAACAATTGTTGACTTATGGCAAGAAGAGCCTTCAAATTATCACCCCAGTCAAACTATATGTCCTAATATTCAAGTTCAATAAATCTTAAATCTGTTTATTGCATTAATGTAGTATAATACAATTTTGTGAGATAGCTATTAATAGCAAATATTGTTTTAACTATTTGAAAAACTCTTGTGTAAGCAAATACAAAATAATAAAATTTAAGCAATATATTGCTATTCAAATTATTTAGCGGATGTTTAGAGCATTACCTAGCTGCTTTTTGGTTTGCTTCTACTACTTTCACAGAAACTGAACATTCTAAAATCTAAAATTTTAAGATAAAATATTAAAAATCTTAATATATAAAACTGGGAGCTTTAAGAGTAGAAGTCAAAGCCTGATAACAAGGAGAAACAAGCCCCACGCAAAGCCATAGCTATTTCTCAACCTCTAGAAAACTCCCAGGAGAACTGTACTACCCAATAAGGTAATTATCAATGCTTATCCCAGCTTATACCAAAAGAATGGATATATTTTAAATCATTTGGTTTAATTGAATACAATAAAGCTAATATGAGGACTTAGTACAAAAATTGAAGTATACAGATTTACAACTACATAGCCACAAAAGTGTCGATTATGTAGGGTTGAGTAAAAAACGTACTATATTGTTTTTTCATTATTGATAAAATTGTATGAAATTACTCAAATTGGTCAGTGTGAACAAGTAAGAAATTTATCTATACTTCACACCAGTAAGGGAACTTTTGGGGGAATCTATATGAACGTAGACAGCTTTGCTCAGCAAATACAGTTTATGCAAGGGCGATTGCATAATTTATATCAAGGTGCTACTGCTTCAGCAAAGTTACAACCGGATTTATTGCCATTAGCTTTTAAAGAGCTTGGAATCGTTTCGGAAGAACTACAAGTTGCTGTGGAAGAGCTACAGCAGCAAAATGTAGAACTTGCCTTTGCACAAACAGCTTTGGAAACAGAACGCCAGCGTTATCAGGAATTGTTCGAGTTTGCACCCTATGGCTACCTAATGACTGATACAGCAGGGACAATCCAAGAAGCCAACCACGCCGCTGCTAAATTACTTAACGTGTCGCAGCGTTTCTTGGTGGGTAAACCACTGCTAGTATTTGTGGCTGAGGACGAGCGACAAACCTTTCATCTGCAACTACTGCAACTGCAAACAATAGAACAGGTGAAAGAGTGGAAAATATTTCTTTGTCCGCGAGATAGTCAGCCTTTTCAAGCTTCCCTGATGGGAACTATTGTACGCGATCGCACTGGTAAGGTAATAGGAATACGCTTGTGTATACGCTATTTTAGCGATGCTAAGCCTGATGAGCCGCGCAATTGGACAAAGACAGAGCAAGAAGCATACTTCGACGACGCTTCAAGCGAAGATTGGCAAAAACACGTTTATTTAAAGGGAGAGACTATCTCTATCAAACCCCAAGTTATTTGGCAAGTTCGTCGAGGTATTGTAAAGTTAAGTACAATTACCGAAGCTGGAGAAGAAGTGCTTGTGGGGTTGGTAAGACCTTCAATGGCTTTTGGTGCTGAATTGACGAGTTTGAAGACATATCAAGCTACTGCGCTGTGTGACGTTGAACTAGTCAGCTTTTCCCTCAAAGATATAGCAACAATTCCTCAGATCGCGCAAAAAATATTACCTCAAATTAATCAACGACTTCGACAAACAGAAGCACTCTTAGCCATTTCTGGACAGAGACACGCGAAAGACCGATTGTACAATTTATTGTTGCTATTGAAACAAGAAGTTGGTCAACCTGTCGAGCGAGGAACCCGTTTAAGTGTTCGCCTCACCCATCAAGATCTTGCAGCCGCCTGTTCTACTACCAGAGTAACAATTACGAGAATGCTAGGAAAGCTACAAGACCAAGGCAAAATAACTGTAGATTCCCAGAATCATATAGTTATATTAGAAGAGCGAAAATCTCAAAGTGCTTAGACCTAGCACTGCTACATTTGTACAGGTAGAGACGATCGCTGTGCTACGTCTTTCCTGGTAGTTGGTTTTTTAATTACGAATTACCATTACCTATGTCAGGTTAATTAAAAATAGCTCGGCATTGCCAACATGACAAAAAACCTCCCAATGGGAGGCTTTTTATTAAGCAAGTGCAAGCTTCAGGTTTAGAGCAAATACAACAGACCAAATAGAATAATCCACACTACATCAACAAAGTGCCAGTAAATTTCTGCTGCTTCTACACCAAAGTGATGTTCTTTGCTGTAGCGATCAGAAGTACGCGATCGCCATAATACGGCAAGAATCGCCAAAACTCCTACAGTAACGTGCAGCCCGTGAAAACCAGTCAGGACATAAAAGGCACTAGCAAAGAGATTGGTTGTCAGACCAAACTCCAGATGGCTATATTCATACAACTGTCCTGCTAGGAAAATAGTACCCATCGCAGCAGTAATTGCTAGCCAGGTTCTCATACCGCCGACATCATTCTTTTTAATCGCTGTGTCAGCATTGTGAATGACGAAACTGCTAGAAATCAGAATTATAGTGTTAATTCCCGGTAGCAACAGCTCTAACTCTGGTGTTCCTTCCGGTGGCCAACTTGGTAAGGTAGAGCGAAATGCCACATAAGCTCCAAACATTCCGAGAAAAATCATACCCTCAGCTACCAAAAAGACAATCAGCCCAAACAGCCGGAAATCTGGATGCTCTTCGTGATGATCGCTCTGGGCTTCGGTGTGATGATAATTGAGAGAAGTCTTAGCTGGATCAATGGTTGGACTTTGCATGAATCTTCAAAAAGTAAGAAGGATGAAGGACGCGAAGGATGAAGGATGAAGGCGCGAAGGATGAAGGAGACAGGAGACCCACGACAGGAGACAGAAGCCAGGAGGTGAGGAGTAGGTCGAAGAATACTAATTCTTTCCCTTGACCCTTGACCCTTGACCCTTGACTTTTTCCCCTTTCCCTTTAACCTTTAGCCTTTCCCCTTCATCCTTTATTTCCGGTCTTCTGGTTGGGCAGCAAAATTGGGATCTGGATCTGCCCTTAAGACGGAATTAGGACCAGCAGACAAGGTTGGATTATCAGCATCAGATAAGGGTACATCCACCTCTTTTTTGCTTCTGTCCATACCGTAGTCATAAGGACCACTTGCCAAAACGGGCAGTTTATCAAAATTCTCGATCGCTGGTGGCGAGGTAGTCATCCATTCTAGGGTGAGAGCTTGCCAGGGATTATTACCAGCCTTGGGACCGTGCATCCAACTCCAAATTGCATTGACAATGAAGGGTAATGTGGAAACTGCCAGTAGATAAGCTCCCATTGTGCAAATGAAGTTCAGTGTGGCAAATTTGGGGTCATACTCAGCAATTCGGCGGTTCATGCCCATCATCCCCAGCTTGTGCATGGGGAGAAAGCATAAATTCATCCCGATATAGGTCAAGGCAAAGTGAACCTTACCCCAAAATTCGTTCAGCATCCGTCCGGTCATTTTGGGGAACCAGTGGTAGAAACCGGAATAAATGCCAAATACTGATCCACCAAACAAAACGTAGTGCAGGTGTGCCACTACAAAATAGGTATCGTGAACGTGGATATCGAACGGCACAGCCGCCAACATCACGCCACTAATGCCGCCGATTACGAATAGACTGACAAAGCCCATTGCAAACAGCAAGGCAGTATTTAATCGGAGTTTGCCCCCCCAGAGAGTTCCCAACCAACTGAACACCTTAATCCCAGTTGGTACGGCGATGATCATCGTAGTGATCATGAAAAACATCCTCAGCCAGCCTGGGATACCACTGGTAAACATATGGTGCGCCCAGACGATCAGACCCAGAAAGCTAATGGCAAGGCTGGAATAGGCGATCGCCTTATAACCGAAAATTGGCTTACGGGCATTAACGGGAATCACCTCTGAAATCACCCCAAAGAAGGGTAAAATCATGATGTAAACCGCTGGGTGGGAATAAAACCAGAACATATGCTGGTAAACGATGGGATCGCCGCCCCCAGTTGGATTAAAGAATGTAGTTCCTGCAAATAAGTCAAAGGCAAGCAGAATCAAAGCACCTGCCAATACGGGCGTTGACAACAAGGTGATAGCGGAGGTGGCAAACATTGCCCAGCAGAATAAGGGCATTTGATGGACGGTCATTCCTGGTGTCCGCATCTTTAACAGGGTGACAAGAAAATTGATTGCACCCAAAATTGATGAAGTACCAAGCAACAGGACGCTCATAATCCAAATTCCCTCACCCAATTGCCCAGTAACTAGGCTAAGGGGAGGATAGCTTGTCCAACCTGCATCTGCTGCATCACCCAGCACTAAACTGCTGATTAGCAGCAAACCAGCTGGTGGAATCATCCAAAAGGCAACGGCATTCAAGCGGGGGAATGCCATATCCTTCGCCCCAATCATCAGCGGGATTAAGTAGTTAGCAAAACCCGCTCCTGCTGGGACGATCCACAAAAAAATCATGATTGTGGCGTGGAGGGTAAACAGGCTGTTGTAGACTTCTCGGCTAACAAAATCTACATCTGGCGTTTTCAGTTCTGTGCGAACTAAGTCAGCCAGTACACCGCCAATACAGTAAAAAATAAACGTGGTGACAAGGTATTGAATCCCAATTACCTTATGGTCGGTGTTGAAGGTAAAGTAATCTCGCCAATTTCTCTGCCCTGGTTCCTCTTCTAAGGCAGGTAGATTGGCTCTTTCTTGCAGCTGTACTTGTGTCATAAGAAGAAGGGGCGCTTTTGCTGGAGGCTAGGGGCTAGAAGAGAGCAGAGGGAGCACAGGGAGCAAAAGGGAGCAGGGTGAGCAGGGGAAGCAAAAGGGAGAAATTATGAATTTCCTTTACCCTTACCGCAATACCTATTACCCTTTACCCTTTACCCTTTACTCTTTACCCTTCATCCTTCTCCTGTCTTCTGACTTCTGCCTCCTAGCCGTTTAGTGATGATGGTTGTGCAGTTGAGTAAGTGTTTGTGGCTCAATTCCCATGTTGTTGGTGTAAGGAGCGAGAAATTCATTTGGTGATACAGCCGGATTGACAGCTATAGCTTGATTTAAAGCTTCGAGGCTTGCTACTTGTTGCTCTTGCATCCATTGGTCAAATGCTTCTGGTGTTTCGATAATGAATTTGGTCTTCATTGCTCCATGATAGGGACCACACAGTTCGGCACAGATCAGCGGGTACTCGCCCACCTTTCTAGGTGTAAAGCGAATTTCACTTTGCCGCCCTGGAATGGCATCCTGTTTCAGGCGAAGTTCTGGAACCCAGAAAGCGTGAATGACATCGTTAGCTGTCATATTTACCATCACCTCACGCCCTACAGGGACGTGGAATTCACTGGAAACTACGCCAGTGTCTGGGTAGGTGACAATCCAGGCGAACTGCAAACCAGTTAGATTTACCATTAATCCAGGTGGCTTACCTTCGCGCTCTGGACTTGGACCAATTGTGGGAGAAACTATACCTACACCTGGAGAATCCTTCTTTTGGGGTATTTGGTCAGAATTGCGAACTGAGGCTGTAGCTGGATCTTGCATTGCCTCATCGGATTTTTGCTGATTCTGATTAGGTTGTGTGTTAAGAGGTGTATCGCTTAGAGTTGCCGCGATCGCAGCGTGGGGCATTCTGGCTGCCTCCTGTGTTACAGGAGCGTCATGGATGTCATGAGGACTGAAGCCACCAATCGAATTGTACACCTCGAAACTATATATAGAAATCCCGATCACAACAATCGCTGGGATCGCCGTCCAGAGAATTTCTAGCGGCACGTTACCAAATACTGGCGGGGCATCCGAATCATCACCTGGACGACGGCGAAATTTAAATGCTGTATAAATCAGAATGCCCTCGACCAAGAGAAACAGACCTACAGATATAGTCATCATGCTGTTAAATAGCCCATCCACCAACAGGGCTTCATCGGAAGCTGGTGTGGGTAACAGTCCATGATTTTGACCGTACCAGAGGCTGATCAGTGTCAGCCCGATACCGAGCAATAAAGTCCAAATAGAACTTGGGATGTTCACGGTTAGCTAGTAGAGTACTTGTAACTTGTTCTTAAATAATCAGCTTTACTTACTTACCAAGGTAGTGCAGCAATTCAAGATGATGTGTCAGCCAAATCTGATTTTTTCTATTTTCTTTGGGATCGCTCTTGTTATAGCACCATGTTCTTGCAGCCACGCCTAGCTTCAGTCATATGTTAAGAAAAATAAAGCTATTATGACTACTCCCCAGTATAGGCGTATCAAAACCCTAACACTTTAAAAATCCCTAAAGCTTTTGCAATTGAGTGGTTTTATCCTTCACAGTAAGAACAACAGCAAGCTAATGAAACGCACTTAACGTAACTGGAGATAAAAAAACAGCCGACCGTGTGTTGTCGGATCTGTTGTACGTCATGGGTTATCTAGTTTGACGTGGGCTGTTTTTTCCAGTTGTCCTACTTACCATGCGCTAGGGTGGAAGTGAGTTAACACTTACAAACTTGTAAAGTGGCGATCGCACAAGAGACAGACAAAAGGTACAGTCCATGACCGAATACGTCCTGCACAGACAAACTTTAGACTCGACTGAGCAGTCACAGCCAAAAGAAAAAATTCGGCGGCTGGTATGGAAACTGTGTATAGCTACACTCATCTTGATGGCGATTGGTAGCGCCACAAGAGTCATGAATGCTGGTCTTGCTTGCCCAGACTGGCCTTTGTGTTATGGTACGCTTGTACCAACCAAACAAATGAACTTTCAAGTTTTTCTGGAGTGGTTTCACCGCTTGGATGCAGCAGCAATTGGCATCGGGGCTTTGGCTCTAACAGTCCTCTGTTGGCTCAGGCGCAATTTACTACCCAAGTGGTTGCCTCCGACTGCGACTTTTGCTTTATTTCTGGTCGTCTTTCAAGGCGTATTAGGTGGATTGACGGTGACACAAATGCTGCGGTTTGACATTGTTACCGCGCACCTGGGAACAGCACTTTTATTTTTTACTACGCTGTTAATCATTGGCACGGCGCTAACACCTTATCAAGGAACTGGCAATGCTGGCAAGTTATCCCCGTTGAGTTTGATTGCTGCTGTCTTAGTCTATGTGCAAAGTCTCTTAGGCGCTTTGGTAGGATCGCGCTGGGCGTTACATCAATGTTTGGCAGGTTTTGAGTTATGTGGAGTCATGTATAGCCACGTTGCAGGTGTTGTTCCTCCTACGCTTGCTACCACCGCCCTCGTTTTTGTGTCTTGGCGTACCCCAGCTTTGCATCCAGCTTTAAGGCAGTTGGCAAATATGGCTGGTGGGTTGTTGGTTTTGCAAGTCTTGCTAGGTGTTGCTACGTTCAGATTACACCTGCAAGTCGAACCTTTGACAGTGGCTCACCAGTCGGTAGGAGCAGCTTTACTGGGGGTTTTGGTAGCGTTTACTGTTTTGGCATTGCGCGATCGCGACTGTTGGTTGAGGTCAGATATAAGTTAACGTAGACGCGAAGCGGCTTGCCGCAGGCTACCGCAAAGGCGCAAAGGGCGCGAAGGTAAGAAAGAAGAGAAGGGAATTGCTTACTTTGTGTTTCTTTTTGTGGATGTTGGCACAGCGGTGAAGAGTTAAAGTGCCTCTTGTTGTTACAAAAGTTAAAGGAATTGGTGCGGCAAATATGATTGGGACTAATGTCTCTAGACACCATCAAAATTTTTTCCAAGTTATTCAAAGCTACTATCAGCTAACAAAGCCTCGAATTATTCCGCTGTTATTGATTACTACTGCTGGTAGTATGTGGATTGCCGCAAAAGGACAGGTAGATCCGTTTTTACTAGTGGTAACTCTGGCTGGTGGAACTTTGGCTGCTGCTTCTGCTCAGACAATTAATTGTGTTTATGACCGTGATATTGATGATGCTATGGAGCGAACTAGGCATCGTCCTATACCTTCTGGTAGAGTGCAGTCGCGGGATGCTGTGATATTTGCGGTCGCAATGGCTGTGATTTCTTTTAGTTTGTTGGCTGTGTTTGCCAATCTAATCAGCGCTTTGTTGGCAATGTCCGGTATTGTGTTTTATGTGGGAATCTACACTCACTTACTCAAACGTCATACATCACAAAATATTGTGATTGGTGGGGCGGCGGGGGCAATTCCTGCTCTGGTAGGTTGGGCAGCTGTTACCAATGGTTTAAGTTGGGTAGCGTGGTTGCTGTTTGCCATTGTGTTTTTGTGGACACCTCCCCATTTCTGGGCGCTGGCTTTGATGATCCGCGAAGATTATGCCCTTGTCGGTGTGCCAATGTTGCCCGTTGTAGCGGGGGATGTGGCTACGGCTCGACAAATTTGGTTTTATACGCTGATACTAATCCCAGCAACATTTTTACTGGTTTATCCCTTCCAGGCAACGGGTGTAGTTTATGGAATTATTGCCCTGGTGTTGGGAAGTATTTTCATTCGTAAAGCTTGGCTACTGTTGCAAAACCCAGATAGTAAAACAATAGCGCGATCGCTTTTCCTCTACTCGATCCTCTACATGATGCTGTTGTGTGCTGGCATGGTTGTAGATAGTTTACCTATCACTCATCAGCTAACGGGTGCTTTGGCAGGAAGTCTAAATCTGCTCCCCAGTGCTATCACCATCAAGTAGGGCGGCATTGCCCACCATATTAATTGCCATCGTGGGTAGTGCCAACTATACAATAGAGATACATATTGTTTAGATTTGTATACTTTGGGAGAAAGATTCATGGCTCCCGCTGTTTTAATTCAAAACCTTCAAAAGCGCTACGGTAACGTAGAAGCTGTAAAGGATGTTTCCTTTCAGGTAGAACCTGGGGAAATCTTTGGTTTACTAGGTCCCAATGGAGCAGGGAAAACTACTACACTCCGCATCTTGTGTACTTTATCCACGCCGAATGCTGGAGTAGTAGAAGTTTCTGGAATCTCTGTATTAGATAATCCCAGAGCAGCAAGACAACGGTTGGGCTATGTAGCTCAAGAAGTTGCTCTAGATAAAGTACTAACTGGACGAGAACTGCTACAACTGCAAGCAGCACTTTATCACCTACCAAGTGCCATTGCCAAACAGCGGATTGATACTGTCTTGAACTTACTCGGTTTGCAGGAATATGCAGATCAAAAGACTGGCACTTACTCCGGCGGTTTACGCAAGCGCTTAGACTTGGCAGCAGGGCTACTTCACGCACCCGATGTGCTGGTTTTAGACGAACCAACAGTAGGACTTGACATAGAAAGCCGCTTTGTGGTATGGGACTTTTTACGTCAGCTACGAGCAGCAGGGACAACAGTACTGATCACCAGCCACTATCTAGAAGAAATTGACGCGCTAGCCGATCGCGTGGCGATTATCGATCGCGGGAAGGTAATTGCATCGGGAACGCCTAGCGATTTGAAAGACAAAGTAGGAGGCGATCGCATCACACTACGCATCCGCGAATTTTCCCCCCTAGAAGAAGCAGAAAAAGCCAAAGCACTGCTGCAATCCCTACCCTTTGTCCAAGAAGTAATTATCAACGTCGCTCAGGGTAACTCGCTCAACTTAGTAGTCACCCCTCAAAACGACAGCCTAATTACTATCCAACAATTACTCAACTCATCTGGATTGCCCACATTTGGCATCGCCCAATCTCGCCCTAGCTTAGACGATGTCTACCTTGCCGCCACAGGGCGCACCTTAATGGATGCAGAGCTAGCATCCGCCCCAAACCGCGATCCCAAAGCTGAACGCAAGCAAAATATGAGATAGATCATTTTTTACCAACCGCCAAGAACACCAAGAACACCAACACAGAAAAACCTTCCAATCTTTGCGCCTTTGCGTCTACCCTTCGGGAAGCCACTTCGTGTCTATGCGCGAAATAAATCTAAAACCTAAAATCGCAATGAGTAGTACAGTTACACCTCCTAAATCCGATACCAGTTGGCAGCAATTGGCATCTGCTCAAATTAATCACGAACAAACCGCATCCAATTGGTTTGGGGAATTAGTTCAAGAAACCCTGGCTTTAACTCGTCGCTTGTTCATTCAATTACAACGCCGTCCTTCAACTCTAATTGCTGGGATTATTCAGCCAGTGATGTGGTTGCTTTTGTTTGGAGCGCTGTTTCAAAATGCCCCCAAAGGCATCTTTGGAAATAGTACAAATTATGGTCAGTTTTTGAGTGCTGGCGTAATTGTTTTTACCGCCTTTGCAGGAGCGCTCAATGCTGGATTACCAGTCATGTTTGACCGAGAATTTGGCTTTTTAAACCGTTTATTGGTAGCTCCTTTAGCATCTCGGTTTTCAATTGTTTTAGCCTCAGCTATTTTTATTATTAGCCAGAGCTTATTGCAAGCAGCGGTAATTGTGGCGGCGGCGGCGTTTTTGGGGGCTGGTTTACCAAATTTAGCAGGATTAGGGGCGATCACTTTGATTGTCTTTCTACTAGCTTTGGGCGTGACAGCTTTAAGCTTGGGTTTAGCTTTTGCCCTACCTGGTCACATTGAACTAATTGCCGTAATTTTTGTTACTAACCTACCGCTGCTATTTGCTAGCACTGCTCTAGCTCCTCTATCTTTCATGCCCAAGTGGTTGCAAGTTGTGGCTGCACTCAATCCGCTTAGCTATGCAATAGAACCAATTCGCTATCTTTATCTTCATAGTGATTGGGCATTGAATAGCATTGTGATGCAAGCTCCTTGGGGTAGTGTGACTTTTGGCGGATGTATGTTGGTTTTACTTGGCTTTAGCTTTGTAGCACTTCTTAGCATTCAATCCCAAATACGGCGAACTCTTGCTTAAGATAAAAGCATACATTTTTAGCTACTTTCAATGCTAAGAGCTTATGAAAACTACACCTCAACCTTTTATTAAACTTGCTGTTTGTACAGCAACCATAGGTTTTGTTTCCTTGCTGATGCCTCAAATTAGCTGGGCGCAAGTCAATACTGTTCCTAATACTGCTCCCAATCCCCTACAAGATTTGAACACCCAAGAAAATCGAGATCCATTCTCACGTACCAATGAGGGGGATGCATTCGGCGGTATTATGCAGTTAATGCAGCGCGCTCAGCTTGGCACTATCCGCAGCACTAACGAATTTTCTGCTGAACAAGATCGCAGCCTAAATGATGCAGCTGCCCAGTTTAGGCAAAGGCAGCTACAAAGGATTCAAAATCAGAACCAGGCTCAACCAGCTAATACTATCAATCCGCAGGTAGCTAAATGACTTCTTGCCCCTTCGCGGGAAAAGGGGTAAGAGGCAGGTTCGCAGGTTCGCGTGGGAGCAGGGGGGAGTATTGCTTCAGATTCCCCTGATTCCCCCTCTCCCACTCTCCCCCTCTTCCTAGCCTCTAGCCTCTAGCCCCTAGCCCCTCTAATTACTTCCCTATTGCTGCCAAAACATCACTAGCGTGAGTAGATGTATTGACGCTGCTGTCAACATGAATAATTTTACCGTTGCCGTCAATTACATAGGTGACACGTTTGGCATAACCACCACCATCTACATCGTATTCCTTGATCATGGTTTTTTCGGTGTCAGCCAGTAGGGGAAAATTCAAATTGTATTTTTGGGTAAATTGCTGGTGGGAAGCTTGATCATCTGCACTGACTCCCAGCACTACCAAATCTTTACCTTGATAATCAGCATTAGCATCTCGGAAGCTACAAGCTTGTTTAGTGCAACCTGGGGTATCGTCTTTCGGGTAGAAATACAAAACTACTGTTTTACCAGCAAAATCAGATAGCGAGACAGTATTACCATTGGTGTCTTTGACTGTAAATGCTGGTGCATCTGTACCAACTGCTAAAGTCATAAGTTAAGTATCTCTTGGGTAAAAGGTTAGTTAGAAAGCGAATTATCGCCAGTAATATTATTTCACTTTAAAGGACAAATTCACGCGGGGAAATAAAGACGCAAAGTTATTTGCGTCTTTGTGCAACCAGCTGTGTAATACCAATTTTCCTAGATGATGACACGAAGAGCGATCCCCCAAACCCCCTTTCTAAGGGGGCTAGGGGGATCGTAAAAAGTGCAAGTAGATGGAGAAACAGTGTAAGTTGTCTGGTTTAAGCTGCTACAGGCTCTTTTGCTCCTTCGCCACGCAGTAAATCCAGTACAGTTTCTTTACAATCTTGGAAAGTCGAATGTTTTTTAGTGTGATAAGTGCGATCGCTGGGCAAATTCATCACTAATTCAGTTCTGATCGTACCAGGACGAGAGGTAAGCACATAAATTCGCTGGGATAGAAACACTGCTTCCTCAACATCATGGGTAATCATCAAAATAGTTGTGCCTGTGCGCCTCCACAATTCTAGAAGAAACTGTTGCATCGTTTCTTTTGTTTGAGCATCTAAAGCCCCAAAAGGTTCGTCCATGAGGAGAATTTTAGGTTCAGACGCTAAGGCGCGGGCGATCGCTACTCGCTGCTGCATACCGCCTGACAATTCTTTTGGCAATGCATGGGCAAACTGCGATAATCTTACAACTTCTAAATAGTGTGCCACTCTTTCCCTGCGTCGGGCTTTAGAAACTCCTTGCAGCTTTAACCCAAATCCCACATTTTCGGCTACATTCATCCAAGGGTAAAGCGTATACTTTTGAAATACCATGCCCCGATCTGCACCAGGTCCAGTCACATTAATGCCAGCTACTTGAATTTCGCCAGTTGTGGGAGTATCCAACCCAGCAATTAGCCTTAATAAAGTTGATTTACCAGAACCAGAAGCACCAACAGCACAAACAAATTCTCCCTGTTCAATATTTAAGTTGATATCTTTGAGGGCAACAACTGTACCTTGACGAGTTTTAAATTCTTTGTGAAGGTTAAAAACTTGTAAACTCATGAATGCTCCTAAATTGCCTAAAACTATTATCTTTTACGTAAATAATTTGATTTGCACAGACAACATTAATAGCTAATATCTTTATCAAACTACTTCATTGCCCAGCGAGAAGATACTTGCAGCAGTAAGCGAAATAATATATCAATAGTAAAACCAATTAAACCAATAACAATCAACCCTGCAAATATTTCATCAGTCTTCAGAAATCTTTGAGCAACACTTATTCGACGACCTAAACCTTCTGTTGCTGCTACTAACTCAGCAACTATTACCAAGTTCCAAGATGCAGCCATATTGACACGTCCAGCATCAATAATACTCGGTAAAACGTAGGGCGAAATAACATTAAGAATAACATTACTGCGTTGACCGCCTAAAGTGTAAGTTGTCTCTATTAATTCTTTAGGTACGAACTTTACAGCATCCATCACCATTAATGTATTAAAAAACAATGTGCCGATAAAGATAAGTAGAATTTTCGGCAGTTCTCCTAATCCAAAATATAAAACTAGCAAGGGTATAAAAGCAGGTGCGGGCATATAACGCACGATACCTATAATAGGTTCGAGCAAAGCTCGAATGCTAGCAAACGCACCCATGAGAATTCCTAAAGGTATCGAAACAACTGCTGCTAGCAAAAAGCCACTAAGCACTCGAAACAAACTTGCGCTAATATCTTTTGGTAAACTACCATTTTGCCAAAGACGCAAAAGCGCTGAGCCAACTTGAACTGGAGTGGGCAAAAGAAATGCAGGTTGTACTAATCCTGAATTTGAAATTACCCACCAAAGAATAAAAGGAACTCCAATTGATAAACCAATTAAAGTCCAGTTTAATGGTTTAGGAATATCCTCACCAATCCGCCAAAAAACGGTTTGTGATAACATTTTTTTATGCTCGTTTGAACTCATTTAATTGATTTTTTCAAAAAACTTTTCAAATTTATATCTATAACATGGCAATATGACTTAAACGCTTGCCACAAACTGCTAGCTAGGCTACAGAATTAATCAAGAAATTCAATTTTTGCCAAAATCTTCCCCTAGGTATATGACAATACAATATATATTACTCTAGGGGAAAAAATCCGTAAGTGGTATTTATACCTAGTTTTACGAGAAATTACGTAAGCTTCACAATAGGTATAGACTAATACACAATATGTTACTCAGAGAAAGATATTGTAAGCGCTATTTCTACTTACTTTTGCGAGAAGTTGCGTAAGCTTTCACAAAGCGATCGTCAAAGATTTTACTTAGATCTGGAGCCTGTTTAGCAAGATTAGCTTCAACTAAAAATTTGCTAATTTGTTGGGCTGCATAAGGTAAGGATGACATATCTTTACCAGGCTGGAAGGCTTTTAAATTCTCTTCAATGCTAAATATCTTGGTTCCAGCATCATATTTTTTGTATTCTGCAACCGTAACTCCAGCTCGTTGAGCCATAATAGCGTAGGCTTTTTCTGGGTTGGTACGGATGAAGTCTAAAGTGTCAAACCATGTATTTACCAATGCTTGTACATCTTGCGATCGCTCGTTAATTAGCTTCCGGCTAACTACTAAATGATCTGGAATTGAGCCTGGAAAGTCTTTAGAACTAAATAGCACTTTACTGCCACGACGTTCAATTGCTTTATTTGTGAAAGGTGCAAAAACACCTACTGCATCAACTTTTCCTGCTACAAATGCTGCTGCGGCTGCGCCTGTTTCCAACGGTTGAAAATCAATATCTGCTTGTGACATCCCAGCTTTTCTCAAGCCTTGTAATAATAGAAAATGATCGACTGTTCCTTCTTCTGCCGCAACTTTTTTACCTTTCAAATCAGCAACGCTATTAATACCCTCGCGGACAATAATTTGGTCATTGCCAGTCGAATTATCATTAACTAAAACAATGACTATATCGGCTCCAGCTGCAACTGAACTAACCGTATCATTCAAAGTTTGAGTATTAGCATCTAATTGTCTTGCTGTCAAGGCATTAATTGAATCCAAATACCCATCAAACCACTTCAAATCTACTGAAACTTTGTTAGCATCAAATAGCTTTGCTTCATGAGCAACTTGCCAAGGAAACCAACCAGGCCAAGCACTAAAACCCATTTGAATTGAATTTGCTGCTGATGAATTTTGAGAAGAGGGGGAAGTGCAACTGACTGCAACAACTAAACTGACTAAAAATACACTGAACAGAAATAGAAGGTTACGAACTTTCATCGATTTTACTTTCTAATTAGCAAGCTCATCTCGTATCTTGTGCTTTGTGAGGTAGAACTTATTTTGTTTCGCGCAAAGTCGCAAAGTCGCAAAGTAAGAACGCAAAAAGAAGGGCTAAGCTCTTTATGCAAGAAGTTTATTTCTTAGCTAGCTTGATGCTGAGTGGGGAATGTATTTGTATTTTTTCTCGTACCCAATTAAACCAAGCTTCTAATCCCTCACCTGTTTTCGCACAAACAGGAATTATTGTGACATCAGGATTCATTTGGCGAACATTTGCCTCTATTTGACTAACATCAATTTCTAGATAAGGCGCTAAATCCATTTTTGTAATTAGCAAACAATCTGCTTCCTGAAACATAATTGGATACTTCAGCGGCTTATCTTCTCCTTCAGTTACGCTTAAAAGCGCTACCTTTGCGTGTTCTCCTACTTCAAATTCGGCTGGACAAACTAAATTGCCGACATTTTCTACTAACACCAAATCAAAATCTGAGGGATTATATAAATGTTCGAGTTGGTGAATTCCCCCAGCTACCATTTTGGAATCTAAATGACACGATCGCCCTGTATTAATCGCAATTACTGGGACTCCATATTGACGCAGGCGATTTGCATCCAAATCAGTTGTCATATCGCCTTCAATAACTGCAATTTTTAACTCATCTTTCAAAGCAGCTAGAGTGCGTTCCAAAAGCACAGTTTTACCAGCGCCTGGACTGCTCATAATATTGAAACAAGTAATTCCCCACTCGTTAAAATGAGCGCGATTATGATCTGCTCCCTGCTGATTGGCATGGAGTAAATTAATACCTAATGCTGCATCAAATGTTTGGTGCATAAACTTCTGTTGTATCAAAACAATATTCGATTCGATCAATTTTTAGTTCTCGCCCTGAACGAATATCCTCCATCGGAAAATGACATTCAGGGCAGGCGTATTGAATGCCAATTTCCGGTTTATATTCTTGTTGGCAACGATGACAAAACGCAATTAAAGGCGTTTCTTGAATAACTAACTTTGCCCCATCTAAAAAGGTGTTACGAGATTGCACCTCAAAGGCAAATTGTAAACTCATAGGTTCAACACAAGTGAATTTACCGACAATTAAGTGAATGCAGGAAACTTGAGGACGTTCAGGCTGTGATTCCCACCAATCTTTAAGCGTTATAATTAACGCTTTAGTCATGTCAGTTTCATGCATAGCTTACCTCGTCCACTCATTGACTAATTCCGGTTGAGCTTCTGGGTGAATGTAAGCGGGTTTTTCTTTTCGGGGTAATTGACCTGAGACTACCAAATGACCCATAGTGTCACAAATTACCCTTGCCGCCATTAATGCAGTAATATCGCTAATGTCGTAAGGTGGAGAAACTTCTACAACTTCTAAACCACAAATAGGAGCGCGTTGGATAATTTTGCCCAGCATATAAAGAGCTTCACGAGGCATTAGACCGCCTGGTTCTGGCCATCCAGTACCAGGGACAAAACCAGCATCAATGCAGTCAATATCAAAACTGATATAAACGCAATCTGTACCATCTAAAGCTCTTGATAAAGCAAATTCTACGGCTGCATCTAATCCCATTTCTGTAATGTCTGTTACCGTCAAAACATTACTTGCTCGTTCTCGATAAAATTTCACACCTTCACGGGGAACTTGCCAGCCACCTATACCTAATTGCACTAAGTTTTTTGGTGGTGCATTTTTGATATTTGTGGCATGAAACCAAGGACAAGTATGCATCCGTTCATCTAAGTCTGTCTCTTGCGTATCCACATGGCGATCAAAGTGAATAATTCCCACTTTTTTATCACCTAAATGACGGCAAATTCCCCGTACAGTAGGGTAGCCAATCGAATGATCTCCGCCTAAAATAATTGGAAAAGCACCAGAACTAAAAATGTGGGCAATTCCTTTAGAAATCTGATCGAATGACTTTTCGTTATTAGCTGGAATTGTAAAAATATCTCCCACATCACATAAAGTGATTTGTTCTCGTAGATCAACACCTAATTCAAAGCTATAGGGTGTATAAAGCGCTGAAATACGTCGAATGCCTTGGGGACCAAAACGTGTTCCAGGGCGATAAGTTGTGCCAGAATCATGGGGAACGCCGACAACTGCAACATCGTATTCTCCAACTTTACGCACATCTTCTAAGTAAGGTGCTTTGAGGAAAGTGTTGATCCCAGCAAAGTGGGGTAATTCTCCTCTGGAGAATGTGGGAATCGAGCGATCGCCTATACTTTGTGCTGCTTCTAAACCATATTCTAAACCTCTTGATACTTCTTGTTGCCAACCAGTCAAAGGTAATCTTGCTTCTTTTTCTAAAGCTCTTTCAGCTTCAGTGGGTGGTTGTTGTGAATGTGAATCTAGACTTTCTTCAAGTGGGCGATCGCGTTCAGTCATGATTCTATATCCTCAAATCCTACTAATTTTCCACTTCAACTGCAATAAAATAACCCAGGACAAGCAACAACAGTTAAACACTGTTATTTACTACTCCCGGGCTTTTATCCCGCCGTGTACCACCAATGTGCCGCTATATGCGACAAACATTTAAAGGCTGGCTGCTTCTCTTGGACCAGTCATTTAAGTCGGAAATAATACGCCAACTCAAACCGGAACCCTAGAAGCTATTTAATTATTTCTGAAAAACAACGCTTACGTGTACAAATTTACGGTTTGTAATGTTTAAATTACGATTTATCCACCTTCAAAAGACGACAACTACCGTACGGGCGGGTTTATCAAACATACTTGTAAACCTTCAGATAACTCCTAAAAACCCTCCCCTACTCAAGCAATACTGTCTAAAATGGATAGCTAGTACTGAAAAATATAGATATCAATAATCTATTAAGAAAAACTGTATAGGAAGATACAAAATGACAATGATTGAGACTAAAGGAACAAAATCATTTGCTTATCTGAGCCATACTGTAGAACGTGCGAGGCGATCGCTTGTTTGTTCTCCTTTCAAGGTGCATCTATTGGAGACGATGCGCGATCAAAGTGTGCCAGTCAACGCGATCGCACACAGCGAGGGTTTCGACAATAGCTACACCCAACGTCCTTTGTCTGAGTTAGCCGTTGAAAATCAACTGTTGTGGCTGATTCAAGTAGGTGTACTGCGGCGAGAGGTAGATGGACAGGGAATTACAGATAGTTTTCGCCTGACTCCACTAGGTAGAATGCTACTAGAGCAGTACCAACAAACAGGAAGTTGGGGTACTCCCTCATGGGTGAATCGCTTCTATAATGCCTTGAGTCGGTTGTTAAGCCTACCGTTTTAAATAGAAAGTCTTTTTTTTGTTTCTCGCAAAGACAAGGACACTTGCGTGGGCGGGTTTCCCGACTTGAGCAAAGTGTCCGCGCAAAGGCGCGATCGTTCGGACGCAAAAAGTCTCGCACTAAGCTCCTTATGCAATACGTCTAGTAAAGAAGACTTAACTATAAAAAAAGAAATTAGCATCAAAAGTTAAGAATGAGCAGAAAACGGGAAAAATGAAGAATGAAACTGCCCTTATTTAAACACGGCTCGTAGCTGTTTATGAAAGCAATTATGATAGTGGGAACCACATCCCACGCTGGAAAATCCCTGATAACCGCCGCTATTTGCCGGATTTTGGCGCGGCGTGGCTGGCGAGTAGCCCCGTTCAAAGGGCAAAATATGGCTTTGAACGCTTATGTCACCATCAACGGGGGCGAAATTGGCTACGCCCAGGCAGTACAAGCTTGGGCTGCTGGCGTTTCTCCAACGGTAGAAATGAATCCGATTTTACTCAAACCCCAAGGGGATATGACATCCCAGGTAATTATTAAAGGTAAATCTGTGGGTAGGGTGGGTGCAGCGGATTACTACGAGCAATATTTTCAACCAGGGTGGCAGGCAATTGAAGACTCTTTACGTCATTTGACATCAGAGTTTGATCTGATTGTATGTGAAGGTGCGGGGAGTCCAGCTGAGATAAACCTCAAGCACCGCGATTTAACTAATATGCGCGTGGCGAAACATTTGAACGCACCAACCGTCCTAGTAGTTGATATTGATCGTGGCGGTGCTTTTGCTCATGTTGTAGGCACATTGGAGTTGTTAGAACCAGAGGAACGCGCTTTAATTCGTGGCGTGATCATCAATAAATTTCGGGGACAGCGATCGCTTTTAGAACCAGGCATCAAATGGCTAGAAGAACGGACAGGAATTCCTGTTTTGGGCGTTATTCCTTGGATCGATCAAACATTCCCCTCTGAAGATTCACTCGATTTATTTGAACGCACAACCACCAAAACGAATAGCGACCTGAATATCGTAGTAATCCGCTTACCGCGAATTTCTAACTTTACCGATTTTGATCCGCTAGAAGCAGAAGCCTGTGTAGGTTTAAGATACCTCAGCCCCAAACACGAATTAGGACATCCCGATGCTGTAATTATTCCTGGTACTAAAACATCCATCCCCGATTTGCTACTTCTACATAAAACTGGCATGGCAAAAGCGATTCAAAACTATGCCGCAGCAGGTGGAACCGTTTTAGGGATTTGTGGCGGCTTCCAAATCATGGGACAACAGCTAGCCGATCCTGAAGGAGTAGAAGGTGAAGCAGGCAGGTTTTACGGATTGGGGCTGTTTCCGATTAGAACCGTAATTACAGGTCATAAAGTTGCCCGCCAACGAACTGTAATTTCTAACTTTCCGCAAAGTGGCTTACCTGTAACTGGATATGAAATTCATCAAGGGCGATCGCGCCCCATCGAAACCCCAACTCCTCCAGCTTCCTCATACCATCAATTGTTTGAAGATGCAAGTCTCGGCATGGTAGATAATTCTCAATTAGTCTGGGGAACCTATCTGCACGGAATATTTGACAATGGTCCTTGGCGACGCGCTTGGTTAAATCGCCTACGGCAACAAAGAGGACTAAAATCTTTACCTACTGGTATTTCCAACTACCGCGAACAGCGAGAAGCCATGTTAGATTCCCTCGCCAGTATAGTTGAGGCACATTTAGATCTAACACCAATTTTGTCATCAAAAGAGTAGAAATAATGGCAGTGCGTGTACATTTCTTACCCGATAATGTAACTGTTGAAGCACAAGTAGGAGAAGCCCTGCTAGATGTAGCAGATAGAGCTGGGGTGATGATTCCTACTGGCTGCTTAATGGGTACGTGTCACGCCTGCGAAGTGGAGATAGAAGGGGGAAATACTATTCGTGCTTGTATTACAGCCGTACCACCAGGGCGAGAGGAGTTGACGATTAATCTCTATGTTGATCCAACTTGGTAAGAGATACGAACCGCACCAGCGAAGCGAAGCCCGAAGGGCGTTAGACGCAAAGTACACAAAGTAATACACCAAGTTATACATTTTGTGAAGACTGAAGCGGAATTGGGAATACTAAGTGAAAGAGGTTCGCAAGAAAACAAGAACACCCACCTATGGACTATTCTCAACTTCAGTCAGTCCTTGCCGCTAATATACAAGCCCAAACTATTGCTCAACGTGATTATAAGGAAGCCCAAGCCGAAGCAGATAAATGGAAACAACGTTATCAACGTGCTCTCAAAGCAGGTCGAGAAGATTTAATTCAAGAAGCACAATTTCGCCAAAATATCTATGCAAAAAAAGCAGGTAATTTTAAATTGCTAGATGAACAAACAGAAAGAGTAGCTAATCTAAAACATAAAGTTTTTTTAAAAAAGCAGATAGAAGCTGATTTTAAAACCATAGCTAAGCTACCTAGTAACGATTTAAAAATGCGATTGCACAAAGTTGAAAGTGAGCTAGAAGCTATGAATACTCAACTTGTGAATCAGCAAGTCGCTATAAGTAAGCTACTCAAACATAACTCCGCTATTTTAGACGATGTGAGAAACCTGCTGTCACAAACGAATATTGATGTAGATTTTGAGCTAAACAGTAGAGATGAGTTTAATCAGTTCATCACCGTTGAAGACATAGATGATGAATTAGAAAAATTAAAAAAAGCACTTGTTAGTTCAACCTCGACTCAAAATCATAATTCACTATCGAACGCTGACGCAGTTGAAATCGTTGATGTAGAATTGGAAGATTTGCGATCGCAATTGGATAAGCTTTAGTCAACAACGAACTTATTGCTATACTGCAAAACGCCGCCCCTGCATTAGGATTGAGATTTAGCTTTCAACGCATATTCTCGAAACCTTTCCAAATCGGCGCGAATAGTAGATTCAACAACGCGACCTAAAAAGAGATTATCCATGATTTTGCCCAAAATACCAGGAATAGCATAGGCAACACTAAGTTTAACAATGCTACTGGTTTTCCGGTCATAAAACCGAATAGCACCCCGATTAGGCAAACCATCAACAGATTCCCATTCAATAATCTGGTGCGGCACAATCTTAATAATCCGCGAAAGCCAACTAAATTCCAAACCACCAGTATTCAACTTCCACCGCGACAACTCCGACTGACCCTCCAACACCTTCACCGAATCAATCCACTTCATCCAACGCGGCATCTGCTCCAAATCAGCCCACAAACTCCACACCAAATCAATCGGAGCGTCTATCTCCACCTGTACACTATGCTCCAACCAATCAGCCATCTACCCTTCCTCTGCGCCCTCTGCGCCTCTGCGGTTCGTCTCTACACAGCTGACAATTGCCCACTACCCGCTAATTTCTCTACATTCTCCAAAATTGCCTTCGCCGCCAGCCGTCCCGAAATAGTCGCCCCCTCCATACTATCGATGTAGTCCTGCTGAGTGTAACTCCCCGCAAGGAAGAAATTAGCTACAGGCGTTTTTTGGGGTGGTCGATAAGGGTCCATACCAGGGGCTTCGCGGTAGAGAGATTTCGCCAATTTGACAACACTATACCAGGTCATGTTCAACTCCCGCGAAGAAGGGAACAGCTCATGTACTTGCTTCAGGACGTGGTGAGCGATCGCTTCATTACTTTCCTTAATAAAAGGATCTCCTGGTGTCAGTACCAGCTGCAATAACGAACCCTGCCCTTCTCGGTAATAATCAGCCGGACTAGTCAAAGCCATATCAGCAAAACAAGAAAAGTCAGCATCAGGCGTATACAGCAAATTATCTAAGCCAGCCGCTTCATGGAGTTGTTTACGTTTCTCGCCATCATGCAGTTCTGTCACCCAACCATCAAATCGCAGTTGCACTGTTGCCACTGGTACTGCATCTAATTTATAAATATTGTCAAATTCTGACCACTGCCGCCATTTTTGTGGTATAATTCGCTGAATTCCTGGCACATCACAGGCACACAAGTAAGCATCAGCAGTAATAGTTTCTTCAGTGTCACCTTGGGCAACTACCAAGCCAGTAACATGGGTTTGCTTCCCGTCTTCAGTAAACTGAATTTCTCGCACTCTTCGACGAGTATAAATTTTTGTTCCTCTTGCTTCGAGATACTCAACAATTGGCTTGTGCAAGTATTCGGATGGTGAACCTTCCAACATCCGCAGGACGGATGCTTCGGTTCTGGCAGCAAATAATTGGAATATTGTCAACATACAACGAGCAGAAATATTTTCACAGTCGATAAAGCCCAAGGCGTAAGCAATGGGGTTCCACATTCGCTTGATGCTGCCGTCACTACCTCCTTGTCGTCGGAACCAGTCAGCAAAACTAATGCGATCAAGGTTGCGGATAGTTTTCATTGCCCCATCAAAATCTACCAAACCTCGCACGATGGGGCTAGTACCAAGAGCGATCGCATTTTGAGCTTTATCTTGCAACGACAGTTGAGAAGTAGTGAAAAATGCTTTCAACCCATTAAACGGCGCACCCGTGAGAAAGCGAAAATCTAATTCCCCAGTGCGTCCACCTTTGTTGATAAAGGTGTGGACATGATCCTTGAGCCGCAGGTTGTTACCTGCCCCCACCTTCTGCATTAAGTCAAACAGTTGATAGTAGCAACCAAAAAATACGTGCAATCCCATTTCAACATGATTGCCATCTGCATCAACCCAGCTGCCGACTTTACCGCCAACAAAAGGGCGAGACTCAAAAATTTCTACTTCCCAACCAGCATCAGCCAATTCTACAGCAGTTGCTAGCCCAGCCAGTCCCGCCCCGACAATTGCAACGCGCATTCAGAGTTTCCTTCTTTTCTTTCTTTACATATATTAATAGGGACTGGGGACTAGGGACTAGGGACTAGGGGAAAGGGTAAAGGGTAATTTCCCCCCTGCTCCCCACAGCGATCCCTGCTCAAGAGTGCTCTCTTCTAGTCCCTAGCCCCTAGCCTCTAACCTCTCACTCGAATTGCGGCATTAGTTGCAGCATACCAATTCCCAAATCTTTAGCTGAGAGACTTCGCCCTTCAAATAGAGCCATCATATCGCGTAATTGCGGTTGTCCCCGCGAAGCCCCCATTAATCCCCTGGCAATGATCAAGCCACAGTAGCCCTTGGTTTGTTTACATCGTTGCTCCCACTTGCGCCTAGCAGCAGTATGTACTGGATCATCCTCCAAAAACTCACCAAACAGGAATAGTTCACCATTGACGGTTTGCAGAACGCCTAAATCATAGCGATCGCCTCCAAACGGATCTGCACCTGGATTAAAACCAATGCCTTGAAGTCCTCCAGCCGCCTGGACTACTTCAATCACCGTTTTTGCTTTCGGACGGCTAGTTTGAATCAAAACTACTGGTAAACCGTCTCCTGCTATGGTTGGCTTTCCTACCTGGTGGTGCGTGACTCCCTGCCGTAAGTACTCGACTGTTTCCCACGACACCACACCCAGGCTTAAGAAAGAATCTTCTGGGATGAGGTCATCGCGTAACGACCGGAACATAGGTAAAGCGTCTAACATTGGGTCGTCTTCTAATTCGGCTGCGAGCGTGTCCGCCATTTCCTCTAACTCTGCTGCCAAAGACGGCATAGTGGAGACAGTCACAGAACGAGGCTGATTTTTTTCGCTATTTTTTGCCTGGGGTAGACAAATACGATAATTCCGACTTAAAGCAGGTAAGGTTTTTGCGCCCAAATGTTTCCGCTCGTTACGGATAAAGCGATTCAGGGCTTCTAGAGCCATATATACAGCGATCGCCTCTTCGTCATAAAGCACAGAGCGCAACCCTTCTAGAGGATGAATATTACCAAAAGATGGCTGCACTTCTGATAATGGCAAATTGGCTAAGTCTACAAATCCTGACTCCAGATCTACTGGAGTTTCGTCGTTGCGCTCAAAGGTCAAAAACAGGCAATCCTGCTTCAGGAAGGCTTCTTCTAGCTGCTCGGTCGATTCTTCTTCTGTTAATACCTTAGCTCGAAACCGCTTAAGGGAGTCTTCAGAGCGATATAACAAAATCCCATACTCCATCCCTAGCATTCCCATGACTGAGGCATAAAGTGTGTCAATATCGTTATAGTTGAGCTTAATCGCTAAGATTTGGTGTTCTTCTAAAAATTCCCAAGGAGCAGCCTGCCAAACCTCAAATGCCTTTTTCCTCAGTACTTCAGCATATTGGGGCGGTAGTTCAGGGGTGTAAGTTCCTACCTCATCTTGAAAGCGCTGATACAGTTCATCAATTAGGGGTAAATCTGGTACATAGTCAATGGCAATTCCTAGCTCTTGTAGTACCCCACGCAGGAAGAACTGAATTTCCCGATCGCGCACTACAATTTTCTGCGGTCGAGCTGGTTTAGCTGGAGTGTTGGGATGCTCCATTGCTCGTAGTAAAGTGCGTACAACTGCTTCAGGACCAGTGTCAGCAGCTACTACATCCATTGCGCGGACAACGCCTTGCGATCCATCCACCCATAAAATACACTCGCTATTTGCCTCTGAGTCTGATCTCGGTGGTGGTGCTGACAATGAACGGCGATCGCCCTCCCAGACACAAGGAATCTGATTTAATTTCTGCAAACGGCGACGCGTATAAAGATTCAACGAAGTTGTCATATACCAAGCCAATCAGGGAGACATTGCGAACTTTTGGGTTAAACTAGAGATTATAAATTTTTTTACAATTTACTGCTAATTACTACCATAAGCAGTAGTTTTTGCTTATTTCCTCGCTCAAATTCTTTACCAAAGAGTTCGACCTATCAATTCTAGGATAGAAAGCTTTAGCTCTCTTTTGTCGGATCAAAGCACAATTTTTAAAACCTCTACTGTGTTGTCGCTACAATAAACAAAAAAGCTGCAATTAATCTTATAGTTAAACGACACCAGGAGTTTAATTAAACTATGACAACCACTACCCAACCTCAAAAACAAGGCATTTTACTAAGTGAAGCAGCGAGGCGGCACATTCTATTTTTAAGAGATCAACAAGGTCTTGACCTATGCCTCCGAGTAGGGGTACGGCAGGGTGGTTGCTCTGGAATGTCTTACATGATGGATTTTGAAGATATTAGTAAAATCCGCTCAGATGATGAAGTATTTGACTATGAGGGCTTCAAAATCATCTGCGATCGCAAGAGTATGTTATACCTATACGGCTTGATGTTGGACTACAGCAACGCCATGATCGGCGGTGGTTTCCAATTCACCAACCCCAACGCCTCACAAACCTGTGGTTGCGGCAAATCCTTTGGTGTTTAATTTTAGGGGCGAGGGGCTAGAAGAGGGCAGGGGGGACTCGGAGTCCCCAGTTCCTTCGGAACCGGGGATAGGGGGGCAGGGGGGTCACTCGCGTAGTGGGGTTGGGGGAAGGGGGGGGCAGGGGAGCTTCAGGGGAAGAAGACCAATAGCCACTAGTTTCTCTAGCCCCTGCGCCTCTAGCCCCTGCGCCTCTAGCCCCTAGTCCTTAGTCCCTAGCCTCCTTGATTACAATGACCGAAACTGTTGCATCTCTATTTGATACCGCTTTAGAACGCTACAAAGCTGGGGAAGAACCAGCGAGCTTAATTCCGATTTTTCAGGAAATTTGCGATCGCGCTCCCAAAAGCAGCCCTGCTTGGGCGTGTCTTGCGTGGTTGTACTTGTTGAACAACAAACCCACTGCTGCACTCAAAGCTGCCCAGAAGTCAGTTAAACTAAATCCCCATGATGCCCAGGCAAGAGTTAATTTAGCCGTTGCCATGCTCGAATCGAATCAAAAGGGTGTGCGGCAACACGTCGATCTAGCAATGCAGTTGATTATGATCGATTCAGAAATGCGCGATGAGATTAAACAAAGTATCGCAGACGGTTTAAATAGAAAACCAGATTGGAAGAGTTTAGAGCGAGTCAGAGCTTGGCTGTTTGAATAGGGGCTAGGGGCTAGAAGAAGAGGGGGGGACTTTTGTGTTGGGGGGACAAGGCTCGTGTTTATGCCGTGTTCTTTCCCCTTGTCCCCTTGTCCCCTTGTCTCCTTGTCCCCTTGTCCTCTTGCGAGTTGCTAGAGTATATAAATATTATCTCCCCTTTGCTCCTTTGCAGGCGAGACCCCCTGCGCTACCCCAGCTCCCCTATGCTTTCTTCTAGCCCCTAGCCCTTAGCCTCTGGTTCCTCTAGCCCCTAGCCTCTAGCCTCTGAAAATCTTGTTCAGCAAGAAGGGGGCGATTTCCCCAATTGGCAGAATTTGTCCTGCTGCACCTAAAGCGATCGCTTCTTTTGGCATACCAAAAATTACACTACTTTTTTCGTCTTGGGCAATTGTCAAACCTCCGGCTGTTGCGATCACCTGCATTCCTGCTGCACCGTCTTTCCCCATTCCTGTCAACAGCACACCCGCTGTTGCCCTACCATAAAATTTCGCAACAGACTTAAATACTACTGTAATCGAAGGACAGTGACCATCTACGGGTGAAGACAAGGAATAAATAAATCTACCCATAGTATCAAGTTCTAAATGACTTCTTTCAGGGGCAAAATAAACGATTCCAGCATGGGGCGACTCACCTGGTTGGGCAATCTTAACTTTTAACTTACACTCAGAACCAAGCCAATCTATCAAGCCCTGCAAAAAACCTTCACTGATATGCTGGGTACAAATCACAGGAAGGGGGAAATTAGCAGGGAGTTGGGCAAGAATTTTGTGTAGGGCTTGAGGACCTCCTGTAGAAGCTCCAATAGTGACTACCCTGATGGAGCTAGTAATATTCATAACCTGTCTAGCCGTTGATGAGTGCAAGACAGATGCTGCCGAGTGATTAATATTATTAAGTGTCGGTTGCCGCTTGGTAAAAACCGTCACTCCAGCTAGAAGCTTGATCTTACCAATCAAATCCCGCTTGACTTGCTCATAATCTGAAGCCAGTCCAGTAGTTGGTTTAGGAAAAACATCTACTGCTCCAGCTTGCAGAAGCTGAAAAATAGTTTGGGTGTTCTCTTTTTGTACCGAATTACTGATCACCAAAATGGGTCGAGGGTTTGTTGCCATTAAGTGCTGGGTGAAAGCAAGCCCGTCCATTTCTTTCATGTGCAGGTCTGTACAAATTACTGCTGGCTGACTCTTGGCGATTAGTTCTAGGGCTTCTTTACCGTTGCGAGCCTTACCTACAAGCTTGACCTGATCAGAAGAGCTAAGGAGCCTTGCGAGAATTTCCAGAGCGATCGGTGAATCTTCTACCAATAAAACTTTAATAGGATATTCTACCATTTAAACCAACCTGCTTAATGTATCTATTAGTAGTTTTTGATCAAAATTGCCCTTAGTCAGGTAAGCATTAGCCCCTGCCTCCGCACCTCTTCTTTTATCCTCGTCTGATGCCAAAGTAGTAACGAGAATAATTGGCAGTTCGCTATATTCTTTGTACTGACGAATTTTAGCGGCAAGCCCTAGACCGTCAAGATTGGGCATCTGTACATCAGAGACAACAGCATCAAAATTTTGCATCCTCAGTTTGTTAAAGCCGTCTAATCCATCTACCGCTGCTACTACTTCATAACCTGCACCTTCAAGAATTCGTTTAACTTGAGTGCGAATTGTAATTGAGTCTTCTACCAACAAAATTGTTTGCTTCGATTTTGTTGGCTCAATTGTTTTTTGGGCAGTCATTCCAGATCCAGATCGCTTACGCACCGTCAGCAGCAAATCTTGGGGATTGAGAATCATACAAACTTGCCCAGTGCTGAGAATTGTTGCTCCAGAAATGTTGCGAATTCGCCCCAGCAACTTGCTTTGCGGTTTAAGCACTACATCCTGTTGATCTAACAAAGCATCAACCAGCAAGCCCAAGCGTTCATTACCGAGTTGCAGAATAATACAAGGTAGCATTTTGGACGCTGCATCAGGGGCGATCGCATTACCTGGGACACTTGTAGGTAATTCCAGCAGTTCGGCAAGCGGGGCGACAGAAACAGGCTGACTATCCAAGATAATAGTTTGACTGCCTTCTAGGGCGAAGATTTCACACCAAGACACGAGGCGCGTTGTTTGCACAAACTCAACTGGAAGTGCGTAGTACATATTGTTCACTTCCACAATCAACACATTAGTTGTTGTGATGGTTGTGTTTAATTGCAGCCGGAATGTAGATCCTCCCCCATGCGCCGATTCGACTTGGATAGTGCCTTTGAGTCGCTCAACTTTAGCCCGAACTACATCCAAACCCACTCCTCTACCAGAAATCTCAGTTACCTCTGTACGAGTTGAAAATCCAGGGGCAAAAATCAGTGACTGAATTTGAGCGGTTGTCATGGTTGCTAGTTCTGCTTCGCTACAAATTCCCCGTCGCAGAGCAGTCCGTTTGATGCTCTCGATGTTCAATCCCCGCCCATCGTCTAGGATCTCAATGCCAATACTAGTGCCATTGTGATAACCTCTAAGACGGATCGTAGCAGTACGAGGCTTACCTAGCTGCTGACGCTCTTGCGGTGTTTCGATACCATGATCGATCGCATTACGAAGCATATGCATCAGCGGATCTTTCATTTCTTCCAAAATCCGCTTGTCTGCTTTAGTGTCTCCACCCTCAATTACCAAATTCACTTCTTTGGATTGCTGCTTTGCCAAATCCCGCACCATGCGGGGAAAAAGATTAAAAATCGACGATAAGGGTAACAGGCGCAGCGTCCGAATTCCTGACTCTAATTCATTGGCTACAATGTCTAATCTGGCACTGTCTTCAGTAGCAGTAGTTTTTAGCTGGTTGATCAAAATGAGCAAGCGTTCTAGACGTTCTTGTGTCCGATGCTGAAAACTTTGTACTTGCCTGATTGCACCATTGTGCAAGTGCGGATCACTATCTTTTAGAGTTATACGATTAACAAAGGCATCTCGGCTGCACTCTTCGCATAGAGTAAGGATTTCTGAAATCTCACTTATATGGTGAGCAATGCGATTTTTAGTCACGGTTAGCTCACCTGCTTGAGTCATTAGGAAATCGAGTTTTTGTGGCTCGACGCGAATTGTCTCAATTTGGTAATTGTCAGCTGGAACTTCTTCACTTACTGCCGCTTTTGGTGGCAATAATTCCCAGGTAGGAGAAGTTTTTAGGAGGGCAGATGCAGGGACGTTAACAGGCTCTTGGTGTGCTGGAATTGGTGTTTTAGGAACAAATGGGATCGAGTCGGCAAAGATTGCCTCAATGTTGTTAAATCGATGGCTAACTTCTGGAATAGAGTCACCAAAGATTGCCTCAGCGTCGTTGGATTTAGGGGCTGCTAAAAGCGTTTCAGGAAAGAGCGCATCAATGTCGTTAAATGTGGCTACTTCTGGAATCGGTTCAGGAAAAAGCGCATCAATTTCGTTGAATGGATTGGTAGCTTCTGGAATAGAGTCAGGGAAAAGTGTATCTATGTGTACATCAGGCAAGGTAGTAGCTGGGAGATCCTGTTCATCGGTAGCAGTAGGCTCGGCTCCCATCAATTTAGCCAAGACATAGAAAACATTGACATTGGCACTTTGCCCAGTAACTGCCTCATGTACTAGTTGGCGAATGGCATCCAATCCTTGATAGAGGCGATCGCACTTTTCCCCTGTTAAGGCACTTTCCCCTCGTTTGAATGCTACCAAAATCTCTTCTAGTTGATGAGTGAGTGTCTCAACATCGCGCACACCCAACATTCGGGCATCGCCTTTGAGTGTGTGAGCTTCGCGCAATACTTCTTCTAATCTGGCGCGATCGCCAGGGTTCTTCTCCAAATGCATTAACCCCGCTTCCAGGTTCTGCAAATGTTCTTCGCTTGCTGTTTTAAAAATATTACGCAGTTCTGCGTCTTCTATCATCATGGCTGATTAGGGGCGATCGTACTAGAGGCTTTGGAGGAGGAGCGACACAAGTGTGAAGGATGAAGTTAGAAGTTAGAAGTGTGAAGGTAGAAGTGTGAAGGTAGAAATTTCAATCTTTATCCTTCATCCTTCAACCTTTACCCTTTACCCTTTCCCCTTTTCCCTTCAACCTTTAAACCATTTCTTTAAGATTTTGTGCAGCAGCTTGCAATTGTTGAGTACTAATTTTGACTTGAGTAATGCCAGTCGCACTTTCTCTGGCTCCCAAGTTGATTGCATTCATCGCCTCGACTACTTGACGTACAGCGATCGCTTGCTGTTTGACATTGAGGGAAATCTGTTGGCTGTTCAAAAATACGTTGTTGACTGAATCTGCAACATGATTAAAGGTTTCGGCAGTACCTTGCGCTAAATTGATACCTTGATCTACTGTTTTAGTTCCCTCATCAGTCACCATGACAGTAGTGTTGATTGAGCCTTGAATATCTGCCACCAGAGCGGTGATTTTCTGGGCTGATTTCTTACTTTCATCAGCTAATTTGCGAATTTCTCCAGCAACAACGCTAAAGCCTTTGCCATGCTCTCCGGCTCGTGCTGCTTCTACTGCTGCATTCAAAGCCAGCATATTGGTTTGGTTGGCTAAGTCTCCGACTAACCCCGATATGCCGCCGATTTGCATAGTTTGTTCGGATAGACGCAGAATTTGCTCGGCTATAGCTCCCACCTTGTCTTTGAGTGTTGTCATGCCTTGCATCGTTTGCTGGACGGCTTGTGTGCCGTTTTCTGCTAGGGCTAAGGCTTGTCTAGCACCAGAGGCTGATGCTTCGGCTTGCTCAGCAGATTGGCGACTGGATGCATCTAGTTCATCCATCGTCGTCGTGGTTTGATTAACTGATGAAGCTTGCAGGGAAACGGTGCGTTCTTGTTGCTCTACTGTCGCAGCAATTTCTGTTGATGATGCGGCGATCTCACCTGCAATGTGTTGAACCAATTTTGTCGTGCGGTTAGCTAATAGCACGGCTAACCCACTACCAACTAATGCTGTCAATCCAGTACCAAAAAGGAGAGTCCACACTAATTGTCTTTGGGTGGCAAATACGTCTTTTGTATCCCTCGCAAGAACTACGCTCCAGTTGAGTTGTGGTAAACCTTCTAGTTTTTCAGAAGGAGCATAAGTGATTAATTGTTCACGGCGATTGCTCTTTTGAACATCTATTGCAGTATTTACCTTATTTTCTGCTTGCAGTTGGGGCAAGATAGCAAAATCTGATTTAGCATCTCTTCCTATCTGTTTTGTTTCGGCTGCGGCAAAGAATTTGCCTGACGAATTATCGAGCAAATGCCATTCGTTTCCATTACTGCCAAAGTCTGCTATCAGGTCATTCAAAGCTTTTACTGGCATTCTGGAACGTACTACAGCAATAATTTTTCCTGTATCTACATCTCTCACAGGTGCAGCAAAGTGAATCACTACTTCGTGGGTCGATGTTGATTTTTCAGGATTGCTAATTACAGGCTGTCCGGTTTGAATGACTTGCTGGAAATAAGCCCTATTTTTATGGTTAGAAATCGGCGTTCCTGATGATTGTAAAATTACGTTACCATTTAGATCGAATGCAGCTATGCTGTCGTAAACTCTAGAAGTTTCTATGAATTTATTCAGAATATTTTGCTTTGTTTGTGGTGTAATATCTGTGGTGTATTTAGGAGCATTGAGAATAGATAAATTAGCAAGAGTCTGAATGTCTCCATAACGTTCAAATAAGAAGCGATTAACGTTACTACTTAAACTAACAGCACTAGATTCTTGATATTTAATCTCAGATTTAACAATGTTGGTGTTAGCAAAATGATAAGCGATCGCACCGCAGCCTACAACTGGTAAAGTGCCAAGCGCAATTGCAAAAGCGACTGCTTTATTTCTTAATGACATAGACTTAAACATTTTATTCTTCCTATATTAGTTGAGTGTTTAGATTTAGTTTGTCACCCCTGCCCACTCCTTCTGATAATGGTGGGCATTGCCCACCCTACGTAGACTTAAACATTTTATTTTTCCTATATTAGTTGAGTGTTTAGTGTTTATAGTTGATAATTGAGTGTCGCTGAATATGAACAATCAACTAAACCATTGCTTTGAGATTCTGTGTTGCTTCTTTTAGTTGTTGAGTACCGACTTTAATTTGAGTAATGCCACCTGCTGTTTCCCCAGCTGCCAAGGTGAGATTATTCATAGCTGTTACCACTTGCCCAGTAGCAAGTGCTTGTTGTTTGGCATTAAGTGAAATTTGTTGGCTGTGCAAAAAGATATTATTGATAGAATCAGCCACACCAATGAAGGATGCTGCGGTTTTTTGAGTAAATTGCATTCCTTCTGCTACTGTTTTTGTGCCTTTATCTGTCACCATTACGGTTGAATTAATGGCAGATTGAATATCAGTAACAAGGGTATTAATCTTGTCAGCAGATTTCTTACTTTGCTCGGCTAATTTGCGAATTTCCCCAGCTACAACTGCAAATCCTTTGCCGTTTTCTCCTGCTCGTGCTGCTTCGACAGCTGCGTTGAGAGCTAGCATATTAGTTTGGCTAGCTAAATCTGCTACCAAAGTTGAAATACCACCGATTTGATCGGTTTGTTCTGAGAGGTTTAGGATTTGCTGCGCGATCGCCTCTACATCTTCTTTAAGCAACGACATCTCTTTGAGAGTATGTTGTACAGCTAAAGTTCCTCCCTCAGCTAGTATTAACGCTTGGCTTGCTCCCCCTGCTGATGCTTCTGCTTGCTCGGCTGACTGCTGGGAAGAAGCATCTAACTCATCCATAGTGCTGGTTACTTGCTTGACAGACATAGCTTGTTGAACAGTGATTCTTTCCTGTTGTTCAATTGCACAAGCAATTTGAGTGGAAGTAGCCGCAATAGTACTTACAGACTTTTGCAGAGTTGATGCCATATTGCGAACTATGACTAAAATGATGCCTAAAGTTATTAAATTGAGCGCAAAAATCAATAGTTGTATTGCTTGTAATCTCTGTGCTTTTTCTTGAGAGAATTTTTCAGCAGCAAATACAGCTTGATTAGCTAACTCAAAGTAATCTTCGCTTTGCTTTACCAGCTCGTTACGATATTTTGGATTTTGCCTTACTTTCTCAATTGTTTGCTTGAGATTTAGCCAGGCGCTTTCAACTTCCTTCATTTTAGAAAGGAATTTTTCATCGGATGCTGTCGGTAATTCTAGGGTGCGATCGCCTTTAATTAATCCATTAACTATCTTATCTAATTTGGCAATCAAATCATCACTATTTTTTCCGGTAATCTCTAATTTAACCAGCCTTTGAGTAGCTCCCCTGACTATACCTGCATAATTCACTACTCTGCTGTCATTTTTTACTGCATTAATATAAACAGAAACTACATTGCTAATAGCAAAAATAAAAAGCCCGATTGTTGTAACTCGCAGTTGAGTAGTAATTTTCATAGCAAGTTATCTAAACCTCTTGATTAACAGCTAGCCCACCTTGAGAGAGAATTTTGGGCAGATTAAGAATGCTCAGCATTTTTTCCGAGTAGAAAGCAGTACCTCGGAGAAATTCATTACTCCCAGAATCTATAGCTACTGGTATGTGTTTTACATCTAACGGGTGCAAATACAACACATCAAATACCTCATCAACAGGCAACCCAGCAACCACATCATCAAACTGAATTACAATCGCTTTCGAGGTACTTTTAGCAGCAATTGGCATCTGTAAAGTAGTACGAATATCAACTAAAGTGACAATTTCACCCCGCAAATTCATATTGCCGATAACATGAGGGGGACAGCAGGGAATAGGAGTAACGTTACGCAGACTGGTGAACTCTCGCACTACCTCCAGATCCAGCCCGAAGTATTCGCCATTTAAACCAATCACCGCCATTGGTATCAATCCAGAAAAATCTGAGCTTTGTGTAGATTGTCTTAAGTTTTCAGATCGATCTTGAAAAATTGCTTTTTCTGCTGGCGTTGCATTCGGGCAACAACGGGCATAAAAATTGCTAACTGTGTTTAATTTTTCTGATACTTTACTATTAGGTGGTGAAACTTGATGTGGGTATTCTTCTATCAAATCATCATCAGTTTTTTTAACTTCCACTGTGTCCAATTCTTCAGAATGGCAAAGCAACATCTCTGGAGCAAGCAGCATAATCAAATCTGCATCGAGCTTAGCAACACCAGCTATAAATCTGGAATTAATGCCTTTTTCTCGTCCATAAGATATTTTGCTTTCTATGAATTCTGGACTAATATTTTTTACTTCATTTACAGAATTGACAATGATGCCAATCTGTAATTCTTCCCATGCCAAAACGATAACACTATCACTTAAACTGCATTCGGGTAGATGCTGTCCTAATCGTAGAGCTAGATGCATAACAGGTAAAAGTTTACCCCGCAAATTCAGTAACCCTACAATGTCATCGGGTGCTTCGACAATTGGTGTCAGTTCTGGGAGATAGAAAATCTCTTGAACTAACAGTGCATCTATTCCATAAAGCAAACCGTGTAAACTGAAAGTTATAAATGGTTTTTCCATAAGTGTTTTTAGCTCTGAAAAATTTATGTCATGCAACATATTCAGCCAAGAGGATCAATTGACTGTTGTCTCGTACCTTGCAGCAGTATTTAGTTGACTCGGAGGCTGAATACTTCCGTTCCAAGGCTTAGCCTTAGAACGAGTCTAGAAGTAAAAACTTGATTTTTGAAGCACAACAATTAGTAACTGATAACTAGTTGCATGCAAATCCTATAAATCTTAAACAATCCTGCATTAACTTAGTAAAACTTCAGCAATATTATTAAATTAATTGGAAGTTGAGATATCTACTTCGAGTTTATAATCATAAAAATTATAACTACCTAAGCTAATAAATTTACTTACTGTATGACGCAACTTTTCAGCATCAAATGGTTTGGTTAAATATTCATTGGAACCAGCAAACTTCCCTTTGACTTTATCAAAAAAACCATCTCTAGCTGTCACCATAATGATCGGTATCTCGCGGAACTGATCAATACTACGTATAGTACGGCATAGTTCTAAACCATCAATATCTGGCATTGAAACATCAAGCAATAGTAGGGAAATATTCTCACGATAGAGTAAGTTCAAGGCATCTACAGCATTACTGGCGGCGATAACATTGCAATAACTAGCTAGCGCTCTTTTGATTAGTTCTTGCATCACAGCACTATCATCCACAGATAGAATTATTGGTAATTCAGTCTGTAAATTATTGGGTGTATTGTTATCTTCCATAACTACCCAACCTGACTGCACCCAATGCATATAAGATTTCGCTATGCTTAAGGGATCTTTATTCAATCCTTCGGCAATATCAACGAGCGATCGCTGCCCATCAACCCATTCCTGCAAATGATTTCGCACGTTTTGCTCGGTAATTGTTTGTAGATTCTCCCCCAGTTGTGGTACTGCATCCATTGAGGGAATCAAAGGTTTCAAGTTAAACCAGTGTTCCTGACGTTGAGATATATCTACCATCAACCTAGATAATTCAACTCCCCGACAAAAGTTAAATTGTGTATTGCTATCAAATCGAAATTTTCCACCATAAGGTAATACTTGTTCTAAAGTTAATACAAGTTGGTTATAAACTACATTTTCAATTTGTTCCCAACTAAAAAGTTGCATTTCAACCAATCGTTCTAATAGCGATCGAATTGATGTTTGATCTGTCGCTTGCCGCATAGCAAAAGCTATAACCGAAGAAATCCATTCTCGACTTAATTTCTGTTCCAGCGTTTTAACTAAGCTTATAGGATCTGGAACTTTACTACCACCATAGATCATGCGACCATCTTTCCAAATCAAGATGCGATGTCTTAGCTTTTGAGCAGAATTTATTTCACTATCTAAGTACAAAACTCCACTGACTTGTTTATTTTGTAAAGCTTCGAGCAGGTTAGGTAATTGTTGAGTTTGGTATTGATTTTGAGTCATAATCAACCAATTTAAGTCATAATATTACCAGCCTTAAGAATAATTGCTTACGGCTAAGTAATATTTGAATTTTTTTCTTAGGAGTTATGCTAGACGTTTGCGCTCTTAGTATGGCAAATAATAAAAAATAACTGGTTCGGTATCATTACCGAATTATTAAGCTAAGATGATTCATCTCAGTGTTATTACAGTACTGAGCCAGCAGAAACATTGACTAATCATCTCAGGGTTATGTCAAAAAATGTGAAAATTTCATGTTACTAAGGTGCGGTAATAACGTAAGCTACTACTAACCCATCCTCATCTGCACTCTAACTATTCCAGGCTTGCCAAAAAACATATATTGACAGTATTCCTAGAAAAAGCCGAAAGACAAAGCTAACAGTTCTATCTAGTAGCCTGGGTAAAACGCGAGTACTAATCTGCGCTCCAATTAAATCACCTATTCCCAGAAGCACACCAGGAATAAACAAAACATTTCCCTTTAAAGTATGTCCGATACAAGTAGATACAGCAGTAATAATAATTACACCCAGGCTAGTTTGAATTGCTACTTTGATTTGCTCTCGTAGTAGCAACATTTGTAGTGTAACTATAATCACACCACCACCTACACCAATTGTAGATATTTAAACATTAGCCAAAATATTTAATTTGACAACCTTTTATAAGCTAATGTTCACTACCGTTGCACAAAAGATAGTCGTTTTAGGAGTTGTGAAGTTGTGAAGTTGTGAAGGGTCTCCTGTCGTGGGTCTCCCTCACATTACAGATATGCAAGCTTTGATGACGATTAGCTTAGCAGCTCGTCTTGGAGTAGGTTAAAAGTCTTACACAATAAAACTCATAGTAAATTGACTTGTCCTAATCTATAAGACGAGCTGTTATAATTTTTTATTTCCACTGTTATAACTTTACAACTTTTTGCCAAAAAGGCAACTTACTTAATTAAGGTGGGCATGGGCGGCAAACTGCGTAAAATGCAAAATAAATAGCATAAATTATTATTAATTTACTTAATTAAGGTGGGCATGAGTGGCAAAATAATTATATTGTTGTTAACATATCTTCAATTTGTAAAATTAACTCGCTAGCTGGAGTTTGGTGATAAGATTCTATTGGGATATCTGAAACATTTTTAAGGAAATCTAAGGCTGTAGTTAGCATCTTTTTAGCTCTGTTATGATCTCCTTCTTTGGTATAAAGAAAACTAATTTCAAGATATGCGCCTACAGATGAAGGTGCAAGATAAATAATTTTTTTAAACAAAGCTTTAGCTTGCTCAATGTCCCCTTTTTCTTCGGCAATATGCGCTAAAATATAATATGGCTTTTCTGATAAATTATCTATTTGTAGTGCTTGTTGACACGAGTCAGATGCTTGTTTATAATCTCCTAAATTAGCCCAAGCTTGGGCTAGGAGACAATGAGCCTCAAAATGTTTGGGATGCTGCTGGAGCAATTGTTGTGCGGTTTGAATTGCTCTAGTATATTCACCAGAATTAAACAATTCTTTTGCCCAACTCAAAACTGACTCAGATGATTGGGCTAAATCAGTCAAAAGGGGCGATCGCCTCTGTGTTTGAGTCCTAATTAAAGCAACATTAGAATTATTCAAGTTTTGGACAGGAAACTTTTGTTTAATAGTAGTATCTGACTGAGTAAATGACTGTTTGAGTAAATTTGCATGAGAAAAATTAGTTACCCCAGTTGATGCAACTTGTAAATCACTACGGTGATAAACTACTGATTCTGGAAAAGCCTTCTGCTGTAGTTTACCTAAATTTTGCCCATGAAGTTCAGCGTGTCCAGCGATCAGATATCCACCAGGAGTAAGGGTGTGATAAAACTTTTCTAAAACAGTAGCGATCGCTCCTGAGTTAAAATATATAAAAACATTACGGCAGATGATAACATCTATATTTTGGATTTCAGTCACCTGACTTGGAAATGCTTCTTGAAACAAATTCATACAACGGAATTTAACCATTTTCCGAATTTGCTCGTCAATTTCCCAACGCATCTTTCTTTGATGAAAATATTGCTTTTGTATTTGAGGATTTACTTGCCGAAAAGACCAAGTATCATACATTCCTTTTTCCGCTTTTGCTATAGATTCTCGATTAATATCTGTTCCTAAAATTGAAATATTCCACTCATTTAAATCAGGAATTAATTCTTTGACAATAATAGCAAGAGAATAAGGCTCTTCACCACTGGAGCATCCAGCACTCCAAATTTTCAAAGACGGTTTTTTATTTCCACCTAGTTCACAAGTTTTTATTTTGTTTGCGATTAATTCAGGAATTAATTTATTTTTTAATAAATTAAGCTGTCCTTGATCCCGAAAAAAATAAGTTTCGCCTGTTGTTAATAATAGTAATAGCTCTTTCCATTCATTTCTATTATTTTTGTCTGTAAAATTTTCGGAATTTTTACTAATACTTAATAGCAGTTGATAATATTCTTGTGGTGTATTCAATTTTAAAACTTTCATACGTGATGAAATTTTGTTACAGAAATGAATTTGATCTTGTTCACGAATCTGTAAACCCGTATAAGTAGAAATCAATTGAATCAAGTTTTGCATAATTACATTATTCATTGACACCTCTAAGAAAGGGGCTAGGGCTTTCTCAGTGGCTAGTGGAACCGATGGCTAGTGACTAGAAAAACCTAGCCCCTAGCCACTAGTCACCAGTCACTAGTTCTTCTTACATGGCTAATCGCTTTTATTTAGTATTCCCAATTACAGCAGCAATCTTACAGCCCTTTGCTACTCGCCGCTAATTAGGTAAATTTCTAAATAGAGCAGTTGGTTGATTTTAGAATTGTGCTAGTGTATGTTACCTAAAGGAGATTTACCTGGTGTATCCATCGATCAAGCGCCTTAGTCAAGAATTGCTGGATAATATTGCTCAGCAAGCTCGTAGTAGTCCGCGTCTACGTCAGAACTACAACTTGCACGACTCATCAGAAAAAGTTCAACGCTTTATCAACGTCCTCCAGCCTGGTACTTACATTCGTCCACACCGCCATTGTCGAGTTAGTGGAGTAAATGGGTTTGAGTTTTTTTTGGTTTGCCAAGGCAAACTAGGAATAATTATTCTGGATGAAAGTGGTCAAATTCTCCATCGAGAGCTAATTAGTGCTAATGGTGAGGTGCGTGGAATTGAACTAGCGGAAGGGACTTATCACACCCTAGTTGCTTTAGCTCCAGATACTATTATTCTGGAACTCAAAGAAGGACCTTATGACTCTAGTACAGATAAAGAATTTATTGGTATGTTTCCTGCTGAGGGAACAGCCGCCGCAGGGGAACTGGTGGAAACTTGGGAAGGATATTTTAAAGGCGAGAGGCAAGAGGCTAGAGGAACCAGGGGCTAGGGAGAGGGGGAGAGGGGGAGAATCATTAATTACGAATTACGAATTACGAATTACGAATTTTCATGTTACTTGGTAAACAAAGCTAAGACTTGCCCATTGATTTACATCTAGCCAATAAGTGTCAGTAGGGGAACTGGCTGCTTCGGGTGTGTTGCTGGTGGGGGTTTGCGCTTTGGCGATCGCACAGGCTCGGTGCAAGTCTTGCATTATTGCTTGTGCTACTTCAAGGGGGTTTGATAACGCACCTATATATTGATGATCTTCTGTAGTTTGCCCCGCGATGCCAAGCGCTGCTAAGGTAGTGGTGAATTTAGCAGTGCTGAAAATTAATTGATGTTCTGCTAGTCCAGTTGGTTTGTGAATTACCCATTCAAAATCAACAGCAGGAGGTGGTATAATTAGCGTTTCTCCAGGGGCGATCGCTACATCTATTAGTAGTGGTTTCGGGTTTGTATTATTAACAGTGGGATCTGGTTTGCCAGAAAAAAGAGCGATCGCATTTTTGCTGCTATCTAAACCGAGTAAAAGCAGGTAGAGGAGGCGATCGCCGTCGTTATGCACTCGATATTGAATGCGGCTACCAATGGGGATCAGAATCTGGGAGGAAGCAGACAGTTGTAGGGACGAGTTTGATTGTGCTGGTTTAATCAAAGGTATCTCGGAAAAATCCGCCCTTACAGGAGTAGAAAATAGTTTTTTTGACTGTTTACTCGCCCATATAGGTTCCTGCTTTTGAGAACGCTGTGTTTCTCGTTGCATTAGCACCTGATTTGGGGTATTGATTGTCTTGAAAAGTTTGCCACCCGATGGGGTTTCCCCATCTCTAAAAACCCCCCCACTTTCCGCTATCTCTAGCGTTGCCTTAACATTCAGTAGTGAAGAACCTTCATTGGTTGTTAATCGCCATAACTTTGCAGCTAGCAATGTTTGCAGTTTAGGAGATAATCGCTGTACTGCTACTTTCACCGCTTCTCCCCATTCTCCCCCAGTATTAGGGATAAGTTTTTGAGCGAGGGAAAATAGACCGTAGCGACTTGCAGACGATGCACTTAATTGAGTTGTTGGTGTTTCTGGCGGTTTTGTCTCTGGTACTCGACCAAAGACATAGTCTATTAGCTGTTCTCCTGCTGTTACTAATGATACATAAGGAATAGCAGCAAATGCACTAGTAGCATCCACACGCTCAATTCTTTCTAAATTCGGATCAAGAGCGATGGTTAAGCGAATATTGCGAGGTAAAACTCTGACAGCTTCCTGAACAAGTTGCCCGACTTGAACCGATCTATTGCTATCACCAACAATTTGGGCTTTGGCGATTAAACCAGCACGCGATCGCATTTGTAACAGAGGGGGGGCTGGGGGCTGGGGGCTAGAGGCTAGGGAATTTTGGATTTTAGATTTTGGATAAGGGATTAAAATTTCTTCTTTGCTCCCCCTCTCCCCTACTCCCCCTCTCCCCTGCTCCCCTGCTTGTAGAGGAACTAGGGTGAGCTTAGAGCCTACTTCGTAGTATTCCAAAACTGTTGGCAATATTCCTGCTAGCCACAGTTGTACTGTTTTGCCGTCTTCTTCTACAAGCTTAACTACGCCATTAGCACTGATGTTGGGTTCAGGAGTCAAATGATAGACAAAGTCAAACTGATCTTGATTTTTTTGCTCAAGAGGCTGGGGCTGTTGATTGCCCACTATCCGATCTACTACGCTCCAGGTGCGGCTGAGACTAACTTGCACAGTAGTTGCCTTAGTTGTTTCCCAAAGGTACTGTGTTAAGGCATAAGTAAATAATCCAGCACTAAAACCATTCCATTTCGCTTCAGTAGCTGCTCCGGTTGAGCCTGCTGCTAGGAGGATAACTCCTGGCATGATGGAAGTTTTGAACTTTGAGTTTTGCTGGATCTGTTTTTGAAAGTCTAGTTCGGCTTCACTGATCTGCCCTTGGACTGCTTGAGGAAAAGAACGAATTAGCAGGTTGCCTGGGAGAATTTTACCCCAGGCATTGAAACTGGTATCTAAAATTGTAGTGATGTGTTTTGTCGAGAGCGATCGCAGCAGTAGCCAAAGTGTTTCATCCAGCAAATCCTCACCATCGACAGCAACCAAGCTGTTGTACGCGACAGGCTTTTCTCCCTCAGATCCCTCAGCTCTCTTCTCGACACGACGACCATAACCACTAAAGTGGAAGACTACCACATCATCTGGTTGAGCTTGCCCAATTAAATGTTCTAAGAAAGCAGTTTCAATCTGCTGCCTAGTTGCTTGTTGCTCTGTCAGGGTGAGAATATCAGCAGCTTTAAAACCAAAGCGATGGATTAACAGTTCTCTTTGTAATTCCACATCGGTGAGACAACCATTTAGAGACTGGGTAGATGGGTATTGATTGATACCCACTAACAGGGCTAACTTACGCCCTGTGGGGGGGGCAACTTGGTAGTAGGGATACCTGCGGCTTGCCGCTGCCGCGTCTACGCCATAACGTAACCAAGCAGCATCTATTAATCCCCAGCCTGCGATCGCCCCTGCTACCCGTCTTTGAAATTCCCGCCGCTTCATTTGAGCATTTACTGCTATTAGCCATCAGCTACCAGCCTACCAGGAATGTAGATTTTTAATTTTGGATTATTGCTAGAGACCCAAATCTAACATTTAGAATTTGCCAACTACCCAGTACAATTTTTACCTCAGTTAGCATCTGGATCAAATTTCAAAATTTGTAATATTCATTGCCTTTGCCAACTCGGCTGCTACCTCTGGGCGGGAAAACTGCGGTGGCGGTAACTCACCCCGACGCAACATCTCACGTACTTTCGTTCCTGATAGATGAATTCGCTCCTCTGGTCTGCTAGGACTAGTCTTTGTGGTTGCCATTTGGTCAGTGCGCTTGCAGTAGAAAGCGTGTTCAAACTTTAGCGGCATAATCCCCAATTCACCTGGCTCAAACTCATCAAAGATGTGCTGGGCATCATAAGTTCCATAATAACTCCCGACTCCGGCATGGTCGCGCCCGACAATAAAGTGAGTACAGCCATAGTTTTTGCGGATCAGGGCGTGGAAAATTGCTTCTCTTGGACCTGCGTAGCGCATGGCAGCTGGATTAATTGCCAGAATCACTCTCGTTTCAGGAAAGTAAAGTTCCAGCATAATCTCATAGCAGCGCATTCGTACTTCAGCTGCGATGTCATCGCTTTTTGTTACCCCCACTAGCGGATGCAGGAATAAACCATCTACAACTTCCAAAGCGCACTTAATAATATATTCATGCGCTCTGTGGATAGGATTGCGCGTCTGGAAGCCTACAATTGTGTGCCAACCTTTTTCTTTGAATAATTCGCGGGACTTAGCTGGGTCTATTTGGTAATCTGGAAACAGCGGATGAGGGTCACGATGCAGCAACCAAACAGGACCTGCTAGATTAATGTCTCCTTGGTTGTAGACTACCTGAACGCCTGGATGTGCTTCGTCATCTGTGCGATAAACATTAAATGCCTCACGAATTTTGTCATAACGATACTTTTGAGTCAGTTCTAAAACACCAATGAACTTTCCCTCTGAGTCATCCAAACGAATAAATCCGCCTTCCTTGAGTGGCTCTGCTATTGCCTCGTTTACAGAAAGTGTAATCGGGATTGTCCAAGGCAGACCATTAGACAAGCGCATATTTTCAACAACTGACTCGTAGTTCGCTTGATCCATAAAGCCAGTCAAGGGACTAAATGCCCCAATTGCAATCATCTGTAAATCAGAGACTGCCCGTTGGTCAAGTGTAACTCTGGGTAGGAAGTCGGCTTTGTCTAAAAATTCTTCTCGTTGTGTGTGGTTAGCAATGCGATTAACTAAATGTCCACCGTGAGGGGGAATGCCGTCTCGATAACTCATAACTATTTTAGATTTTGTTTATATTCTTACTGCTGTGCATTATGTTAGCAAGATATGGCAGCATCAGCGTAGGGAGGCGGGTTTAACCTGTATCTTGGTATATAAACGATGTAAAACCACAATCTGCCCTTACCAGTCGTTAATTTGCCCAATGTGGAATTAACATAAATCAGGTTTGTACAGAAAATTCCTCTGGATCTGTTCCCCAGTTTACCCAACAAATAGCCTGTCTAGCTGAATTAATATCAGGTGGTACTCGCAAGGCGTGAATATATCCTGTGCTAGGACAAGTCATTTTTAACAGATAAATCGCTTCTACATCGACATCATTATATATTTTTAATAGCGTGTATTCTTGCCAATAATCTAATTGGGTGGCTTGCAACTCTTGGCAAATTCGACTGTAACCAATTCCTTGAATTAAAACTCGTCGTATTTCAGCGTTTTTTTCTTCTAAAAGCCATTGCGATCGCCACTCGCTGGGGTGCAATTTACCGTATTTTTCAGGTAAGGTTACACCATGATAAGCATATACGCTAAAGCCATCAGCGAAAGAAATTGCTGGTTTTCCTTCTGCGTGGAGACGTTGTTGATTATCAAAGGAAAGAATACGGGGGCGATCGCACACCATGCAGAGCTTTTCAAAAGGGAAAATCCAATCGCAATCTTTGACCATTGTTTGAAAATACAGCCAAGTGCTTGCATCATGAGGAGAATTTAAGACGGAAATACAAAAATCAAACAAACTTCCATGACAAGCCGCTTGTCCGAGCGCTATGCGGTAGTCTATTTGATATTTACAACCTAGATTAAACCACAGGCACATAGACAGTTGAGCGTGTAGTTGTCGCCATAACGGCTTATACAAACAATTTTGGAGATAAGTCCACAGTTCGTCTTCTACTTTCGACTCGATTTCATACCATAATTTCTGATGAAAGGCACTATATATCTTAGTTCTTAATTCTCGATTATTACGCTGGCTTAAAACATTATTGACAGCTGCGTAAGGACTATTAAAAAAAATAACCTCTGGCTCAAGTTCGTTGATTGTGCTATAAATCATTTTTACTGTTTCTTGAGCTTTATTACGAACGAGTGGTTCAGTAGATAGACCGAGTTTTCTCCACTTTTCTAGATAAACCGGAATCAAAGCTTCTTGTTCAGCAGTTAGGTGAGTAATCATTATATTTTTTGCCAAAGTCATAAATTGATATTTTTAACGTAGAGGAATATAGAGATAAAATATCTGTATTTACTTGTAATTTTATTTATAACGATTTTCTATTGCATCAGCTATAAATGTCAGGTAAGGTGGGCAATGCCCACCCTACGACAGCGTTCTTTGCGGTTCGTTTTATTAATAAAAAAGGTGCGTTAATTAACGCACCCTACAATTAATTTTGCCTTTCGATAATGCCGCCACCTAGCACTATATCCCCCTCATACCAGACAGCGGCTTGTCCTGGGGTAATGCTAAACTGGGGTTCATCAAATACCAGCTTGACGCGGGAATCTGACAAAGGAATTACTGTTACTGCAACAGGTTGGGAACGATAGCGTACTTGGACTGAGGCGCGAATGGGTGCTGAGGGTTCAGAAATTGCCACCCAATTAACGCGCTGTATGGTACATTCTGACAGAGTAGCACTGGTGCGATCGCCCACAATTACGCGATTGTTTGCTGCATCCAACCCAATTACATATAGCGGTTCAGCCGCAGCTATTCCTAGCCCTTTGCGCTGACCTATGGTATAATGATGCACACCTTCATGCTGTCCCAATACCTTACCCGTAGAGTCAACAATATCGCCTTTCTTGGCAGTAATATACTTGTCCAGAAAAGATTTCATGGAACCGTGACTTTCAATTAGGCATAAATCCTGGCTTTCGGGCTTATCAGCAGTCTTTAATTCGTGTTGAGCTGCAATCTGTCGCGTTTGGGTTTTGTGCATTTCACCCAGCGGAAACATAGACGCAGCTAACAAATCTTGCGTCAAGTCATACAAAAAGTAGGACTGATCTTTATTTCTATCTACTGCCCGTCGCAGCTGATAACGCCCTAATTGTGCATCATAAGTAATTCGGGCATAGTGACCTGTAGCAATTTTATCAATGCCAAGTTTTTCACGGGCATACTGCACCATTGGACCAAATTTCACAGTTCTATTGCACTGTGAACAAGGCAAAGGAGTGATCCCGCTGCTGTAACCTTCTAGCAGATAATCAACTATATTTGCCTCGAAGACTTCTCGGATATCAACAATATGATGGGGAATGCCCATTTGTTCACATATATATGCTGCATCCACCATGCCTTCTGAACAGCACTGACCTTTCCCTTTCATTAGCCAAAGGGTCAGACCAACAACTTCATAGCCTTGATTTTGTAGGATAGCGGCTGCCGTAGAACTATCAACCCCACCAGAAAGACCGACTACGACTTTATTCATAGTACGTGGATGAACAGAAAAATGGAAAGGACACTTATTGTAGGCTAACATTTTGTAACTTGGGGGCTTATAAAGGCAAAAATTATGAATTATAAATGATCAGTTATGAAATCTACATATCAGCAAGGCATTGAGCCGATGTTGGTGTTTTCAGCAATACACAATCTCAAGCACAAAGACCAGGTAAGATGAAGCAGCAAAATCAATCGTTAACGTTTGCCAGATTTTCTGCTCAAATCACGCTTTGGCTGACTAGGACGACATTTATAATACTGGCATTGGGGGGATGGTTAAGTTTAGCAACAAATGCTTTTGCGCGATCGCCTAAATCACCCACAACTTCATTTACTCCCCGCGAAGTTGACTTTCAAGTACAGCCAACACTACCAGCACCACCACCAAAGCAGTCAGCAATACCTGTCGCTAAGCCTGAAAGCTACTTAGTTTATATCAATGAAGATAGCGCACCCCGCCTGCAACAAGTGCAGCAGCTAGAACCAACAGCTTTCGTGCGCCAGTACCAAGGACATTCGGTAATCCAAGCAGGTGTTTTTAGCCAAAACTCTAACGCTCAAAGTCTAGCTTACAAACTGGAATTTAATGGTATTGATGCACGGATTGTTAGTCTTACTACTGGAAAAGACATAGACTTTGTTAGCAAATTTTATTTTGTTGTGATTCCGGCAAAGCCAGAGAAATTAGCCGCAATTGAAAACGAAGTAAACCAACTAAAAATGGGGATGCCAATTACCATTAGCCAAAAAGCTCAGCCGCGATCGCATATTAGATTAGGACCATTTCTCAATCGAAAACAAGCTGAAAACTGGAAACGCTACTTAAAGGCTTCTGGGGTAAGAAAAGCACAAGTTTATTATGGACAGTAAAAATACCAACTACCAACTACCAGTTATATTCTAGAAGTGTGAACTTTGGGATAGAGCTTTGGCACAAACTCAGAAACGCAGCGAAGAAATTGAGCAAGTTGTAGTAACAGCCGAGCAGATGCGTGATATTGAAGCGCGGATATTTGCTGCTGGGATGCCAGTTGCGGCTTTGATGGAAAAGGTAGGGGGGTTAATCGCCCGACAAGTATGCTTGCTTTATCCCTCTTCACCCAAGCAGCGGGTAGGAATTTTGGTAGGACCTGGACATAATGGAGGCGATGCCTTAGTAGTTGCCCGTGAATTGCACTTTCAAGGCTATCAAGTCTTGCTATATTGTCCTTTCTCCAAGTTAAAAGAATTAACTTCCCAACACGCCTCTTATGCTAATAATTTGGGTATTCCCAGTTTTGACGAAATTGAACCTTTGCAAGAGTGTGATTTGCTGATTGATGGGTTATTTGGGTTTGGGTTAGAAAGAACGCTTACCGATCCTATTGCTGCTGCAATAAATCAACTCAATTCTTGGTCTTTGCCTATTATTAGTATAGATGTACCTTCTGGTATACATACAGATACTGGTGAAGTGCTGGGAACAGCGGTACGGGCAACGCAGACATTTTGCTTAGGGTTGTGGAAGGTAGGTTTGCTGCAAGACTGGGCATTAGAATACGTTGGCAAAGCTGAACTGATAGATTTTGGTATTCCCGAATCCGATGTGCAGGCGGTACTGAAAGAGCCGAAAATTAGGCGGATCACGCGCAGTAACGCGATCCCAACTCTTCCTATACCCCGTCCCCCAGTTACTCACAAATACAAACAAGGGCATCTTTTACTAATTTGTGGTTCCAGGCGGTATGCGGGAGGTGCGATTCTCGCCGCACTAGGAGCTAGATCTAGCGGTGTGGGGATGCTTTCAATTGCCGTGCCAGATTCGATCAAATTAATGTTAAATGCTCAACTACCAGAGGCGTTGGTAGTGGGTTGTCCAGAGACAGAAAACGGCGCGATCGCTCATTTAAATTTACCAGATGGTACTGATTTAAGTTCATTTAGTGCGATCGCTTGTGGACCTGGTTTAACAATTGAGGCAACGCCTATAATACAACAAGTTTTAAAGTGCGATCGCCCCCTCATTCTCGATGCCGATGGTTTGAATATTTTGGCAAAATTGGGAACAATCCCCACCATTACCCAAAGACAAGCACCAACAGTTCTCACACCTCATACAGGTGAGTTTAAGCGTCTATTTCCCGATGCACCTGATCCAATGAAAGATAGAGTGAGTGCAGTTAGATCGGCAGCGCAGATGAGTGGGGCTGTAGTATTGTTGAAGGGTGCAAGAACAGCGATATCCGATCCATCTGGTTCTGTTTGGATTAATCCCGAAAGTACGCCTGCTTTGGCGAGGGGTGGAAGTGGAGATGTTTTAACTGGTTTACTGGGCGGACTGGTAGCCCCAGCTACCTCCCAGCATATATCCTTAGAAGCGATTGTAGCAACTGCTGCCATGTGGCACTCTCAAGCTGGAATTTTAGCAGCTGGGGAGCGGACACAATTGGGTGTGGATGCTTTTACTTTGACACAGTATTTGATACCAGCGTTGCAAAATTTATGGCAACAAAAATAAATCTTTCTTTTGACACTTGATTTTGCTCCAACCAGAGTAAGGTGGGAGCATGGTTAAAATTTCTACCTTTTTGAAGGCGAACAACTAAATACTCAATGCGATTCTAATAAGAGCTTGTATATGTTCATACAAGCAAAGTATCTGCTTATTATTAAAAAATAGATATTGAGTGATTAAATCATCTACCCCACCAGAAGCAGACAGCATGGAGGTTATACCATTTTGGATTTGGGACTTGAGATTTTGAAATGGGTAGCAAGGGATTTTTCTAATTTATCTGTTTTCCTACAGATGTGTTCTTTCAACCCGTTCCTAGTAAGTGCGAATTTGATAAATTTAAATGTAGCAGCAATACAACCAAATGCTGTTAAACAAATAACCCAGATAGGCAAAGCCTTCAGCGTTACCTACGACCTGCGCTTGGTTTGTCTATCACTTGTAATCGCAGTATTTGGTTCGTATACAGCATTGGATCTAGCTGGGCAAGTTATAGTAGCGAAGAAGTTAGCGCATAAATATTGGCTAACTGGAGGCGCGATCGCCTTGGGAATTAGTATTTGGGTAATGCACTTCATTGCCATATTAGCTTATCAGCTGCCAATCAAAATCACCTACAATTACTGTATTGTCTTAGTCTCAATGGCAGTGGCAATTATAGGGTCTGGCGTTGGGCTTTTTCTCGTTAGTTGCCGACCATTGGGGTGGCAGCTGTTGTCATCAGGAGGTTTTTTCATAGGGCTTGCCATTATTGCGATGCACTTTACTGCCATGCAAGCAATGATACTGGCAGCAGAACCTTCACATAACATACAGCTAGTTATACTCTCCCAGGTGTGGGCAATTAGTCTATCTTTGGGTGCATTGTGGTTAATATTTCATCCAAGTGCTAAAACTAACGTTTCCACTGACAGCATACGTAAGATTGGTGGTGCGTTGCTGTTGGGATCAGCCATTGACGGGATGCACTATATTGCAATGGCAGCACTGAGCTACTATCCCAGCGCGAAAAAATTAAGCCTAGTGGGAGAGGGAATTGACAATTATGTGCTAGCGGTTACAATTGGTAGCGCTGTTGTCACCATCTTAATTCTAGCGCTGTTGGCTTCTTATTTTGGTCAACGTCTGAGCGCTGAAATTGCCACAGCAGAAGCACTGCGAGAAAGTGAAAAGCAATATCAAAACTTATATGATTTGGCTCCTGATGCTTATATTACTATTGCAGCCGACGGCACAATCAAATATGTAAATCAGTTTTGTGCTGACTATATGGGTTATAGCAAAGAAGAACTCATAGGTAAGTCTGCTTGGAACACTGTTTATGAACCAGATCGCCAGTGGGTGCAACAGCGGGTTGCTAATCTTTTTCGTGACAGGTTGCTAATCAGTGAAACAGAAATGCGTAAAGTCCGTAAAGATGGTTCAGTTTTCTGGGTTCGGGAACGAAGTAAGTTGTTATTGGACGGCGATGGGACGGCAATTGAACTGAACATGATTTGCAGAGACGTGACTGAGCGCAAGCAGATGGAGGAACAGCTGCGGCAGAATGCTTTACAAGATGCACTGACAGGTTTACCCAACCGAGTTTTATTTATGGATCGTTTGGGGCTTACCTTGGAACACGCTAAACGAAACCAGGATTTTTTATTTGCTGTACTATTTCTAGACTTAAATCGGTTCAAGATCATCAATGATAGCTTAGGTCATCTGCTGGGGGATCAGTTACTCAAAGCGATCGCCGTGCGGTTAAAAGCGTGTCTGCGCCCGATAGATACGGTAGCACGGCTGGGGGGAGACGAATTCACGATCTTAATTGAAGATATTGAAGATGTGGGCGACGCAATCCGTGTTGCCGAACGGGTACAAGCCTCACTTAGTTTGCCCTTTGCTCTAAATGGACAAGAAGTATTCACTTGTGCCAGTATTGGCATTGCCCTGAGTACTACAGCTTATGACAATCCTGAAGATATACTGCGCGATGCAGATATTGCCATGTACCAAGCCAAGAGCCAAGACTCAGCACACTACCAGATATTTAACCAAGAAATGTATGCTAGGGCAGTGGCACTTTTGCAGCTAGAAACTGATCTGAGAAACGCTCTGGAACGCCAAGAGTTTCGTTTGCAATATCAGCCGATAGTCTCGCTACAAACTGGTAAAATTGTTGGTTTTGAGGCACTGATACGTTGGCAGCATCCAGAATCTGGTCTTCTCAACCCAAGTCAATTTATCGCAGCAGCAGAAGAAGCCGGACTAATTGTTCGTATCTGTGAATGGGTACTTGAAACAGCCTGCTCCCATCTGCGTCAATGGCAATTACAGCTACCCACAGCAACTCCTTTGACTATCAGTGTAAATCTTTCTGGAAAACAATTTAATCAACCGCTTTTGATCGACCAAGTTGGTCAAATTTTGCAGCAAACAGGCTTAGATGCTTCTAGCTTGAGGTTAGAGATTACCGAAGGCGCGATCATGGATGGGGCTGAGTGTGCAACCCAAATTCTTTGGCAATTAAGAGAGCTAGGTGTGCAGTTGTGTATTGACGACTTTGGTACAGGCTATTCATCTTTGGGTCGTCTCTACCAGTTTCCGATCAATGGGTTGAAGATTGACCGTTCTTTTGTTTCTCAGATGGCAACCGCTCAAGAGAATTCACTTATTGTTGAGACAATTATTACACTTGCTCACAAGTTAGACCTAGATGTGACAGCGGAAGGGGTGGAAACAGCCGCACAGTTAGCAAAACTTAGAGCTTTGCAATGTGAGTATGGGCAAGGACACTTTTTCTCTCAACCACTAGAATGCGAAGCAGTGGAGGCTTTACTCAGGGAAAATCCAGTCTGGTGACACTTAGCAGTTATCAGTTACCAGCTATCAGTGGTCAGTTATCAGTTACCAACTACCAACTACCAATTACTAGTTACCAATCAGATCCTCGCCTACGTTAAAGCTTTTAAGTGAATCTGCAAATTGATTGCAGACATAAGCATATCGTTTGTTGTTTTGCGATCGCTTCTACCTTCAGAATGAGGCTAATGTTAATTTATCTTGTATAGCTTATTACAAGTCTAAGTTACAATAACAATAATTATTACGAGTATAAAGTTTTTGCAGTTTTGTTGCGAAAATTGAGTTAGGCACTAAATGCGAGCTTGTTGCTCCACGCCTTGCTATAGCTCCAATTGAAGCGGTAATAGTACCTTTAATACTAACAATAGCACAAATCATACACAACACAGACATAAGGTAGACACTTGAGACTTTCCAAGCAGTGGTATTGTTTGATAGTCTCAAGTTTAGTAACCAGTTACCTACCCTGGTAAGTACAGTGTAAAAAGTTGGCGTTGGCGCTAATCTGTTCTAAAGCAGAGGTGATGAAGCGATTGATAGTTTACTTGAATTTGACCAAGAAGCATCTAATTCTTCGCAACGCAACTGCTTGGATTTATTGGATTTAATTGATTGCTAATTATAGGTTTTAGCAGTTGTCGTACTAAACAAAGAACAGGAGTGTTATGTCGATAGTTTGCCTTTGAAAGGTGTTTCTACTCAAATGAATTCCTAAATTCAATAACGCTAATCAAGGTGGAATAGGAATTCAATAGCTATGAAGCAAACTACCAAGAATACTTTAGCTGCGATTCTTCTGCTATGACTGCTAAGTTGAACTTGGCAAAAGTGGGTGCGGTAAAGCGAGTTAATCTACACACTATAACCGTAAGTGTGTTTGGACTCAATGCGTTACCAAAGAAAGCTTTAAAGTAGGTTTAAAAATTTTCTAATAGTGTGTTGGCTCAAGTCAAACAAACTCATTAGCTTTTCCTGGCTGTAATTGAGTTTTAAATAAATTTAGCCAATCACAATATTTCAGCCCAGAAATGGACAAAATATTGTTAGTGTTCAAAGCCTAAAATTTGCTGGTAGAGTACAATTTTAAATGTTATGTTCAATGAATATTAAAAAGCTAATTTAATATTGTATCATTAAGGAAAAGTATATTTAAATGGGTTAAGTAATTATTTTTTTTTAAAATTAATTCTCAGGTAGGATGTTTAAAATAGAATTAATCGGTTAATAATTAAGTAAGTAAAAGTTAAATACGGTCTAGAGAAAAGCAATTGAATTTCACCTAATGATGTTTTGAGTTTTACTTGTAAATCTGGCAATATTAAGCTATATATAACTAAGAATTTATATATAGATGCCCAAATAAAAAATTAGTATTATCGAGCAATTTGATTTTTGGTTATGAATACAAAAAGCCCAGAATAAAAGCAGCATACGCTAATTTACTCTTAGAGTTAGCCCAGATCTAGAAAACAATTAGGTCTGAGAAAATACGCGCTTAAGAATTAAATTGAGGTTTTGTGAGAGAGGAACTCGTGAAAAAAATTCTCGTAATCGAAGACAACCTACCAACTAGAAACCTTTTTCTAGAATGCCTGAAAGCTAAAGGTTTTTACGCAAGTGGTGCTGAGAACGGTATTGTTGCTCTTCAACGGGTAAAAGAAAAGTTACCTGATTTGATAGTTTGCGAAATCGCACTACCGATGCTCGATGGTTACAGTGTCCTCGCTAAGCTTCGCTCCGATCCGATTACAAGTGTTATCCCCTTGATTTTTGTCACTAATAAGACGAGCCGGACTGATTTTCGCAAAGCGATGGAGTTAGGAGCAGATGACTTTCTCACTAAACCTTGTACTTTGAAGGAATTAATGGCTGCGATCGCTGCTCAACTAAAAAAGCGCACTACCCTCCATCGCTGGTATAAAGACGAGTCTGTGCCAACTGAACAACCACAAAATAATAATACTGTGAGCTTAAATACGACTCATTCGATTTTTCCTGATTGTTCGCAAATGAGTAAAGTCTTCCGTTTTATCGAGGACAATTATCACCAACAGATTACTCTTTGCGACGTAGCACAAGCAGTCGGTTACTCTCCAGCTTATCTGACTAACCTAATGCGACAGCAAACAGGAAAGAGCGTACACCGCTGGCTAGTCGAGCGTCGGATGGCTCAGGCGATCGCCTTACTGCTGAAAACCGACAAGACAGTAAGCCAGATTGCTGAAACAGTTGGCTATCAAGATGTGTGCCATTTCAGTCGCTATTTTCGTCAATTTTACGGCACAAGTCCCCAGGCTTGGAGAAATATGCAGCGCTGCCGCATCTCTGCTAGTTAAGTACGAACAAGATCGAAAAAATAGCCAACACGATCAAAAGATTACTCATTGGGGTGGCTACTTAACATTAGGTAAAATTACTGTTCAGCGTTGCTGAGTCTACTAGCAACGCCCAGAGCGGTCAAGAGTCATTCGCCTTTGAGTGATTATTCATTGGTTATTAGTGATTCTTCAAAGGACACTCGTACAAAAAGCTAACAGCTAATAGCTAATAGCTTTTATCAAGGACAACTCAATACTCGCTCCAACTTAGGGATTACCTAGGCAACACCTTTGCAATGAGATCCTTACCGCCAGTCGAGCCAGATCAGAAACTTCAACAGATTTTAGAAATTACAAATCCTCATAGAGTGTAATAACGCTTCGAGGCTTCAAATAGGCACTAGCTACTCGTTGAACTTCTTATAATTACCGCAAGGCAATGACTGAAAACTATACCCAATCAACAACGCCCATCGTCACTGACTCTCACTTTGACTCAAGTACCTACGTAGAATCTACGCCGTCAATTGATCCTACTTACGATTACAAAAGGTTCAATGAAACAGATAACGACGTAGAAGACCGAGCAAACGACGAGAATATTGTTCCTTTTCCAGACGACGAGCCAGCCACATTACCATCGGTTTCAGAAGCGATCGCCCAGATGCTAGTAGATCTAGGCATCAGCCAAGCCTTTGGTGTCTCTGGAGGAGCAATGGCAACGCTTTGGGGAGCGATGTCTAATAGTAGTATTGAAGTGATTCATTGCCGCCACGAAGGGGGAGCAGCTTTTGCAGCTGTTGAAGCATATTTCGCAAGCGATCGCCCTGTTGTGGCATTTACAACAGCAGGTCCCGGACTGACCAACGCACTAACCGGATTATTTGCCGGACGCGGTGAGGGTGCAAAAGTGATTTTAATATCTGCTTGCACCTCAGCACCCCAACGCGGACGGTGGGCGATTCAGGAAACCAGCGGATACACATTGCCAAGCTCAGGGATCTTTACCTCTGGAGCGCTGTTCAATTTTGCCACTACGGTCGAGTCGGCTGAGCAACTCCCACAAATTTCTCGCCGACTTGCTCTGGGCTTGTCACAACCTGGCGGCTTTGTTGCTCACTTGAGTATTCCTACAGGAGTACAAACAAGTTGTCTGATTACACCAATGTCTCCCCCAGATCTGTCTCATTCTCTAACGACTCCAAGTGAGGAAACAATCGAGCAATGCGTAGATCTGCTATCTGAAGGACCGTTTGCAATCTGGGTTGGCTTTGGTGCTAGAGGTGCGGCAGAAGAGATTCGCGCTTTAGCAGAGAGAACCGGAGCCGCTGTAATGTGTTCGCCGCGTGGTAAAGGAATTTTAAGCGAAGACCATCCTCAATTTGTCGGCGTGACAGGCTTGGGCGGACACGCTTCGGTAATCAAATATATGCAGGAGCAACCGCCTTTACGGACTTTGGTACTGGGAACTCGCTTAGGTGAACCAACTTCGTTCTGGAATCCGACGATGGTTCCTTTAAGAGGATTCATACACGTTGACATTGATCCCGAAGTGCCAGGAGTTGCGTATTCATCTGTTGAAACCTTGCCCATTCACTCTGATGTAGGAGCATTTTTGCGGGCGCTGCTCAAGCGTCTACCTCAAAAGAGTCCCTCAAGTGTAAAACTGCCTCGTCCAGAACAAGAAGCAATTAGTCCAGCTACGACCGAAATGGTGCGTCCTGAAGTGGTGATGGAGGCTATTCAGCGCGTATTCGTCGAAGGTAGCGATGCAGTGATTATGGCTGAGTCTGGTAACTCGTTTACTTGGGCAACTCATTTTCTACGCATTGACAAAACGAATCGTTACCGAGTCAGCACTGGTGTAGGCTCGATGGGTCACATGGTCGCCGGAGTTGTGGGAGCAGCCCAAGCACGGAACGGCAAAGCCGTTGCGATTACTGGGGACGGATCAATGCTGATGAACAGCGGGGAAGTCAGCACAGCGGTGAAGTACAACACGAAGGCTGTCTGGATTATCCTGAACGACTCCCGATACAATATGTGCGAACAAGGCATGAAGATGCTGGGGCTTCAGGGTGCAGATGCTCAGATGCCAGAAACTGATTTTGTCATGCTGGCTCGGAGTATGGGAGCCGACGGTATCCGCGTCGAAAAAGAGTCGGAGATTTCGTCAGCCTTAGAGAGTGCGCTCGCATCTCCTACCCCGTTTGTGGTTGACGTAATCATCGATCATACTCGGATTGCACCCTCTGGCGGACGAAATAAGAGCTTGCAAGCACAAGGAGTGAAATCAAATTCTTCAGCTAAGAAGGAACAGATTTCATTCCCAATGGTTTAACAAAGCTATTAGCTGTTAGCTGTTAGCTATTAGCTTTTGGTTTTTCGAGTTATTGCATTTGAGCTATAAACTCTTAATACTAACAAGTTAATCTGTGCTAATAGCTAATCGCTAATCCCTAATCCCTATGTATGAGGAGATATGTGTGAAGCTGTTTGAGACTGTTAGAGAAATGGGTCATGAACAAGTTCTGTTTTGCCATGACAAAGATTTAAATTTTAAGGCAATTATCGCATTACATGATACCAGCCCTGGTCGAGCTATGGGCGCTACTCGTCTGTTTCCTTATGCCAGCGAGGAAGATGCTTTGCAAGACGTGCTGCGTCTGAGTCGCGGTATGACCTACAAAGCTGCCTGTGCGAACATTCCTGTAGGTGGTGGAAAAGCAGTAATTATTGCTAATCCTGAACACAAAACAGATGAAATGCTCAGAGCATACGGGCGTTTTGTTGATAGCCTCAAAGGACGTTTTGTTACAGGTCAAGATATGAATATCTGCCCTGAAGACGTAAGGACGATGGGGCGTGAAACGAAATATGTTGTGGGTGTAACAGAAAAAGCTGGAGGACCTGCCCCAGCAACAGCTTTAGGCGTGTATTTAGGCATCAAAGCTGCCAGCGAATTTCAACTCAAAAAACAAGAACTGAGTGGACTTCGAGTTGCAGTTCAAGGAGCTGGTAATGTAGGCAAAAACCTTTGTGATTACCTGCATAAGCAAGGTGTAGAACTTTTTGTAACTGATGTAGATAGGAAGAAGGCAGAGGAGATTAAACAACTCTACGGCGCAACAGTAGTAGAACCAGAGGAAATTTACTCGCTTGATGTTGATGTTTTTGCTCCTTGTGCTTTAGGAGCAATTCTTAACAGTTTGACAATTCCTTCTATTAAAGCTTCTATTATTGCAGGCTGTGCTAACAATCAGTTGCAAGATGAGCAAATGCATAGCAAGATGCTTGAAGCAAAAGGCATCCTCTATTGCCCAGATTATGTCATAAATGCAGGAGGCTTAATTAATGTTTACAGTGAACTGATTGATCTAGATGATGCCGAGTCTTTAGAACAAGTTAATAACATCTATGACACTCTCTTGGAAATTTTTAGCAAGGCTAAACACGAGGGAATAACTACGCAAGAGGCTTCTAAGCGTTTGGCTGAAGAGCGGATTATGAGAGCCAAAAAAATCAAGGTTGCGGCTTAGTTGCCTTAAAGGAGTTACCAATGGAAAAAAATACGTTTGCTACCTCTGCTTATATAGCAACTTCTCCCCAAACGGCTTTCGACTACCTGTGTAGTTTAAAGAACTTAGACGATTGGACTCTTTTCAGTCGGATGAAAGAGCAGATCGACGAGAATACCTGGCGTGGTACAGCTTCGGGCTATCATGCAGATCTGTATTATCACGTAAGAAAGATTGAAAATTCTGACTTTTTTGGTATAGAATGGCACTGTGGGCTTGAGTACCAAAAGTACTTCCAGGTTTACCCAGTCTTTCTATTTCCTCCAGAATATATTGAGCCTGGCACAGACGAAAAGGGAGTATACTTCCACTGGTTGAGCTTTGTAGATCCAAAGCGGCGCAATCCAATGATCATGGAGGGAATTCACACAGTACATACTTCTGAGTGTCGATCTCTCAAAGCGATTTTGGAACGCTCTTCAGGATGTACAGAAGCGGCACAGGGACGTTACAGAATTGATGTAGATACAATCTATATCGATGCTCCCCTTGAAGAAGGGATCGCCTACCTAGGAGATTTGCGTAACATGACTCAATGGGCGCATCTACTGCGATCTCAGGGCGAAATTGCTCCTAGCTCTGGTGAATTTCTCGATGAATATAACCAGAAGGTAAAAGTTACATTCAGAACCCACGATCTGAAGAATTATTACCTAATTGAACAGGATTTCTACTATCCTGATGAAAATTATATTCAGCGCTGCCCCACGATTCTAATTCCCACCTCCTATGCTTTCGGCGATCCGTCTGCTCCTGGTTGCATTCAGCACCGACTCACCTTCTGGGAAGTAGGCAAAACTCCCCGCAGAGGTAAGCTACAACTCGAGGACTTTGGTGCAGAAAGCATGAACATCAAACGTTTTCTGGAGGCAAAGGCTGGTAATCTAGAAACGTTTGCGCGTGGAATGAGCTATATGCCTTCATAATCCCGCCACTCGTAGTGCATCTTTGATGCCTGATGTCCAGTAATCAATATTCTTTCTGTAACAATCATCAAGTAGTATCTACAACTAACAACTATTAAACGACCACTCTCGAAAATATGAAGACTAGGCTGTTAACTCTTACGCTTTTAAGTTCATGTATTGCCTTGGCAGGAATGCCAGCTGCTCACGCTGCCAGTTTAACAACAATTGCCGAAGGATTTGATAATGCACGCGGTCTAACCTATGGTCCTGACGGTGATCTCTACCTAGGAGAGACAGGTCGTGGGGGAGATGGCAAATGTCAGCCATCGCCTAGCGTAGCGTATGCCCAGATCTGTGAAGGTAATACTGGTGCGATCGCCAAAATTAACCCAGAAACTGGTGAGACTAGCAATGTAATCAGCAATTTTGAGTCTCTAGCATTACAGCCTTCTGGGTATGAGGGAGCAGGTCCTCAAGATGTCAAATTTGACGATCAAGGCAATGGTTACTTTATTTCAGGGTGGGCTGGTAATCCAGCAAACCGAGATTCAGAGCTAAATGCCCTTTCTGCAAATGTCCAATTCCCACCGCAGCAAGCGCAAATTGCTCCACCACTCCCAGCGGATCAAGTAATTAATGCTCCTGACTTGGGCAAATTATACAAAATCGATGTAAGCACAGGTCAATACACAGCTATTGCTGACTTGGCGAAAGCTGAGCTGACGACTAATCCTGACAAAGGCGACGTAATTAGCAACCCTTATGGTCTGGCAATTAAGGGTGATAATCTTTATATCGCTGATGGAGGTGCGAACGTTGTATGGAAGACGAATCTCGATGGCAGTAACCTCACACCAATTGTAATTCCTACACGAACCGTAGACAACCCAGTGTATCCACCTCCTGCGCCCGGTTCTGCCGTACCTACGACAGGAACAGGGTCGAGCGGAGAAGCACTACCGCCTGCTGGTCAGCAAGGAGCAACTACGCCCCCTGCCCCTAGTGCAAATCAGGCGACTCTTCAATCAGTACCCACAGGTATCGCAGTTGGTCCCGATGGCGCTGTATATGTTAGCGAATATTCAGGTTTTCCTTTTCCCGAAGGTAAAGCCCGCATTTGGCGCATAGGAGATGATGGTAAGCCACAACTCTACGCTGATGGGTTTACGCAAACTACAGACATCAAGTTTGATAAGAACGGCAATTTGCTAGTCTTACAATTCGCTGACCAGTCACAGTGGAAGGGTGCAGACGAAGCAAATCTACCAGGTTCTTTAATTCGAGTAGCTCCAGATGGTACGAGGACAACTTTAGTTTCTGAAGTTGACGGGCTACGGTCTGGTACTGGGATCGCAGTTGGTCCTAACAATGAGATCTACCTGGTAAACAAGGGCGTTGGTCCTGGAAATGGGGAAGTAGTTCGAGTTGATGGCGTGGATGGCTACGGTAATCAAGGTAAAACAGAAGAAGTCCCCGAACCTACTTCTATGCTAGGAGTGTTAGCTCTTGGTGCTATAGGCGGTGGCGCAATGTTGAAGCGCAAGCGTCAGCAGCTACTTGATCGAGTCAAATTTGCTAATGGCTTGGATGATTAGAACAAAGTTGAGACGAAAGCAGGCTCAATAGAGATCTAATTTTCAACTGTAGAGGCTCTTGTTATTCGGGATAAGTGTAGCAAACACTACAGTTGATCGCACAATACAGTCTGGGACAGAAAGAGTGCAATTACTGACGATTTGTTAGGTGAGGCAAGTTTCTGATCCCAGACTTATCTGAGTACTAAAGTGATGCCTTTGTTCCAAATAGAGCGATCGCCCACAATAGATCGAAATTTCAGACATAGAAATTCTGGCAGTTTTCTGATAAGTACTTATACAGGGAAGTCATCTACTCAGTGATAATTTAAAAGACGGTGTGCTTGTAAATACAATCGCACTACGCGAAACCAACGATTATTTGGTTCAAAACTAGGAGTGAAACCTCGTGAAATTAGTAAAAAATGTATCAATTGCTGTTGCTAGTGCCGGATGTGTGGTATTAGCAGGAGGAGCGCAAGCCTTTGCGCAGTCGGTAACTTTACAATATGACAGTCAGATTGGTAGACCTGCTAACCTAGCCCAAGGCGAGTTTCCAGGCGCTCCTGGCACGCTTGCCGTTCCCCAAGGCGTAGCCGTGCAGGAATCAACTGGGGATGTCTTCGTAGCTAACGCTCGCGGAGTCGATCGCGTTGAGGTCTTCGATTCTCAAGGTAACTATATCAAAGGAATTGGCGGTACGGGCAGCGGACCTGGACAGTTCGACGAGCCAGCAGCGCTCGCCTTCGAGCCTGGTACTGGCAATCTGTATGCGGGTGATGTTTTCAACAACCGCGTCAATGTATTCGATGGCGACGGTAACTATATCAAATCGATTGCTCAAGGTCAATTTGGCGGTCTGATTGAAGGTAGACCTTTCTTTGGACCATCACAAATTACATTTGACAAAGATGGCGTTGGCTATGTTGGTGATTATACTGGCGATCGCATCCTGAAATTTAATTCAAATGGCGACATAGTTGGTACTATTGGCGGCACTACGGGTAGTGCACCTGGACAATTTCAAGGACCATCAGGCATAGGGATAACCTCTGATGGCAATATCGTTGTCGCCGACCAGCTCAATAACCGCCTTCAGGTACTTAATCCACAAGGAGAACCGATTAAGATTATTGGCGAACAAGGAACCGGATCTGGGCAGTTTAATCAGCCAATTGATGTGAAAGTGGACAGCAAAGATAATATCTTCGTGACCGATTCGATCAATAGCCGCGTCCAAGTATTCGATAAAGACGGAAAATTCCTGACTGCATTTGGCGAACCTGCCCGCGATGCAAATGGCAATGTCGTACCACCTGTAGCGTTGGGCGCACCCTCTCCCTATGGTGATCCCCTCGACCTCACACCAGGTAGATTTAACTGGACGTCAGGTGCAGCCATACAAGGTGACAAGTACTATGTGAACGATTTCTTCCAAGGTCGTGTCCAAGTGTTAGATGTCAACTATAAGGAAGGCGATAAAGGTAGTACCGAAGTTCCTGAACCAAGCACATTACTAGGATTAACCGTCCTGGGAATTGGAGCTGGTGCTGTCAGATTGAAGAAATATTTGCAGCAAAAGCAAAGCTTCAATTCAGCCAGCTAGAGGCTAGTTGAACCTTCAAAGCTCTTGTTTGGAGAAGGGATTGCTCTTTCAAAAGTAACCTTTCAAGAACCTGGCTGTTTTATTAGACTGATACCCCGCCCAGAAATTAATTTCTGGGCTAATAGCACAAGTGGGTTAAAGCAAATTAAAACATTCATAAGCAAGCGTAAAAGGAAATAAAGCAACTCTCCTATAAGTAATAAGATTTATGTCTTCTGCAACTTATTTAAACCAAACAAGTGTAAGTGACTTAATGCGTCGCTGGCTGGGACAGCATATTACCAAAGAAGGTCTGACTTGGCTCGATGAAAAAAGCTGGCAAATTAGCCAGGGAGCAAGTGCAAGAGTATTTTTCACTGCTTTTAGCGCAGTACCTCGCTATGTAGGAAAAAAAGACCTGGAGCTAACACAAGAAGACTTACAAGCAGCCTCGACAATGCGCAAAGGCTGGTTTCCTGCTCATTGGAGCGTGGATCAAGTCGCTCGTACAATACTAGTACTGGCTCTACCCCAAGATAATGCAGAGAAATATTTGCAAACTTTGGAGCAAGTATTTACCACCGCTGATGTAGGAGAAGGAGTAGCACTTTATCAAGCCCTTCCCCTTTTACCTTATCCAGAACGGCTTAAAGTACGTGCTGCGGAAGGAGTTCGCAGCAATATGACAGCAGTTTTCAACGCTGTGGCTTTACGAAATCCATATCCAGCAGAGTATTTTGACAATCTTGCTTGGAACCAAATGGTATTAAAAGCTCTGTTTGTGGGTAGTCCTCTGCATTTAATTCAGGGATTGGACGATCGCACTAATCCCGAACTAACTAAAATGGCAATTGACTATGCCCATGAACGCTTTCGCGCTTCTCGCACAGTATCTCCCCTACTTTGGCGATTGGTGGGAAAGTTTGCAGATTGTACCATAATATCCGATTTAGAGCAAGCGATCGCGCAAAGCGATCCAAAAGGGCAAGCCGCCGCCGCCCTTGCTTGTGCCGAGTGTCCCTTACCGCAAGCTCAAACTCTCCTCGCCCGTTACCCAAACTTACAAGCCTCCATCCAATCAGGACTCCTGACTTGGAACAGCTTAAGCGAGGGGCTAGGGGCTAGGGGCTAGGGGGAGGACAAGGGGACAAGGGGACAATTACCTTTACCCTTTTCCCCAATTACCAATTACCAATTACCAATTAACAATTACTAATTACTATGATGTTTATTGATCCTCACATTCATATGACTGCTCGCACAACCTATGATTACCTGGTGATGCGAGAATCAGGTATTGTAGCTGTGATTGAGCCAGCCTTTTGGTTAGGACAGCTTCGTACCAATGCAGGCTCGTTTCAAGACTACTTTAGTAGCTTAGTGGGGTGGGAAAGATTTCGGGCTGCTCAGTTTGGTATTCGCCATTACTGCACAATTGGGTTAAACCCAAAAGAAGCCAACAACGAACCATTGGCTGAAGCTGTAATGGAATTGTTGCCTCTTTTTGCTTGCAAAGAGGGTGTAGTCGCCATTGGTGAAATTGGCTACGACGACCAAACCCCAGCCGAAGATAAATTCTTTCGCCAACAGCTAGAATTGGCAAAAGAACTAGATATGGTGGTGTTGATTCACACACCCCATCGCAATAAAAAGGCAGGCGCTAGCCGAAGTATGGATGTTTGCCTTGAGCATGGGTTAGATCCTTCCCTCGTGATTGTAGATCACAACAATGAAGAAACAGTCGAGGAAGTACTAGATAGAGGGTTTTGGGCAGCTTTTACGATTTACCCATATACAAAGATGGGGAATGCCAGGATGGTAGAAATTGTACGCTCTTATGGGTGCGATCGCATCATCGTGGACAGTAGTGCTGATTGGGGAATTAGCGACACTCTCGCTGTACCTAAAACTGCCCAACTGATGTTAGAGCGGGGAATTCCCCTATCTCACGTCGAGGCTGTTTGTTACAAAAATGCCCTAGCTGCTTACAGCCAAAGTGGTCAGATGCAAGAATCTGACTGGCTTAACCCGCCCTCTATTGACCAGCGACAGTTATTCAATGGTAATTCCGTCCTGCGCGGACAAGAGCCGATTGTGCAGTCTAGCCGCGACTACGTATTGATTGAGTGAACGAGGTGCGTTTTGCGACGCACTGTATTAGTGTCACGCAAAGACGCTAAGACGCTAAGAAAGACAAAGAAGATCATTATAAATGAAGCGATTAATCCGAATTTGATATGAATAGTGCAAGTTTAAGTACCAATCGCTTGTTGGCATATCTACAGATGATGCGACCAGCTAATATTGTCACTGCTTGGGCAGATATTTTGGTTGGCTTCGCGGCTTCTGGTTTTTTGCTTTTAAACACAGAAATGTTTGGGCAAATAACCCTTGCCAGTATGATGCCACTAGCATGGCTGCTGCTTGCTACTACTGGTTTATATGGCGGTGGTGTTGTATTCAATGATGTATTTGATGCCGAATTGGATGCCCAAGAGCGACCAGAGCGACCAATTCCTAGTGGTAGAGCGTCCCTTGTAGAAGCAACTTTACTGGGAAGCCTGCTTTTAGTTGTAGGTGTAGTTGCAGCTGCTCAAGTTTCGTGGTTGAGCGGTATTTTAGCTGCGAGTATCGCTGTTGCGGCATTACTTTATGATGCTTTTGGCAAGCACTACGCTGTTATTGGTCCGCTTAACATGGGGATTTGTCGGGGAGGCAACCTTTTACTAGGCGTTAGCGTTGTACCTGCAATGTTAGGGGAGTATTGGTTTTTAGCTCTTATTCCCGTCGTTTACATTGCTGCTATTACTACCCTCAGCCGAGGTGAAGTACATGGAGCAAAGCGTATTACTGGAGTCATAGCCCTAGTGCTAATTGTCCTAGTGATTGCTGGACTTTTAGGGCTGGGGCTATTAAAAGATTATCAAGTTCTCCAGTCATTACCCTTTATTACTCTGTTTGCTGTTCGGGTGTTGCTGCCTTTTGTCAAAGCTTTGCGCGAACCTTCTCCAGAGCAAATCCGAATCGCTGTAAAGGCTGGTGTGTTGTCACTAATCGTTTTAGATGCCACAGTTGCTGCTGGTTTTGCAGGTTTGCCCTACGGATTGCTTGTCTTGTGCCTATTGCCAATCTCAATCATACTGGCTAAGGCTTTCGCTGTGACTTGAAATTGTCTGTAAATCGGTAATGGGTAATGGGTAATGGAAGAAGGGAAAAGGGGAAAGGGAAAAGGGAAAAGGGAATTGATTTAACCTTTAACCTTTAACCTTTAACCTTTAACCTTTAACTCTTTACCAACTACCAATTACCAACCACTAATTAGCGAATATGATACCAGAAAAGCTTAAACAAACTGACGAGCGTATAATCGAGCTTTTACGCGATCGCTTATCAATTCTAGCCCAATCAGGAATGCCAAATATTGAGGAGCAACTTTCTTATGTTGCTCCCTTGCTCGAACAGCTTGATGTTCCTGAGTATGTTTGGGCAAGCAATGCGATCATGAGTTGTATTGCTGTACTTACCAATAAAGTTGGGTCTGTAAGTAGTCTAAATAATAACAATAACAACAATTTCGTCAAGTCCCGACGAATCACCATAATCGGTGGACGTGGCAGAATGGGAAAATTCTTCACCCAGCATCTTTCAGCCGCAGGTCACAGCGTTAGTAATCTGGGAAACTCTGATTGGGAAAATGCAGATAAATTGCTAGGTGAGGCAGAGCTAGTATTAGTCAGCGTTCCAATTGAAAAGACTGTAGATATAATTAAACGTGCAGCCAAATATCTTGCCCCAACTACAGCTCTTGCTGATATCACTAGCCTCAAGACCGAGCCAGTAGAAGCGATGCTTGAGCAACACACAGGACCTGTAATGGGGCTACATCCTATGTTTGGTCCCAGCGTAAAATCTTTTTCGGGACAAAAAGTTGTAGTTTGCTCAGGCAGAAATGATGATTCATTTCAATGGTTGCTTGACTTCATGCAAAATCAGGGTGCAAAGCTAATCGAATGCACTCCCCAAGAGCATGACAGCATGATGGTAATCATTCAGGCGACGCAGCACTTCTCTCGGTTTAGCTTCGGAGTCTTTTTAGCGGCAGAAAATTTTGACATAGACCGTAGCTTGTCGATGGCAAGTCCAAGCTACCGCCAAGAGATTGACATAGTAAATCGTTTGTTTGCTCAAAATCCAACTCTGTGTGTGGACATCATGCTGGCTACAGAAGAAAGATGCCAAACAATTGAAAAGTTAGCAAACACCTACAGTCGCTTGGCGCAGCTAGTCGCACAGAAAGATAGAGTTGCTCTAATTCGAGAATTTGAAGCAGCAGCAAGCTTTTTTAACAAAGAAACCCAATCTCCACCAGAGCAAAGTAGTTATGCAGCCCACGAAGGCAACAGTCCTTCCATCGCTGCTAAAGTAGTCCAGGTGTAGAAAGTACTACCGATTGTGGTTAGAGAACAAAAAAACAAAACTATGCTCATTGACATCTTCCACGATACCGCCTGCCCTTGGTGTTGGATTGGTAAAAAGCATCTTTTCGATGCACTCGAACAATGGCAAGGCAAACCAGTAGATATTCGGTGGCATCCATTCTTGTTAGATAGCACCATTCCTCCTCAAGGATACGAGTTTCGTACCTTCATGCAGTCAAGGAAAGAAATGGGATTAGAAGAACTCGAACAAATGTTTGACTACACTCGGCAAGTGGGTGACGAAGCTGGGGTAAAACTAAATTTCGACAAAATATCTTTGGCTGTCAATACAACACTTTCCCATCAACTTATTACTATAGCACCAGAAAAGATTAAAAATGCCCTAGTAGAAGCGATTTACAAAGCTTACTTTGAAGACGGTTTGAATATCGGAGACATTGACGTTCTTGTTGCCATAGGCAAAGCTGCTGGCATGAACGCAGCTGTTGCTGGGCATCAATTAAACAATGGTGTGGCGCTGGATGCAGTTGTAGCCCAATCAACATTTGCTCGGCTTAATGGCATCACTAGTGTACCTTTCTTCATCATCAACAACCAAATTAGGGTTGACGGTTCTCACAGGGTTGAAGTATTTCTACAAGCTTTGACCAGGGCTGAGTTTCTGCAAGTATCAACAAATGCCCTGAAATTATAACTCAGGTTTTTTAATTCAAAATATATATAAGACAGTTTCCCAAATCCACCTTTAATTAAACACAAAATTGCCCTAAAGTTTACACCAAAAAAGTTAAAAAAAATTTAAAATATTAAAGAGGCTTTTAATGCTGAAGTTTTCCTTTGAATTTCCTTTGTTCAAATTTCTGTTGGGTGTGGATTGCTTTAGAAAAAGAAATTCAAAATGGAGTTGAAGGGTATAAATTTTCACAATTAATACTTGCAAAACTTCACTTTATACTTTTATCGCTCTCCCCTCACTCATAAATTTTGCATCCTAAATAATATGGCAGTTGACATCAAGCCCAAGACTAGATATGGTATTCAGCCCATACATCAAAGAGTTCCAGTAATCTTTGAATATAACGTACACTTTACCAATGGATTGTTCAACGTGGACAATCCATTGCTAGCGCAAGTTGTTGCAGATCGACATTCAAGCCCCAGCCACGCGATCGCTGTCGTAGATTCAGGAGTATTGCAGCATCATGATCGATTGCTAAAGCAATTAGCAGACTATAGCGATCGCTATGAACATATTCTCAGATTGATCGGCGATCCAATAATTGTGCCAGGTGGAGAAGCCGCCAAGAACACTCCTAGCTTGGTAGATCAAATTCACCAGGTGATTGAACGAGTTGGATTGTGTCGCCACTCTTACGTATTAGCGATCGGTGGCGGATCTGTACTGGATATGGTGGGATATGCCGCCGCAACCGCTCACCGAGGCGTTCGACTGCTGCGAGTGCCAACAACGGTATTAGCACAAAATGATTCCGGCGTTGGTGTAAAAAACGGTATCAATGCCTTCAATAAGAAGAACTTTCTTGGCACATTCGCACCACCTTATGCTGTTCTAAATGACTTTGATTTCTTGACAACCCTGGATGAGCGCGACTGGCGATCTGGTATTGCCGAAGCAATCAAAGTAGCTTTGATCAAAGATGCAACCTTCTTTGAGTTCATTGCCGAACATACCTCAGCTCTGGTAGATCGAGACATGGACACCATGCAACAGTTGATCTATCGTTGCGCTGGGTTGCACTTAGAGCATATTGCCAATAGCGGCGATGCCTTTGAGAAGGGTTCATCTCGTCCTTTGGATTTTGGTCACTGGGCGGCACATAAATTGGAGCAATTGACGGATTACCGCCTGCGTCATGGCGAAGCAGTAGCGATCGGTATAGCTCTAGATACAACCTATTCTTACCTGCGAGGATTGCTTTCATGCCCCGAGTGGCAACGGGTAATGAATACCCTAAAGGCACTCGGTTTCACATTGTACGTGTCAGAACTGTCGCCAGCTAATTCTCAACTAGAATCCCGCTGTCTATTCAGAGGATTGACCGAGTTTCGGGAACACTTAGGCGGAGAATTAACACTGATGCTGCTACAAAGTATTGGGCAGGGAATTGAGGTTCACGAAGTAGATATATCATTGTACAGGCAAGCAATTTCGCTGTTAGCTGATTGGTAATTGGTAGTTGGTAGGGGCGCTCTTTAAACCAGTTATTTGGAGCCTCACAAGTATGTCTGATAAACCCGCCCGTACGGTAGTTGGTAGGGGCGGGTTTAAACGAGTTATCTTGCGCCTCACAAGTATGTCTGATAAACCCGCGCGTACGGTAGTTGGTAACACCCATTAGCCATTACCCATTAGCCATTACCCATGAGCAAGTAGCTAAAAGATGAAGATAGGAACAAATAACGGCTTTCACGTAACATACTGCACCAACATTCACCCTGGTGAAGAATGGAAGGAAGTCTTTGCAAATCTAAAACATTACATTCCAGTTCTCAAAGCACAGCTTTCCCCAAACCAACCATTCGGCATTGGGTTGCGCTTAGCCAATGTAGCAGCAACCGAACTGTTGCAAGGAAACACCTTGACCCAGTTTCATTCCTGGTTGATTGAACAAGACTTATACGTGTTTACCTTGAATGGCTTTCCTTATGGCGGATTTCATCGGCAGGTAGTGAAAGACCAAGTTTATGCCCCAGATTGGTCTAAAAAAGAGCGATTAGATTACACCTTAAGACTAACAAGCATCTTGGCAAATCTGTTGCCAGATGGTATGGATGGTAGCATTTCCACACTACCGTTATCGTACAAGCCTTGGTTTGAGGGAAATCAAGTTCTACAGGCATCCGTCATAGACACAGCCAGTATTCAATTAGCACAGGTGGCGGCTCAAATGGTACGCATTCGAGCCGAAACAGGAAAACTGCTGCACCTGGGTTTGGAACCAGAACCCGATGGATTAATTGAAAATGCTGCCGAAGTAGTTGATTATTTCCAAAAGCATTTATTACCGATTGGTGGAGCTTACCTGGCAGAGCATTTAGGAATTTCGCGTTCAACAGCAGAATCTTATCTACTTGAACATATACGTATTTGTTATGACACCTGCCATTTTGCCCTAGAGTATGAAGAACCTGGCAAAGTCTTCAAGCAATTTGAAGCCGTTGGGATTCAAATTGGTAAGATTCAAATTAGTGCAGCTTTGCAAGTGAACGTGCCGGAAGATGCAAAACAGCGCCGCCAGGTAGTAGAGCGGTTGCGTCCCTTTGCTGAGTCTACCTATCTACACCAGGTAATTGAACGGGATATTAATGGAGATCTACATCACTATCAAGATCTAGAAACCGCTTTACCCAATTTTGAGCATACTACATCTACCGAATGGCGGATTCACTTTCACGTTCCAATTTTTATCCACGATTACCAACTGTTACACTCTACCCAAGAAGACATTGTTACTGTGCTAGATTTGCTACGCACTAATCATGCCTGCAATCACCTAGAAATTGAAACTTACACCTGGGATGTACTGCCAGAAGGAATGAAGTTGGATTTGCTAGCCTCCCTTGTGCGCGAATATGATTGGGTATGTGAAAAAGCACTCGCTTCACAAATTCCTTTAGCTGTGAACTGAGAAAGACTATGTTGAAACTTTATGGTGGTGCGCTTAGCCGCGCCTCAATTGTCCAGTGGTATCTAGAGGAACTGCAAGTTCCCTACGAATATGTGCAATTAGATATGCACGCCGAAGCGCACAAACAGCCCGAATTTCTGGCAATTAACCCAATGGGAAGAGTCCCAGCAATTATAGACGGAGATTTTCAGCTTTGGGAATCTGGGGCAATTTTGCTGTATCTGGCTGAGAAATACGGCAAAATCTCTTCAGATCTAGAGCAACGCGCTATCTTGACTCAATGGGTTTTGTTTGGTAATTCCACGCTGTCATCAGCGATTTTGGTAAAAGAGAATATGGTGCGTGAAGCACCTGGCTTATTGACTGCAATCAATCAAATTCTGGCGCATCAACCTTACTTACTGGGCGATCGCTTCACTATAGCAGATGTGGCAGTAGGATCAATACTCGCTTACATTCCGATCATGCTCAAACTAGACGTAAGCGCCTACCCTGAAGTTGTGAACGAAACCAAGCAGCTAATGAGCAAGCTAGACTTGAACACCTACCCAGCAGTTTTAAATTATATCAAGCAGCTGTCCTCACGTCCTGCCTTTCAAAAAAGCATCGGCTCACGCTACAAAGTCTAATCACAATTCGGAAGCGCGGAAGTCGGAAGTCTCCAAGTCAGGAGTTGTGAAGTTGTGAAGTTGTGAAGTTGTGAATATTTAATTCCCCCTTGTCCCCTTGTCCCCTTGTCCTCAACACTAGCCTCTAGCCCCTAGCCCCTAGCCCCTAATGAAAAAGACTGTTGTTCTGAACGTAGTAGGATTGACACCCAGCCTTATCGGGCAGCATACGCCGTTTTTGTCCCGTTGGGCGGCGAATGGGCAAATGGTTCCAGTCAAATCAATGTTACCCGCTGTTACTTGTTCAGTTCAGGCAACTTATCTTACAGGTAAGTTTCCCAGTGAGCATGGAATTGTCGCTAATGGCTGGTATTTTCGGGATGAGTGTGAAATTAAGTTCTGGCGACAATCGAATAAACTCGTTCAGGCGAGCAAGGTGTGGGAAGTAGCGCGATCGCTCGATCCTAGTTTTACCTGCGCCAACTTGTTTTGGTGGTATAATATGTACTCATCGGTAGATTATGCGGTTACTCCCCGACCGATGTATCCCGCTGATGGCAGGAAAATTCCTGATATTTACACGCAGCCAGTCGAGATGCGATCGCAACTCCAAACCGATCTGGGTCAATTTCCCCTATTCAATTTCTGGGGTCCTAATACATCAATTGATTCTACCAAGTGGATTGCCGACTCTGCCAAATGGGTTGAACAACGCCACAACCCGACTTTAACATTAGTGTATCTGCCCCACCTCGATTACTGCCTGCAACGTGTTGGTTCGGAGCAAAACTTGGTAGCAAAGGACTTACAAGAAATTGATGCAGTTTGTGGGGATTTGATTCAATATTATCAAGATCGCAATGCCCAAGTGATTGTACTGTCAGAATATGGCATCACATCAGTAACTCAACCGATTCACCTAAATCGGATGCTGCGTGAAAATGGTTTATTGACAGTACGGGAAGAACTAGGACGAGAACTGCTAGATGCAGGAGCTAGTATTGCATTTGCAGTTGCCGATCATCAAATTGCCCATGTTTATGTCAACGATCCAGACTATATCCCCAAGGTGCGGGCAATACTAGAAGCAACTCCAGGTGTAGCCTTAGTCTTAGACGAGGAGCAAAAGTCCCAATATCATCTCGCTCATCCCAGATCAGGGGAATTAGTGGCGATCGCCGATCCGAATGCTTGGTTTACCTACTACTACTGGCTTGATGACAGTAAAGCACCTGATTTTGCTAGGACAGTTGATATCCATCGTAAACCTGGTTACGACCCTGTAGAATTATTTGTTGACCCCCAGATACCATTTTCCAAGGCAAAGGTAGGCTTAACCCTACTCAAGAAAAAACTAGGTTTTCGTTACCTAATGGACGTAATTGGGCTAGATGCTTCACTGGTACGCGGTTCTCATGGTAGCATCACTTCTTTAGCAGATGGTCCACTTTTCATCACTCAGCAATCCCACCTAACCGAGGGTACAACAGCGCTTGAGCCAACTGATATTTATGGGCTAATTTTAGGGCATCTTAAATAGGAGTGAGGGGAAAAGGGGTGAGTAGGGGCGTTACCATACAAGTCAAAAATCTAGGACTTACTTGGTACAGATAGATAGTGATGTGTACACTATGCAGCAGGTAAAGGACTGTTTAGAAAAGCCAAATCTCAAGTTGGAAATGTAGTTCCCAAAAAGGAGGATGCAACTCTAGCTAAATTGAAGTTATTCTTTTAGTTGTTAGGTAAACAGGTGCTTCTCGCAGTTACAAGAGTATCGCTTTCATGAGAAATTATAGCTTCCACCCATAATCGTCTTTTGTGTCACTGCGTAAGTCCTAAAATGAAAACCTACCACTGATCGATTACTCAATTAAGGAAAGTGTTTTTAGTGAGAAAACGAGCAACGCGATCGCTCAAAGTATCATCAGCAGGCATCAATAAAGTAAAAAATGCCCTGCTGAACATTGAGTCTAAGGTTGCTCTAGCCGATGAATTGGACATATCTCGCGCCACGATCCACAAGTTTATTGCAGGTAAAGCGATCGGGCGGGAAAACTTTCATAAGATTTGCCAAAAGCTACAACTTCCTTGGGAAGATATTGCTGATTTACCCCAAGAAGATGAATTTGCTGGGGAAAATTTAGCCAGCGACGAAGATTTTGATATTGATGCTCTTGTACAAGAGGTGCGGCAGAAGGGATACGCCCAAGTCCAATTAAAGTGCGGCGTGATGCGGGCGCTAGATATGTCCCAGCCGATTGATCTGGGTGAAATCTATACTAACGTCAACATTTTGGAAAAAATCAGCGGACGACAACGGCTAAAACTTACAGACTTACTGAAAATTTCTCTAGCTGATGAATTTGAACGCCCGAACTTAGGCACAATTATTCAAGAACGAGTACTTGGAGTAAAAGCGGTCGAACAATACCCAAAGCTGATTGTTTTAGGTAAACCAGGTGCAGGCAAAACAACGTTTTTAAAGCATATAGCGATTGGTTGTAATAATGGTCAGATGCTAGCAAATCTTGTGCCGATTTTTATCACGCTCAAGGACTTTGCAGAAATGGAACAGCAATTGAGCTTACTTGAATACATTACAGAACAATTTTCAGCCTATGGCATTACTGATGCGAAAGTTGCTGAAAAATTATTAAGCCAAGGCAAAATGCTCATTCTACTAGATGGACTCGATGAAGTCAAAGAAATAGATAGTCAACGAGTTTTAAATTCAGTTATAGACTGTTTTACTCAATTTCATGCTAATCGTTTTATCCTAACTTGTCGAATTGCTGCCAAAGAATACACTTTTAAAGAGTTTACAGAGGTAGAAATAGCCGATTTTGATGATTCTGATGTGAAGGATTTTGCTAACAAGTGGTTTGCCGCTAAAAACTCAAATAAAAGTAAAACCTTCATCCAAAAGCTACAAACAAACATTTCGATTCGAGAATTAGCTACCAATCCTCTTTTACTGACACTGCTATGTTTGGTATTTGAAGAATTAGCTGACTTTCCTATGAATCGTTCAGAGCTTTATAAAGAAGGATTGGATATATTATTGAAAAAATGGGATGCTAAACGTAATATTGAGCGAGATCAAATATACAAAAAGCTATCCATCCAGCATAAAAAAGACTTACTCAGTCAAATTGCTTTGACTACCTTTGAGCGAGGTGAATACTTTTTTACCCAAGAAAAAATAGAGCAGTATATTGCGGATTATATTAGCCACTTACCAGGTGTGAATACCTTACCTTCGGCATTGCATCTTGAGAGCGCTGCCGTACTTAAGTCAATTGAAGCACAGCATGGATTATTAGTAGAACGAGCGCAGGGAATTTATTCATTTTCTCATTTAACATTTCAAGAGTATTTGACTGCTAGAGAAATTGTTAACAGTTCTGACCCTCAATTATTAGAGATATCTTTAAAGCAACTGGTCAATCACATCAATGAAAAACGATGGCGCGAAGTCTTTTTTCTGACAGCGGGAATGTTACGAACTGCTGATTACCTGCTGCTATTAATTAAGCAAAAGATTGATGAATTATTAGCCTCTGATGTACAATTACAAGCTTTTGTCACATGGGTAAATCAAAAATCCTCTGCCGTATCTGTCTCTTACAAACCAGAAATTGTAAGGGCTTTTTATTTTGACTTGGCTGTTGCCCGAATTTTGGCTGTTTTTGCCAGTAGCCTTGAGCTTGCTAGGTTACTTGATCGTAATTTGACGAGCGATCTTGAGCATAGCCTTGCCCTTGACCTGGCTCTTGACCGTACCTTAGCTCTCGATCAGATTGTTGAGCGATCGCTCGAACCTGCCCTAGTATTTGAGAGTGTTCTAGATCGAGCAATAACTTATGCTCATGGATGTGAGGCGAGGCTAGAGCAACTTCTGCAACAACTTAAAGGACAATTGCCCCAGAATGATAAAGACAAAAAACAATTTTTAAAGTGGTGGAAAGCCAACGGTATGGCTTGGCTTGAACAATTAAGAAATGTAATTATTTCCGAGCGTAACATTGGTCACAATTGGCAATTTAATCAGCAGCAAAAGGAAGCACTCAAACAATACTATGGTGCCAATCAATTGCTAGTTGAATGCCTAAATAGCAATTATTATGTGACTCGTAAGGTGCGATCGCAAATTGAGAATACTTTGTTGTTACCCGCACAAGAGGGCAGAGTTGCCCCCCAGCAGAGTTGCCCCCCAGCAGAATTATAAATTCCGAATTGCAAATGCGCGAATGCGCGAATTCTAAAAGCTGTATTTGCCAAAACTAAGATCGAAAGAATTGACAAGGCTGTCAAAACAATGCTCATGGCGACTGCTACAGGGCATTTTATAAGCTTTTTTAAGAGTGCATTGATCAAATACACAACTTGTGAAGTGTGAAGGATGAACTACGAGTAGTGGTACAAACGCGATATATAGCTATATAGAGTATAAATAACTACGAACCAGGAATTACCCCTACCCCTACCCTAATTTTTATCCTTCACCCTTTATCCTTTAGCCTTTATACTTCATCCTTCGTTATGAATCTAGAATCCCACAGTTACACAACCAATAGCGGTATTCATGTATCTCGCTCCATCTTTGAAGCATCAATGGACACCGCGCTGGAAGAAATTTTACTGTGCCTTAATTCCCAACGAGGAGGTTTGCTCACTAGTAGCTACGAATACCCTGGAAGATACAAAAGATGGGCGATTGGCTTTATTAATCCGCCATTGGAACTAGCCACCAGGGAAAATTCTTTCACGCTTACTGCACTTAACGAGCGAGGCGAAGTACTACTACCGTATTTAGCAGCACGTCTTTCTGAACAATCGCAGCTTGAGGAACTTAGGGTAGAAAAAAGTTTTATAACTGGTAGGGTCAAGTCAGCAGAAAGATTATATTCAGAGGAAGAGCGAAGCAAGCAACCGTCTGTTTTCACTGTCGTGCGTGAGCTTCTACATACCTTCTACAGCACCGAAGACGAACACCTAGGTTTGTACGGTGCGTTTGGCTACGACTTGGTATTTCAGTTTGAGTCAATGCCAAAGTTTCGCTCTCGTCCCACAGATCAGCGGGATTTAGTATTATATTTGCCTGATGAACTGGTGATTGTTGACTACTATCAGCAATCGGCTTTTCGTTACCAGTATGAATTTGAGACAGAGCATGGAAGCACAGTAGGTTTACCGCGTACCAATGAATTCATTGAGTATCAGGGTAAGCGTTGTACTCCTACTCAAAATTCCGATCATGAGCGGGGCGAATATGCCCAAGGAGTAAAGGAAGCACTTAATTATTTTCGCCGAGGCGATTTATTTGAGGTTGTTCCTAGTCAAACTTTTTTTGAAGCGTGTATCGAAGCGCCCAGCAAGCTGTTTCAAACGCTACAGCAACTCAATCCTAGCCCCTATGGATTCATTTTTAATTTAGGTGGAGAGTATCTGATTGGTGCATCTCCAGAGATGTTTGTACGTGTCGAAGGTAGGCGTGTTGAAACTTGCCCGATTAGTGGAACAATTGGGCGGGGACAGGATGCGATCGAAGATGCAGATCAAATTCGTCAGCTGCTCAATTCTCGCAAAGATGAATCTGAACTGACGATGTGTACAGATGTCGATCGCAACGACAAATCGCGCATCTGTGAACCTGGATCGGTAAGAGTAATTGGTCGTCGCCAAATTGAGGCGTATAGTCACCTAATTCATACAGTAGATCATGTTGAAGGAATACTGCGTCCTGAGTTTGATGCCTTGGATGCATTTCTTACCCATACTTGGGCAGTAACAGTGACAGGCGCACCAAAACGGGCGGCTATGCAGTTTATTGAACAGCATGAGCGCAGTGCGCGGCGTTGGTATGGTGGAGCGGTTGGCTGGTTAAACTTCAACGGTAGCCTGAATACTGGTTTGATTTTGCGGACTATACGCTTGCAAAACGCGATCGCCGAAGTGCGAGTTGGTGCTACAGTCCTTTATGACTCCGTTCCAGAAGCAGAAGAACAAGAAACTCACACCAAAGCCGCCGCTCTGTTTGAGACAATTCACCGCAGTCAAAAGCAGAATCAGGCGAATTTGTCAAGGGATTCAGAAATTTTACAGGCGATCGCTCCTTCTGCACGAGGCAAGCGAGTGTTACTAATTGACCATGAAGACTCATTTGTTCACACTCTGGCAAACTACATCCGTCAGACAGGGGCGATCGTCACAACACTGCGTCATGGTTTCCCCGAAGATGTTTTTGATACCGAACAACCAGACCTAGTAGTCTTATCTCCAGGTCCTGGTAGACCGAGTGACTTCCGTGTACCAGAGATAGTATCCGCTTGCGTAAGCCGTAAAATTCCGATTTTCGGAGTTTGTTTAGGATTGCAAGGAATTGTTGAAGCTTTTGGGGGTGAACTTGGAGTTCTCAATTATCCCCAGCACGGTAAGACATCTCGGATTTTTGTCACAGATCCTGATTCGGTAACATTCAAAGACTTACCGCAATCCTTAGAAGTGGGTAGATATCACTCATTGTTTGCTTTGCCCGACCGAATGCCGCAAGATCTGAAGGTGACAGCTATTTCCCACGATGATGTAATTATGGGCATCGAGCATAAAACACTGCCAATTGCCGCCGTTCAGTTCCACCCAGAATCAATCATGACCTTAGCTGGTGAAGTAGGTCTGAAAATGATCCAGAACGTGGTCGGTAATTATGCTAAATCTAAAGACTCCTCAAAACAGTCTTTGTTTGCTAAATAGGTAATGGAAGAAGGGAGTAGGGAGTAGCGCGGAGTCTGAGATGTGGTTTCCTCCGATCAGAACAAGGTAACAGAGGGAGTAGGGGAAATACCAAGCTCCCAACTACCAAGCTTCCAACTACCAATTACCAGGAAAGACGTAGCAGTGCTACGTCTACCAACTACCACGTTCCCGCTCATCGATTACCATAAGCCCAAGCGCCCCAAGTATGCAAATCAGTCCTCATCCCCCAAGTCCTAGCATTACCCGTGATGCCAAACCACGCCATATTCTAGAAGAAATTGTGTGGTATAAAGAGCAAGAAGTTGCTCAAATGCGGGCAGATTTACCTTTGATTGACCTGGAACAACAGGTAAAAGATGCACCTTTGGCAAAAGATTTCTTGCTAGCCTTGCAAGAAAGTCCCAATCGACCAAGCCTAATTGCAGAAGTCAAAAAAGCGTCACCTAGTAAAGGGGTTATTCGGGCTGACTTCGATCCGGTGAAAATCGCCCAAGCATATGAGCGCGGCGGTGCAAGCTGTTTATCAGTGCTGACGGATCAGAAATTCTTCCAAGGCAGTTTTGACAATCTACGTGCTATTCGCCCGAACGTGTCAATACCACTTTTGTGCAAAGAGTTCGTTATTGACCCGTATCAGATATATCTAGCACGAACAGCAGGGGCAGATGCTATCCTGCTAATTGCGGCTGTTTTGTCAGATCAGAAGCTTGAGGAATTTTTGCAAATTGTCCACAGTTTGGGCATGACTGCTTTGGTGGAAGTGCATACTCTGGAAGAACTTGACCGAGTGCTAGCTTTACAAGATGTGCGCTTAGTGGGAATTAATAACCGTAATTTGGAGAATTTTACGGTTGATATAGGAATTACCCAAAAACTGATTGCACAGCGCCAGGAGAAATTATCCAGTCAAAGCATAACGCTTGTAAGTGAATCAGGATTGTACACATCTGCTGATTTATCCCTGGTGGCTGAAGCTGGCGTGAGGGCGGTTTTGGTAGGAGAGTCTTTAGTCAAACAACCTGATATAGAGCAGGCTGTGCGTACTCTGCTGAATGCTGAGGTAGCTGAATGAAGGCTATGGCGATCGCACGCTTCGGAGATCCAGAAGTCTTTGAAGAGCGCGAGGTGGATCAACCCACACCAGGTAGAAATGAAATCTTAGTCAAGGTTTGTGCAACTTCTGTCAACCCTGCCGATTGTGGAGTGCGTCGAGGTAGATTTGGACCTAGAATTAAACTGCCTGCAATTCTTGGCTACGACGTTTCAGGTGTTGTTGAGGCTATATCTGACGACGTGAAGGATTTTAAAGTAGGTGACGAGGTATATTACGCCATAGGGCTTTTGGATGGTGACGGCGCAAATGCCGAGTATCATGTAGCAAATGAAGCGATTGTTGCCAAAAAGCCTGCAAATATATCACACCTAGAAGCAGCAGCTGTGCCAGTTGCAGGCGGGACAGCATGGGCAGGACTCATTACCAAGGCAGATGTAAAAGTTGGCGAAACTGTGCTAGTACATGGTGGGGCTGGCGGTGTAGGCTCTTTTGCCATCCAAATAGCCAAGGCAGCAGGTACATACGTTTATACAACCTGTGGCGGTTACGACACTGAACTTGTGAAGTCGCTGGGTGCAGACAGAGCGATCGACTATCGCAACGAAGACTTTGTTGATATCATCATGCAGGAAACTAACGGTCAAGGAGTTGACGTTACTTTTTCTACGGTCAGCGGTGAAGTCTTAGCCAAAAGTCTAAATGTTACCAAAGCGGATGGTCGCGCTGTAACTGTAACTGGCGTACAGGGGGATCTAAATGCTGCTATAGGCAAAAATATTACAGTTCACTTCGTCCATTTAGACCGTCCCCGTCCTAAACTAGAAGCACTCTCGACGCTAATTGAACGAGGACAAATCAAGCCTGTTGTCGGTATGACCTTTCCACTCAATCAAGTTGCAGAAGCACACAAAAAGCTCGAACAAGGCGGTGAAGGTGTACACGGCAAGATTGTTTTACAAGTTGCTAATTGCTAATTGGTAAAGGTGAAAGGGAAAAGGTGAAAGGGTAATTCGTAAAACGCACAGCGCGTAATTCGTAATTAATGATTCTCCCCCTCTTCCACTCTCCCAACTCTCCCCTGATTCCCCCTCTCCCTGCTCCGATTACTCATTATCTAGTATCACGTTTTAGGTGAATTGTCAAGATGACTTCTATCTCTGATTGTTTTAAGTCTTTACGCGATCGCAAACAATGCGCTCTGATTCCTTTTATCACAGCTGGCGACCCAGATTTAGAAACCACAAAAGAAGCTTTACGCATTTTAGATCGCAGCGGTGCTGACATCATTGAATTGGGTGTACCCTACTCTGATCCTCTAGCAGATGGACCTGTGATTCAAGCAGCCGCAACGCGCGCCCTGCAAAAAGGAACAGGATTAGAACAAGTTTTAGAGATGGTGGAAGAAGTTAGCCCCAGCCTAAAAGCACCTCTAGTTTTATTCACTTACTACAACCCGATTTTAAATCGAGGTATTAAGCAATTTTTAGCGCGAGTTTCCAGTGTTGGGGTGCGCGGGTTGGTGGTTCCAGATTTACCCTTGGAAGAAGCAGAAGAATTAATTTCTACTGCTGCCACCTTTGGAATTGAGGTGATTTTGCTAGTGGCTCCTACTAGTTCTAAGGATCGGATAGAAGCGATCGCGCGTCAATCGCAAGGATTTATCTACCTAGTCAGTGTCACTGGCGTTACAGGTATGCGCTCAGAACTCCAAAACCGAGTGCATGATTTGCTAACTTCGATGCGAAGCATAACCGACAAACCGATTGGAATTGGCTTTGGCATCTCAGGAACAGATCAAGCACGTCAAGCAATGGATTGGGGAGCAGATGCCGTAATTGTCGGCAGCGCCTTTGTCAAAAAATTAGCAACTGGTAGTCAAGATGAAGGACTGCAAGCCATTGCTGAACTTTGTCGAGAACTAAAAGCAGCAATTACACCTGCATCTCTTGCTGCAGGTAGGCTCAGCTAAGTAAGGGGCTAGAAAAAGAGTAAAGGGTAAAGGTAAAAGGTAAAAGGGAAAGGGGAAAAGAGAAAAGGTAAAAGGTAATTTCTCCCCTTTTCCCCCTCTCCCACGCAGATCCCCCTGCTACCCAAACAAGAAATCTATATTTCACAAGAGGAATCGGACAAATGGTAAGCACACCAGATATCAATGATACAATCTCAGCTGCCCGCATACGACCTGATAATCTCGGTCGATTTGGACGTTTCGGCGGTAAGTATGTTCCTGAAACCTTAATGCCTGCATTAAGTGAGCTAGAAATAGCTTATGACCAGTATCGCAACGATCCAAGCTTCCAATCAGAACTACAAGGCTTGATGCGGGATTATGTGGGTCGCCCCAGTCCCTTATACTTTGCTGAGCGTCTTACTGCTCACTATGCTAGACCTGATGGTACAGGACCACAAATCTACCTCAAGCGTGAGGATTTAAACCATACAGGGGCGCACAAAATTAATAATGCTTTAGCTCAGGTGTTGCTAGCTAAACGCATGGGCAAACAGCGGATTATTGCCGAAACAGGAGCAGGTCAGCACGGAGTTGCCACAGCAACTGTTTGCGCTCGTTTTGGTTTGAACTGCGTGATTTACATGGGTGTCCATGATATGCAACGCCAAGCGCTGAACGTGTTTCGGATGCGGCTGATGGGAGCAGAAGTGCGGCCAGTCGAAGCAGGAACAGGCACGCTCAAGGATGCGACGAGTGAAGCAATTCGGGATTGGGTAACTAATGTAGAAACAACCCACTATATATTAGGTTCCGTTGCAGGACCCCATCCATACCCATTGATCGTGCGTGACTTTCATGCCGTGATTGGTACAGAAACCCGCGCTCAGTGTCTGGAAAAATGGGGCGGTATGCCAGATATTATCCTAGCTTGTGTCGGTGGCGGTTCCAATGCGATCGGCATCTTCCATGAGTTTGTTGATGAACAAACCGTGCGGTTGATTGGTGTCGAAGCAGCTGGAGCTGGAGTAGATACTGATAAACACGCGGCAACCTTGACACAGGGGCGAGTTGGTGTATTGCATGGAGCAATGAGCTACTTGCTACAGGATGAAGATGGTCAGGTGATCGAGGCGCATTCTATTAGCGCTGGACTAGATTACCCTGGTGTAGGTCCTGAGCATAGTTATTTGAAAGACTTGGGTCGCGCTGACTACTATAGCGTCACAGATCAGCAGGCATTAGAAGCATTTCATCGCCTCGCCAAACTAGAGGGGATTATTCCAGCTCTAGAAACTTCTCATGCGATCGCCTATTTAGACACTCTCTGTCCGCAGCTAGATGCCAATCAACGCATTGTCATCAACTGCTCTGGGCGTGGTGATAAAGATGTGCATACCGTTGCCAATTTAGGAATTGGTAGCTAAAAGCAAGAGCAATTGTAGGGGCTAGATATGCTATATGCCCCTCAATAGCGAACCAAGAGGAGTAGTGGTATCTACTCCTAATAGACCTGTTCATATCTTCTAGGTAGAAAAATGAGCCAGAAGAATTTAGGAGTTAGACAAATTCGCCTATTATGTCTAATTCCTACTCGCCAGGAGCTTATTCTAAACTTCTAACTTCCCCATTAGACTTCTTAGCATAAGGAGCGCAAGGCTCCTTTTTGCGTCCGAATGATCGCGGCTAGCCTGCAAACCCCGCTGCGCGAATGCGTCTACCCTAGCCGTCGGCAAAGAGTTCGGGGAACGGAGAGGCTCCACTTCGTGTCTTTGCGAGCAACAAAAAAAAAGACGAGTGCAAGAGGTCTATTGTGTCCCTTCTGGTGCGAGATTTCTGATTAACCCAAGGAAAACCTAATCTGTCATGAAACTATCAATCCCGCGTACCCGCCTTCAGGCTCGTGAGGTTATGGAGTACCTCTTGTCGGGCAAAGCTGAATTTAATGAAATTGTCAACTTCCTTCAGGCTCGACCTATAACTGATGCCCGACCCGAAGAGCTACTAGGATACCGCGATGTCCTCTGGGACAGAAGGCGACAAGCAAATTTTGGTGATGTTGATTTAGATATAGTTGGCACTGGCGGAGTTCGTAGACCACGCTACAACGTTTCTACAACGGTAGCATTTATTGCGGCGGCACTTGGCGTTCGAGTTGCTAAGCATGGCAACCGAGGTTCTGTCAAGCCGAATGGGTCTTGCGATTTATTAGAAGTGCTGGGTATGTCCCTGCCTGCACTCACAGCACGTTCAATAGAAAGTCTAGACACCACTGGGCTAACTTTTCTGTTTGCTCGTGATTGGCATCCTAGTTTTGGTATTCTTGCCTCTGCACGAGCTGAGGTAGGTTCTCCTACCGTCTTTAATTTATTAGGACCCTTACTCAATCCCAGTCAACCAGCATATCAGATGATCGGTTGTGGCGATCGCAAGGTTGCTCAAATCATCGCTGAAACTTTGTCCGAACTGGGAGCTACAGCGTTGGTAGTAACTGGCTCTGATGGACTTGATGAAATTACTTTAGCAGGTTCAACCCAACTAATAGAGGTAAAAGAATCTAACATCAGTACAAAGCAAATAGTACCCGAAGATTTTGGCATGAAGACCGTGCAACCATCAGATATCTCTGGAGGAAATGCTACAGATAATGCCGTTGAATTTTTAGCCATATTGGGCGGACAGGGTCGAAAGTCTCTTGTTGATCTAGTAACTTTAAACGCAGCATTTGCATTATCATTAGTAGAAACAAACTACAGTTTGGAGCAAGCAATTAGTACTGTCCGTACTGCATTGGCAGAAGGCACTGTCGAAACATTCTTTCGGAATTTCCGTAAGTTCGTGATGGCTGCCGAGAAAGTGGCTAGATAATTTGTAATTGGGCATTTCTCGCTTCCAGGCGCTAGCTTACTAGCCTTGGCTTGGAGGTTCGCTCCTTTGGCGAGCCTCCTTTCTAAAAAATTGGGCAAACCTTTACACAGGGGTCTTCCAGATCCTTGGAAGCGAACCCCCATCGTTTCAAACGAGGGGCGCGGTAATTAAGGTTTGCCCAATTTTTTTATTTCCATCAAGGTCATTAAGCTCTAAGCAACCACACACAACGATATATCTCGGGCTACAGCCATAAGCATAAATTGGCTACTACTTTGCTTTGTCTAATCAAGATCAAAAAAATTGACAAATTAATCGAAAGATTATTCATGTGCAATGAACCATAAGTATTTTAACTTGTTAGATGTAGCAATTGCTACACGTGTCCAAGGGGTTATATAGAAATTAACTTGATTTAGCTAGCAAATTTTTACAGGTATTGTTGATTATGGATGACTAAAACAAATTGCAAGGCAAGGGGATCTGGGAATTAAAAGCGTACAAGCCTTTGCCTTTCAGACATCAGGTAGATAATTGCCTGCTTTGAATTGGACGCTTCCAAATTGGCTCGACTTGTTTTGATAGTAATTATGTGCTTAGTTTGTTTCTATAATAACTTCAAGCCAAGTACAATTCAACATGGATATTAACAACTCGTGGTAGCTTTTTTAGTTTTAAATTCACAATATTTATAGGATCATACATAAGTAATTGTGAACACAAAAAAGCTAACGTAAATCAGTAGTTTTAATGTTTCTAGTAAATTTCTGTAATAGCAATAGGAAAATTATTTCTGATGGAAACCTCTAATTTAGATACTCTTAACTCTTCTGAGAATAGCAACAGCAACTCTTCTGATAGCAATGCTTCTGAAAATACCAGCAGCCTACTGAAGGAATCGCCCTTTGGTCCTTTACTCCAATTCCTAAGCGAAGATGAGCTTGCTTCTATCTTAAGTGGTGGCGGTAGTGGAGAATCTCCAGCTGGGGGCAATGCTGCTAGTGGTGACTCGCCCTCTGGTGATATCTCCAATTTGTTCGCTGGTGGCGGGAATTTTTCTGGTGGCAACCCGTTTGCAGGTGGCTCAAATCCATTTGCAGGTGGTGGTAACACATCGGGTGGTGACAACACCACAAGTGGCACTGACACATCGGGTGACGGTAACACATCAGGTGCTAGTAATCCGTTTGCTGGTGCTAGCAACCCGTTTGCAGGCAGTGGCATTCCATTTGCAAACAGTGGTAACACATCGGTTGGTAACAACAGATCGATTGGTAATGGTAATCAGTTTGTAGGTAATAGCAATCAGTTAGCAAGTGCTATTAACACATCAAATAACACATCCCCTAGTAGCAATACATCTGGTGGTGCTAGCAACCCATTTGCAGGTGTTGCTAATCCGTTTGCAAGCAGTGGTAACACAACGGGGGATAGCAACACATCCCCTAGTGCTAGCAACCCGTTTGCAGGCGGTGGTAACTTGTTTGCAGGTGGCGGCAACCCGTTTGCAGGTGACGGTAATAGCCAAGGCAATGAACAGACTTCAGGTAATAGCGACTTGGACAAACTGTTTGCTCAGTCACCTTGGGGTTCCTTGAGCGAAGTCGGGATTACTAGCTTCGCTCAAGTTTTCGGTGGCATTGATGGTGGCAACAACCCATTTACGGGTGGTGGCAATACCTCAACAGATGGTACTAACTCGATTACGGGTGGTGAGAGTTCCTCCAATGGTGTCTACACTTGGGACTTTACAGGGCTTGACGAGAGCAACTTCCAAGATCCGAACAACCCGTTCAATAAATTGCTCACAATCCTTGGCGTTAGCAAACCATCTGATAGTAATAATACTGGGGCAAATAGCGGCGATCATGCGATCGCTCCTGATACTACGACAGATAGCAGCGCTCATCCAGTCAGTGGAGATGATAACCAAAGTGCAAATGTGATGGCGCAAGCCCAAGAAGCTGGTTTCACATTTACCAACAACCCCTTGGCTGAATTTTTTGGTAGTAACTCATGTGATAGTAGTGACAATAGCAACTTCACCTTCAATGGCTTACCCTTACCCTTCGACAATCCAAACTGGTTCGCTAGTATTAGCCATATAGCCAGTAGTGAAGACAGCAAATTTAATGCTACTGATAATGAATCAATTGGTAATGGCAACTGGTACTTTGCTAGTGATAACAAAACCTTTGGTAATGGTAACTGGTACTTTAGTGATGACAATGTAACTATTGGCAATGGTAATTGGCAATATGGTACTGACAACGCAACCATTGGCAATGGCAACTGGAATTTTGGGGAAGACAACGCAACCGTTGGCAATGGCAACTGGTATTTAGGTAAAAATAATCAAACCCTTGGTAATGGCAATTGGATTGAAGGTAATAACAATATAGTTATCGGTAGTCCCGCTAGTAATGGCAAAATTTTTAGTGGAAACAACAGCCTAGTTATTGGTAATAATGACTGGGCAATAGTTGTAGATCGCTGTGAAATTAGTGATGAACTTAGTCATCAGGTTGATGAATTGCTTAACGGTGGTTTAAAGGAGTTACAAAATAGCGATGGAAATGTTCTAACCACTACTTTTATTGACTCCTTCTACAACCAAATCACTGATGATTTCCTTAAGCTACTAAGCAGTGGTGGGAATCTTAACCAGCCAATGTCCACCTCTGGTACTGGCACTAGTGATAGTAATGCCCTAAACAGTATCATCAACAATAATGATTCTTTGTCCTCGCTCAGTGGAATGCAAGCTCATACCAACACAAGTTCTAATTTAGCTAGCATTTAGCTATTAACTGGCGCGCTGTTAGCGAGTAGAGACGCGAAATTTCGCGTCTCTATGCGATTAGCTGGCGCGCTGTTAGTTGTTAGCTGGCTTAGTAACTGGTAACTGGTAACTGGTAACTGATAACTGCCCCGCTAACCGCTAAAAAATTGACAAGGGTATCAAAAGATTGTTCATTGTCGTATTACCGTATACCTCATAAAGTTAAATAGCGTAGTAGATGCAATTTCTTTTTTGCAAGAAACAATTAGGTTGACTGCTTGGGGGAGCAATTCAATAAAGTTAGCTAATTCGGAGATTTATCAAAAAGTAGTAGATGGTTGCTAAGTTTAACTAGCACGTCGGAAACCTAAGTGTTGCTTTAAGAAGTATAGATACGCAGTGGAGAACCTCCGAACAAAGCAAGCTCCTATTTGTCTTTTTGATGTTTCTCTTAACCTTGAAATTACCTGATTGAAATAGAAGGATTGTGCTGATGGAATTCGATAGTCTCATTAGTGGCGGATCTGGCGGCGGCTTTGGTGGAGCTGGTGGCGGCTTTGGTGGAGCTGGCGGCGGCTTTGGCGGAGCTGGTGGCGGCTTTGGTGGAGCTGGCGGCGGCTTTGGTGGTGGAAACTCCTCGATGGGTGGTAACTCCCAGGGTGAGGGTGAAAACTCAGCCGAAGGTGGTAACAATTCCGCTACGCCAGGTAGCAACATGGACAATCAGTTTAGCTCTTCGCCTTGGGGTAGATTGAGCGAAGTGGGGATTAATAGCTTCGAGCAAGTTTTCGGTGGCGGCGGTGGTGCTGGCGGCGGCGCAGGCGGTGCTGGCGGTGGTGCTGGCGGCGGCGCAGGCGGTGCTGGTGGCGGCAACTTAGCCTATGGCGGGAACCCGTTTGCTGGTGAAAACTTCTGGAATATCTTTGCAGGTGGTGTTAACCCTGAAAACATCGGCAGTGGTGGCGGTGGTTTTGGTGGTGGCTCTACCAGTGGTGGATCCATGAGTTAACACAAGTGCGATCGCCCTGGTGTCTAGCTAGCAATACCAATTTCTTCGCATACCAAGTGCGATCGTTTAAGCAAAAACAATCGTTTAACCTAAAACCTTAATGCTGGGGATATATTCTATCCCTCAGCCTTTACTAATTTGTTCCCAAGTATAAAATGCTCGCAAGATCGCCTACACTGTGGTAAGAGCAATTTTACTTACTTCTCACCTTCTGACAATGATGCTATGACCGCAGCTTTACAAGTTGGTAGCCAAACAATTACATATGAGGAGATTATTCCCTTACTAGTGGGTTATCAGATGCTACCTCAGTTATTACGCGAACTGATTATCGATCAGGCGATCGCTGATATAAGCTGCACCGAGGAAGAAATAGCGATCGCCTACCAAAAGTTTTTTGGGCAGCATAATATCACTTCCCAAGAAGCACTTGAAGCTTGGCTGGCGCGCTACGGCATTACTGAGGAAAAACTACAAGCCTTAGCCACACGACAGCTTAGGATTGCGAAATACAAAATCGCAACCTGGTCAGCGCAATTAGAATCTTATTTTCTGAATTACAAATCGAAACTGGACAAGGTAATTTATTCTCTGATTCGTACCAAAGATGCGGGAATAGCTCAAGAGTTATATTTCCGCATTCAAGCAAAAGAACAATCCTTTGCTGAAGTGGCACGAGAATATTCTTTAGGTCCAGAGTCACAAACAGGCGGGTTGCAAGGACCTGTAGAACTAAGCGTACCCCACCCAGCTTTGGCAAAGATGCTTTCCGTGTCTCAACCAGGTCAGCTACTGCCTCCTACTCGCTTAGGAGAATGGATCGTGATTGTGCGACTAGAGAAGTTTATTCCCGCTGTATTAGATGAACCAATACGGCAACAACTATTAAATAACTTATTTGAAAACTGGATTTCACAGCAGATTAATCAGGAGATGAAAAAGTGGGAGATGGAGGGCAGAGGGGTAGAGGAGCAGAGGAGCAGAGGGGCAGAGGAGAAACAAACCGTCTAGCCTCTCGCCTCCGCTTGTACACTCCTAGCCCCTAGCCCCTAGCTATAGCGCCCCTCATTATGACTTATACTACAATTCCTATATCTGAATTTCTTAAAAACACGCCGCCGTTTGATTGTCTGTCTCCCGAATCGAGACAGCGACTGTCAGAAAAATTGCAACCACTGCGCTATCGCATGGGACAAGCAATTGTGGTGCGAGAAATCATACCAGCTCACATTGCCATCCTTTACGAAGGGCAAGCACGTTTATTGGGTTATGCCCCAGGTGCAATAGCACCTGTTACCCTACAATTACTCCCTCCAGGGCAGGTTTTAGGTTGGGTTAGCCTTTTACGTGGTGTTGCTTGTGAAACAGCGCTCGCTTCGACTGAAACAATTTGCCTCACATTAGAAGCAGCTGATTTCTTGGAATTACTAGAGCAAGAACCCCAGTTCGCCGATGCCTTTCGTAATCATTGCTCGATAATTGAAGTATTTGACTTACTATGTGCTGAACTAGAGCGCACAGCTAGTGGTGCTGACAATCTCAACGAGATAGCGCTAAAAGCAAAAGAACAAGCACACATTCTCAATCTACCTGCTGGTAAAACGCCACTAAACTCATTAGAACCAAATTTTGTCTGGTTACTCAGCGGCGGAGCTAAAACTAACTTTACCGTAGGCAGCCGTTTAAATCCTAAAGACGAGCTGGGCTATATAGAAGTAGAACGCCCAGGATCAGCCCGTTTAATAGCCTTAAGAGAACTAACCACAGAACAAGAGACATTCGACATTCGACATTCGGCATTCGACAGTCAAGAAATTCCCTATGCTCCAGAGCGTCCCCAAGAACTGGAAAATAATACATATCAACCTAAACAAACCAAATACCCTTATGTTCAGGGTAGGGGACCTATCGATGCAACTCTGGCTTGCTTCCAGATGCTCAGTCAACATTTGGGGATGCCCTTCAAACGAGATATCCTCAAGCGAACATTAAATAATTCTTTTAAGCATCATGGCAGCATTTCCCTGCAACTATGTGGGGGTATAGCCGAATTAATGGGACTAAATTCCCAACTAGTGAATGTGCCTGCTATTGCAGCCAGTCGCTTGCAAGCCCCAGCAATGCTACGTTGGCAAGACAGTTTCGCCCTGCTTTATAAAGCAAGTGAAAAAGAACTGGTTCTAGCTATACCTGAAATGGGAATTCGGAGAATCAAACCAGCTGATTTTATTGAAACTTGGGGAGAGGAAGGACAAGTTCTCCTGCTGCAACCCACTCCTTACACCCCCAAGCAGCGGTTTGGTATATCGTGGTTTTTACCTTCTGTGTACCGTTACCGCAAAGTACTGCTGGAAGTATTGATTGCTTCCTTCTTTGTCCAACTGTTTGGCTTAGCTAATCCTCTAATGACGCAAGTCATTATTGATAAGGTTCTAGTTCAAAACAGTATTGGAACTTTACATATATTAGGTATCTTCCTGGTCATAGTGGCTATATTTGAAGCCATTGTCACCAGCTTACGTACAAACTTATTTGTTGATACTACTAATCGCATAGACATGGCTTTAGGCTCACAAGTGATCGATCACTTGCTGCGTCTGCCATTGCGTTATTTTGAACGCCGTCCTGTAGGAGAGCTAGCCACCCGCATCAACGAATTAGAAAATATTCGCTCCTTTCTGACAGGTACTGCCTTAACAGTGGTGTTAGATGCGGTTTTCTCTTTCATCTACATCGGGGTAATGGTGTTTTACAGCTGGCTACTTACCATCGTTGCCTTAGCTACTGTACCCTTGTTTGCTGCCTTGACATTTATCGTTGCCCCAGTCATTCGACAACAGTCACGTACCAAGGCTGAACGTAATGCCGAAACTCAATCTTATTTAGTCGAAGTTGTCTCAGGAATTCAAACTGTTAAGGCACAAAATATTGAACTCAAATCAAGGTGGAAATGGCAAGAGCGTTATGCCCGTTATGTGTCAGCAGGGTATAAGAGTGTACTAACCTCGACTACAGCTAGTTCAACTAGTAACTTTCTCAACAAATTGTCGAGTTTGCTACTATTGTGGGTGGGAGCATTTTTGGTACTGCAAGGTAAATTAACTTTGGGGCAATTAATCGCTTTTCGGATCATCGCAAGCTACACCACCAGTCCTTTACTGCGATTAGTTCAACTGTGGCAAAACTTCCAAGAAACCGCTCTATCTCTAGAACGGCTAAGTGACATTCTCGATACTCCCCAAGAAATTGAACAAGCAGGTAGAGATAATATTTCAATGCCGGAAATTCACGGGGCAGTGAGGTATGAAAACGTCTCGTTTCGTTTTGCATCTAGTGGCGCACCTCAGCTAATAAATATTAATTTGGACTTGGCAGCTGGTAGCTTTATTGGAGTAGTTGGCTCTAGCGGTGCAGGAAAAAGTACGCTGACAAAGTTGCTACCCCGCCTATACGATCTTGATTCTGGTCGAATTCTAATTGATGGCTACGATATTAGCAAAGTCGAGCTGTATTCCTTGCGTCGTCAGATTGGGGTAGTGTTGCAAGATACGCTGTTATTTGATGGCACAGTGCAAGAAAATATTGCCCTAACCAATCCTGATGCTACTCCAGAGGAGATTGTAGAAGCTGCCAAAGTTGCAGTTGCTCACGACTTTATTATGTCCCTACCGCAGGGCTATAACACTAGAGTAGGAGAGCGGGGATCAGCTTTGTCTGGAGGACAAAGGCAGAGGATAGCGATCGCGCGTACCGTTTTGCAAAATCCCAGTTTACTGGTGTTAGACGAAGCCACGAGTGCTTTGGATTATCACACCGAGCGCCAAGTATGTTTAAATCTAGCAGAAGCATTTAGCGATCGCACTGTCTTTTTCATCACCCACCGCCTGGCGACGATTAAACAAGCAGATGTAATTCTAATGATGCATCAAGGTACAGTTGTAGAGCAGGGAACCCATGCCGAACTTATGTCCCACAAAGGACGCTACTACTGTTTGTATCAGCAACAAGAAGTAGTTAGCGCTTAGCGGTTAGCTGGCGCGCTGTTAGCTTTTAAGTTTCATATTTAGGGTGAGATTTTGAAGGGCTTTAAGCAGTTAAAGATTTGGCACGAGAGTCATCCATTAGTCATTGAAACTTATAAAGTTACTACCATGTTTCCAAAGGAAGAAATATATGGATTAACAAGTCAAATGAGACGTTGCTCAGCCTCTATTCCAGCAAATATTGCCCTGGTTGTGGAAGAGGTAGTGACGCGGATTTTGCTCGGTTTTTGCAAATGGCAATGGGTTCGGCAAGGGAGTTATAATATTACATTTTACTTGCTCATGACTTAGGCTTTCTAGACAATTCTTTATACGAAAAGCTGAATGATGAATTAGTAGAAATTAAACGAATGCTCAATTCATTTATTCAAAAGCTAAAAACTAACAGCTAACAGCTAACAGCTAACCGCTAACCGCTTAAAACTATGAACACAAACAATGGCAACGGAGCTAAAGTAAAACAGGCAGCCAATGAGCTAAAGCTATATCAATTTCCAGTGCGCGCTTTAGTAAAAGAAGATAGGAGTGACGCTGAACCGACTACCAATCGAGAAGTTCCCACTTCTAGATCATCGGTTCGTACTAAGGAAATTGAATCTCCCGTCATTCTTGAACAATCCTCTAATTGGTCACGGGCGATTCTCTGGGGATTAATGTCGGTGACAACTATTTCTATTGTTTGGGCAAGCGTTGCCAGAATAGAAGAAGCAATTCCGGCACAAGGAAATTTAGAACCAACTGGTGCTGTTAAAGAAGTGCAAGCGCCTCTAGGTGGTGTAGTTAAAACGATCTACGTTGAGGACGGACAAAAAGTTAAAAAAGGCGATCGCCTGATCAGTTTCGACCCCACTAAATCTGTTTCTCAACTCGCTTCTCTACTGAAGATTCGCACCGCCTTGATTCAAGAAAATCAGTTTTATCAAGCGCAAATGGGCAAACAAGCTGGTTCGATGTCAACACAGCAAGCTATGATGCAACTGGGGCTACCTGCTCAATTATTGTCCCTAGTTCAAAGTAGATCTGCCCTAACCGCAGAAAATCAACTTTTTAAAGCACAGCTAGGTAGTCAGCAGTCAGGAATTCGCCTCAGTGGGGAGCAAATTGACCGTCTTCAATCTAATCAAGCAGAATTAAACTCTCGCGTTGCAGCAGCTCAATTAGAAGTTCAACAATTAACTCGCCAACTAAACCAAACCGAGATTCAACTAGCCAGTGCCAAAGACACTGTAAAGATGAATCAGGAAATTCTCAACAACTTCGGTCCCTTAGCCAAAGCAGGGGCGATGTCTCGCATCCAATACCTAAAGCAAGAACAGGAAGTTCGCACTAGTGTTGCTCAGGTAGGTCAGCTTACCCAAGAACGGGAACGACTAAAACTAGCAATTAATGAAGCTCGTTCAAAGTTACAGAATACGACTGCCCTTGACCGCAAAGACGTGTTGACCAAAATAGCTGATAATGACAAAGCCATTGCCGAGATTGATAGTCAGCTAACGAAGACAATAGTGGAAAACAATAAGCGTCTAGCTGAAATCGATAGCCAAATCAGTGAAGCGCAACAGAATTTACGCTACGAGGAACTTACCGCTCCCTCTAATGGCACGGTATTTGATTTACAAGCTCATAGCCCAGGGTTTGTAGCCAATAGTAGTCAACCGATTCTAAAAATTGTGCCTGATGATGTTCTGACTGCTAAGGTATTCATTACCAATCGAGACATTGGATTTGTTAAAGAAGGGATGAATGTAGATGTACGGATTGATTCATTTCCCTTTAGTGAGTTTGGTGATGTTAAAGGCAAGTTAATTTGGGTTGGTAGTGATGCTCTACCACCGGATTCAATTCATCCTTACTATAGGTTCCCAGCTAAAATTAGTCTACAGCGGCAGTCGCTGTTAATAAATGGGCGAACTGTGCCACTTCAATCAGGAATGTCGGTGAGTGGCAATATCAAAGTGCGCGATCGCACGGTGATGAGCATCTTCACTGATTTGTTTACCAAGAATTTTGATAGTCTCAAGTCTGTGCGCTAAGTTGATTCTCACCTCAACCACTAGAGAGGAGAAATTACTAATTGACAGAAAACTGATTGTGTGCATCTAACCGATTTTCTCGGTTAGGTGTTCTAAAATAAAATTACCTGCGGGCTGAAGCGATAAATTTCTCTGTACCTTAGACCAATTTTCAATTAGCTCTTTAGCCCCCATCAGTTATAACTGTGTAAAGGCTCGAACTGTACAGAAAATGTAATTTTTATCGCTTGGTGTTGTTTTCACTATAAACCTTTTAATTCCACACAATTGCTTGAGCGCTTTGGAACGCGCATTCAATTACCCAAATGAGGAGCAATTGCTCAAAAAAGCGCAGCAGTATTTAGAACAAGTGGAAGTGCCGCTAGTGGCAAATCGAGAACTGCTCAAAGAAGTAATTCCAGGCAGTCGTTCCACCCGCTATATCGCCTTTGACCTCTCCGGCACAGACCTGCACTACGAGACGGGCGATCGCGTTGCGATTTATCCTTGCAATCCACCTCAACTAGTCAAGCGACTGTGCGATCGCCTTTGTGTTACACCCGACACCTACTTCAGTGCTGGTTACGTGACAGCAGATGGCACACAATTGGAAGATAAACCATCGGTTGCCGTAACTACAACGACTTCCTCTATCAGGAGCAGTTGCAAACATGGCAGAATCAGGGTGTTCTCTCCAGTTTAGAAGTGGCATTCTCACGCCTTGACGACCAAAAGGTATACGTCCAAAACCTGATGCAGCAGAAGCCGCAAGACATCTGGAAACTGCTCTCCCATCCCAAGTGTCACTACTATCTGAAGTTTAGACTACGAGGTGGCTACCACAGCTGCAGTGGCACGAGATATTGATGGTAAAAAATGAAGGGATGCCAGCACTTAAAGCTCGGCACCCCTTGGCGGAAGATAAGAGAAGCACTACCAACCCTTGGGCGAAAACACAAGAAAAAGAGGCGTGGGAGGTAAGGACTTGAAATAAACACTCAACCCTCAAACCCACCCAACTACCCATCTAGCACGACAGATCCACCTAGCTTGGGTTGACTGTTTATTGGTTGGGTCGAAGGAGATTATTACGTCTCGCGGCTCCCATGCGCGATCCAGACGTGCAAGTTTGCCCGCATCTGGCTCCCGATGTTCTTTACCTTACGGTTTTGCTTGTGTGGTGATAATCATGGCAGAGGCGCGTGAACAGCTAGAAGGCTTCGCCTCACGCGCTCAGCCGAACGGTTATTTTTCTTCCAGTTGTTATGGTTTCCATCAACATGATGTAAATGTACCTTCTCATCACTAAGCGTTTTTAATCCACAATATCCGCACGTATGGTTTTGCCTTTTTAAAGCAGAAGAGGTTTCGCCATCGTAGAGTTTACTATTTCGTTCGCGACCGTAGGCAATATCGCCGTCGAATGGTGATTTTTCACCCTTAACATTGATATGTTTATTAGAGTCGATGCCTCTGTTACCAGAGGACACCTCTGCTTCAGAACGTGGCGTGAAAGTTTCCCCTCACCACGCTCCTAGTTCGTAATGTACTTAACAAGACTTACTACCTTTTAACGGGCTGCTTGTCTTTCCAACTCTCACCTCACCTTAGGCGGCTTGGTGCTGGTGACCCCGATGCAAAACCTCCAGGTTAGATAGCTTCCAATTTCTATGGTCGCTGTCCTTATGGTGTAGTTCTGCGGTGTCCCCTGGATAGAATTTCAACTTACAGTGAGTACAGGTGTGTTTTTGCTGACTTAGTAGTTTTGCCGTTAAACCGTCGTAATTGGCATTCTCTCGTTTCGACCAATAAATCATGTCTCCGTTGAAGGGAGATTTATCCCCTTTGACTTTAACAAAGGAATTCACTGACCAAGAAACTTTTGGAAATGCGCGTTTAATCGCTTGATTTGTACGGTGTCGGTCATAACTACCTTGCTTGCGAATGAATTTCCGGTGGTGTTCTAGATTGGATGCTTGAGTATAATGAGAAAGGAGTAACACTAGAGAGCCAAGTAAAGTATTATCG
>CAXTYC010000004.1:0-268452 GCA_964248365.1 uncultured Chroococcidiopsis sp. | reverse complement strand
CTTGAGTTTGGTCTACTGATTTGAGTCTTAAACCACTCATCTAGAACACTACCAATTGTTCATAGATAATTGTTGCGGGTTATTGTAGTTCTCCCTGCAAAACTAGAACTGCTTGTCCACCCAGTAAAACTCTTTCGCCACGACAACTGACTTTAATCACCCCACCCCTTGCCGAAGCTTGATAAGCTATAAAATCATCTTTACCCAAGCGATCGCGCCAGTAAGGACCAAGACAGCAGTGTGCAGATCCTGTAACAGGATCTTCATCAATTCCCACAGCAGGCGCAAAAAATCGAGAGACAAAATCATATTCTTCAGTCGCCTTGCTAGTAACAATTATACCCCGAACAGGCAAAGTTTTCAGTAAGTTAAAGTTCGGTTTGAGGTTTTTGACAGTTTCCTCAGAATCTAACTCTAGCAGATAATCCATTTGATTTTTCCCCACATATTTAGGTGTAGCTCCTATAGCCTTAATTAGATCATCCACAGATGTATCTAATTTAGTCGGAACTTTGGCGGGGAAATCCAACTCTATCCAATCTGAGTCACACTTTGCACTCAAAAGTCCACTACGAGTGTGAAACCAAGCTTGTTCATCTGGCTGTAAATAGCCTCTGTTCCACAACACATAAGCACTTGCTAGGGTAGCATGACCGCACAGATCGACTTCAGTAGTTGGGGTAAACCAACGGAGATTAAAGCCATCGACTTGTTTATGCAAGAAAGCTGTTTCAGATAAATTCATCTCCCTGGCAACATTCTGCATCCAGCTAGCATCTCCAGGTTGAGGCAATACACAAACGGCGGCTGGATTACCTGCAAAAGGTTGATTTGTGAAAGCATCTACCTGAAATATTTCCTGTCCATTGATCATCAATTATCAATTATCCCCGCGTTCTAGTTATAAATATTGTTCCTTCGTTCCTGGCAATCCCTCGATGCAAGATCTAAAATTACCATATATTATGCATATTATGCGATCGCACTAGCACCTACATCGCTCCACTTTGAACCTGCTTACTTTCTCCAATTCCATCTTGGCGTTGTACAATCAACTTTATTTCTCTTAGCGCCTTTGCGCTTACTCTCCCTTGAAGCCACTTCGTATTTATGCGAGACATTATCTTCTTTACTTTGTGCAACGCCGAAAGAGGAATAAAAAAAGCCTCGCGTTAAAAGCGAGGCATTAACCTACTAGGTTTTGTGTTACTTAACTTTCAGAGGACTTACGCACCCTTAACATAAATTATCGTAGTGCGATCTTGCTCAAAACTAACTTGACTGTTCACCACCGATGATAGTCCGCTTAATTGTTTCACCAGCGCCCTTAATTGCATCAGCTGCACCTTGAATCGGATTTGATGCGCCCTGTGTGGCTTGCATAGATTTATCCATAGGTGTGCCATGCAGTCTTGGATCGGGCTGGGGTGGGTTTGGTACTGGTCCTATAGGCTGAGGATTCGCCACATACTCAAACTCGCCTTTACCGTCGATTGAAGGACCTTTAGCCCAGCGACCTTGGGCGCTTTGCTCACCTTCCGAGTTATTCCAGAATTGATAGGCATTCTCTTTCTTCCCATATTCATATGCAATCTTGGGAACAACAGTTTCCTCAAATCCTTCGCTTTGCAGATCTTCAATCGCAGCTAGCCACTGGTTTTGGTGCATGGTGTCACGGGCGATCATGAAACTGAGGTGGTCTCTCACTCCTGGGTCGTCTGTCATCTCATACAACCGTACAGCCTGTAAAAGACCTTGAGACTCAGCGTGGAGATTAGAGCGGAAGTCAGCCAACAAGTTGCCACTGGCAATGATGTAGCGACCATTCCAAGCGACACCAACGCTGTCCTCAGGCATAGCACCCCCACCTGAAACAATTGTATGCTTTGGGTTCATAGCCGCCGTAATCACATCCCTTGGATTAGTACCTCCCATAACTGCACCTACTACGGGGTCTTTTGCACCATCTTCTTGCATTTTGATCGGTGCTTTATCCAGCAGATGGGCAAGCATCGTAGCTAGCATCTCGACGTGACCAATTTCCTCAGTACCGATGTCCAGCAGCATATCTCGGTACTTGGCAGGTCCCCGACAGTTCCAGCCCTGGAATAAGTACTGCATCATCACGGTCATCTCTCCCATAGGACCGCCGATCAGTTCCTGAAGCTTCTTGGCATAAATTGGATCGGGATTCTGTGGTGGTGTGAAGTACTGTAGTTGCTTTTTGTGATAAAACATTCCCGTCTCCCTGAATTATTTTTGTGCTTGAACAAAACTTGCTCAATTCGCCTTTTTAACTTCAGGCGAAATTTTGTTACTGAATATTTAATTGGTTACTTTCTCTAGGTAACTACTCGTTTATTTACTTTCCATCAGTCTCTGGAAATACAAAAATAAATCCATTAGAAATAGGTATTTTTATCCTTTTTTTTACTCAAATCAATTAAGTACAATTACTTGAGTTTATTTATACAATTGTGTTTAATATTGCTACATATAAGTAGAAGGGAAAAGGGAAAAGGGAAATCAGTTACCAGTTACCAGTTACCAGTTACCAGTTAAAAGAAAAGGATAAGTAATTATATTTATCTCCCCATCGGACACTCTCCCACTCTCCCACTCTCCCCATCGGACACTCTCCCTACTCCCTGCTATATCTCCCTTTTGCACTCACTCTCTGCACAGCTGCTATATTAATAAAAAACAAAACCGCTGCTAAAAAGTAGCGGTTTACTAATGGAAAGCAACTAATTAAATCTAAATAAAAGCGATTAGCCAACCGCGCGCCAGCTAATAGCTAATCGCTATTTACGAATTATGATTCGTCTCGCCCATGAACTTGTGCGGGAGGGCTAGTTGCTTCTACTGCTGTGAAAGATTCGAGAATCTTGTAGGTGTGGGATGAGCCTTTAGGGACAACCCAAGAGTCTCCTGGTTCTAACAACACCATTTGACCTTCAATGTGTAATTCAGCCCGACCGCTAATTACATAGCCTACAGTTTCATATTCGCGTGTAGATGGAGGCTTTGGTTCATCAGGCTGCTCGTTTTCCCAAAGTCGCATAGAGACAGATTTACCAGAAGCGAGATACTTCTGACCCAGTTGTCCTTTAGGGGAATTAGAGGAATCTACTTTCTTGACGCTTGTATCACTCATGTTTGCATCCTGTTTATTTTATTTTTAGCGCGATCGCCTGTTCTGCTGTAAAACTAGTTACTACTTCCCTGGTATTAGTTCAACCTTGACCCAGCCTGGTTGTCTGCGATCAAAAGCCTTATAAGCCTCAATCGCCCCTGTCAGTGGTTCTCGCTGTGTGAGGATATTTAGTGGATCGATCGCTCCACTTTCAACCAAATCGACAAGCCTGGGAATATATGCGCGATGGTTGCAATTTCCCATATTGATTGTCAGGTTCTTATTCATCGCCATACCCAGAGGGAAGAAGCGATGTGTTTGTGGATAAACCCCAATGATTGAAAGAGTTCCAGCCTTGGCTAATGCCTGAACTGCCCATGTCACCGCTACAGATGAACCATCCCCAGGATGCCAGTTGTCGCCTTGCGGATTTGTTTTAGGGGCAATTTGCCTCTGTTCCTGTTCCAACTCCTGTTTCTGCTGCTGCATCTGTTGGGCGGCGGGACCTTGATGCGCTTGATTTGAGTCAACACCAACTGCATCGATCGCGCGATCAACACCAATACCCCCAGTCAAACTTTGAATTGTCTCAACCGGATCTTCAGCATCAAAGTTAATCACCTCAGCCCCCAGATCTCTTGCCATTTCCAGACGCGAGGCAATAGTATCTACGGCTAAGATGCGACCTGCACCGAGAAGTTGGGCGCTAGCGATCGCAAATAATCCCACCGGACCACAGCCAAAAACTGCAACTGTATCCCCAGGTGTAATCTCGGCTATTTCTGCCCCAAAGTAAGCAGTGGGGAAAATATCAGATATCATGATTGCCTGATCATCACTTACACCCTGGGGTAGTTTGACCAGCCCCACATTAGCGTAAGGGATACGTGCATATTCAGCTTGTAAGCCTTGAAAAGATCCAGTTTCTTCTGGTCCACCAAAAAAGGCAGTTCCGGCACTCGGTCCATTTGGATTAGCATTGTCACATTGGGAATAATAGCCAGTGCGACAATAAGAACAATAGCCACAGCCGATGGTGGAAGGAATAACTACGCGATCGCCTACTTTCAAATTGCGAACGTTAGATCCAATTTCCTCAACAACTCCAACTCCCTCATGACCTAAAATTGTCCCTGGCTTCATTCCTGGCATTGTGCCACGAATCATGTGTAGGTCAGTACCGCAAATAGCGCTAGCCGTGAGACGTATAATAGCATCCGACGGTTCTTGAATCTTCGGTTCAGGCACATCATCTAGACGAATGTCACCAATTCCGTGAAAAACAACTGCTTTCATGATCTTACCTCCATTTTTTGACTTAAAACTGTGGGATAATACGAGTAAGTGAGCGATCGCTATCTATGCATCCCCTTTAGGAGTACTGTTTAAGAAAGCTTAATCGTGCGACTCTTTTGAGCCGCTTCATAAATCGCCGTCATCAACCTGATATCCTGCAATCCTTCTTCACCAGGAGTTTTGGGCGGTTGGTTCTGCATCACGCACTCGGATAGGTGATCCATTTCTAGAGCAAAAGAGTTTTGGGGTGGGATATTTCGTTCTTCCCTTACTTTGCCTTGCTCGACGTACAAATGATGTTGGTAGTAGTCTGTTGCTGGATCTAGTTCTAAAGTACCTTTTGACCCCATTACCTGATAGCGTTTAACATCTGCGTAGCCATAACTTGATGTACAGTTAGCTAGGACACCACTGGGAAAACGCAGCATGAAATTGACGTTTTCCTCTACTTCCTTAAAACGGGGATCGTTACGGGTGCTGTACATCATGGCGCTAATTTCTATTGGTTCTTCGCCAGTGATGTATCGGGTAGCTTGCAAGCTATAAATGCCAATGTCAAACAGGGAACCACCACCAGCTAGTTTTTTATTCATCCGCCACTGATCGGCTGGGTCTTTGGGGTCAAGGTTGCGCCCGTGATCTGCTACGATCGCCTTGAGGATACCCAATTCTTTTTTCTGAGCAATTGCGATCGCTGCTAAATTATAAGGTTCATACTGAGCGCGGTAGGCAATCATCAGTTTACGCCCAGCTTTCTTACAAGCATCGATCATCTGTTGACATTCTGTAACTGTGGTTGCCATCGGCTTTTCACACATAATGTGCTTAAGTGCCTGTGCGCCGCGTATTGTATATTCGGCGTGTAACCCATTTGGCAACACAATGTAGATAATATCTACCTCTGGGTTGTTGCGGATAGAATCGTAGTTCTGGTAGTTGTATATATTCTTTGGATTTACACCGTATTGCTTTGCTATTCTTTGCGCTTTATCAGGCGTTCCACTAACCAAGGCAACTAGTTTTGAGCTTTTGCATTCACCAAAGGATGGGATAATCTGTTGTGTAGCAAACTTGCCTAAGCCCACAATTGCCCAACCCAATCTCTTTTCGGGTGGTTTTGGCGGTGTAGTTGTTTGGGCTAAGGTACGGGCGGGTTTGACAACACTCCCTATGCCAGCGATCCCCAGTGTTATTAAACCTGCTCTATGCAAAAGAGTGCGGCGTGTAAGTTCCTTCACCAAATCAAACATAGGATTTTGCCTGTAAGCAAATAAGGGCGACTTAGAGGCATGGCACTGCCATGCCTTTACTGTCACCGTAACCGAACGGGTTGGGCATTAATGCGGGTACGAAACAGGCTATAGGGTTTCTCGCGCAAGTCCTTACCTTGATGATATTGAGGCTGGCGGTGTAGTTGATTAGCTGTGAAATAGAGGTAGCCATCATCAGCTACAGACATTGTATCGGGCCACAATACACGCGGATCGTGGACTATAGTTTCATACATACCATCAGGCGATCGCCGCAAAATGGCATTATGTTCGTAGCTCGTCAGATAAACTCGATTTTGGGCATCAGATTCCAAACCATCAGAACCACCGCCCTTATCGCCTTCGTCAACTACAGTTTTGGCTACTTGCTCATCACTTTGTTGTTCCGAAGCTAAAGCATCTACACTGACACTATATAGCCTACGACCAGCCAGAGGACAGTAGAATAAACGCTCTCCATCTGCACTAATAGCAATTCCATCCGAACCTAGCTTAAGTGGGCTGGGTGGCTGATTGGGTGGTCGGTTCATAACTGGCTGTCCCTCTACCAAAGGAAGGAAATTTGGCTCAGCTTTGGTGGAGGGATGGTCGTTTAATTTTCGCCAACTTTTACCCGAATCCAAATCTACAACAATGATGCCATTAGCACCATTCATTGACGAATCGGTAATGAAAGCCAACCCTGCTTTACCGCGCCGCAGATCGAAGCGGATATCATTTAGGTATGTGGTTGGTAACGCCACTTCCTGGGGAAACAGGATTTTCTTGAAAATGCGGTTCGTTTTCAAGTCAACACCAATTAATTTAGGTCCACCGTAGGAAGTTGGAGCAAATTCAATGCTTCCTGTATCCAAAATCCACAAACGGTCTTGCGGATCGACTACCACACTTTGCACAGAAATCAAAGATTCTGACTGGTTGCTAGTGTTTGGGCGGTTGATATTGGCATTTGGATATGCTACTGTTTGACCATTTTTTACTTCCGCAACTGTGTAATCTACCTTGTCACCCCAGCGCGGGAAGTTGACAAAAATGCGACCACCTTGAGACACTGTTACCCCAGTAGGCATTGCTCCATAAAAAGAGGCAACTGATTCAAACTTACCAACAGTTTTTTCTTGGGGTAGGTTCTGCCGCTCTTGAGAGTAAGCAGGAGATACAAAGCCATTAGTGGATAGTAGCCACATTGAAGCAAGAAGACTCACGACAGTGACCAGAATAATTGAGAGTTTTCTTTGTCTTTTTGTTCCCCTTGTCTGCTTGTCTGTGTCTCCTTGTGACTTGTAAATTCTGACTTCTGGATTCTGTCTTCTCATGGCTTAAGTACAACCTTAATGCAGTTGTCTTTCTTATGCTTGAAAATCTCGTAGCCGTGTGGTGCTTGTTCTAAAGGTAGGCGATGGGTTATAATGAAAGATGGATCGATTTCGCCATTTTGAATGCGTTCAAGTAACGGTTGAAAGTATCGATGAACGTGCGTTTGTCCTGTTTTCATTGTCAGAGCTTTGTTCATGAAAGCACCCATCGGTATCTTGTCTACAAAGCCAGTGTAAACACCAGGTACTGACACGGTTCCACCCTTGCGACAGGCAACGATCGCTTGACGCAGTACATTTGGGCGATCGGTTTCTAGACGTACCGCTTGCTTTACCTGGTCGTAGAAGCCTTCCAAACCCATACCATGTGCTTCCATTCCCACAGCATCCATGCAAGCATCTGGACCGCGCCCACCTGTCATTTCTTTGAGGGCTTCACCTACTTCTATTTCCTCATAATTAAGCACTTCTGCGCCTTGTTCTTTAGCCATCTGGAGGCGTTCGGGAACTCGATCGATCGCAATTACACGCCCAGCACCCAGCATATAGGCACTCTTGATAGCGAACAGTCCAACAGGACCACAGCCCCAAATTGCTACAGTATCTCCAGGTTTAATATCGCAGTTTTCCGCTGCCATATATCCAGTCGGGAAGATATCTGTGAGAAACACTACTTGTTCGTCACTCAGTCCATCAGGAATCTTGAACAAACCAACATCTGCAAAGGGAACACGGGCATATTCAGCTTGACCGCCAGCGTAGCCACCTGTCAGATGGGAGTAGCCGAAAAGACCAGATGGAGAATAACCCATGAGTTTTTCCGCCATCCAAGCGTTGGGGTTGGAGTTATCGCACAGCGACCATAAATCGCGGTTGCAGAAAAAACACGATCCGCAGGAGATGGTGAAGGGGACAACCACGCGATCGCCTATCTTAACATTCTTGACGGCGCTGCCTAACTCGACAACCTCCCCCATAAACTCATGACCCAGGATATCACCTGATTTCATCGTTGGGTTGTAGCCGTCATAAAGATGTAAATCAGAACCGCAAATCGCCGTTGTCGTGATTTTTACAACAGCATCACGCGGATTAATGATTTTTGGATCGGGTACTGTTTCAACCCGCACGTCGGTAGTACCATGCCAGCAAACTGCTTTCATATCGATTTTGGATTTTAGATTAAAAAGATGAAGTATAAAGTTTGAAGGATGAATGATGAAGGATGAAGTTTGAAGTAGGAAGGAGACAGAAGACAGGAGACCCACGAGAGAATATTTAATTCTTTCCCTTTTACCTTTCCCCTTTTACCTTTTCCCCTTTCCCTTTACCCTTTACCCTTTAACCTTTTCCCTTTTCCCTATGGCTTCGAGCTACTTGTTAGCTGACCCTGGCTCACTAAGCTTGCGATGTTGTTCAGCATTGAGCGTATCAGGCAAGACCTTGGCTACAGTACCTTGAAGTTTCGTCTTGAGCGAACCTGCGAGGATACCATCTTTGCCTGCCATCAGCGCGTCGAAACCCTGCTTCGCAACCTGGGCTGGATCATCTTTCTCACTCGCGCCCACCTTGGTGTCGTCCATACCCGCACGGTGGAAGAAATTGGTATCGGTCGGTCCAGGCATGAGCGCGGTGACAGTGACACCCGTATCCTTCAACTCGTTGCGTAGCGCTTCTGAGAAGGAGTGTATAAACGCCTTGGAAGCCGCGTAGACAGCCTCAAATGGTCCAGGCATCAAGGCAGCGATCGACGACGTAAAGAGGATACGACCATTACCGCGCTCAACCATATCCTTCACCACCCGTTTGGCGAGATGAACGGACGACACGACGTTCAGGTTAATCAGATTGAGTTCGTCCTTCAGGTCTGTCTGGGCGAACTCACCGCCAACCCCGACACCTGCGTTAATTGCGATCGCATCCACAGCTCGACCAGTCGCCTTAATCTTGTTGTAGAGCGTTTCTACCCCGTCATAAGTGGCGAGATCTGCCTGCACCGTCTCAACCTTGGCTCCCAATCCCTCGAAGGAAGAAGCAGCTTCATTAAGGCTCGATCCACTAGCTGTGACGACCAGATCAAAGCCGTTTTGGGCGAACTGTTTGGCAAGTTCATAGCCGATGCCGCTAGAAGCACCCGTTACAACAGCCAAGGGTCGAGTCAACGAACTGTCCATAACCATCTAAACTCCTATGTAACTATTCCACGCTCACTTGCTGTGGCTTGCTTTTCTCTCGCTACCGACAGTCTGCATGGATTGTGTGCTTGCAATTCTTACAATCCTAGAAAGGCAGCAGTATGATTGCTTCTTTCCAACGATGGAAGAGACAACCACGCGATCGCCCTTTTGTAATTTCTTGACTTCACTGCCAATTTCAACAACCTCCCCCATAAACTCATGACCCAGGATATCCCCCGACTTCATCATTGGGTTGTAGCCGTCATCAAGATGTAAATCAGAACCACAAATTGCCGTCGATGTAATCTTAATAACAGCATCACGCGGATTAATGATTTTTGGATCGGGTACTGTTTCGACTCGCACTTTGGTAGTACCGTGCCAGCAAACTGCTTTCATCAGGAATTAGTGAGTAGTGGAGAGTGAGTAGAGAAATAACCAGAAGCGGGGGAGAGTATATTTACTAGCTTCTTTACCTCTTGCCTCTTACCTCTTGCCTGCTTAGGGTTTGAGTACAACCTTGACGCAGTTGTCTTGTTTCTGCTGAAAAATCTTGTAGCCGTGGGGCGCTTGTTCTAGCGGTAATTGATGGGTAACAACAAAAGATGGATCGAGTTCTCCATTTAAAACTAGATCCAGTAACTTATGCATATACTTCTGACCGTGCATTTGCCCCGCTCTCATGGTCAAGCCCTTATTCATGAGCGCACCAAATGGCATTTTGTCCACGAAGCCGCCGTAAACACCCATAACTGAAAGCGTGCCGCCTTTACGACAAGCGACCATCATTTCTCGTAAAACGTGAGGACGGTCTGTTTCCAGCTTTAACTTTTGTTTTGTCTGGTCATAAAAGTCTTCTACACCCACACCATGTGCTTCTAAGCCTACTGCGTCAAGACAGCAATCTGGACCACGTCCGCCCGTCATTTCCTTAAGTGCATCGCCAGCACTAACTTCTTCGTAGTTAATCACTTCGACTTTGGCGTATTTTTTTGCCATTTCTAAGCGTTCGGGAAAGCGGTCAATGGCAATAACGCGCTCTGCACCCATCATATAGGCACTGATCATGGCAAATATACCCACAGCGCCACAACCCCAGACAGCTACAGTATCCCCTGGTTGAATATTGCATAACTCTGCACCCATGTAGCCAGTGGGAATAGCATCGGAAATAAATAACAGCTTCTCATCTGGTATGTCTTTGGGGACTTTAACGACACCAACATCCGCAAACGGTACGCGGACGTATTCAGCTTGAGCGCCTGCATAGCCGCCTAATAAGTGGGAGTAGCCGTAAATTGCCGACGTGATCCCGCCCCACAACTTTTCTTGCATCCAGCCATTCGGGTTTGAGTTATCACAAAGCGACCACATATCGCGTTGGCAATAGAAGCAGTTACCACAGCCAATCGTAGAAGGAACGACGACGCGATCGCCTACTTTTAAATTATTTACTCCACTACCAACTTCGACAATTTCCCCCATAAACTCGTGACCAATAATGTCACCTTTTTGCACTGTGGGAATATAGCCGCCGTAAATGTGCAGATCGGAGCCACAAATCGCTGTTGATGTAACTTTAAGAATGGCATCACGCGGGTTGAGGATCTTCGGGTCTGGCACTGTATCTACTTGCACCTTATTAGCGCCTTGCCAGCAAACAGCTTTCATATTGATGATTTTGGATTTTAGATTTTGGACTTTGGATTAAAAAGATGAAGTATAAAGTTTGAAGGATGAAGGATGAAGTGTGAAGGATCAAGTGTGAAGGATGTAGGCGAAGCCGCACTCTTTGGGTAGGATGAAGGATGAAGTTTGAACCTTTAACCTTTAACCTTTAGCCTTTAGCTTTTACCCTTTACCCTTTAACCTTCAACCTTTACCCTTTCTGCTTCAACTTCCTTTTGGTTGCCCTTCTGTAGTGGCGATTTCCCCTGCTTCCATCAGCATTTTGAAGCGGCGCAGTTCGTCACCGATTTGCTGTTCTGGTTCTTCGCCAAACAGTTTAGCTACAGCTGCTGTTAATGCTCCCCCTGGCGGTGCATATTCAATTACTACCTTGACTTCAGTACCACGATCGCCTGGTGCTGGCTTAAATCGGACAAAACCAGAGTTATCAACATCTGCCCCTTCCACCGAAGCCCAGGAAATAAACTCATTCTCCCGATCTTCAATAATCTCTGCATCCCATTCGACACTTGCACCCAAAGGCGCATTTGCTACCCAATGCGAGCGCTTGTTATCAATTACCTTCACCGACTTGAGATGGTTCATGAAGTTTGGCAGATTTTCAAAATTGTGCCAAAAACGATAAAGCTCATCCGCCGGCTTATTAATTGTGACAGTCTTCTCAACCTTGATCTCTTTGTTTACGCCCAAAGCTTCTTTAATCCCGCCCTCTGACGTTGCCGCTTTGTAAGCCAAACCACCTCCTGCGATCGCCATCAAAGCACCCCGTAGCGATCGCTGTCTCAACCCCATCAGCACCATAGCACCACCACCGATTAGCGATGCCCACTTTCCTACCTCACCTGAATCACCAGAATTGGCTTGATTCGACTGATTCTCTGGAACTGAAGTCACGTTGATAATCTCCGATAAAAGCAATTAGTAATTAGCAATGTAGGCGGGATTAGGGATTAAAGACTAGGTATGAGGAAACACATACTTATGAACCCTAGCCTCTAGCCCCTAGCCCCTAGCCCCTCTAGAAATCTAAGACATCTTCATAGCCGCACCACTTGTTGGCTTAGCAGGCGCAGTATCCGCCCCAACACGCCCTCGATACAGATCTGCCAGATCCCGCTCGTAGGTAGATAAGTCGCGTAAGATGTCCCTAAACAGAGCTGTTGATACAGGATCAGTGAATTGTGCATACAAGGCGTAAGTATCAACCACACCCGTCTGAATATCCCCAAGAGCGCGACGGATAAGAAAGGTGTCGTCACTTCCTTGCAACGCCGTTTTCACCTTGGCATACTTATCAGCAGCGTTGGCAGCTAAAGATGGTTTTTCACCCAAATCAGCTAGACGTGCTTCCAACTTCTGAATGTGTTGCATTTTGTTTTGGATCATCTCTTGTAAGAGCGATCGCAACTGAGTATCAGATGTTTTCTGGGCGTATTGCTCAAATGCTTCTTGCCCATAACGTTCACCAGCCAGCGCTGTATTCAAACCTTTGACAATCTCACCCTTAGTTGAGCCACCCCAAGCATCAGCCAGTTTCCACCATTCGGCATTGGTATCATTTATATCAGGCAGTGCTGCCTCTTTCCCACCATAACCAAGACGGCTGAGGATAGCTACTGTGAAAATTGCTAAATCTCCAGGTAGACGGGACGTAATCAAGTTACCGTCAATCACCAGCGGCTCATCGATGTAGTTTGCTCCAGCATTGATTATGTCTTTGCGAATGGCAACAAAGCCAGTTGCTTGTTTACCTTTGAGCAAATCGCCTTCAATTAAAACTTGCGGTCCATGACAAACAGCAGCAACAATTTTGCCTTGCTCCATTGCTTCATGGACAAAGCGTACTGTATTCGGGTTAGTACGCATTTTATCTGGAGCCATACCACCAGGAATCACAACAGCATCGAACTCAGATGCCATTGCTTCAGTTGTCGTACCGTCTGGTTGTACGGAAACTTTACCTTGTTTTCCCTTATAAGTTTCGTTCATGCGTGAACCGAGTACAACTACATCGATTCCCGCCATTTTTAGTCCTTGATAAGGAACTTGAAATTCTGCATCTTCTACGCCATTTTCGATCAGGATAGCAACTTTTTTATTACTGCCGTGATGAGACATGAATGCACCCTTTTATATTTCTATGTTTTTAATGGGTTATAGTTGATGGTATTAAAGAGCAACTCCTTAACTATCAACAATGAACGATGAACCATTAATCAGACATTTGATTAGTTGAGCCAGTTGCAAATAGTTGGGCGTAATCATCTGAAAAATTGGCGCGAACATCTGCAAACTCACCAGGAGTTACGGCATCTTGCAAGACGCAAAAGACTGCACGGGCGTGAATTACAGCTGTTGTTGGTTCTACCCCTTCCTTTTCACTCACACGCTTAATAAATTCCTCTAGTGGGAAGTGCTGACCATCCTCTCCTTCTCTGCCTCGGAGATATTGTCCAATTTCTTTAGGCAATTGTGATGCTAAATCCTTGCCTTCATTGCCAACAATGCGCTCTTTAATTGTCTCCAAAGTTGCCTTGGTTGCACGTTCTGCCTCTTCACGAGAATTCAATTGAGCCACAGTTTGAACGTGTTTAATGAACTCGTCGTACTTCACCCTCGATCTCCTGATAATATTTCTGCAATATTTGGTTTTGATAATGGCAACAGGTGATTACCTTATCAGTGCTAGGTACGTCTAGTAAGCTACCGTTTGCCTTGACACAACATTGTTGTTGTTTGCTGTTCTAAGCGTATGCAGCAATATTCTAGATTCCTTCCTCCAAAAGGATAGATTTTTTCAGACTAGAGGGATACAACTCTAGGAATAGGTGTGCCAAGTTACGATCGCGCTATTGTGAAAGTAACTAGGGATGCCCAAATTTCTCCTTTGCTTTGCGACGAGCGCGCGGACACTTTACTTCCTTCGGTAAACCCGCCCACCTGGGTGTCCTGGTCTATGCGCGACACAAATTCAAAAACTCCTACTCCTTACCAAAAACTAATCAACCAGAATTGCTTTAATACTTATGAAAGATAAAAAGGACTTAGCAGCAAATACAGAGCAGCCGCAAGATTTGCCGCAGGTAGTTACAGAATCTTACGGTACTGGTGTTAAAGATCTACCAGAAATCAACATCGGTGAAGGAGATAGGGAGGAGTTGGCAGAATATACAATCGCCACCGCAGGACATACAGCAGCCGACGAGGATGCCCTGTGGGGAAACATTGCTTCGATTGAGGATGACCAAGTAGGTGATAACCCAATACTCACAGGTGGAGATATAGATGCTGCTTGGCAAGAAGCCGATACAGTAGGAGATGAAGCTGTTGGTGGAACAGCCCCTACTCCCGATCAAGATATTGTTGATGAAATTGGCGCGGCTGTAGGTTTAGAGATGGACGATCGCGCATTTCTACGCACACAAGACATTTTAGAGGAGCGAGACGATCGCCGCTGGGAATTAGATCCCTCATCTTCCGAGGACTATCAAGAGCGCTGGGAATAAAGAAACCAGTTATCAGTTATCAGTTATCAATTTCGATTCACTGGTCACTGGTCACTGGTCACTTAAAATAATTGCCTGCGTTACTAACGATTTCGCGGATCATCTGCGGGGTCGCCGTAGGGGTCTTCGCTAGCTGGGCGAACGTTGCCGTACTGTCCGTAATCTGCGGGGTCGCCGTAGGGGTCTTCGCTAGCTGGGCGAACGTTGCCGTATTGTCCGTAATCTGCGGGGTCGCCATAGGGGTCTTCGCTAGCTGGGCGAACGTTGTCATACTGTCCGTAATTTCCCTCACTACCTCTATCCATCAGTTTCTTAGCTGCTATAGCAGCTATACCAGCCAGCGCACCCTTGGCTAATGGATTGTTGAATATATTACCACCACCGCCGCCTTGACTGCCCGAAGCGCTCCCTGCACCACCCAATAGCTGACCGAGCAGACCTGGTTGCTGCTGATGCATCTGACCTGTAGCGCGGGCAAGATAGTTGGGATCTTGATAGCGATCGTCCTGACCATCTCCATCTAAGTCAGGAAAATTATAGTTTTGCTGCCGCGTTTGCTGCTGAAGATATTGACCAAACTGCATCCGCTCTTGGGGTGACATCCGGCTAAATGCCTCTTGTGCAGACTCCTGATACACGTCGGGGGGTAACTGTCTGGTTACTTGTTGGTAACGGTTTAAAACTTCATTGTCCGAGTACCCCTCATGAGGCGAACCTTGCTCATATCGATTCACAAAATCTCGGTAGTCTCGCTTTTGTTCCTGACCACCAAATATGTTTTGTAGAAAATTCATCTATTCCTCCTAAAGCTTGCTCGAAGTTAATTCAAAACCGCAGAAAAGTACTGCTATTACATTTGCTATCTATTAGGCAGCTTAAAAGTGTTTACTAAAGGTGATTTTCACTTGGTTGATGCCTCAGATGACTTAAATTACCCATTAGCAACACTGGTGCAATCCGCGCATCTGGGCATGATATGAGGTAGAAGCCAAATCAATGGTTACAGTGCGGGAGCCAGAGCCTGAGCCAGACCAGTTAAATCCCGTCCTGTAGCGCTATTGTTATAGCCCTGGAAGTCACGGTATTGCTGCGCTTGAGCCTCTGGGACTTGAATTCCCGCAGGTGGCGGCGTTACCCAGTGAGCGCGATGTTGAGCATCTCGGTAATAGACGCGCCCGTTCTTGGAAAGGTAATATTGTCCTTGCGGTCCTTGCTCTTGCGAGTTCTTATGCTGGTTATACAAGTAGTAAAGCGCGGCAGCTCCAGTTAAAAGTGCCACTTTTTGTCCTGTTGTCAATCCCTTCTTCACTTCGGGTTGGTTGGTGTTTAGACGATTGGATACTGCGCCTACACGCGAATCGTCAACAGGTGGTGGAACAGAAGCTTGGGATCTGCTACAAGCATTTAGCAGGGGCAATGTTAGCAATACTGTAAGCACCAACGCTATTAGGCGTAACCTTATTCTATGTGGGTATATTTTGTTCATCGGATATCTTCGCCTTGCGTTATTGAACGCTGTATGTGGCATGAGCTTTGAACTTGCACTACAGGTGAAGCTTTTTCATGTAATAGTGATGAAATTTACAAATTATTCCATCCCACTCCCGATAGATCAGTTACCAGTTACCAGTTACCAGTTATCAGTTAAACGTCCGCTCACTTTCAACTCTGTTGTACATAGCACATATCCTTCCCTGTTTTTGTTAAGTTAAATTAACTTTACCTCTGTCTTCAGTCAGGTTTTCTACCTCTGTCTTGAGTGGGTTTAAGTCGTAGAAGTACCTTTGGTAACGTTCAAAAGTTATAGGGATCAAAGCTGACAAGAGCAAACATCTTTAAGTTTTATATCCCAAATAGTATCAATTAGTTTTCTCAAAGTTCTCAAAGCAGAGGTAGCTATGACATTCACTCAAAGTAACGATCAAAATATCAGCCAACACGTACAAGCATTTCAAAAATTAGATGTAGATGAACAGCTAGCTTTGTTTTACTTCATTTACAAAGAAATGGGTGACTCGATCACACCAGCAGCACCAGGAGCTAGTACGGTTTCTACTGAGGTAGCTGATGGTTTGTTTAATCAAATCAAAGAAATGCCCCATGAACAACAATTACAGTTTCAACGGGACTTGATTAACAAAGCAGATACCGAATACACTCGGATGTATGGCTCAATGAGCGACACCACTAAGCTGCTGGTTTGGTATCGTCTATCTCAAGGGATGGACAACGGTACGATTATTCCTATGCCTTCTGACTATAAACTATCTTCCCAAGCAGAAGAACTGTTGAACCAAATAAAGGGAATTGACTTTGAGCAGCAAATCACTCTATTCCGTGACTATGTAGCGCCGATGGGTGCCGAGCCAGCGCCAGGTGCTGAAATATAAATTTAGTCGTTCAAGAATTGAAACAAACAGGGCAAATGGTCATTTAATTTGTCAAGCGACAACCCCAGACAGTTGACTGGGGTTTCTTATTACATATAGGGAACTGTCGGGGCGATCGCCCACTTTTTTTGCTGGAGGCGCTGGGGATTGCTATAATGTCCCTTGGCAAATTCGCCAAGGGACACCAAGTATGTACTGCCTAGTTTTTGTACTATCCTAATACCAGAACGCCAACTTTGATTAAGCGTCGCTTGAGCTAGATTCATCCTTTCCTGTCAGAAGCTCACCCAGCGCTTTGCTGGGATGCGAGTCGAGCGATACCTCACCTTTGTCCTGTTTCAAATCCTCAAGGCTAGTCTTTTCTGACTCATCGATTGATGGGTTTTCAGGATATTTGTTTGCTGATGTCTCAGAATCTGTTTTTGCTGATGCCACAGGATTTGGATCATTGTTTGCTGATGTCATAGAAATCTCCTAAAAATTTCAAAAGAGTATTGTTACCCAATATACAGATTGAGTTACTATTCTAGGAATTACAACACTTCCCACAAAGGTAAACGACTACAAAAAGACAGAAAGCAAAGCCAAATAATCTAGTTAAAAGTTATTTCAAAAGATAGATGTGGGAAAGACTAAAAAAAATAAGGGAATCTATTATTTGCCAAATTATTTGACCGCTTGATAAATTATTTGTCAGATCTACCTGATATGCCTAAAACTGCTCTTTGTCAGCCGTCTTGATCTTTAAGACAATCCGCTTCCATTTCAATAAGTACACTCGAAGCTACTTCATAGCGCGATCGCCTCGCCCTTGAAACTCGTTTTCTGGCTCTATATTCACACAAACAGGGCAAATGGTCATTTAATTTGTCAAGCGACAATTGCCTATATCAGTTTTACCTGACATATATAGTTTCTCTGCCATTGCAGCAGCGACAACATATCACAGGCTTTTTCAAACACAACCAAAGACAGCGACAATGAACCATCAAAGTGTCCTCGCTGCTTCCTAAAATAGGCTTTGGCAATGTCCACCCATTTTTGACAGCAATACCATATTCAGAACACTTGCTGCCAAAATCAAACGATTAGCTTCACCTACAATTTTGGCATAATTTTATTAGTTATGAAAAATCAATTCCTCAGTAGATTAATATCATAATTAGCAGGCTAACTGCCAGGTAAATTAGTCGTTTTATCCTAAGTAGATTTAATTAAAAATCAAATCTGACAAAGCGATCGCCCTAACCCCCCCCTAGTAAGGGGTTTAGAGCGATCGGCACAGAGGTTTATTAGCTTAGATCTTGCACCTATCCCATAGTCCGCCTGCTAATTAATTAGCACGCTCTAAGCCAAAGTCTTCTTAAGAAGACTAACATTGGTTGCAGTCCATTTCAATGGACTTGGAGCTATTAGCCCAAAAGTTAAGTTTTGGGCGGTTATTAGTGCAATATGTGAATTAGACCTCAAGACTCGTCTCTTTTACTGCGTTAAGGGTAAAAGCTAAAGGTTAAAAGTTAAACCTGTTGTATTTACCTTTTACCTTTTCCCGACTTCTACAAAAAGTCTATTCACCCAAATTTAAAAATGACGCTCCAATTTCAATGATTCACCAGGAGCCAGTTTTTTAACTTCCTCAGTTAAGTCAAGCCAGGGTTGTAATTGGCTCTTTTGAAAAGTCCGACTCATTCCCACATAAATTGAAGTTTGATCGCAGCCAATACCCACAGCAGTGACATTTTTCCAAGTATGAGCTTGTAACTGGTCAATTACATACCAGTGTCCATTTTTCCACCGCAGTTGGCGACGAAATTTGAAGGGTGCATCTTTCTTACCAACAAACAAGGCTTTTTGTAGTAGCTGACGAATTAAATTAGGAAAGAAACGCCCGAAGGTAAGCATGACAACTCGCAATATTAATAAATTGAGTGGTGTCATTTGCTTTTGTTTTGCCCAGCCAAGTTGACCTGCAATAGAAATTTTGTTGTCATTAACGCTAAATTTATAATCTCCCACCAAATGACCAACAGCATTTTTATTCTTATTACCCTCACGCACACACAGAGAAAATTGTGTGTCTGAAGCAACTAATTGATTGTCTCGAAAAAGTTTAAATACACCACCTTTATTGAACGCTAGATAAAGTTCAGTATCTTCGCGGCGATCAATCAAGATTTTTGCCTCTAGTAGCCAAATAAGACCAGTGGAACGGGGTTTAGGTAGAGGACGCGTAGGCACAAAATCCCGCCAAGCTAGTAAATAATTCCAAGTATGATGCCCGATAATATGATCGTCGCTGTAGCATGGTGCTAGCCCAACAGCTAATCCAGTTAAAAAAGCATCATTAATCCCAAGTGCATCAGGCATCCATTGCCCAACTAATTCAAAACCATGTGGAAAAAAGTTGTAGGTATTGTGGCTTGTATATTCCCCACCATAAGAACCATCAGGGTGGACGAAGTAAGCTGCTAGTTCAACCGCTTTGACTAACGCTTCTTTGATTCTGATATCTGGTTTTAACTGATAAATTCGCGCTAAGCAGGATATAGTAAGAGTGTGGTAGCCAGGATCGCAGCCTTCGTATTCTTGAAACCAACCTTCAGAACTTTGCCAAGATAGCACTTGTTCCAAACGCTGGACTTTTGCTTTGTCCCATTTTGATGTTTGTAATAAGTTTGAGAGCAATTCTAGACAAAGGACAATTAGGGCTTGGTGGTGGGTGAGTTGTCCACTTTCCTGATGATGGGCTAACCAGTCGGCACGTTTGGCAAAAAAATGCAGGGCTTGATGATTGTCTAGTTTTAGCAGAGTGTAGCTGTCAATACAAGCAAGTAGGGAAAAAGCTGCTGCCCCACTCGCTCGTTCGTAGGGAAAATAATTATCGCAGGAACCGTCAGCGTGGGCGCTAAGGGCAGCAAAGAGAATTCCAGCCTCGACCCATTGGGGAATTACCTGCTGGCGGTAGAATGGGTTGTCTGGCAGTTTGGTGTCGTATGCCAATGCTAAGGGCAATACGAATTCTTGTGCCATACCGCTGGGAAAGTCGATAATTTTGTAATGCCAGAAGTTGCGGTCAAAACAGCCATAGGTATGGCTGTGAGGGTTGCGATCAAGTAAGGTCAAAATTTTGGGAATTTGGGCGATCGCAAGATGGGCAAACAAATTTCTATTCATAATTAAATAATTTACCCCCCTTCGTTACCCAGCTATCGCCTGCTAACGAGATCACCCTAGCCCCTAACTCCTAGCCCCTCTTTTCTAATGTATAGGTATATTCATTAAATACATTCAGTTGCATTGCCGCTTCTAGGCTGATAGCTCGAAAGCCACTAGGAGCATCTAAAATATTAGTATTACTGGCAAGGCGGACTACCCAACTTCCTAATTTTTTAATAGGATAAAAGTGTTTTATTTTGCCCATCGGTCGTCTACCAATGACTATTTCAGCCGGCGCCAATAAGATAGGTTCAATTAGTTTAGGAATATCATCAGCACAGTATTTGTTATCTGCATCTGTATTGACAATAATATCTGCACCAGCAATTAAACTAGCTTCTATTCCTGCCATAAATGCTTTTGCCAGCCCTTGATTATAAGTTAAATTCATGATATGAGCTATACAAAATATCGAGCGAATTCTACTGTTTTCTCCTTACTGCCATCATCGAGCGCAAGCTATTTGATCGCAGCTTACACCTGGAATTTGGGTAGGTCAGAAAGTGTAATTCCTATTGCTTGCTCGTTATAACAAGGAATTTGAAGAATTACTTTGGGCATACATAGATTTTCAATCTTTAGAAAGAAACTATAACGCCTTCGCGATCGCCTGTATATTCATAAGTTCTTATCTTACCTGTCTTTAATTGAGGTTCTAATACTTCTTTAATAATTGTATAGGCACACAAGTTGTTACCTGTGTCCACCCGCAGGCTATCACTTAGAGATTCAAAGGTAATATTCTTAAAATAATTAGAACACATTATTTTAACTTGCTTATTTTGAATAATTTGGTCTTTAATACCCTTAGTCCGCTGGTCTTCTTCGGGTTGTGCAGGTGGAGAACGACGGATAGGAGGAGCCGAATCAGGAGAGGGTTGGGCTGAATTAGGAGATGGCTGACCTGAATCGTTTGATGGTTGAGCTATAACAAAATCATTAAATGAAACAAAATTGATAGCCAGAGTAAAAAGAAAAATTGAGCAGATAGCTTGACGAATCAACATAAATTTTAAAATTTACTGACATTGAGAATAATATCGTAAAAATAACAGAATAATTCGTAATTCGTAATTCGCGCATTCGTAATTATTCTTATCTCCCCCTCTCCCCCTCTCCCTCTCTCCCCTGATTCCCCCTCATCACTTGCCACTAAATATGGGTTTGAATTTATGTAAAGATAAATACAAAGTTTGTTGATCATGCTGTGGCATCCGATTATAAACAGTACGGGCATGGCAGGGCGATCGCCTTTGAATCGTGCCACTATATAACCAGCACCCATTGAAATTATGGCTTTCCTACAGGCGCGGCAATCTTTCCACCAAGAGATTAATCAACCTGACGAGCAGATTGATCTAGCCAAGGCAGCCCTTTACATAGCCCAAGAAGAATGCCCTGAACTCGATCCAGAGGAATATCTCAACGCCTTGGATACGATGGCAGCAGAATTACAAGATCAGTTACCAGCCCAGCAGTACCCCTTAAGAATTATTCAAACTATTAATCAATATCTGTACGAGGATTTAGGATTTACTGGCAATGTAGATGACTACTACGACCCCAGCAACAGCTTTTTAAATGAGGTAATCGAGCGGCGGAAGGGAATTCCTATTACTCTTTCACTGGTTTACTTGGAGATAGCCAAAAGGGTTGATTTTCCGATGGTGGGAGTGGGAATGCCAGGGCATTTCCTGATCCGCCCAAATTTTCCCGAAATGGAAATTTTCGTTGATGCCTTCAATCGGGGCGAGGTAATGTTTCCCCAAGACTGTCAGGAAAGACTTACCCAAATTTATGGTCAGCCAGTGCCGTTTCAACCAGAGTTTTTAGAATCAGTGAGTAATCGGCAGTTTTTAATGCGGATACTGACAAATCTGAAATTTATTTACCTGCAACAGGAGGAGTTAGAAAAAGCTTTGGCAGCAGTGGAACGAATTTTGCTGTTGTTTCCAACTTTGGTGGGGGAAATGCGCGATCGCGGCTTGATTTACTACCAACTGGGGCGCTTCTTGGCAGCGGTTGCCGACTTTGAGAATTATCTAGCCTCTGTTCCCGATGCCGACGATGCCCCTGTCATTCGCCGTTTGTTGCAACAATTGGGACGAGATAGTGGAACCAGTGGAACCAGTGACTAGAAAAGATAGTGGTTAGTGGAACCAGTGGTTAGAAAAGTGGTTAGTGGCGATGCAAGCTAGAATTCAAAACCAGAAGTATCGAATGTTGGTTTTGTCTAGCCACTGGTTCCACTATGTTCCTCTGCTACCCGCTTGAGGCGGCGCAGTTGAGCTTGCATATCTTCTTTTGTCCAGTTTTGAGCGAAGGTGTGGAAGCCAATGCGAATTAAAGGGTTAGGAATTTCAAACTCAAAACGGTCGATTAGGTTAGTTCCTTGGGGTGTTGGTTGACATTCCCAGCGATCGCTTCGTGTGAAAAATCCTTCAAAACCCCAAATAATCAGACCTGGCGATCGTTCTATCACTACACTATTGAGCGTAGGCGCAAGAACGGGAATTTGAATTACAAAGCGACTGCGACTACCCACATCGGTACTCCAATCACCTACTGGTTCGCAACGTAGGGCTGGGTTGAGCCACCGATGCATTAATTTTTGCTCTGTAATACATCGCTCTACAACTGTAGCACTTGCTCCAATTTGAATTGATTGTTCAAAAACCTGACCTGGAGACATGAAAGAGGGGTGAGAGGAAAAGGGGTGAGGGAAAAACAAAATAAGAAAGCTTTACTTATTAGAAATTTTAATGAACAAAAATTTAAATATGCTGATTTTTTGTTAATTTTCAAGTCAGATAGAATACCAAAAACCAAGAAATTAAGGGATTTTACCAGAAAAATTCTTCATTCAGGTAGATGTGTAACAAGAAAGTTAAGCATCACGCTGTATAGGAAAATCATATTTCAACTTACTAGCTAATTTACCGACTAAATACAAAAATACAACACAGCTGTAGGATGATTCAGAATCCTACTTTCAATCAAGGAGAAACTGTTGGTATTATCTCCGTGACATTTGCAGTTAACTCAGGAAAACCATGAATGGAATTTGGCAAGAGGTAACTAAGATAACAGGCTTGGAATTGGGAGGGCTAATCCAACTGCCACAACTATTGGCACAAGCAGCAAATCCAGCTAACCCAGTAGATCGCACAGGCGCAGCTGTCCAGTCTGGAGTGAATCAAACAGGCGCAGCTGTCCAGTCTGGAGTGAATTATGTGCAAAATCTGCTGCAAAATCTGTTGGATTTTATTCCCAATTTGATCGGAGCAGTGTTGATTCTGCTGATAGGTTTGATCATTGCATCCATCGCCAAAGCTATCACGCGCGGCATACTCAATCGTACAACCATAGATAACCGGATTGCTGCTGCGGTAATGGGTCGTCAGGATACTAGCGAATTACCCAGGGTAGAAGACTTTATCGCCAATTTGATCTATTGGATTGTCATCCTATTTACCGTCGTGGCGGTATTAAACGCACTGCAACTAGAAGTAGTGTCGCGTCCTTTGGGAGGATTTCTCAATACCGTAATTGGCTATATTCCCAAATTGTTAGGTGCAGCTATAATTCTCGGCATCGCTTGGCTAGTAGCAACAGCGGTGAAGTTGGTAACAACGCGGGGATTACGAGCCGCCAGACTGGATGAGCGTTTAGATCAGCGACCAGCAGGCACAACCCAACCGCCAAACCAGATATCTCTTAGCGATACAATTGGCAATGCCTTGTATTGGTTTATATTTTTGCTGTTTTTAATTCCAGTTTTGGATACTCTGAATCTACAGCAGGCATTACAACCAATACAGAATCTGGTTAATCAGATTCTCTCAGCTTTGCCAAATATCTTGGCAGCCGTCTTAATTGCTGCTGCTGGATGGTTTCTGGCTACCATCGTGCGCCGAATTGTGACGAACTTGCTAGCTTCAACTGGTCTTGACTCTGCGGGGACTCGGTTTGGACTGCAAAGAACTGCTGACGGACAATCTTTATCAGGAATAATTGGCACAATTGTCTATGTCTTGATTTTGATTCCGATTGCGATCGCAGCCCTTCAACAATTGCAAATCCGCGCGATCTCTGACCCAGCAATCTCGATGCTGCAACAAATTCTCAACGCTCTACCTGCGATCTTCACAGCAGCGTTGATTTTGATTGTAGCTTATTTCCTGGGACGCTTTGTGGCGGATCTGGTGACAAACATTCTCACTAGCATTGGCTTTAACAACATCTTCTCAGTCCTGGGTTTACCAACACCAGCTAGACAACGTAGAACTACACAGCCACCCAGATATCAAGATCCGGCAGTAGCCTCGCCTCCTGGGCAACAAATCCCGCCTACGACTGGACAACAAACTGTAATTCAATCTGATACCACAGCAGTGCAAATGGCAGCTCGTACGCCATCGGAAGTTGTGGGCATCATTGTTTTAGTCGGAATTATGCTGTTTGCTACAGTGACAGCAGTTAATATCCTGGGCATTGCCGCGCTGACAGCATTAGTCAGCGGCATTATCGTCATATTCGGGCAAATTCTGGCAGGATTAATCGTGTTTGCCATTGGTCTATTCCTGGCAAATCTGGTTTATAACATTATTGCCAGTTCCGGCGATCGCCAAGCCCGAATCTTGGCACAAGTAGCCCGTATTGCGATCATCGTCTTTGTCTCAGCTTTGGCACTGCGACAAATAGGCATCGCTGGCGATATCGTTAATTTAGCCTTTGGATTGCTACTAGGTGCGATCGCTGTCGCCAGTGCGATCGCCTTTGGTTTAGGTAGCCGCGATGTTGCAGGTGAGCAAGTGCGAGAATTGCTAGGATCTTTCAAATCAAAACGTAATCAACCACCGCAAGCCTAAAAGAGGGGTGAGGGGTGAGAGAAGTTAGAAGTATGAAGTTAGAAGTATGAAATCTCAACCTTCAACCTTTATCCTTCAACCTTCAACCTTTTCCCTTTTCCCTTTCCCCTCACCCCTCACCCCTAATTTTGCAACTAATTCATCTTTGATGCGGTTGAGAATGGAGGTTTCATCTAGGGATTCTATAATGCGGCTGACGACGGCTTTAGGTCCATCTGGTCCCCAAGTTGCTCCCCTTGCTAAATAAGCTTTGGTGACTTGTCCAATGCCATAGGAAGAAACACCAGCTACCCCCGCTTGAGTAATGGCTACAGATAAATAGGGAGCAAGGGCAACGCCACCCGTTGCAGTTGCAGATAGACCAAGTAAACTTTTCAGCCCACTCAAGCCCAAATTCGCCAACAGTTCGCTGGCACTAATGCCACCCATACTCAAGGCGATTTTTTGTAGCAGTTTGAGCGCGTCTGTTTGAGTCATGTCTATACCATATAATTTAGATAAAGTCAAGATAAGGGTGAGATCAATTACAGTGGCGCACAGAAGATCGACAAGGGTGAGTGGGTTGAGTGCGATCGCTACTGCCTTTGTCATCACTGCGCGCCAAATGATCGAGTTAGCGCTATTTTCTCGAATCTCTAGTTTGCGTGCTAACAATTGTTCATTTACATTGTCGGCATAGAGCATCGTGTTTAGGGCGACTAAAGCTTTTCCTTCCCGATGCAAAATTTCTAAGATTTTTAACTTTAGCTCTTCGACTTGGGGTTTACTAGAACTAACCTGAACACCCCTACTACCATCGGGACGCACAATTGCTTTTTTCGACAGAGGTGAAGCAGCTGCCATGACAATTTCATCGGGTGAGAGTAACTCTTTTACTCGCTCATCTCGGATTTTGTGATATATCGCCATCCGATCTGCTTGGGGATACTGGTCGATTTTATTGAACACAAGCAAGATTGGTTTGCCTGCTTCTCGCAGTTGGGAAAGTGTTGCGTGTTCCACAGAGGTGATGTCACCTGCGACTACAAATAAAATTAGATCTGCCCCTGCGGCAACTCGCTGGGCTAAAATGGCTCTTGTTTCACCATTTACTTCATCCAAACCAGGAGTATCAATTAGTTCTACCTGCGACTGGGAAACTCCAGGCAGAGTGACTTTGAGATAGCGATCGCATTCTCCAACCATCTCCTCACTAATACCCCAGCTTGCCCGTTCACTATTGCGGGTAACACCGTGAAGCGGACCTGTTTCAAACACTGTACGTCCCAGCAAGGCATTGAGTAAAGAAGACTTACCCCGCCCCACCATGCCAAATACGGCGATTTGCACTACTCGCCCCTCTAAATTCTCCAGCATCGTTTCTAACTGGGTAATTTCTGCCTCCAGCCCATCTTTTTCCTGGGGCGTGAGGTCAAGATTGGTTACTAATTCTCGTAGAGTATCACGGGCAAGTTTATAATTCAGTTCCGCCTGAATATCTTCAAAACTCCAAATCGCACTTTCTAGTTCAGAGTCGAAATTTGTCTGGGGCGGATGGGGATTTGGTTCGGGTAGTGTAGAAGACATAACTAGGGATTCGGGGATTTTAGATTTTAGATTTTAGATTTAAAGATTGGTAGTTGGTAGTTGGTAGTTGGTAACTGGTAACTGATAACTGATAACTGGTAACTGATAACTGATAACTGGTAACTGATAACTGGTAACTGGTAACTGATTTTCCTTTGTTGATCCTAATCAAAATAACTCTGGCTGTTGTTGGGTTTGGTATCGTGGGGAATAGAACACGCCCTAAAGCATTCAACAGCGGTAGCGATAATTGTGAGTGGTAAGCGTTTGCCAGAAACCATTGCCTATGTCAGGATCACGCGACAATCCTGGCAACATGGCTTTCTTGAGGGAGAAGTCAGAGCTGGCGAGTTTGAATGGTACTTTCAGTGGCATTTTCGCCTAGGTCAGCTATCTGTTAAACCGTCTCAAGGTCGGGCTTTAATTCAAGAACCCCTTGGACGTTTTTTGGAACAACGAGATTATCAACTAGAACCAGGAGGAGACTACGCTTTTACTATTCGGGCAGAACTTTAGGAGGGGCTAGGGGCTAGGGGCTAGGGAAAGTGGGTGAGGGGGAGAATCATTAATTTGTGAATTCACAACTTCACAACTTCACAACTTCACAACTCCTCACGAATTACGAGTTACTTAAGTATTTTTCGATTAGCAAAATAGCAACAATATCATCTACTGGTCGCGGTGGTTGTCGCATTCCTTGTGGTATTAGTCGGGACAAACCTGTAGGGGGGTACATCTGCCAATAGCGATCCCGTGCTTCTAAGCTGGTGTAGCGTTCATCTACCATGACGATAGATATTGGTGGTAATTCCTGTATAAATTTTTGTTGCCAGCGTTTAGCCCCTGTTTGATCGCCCATTACTATCAAGGAAATCGGAAACTGCTGTCTAAGGTGTGCAATAGTGGCGATCGCCTCCCGCCCTGCCACAACTTGATGATAATACAGCTTTCGCGATCGCCCCACTACGGCTATCCCACACTTATCCCGCCCTGGATCAAAACCCAGGATCATAGTCTCTACCATTTTGGATTTTAGATTTTAGATAATGGAATTGGTAATTGGTGAAAGGGAAAAGGGAAGAGATAATTCGTAATTATATTTATCTCCCCTCTGCCCCTTTGCCCCTCTGCCCCTGTGGCCCTATCTCCCTCTCTCCCTCTCCCCCTCTCCTTGGTGTTGATCTAATAGATGATGGGAGTTGAGGTTTAGGTGTGGGTGCAAGTGGCGCTCTTATCCTGTGCTCAATTTGGGTACTAAAAAGAACTCGTCCACCTTCAACCGCCAGCAGTTCGACTTTTAAAGGTCCAGCGGTGTATGTGTCCTCAGTTGCGATCGCTTTGAGTTCCACTGCTTGATTGTACTGCCCCAGTTGCTCTAAAAAACGAATCAAAGTTTGAATGCGATTGTCTGCAACCTGGATCGTATCTCCCATGATCCCCGCCTGCTGTGCGCTGAATTTAGAAGCCCCCAGCAGTAGTTCTACTCGTCGCCGTAGCTCCTCTGCTGTCATAGTCTTTGGATTGGCAGTAATTCTAGCCAAGACATAGCCTGCTGGAAAAACTCGTTGATTAAGATTTACCACAGTCAAAATTTGTACTGACTTTTCCCCAACAAGATAGTTATTAGCTGAGAGAATTTGCACATAGTAGTCACGACCGTCATCAATTTGTGAAATCAGTCGTTTAACTTGTAACTCTGAGGGTTGAACTACCTGCTCAGTTACTTGCTCGACTCCTGGCTGAGTCAACTCGATGGCAGTTCGGTTGGCTTCCCGCAGAATTTCATCAACAGCTTCCCGTGCAGCAGAGCGTTTGATAATGCGAACTACTCTATCCGCAAGTACTTGACCCCGAAACAAGGCAAAGTTGCCTTGACGCAACTGTTGTAAGTAGCTTCCTAAAATTAACGCTTCTCGCTCCAGGTATTGCTGTTGTTTTTCCAGTTGCTTGAGGCGAGCTTCCCGTCTAGCAATTACCAGGTTACGTGAAGCAATAGCGCGATCGCGCTGCCCAATTTCTTGATCGAGAAGGGCGATCGCGCGATCGCGCTGAGCAATTGTTGCTTTAAGTTCGTTACGTTGGGCGATCAGTTTTTGTAGTTCCGTCTGACTTTGTTTAATTTCAACTCGTAGCTTACGCGCTTGTTGGGAAACAGTACCCAGTTGGGAAGAGGCTTTCTGAAACTGAGATGTGATTTGACCCAGTTGACCTTTGGTACGATTAAGTTGTGCCTGAGTTTTGATTTGTTTGCTAAGTGCACTGCGCAAAGACTGATTAATTTGTGCCAAGCGTTTTTGAGCTGCTGCTTGCTGTTTTTGTGCCTCTATTTGTTGTTGCTTTTGTTCGGTTCTGGCTTGGACTAGTTCTTGCTCTACAATAGTTTTTTGTTTATTAGTGGCTTCTAATTGCTGACGAGTAATGTCGAGCTGCACACGTTTGCGACCCAGTTCTTTTTGAATCCTGCCAATTTCAAAAACTCCAGTTCGCAATCTTTGGTCTACAGTCAATAAAATCCCCCAGGTCGAGGCGGAAATGATACTACCAGTTATGATCGTAACGAAGGTAGCTGTCCGGCGGGGGCGCATCTTAAACAGCGACAGACGCGCTTTTCCAACTCGCGTTCCCAAGCGATCGCCCACCGTTGCGATCACCCCCCCTAAAATTAAAATTACTGCAATCCAGAGAAATCCGGTGGACATTTCTAACTGTTATCTACCGATCCAGATCCAGCCTACCTTAATAATCTAGTGGCTAGTAGCTAGTGGCTAGTGACTAGACAGACAATGGGGTAAAACCGAGAGGTTAAAAGCTGAAACTGAACCTTTTTACATTTCACAGTTCGCGCCTTCATCCTTCATCCTTGTTACTTTTCTAGCCACCAGCCACTGGTTCCACTAGCCACCTGGTAACTTGTCACTTTTCTAGCCACCAGCCACTGGTTCCACTAGCCCCTAAGTAAACTGCTGGCTTAGGGCTACTGGATTGTGAACAGTAATTTTCTTTTTGTGAATTGAAATCATATTACCGTCTCGTAAGTCGCCTAACAAGCGGGTGACAGTAACACGGGTAGAGCCAATTGCTTCGGCGATCGCCTGGTGAGAAAGTTTCAGATCGATCGTAATTCCATCGCTACTTGGAACACCAAAATCGCGGCACAAAATCAGCAGAAAACTCACCAAGCGCGAACCCATATCTCGGTGAGCCAACGTTTCAATCATCATCTCTGTCTGTAAAATCCGCGATGAAAGCCCCCGCAACATTAACATCGACAACTCTGGATTGTCCTTGAGTGCTTGCTCTACTTGCTCAATTGGCGCTGATAACAACTCCACTGGCGTAAAAGCTACCGCATGATAAAAGCGATCCGAACGGTTCCCCGTTAACAGCGACAGCACTCCGAAAACACTATTTTCTCGTAGCAGCGCTACCGTAATTTCTTCTCCTGCCTCGTAAACCCTGGAAAGTTTCACCGCCCCTTTCAGCAAAAAATAGACCCGTTCCGCTGGGTCTCCAGGGAAAAAAATTGTTTTGCCTCGTTCAAAAACTTCCACCACTGGCGGAAATGAGCTAGATCCCACCTGACGGAACACTTGAGCTAGCGGTCTATCTTGCGTCACGACCATATCCTTTGCCCTTACCGATGTCTGTAAAATTTACACCAGATAAATTAATAAACAATCCTACAAACCAAAAATCCAGAAGAGTCGTGATTTGGGGATTTATTACAGTTAATCAGACTTATAAAGTTTTCCCACGTACTTGCTACAAAATGTTTGACTTATCGGGAATCCGATCTCAAGAAAACACTTTCCTCGCCAAGCAGGCAAGGGGCAAGGGGCAAGAGGCAATTCGATTCTATATCTTTTGTCTGTTGCCCCTAAGGTTTGAAGAAAGCGAATTTATTGGTGGAGGAATAGAATTGCGTAGCATCATTATTCAATTTCCTAGATTTATATATGGGGTTAACCTCTCGCACGAGCGCCTCGTACCTCTCGCCTCTCGCGCTCTACTCTCAAATTGTTACTTGTTTTACTCAAAACATCTTGTCAATATATCTTAAGCGAGAATAGTAAAAATATATATCTTTATATCACTTTTTGCACAAAGCAGTAACTGAAAAATCTACCACCTTTTCAAGTATGCTCCTAATGGGTTTGCTAATTGACTGCCCAATTTTAGATTATGGATTCATCCAGCGATCCAAAGTCCTCAAGCCGTTAGCTAAGGTGCGATCGCGCAGCACACGTTAGGGACAATTCAATTATCTAAAATCCGCTCATCCAAAATTGATAGACTCTTATGCTAGATTTAACCGGAAAAAATGCCCTTGTCACTGGCATCGCCAATAATCGCTCGATCGCTTGGGGCATTGCCCAACAACTGCACAAAGCCGGAGCCAATTTGGGTATTACCTATTTACCGGACGAGCGAGGGCGGATGGAGACAAAAGTCGCCGAGCTAGTACAACCGCTCAACCCCAGCTTGTTTGTTCCCTGCGATGTCCAGAATGATGCTCAAATAGCCTCTACTTTCGATGCCATCCGTGATAAGTGGGGATCGTTAGATATTCTCATCCATTGCCTCGCCTTTGCTGATAGAGAAGATTTAAGTGGGGATTTTAGCAATACCTCACGCTCAGGTTTTACCAAGGCTTTAGAAATCAGTACTTACTCTCTGATTCAACTGAGTGGAGCAGCTAAACCCTTAATGACAGAGGGTGGTAGTATCGTCACACTTACTTATCTAGGTGGTGTACGGGCAATTCCTAACTACAATGTCATGGGAGTCGCCAAAGCTGGGTTAGAAATGAGTGTACGTTACCTAGCATCAGAACTTGGGCAGCAAAATATTAGGGTGAATGCTATTTCAGCAGGTCCAATTCGCACTCTAGCTTCTTCAGCAGTTGGTGGCATTTTAGACATGATCCATCATGTCGAAGAACTAGCCCCCCTGCGGCGTACAGTCACTCAGATCGAAGTGGGCAACGCTGCTGCTTTCTTGTGTAGCGATCTAGCAAGCGGCATCACTGGTCAAATCTTGTATGTGGATGCTGGTTACGAAATTATGGGTATGTAACTCCTTTTTCTTTGCCGCGACCAAAAAATGTTAACTTTTGGTTGCGCTTTCCCTAGCTTGAAGGCTATAATTAAATAATGGAAATCTGTGCTTAATAAAAATTTTGGCAAATATTTCCATTATAAAAAATGATAGCAGAAAAATACCCGAAAGTCGAGCATTAAACGGAAAAAATGCCACCGTGTTCGGCTGGGTATCAGTTAGGTAGGATGAGATAATATACTCAAATTTTCCTATCTAGTAGGTGTAATGCAGACAAGCGATCGCCAGCTTTTATCATCACTCAACAACGAGACGATAGCCCTTCGTACTGCTTCTATCCGCCGAACTACAGGCGAAACAGATGTTCAAGTTGGGCTAAATTTGGATGGTACAGGTAAATGCACCGCCGCCACTGGGGTTCCGTTTTTAGACCATATGCTACATCAAATCGCCTCTCATGGGCTGATTGACTTGGAAGTCAAGGCGAAAGGCGATATAGAAATTGACGATCACCACACCAATGAAGATGTAGGGATTACATTGGGACAAGCATTGAGTAAAGCACTAGGCGATCGCAAGGGAATTGTCCGCTTTGGTAATTTCCTCGCTCCTCTAGATGAAGCCTTAATTCAAGTTGCGCTCGATTTCTCAGGAAGACCCCATTTGAGCTATGGCTTGCAAATTCCCACCCAGCGAGTAGGTACTTACGATACCCAGCTAGTGCGGGAATTTTTTGTCGCAATAGTCAACCACAGTCAGATGACCCTGCATATTCGCCAGCTAGATGGAATCAACTCACACCATATTATTGAGGCGACATTCAAAGCATTTGCGCGAAGTCTTCGCATGGCAGTAGAAATTGATCCTCGTCGGGCTGGTACAATTCCTAGTTCCAAAGGCGTTATATAAATTCGCCTTACCGTATTGTGTCGATAACTGGTAACTGACAACTGGTAACTGTGAAAGTGCGATCGCCCTTAAGGTAGGCATCAGCAGCTAAATGAGTATGATATAAAAGTCGATAATTCTTAAAGAATGTTTATCAATGCTGATTTCATCCTCTGGCTTGTCCAAGGTAAAAGACTCAGTAAAAGAAAAAGTTTTCTTCGGTCAAGAACCTAGTACCGAATTAATCGCCATACTTACTGTTTACTTTGTTCAGGGAATATTGGGGTTGTCTCGCCTCGCGGTGAGCTTTTTCCTCAAAGATGAATTAGGGCTAACTCCGGCAGATGTGTCTTCCCTGTTTGGAATTGTGGCTCTACCCTGGATTATTAAGCCAGTATTTGGATTTATCTCCGATGGTTTACCGATTTTTGGCTATCGGCGGCGACCTTACCTGGTATTATCAGGCATCCTGGGAACGATCGCTTGGGTAAGTCTAGCAAAACTGGTTCATTCACCGATGGCAGCTGTAGCGGCGATTACCCTGAGTTCTCTTTCGGTTGCTATCAGTGATGTGATCGTTGACTCGCTAATTGTAGAACGAGCAAGAGCAGAATCTCAGGCTGAAGCTGGATCTCTCCAATCACTGTGCTGGGGAACTTCGGCTTTTGGGGGTTTAATTACCGCTTATTTGAGCGGTTGGCTGCTACAGCATTTAACCACCCGCAATGTATTTTTAATTACAGCAACTTTTCCCTTAATTATCTCAGCAGTTGCTTGGGTGATTGCAGAGACACCAGTTAACAAAACTGCATCAGCCCAAAGACATAGCAATTGGTCAACAGCCAGCAGTCAACTGAAACAATTACGTCAAGCCATCTCGCAAAAATCAATTTGGCTACCCGCTGCTTTTATCTTTATTTGGCAAGCCACCCCAACTGCTGACGCTGCTTTCTTCTTCTTTTCCACCAACGAATTGAGATTTGAACCAGAGTTTTTAGGACGAGTGCGCTTGGTAACAAGTATTGCCTCACTGGTAGGTGTTTGGATCTTCCAGCGCTACCTCAAAACCATACCCTTCCGCGTCATATTCGGTTGGAGTACAGTGCTATCAGCGGTTTTAGGCATGAGTATGCTGCTACTAGTAACTCACGCTAACCGCAGTTTAGGTATTGACGATCGCTGGTTTAGCTTAGGTGATAGTCTTATCCTGACTGTCATGGGACAAATTGCCTATATGCCCGTTTTGGTACTAGCAGCAAGGCTATGTCCACCAGGGGTAGAAGCTACCTTGTTTGCCCTTTTGATGTCTGTAAACAATCTAGCTTCGCTTTTTTCCTATCAATTTGGCGCATTCATGATGCGATGGTTTGGTATTACCCAGGATAACTTTGATTTGCTCTGGCTACTGGTCGTAATCACCAACGTTTCTACTTTATTACCCCTACCATTCCTTAGCTGGCTACCAGCAGGCGAAAAAACAGACACCCCTCCCGTACCAACCTTGGAAGCCGATACTACCAAAGAAATCGGACAAACCATATAAATTCGGAAGTCAGGAGTTGTGGAGTTGTGGAGTTGTGAAGTTGTGAAGTTGTGAAGTCAGAAGTCAGGAGTCAGAATATTTAATTGTTTCCCTTTTCCCTTTTCCCTTTTCCCTTTTCCCCTTTTTACCCTAGCCCCTAGCCCCTAGCCCCTAGCCCCTCGTTATGTTTCAACTTCACGAACGTGCAGCATCTGTTCCTACGAATTCATACCAACGCGAAGATTGGCAAAAAGGATATGAATCTCTTAAACACGAGTTTGATTACCCAATTGATGACGTAGAGGGGACAATTCCCCCAGGACTGAATGGTACTCTATTTCGCAATGGTCCAGGTTTGCTAGATGTAAACGGGCAGCGAATTCACCATCCGTTTGATGGTGATGGTATGATTAGCGCGATCGCTTTTCGTGATGGTCGCGCTCATTTCCGTAACCGCTTTATCCGCACTGCTGCTTATTTAGAAGAACAAAAAGCAGGCACAATTCTCTATCGCGGTGTATTCGGCACGAAAAAGCCTGGTGGCTGGTTAGCAAATGCCTTTGACTTGAGACTCAAAAACATTGCCAACACCAATGTTATCTATTGGGGTGGTAAACTTTTGGCATTGTGGGAAGCTGCCGATCCTCATCGTCTTGATCCTCACACCCTAGAAACCCTGGGCAAAGATTCGCTTGATGGGGTGCTAGCAGATGGAGAAGCTTTTGCCGCCCATCCCCGCTTTGATCCTAGCTGCGATGCTGATGGGGGCGATCCTTGTCTTGTCAATTTTTCGATCAAAGTCGGTCTATCTACCACAATTACCATTTTTGAACTAAATCAGGATGGTAAGGTGGTACGCAAACATGCCCATAGTGTTCCAGGCTTTGCTTTTATCCACGATTTCGCCATTACTCCCAATTACTGCATATTCTTCCAAAATCCTATTGCCTTTAATCCCTTGCCTTTCGTATTCGGCTTACGGGGTGCAGCAGAATGTATCAAGTTTCAGCCTCATCAACCAACGCGGGTAATTTTGATTCCCCGCAACCCGAAAGAGTCAGTACAGATTTTGTCAACTCATTCTGGTTTTGTCTTCCACCATGCCAATGCTTTTGAGCAAGGTGAGGAAGTAGTAGTCGATTCAATTTGCTACGAGTCATTTCCAGAGGTGGAACCAGAAAGCGATTTTAAGCAAGTTGATTTTGATGCCCTCAAGCCTGGACAACTGTGGCGCTTTCATCTCAACCTCAAGGATAAAAAAGTGTCGCGGGAATTAATTGAGGAACGATGCTGTGAATTTCCTAGTGTCCACAAGGAACGAGTGGGAAGACCTTATCGTTATCTATATATGGGTGCGGCGCATGGTGCTACTGGTAATGCACCGTTGCAAGCTATTCTCAAAGTTGATTTAGAGTCTGGACTCCGGCAACTTTGGAGTGCTGCACCGCGAGGATTTGTCAGTGAGCCTGTTTTTGTTGATCGCCCCAACTCGACTGATGAGGATGACGGCTGGATTCTGACTTTAGTCTACGATGCGGCACACGATCGCTCTGATGTGGTGATTTTGGATGCCAAGGATTTGAACAAAGGCGCGATCGCTCGCTTACATCTCAAGCATCACGTCCCTTATGGGTTGCACGGCACTTTCGCCCCCCTTTTGTAAAATCTCCTCGTTCCCAGGCTGAGCCTGGGAACTAGAGTAAATCAAAAAAAATTGATTTTTTGTAGTTCTGAATACTATCTTAACTTCGCCTTTTGGTGTATTATCTAATAATCGAAGTCTGTTCGCTTATAAAAATTTTGCACATATTTCCATTATCAAATAATCATATCAGAAAACTCGCGCCACCTCAACCCCCAAGCACTATTTTTTAACGTTTTTCTAAACTTTTTGATTGCAAAAATTCTCGGACAACTTCTTTGATATCACGCAATTCGCCTTCAACCTGGTAATTCAAGCGACGCATTTCTTGCTGATTAATTAATCCACCAAGAGAAGCGATCGCCTGTCGTAATTGTGGGTACTTTTTCAAAGTAGCTTGACGGACAATCGGTGCGGCTTCATAGGGGGGAAAATACCGCTTATCATCCTGAAGAATTGCTAAATCTAATCTGGCGATTTGGGCATCGGTTGAATTACCAGCCACCAAATCCACCTGCTTATCAATTAAAGCTCGATAAATCAATCCTAAATCCATCACACGCGGCGGGCGGGTAAAGTGTAATTTGTAGGCTTTAGCTAAACCTGGAAATCCGTCTTCCCGATTGAGAAACTCATAGCCAAAACCAGCTTGCCATTGGGGTGTATATTGGGAAGCTTGGGACATAGTTTGTAAATTTAACTTCCTAGCATCTTCACCGCGTATAATCATGGCAAAAGTATTTTCAAAGCCCAAAGGCGGGGTAACTTCTAAGCCGAATTGCTTTGCATAAGCGGCTTTTACTTGCTGGTAAACAGCTTTTGGATCGCTAATTGGCTTTTGTTTGAGAATGGTAGTAAAAGCTGTACCTGTGTACTCAATATAAGCATCGATTTGCCCCCCAGTGAGTGCTTTATGACAAACGAAAGTACCGCCTAAGTGTAGACGACGAGCTACTTTTAACTGTGTGGTAGATTCAATTTGCTGTGCCAAAAGTTCGCCCAAAATATCTTGTTCGGTGAAATCTTTCGAGGCGACAACAATATCGCCACCACTTGATGAAACGTTAGGGTTACAGCTAGCGATCGCTAGAATTAAACTAAAAGTGAGAAAGCATAAAATAAAAAATCTTTTCATAGATATAGTGAACAGTAGGGTGGGCATTGCCCACCAAATCCGATCATGGTGGGCATGGGTGGCATACATTTCTGTACCTTTTTAAATTTCTAATTCCGAATTTCGACTTTCGACTTTGTATAATTTTTCCCCATACAATAGATTTCATTTAGACTAGAAACAACATTTATATACCTAATGCTGCAATCTGGACTATGAAGTATGGTACAAAGCAGTCAACCTGATGCCCCAATTTTTCCACCCAGCGATTTATTGAGTGATGAACCGCCTTTGGAAACTTACCGCCATTTAAAACAACTTATCCTGCTATTAACCTGTTTAGAGCGCTTGTGGCAAAATCGACAGGACTTTTTTGCTGGGGGTAATTTGAGCATTTACTACAGCACTCGTCAGCTTAAATCAGAAGATGTCAGAGGACCAGATTTTTTCGTAGTTCTAAACACAGAGCGCAAAGAGCGTAAAAGTTGGGTAGTTTGGAATGAAGATGGCAAGTATCCTAACTTTATTCTGGAGATTCTTTCAGACTCGACAGCCAAAAATGATAGAGGCTTGAAAAAACATTTATATCAAGATGTTTTTCGCACACCGGATTATTTTTGGTTTGATCCCTACAGCTTAGAATTTGCTGGATTTAAACTCAATTACCGCCGTTACGAACAAATAGTTCCAAATGAGCAGGGATGGCTGTGGAGTGACGAATTACAGTTGTATTTGGGCGTTGTGGCAGAAAAATTGCGGTTTTTCACAAGTGAAGGGGAATTAGTTCTCAGCTGGGAAGAAGCAGAAGCACAAGAACGCGAAAGAGCAGAAGCGGCACAAGAGAAGGCAGAACGTCTGCTGCGAAAGCTGCGAGAATTGGGAGTTAATCCAGATGAGTTGAATGGGGAGTAAAGATTGCGATCGCACCCTTTGATCAATCCTTTCATTTATTCCTCTCCCATCTTGTCAGGCGCTGTTGTGTAAGTGCGATCGCCCAATCTGCCAAAATAGCTAATACTGCTGCGGGTACTGCGCCTGCGAGAATCAAGTCGTTATTCACCATTGCAATACCCCGAAAAACAAATACCCCCAAACCACCAGCACCAATCGCAGCTGCAATGGTAGCAACGCCAATGCCAATTACCGTCGCTACCCTGACACCAGCCAAAATTATACCCAATGCTAGAGGAATCTCGACTTGCAACAGTAGCTGTCGATCAGTCATACCCATACCTCGCGCAGCTTCGCGGATAGCTGGATCAACACTCGTAATACCTGTATAAGTATTGCGAATAATTGGTAAAAGAGAATACAGAGTTAGGGCAATAATCGCCGTTTTCGCCCCAATGCCACCAATTAGCGGCACAGAGATCAGAAAACCAAATAAAGCTAGACTGGGAATGGTTTGCAGGATATTCGCAATACCCAAAATTGGTTTACGTAACTGCGCTTGACGAGTGATCAAAATACCCAAAGGAATACCGACAAGAGTAGCAACCCCAATCGAAACGCCGACTAAAAGTAAGTGAGTGCCTGTTTCTTGCAGAATTTCTGGGGCATACTTCACCAGGAAAAAATCACTGAAGTTCATTGCCCGTTATGTGGCGATCGCACAATATGGCAATGATCTTCCTTAAATCTTCCTTCAGATGCTAAATTCCCCTTCGCTTTACCCTGCGCCTTAGCGTCTACTCTGCGAGAAGCCGCTAGCGCGTCTATGCGTGACATAATCATTATTTTGTACCGCACCCGTTTTCTTCCCCTGTATTGTATACTGCGAAAGATGGCAAACCTTTAACAAAAGCCCGTACCTCTGGGTGGGGCGACTTTAAGAATTGGGCTGGTGTTTCTAGCACTACCAATTGTCCTGAGTGCATCATACCGATTCTAGAAGCAAGAATAAAAGCTTCCTGAATGTCGTGAGTTACAAAGACTACAGTTTTACCTAACTGCTGTTGCAACTGTCGAAACTGCTGTTGAATTTCCAGACGAGTGACAGGATCGAGTGCGCCAAAGGGTTCATCCATCAATAATACTGGTGGATCGGCTGCCAATGCCCTTGCAACACCAACTCGTTGCCGTTGCCCGCCTGAAAGTTGGCGGGGATAGCGTTTGGCGAATAGATCTGGATCTAAACCAACTCGTTGCAAAAGCTCATATACCCGTGTTTTAATTTGTCTAGGTTGCCAACCTTCTAAACTGGGGATTAAGCCTACATTACGCTCAACTGTAAAATGGGGGAATAAGCCAGTTTCTTGAATTACGTAGCCGATCTTTCGCCGCAATTTGATTTCATCCCACTTGCTTGTAGGAACTCCCTCAAATAGTACCTCGCCTTGAGTGGGTACTAACAAGCGATTGATTAATTTTATAGTCGTTGTCTTACCACTGCCACTACGTCCTAGTAAGGCTAGCACTTCTCCTTGCCCGATGGTGAAATTGAGATTTGATACTAGCGATCGCCCGTTCTGACTATAGGAAACATTCTGAAATTTAACTGCAATTTTGTTATTTTGCGGCATTGGTTACTCCCAAAAGGGCTTGCCTTTGATAACATTATGCGCTGATTTTGTCTGCTATGTAACTATACATGATAAGGGTAACTGGTAACTGGTAATACCAACTACCAACTACCACTTTCCCCTCCTTAAACATCATGGGGATTAAGTTTGGTCATTTCCCAGGTGGTGTAAGTACCAATTGGACTCCAAATTAAATAAGGCAGAAGTAAAGCTGCTGCCACCTGGGAAATTGGTAATACAGTTAGTGCTAATGCAATACTTATAATAAAACCGATGCCTCCAATAATTGTACCAACTTTGAGGCTGCGACTTCTAAACATCACAGGTGTATAGGCAATAGTAACAATTTCTAGGAGTAAGTAAAAACCCATTAAATACCAGGATCTAGTATTTTTCCAAACATTATAAGCTGACCAAGCACCACAAATAAAAACAACAGTCCAGATCAGCGGAATAGCCGCTTCAAATGTTAACCAATTGGGGCGACGTAGGCGTTGAAACCAGCGGCGATCGCTTGGTGTAAATATGTTAGCAGCAAGCGCCACCAGTAGAGTCACACCTGCAATCACCATCCAAGATTTAATCATGCCCCTTTACCTATAATTCGTAATTAGCTATTAGCTGCTAGCTGGCGCGCTGTTAGCTATTAGTTGAAAGGTAGAGACGCGAAATTTCACGTCTCTACTCCTTTGGTTTCTAGCTTTTGGGATCTTTAATACATAGCGTGTCAATGAGTGTTGCTACTCACTAATCGTTAGCATTCATCATTGCTTCTAGCCCCTAACCCCTCTTTTACTCTGCACTTGGATTGAGACGAATCATTTCCCAAGTAGTATAACTACCAATTGGACTCCAAATTACATAAGGTACGAGTAAAGCTGCTGCCCAACCAGAAATTGGTAAGACGGTGAATGTCAGAAATACGCTTAAAATAGCACCAGCCGCCCCAATAATTGTGCCGATTGTGAGACTGTGAGATCTTAGCGTTACTGATGTATATGAGACGGTAATTAGTTCCAAGATTAAGTATAAGGCCATCAATAACCATGTTTTGAGGCTACCTGGCTCATTTTCCCAAACTATGTAAGCTGACACAGCCCCACAAGTAAAAATAACAGTCCAGATTACTGGGATCAAAGGCTCAAAAGTTAACCACTTCGGACGTTCTAAATTTGCAGCCCACTTGAGATCGCGCGGCTTAAATAAGACACCGCCAAAAGCTACTAAAAAAGTTACACCTGCAATTATTACCCAGGATGGAATCATATTTTTTTACCCTCTCTACCAAAAAAGCCAGAACCCTATATAGAAATTCTGGCAATTTATAGGGGTAAGGGTACTCACCCTTTAGTGTGAAAAAATGAGCTGTAGGGGCGTTTCATCAAATGCTCCTACCTTTTTTTCCCCAAAGCAATCATAGTTGAGCCATTAGAAAAATGTTTAAATAAATACCAGTCGAGCATTCCCAACCCTACACAAACTTTTGGCATTAATCTAAATGTCCTACCTTTTGGTACGAGCGTCTCGAATAAATGGGCGCGATGATATACTTTATAAATATCTATGCCAGCTTGAGAAAATAGTGACTTAAGGTGTGCATCATTTAGTCTTCGCAGATGAGCAGGTTCATCTGTAGCAAAACGACCATAGCCATCAAAGGATGGTTGTAATCCACCTGTCAAGCGATTTTGAATCCATTCAAAAGAATATTTGTTAGCGCAAGGTGTAGAGATGATTACCATTCCTTCAGGTTTTAGTAATCTCCCGATTTCTTGAATAGATTTTTCTACATTTCTAACGTGTTCAAGCACTTCTATCGAGATGATTAAATCAAAATAATTATCTTCAAGATTTACAGTTTCATCTGACATAGTAAGATATTTACCAGATGGATATTTTGTAGATGCTATTTGTAAGGCTGTATCTGATATATCACTGCCATAAATTGTAGTTGACGGAAAAAACTCATTTAATAATTCTATGTAACGTCCTTCGCCACAACCATAGTCTAATGCAGTACTTGGATTGAAACCACTTGCTTTCACTTGCTTTAGTATGGCTTTCATGGCTATTAATCTACAAGACTCAAATAAATCCGAGAAGTCTTGCATATATCCTTCTTGAAACCTGGAATTATAAAATTGTTTTTGATCGTTTAAAGCTTCATAATCAATTGATTGCTTTGTCATGATTTAAACCTTCTTATTTGGGCTTGTGTGTTTGTATTGTAGATATTTGAGCATAAGATCGCTACCCTAGGGAAAAATTGCTAGTAAATTGAACCCAAGACACCACTTAAGGGCTGATAAACCAGCGCTTATACCCGTTGTATATGTAAGGATTAATAGCAAGTGTAAATTTGTTGCATCTAATAAAAGTTAGATTTGCCACGCGAGTTTTGCGGGAAGCACAGCTACACCGCAAAGCTCAAGAATTGCGCGATCGCCCTTTCGACCTAAAGACGATATCTTCAGGTGGGCAATGCCTACGCAAAAGCAGTACTGGTATTAATTAAAACTTTTATAATCTTTATTTAAGATAAATCAAAATCTCAGTTTACTATACCCTAGAAAGACTTACGAGTGTTTTATTAGTGTTCGAGTACCGAAATTTTTCGGTGAAATATGACTTCTAAAGTAACAAATTTACAAAAAATCCATCAGTAGATAGATTTACAGTATGTGATGATAGATACACAATAATTTAACAAAGAAATTTTAAGAATCTGAAATGTTTAGCCCCAATACGCTTTGGCAGTTTCCTTTGGCATGGAAAAAGGAATGCTATGGGAAGTGATTGCTTGAGGATAGCTGCTGACTTGACAAATGAGTCGCCACATAGAGTCTTTATCGAACCGTTAGTTCAAACTCCTCCCTCGCCTCGCTGTGAAGTGTGTGTAATTGTCCCAGTGCGGAATGAGGCGGAAAACTTGGAAAGCACACTAGCTGCGCTTTCTCACCAGACAGACTTGCAAGGACAGCCTTTCGATCCAACCAGATACGAAATTATTTTGCTAGCGAATAACTGTAGTGATGACAGTGCGGCGATCGCGCGTCGTTTTGCGGGGCATCCTATAACATTACATATAGTCGAAAAGACACTACCCGCTACACAAGCTTATATTGGTCGAGTGCGACAAATTTTGATGGACGAAGCCTATCGTCGTCTGATGGTGCTAGGACGCACACAGGGAATAATTGCCTCAACAGATGGAGATACGCAGGTTGCACCTACCTGGATCGCCGCCACAATACACGAAATTGCCAACGGTGCAGATGCCGTAGGTGGAAGAATTATAACAGATCGCGCTGGTCGCGCCGCCTTAGATCCCTACACCAGAGCTTGCCATTTACGCGAGGTTGGTTATCGCTACCTGATAGCAGAATTAGAAACTTATCTTGATGCCGATCCTTACGATGTTTTCCCTCGGCACTATCAACACTATGGAGCCAGTCTAGCAGTGACAGCCGAGATGTACAAACAGGCGGGGGGTATGCCAGCTGTACGAACTCCCGAAGACGTGGCGTTTTACCATTCTTTAGTTCGCGTCAATGCTCGTTTTCGCCATAGTCCGCTTGTGCGAGTGACTACCTCAGCACGAAAAACAGGACGAACAAACATCGGCTTAGCCAACCAGCTAAATGAATGGTCAGCGATGGGACGACAAAATCAGGCGTTTATGGTTGAGTCTGCGGCTGAGATTGAAACTCGTTTGCAAGCACGTCATCAACTGAGGGTACTTTGGTGGCGCATCCTCAACGACTCTCAACCGAGTTATATAGACATTGCACCCTTGGCAAACGCTTTGGGTGTACCCCGTCAATGGCTGATGTCAGAATTATTACAACCTCATACATTTGGGCTGTTGTGGGAACGGGTGGAACAGCGCCAGCAAGAAGAGGGAATATGGTGTAGGCGCTGGTCAAAAGTGAAGATTGAGGTGGCGATCGCTGATCTGCGTCTGCGTCTCGATAGCTTGCGGCGACAGCATAAAGGCTTGCACTATCAACTGAAGCATTATTTGCAGCGCAATCTTGTCAGTGTGTCTTAAGTATTAGCAATTATTGCCCAGATTTAGGATGATTGTGTCGCGCATAGACGCTAAGGAGCCACTTGTGCTTTGTAGGTGCGATCTTCGCTAAGCAAAACGAAGGATAATCAAGTATTTTTATCCACTTTTAGGTGCGTTACGCTTGAAGCTAACGCACCCTACGTTACTTAAATCCGCTCAAATAGATCGAGTCGATATTGTTCCTCGCGTTGAGCTTTTAAATGTCTCAGTTGGGTGGGAACTAGTTCAAAAAACGAATCATGTACCTCATCACCACTCAAGGGGTAATCCTTGGCGTAGAGTGTCCAATGAACTAGTAGCAGATGTCCTCCTGGTTCTAGATGATCGAGCATCAGTTGTTGTGCTTTTCTTAAATCTTCCCAACACCAGTAATAACCTACTTCGGAAACTAGAGTTAGGTCGAACATCTGTTTTGGATACTTTTGTGGTACGCTCATCAATTCAAAGCGTACTTGAGACAAAGACTGACAGCGCCCAAGTGCTTTTTCTAGTGCTGGTTCAGAGACATCTATCGATAAAAGAGAATCGCAGCGACTGGCTAATTTTTGAGTTAGTACACCAATCGAACAGCCAATTTCAAAAGCAGATTTATATCGTTCTTTGGGTAAGGCGGAGATTGTAGCAGCATATTTGGAAGCTTCGTATTCGCTGGTTTCAAACTTCCAGGGATCGGGATCGGCGTTGTAAAGCTCGTCAAAATAGCTTGCTGGTAAAGATGGTTTTTGGGATGCCATTTTAGATTTTAGATTTTAGATTTTAGATTTTGTCAGATCTAGTAGGGTGGGCAATGCCCACCAAATCTAGTAATGGTGGGCATTGCCCACCCTACGGTTCATCAATTGATAATTGATAATTGATAATTGATCATTGATTATTGTGCTTCTAGATAAACTTCCCAAGGACGGGTGAAATTTGCCAGCATTTCTGGTGTGAGCCGAAAGCCTTCTGGATCGTCGTCAATTAAGTCGGTTGTTTGAGAACGGTAAGCCGCGATCGCTTGTTGCTTTAACTCCACAACTTGACTAATATCGAGTCGCCAAGCTCGTACCCTATCCGGTTCTGGTAAGTTCCCCCGTTGCTTCGTGTCCCAATCCCAGATCGGATATTCAATAATTCGTGGTGATAGTAGTAGATCTACTAGGGCAGCGTGTATCAATTCCCAGGTAGCGCGATGGTCTGGATGGGGGTCATACCGCACAGGTAAAAAGATAGTATTGGGACGACACTTGGCAACTGCATCTTTTAGCTGGGCAGATGCCTGCGTTGGGATGGCTCCATCTGGCAACCCTAAAAAGGTAACATCACTTGCGTCAACCCCAAGCAATGACATTGCTGCTAGGGTTTCTGATTCCCGCAATGCCCGTAATGCAGGCGCAGGATACTTGCGAGAGTGGGGATGAGACAGTGTACCATCACTAATTACCAGTACCTGCACTTTGCAACCCAAAGAGCGTAAAAGCGCGATCGCTCCACCACAACCCAAAGTTTCGTCATCTGGATGCGGTGCGACGACAAGCACATTATCTGTAGCAACCGCACACGGGGGAAGTAACGGTAAAACTGTTGGATTAACGAGCGGTGACTGATTCATTACCTGGCTATTCATATGACCACAGCGAACTAGCACAGGTTGAATCTGACAGAGCATACTGCCCGACATTTGTCAAGGCTAAATCAAAGACGGGTTGGCGGAGATACAACGATAAATCTCTGATGATTCGTTCCATCGGATGAGGTGGTAGCAAGCCCCTCGTACCGACTGAGCGTTGGCATAGTTGTATGACATCCATGCAGATTTGCTCAATGACAGTTCGTACCATATTGGCATAGGCAACCAGCTTATCTGCTTGGTGGTTGGGCAAAGTGGGATAACCCCCGAAGATAGGGGCGATCGCTTTGACTTTTTGGGCTGCCCCTCCCAGCCACAGATTACCGCTTTCAATTGCGATCGCCATCTTGCCTAAACGTGCTTGCTGGTGAGGATCGTTAATTCTGCCCAATTCCTGAAGATACTGACGAGTAGCGTCGAATAACGCCTCCGCCCCACCGAGTTGCACTGCGGCAAAGCGAATTACTCCTGCACTCAGCCAAGGTTGCCTAAAATAGTCACCAGGCTTACCAATTAACCATAAGGCTTCGAGTTCCACACCGCTAAAATCTACCTTGTAACTTGCCGTTGCCCGCATTCCAGAAGGTTGCCACCATGCAGGATCGCTAATTGTAGCTACCTCATCCATTGGCACTATACACATTTGCCAAGTGCCATCGGGCAATTCTCCATTCACAAAGGGACGTTCTACGTAACCCGATCCAGAAGCAAAGGTTTTAGAACCAACTAGCCGATATCGCCCGTTATCCAGGGGAATAATTTTCACTCCATCAGCGGCTTCGGCGTTCCAAACTCCAAAAATTTTGTGGCGACAAGCATCAAGAGCTAATCGCTCTATCTGTTCTTTTGTCCCAAAAGTCTGAATCAATTGCAGGGCATTGACGTGTCCCTCATAAATGCGACCAACAGCAAGATTACCCCTCCCTAGCTGCTTGAGCAATAGTAACAGTTCCCAAGTGACACCTGCATCAATACCCATGCCTAGTCCGCCATATTTGGGTTGCAAAGGTGCTGCTAACAATCCAGAAGAGGCAATTAGCTCAAACTCTTTGGCAGGAAAAGCCCCATTGTAATCGACGGCTGCGGCATTGGTTGCACAGTAGTTAGCAATTTCTGTAGCACGTTCTAAAATATCAGCAACAGATATTAGTTGGCGGTAAATTCCATCCGCCCAAAGTTGAGTAGTAATATTAGCCTCTTTCACTTAATCTTTCTTCAAATACTATGAAGATGATGTGATAAAAGCTACAATAACACCTCTATCTTATGATTGATGTATTTCTGTTTTCCTCCTACCCCTCGTTACCAAGCGCACGTCGTAGTAACAAGAGGCATAATCAATGAACAATTATCAATTATCAAGTTCGCAATAAACTAAAATAGGCAATGGGAAAATTATATGCTGCGATCACCCTGATGCTTGTCTTTAGTGTCTTAACAGGCTGCGATCGCAATTCTGTATTTCGTCAAATTCTACCAGCTAACAAAACATCATCGAAGGCTGCTACTGCAAGTACCATTCGTCCCACTTCCTTGGAACAGTCCGTTCACCAACAAATTAACCAGTATCGCGCCTCTCACAACTTACCGCCTTTGACTCTTGATCCGCGCATTAGTGAACAGGCAAGATTACATAGTAGGGCAATGGCAAATGGTAAAGTTCCTTTTGGGCATGGTGGATTTGAGCAACGCATCCAGACAATTAACCGCGTAATTCCTTACAGATCTGCGGCTGAAAATGTCGCTTTTAACAAAGGATATAGCAATCCAGTGCAGCAGGCTGTTGAAGGCTGGATTAAAAGCCCTGGTCATCGGATCAATATTGAAGGGCAGTATAACTTAACTGGAATTGGAGTTGTCAAAAATGCTAAGGGTGAGTACTATTTCACTCAAATATTTATCCGTACTTGGTGGTAAATTTTATTAGCAAAGTAAAGCCTTTTTAACCACCGTATTTTCAAGTATATAACTTAATTTATATATATACTTAGACTCAAATTGTCAGTAGAATTACGCCCATATAAAAATCAGTAAACATTCGCTTGGTGGCAAAGTAAATTTAAAGTTAACTTAATTTTGTGGCTGAATTATGTAAAGCTACTTGAGGCGTTGACATAGGAGAAGCCGCAAGCTTCTTGCGTCTACGTTAATTACAGCAATTCCAAAGTTTTTGATTGCAAAAGCAAATATTTGATAGCGAATTTGATGCTATCAGTAAATCTGCTTGGCATTTTTTGATTTGGACTTGTCTGAAAAATTTAGTTAATAGTTGGAATTAGCTTAATGAAGCAATCTTTGTTCACCCAAATAGCATTAAGTTCAGTTGTCCTTGCAACCGGAACACTAGGAATTTCAGTTAATGCCGCTCCTATCTCCAATGCAAATTTAAACCATCAGGTTCTATCTACAACCACCCCGACTGACATTGCTGGGTCTACTACTAATCCCTTTGCCTCTATAGAACAAGCAGTACACACTCAGATCAATCAATATCGACAGCAGCGCGGCTTGCCACCACTTACTATAGATGAACGTATTAGTAATATTGCCAGAACCCATAGTCAAAATATGGCAAGTGGTGCAGTTCCTTTTAGTCACGATGGCTTTCAACAGCGAGTCGCGGCGATCGCTACAATGATTCCTTATAGAGCAGCAGCTGAAAATGTCGCTTACAATATGGGCTATTCTGATCCAGCTACTAAAGCAGTTCAAGGTTGGTTAAATAGTACCGGACACCGCCAGAATATTGAGGGTAACTACAACATGACTGGTATTGGTGTTGCAAAGAATGCTAAAGGTGAGTACTATTTCACTCAAATATTTATCCGTAAGCGCTAAATTTAAAGATTGTTTTACAAGTCATTCCTTTTAACCACCCGTTTCTAGCCTTAGCTTGGGAACGGGGGTATTATTACTTACCCACCCAAAGATTACCCATTGTTGCTCTAGGGGAAGCAGAAATTGCCCTGGGGCAGAGGGTAGAAAAGAAAATAGGTAATACTTGACACCAATCAAGTAAATAAATTTACTTATTTTTCCTACAGGAAGAATTAATTATTCTCAGTTTTTCCGTAAAATTACGGTTATTAAAAGCATAGCAATAAAGTTAAATTTACCTATAAGTATTATACCTGGAGCCAATCAGTAGGCTTTTTGCAAAGTATCTTTTGCAAGAGATGTAGTGTATTAGTTTATGAGTCAAGATGTTATCAGTAATTTTTTAAAGTTACCAGGAGTTGTAGGTTTAGGAATTTTCCTAATTGATGGACAATTAAAATCATATCTCCATTTTAAGGATAAACTAATTATACAGGAAAAACAAAGTCTAACTGGGAGTATTACACGCATTGTTGAAGATCTAGTAAAAACTTCTGAGTTGGATTTTTTTGAATTTCCTGTAAAGGGTTATTATGCTTATACTTATAATATTAATCCTACCGTTACCCTTTTAGTTTTAACCATTAAAGATGTGCCAGCAATCAAGCTAGTGGCAGCTAAGCAATTGCAGAAGGTACTGAAAGAAGATATTGATAATACAATTCTAACATTTCAAATTTTATCAAAGGATTATTTTAAGTATATCTCAATTTCCCCAGCAATTACTGCTGACACGTCAAAAATAAATAATAATGCAGTAAATGTTCGTGGGGAAGAGAATACTATCAAAGATTTTTTAGAGGTACTCAATCATATAAGTAAATTCACCGCAAGTTATCTAGGGGTAGAATTAACTAGAAGCTGTTGGGAATTAGCTCGTCCTAATTTTGAAGGGGTAGAAAAATTTGAAATAAGCTACTCTGCTGAAATAACATTTTCAGGTAGGGATACAGAATGTGTTAGTAATTTACATACTTACTGGTTAAAAGAGTGGTCTGGTGCTTTTATCAGGCAAAGTTCAAAAATTATTAAAGACTTGCCTATTTTGCTAGAGCTAAAATGTCTAAATGAACGAGAAAAAAGAATATTATTATAATCTGTTAGTGCCAAACTAAAAGTGATTTGTTACTCTCATCTGAAAAGCGCGATCGCAGTGTCTAACACTGGACTCTAAGACTTGGGGGCGATCGCCCCAGTTATAATAATTTTTAGCCCGACTGCTTCTTAAGCATAATCCTCATAACTCAAGATCGGCTCGACAGGATTGAAGCTTTGTTAGAGCAATTCATTAGTGCTAGTGACGAGTGCATGACTCGCATCGAGCGGGAAATTGCCCAATTAAGAGCTTCTATCAACGACTTGAGAATTGCTCATGAACGAGATTTTGGCGACCTAAGAGCTTCTATCAGCGGCTTGAGAGATATTGTTGTTGGGCATGAAAAGCGCGTAATTCCCTAAGAGGCTAGGGAAAAGGAAAAAGGGAAAAGGGAATTTTGGATTTTAGATTTTAAATTTTGGATTTTGGATTGGATTTTCTCCTCTGCCCCTTAGTCCCTAGCCATTTTTCTAGGTACTTTTCTCCCCATTTCACTGATGTGATCCATTCCTGAAATCCGGCACGATTAAGGCATAAGGGAAAGGAGGAATGAAATGTCATCATCATCCGAGATACCCAGCACGTTGCTGACTCTCTCGAATAATTTAGCTGATGCAGTAGAAAAGGCTGGTCGTGCTGTCGTTGCAGTCAATGCCCGACACCGTATACCTTCAAGCGGCGTTCACTGGCGTTCTGGCATAATCGTCACTGCTGACCATACAGTTAGGCGTGACGAGGAAATTACTGTCAGACTACCAGATAATCGCATAGTACCTGCAAATCTAGTAGGTCGGGATGCTAGTAACGATTTGGCTGTACTGAAATTAGAGGATATAGAAACACAAGCCGCGTCTCTACCCATAGCTGAAATTGGTGATACTCAATCGCTCAAAGTCGGTCATATGGTACTTGCTGTAGCGCGTCCAGGTGAAAGCGGGTTGAGTGCGAGTTTAGGGGTAGTCAGTGCCAAAGGTGGTGCTTGGCGTGGTTGGTGCGGTGGGCTTGGCGAGTTCTTGCGGCTGGATTTGACGCTTTACCCAGGCTTTTCCGGCGGTTCCTTAGTAGATGCAGCTGGCAATGTTGTAGGAATTAATACCTCTGGTCTTCGCAACATGGTTTTGGGTATACCCGTTTCTACAGTTAACCGCGTGATTGACACCTTGCTGGAAAAAGGACGCATTACGCGGGGCTACCTGGGTTTGGGAATGCAGCCCATCCTACTGCCCGCTCGCCTCAAGGATACTTTGAATTTGGCAAGTAACGGTGGGGTGATTGTTGTCAATGTTGAGCCAAATGGACCTGCCGATCGCGCGGGTATTTTGATCGGGGATGTACTACTGGAGCTAGATGGCAAGTTTGTGAGTGATACAGGAGATGTGCAGGCAGTGTTAAATCCAGAATCTGTGGGTAAAACCATCAAGGTGCAGATTATTCGGGGTGGGGCGTTGCTTGAAGTGGCGATCGCTGTGGGTGAAAGACCGCTTTGAAATTCACAAGCGGTATTTTTGCTACTCAACTAGTAAATAATTTTACAGCGGCAAAGGAATAATATGGCTACACCAAATGACGAATTAGCCAAGGTAGCAGCAAATTTAAACCGTTCTACTGTCCAGGTGCATCAAAGGTTTGGGGGCGGTTCTGGGGTGATCTGGGACTCTAACGGCTTAATCATCACTAACGCTCATGTAGTTAGAGGTATGAGGGCGACGGTAGAACTGTCAGACAAACGGGTATTTGATGCTGTATGTATCAAGCGCGATCGCCAGCGGGATTTAGCCCTTATCAAAGTTGATGCTACCGATTTACCAGCTGCGACGATAGGCAACTGTGATACTCTCCGAGTGGGTGAACTAGTGCTAGCTGTGGGCAATCCTCTGGGTGCTGTCGGTGCTTTGACGACTGGAATTATTCATGCGATCGCACCCAATGATACACCAGGCAGATGGGTACAAGCAGATATTCGACTAGCTCCAGGCAATTCTGGCGGTTCTTTGGCAGATGCCCAAGGTAGAGTCATCGGTATCAATACTGTAATTGCTGGCGGTTTAGCTCTAGCTGTACCTAGCAATACAGTTGAGCGTTTTGTGCATCAGGATGAGGAACGCCCATTACTGGGGGTAACGATCCAACCCGTTTTTGTACGACTAAGAGGTAAGCGTATATTAGGTTTGTTAGTCCTAGAAGTACACCAAGGCAGCATAGCCCAAACAGCAGGGCTAAAGACTTTTGATGTATTAATTGGGTTTGCTGGTCAATTTTTCCGAGCAACTACAGACTTAGCACAAGCACTAGGGCAGATTAACCCAGGGGATACACTGCAACTTGATTTCCTGCGTGGAGCTGAGCATCTGACTTGCACAGTGCGATCGCAAAATGGCAAAACCGGAGCGGAGGCGGCGTGACAAGTGTTCTGGTCGTTGCTACTGATTTGATTGTACGTGCTGGGTTGGAAAGCATTCTCCGAGCAAGTCCCAATCTATCAGTAGTGGGTATTGCATTTGATACAGATACCTTAGCTGCTTTGGTAGCAGCACACTCGCCTGATGTGGTGCTAATAGAATTAGGGCTGCAAGATGACGAACCTGTGTCAGAGAAATTAGTTACACTCAACACTTTGGGGGTGGTAGCAATTGTTATCCTCGCCGATACCCCCCCAGGTGACTGGATAACCGAAGCGCTACGCTTAGGTGTAAGAGCAGTATTACCGCGCTCGACAACAGCGGAAGAGATTTTGCATACAGTTGTTGCTGCTGCGGCTGGGCTGGTAGTATTGCACCCAGAAGTAGTGGATGCACTGCTGCCTATATTACCTTCTACCACTCGACCTGATGATGCCAATCCAGTGCAAGCGTTGACTGGGCGAGAAATTGAGGTTTTGGGTATGTTAGCCCAGGGGTTGGGTAACAAAGCGATCGCCCGACGTTTGGGCATCTCTGAGCATACAGTCAAGTTCCACGTCTCATCTATATTCACCAAGCTCAACGCCTCTAGCCGCACCGAAGCAGTTACCCTTGGAGCAAGACAAGGTTTAATTATGCTTTGAGAAAGCAGTTACCAGTTACCAGTTATCAGTTACCAAGCGCGCTGTTACCAACTACCAACTACCAATTACTTTCATTTTTTCAGCAATATAAGCACAAGGGTAGATGTAAATGGCTGAAAGAAGTCTAAGTTGCAGACGATAGGAATTCCACTTTAGAGCGACAGCGCTAAACTCAATGGTTGTGTTATTCTAGTAAATGTAAGTAAAAACGTACTGAATGGGTATTCGATTTTACCCTTAGCTGCCATGAACCAAAGCGACAGCATATGTGCAGACAGTGCATATACAGACTCTAGACGATGTGAAGTTTGTGTCGTTTCCTTCACTTGGTTACTACCCAACTGAGGTTTTAGGTAGTAAACGTCTAGTGTCTCACCCTATATCTAACTCTATATCAATCCCGAACCGCCCTAGATCACATTTGAACTAAGGCGGTTCGGCTGTATGTAATAGCACTCCTAGTATACTTTAATACCCTCTTTCTCCAATACTTTTTTGTACTATTTTAATAGCATTAAGAGCATAACGATCGCCCGACGATAGTTAATCAAAGCAGTTTGTGATAGGAGCGTTGCCATGAATGAGCAATTTGGTTTTGGTACTTCAATTACTTTGGGCGAAGCCATTCAAAAATTGTGTGCATTAGAACATGAAGCCGATCTGACAAACAAAATGTCGGCAGAGGTAAGGCAGGCATTGGAGCAGCATGATGCAGTTCACATCTTGTTTAATTGTGGCACTTCTATTGAAGACGAAATCGCCGTACATATATGGATGATCTTTGCTACAACGGCAAAAATCAGCGAAATGCATCGTGCAGTTGCTAGCCTTGAGCATCGCAATGTTTTGTCTGGTATTGGGTACTTCAAGTTAATTAACATCTGGTTCGCTAGCCTTCCACGCATTATCAGCATCATCTTCAAGAGCTTACGCATGAAAAAGAAACTGGCGGTTGAGGAGTTTTCTCGGCTAAAGGAACAGTCCATACTTGAAATTCGCGCCCGACACGGCATCGTTTTGTGAACGTAAAAATATCTAATACCATTTGGCTTTATGGCTGCTACCAACGAATTGCTACGTGGGGCTACTGATGAGGATTCCCCAATTCTATTATCTAAAATCTAAAATCTAAAATGGTATAACCTTGTGTGAGATATCGCACGAACTACCTTGAACACGAAGTCTAAAAATCCCTCGGCTTTTAACAAAATAGATCTGGAAGTTGGCGCAAAAAAAATAAGTCAGCCTTCAAACCAAATCCTTCTAATATTGGGACAAACAGATAACGATGAAATTGGCTGACTTATTTTTTCAAGCCTTCGCCTCCCAACCATTGTGCATTACAGATCACCCATGAAGCCGAGGGATTTTTCTATTTTTTCCCTCGAACTGAACGCAAATTTAATACCCCGTAATAAAACTATTACAGACGAAGAGATTCTCGCCACAGCGCGATCGCTCTTTCTTAAAGTCAGAAGCTGTCACAACTTGATGGAACACAACAAGAATGGTTTTCATTATTCTTGCTGTGTATGAGTTTCACGTCCTTTTCTCTCATCTTTCGTCTCTTGGTGCAATCAGAAAAAAACGGTGAACAACGGAAAGCCGTCTATCAAAATTACGGTTTTACCCCCCTGCAATCCTGTTTGAGGGTGGATAAGATGGGAGGTAAGAGCATCACAGATGTAAAGATTCAGAAGCTGGTAGTACTTTGAATTGTGCTTGTCAAGCACAAAAGAGGATTTGATGAATAACACTGTAAACCATATTGAGAATACCAAAATACAGCAAGCCATTCAAGAAGCCGTTGAGCAAGCTCGTGCTGCTTGTGAAGCAAAGGGCAACTCCTCTAGTGATTGTGCTGTAGCTTGGGATATTGTGGAAGAGCTACAAGCAGAAAAGTCTCATCGAGAAGCGAAAGCTTCGCCCAAAACTTCATTAGACAATTACTGTGAAGCTCATCCAGAAGCGGTTGAGTGTCTAATCTACGATCTGTAAGCTTAGGTATAATCCTTACCTTTATTGTAGGGTGGGCAATTGCCCACCTTACTTTCTTGGATGGTTAAATTTTGTAGGGTGCGTTAATAACGCACCCTACTTTATTGGGAGGTTGACACTAACTGGTGATTCACGCACTGATGAGTTGAATAATTCCTCAGCAGTTGCTAAATGTTTGAGTAATGTAGCTTGAGACAGTGGTGCTTGCAAATGACTCCAAGGCAAGACTTGTGTTTTTGACCAATTGGTGTGAACATAAAAGTCTAACTGGGGAAGTTGCCCACGTAGCTGCTTGAAAGCACGACGGTAGCTACCCAGAGAGTCGCCATAATGTCTTGTTAATTCTAGCAATTGGGATAAACGGCGATCGCCTCTAGATATTAAAGCCTGAATCACTGACCAATTGTAACTTTCGGGGCGAAAATCAATTCCTTGGGGTTTGAGTTGTTTCTGCAAAAATTGCAGCCGTTTCTCTGCTTGGGAATTTACCCCAAACCACTGAAATGGTGTATGCGCCTTGGGGACAAAAGTACTACATCCGAATGTTAACCTTAATCCAGGTGCAGCTTTTTTGAGACTTCGCATCATCTTTACTGTATCGTCCAAATCCTCTGGTTCTTCCCCTGGAATACCCACCATTCCATAGAGTTTTAATCCACTTAAACCGCCTGCTTTAGCATTCACCGCCGCTTGAATAATTTGATCGTTATCTAGCTTTTTGTTGACAATTTGGCGTAAATGTGCTGAACCACTTTCTACAGCAATGGTAAGCGATCGCGTATCTCGCTTTGCCAAAGTCTGTGCGAGTTTCACTGTTACTGTATTTGTGCGTACTGAGGCTATACTCAGGCGAACATGATTATATTCAGGTTTACTCAAGTAATCAAGCAAAGACTCAAACTCAGGATGCTGAGTTACAGATGCTCCTAATAAGCCTATGCGATCGGTAACAGCTAATCCCCGCTCAATTGCCCCAATTAACGAATCTACACTTGCTGTCCGAAAAGGTAGTGTAAGATAACTAGCAAGGCAAAAACGACACATTTCTGGACAACTGCGTACCACTTCCACCATGTAGATGTTTTCCCAGGCTGCTTTCTCGGTGACAACTGTTGAAGTTGATAAAGTATTACCGCGATAAGTCTGCTTTTCAACTTGTGCTGGAATGTCAGCTGCTACTGGTTCAATTGATTTGATACAGCCAGTAGGATCATCATAAGTCACCTCATACAGACTGGGAACATAAACTCCTGGTACTTGTGCTAAATGGCGTAGCTGAGTTTTTCTGTCAGCATGGCGAACTTGTTTATATGCTTCAATGAAATTTCCTAGCAGGTTTTCCCCATCTCCTAACAAAATGATGTCGAAAAAGTCTGCAAAGGGTTCTGGATTTGCTGTCAGTACCGATCCCCCACCAAATATCAAAGGATCGGTTTGGGAACGAGCATTATTACGAATCGGAATTTGCAAAAATTCTAGTAAATTGAGGATATTGACGTAATCCAACTCCCAGGAACAGGAAAAGCCAACTAACCCAGCCGATCGCGGTAGCTGTTCGTGAATATCAGTAAATAAACGACTCACTTGCACATCAGAACGCATTGCCAAAGTTGCCCACACCACTTGATAACCTAAGCTGGTAATGCCCACACTATATTCATTAGGGAAGGCAAAGATAGTAGGTATTGCATCAGTATCAGGTGTAGCTGGAGTAAATAGTAGTCGTTCAGCAGCAAAGGCAGATGCACTCATATTAATTACAAATTCCGAATTTTGAACTCCGAATTGTTTATCATCTATATCTAATTTTAAGCCCTAAAATTACTAAGTTGAAAATTAAGGTCAACAAGTTAGCAAGAATAATTGGTAGTGCTTGCAGATAAATTCCATAAATTAGCCAAAGAAAGACACCAATAGAAAATACTATTAGCATTTCAAGAGAGACATCTTTAGCTGATTTTGATTTCCAGGTTTTAATTAGTTGAGGTAAAAAGGCGATAGTTGTTAAAGTTCCCGCAACTAATCCCAAAATTGTAATAAAATCCATAGATAATTAAGTTTGTAGGGTGGGCAATGCCTACCAAATATGATAATGGTGGGTATGGGTGGCAAACTAGATCTAACGCCCATTCGTCCGTTCCAACGAGGTGTTATGTCGCACCTGCTCTCATGCTTTAAGAAAGTCCAAATTCTTTCAAGCACTCCAAATCAAATGTTTTATTTGCTTTTACAAATTTCGATTGATGATTTATGCATAAATTATTGAAGCTCAAAAAATCCATTGTTCCATATACAGGTGAATGTCCCACTTCTATTTTGTAATCAATCCGCCTTGAACCAAAAATAAACGTCTCCTCTTTTTCAAAGTTATCTTGTCCGTCGTTGTAGGCAGCCCACTCAGTTTCAATCTCTAACGTTCCGTCCTTACAAATCCAATCAAATTTCTCAATCGAACACAGTCCCCAATTGATGATTTCAAGAAGCCCAATTCCAGAATCGAAGAAAGAAAGCCTTTCATCAGCCGGAGTACCAGGAGAATATTGCAAACTTGATACCCAAGACCCAATAATGTTTTGCATTCCCAAAACTCCATACCGCAGAACGTTCTCATATGGCACTAGTTGTCTGATTGACAACCTCAAAGCACACGTCCCACCAAATAAATCACAACAAACGCGAAACGATGACAGACAACCTTCAAGTACCATTCCCACCGATAACACTGCGGCATAACTAGATAATTATGCTTCACACTGCGATCTAAGCTACTGATTGGCAATGTTATCCTACACAAGAGCAGTCTAACTCTGAAGATATAAGATTACCGCACATTGCAGTTTAACACCACAACAGGGAATTCGCCTTCTGGAGATTTGCGATCGCGCTTTCAACATACATTTCTTTTATTAAGAGTCTTTTGACGTATCACTATCAGGGCAAAATAATATAGAATATTAACCCCTATCCCATCAACCATGCCTCAGCTTCAATCCCTGGAAGCAGCACTTAAACATTATTTTGGCTACGATTGCTTCCGCCTCGGACAACAGCAGATTATCGAACAAGCACTAGAGAATCAAGATTTGCTGATTGTGATGCCCACAGGTGGGGGTAAGTCTCTGTGTTTTCAACTCCCAGCACTGTTAAAAAAAGGCTTAACTGTCGTGGTATCGCCACTAATCGCCTTAATGCAAGACCAAGTGGAAGCGCTGCGCGATAATGGGATTGGGGCGACACTTATCAATAGTAGTCTCAACTCCTATCAAGTGCGATCGCGTGAACAAGCAATTCTGGCAGGCAAAGTCAAACTACTCTACATCGCCCCAGAACGCTTGCTGAGTGAAAGATTTCTGCCTTTTCTAGATTTAGTGGGGGAAAAAATTGGGATTGCTGCCTTTGCGATCGATGAAGCCCATTGTGTTTCCGAATGGGGACACGATTTTCGTCCCGAATATCGACAGCTAAAACAATTACGCCAACGCTATTCTGGCGTACCGACACTTGCACTTACGGCTACAGCGACAGATCGCGTGCGCCAAGACATTATACAACAATTGGGACTAGAAAAACCAAGTATTCACATTGCCAGCTTCAACCGTCCCAATCTTTATTACGAAATCCAGCCCAAGCAGAAACAAAGCTATAGCCAACTTTTGCAACTGATTCGTCAAACAGAAGGATCGGGTATTGTCTATTGCCTTAGTCGGCGTAAAGTTGATGAAATTGCACTCAAGCTACAACATGATGGTATCGCGGCTCTACCTTACCATGCTGGATTGGATGATGCTCAACGCACAGCCAATCAAACCAGTTTTATTCGGGATGATGTTCGTGTCATGGTGGCTACGATCGCTTTTGGCATGGGAATTAACAAGCCAGATGTACGGTTTGTGATTCATTACGACTTACCCCGCAACTTAGAAAGCTATTATCAAGAATCTGGACGGGCGGGACGAGATGGGGAAGTTGCTCGTTGTACACTGTTTTTCGGCTATGGCGACATTAAGACAATTGAGTATCTGATTGAGCAAAAACCCGATTTGCAAGAACAGCGAATCGCCCGTCAACAGTTACGTCAGGTACTAGATTTTGCCGAAGGTACAGATTGCCGTCGCACAATTGTTTTGGGCTATTTTGGCGAAAGATTTGCGGGTAATTGTGGTAAATGCGATAACTGCCGTTACCCGAAACCAGTTGCAGACTGGACAATTGAAGCGATGAAATTTCTTTCCTGTGTGGCTCGTTGCAAAGAACGATTTGGCATGAACTACATCATAGATGTCTTGCGCGGTTCAAAAAATCAGAAGATTTTGCAAAACGGTCATGACAAGCTTTCAACTTATGGTATTGGTAAAGATAAAAGTGTGGAGGATTGGCGGTTGCTGGGGCGAAGTCTTTTGCATCAAGGCTTAGTCGATCAAACAGTTGATGGTTACTCAGTATTGAAGCTCAACGCTCATAGTTGGGAAGTGATGCGGCGAGTGCGTACAGTTTCGATTGCTGTTACTACTCCTCAAATGGGTGTCGCTCAACCCTTGGAGACGCGAACAACTGAAGTTGAAATGCTATTTGGGAGACTGCGATCGCTGCGCAAACAAATTGCTGACGAACAATCAGTTCCCCCTTATGTCGTGTTTGCAGATTCTACTCTCAAATTGATGGCTTTGCAGCAACCCCAATCTTTAGCCGCTTTTGCCCAAATTTCCGGTGTTGGTACTCACAAATTGGCACAATACGGGAAAATATTTCTAGCAGAAATCCTGGCTTATTGTCAAGAACAAGGCTTGAGTGTGCAGCAGGATACTACAACTCCTCTACCTGCTACAGCCTCAGACACTGAACTATACACCTTGCAGTTACATCAACAAGGGCTAAGTGTAGAAGAAATTGCCCAAAAACGCAATCTTCGCCTGACAACAATTATTCGTCACCTGTCTGATTTGGTGGAGAAGAACGAAGCCGTAGACTTGAATCGGTTGGTTACGAGCGATCGCCAAGTCAAAATTTTGCAAGCATTGCAAGTCGTTGGTAGTCACTCGCTCACTCAAATTCGGGAATATTTGGGTGAGGATTATACTTACGACGAAATCCGACTTGTTAGGGGACGTTGGCGGCACGAAAATCGAGAATGAACGGCTAATATCCCTTTACGTTACAAACTCTAGTGTTTTGCGATCGCGCCCACTTAATTTCTCCAAAAGCGATCGTGCTTTAAATTTCGATACCATCTGTATTGTAGTCTTGGTATTTTTTAATTCATTATCTTGTGTTTTCTTCGTCTGACTTTTGGGTGAAGTATTTATCGTCAGCACACTTCAAATTGTTGCTGCAAATTCTTCTAATGCCTGAACACTCCCCACAAGACACGCACGTTCAACAACCGCAGGTATAATTTGAGCAATAGGTACGTTTGGAAAGATAGGGCTGGTATTAGATTCTAGGTATTTTCCATCTTGGAGTAGATAAACGCTCAGCTTCTGGCTGGCGTATACCCATAGTTCTAGGACTGCGATCGCTTCAATAGCGTCGAGAGTCGTTTTAGAAGTGACATCTATTTCAATAGCAAGATCTGGGGGAGGATCGTTAGGCTCAAACCTACGACGAGTAATCATACGCTGATAATTCTGGATATAAAAACGGTTGTGTTGCAACAACTTTTTAAGGACAGAGCAATCCTGACAATCAGCTCTCGTTATACAGCAACTCCAAAAATTTTCGCTTGCATCTTTTCTCTAATTAGCAGCGCATAGTGCTGCACCCATCTGTATATAGTTGTATGGTCAACAGAACCATCCTCTCTCCCTGATTATCTCTTCCATGTGGCGGTAGCGAAAGTGGATATCTCGAATACCACCTCACACACTAGCCCGATGATTTCTGATTCAAAATGCTGCCATTTAAAGGGATGCGAGTGGTTCATTGAGACAGTATTAACTGTTTACAGAGAATACACTACCTGCTCAGCATCGTTTTTTGCAACACAACCGTTTTTCATGCTCAGGTAGAGGAACCACAATCTCTAAAGTTTCCTTACTGTAGGCAACTCGTGCTGCTCTATGCTCTCCTAATTCTTGTAAAATACACTCAAATTCCTGCCAACTGACGTTGGGAATAGTGACGGTGCTACCTGGAGCTAGCCTCATTTGACTAACAGGTTTGACAACGGGGATAGCAGCAGTCATAACAAGGATGGGAATGAAGCCATTTTCTATCAATTAGGTCGAGTGAGCGATCGCCTACCATAACCAGTGAGACTTATAATATATAGTCTAACAACAAGCAGCTACACCTTAAACTTCTCCACGCTCCCTCCACTAGCCGCACCAAAACTCCTACAGGTAAGTTGTGGGACGCATCCTACCATGTTTCACCCCCTATACTCGCCACATTGCTGAATCAATTTTGCTACTAATCCCGTCCACCCAGTTTGATGATTTGCTCCTAATCCAGCACCGTTATCACCATGAAAATATTCATGAAAAAGAATTAAATCCCGCCAATCAGCATCGGTTTGAAACTTCTCTAAATCTCCATATACTGGTCGTCTACCTGATTCATCTTCGAGAAAAATTCGAGTTAGTCTTTTTGATAATTCTTGTGCGACTTCCCAAAGGTTCATTTCTTGACCGGAACCTGTTGGAAAATCTATTTTAAAATCATCGCCCAGGTAGTAATGAAACTTTTGCAGTGACTCGATAATTAGATAATTTATCGGAAACCAAATTGGACCACGCCAGTTAGAATTACCGCCAAACATAGCATTAGTAGATTCTGCTGGTTCGTAATCTATATTGTATTCCTCTCCATCCAATTTTAAGCAATAGGGATGCTCCTGATGATATTTAGAAACAGAACGAATTCCATAGGGGCTAAGAAACTCGTTTTCATCTAACATTGTGTGTAGAATCCGCCGGAGTTTATTTTGCTGTTCGCCGCCTCCAGGGGGTTTGTAGCAAATTGCTAGTAATCTTTTTGCGCCAATACCTGGCGACTCCATACAAGCAACATTTTGTCGCAAGTCAGGACGATTGTTAATAAACCATTCCATGCGCTTTTTAAAGCCTGGAAGTTGCTGCAAAGTTTCTGTTTCTAAAGTTTCAACTGCAAACAGTGGCACTAATCCTACTAGACTTCGCACTTTCAACAATACATCACTTTGATCAGGCAAATGTAGCAGATCATAGTAAAAGCCATCTTCTTCATCCCATAGCCCCGTTCTGGCTTCGCCCATACGGTTCATGGCATCTGCGATATAGAGAAAATGCTCGAAAAATTTGCTAGCAATATCTTCGTATGCCGAATTGTCTTTCGCCAATTCTAACGCGATCGCCAGCATATTTAGACAGTACATTCCCATCCAACTCGTACCATCTGACTGTTGCAAATATCCATCGGTGGGCAGTTTCATATTTCGGTCAAACACACCAATGTTATCCATGCCCAGGAAACCGCCTTGAAATACGTTCTTTCCCGTAACATCTTTGCGGTTTACCCACCAAGTAAAATTAAGCAGCAACTTTTGAAATACGCGCTCTAGAAATAATTTATCAGCGCGACCATACATTTTTTGTTCAATTTTATATACACGCCATGCAGCCCAAGCATGAACAGGCGGATTAACATCACTGAAATTCCATTCATAAGCTGGTAATTGACCATTGGGATGCATATACCATTCTCTTGTCAAACGAGTTAGTTGTCGCTTGGCAAAGTCTGGATCGATCATTACTAATGGAATCACATGAAATGCTAAATCCCATGCTGCATACCAGGGATATTCCCATTTATCTGGCATGGATATAATATCATTATTGAAAAGATGAATCCAATCTTGATTTCTGATATTTTGGCGTGACGAGGGTGGTGTTGGATTGTCAGGATCTCCTTGAAGCCAATCATGGACAACGTAGTAATAAAATTGTTTACTCCACAACATTCCAGCAAAAGCTTGCCGCTGTATATTCTTTTTATCTTCTGTCAGCGAAGGTGAACAGATACGATTATAAAATTCATCTGCTTCGCGGATACGAGTTTGGAATATATTATCAAAATCTGTTCCAAATGGTGATCCCCCCTTGCCCCCCTTCATAAGGGGGGCAAGGGGGATATCACTCAGCCGCAAACAAACAGATTTGGTTTCTCCTGCCGCAATATTTAATAAATAATGTGCTGCAAACTTAGTTCCAGTTTGAAAGGAATTAACAGCGTTTTTATCACCATGAACAATGTAATTATTTATGCCATCCTTCACCCAAGGCGAGTTATTACTTACACCAAATAATCTTTCATTATTAGTTTCATTTTCTGTAAACAACAATTCTGTTGCACCTTGACAATATAGCCAGCGTTCTCCCAAAGCTGAATGAGACGCTTCTATCACACTCATGTCGTTGTCTACTTTTAATTTTTTCAAAAAAGGCTTAGTTTTGAATCTTCCCCAAGACCAAATATTACGAAACCAGAGAGTGGGTAAAACATGGAGTGTTTTCTCCTCTTCGCCTCGATTAGTTACACTGATTTTAATTAAAATATCTTCGGCTGAATGCTTAGCATATTCAACAAAAACATCAAAATAACGGTTGTCATTAAATATACCTGTGTCTAGCAATTCATATTCGCGATCGCCATAACCTCGGTTTCGATTTTCTTCTACTAAAGAGTCATAGGGAAATGCTTGTTGTGGATATTTATAGAGGTATTTCATATAAGAGTGAGTAGGAGTATTGTCAAGATAAAAGTAATACTCCTTAACATCTTCGCCATGATTGCCTTCGCTTCCGGTTAAACCAAAAAGTCTTTCTTTTAGAATCGAATCTGTACCGTTCCAAAGTGCAACTGCAAAACAAAGTCTTTGGTGATTATCAGAAATTCCCGCAATACCATCCTCACCCCAACGATAGGCACGAGAACGCGCTTGTTCGTGGGGAAAATAGTCCCAAGCTGATCCTGATGGGCTATAGTCTTCTCGCACTGTTCCCCATTGCCGTTCACTCAAATAGGAACCCCAACGCCGCCAATACACTAGGCGATCGCGATCTTCTGCTAATCTTTTTTCTTCTTGTGTCATGTCCATAGGAGGGGCTTTTAAGATAGCAAAGGGGAGCAGGGAAGAATTATTAATTACGAATTACGAAGCTAGCTGGGTTAGAACTGCTTTTTAGATAATTCTAGTTGAAAGCGGTTGTGACTACCAAGAGCCAAAATCTTTGGCTCAAACCCATAGATACTAAGGCGATATACTATCAGCAAAATCTTTTTCAAAAATCATAGCTTTTTCTGGTAACAATCTGCTATACTAATTTTCTATATGCAACGGGCAGTTAGCTCAGTTGGTAGAGCGCCTGCCTTACAAGCAGGATGTCGAGGGTTCGAGTCCCCCACCGCCCATCTAGTAAAATACATTAAATCTGAAAGGTATTGTGCAAGAGGAAAGCCAATAGCCGTATCAAGTCCATTACCGCTCCTCCCCGCAGCCAAACAGAATTGGGTAGGGCATAGTTGCTGGTTTTGCCAGTAACTTTGCTTACCAAAGGACTTGTTCAATTTTAAAGAATTGCTCTGTTAGTGTGAAACTATTGTATAAACAATCTAGCCACAACTTTAATTGCTAGAGTCAAATCTATCAGACGAGGTTCGACCTTTCCTCTCTCCTCTTCCTCTGCGCCCTTTGCGCCTTTGCGGTTCGTTAATCTACCTGCAACTGACCAAACAAATCCGCCAAAACCACATTAGAAAACAAAAACCCCTGCGGATCACTCAACCGCAACCGCCCAACACTGGGCAATTTACCATCAAATACCGTACCCACAACTTCCACCCAGCCTTTTTGATAGTACGGCTGCAAACAAGTCCAAATTCGTTCCAGCGTCTTTTCTCCAAATGCAGCCAGAGTAGACAAACTCACACCCTCAGCCAACCGTAACCCCAGCATTAAAGTTTCTAACAAAACTTCATCTAGGGGAGTTTGCGGACAATTTAACACACCCTGGGCAGTAATAAAATCTTGTACCCACTGGTAGTATTCTTTAGTCTTACCAGGTCGTGTGAATCGTTGCCCATTGGTATAACTTGCCGCTCCCATGCCAAAGCCATAATAGGGGCGATTTTCCCAGTAAACTCGATTATGGCGACACTGATATCCTGGCTGAGCGTAGTTAGAGATTTCGTAGTGTTCGTAACGGGCGTTTGTCAAGATAAGCCTTGCCAAACGGTACATTTCTACTGTCTCGTCATCAGTGGGTAGAGGATTGGAACCTGGTTGATAATAACGACCAAAGGCAGTACCAGGCTCAATGGTAAGGTCGTAAATTGAAATATGGTTAGGTGCAATTCTCTGGGCTGTTTCCAGGGTTGCTTGCCATTGTTCTAAAGTTTGGTGGGGTAGTCCAGAAATTAAATCGAGGCTGAAATTAGGGACTTTTGCCCCGCCAATCAGATCAAAAGCTGCCCAGATATCATCTAGAGTATGCGATCGCCCACATACTTTTAGTAATTCTGGCACAAAACTTTGCACTCCCAAACTAATCCGATTTACTCCAGCAGCAAGATATCCCTGCAACTGTTCCCCTGTAAATGTACCTGGGTCCATTTCCATTGAAATTTCAGCATTAGGAGAGATATCAAATCTGCGTTTTAATGCATCTAATATATGAGACAGTTGATTTACAGATAGCAGCGAGGGAGTACCACCCCCAAAAAAAATTGTTTCTAATGGTTGCCCTAAGTTGCTCGTGGTGGCAATTTCTTGGCACAATATCTCAACATAATGGGAGATAGTGCCAGATGTGTCACCTTGTCGGCGTAGGGCTTCGCCCTTGCCGAAGGCATCGCCTACAATCGAAACTGGGAAATCACAGTAATAGCAACGCCTTCGGCAAAAGGGAATATGCACATAAGCGTTTCTTGGAATTCCCAAATATATTTCTTTAGACAACGGGTTTAAATTAGCTAACACAAGATATTGATTCAATTATGAGAATAATTAATTATCGAAAAATTTAATAATATTTTTTATCTGTTCCTTAAGTGTAATAATTACAGAAATTAAGTAGCTTCATATACTAAGTCAGCCTCAATCATAAATAAAAAGATTACATTCGGGTCAAATTTAAAATATTTTTGATTCACTCATATTAATTTTAGCCAATTTTTCTCATAAACAAAGGTGTAGCCAGTATCCCAAGGAAGCAACTGATAACCACAAAGTTATATCATAGATCTATATCAACAAATTTAATTTGTTGATAATCATACCAATTTCTCATGTCAAATCCACCAGCAAAGGGATTTAAACGAAATTCAATTGGATTGAACCAATGCTTGATGCAATCATAATTATCTTATTCATTCTAGCAGGAGCCGGAATCGGCTTCTACAGCGTTGAACTACTGCCCGAAGGAGTGCAGCAGCAAGCTAGTAATCTAGAAGCTTTGCGCTTGATCTTTGCTGTGTTTGCCGCCCTAATCGGCGGTGCTACTGGGCTGAGTTTCCAGATCACCTATCGCCGCTTAGAAGCCAAAGTCCGCGAAATGCCAGTCGATGTTCTACTGTCGCGGGCGCTGGGATTGGTAATCGGGCTACTAATCGCCAACTTGATGCTTGCCCCACTTTTCTTATTGCCAATTCCAGAGGATTTTAGCTTTATTAAGCCGTTAATTGCGGTTTTAGCAAGTGTAATGTTTGCCTTTTCTGGGATCAGCTTGGCTGATACTCACGGGCGGACTTTCTTGCGACTGATTAATCCCCATACTGTCGAAACTATGTTACTGGCAGAAGGGACGCTTAAGCCTGCTGCCACTAAAGTTTTGGATACTAGCTGCATTATCGATGGTCGTATCGAAGCACTGCTAGAGACAGGATTTATAGAAGGACCAATTCTAGTGCCGCAGTTTGTCTTGCAAGAACTGCAACAATTAGCAGATGGGGCAAAAGATCTCAAGCGGGTACGGGGAAGAAGAGGATTGGACATTCTCAACCGCATTCAGGCAGCTTATCCAGATCGCATCGTTTTCAACCCCACTGACTACGACGATGTTAATACCGTAGATGCTAAGTTAGTGCGGTTCGTGCAAGAAATTAATGGTACACTCTTGACAAATGACTACAATTTGTGCAAGGTAGCAAGCTTGCAGAAAGTGCCTGTATTGAATATCAATGATTTAGTGCAAGCTGTACGCCCAAGCTATCTACCAGGTGACAACATCGACCTGAAGATCCTCAAGGAAGGCAAAGAACCGAGTCAAGGTGTAGGCTACCTAGAGGATGGGACGATGGTTGTAGTTGAAGATGGCAGCCATTATATCGGCGGTGAACTGCGAGTAGTGGTAACGAGTGCGTTGCAAACTGCCGCCGGACGGATGATTTTTGCCAAACCCCAAGCATCAGCATATGCTTGAGGGCAGTGATGGGAATTGAATCGATGGGGCGATCGCTTCGTCATAACCGATGCACAAGGGCTGCATCGGTTTTGTTTTACCGAAGAAATGGGTTTAAAGCCCCGTCCTACTTTTTTCCCCGTATAAGATTAAAGAATAATTAACAGTTATCGGTAATATTATCCTGGGAAAGGAATAAGCAAAGAATAACCACGAAAGTCTCTATTTTGCAAAAAAAAGATCCTAAGTAGCAGGGAGAATTTGACCAATGATCATCGTCTACGAACACCCGCTATCTCCGTATGTACAGAAGATAAAAATCGCCTTGCGCGAAAAGGGAATTGAGTTTGAAACCAGGACACCTGGGCTTGGTGGGAGCGGGTTCGGGGGCAGCGAGTTCCTCCAAGCCAATCCCCGTGCGGAGGTACCAGCCCTCATTGACGGCGACATCAAGATCTTCGACTCTACAATCATCTTGGAGTACATCGAAGATAAATGGTCAGAGCCACCACTACTGCCGAGCAATCCGGCGGAGCGCGCCCGTGTCCGCACGATCGAAGAAGTCATGGACACCTACTACGAACCGATCAACTGGGGGCTTGGTGAGATCAACTTCTTTGGTCGGGCAAAAGGTGAGCTGGCGGAAAAGATCGTTGGGAATGCCAAACAACAAGCTGCCAAGTGCCGCCAATGGCTCACAAACCAGCTAGGCGATCGCCAATGGTTCAACGGCAACCGTTTTGGCTGGAGCGATCTGTGTATCGTCCCCCACATCAACGTGTCGTCAACTGTATTCGGCATTGTGCCGGAACCTGGCTCCCCACTCGCCGATTGGCTGGAGCGCGTTAATATACGTCCAAGCGTCGCTCAAACGTTGCAGGAAGCAAAAGACGCAATTGCCGGATTGGAGCAATTTTCGCACCTCGTTGAGCAGAACCAGTTCAAACGTGAGTACCGCGATCATCGTCTTGAGTGGATGATTCGTATGGGTGGACTCTCTGTTGTACTTGACGGCATCGACAAAGACAACATCCGATTTAGTTACGATTTCGCTTGAAAAAAACTAAAAAACTTACGCCACACCAAAAGCCTCAAAGAATTTTCATGCATAGGCTCTTCGATGATCCGAACTTGCCCCTTGGTGAAAGCGCGCCTTTACACTAGCTGCCGTTATGCTGGGCATGGGTGGCTACTCCTGCAAGATAGTTTTCGAGACAATTCTGGTTTTCTTGCGCTCTGCTTCTGAAAGTTCTTCTCCAGCTTGTAGACGAGTGGCACTCGTTTGTAGTACTGTAGCTGCTCCTTTGTCGCCCATTTGCAGGGCAGTTTTGGCGGCGGTTTGTAACATTGTTGCTGCACCAGCGCGATCGCCTTGTTGCAACTTTGCCTCTGCTAGCTGAGTTTGTCGATACTTGGCTAAGGCAAGGATATATCGCTGCACCTGGGGATCAACGTTTGGCACATAATTTCGCATTACGTTGACTTCTATGGGAATATTTTCAGAGATTAGACCAGAAGAGTTTGTAGCTGGATCGTCATAACACACTTGGATGTTGGCAATTGTTTGTCTGCCTTCTGGCAGTTGACCGACATACATATTCGCCAACACTACCCGCTGCACGTCTTGCATCAAATCTCCCAGGCGCACAGTATATTTGCCATCAGCATCTTGTTGCAGTGGCAGTTCAATTGTATCAGGAGCAACTTGGGCGATTGGTTTGAGTTCTGCTAGGCGTACTTTGGGCAGGAGGGATAGTTGCAGGTAAGCATTCGTCAGTCCCACTGCTTGAATACGGTTGAATAGGCGACCAAATTCTTCCACTACTTGATCTGGTCTTTGAATATAAGACAAACTGCCACCACCACCATCGGCAATTTTTTCCAAAATATCCTGGTTCCAGTAGTCACCAAATCCTAGGGTATTGAGTGTTAAGTTGTAGCTAGCAGCCAGTTGGGCTAATTTGAGGCAGCGATTGTTATCACCGTGTTCGTTTTCACCGTCAGTCAACAAAAATGCCTGAGAAATTGCTTCTTTTTTGCCCTTCCCCAGTTCCTCAACTCCCAATTTCAGCCCTTCATCAATGGATGTGCCACCCTCAGCATAAAGCCGCTCAATTTGCCGCTTAATATGGATTGGATCTTCAACATATTGATTGGGTACTAGTACTTTGGCTCGGTGGGCGAAAACTACTACAGACAAGCGATCGCAACTTTGTAGTTTGTCTACCAACCGCAAAGCTGCTTTTTTGACCATTTCTATCGGTTCCCCTTTCATTGAACCGCTTTGGTCAAGAATTAAGCAAAGATTAAGTGGCACATTGGGCGACCTATCGTTGGCGATCGCCGAAATTGACACTGCCAATTGACGCTGACTACTCGGTTGCGTCCCGTCTAAATTGACATCATTGAGAGCAGGCTGCAAGAAGACATTCATACCCCATCCTATCTAAATCCAGAGCTTATATCAACCACTCCATAGCACTATGTTGCTACGGAAAAATCATTTAAATATATCTACATTCCTAATAAACAGAATATCTTACTAACCTAAATCGTTCTTGTATGGGAATCCGATGGAACCCTAAAAAAAGGACAGTCCTTGTTTTGGGGTTATTTGTTGGCATCACGGTTGATCTGTTATGAAGGACCGTCATTTTTTTAAGACGGAATTTCCTGGCAGCACGGGGAAAGAAGGCGAGGAATCCGTACCACTACTAGGTCAATTGTCAAGCTAGGATTACAAAAGATAATGGCATTATTAAGAGCGCTCTTATTTGCTATGGAACCAATTAAAGCTGTTCAATCTCCTTATTATGGCGATAACTTCTACCGCACACCACCGCCAGATTTACCCTCTTTATTATTAAAAGAGCGGATTGTCTATCTCGGTATGCCCCTAGTGCCAGAGGTAACGAAACTTATAATCGCCGAACTGCTGTATTTGCAATCCGACGATCCTGACAAACCGATTAAAATCTACATCAACTCTACTGGAACCTCTAGCTATGGTGGCGATCCGGTCGGTTTTGAAACCGAAGCCTTTGCCATCTATGACACGATAAAATACATCAAGCCCCCTATTCATACCATTTGTATTGGTTCAGCAATGGGTATGGCAGCGATGCTTCTCTCAGCTGGTACAAAAGGTTGTCGGGCGAGTCTGCCTAACGCCAGTATTATCTTGCACCAACCCAAGAGCTACGCCCAAGGTCAAGCAACGGATATTCAGATCCGAGCTAAGGAAGTTCTGGCGAATAAGGCAACGATGCTTGAAATTTTATCTCATACCACTGGTCAGCCGCTAGAAAAAGTTTCCAAAGACATGGATCGGTTGTTCTACATGACTCCAGTGCAGGCTAAAGAGTATGGGCTAATTGACAGAGTTCTAGAAAAACAAGACTTAGCCAATCCTCCACTACCAGCCGGAGTCGCCTAAAGGTTGAAGTATGAAGTGTGAAGTATGAAGGAGTTGTGGAGTTGTGGAGTTGTGAAGTTGTGGAGTTGTGGAAACAGGAGACAGGAGACAGAAAATTTAATTCTTTCCCTTTTCCCTTTCCCCTTTCCCCTTTTACCTTTTACCTTTATCCTTTTTGCCTTCAGCCTTTATCCTTCATCCTTTCTATTAACTACCCCCAGCAAATTAAAAACGGAGTAAATTATGCCTATCGGGTATCCTAGCGTCCCCTACCGATTGCCGGGGGAACCCTATACTCAGTGGATTCACATCTACAATCGTCTTGCCCGCGATCGCATTATTTTCTTAGGGCAAGAAGTTAATGATGAGATTGCCAACGAAATCATCGCCTTTATGCTTTATCTGGATTCAGAAGATCCAGGCAAAGACATACTTCTATACATCAATTCTCCAGGGGGAATGGTGACATCTGGCATGGCAATTTATGACACCATGCAGCACATCAAATCAGATGTAGCAACCATTTGTGTGGGCTTAGCCGCCTCTATGGGTTCGTTCCTACTTGCCGCAGGCACTAAAGGAAAACGACTGGCGCTACCTCACTCTCGGATTATGATTCACCAACCTTCTGGTGGTGCGAGAGGACAGGCAACAGATATTGAGATTGAAGCTAGAGAAATCTTGCGGATTCGCCAGCATCTCAATCAGATCTATGCTGATAATACAGGTCAGCCCCTCCCCAAGATTGAAAAAGACATGGATCGTGACTTTTTCATGTCTGCTCAGGAAGCCAAGGAATATGGTCTAATTGACCGTGTAATTGAAGAACGTCCATAGTTTTTAGCTATTAGCTATTAGCTGTTAGGGGTTAGCTGTTAGCAATTAGCTAATAGCTAACGCGCGCCAGCTAATTGCTGTTACTAAGTTATATTTGACACTATATTTGTGCTGGTGGAAAAAGATTTGTTTAATAATTATTAATAATTATTAAAAATATTTAATTTATATTTATGGCTGATACCGTCAAAGTTACAGTTAAGCTCTTCGCTGCCTATCAAGAAGCTTATGGTGTTTCCGAAATAGTGCTGGAATTTCCCCCACGTATAACAGTAGCAGCAGTACGCGATCGCCTAATTAGCGAACACCCACAACTTGCGCGGTGGCGGGATCTAACTCGCTTTGGTGTTAATTTGCAATTTGTAGAACCAGATACCATCCTGCAAGACGGCGATGAAGTGGTACTAATTCCACCCGTCAGCGGCGGGTGAAGAGGGCAAAAGGGAGCAAAAGGGAGCAAAAGGGAGCAAAGGGGAGAAATTACCTTTACCGCAATACCTCTTTTCCCTTTACCTGCTGATCTTGCACCACTTCCCACAACCGCCTTTTGAATGAATTCAAAAGGCTAATAGCTCTCGTCTTCTAAAGAAGACTAGGTAAGGTTTTTAGTCCACTTCAGTGGACGAGTGGCTTTGGTCCTTTGAAATTTATTTCTTGGCGGGAGATGGGGTTAGGTGCAAGATATCAGTTTACCCTACTTGGAGCAAGAAGCCTTAATATCCTGGTGGGCGTTGGTAGGCTTGGGTGATTTCGGTCAGTTGTCTGGCTGTCGCTAGTAATTCCATTTCCTTCCATCGTTTACCAACAATCTGCATTCCAATTGGTAATCCAGTTTGAGTTTGTCCAATTGGTATCACCACGACTGGATGACCTGTAAAACTGAAGGGTATTGTATAAGCGCCTGATGCCATTAGGTAAGGGACTTTTCTACCATCCACCTCAACCGCTTCACCCTTAGCACGATGAATGAATGCAGGTGTCATTGCAACAGGACACAGCCACACGTCCCATTGTTCTAGTTCCTTGTCCATTTGAGCAATCAGGCGATCGCGTTCTGTCAAAGCTTCAAAATAACCTTTCAAGCTTGGGTTCAACCAAATAGACAGCCCCGTTCGGGCTGTGTTAATTCCTTTGCGTAACGTGGGATCGCCTTGTGTAGCCTCACGAAACAGAAACGGCATCTGCTTACGAACATCATCAAACGCGATCTGTTGTGAGTAGATCATATTGTAAGTTGCGACAGCAAAGTAAATCTGACAAGCAGCAACAAAATCAAAGTTTGGAACCCATTGTTCAATTTGCATTCCTACATCAGCCAGTTGCCCCGCAACTGACACAATCGCTGATTTGATTTCTATTGCAACTGGGAAATGTTGCCATTCCTCTGTCCAAGCAATTCGCAAATTTTGTAGAGACTTTTGCGAAGGTGTATCGAGGGGAACAGGTGGAATGTCTGGTTGTTGTGGATCAGCACCTGCTATCAGCGAAAAGCATAATCGCAAGTCTTCAATTGATCTAGCTAGTGGTCCTACCGTCATCATTTGACGAATGGATTTAGGCATCCCAGGAACTTCAGGAATCATACCTGTTGTCGATACACGGCGATCTGTTGGTTTGAATCCGAATACACCACAGAAATGACTTGGTTGACGAATTGAACCACCAAAATCATTACCCAGATCCAGAGGTGATAAACCAGCCGCAACAGCAGCAGCACTACCGCTAGAACTACCACCAGGAGTGCAGTTTAAATTCCAGGGATTATTGACACGGGGAAATAAATCATTGATGCCTTGGTAATCCCCTGCCAGTTCAGCCACATTCGTTTTACCCACAATAATCGCCCCAGCCGCACCCAGACGAGAAACAACCGTTGCATCTTGCCCAGGAACGTAATCTTTGAGCGGTTTATAGCCTGCCGTTGTACGTAGTCCAGCCGTTTCAAAGATGTCTTTGATGGTGATGGGTACTCCGTGTAAAATGCCCCAGTTTTCGCCTCGCGCTAAGGCTTCATCTGCTTGTTTTGCTCGTTTACGTGCGTTTTCTTCATTCAGGGTGCAAACTGCATTTAGTTTGAAGTTGTGTTTGACAATTTGCTCTAAATATGCGTCTAATACTTCGACGGCGGAAAAGGTGCGATCGCGTATTCCTTTGGCTAACTCATGGGCAGGAAGAAAAACAAGGTCACTCATAAATTCACCTCAATCGCTCGGTAAGCGTTTTTTCTGCTCAAGTGCATCAATAATCGTGTTTACAATCCACTCGAAACTTTCATTTGTCGATAAACTGTAGGTAAATAAACCTGCTTGTTCAACGCTGACAAAGCCATGCATCACAGAAGTAGCCAAGCGAGATGTGTGGACAATTTCATCTGAACTAAATCCATAAGGCTCTAGGATTTCGGTGTAGAACTTGATGACTTGTTGAAAGATTGCGGCGAATTCTGGAACGCTCAAATCTAATTTGTACCGCATCAAAACTGCATACAGCGATGGATTCTCTTGCACAAAGCGCCGGAATCGATATGCACTTTTCTTTAGCCTTTCTCGTCCATCTTCAATCTCTGTTGCAGGTGGAAGACAAGCAGCAAGACAACGCCGCCAGCCCTCCACTACCACTAGCCGCCGCAATTCCTCATTTCCAGCAATGTGGTTATACAAGGATGGCGGTTGAATTCCTAGTTCCCTAGCGACTCGGTTTACACCTAATGCTGATTCACCTTCTTTTTGGATGCAGGCGATCGCAGCTTCCACAATATCTTTCTGAGTCAAAGTTTGCCCTTTAGGACGTGGCATTTCGATTTTGGATTTTAGATTTTCGATTAGTATGCCACCCATACCCACCTGACTAGATTTTTAAGCCTCGTTTCCAAGCAGGAGCCTAGAACGGATGCGCGGATTAGGAAGCGCATGATTGAGAGCCAAATTTTAACTAATAGTATTAGTTAAAACTAACTTTATTAGTTTTGTCAAGCCAACTAAACCCGACAAAAAAAGTCGGGTATATTTGACTCAATTATTTACCAGGTGTTACTATCAATCGACAGTTGACGGATATCGAGGAAAAGCAGCAAGCTATGACCCAGGTGACCACAAACCAAACCCAAGCAACAGATGCCACTTTTAAAGCGCTCAAGTGTAAGGAATGTGGCGCTGAGTACGAACTCAAAGCAAGTCATGTCTGTGAGTTCTGTTTTGGACCATTGGAAGTAAGCTACGATTACAATGCTTTGCGCCGTATAGTTACAAAGGAAAGCATTCAAGCAGGACCACATTCAATTTGGCGCTATCGTCCTTTCTTGCCTGTTGCTACCGACAATCCAATTGACGTGGGAACTGGCTTAACACCCCTAGTTCGCGCCAATCGCTTGGCACGTCGCTTAGGGCTGAAGCAGCTTTATATCAAAAACGATGCCGTCAATATGCCTACACTGAGCTTCAAGGATAGGGTAGTGTCAGTTGCCCTCACCCGTGCGCGTGAGTTGGGCTTTACTACCGTCTCCTGTGCCAGTACGGGGAATTTGGCAAATTCTACAGCTGCGATCGCCGCTCATGCTGGTCTAGACTGTTGTGTATTCATCCCGTCTGATTTGGAAGCAGGTAAGGTTCTAGGTACTTTGATCTACAGCCCTACCGTCATGGCTGTACATGGCAACTACGACCAGGTTAACCGCCTCTGCTCTGAAGTTGCCAATACATATGGCTGGGGTTTTGTCAATATCAACTTGCGTCCCTACTATTCCGAAGGCTCAAAAACACTAGGTTATGAAGTAGCAGAACAACTCGGTTGGCAACTGCCAGATCATATTGTTGCTCCCCTAGCTTCGGGTTCACTATTTACAAAGATTTACAAAGGGTTCCAAGAATTTATTCAAGTTGGCTTGGTGGAAGATAAGAGTGTGCGCTTCAGCGGCGCTCAAGCAGAAGGTTGCTCACCGATTGCAACTGCTTATCGAGAAGAAAAAGACTTTATCAAACCAGTAAAACCGAATACAATTGCTAAATCGATAGCGATCGGCAACCCTGCTGATGGTGTCTATGCCCTTGACATAGCTCGCAAAACCAATGGCAACATTGAATCAGTCAATGATGCAGAGATTATTGAAGGCATCAAACTGCTAGCAGAAACCGAAGGCATCTTCACTGAAACAGCAGGCGGAACAACGATCGCCGTGCTGAAAAAACTAGTAGAAGCAGGCAAAATTGATCCAGATGAAACCACTGTGGCTTATATTACAGGAAATGGTCTGAAGACTCAGGAAGCTGTACAAGGCTACATTGGCGAACCACTCACAATTGAGCCAAAACTAGATAGTTTTGAAAGAGCGCTAGAGCGATCGCGTACTTTAGAGCGCCTCGACTGGCAACAAGTCCTAGTCTAATAGCTGGCGCGCGATTAGCTATTAGCTATTAGCTTTTTTACCGATTTTGGATTAGGGTTTTTCCCCTAGTCCCTAGTACGATCGCCCCTAGTCCCTAATTATGTCTGTAAAAGTTCTAATTCCCACTCCCCTGCAAAAATTCACCAACGATCAAGCTACATTGGAATGTAGCGGTAGCAACATTGCTGAACTACTCGAATCCCTAGAGCAAAACTTTCCAGGGATCAAGTCTCGCCTTTGTGATGAACAAGGACAACCGCGACGATTTTTGAACCTATATGTCAATAGCGAAGATATCCGCTTTTTAGAAGGAACGGACACACCCCTAAAAGAAGGCGACGAAGTAAGTATTGTCCCCGCTGTGGCTGGTGGTTGATCAATAGAAGAGGCGGCTTTTGAGGTACGAGTGGTGAGGAATTACCAACTACCAACTACCAACTACCAACTACCAATGACAAACGATCGCTATGATAAAAGTGAGCGATCGCCCATGAAGCTACACAAAGGATTCACCTCTCGCAATGGCAGAAGAAACTACCCCAAATAGTACGGACGAATCTACTCAATCCACACCAGAAGGACAAGCACCCGCAGGTTCGACGGCGGGAGAAAATGCTCCTCCTAGTACCGTTGAGGAACAAGCACCTAGCGTTATCTCAGAAAACCTTCGTAGTGAGTCTGAAGCTGTAGCAGCAGAAATACCCACTGCTAACGCGCCCGATCCTGCTGCAAATTTAGTGGCGAACACTGATGAAGCAAAGGAGAAAGGTACAGCAGTAGTAGACAACCCGAATGAAGGTGACTTGCAAGCTATGGCTGCTGGGAAGCCTGGCGCGAAAAAAGCTGAAGGGAAGGCAGAAAAGCCAGACGGGGCTGAGGCAGATGGTGATAAACCAGCCGCAGCCAAGGCAAAAAAAGAGAAAGCACCAGCAGTTGAAGATAAGCCGTTTGCCGAGTTCATTCAACAAGATTACATACCAGCTGTGAAGAAGGTACTAGCCGAGACTGGTGCTGCTGATGTAGACCTAACTTTTGCTAAGCAAAAATTCCCAATTGCTGGTTACACTGGGGATGAATGCTGGCAAATAGTTGGTCATTGGCAGAATGATTCGCGGCAATTCAATCTCTATTTTCCAGATGAAGATATTCAAGGAAAAAGAGCTTTTTCTTGCAACGAAGGTTCTCATCCCAGCACACTAGAGCCATTCTTAATTGATGAGCGTAAAGTCACACTTGATCTGATGATATATGGCTTAGTGCAGCGGTTAAATGGTCAAAAGTGGCTGCAATTAAATTAAAAATGGCTAGTTAAAGTTCTAGAAAGTGGTAAATTACCGCTCCTGTTTTGGGGTGGTTCCCAACCATAACGTAACCTGATTTGACCATTTCCTTCAAAACAGTTTCTACTTCATCAAAGCTGGCTCCTGTATCCATTACTGCTTGAGTAACGGAAATTACGCCGCCGTGATTCTGGGCAGCTTTCAGGAGCTTTTTCATCAGTTTATCGTAAGCTCGATTAGTAGCTGTTAATGCGATCCCAGATCCACTCAAAGGCACACCATTGGCGGATAAACCAGCTTTGGCTCTCAGCTTAATATCATGTTCCTCGACCATACTAGGAATCATGAATAAATCTACAAACTGACCTACACCAAAAAAACCCCAAGTCAAAAGCCACAGCAAGCCTGTGCCAATTTTACCATTGTATAAACGCTGTAATCCTGCTAAACCGAAAAACCACACTACGCAGAGAATGTAGGAAGTTGCAAGGCGATTAGTATTCATATGGTGTTCAAATACGCATAATTAACCCTTTCATAGATAGTTTTCCCATTTGGATTTATTTCTGTATCAATACAGTCAATTAAAGTTCAAAAAATTCGTAGACAACTACACCAGTAAGGGGGTGGTTGTCAACTCTGACGTAACCAGATTTAACCATTTCCTTTAAAACGGCTTCTACTTCAGAAAAACTAGCGCCTGTATCCATCACTCCTTGAGTGACAGAAAGCTTACCATCACGCGCTGCGGCAGCTTTGAGCAGTTTAACCATCAATTGCTCATGGGGATGCTTGACAACAGTGGTAGCGACTACTGGCTCGTAGAAGGGTACGCCATAAGCAGATACACCCAATTTTGCTCTGAGCTTGGCATTGTAATCTTCTACCATATTGGGAATCAAGAACAGGTCTACCAGTTGCCCAACACCAAATAAACCAAAGGTGCAAAGCCACAAAAGCCCTGTCCCGACTTTGCCATTGTATAGGCGATGTAGCCCGTGTAACTGAAGCAAACAAGCTAGCCACAAAAAATAGGCAGTGCTAGCTTTATTCTCTTTATTCATAAACTTTGCTGACGTTCCTGGTTTCTATTTTCCATGTTAGATAGAGTTTTTGGGTCAGCTTTTTACAGTGGAATTGCCCATATTGTGGCAATATAGAGCGATCGCATACCTAAAAAGGTGTCATTTAAACCACCATGACTGAATTTTGTAAAAAAAATTGATAGCCTGTTGTAACTCTTAACGTTACAAGTAGATTTAATCAGCCAATGCCTTGGTAGACTGAATTCCATATAAGAATCAGCACACCAACCTCTTGGTAATACAGATAAGAGCAAACAAGAGCAAAACGACATGGTAGATTCCCTGCAAAAACCAGGCTTTGAAGAAATGCGACCAGGGATAAAAGTCCCAGCAAAGGACACCCTGCTTTCGCCCAAGTTCTACACCACCGACTTTGATGAAATGGCGCGGATGGATATTTCAGTCAATGAAGATGAACTGAAAGCCATTCTCGAAGAGTTCCGCGCCGACTACAATCGCCATCACTTTGTCAGAGATGCGGAATTTGAACAATCCTGGGATAACATGGATTGGGAAACTCGCAAACGGTTTGTAGAATTTTTGGAACGTTCTTGCACGTCTGAGTTTTCTGGCTTTTTGCTTTACAAAGAACTCAGCCGCAAGTTGAAAGACAAAAACCCTCTACTAGCAGAATGCTTTGCTTTGATGTCACGGGATGAAGCGCGTCACGCTGGATTCCTGAATAAGGCGATGTCAGACTTTAATCTGTCGCTGGACTTGGGATTTTTAACCAAGAGCCGCAAGTATACTTTCTTTAAACCGAAGTTTATCTTCTACGCCACATATCTTTCTGAGAAGATTGGCTACTGGCGGTATATCACGATTTATCGTCACCTAGAAGCTCATCCTGAAAAGCGGATTTATCCAATTTTCCGGTTCTTTGAAAACTGGTGTCAGGATGAAAATCGGCACGGAGATTTCTTTGATGCTTTAATGAAAGCTCAGCCGCAGACTTTGAATGATTGGAAGGCGCGGCTATGGTGTCGTTTCTTCTTGCTGGCAGTGTTTGGCACGATGTATATTAGGGACACCCAAGAGCCTGGATTCTACGAGATGCTGGGACTAAATACCCGCGACTATGAAACCTATGTGATTCAGAAGACGAATGAAACCGCAGGGCGAGTATTCCCAGTGATGCTGGATACGGAGAATCCCAAGTTTTACCAGCGGATGGACGTGTGTGTAGAGAATAACAAGAGATTGAGTGCGATCGCTAGCTCCAACACTCCTAAATTCTTGCAATTGTTCCAAAAGCTACCGCTTTACCTATCCAATGGCTGGCAGTTCTTGCGACTATACCTGATGAAGCCAATTAACGCAACATTGGCTCAAGGCACGGTAAGATAAAGTCTCCAAGTTTTGCTCCGCTGTGGTGGTTCTGTAGAATGCAGAGCCACTTTTTTTATGAACCGCCAAGTCGCCAAGAACGCCAAGAAATATTTCTCTCGTTATCAGGCTCAGCTTGGTAACGAAGGGGGTAACGAAGGGGGAATCTACTTTGCTGTGTGTTTGTTAAGTATTTGCTTGTTGGCTTCTCCTGCTTGGGGTGCGCCGCCGCCACCGACACCCAATGCTGCTGATTTAGATTTAAGTCCAGAAGTTATTAAAAACAGTCCACTTTTACAGCGGTGGTTGCGTAAAGTACCGAATATTTTAGATGAAATCAACAATGATCCTAGTTTTCGCACAAGGCTGCGGCTGGGTTATTCGCTGTTTTCCTCTAGGGATGCTGTGGGGGGGTGGAATATTGGTGTAGAAGATATATTTATTGCTCGAAGTCGTTTTACAGTCAGTGGTGAATATCAGGCTGCTTTTAATGGCAGTCGGGAAGCATGGGGAGCAGATTTACATTATTATGTGCGTCCCTTGGGTAAGTATATCAATTTTGCCCCACTGGTAGGCTATCGCCATTTGTCAACTGATGAATACTCGACAGATGGTGTAAATCTTGGTGCGAGGCTGCTGTTAGTATTGTCTCGTGGGGGTGCGGCTGATATTTCCTTTACTCAGAGTTGGGTATCTCCAGGTACAGACGAGGAAGTGGGTTTAACGACGCTTTCTTTCGGCTATGCTGTTACTCGTAATTTGCGCTTATCTACTGATATTCAAAAGCAAAATTCTAGCGAAGATAAAGATAGTCGGGTGGGGATTGTTTTAGAGTGGATGCCGTAGATTGACTATATCAGGTTCGTCTAGCGGCAGAAGCGATCGCCGCAATTAATTGAGCAGGATCAACTGGTTTGGCAACATGATAGTGAAAGCCTGCCAAAAGAGCGGCTGTTGCATCTTCACTTCTAGCATAGGCACTCAGCGCTATAGCCGGAATCTGTCCACCGCTTAGGGGGTTCATCGCACGCACTTTTCGGATCAAAGAGTAGCCATCCTCACCTGGCATACCAATATCGCTGATTAATACATCAAATTGCGTTGCTTTTCGACTTAAGGCTGTCATTGCCTCGTCTGCGGTTGCAACTGCCATAACTTCAGATTTCTCTTGTTGAAGGATGCTAATTAACAACTCACGGGCATCTGCTTGATCATCTACTACAAGTATTCGCAAACCATTAAGCAGACAGGGGCGCTCTGCGAGGGGCGCTGTGCGAGGGGCGCTCTGCGAGAGGCGAGAGGCTATAAATTTAGCTCCCTCAGCTCCCTCAGCCCCTCTGCCTCTATTTCCTTGCAAAAGTGGTAATTTTATGATAAAGTGCGATCCACATTCTACACCCTGGCTGTAGGCGTGAACAGTTCCACCATGCAGTTCAACCAGGTGGCGCACAATTGACAAACCCAGCCCCAACCCACTATAAGACCGAGTTTTAGAACTATCTTCCTGACGAAAGCGATCGAAGACGAATGGGAGAAACTCGGCGCTGATGCCCATACCTGTATCAATCACGGCAATTTCAACATGAGAATTAATTCGTTGGAGACGAATTTCTACCTGTCCATCGTTTGGTGTAAACTTAACGGCGTTGGTCAGCAGGTTCCAGACAACTTGTTGTAAACGGTGTGAGTCTCCTGTAACTAAACTTGCTGTAGGATCTAGTACGGCTTTGAGGTGAATATTTTTAGCATCAGCCGCCAGCCGTACTGTCTCAATTGCTGCCTCAATTATGCTTACTAAGTTCACTGGGCAGACATTCAGGCGAAGTTGACCTCTAATAATGCGCGAAATATCGAGCAAATCCTCTACTAGCTGCGCTTGCGATCTAGCATTGCGCTCAATAGTTTCTAGTGCTTTGGCTGTCGTGGCTGCATCAAATTGGCGAGTCCGAAGTAGTGTCACCCAGCCAAGCATGGCGTTGAGGGGTGAACGCAACTCATGGGAGACGACTGCTAGAAATTCATCTTTGATGCGATTTGCTTCGGTCAATTCTTCTGCCCGTTGACGCAGGGCTGACTGCATTGTCACGCGATCGCTAATATCTGTATGAGTGCCAACCCATTCTTGAACCTCTCCACTTTCATGCACAACGGGGACACCCCGTGCCGAGAAGTATCGGTAAGTACCATCGGCTAAAAGTATCCGATGCTCTATGTCATATATGCTTTTTGTTGCTACAGCTTCCTTCCACATTTGCGCTGTGCGCTCTCGATCTTCGGGATGAATCGCAGCCAACCAACCCCAGCCCTTGACTGCTGACTCACTTTGTCCAGTCAATGCCCGCCAAGATGGGATGTCATCAACTACCTCTCCTTGGGCGTTGGTTGTCCAAACTGCGGCAGAGGTGGCGATCGCTAGCGATCGATACCTTGACTCACTCTCTTGTAGTGCTTTCTCTGCCTGCCGATGTTTTCGCCGAATTTCAGCCTCGCGCATCTCTCGTTCAATCGCTGGAACCAGCCGCGCCATGCGACTTTTGAGGACAAAATCATGCGCCCCAGCTTTCAATGCAGTCACGGCTGTTTGTTCATCAATTACGCCAGACAAGATAATAAAAGGGATGTCTTGCCCCTTTTCCTTCAATAACGACAACGCAGCAGCGGCGTTAAATCCTGGCACTACATAGTCAGCAATTACCACATCCCAGGGCTGGTCTAGGGCAGCGCTCATCCCAGCGGCAGAGTCTACCCGTTCATAGGTGGGTTTATAGCCATTACTTTTAAGGGTAGAAAGCAGCACCAGGGTATCATCTTCTGAATCTTCAATAATAAGAACACGTAGCGGCAAGGTTCCCATTGTGATGCTCCTAACCATCCAAAGTAAAATAAAAACTTGCGCCCTGATCTACAGCGCTTTCTGCCCAAATCTGTCCCCCGTGACGATGGATAATTCGCTGCACTGTAGCTAAACCAACACCAGTACCTTCAAATTCTGATGCCGAATGCAGGCGGCGGAAGGCTTGAAAAAGTTGATCTGCATAAGCCATGTCAAAACCTGCTCCATTATCCCGCACGAAGTAGATCGGAGGGGCTTGGGGCTGGGGACTTGGGACTTGGGATGAACAAAGGGTTTCTCCTAGTTCCTCCTTGTCCCCTTCTGCTCTTCCTAGCCCCCAGCCTCTGCGCCAAAGCCCCTCTATTAGTACACCGAATTCAATCCGAGCGTGGGGTCGTTTTTGCGTGTATTTCCAGGCATTGCCTAGCAAGTTTTCCAGGGCAGAATGGAGGAGATGGGCATCGGCACTGGTAGTCACGTTTTCAGCAATTTGGAACTCGACTATTCGTTCTGGTTGAGATGAAAGCAAGTCTTGGGCTACTGCTCTTACCATCGCACTCAAATTCACCTCTTGCCGTTGAATCTGGGTGCGGCTAATGCGAGACAATCGCAATAAATCCTCGATCAACTGCCCCATCTGCTCAGTGGAAGCTTGAATCCGCCGCAGGTAATGCTTACTCTGTTCATCCAATTGCTCTACTGCCTCTTCTAATAGCATCTGGCTAAAGCTATTAATCCGTCGCAGTGGTGCGCGTAGATCGTGTGAAACTGAGTAGGAAAATGTTTCTAGTTCTTGGTTAGTAATTTTTAATTGATTAGTAGTTCGCTCTAAAATATTATTTTTTTCCTGCAATTCCTGGGTTCGTTCTGCTACTGTTGCTTCTAGGGTTTCGGCGTAATTTTCTAACTGCCTATTAGCCTCTTCTAACTGGGCATTTGTATTAGATAAATTGCTATAAAGCTGTGCATTTTCTAATGAAACTGCAATCTGAGCAGAAAGCAATCTTAATACTTCCAACCGCTCAACTGTAAAAGCTCCTGTTGTTAAATTATTTTCTAGATATAAGATGTTTTTGAGTTCTCCTTGATGAATGATTGGAGTACACAACACTGATTTTGGTTGAAAGGTTATAATATAAGGATCATTGCTAAAAATACCGTCTCCGGTTGCATCAGTTAAAACAACAGTTTCCCTAGTTCTAACTACATAATTCATAATTAACAAAGGCAACTGCTGATTAATTTGAGCAGCAGACTGTAAGGATATTATCTGATTTTCATCTGCAATACCTGCCGCTTCAATTACAAAACCTTTTGATTTTTCCGAGATCAGTAATCCTCTTTGCGCCCCAGCATTTTCAATCACGATTTTGATTAATTTGTCAAGTAAGTTTGACAGGACAATTTCAGCCGCGATCGCCCCAGAAGCTTTAACAACAGTGGCTAAATCTAACAACGCCCCAGTTCCACCCGAACTTGAAGTTATTGATGGATCGATTGCAAGAGTTAAAGCCGTTGTTTTTCCTGCTGGTTTGACAATAAAATCGGGATAACGCTGTGCCAAATATGAAGCTTTTGCAGTTGCACCCCAACTAACATAACCTAAGTAAGCATCAGTCATATAAGCTTTAGCAATTTTTTCTTTGCCTATTTCTAGATAAAACTTAGCTGCCAGTTCATTAGCTAAAGCTTCCTCTTGAGTATAACCATGAATTCTAGCTGCTTTAATGCTGGCATCATAATAATCCATTGCTGCTCGCATTTGTCCTAATACTCTTGCTTTTTCAGCCTCGACTAAATCATATTTGTGCTGAAAATTCATCGGGGCATGAAACGCCTTCTGTGCCAAAGTTTCCTGATTTAATTGCACCTGCAAGAGTACTTGTTCGCGTTCACTAGCGTCTATACTGTTATACCGAGCCAACAGAACAAGAGAGTGGTAGAAATTGTATTCGTAAGCCATCATCATGGCTAGTACACCCTCTAAATTAGACGAGGTTAATTTGGCATAGGCATTCGCCTGTTCATAGTCATTAAATAAATAAGCCAGCATTAATTTGAACAAGTAAAAGCAGCAGATTAACGTTTTCCAATTTGCCGCTATCACAGGGGGTAGCATTGTTTCTTCATTGAAACTCTCACCTGTTAACACTAATGGATCAGTTCCCCCACCGCTCAAATTCAAAACAACTTGCCTAGCAATTCTGATGTAATAAATGCCTAAATCCTGTTTAAAGCTTTTGACTAATTCTACATAAGGCGTTACCTTTTGATTGACGATTTCTAAATTTTCTCCACTAAAAAAGAGGTAGATAGCGTATTCTGCGCTGCCATACCCCAAAAACTCAATATTGCCAGTTTCAACTGAATTTTCGATTGACAATTGCAGGAAGTCGATAGCAGATTGAATATGATTTTTACAGTGATCGATATGGCTGGCATAAACCTTGATCACCTGCGGATACAATGCTTTATCATTGAATTGCTCTAACACTTTCAATGACAATTGCCCAAATTCATAGCCAGTGTCGATATCTCCAAAGACAGCACACAAAAGCGCCCCATAAATACAATAGCCAAACGAAGAAGGAACCCAATTGCCGTACTTCACCGATAGACTTGCCATTGTCAACATCATCGGCATAAAAAGTTGCGGTTTGACAATATATACTGGACCTGGCATGGTAATTAAGATTTCCATCGCCGCCTGTTTATGAGGATCGCTCATCAAAGGTAGGTTTGCCAACTCAGCAATTTGGCTATTTTCAAATACCAATTCTTGCCGTATTTGTTCGCAATACTGATTGATTTCTTCTACATCAGTTGGGATAGGAACACCAAGCATTTCCAGAACTACCAATGCCGTATCAATAGCTGCGGGTAAATCTCCTTGAGCAATATACAACTGAATTTGTCTCTTATAGATGCGGACACGATCTAAGAGGGTTTTAACCTGTGCTAGGGCAATGTTAATTAAGGCTTGCGATCGCTGATAATTGCCATTGATACATTCTATGTCAATCGTTGCATCATAAATATTCAGGCTTAAGTCATACTCGTGCCAATCTCTTGACAACAAATTGTTAGCTACATTTAAATATCTGGCAGCAGGTTCATAGGCAATTGAAGCTTTTGCTTTTCGCCCTGCAATTAAATTTAGTTGGGCTAATTGATTTCTTTCTGCTTGACTTTTAATTACATCAACACCATAATTTAGCTGGTTCACTAACTCAAAAATATTTTCTTCTTGCGCCTCATTCGTTTGACTTTCTAGCAGAAGTTGACCAATTTTAAAATGAGTGGCTTTTTTCTCTGCCTCTGGAATAAGCGTATATGCTGCCTGCTGCACTCTGTCATGCAAAAATTGATAGCTTCCTCGATCAAAAGAATTATTAGCCGCCGTTTCTTCACCCACAACCAGAGGAATTTTATAAGCATTACTCAAGGGTAAAATCAATTCTTCTTGCAGGGCTGCCCAAATTTCGGCAGCTGTAGTTAGAAAAGATTTTTCATTAATTACAGCCAGGGTTTCTAAGTCAAAACGGTTTCCTATACAAGCAGCTAATTTGAGGATATTTTGAGTTGTTTCTGGCAACTTTTGAATCTTACCAATCATCAAATCGACAACATTATCCGTAACACCCACTGCCTGGATTTGCTCAATATCCCATTGCCATTTACCACTAATAAAATTAAACAGGAGTAAATTTTCTTGATATAAAGATTTCAGTAACTGAGTTAAAAAGAATGGATTACCCTGTGTTTTCTGGAAAACTAATTTGGCTAGTTCTTTAGATGATTCTACTTCATTTAACGTATCAGCCATTAATTGATTGACACTACCAATATCTAAAGGAGAAAGTACAATATTATTAACTATTGCACCAGCTTGTTGAATCTGTTCTACAGTTTGAACCAACCGATGAGATGAACTCACTTCGTTATCACGATACGCCCCCAATAGCAGCAAATAACCACTATTTTGGTCATTCATCAAAATCTGAATTAACTTCAAAGAGGCAGAATCTGCCCACTGCAAGTCATCTAAAAACACAACTAGGGGATGTTCGGCTGCTGCAAATACCCGAATAAATGCTTGAAATACTCGATTAAAGCGGTTTTGGGCTTCTGTTGCACCGAGTTGCGCTACAGCAGGTTGAGTTCCAATAATCAATTCCACTTCAGGAATCACATCGATAATTACCTGTGCGTTATTACCCAAAGCCTTTAGGAGTTTTGCTTTCCAAACTGACAAAATCTCTGCTGCAAGTAATTGTTGAATCAATTCCTGAAATGCTTGAATTAGGGAAGCATAGGGAATATCACGCTTAAACTGGTCAAATTTACCTTCTATAAAATATCCCCGTTGTTGTAGAATAGGTTTATGAATTTCATTGACTAAAGATGATTTACCGATGCCAGAATAGCCACTCACTAGCATCATTTCACACGCACCGTTACTAATCCGTGTGAACGCATCCATCAAGGTTTGAACTTCAGCTTCTCTACCATAAAGTTTTTGGGGAATTAGTAGTTTTCCTGATAAATCTTGTTGGGCGATCGCAAAGTTGGAAATCTCACCTTTTGTCTCTAACTGTGTGAGTGCCAATTCCAAATCTGCTTTCACGCCAAAACCACTTTGATATCTATCTTCAGCATTTTTAGCTAATAGCTTCATTACCAAATTCGATATTGCCAGGGGAATTTCTTGTTGCAACTGATGCGGATAAATTGGTTGTTTGGCAATATGGCAATGGATCAGTTCTAGCGGATCGGTAGATTGAAAAGGGAGTGAACCTGTTAGCAGTTTATAAAAAGTTACTCCTAAAGAATACAGGTCACTGCGGTAATCAATCAATCGATTCATCCGCCCTGTTTGCTCTGGAGAAATGTATGATAGAGTGCCTTCTAATGAGTTAATGTTGCTCAGATATGGATTTTCTTTAGATAAATACGAAGATATACTAAAATCAATTATTTTTACCTGACCTGTATTAGGATTTATCAGAATGTTTTTTGGTTTGATATCTTTATGGATAATATTGTTTTGGTGGATAACTCCCAAAGTGCCTGAAAGTTGAATTGCTATATTCAAAAAATCTGTTAATTCCAACTTTTTAGACGTAGCAAATTGCCCAAGAGGTATGCCGCCAAAATCTTCTAATATTAAGGCTAATCGATTTTGAGAATTTTCTAAGCCGTAGGTTTTTACAACTCCTACATCATCTAAATATGTTAAAATTTTATATTCCTGTTTAAGACGGGCGATCTCTTGCAGGGTAGGGAACTCGGCTTTGAGAATTTTTATCACTACCTGGTAGCGATCGCGCTTTCTGATGCTACGATAAACGATTGTTTTGTCGCCATCATGAATCGTTTCGCTAATGGTATAGCCAGAAAAGGCGATCGTCGTCATTTTGCCTGCTCACGTTGCCAGTAGAATGCACTATTATCACCGCAATTTTATCTAACGCCAATGTATATCGGCTATGCAAATGGTGTGATTGGGCAAAAAGAAGCGATATTGTGGGCGATCTTGCGCTCAAAGCGTGGTAGACTGTAGCGGCAACAGAATTTTCATCATTTACAGGATCTTGCATCGAGGGATTGCCTGGAGGCTCTTGCCTCATTTAAAAATGAGATTGTATTTATCTTTGTTTAAACGACTTTCTGCCCTTAGAATTACGATGTTTGATAAATCGGAAATATCGTATTGCCTCACAAAAAGCTCGTTTCCAAAGGTGAAGGCATCCATAGAAGTGCAATAAATTAGAGAAATTTTTTCGACAAGGACTACCCTAGTTATTAAAACTTCAAAACTCAGATCTTGCACCACTTCCCACAACCGCCTGTCGACTGAATTCAACAGGCTAATAGCTCTCGTCTTCTAAAGAAGACTAGGTAAGGATTTTAGTCCACCCAAGTGGACGAGTGGCTTTGGTCCTTTGAAATTTATTTCTTGGCGGGAGATGGGGTAGGTGCAAGATATCAGAAAAGAACGATCGCGCCCCTTCTCCTGTCTCTAGTTTTCCCGCCACAACACCAGCGGCTAACAATACGTCCGCATTAGTAGGGCAAATAGTGTCATCCTGAAAAAGAAGCGATCGCATGAGCTATGACAACGAAATCACAAAATTCTAAAGTAGTCGTCGTCGGTGCTGGTTGGGCTGGCTTGGGTGCTACTTATCACCTAGCAAAGCAGGGATATGATGTCACACTTTTGGAAGCTGGTGCTTATCCTGGTGGCTTGGTAGCAGGCTGGAAAACAGAAGGTGGGCGATCGGTTGAAGCTGGGATTCATGGCTTCTGGTATCCATATAGAAATATCTTTTCCCTAATACGGGAATTAGGTATCAATCCCTTTACTCCTTTCACCCGTTCATCTCAGTACTCACCCGCCGGATTAGAAGTCGAATCACCGATATTTCAAGATTTGCCACGACTACCCACACCATTGGGAACGTTTTTATACACACAATTTAAGCGTTTACCGCTGAGCGATCGCCTTTCTGCATTACCTCTACTCTATGCAGTCGTTGATTTTGACAATTCTGATGAAGCTTGGCGACGCTACGATTCAGTAACAGCCCGTGAACTATTTAAAGATTTTGGTGTCTCTGCACGACTTTACTACGACTCATTTGAACCGATGCTGTTAGTAGGCTTGTTCGCCCCTGGTGAACAGTGTTCAGCCGCCGCCACCATAGGGATGCTGTACTTTTTCATCCTCGCCCATCAACCAGATTTTGATGTGGTTTGGTGTCGGGGTACAGTTGGGGAAATGATATTTCGCCCTTGGGTAGAACGCATCGAACAAGCTGGGGCAAAACTACTGGCAAACAAAAGAGTTAGCGATATCATCCTTGATAGTAATGGTAATGCAACAGGTGTTGTCTGTGGAGATGAAACCTTTGAGGCTGACGCAGTGATCTTTGCTGTGGGAGTTAGCGCGATGCAGAAGATAGTCAGCAGTAGCCCTAGTTTGCATAACCGCCAGGAGTTTCGAGATTTAATGAATTTGAGTGCAGTTGATGTACTTGCAACAAGACTATGGTTCGATCGCAAAATTACTATTCCCCGTCCTTCTAACGCCTGTTTCGGATTTAATGCAACTACGGGCTGGACTTTTTTTGACTTAAATGCATTGCATGACGAGTACCGCAACGAACCAGGAAGTGTAGTTGAGGTAGATTTCTATCACGCTAATCAATTTTTACCATTGAGCAATGAGGAAATTGTGCCACTGGTACAGCAAGATTTAGCAACTTGTATTCCAGCATTTCGGGAAGCGGAGGTAATTGATAGTAGTATAATCCGATTACCACGCGCAGTTACTCACTTTGCACCTGGTAGTTATCGATCTATGTTGCCAGCAAAGACGAGTATAGATAATGTATTTATGAGTGGTGACTGGATTATAAATCGTCACGGATCTTGGTCACAGGAAAAAGCTTATGTAACTGGTTTAGAAGCAGCAAATTTGGTAATAGAGCGGTTTAGGCGTGGGAGTAAGGCGGGGATTATCCCAGTAGAGGCTGATGAACCACATATTCAGATAGGGCGATCGCTCAACCAGAGATTTCGCACTTGGAGCAAGAATTTTATACCTGATTTTTGGCTACCTTAATCAGGGGCTAGGGACTAGGGGCTAGGGGCTGGGGAAAGGGGAAAGGGGAAAGGATAAAGGTTGTAGCTTGCTTAAGCGAAGGGGTAGGTTGAACGGTATTGCGGTAAAGGTTGAAGGTTGAAATTTTCATACTTCTAACTTCTAACTTTACACTTCGCGCCTTCACACTTCATCCTTTTATTTCTTCCCCTAGCCTAAGCGCCTCTAGCCCCTAGCCCCCCCGATTGTGGCAAAATGAAAAACAGTGTTAAAAAAACTCTTTAATAGGTAATCGAAGTGAGTCCAACTGCCCCAGCTACCCGCCGCGTTGTTTTTCCCTTCACTGCCATTGTGGGACAGGAAGAAATGAAACTCGCCCTACTATTGAACGTGATCGATCCCAAAGTGGGGGGTGTAATGATTATGGGCGATCGCGGTACTGGTAAATCCACAACTATTCGGGCATTGGCTGACTTACTACCAGAAATCGAAGTTGTTGCCGATGATCCCTTCAACAGCCATCCCAGTGATCCAGAAATCATGAGCGATGCTGTGCGACAGCAGCTAGAGCAACAAGCAGAAATTCGAGTTGCGGGGAAAAAAGTCCCAATGGTTGACCTACCCTTGGGAGCTACAGAAGACCGAGTTTGCGGTACTATCGATATCGAAAAAGCCCTTAGTGAAGGTGTGAAAGCTTTTGAACCAGGACTACTAGCCAAAGCAAATCGCGGCATTCTCTACGTTGATGAAGTCAACCTACTAGACGATCACTTGGTAGACGTACTGCTTGACTCAGCCGCCAGTGGCTGGAACACAGTCGAACGAGAAGGCATTTCCATTCGCCACCCCGCCCGTTTTGTTCTCGTTGGTTCTGGCAACCCTGAAGAAGGCGAACTGCGTCCCCAGCTGCTCGATCGCTTTGGAATGCACGCCGAAATTCGCACCGTCAAAGAACCAACCCTGCGAGTGCAAATCGTCGAACAACGGGCAGAATTTGACTCCAATCCCCAACAGTTTCTCGAAAAATATCAAACCCAGCAAGCAGCCTTGCAACACCAGCTAATTAAAGCGCAAGAACTGCTGCCATCAGTACAGATGGACTACGATCTACGAGTGAAAATTTCAGAAGTTTGCTCAGAACTTGATGTTGATGGATTGCGGGGTGATATTGTAACTAACCGCGCCGCCAAAGCCTTAGCAGCATACGAAGGTCGTACCGAAGTCACAGTTGATGATATTCGCCGCGTTATGACCTTGTGTTTACGACATAGACTCCGCAAAGATCCCCTAGAGTCGATTGATTCTGGTTATAAAGTAGAAAAAGTCTTTAACCGTGTATTTGGAATCGAACCAACGACAGAAGAAAATTCAAACTCTTCAGCACAAACTAACGGTATCGGACAAACCAGTGGGCGTTATAGCTAATTACTCATTTTTAGGCTGCTAATGATCAGAAATTGCCGTTTTTGGTGGAATACCTTAATTCTTGCCTGTGAGCAAAATCCACCCCAGTTTGTAGAACTAGTGATGTTATTGCTAGCGGTTATATTACTGGGGACTTGGCTAATGACACCTCACTGGTCATATTTAGTACTAGCTTGGAGTTATGTAGTAGGGGTATCTGCTTCTATGTGGGTGCGATCGCATCTGTCACCCACACACCAAACACGCGCCACTCAAGTATCAGCCCTAGTATTGCTACTCTTGAGCATCTACGGTTTTGCTGACGTAATTCACTACTTATGAGGAGCTAGGGGCTAGAGGCGCTTAGGCTAGAAGAGGGCAAAAGGGAGCAAAAGGGAGCTGGGGAAGATGAAAGAATTAAATATTCTGTCTTCTATCTTCTGACTTCTGGCTCCTGACTTGGAGACTCCTGACTTAGAGACTTCTGAATTACGAATTACGAATTATTTCCCATCCTTGCATTTCTACTAATTGTATGCATAGTTGATTAATTTGCTCTAAATTAGGGCTGTGAGGTAAGGTAGATTGTTGATATACAACATCCATTTGGGCTACTAAATCATCAGCCATTTTCATTACTTGGTCATAAGAATATTCACCCTTGAGAATGGCTTTTAGTTCATCAGCATCGCCTGCTTCAATTCTATTTACAATTACTTTTCCGAGGCTTAATATCTCTAGTCCACTGCGTAGCAATCTAATGCAATGCATCCCGTGCTTGAGATCGAATCCCGATTGTTTTTCCATTTCAGCCCTAGCGGGATTTCTATTCTTTTGCCATGACAAATAAGCCTGCCATTCTCTCAAAGCTACTTGATACTTTTGGCTCTTTTGCAGTAGCCGAATAAAGTCACCTCGACCATTAGTAAGTTGTTGAGTATATGCCATTTCATCTGGTAAAGGGTGTTGTTTCAACATTCCCTTAAAATCGATATCAGCAGTCAACAAATGATATAACTGTTCTGCTTCTTCTAAAAATTCAATTTTGCCTCTAACTAAATTATAAAGATACTCCAAAAAAGCATTCAGTTCCTCTTTACTTAACGGCGCATCTTGAATGCCAAAATCTTCAGGCAATGGCTTTTTTTGGGGTGGATTGAGTAACCACTTACGATGAGTTTCCATCTTTTTTATTTGAGCAAAAGCATAACCAGAATATGTATGCTTTACTTTCTTACTAAGAAACACTTGCCTGTGTTCAATTAACCTTTGTCCCACCTGTGTTAAAACAGGATACTCGTTCAACCAAAGTAATTCTAAAATATTGGGATTAGCAGCCGCTAAAAGCTGAATAACTTTTCTTAATTCATAGATAACCGTATCGGTATTACCATCTAAAAAAGGAAATATCCCCGCTTCATCCCAACCATCATTTTTTTGTTCAATACTATCAAACCCCAAATAGTATTTTTTCGGTGCAATAAAAACTCCTCTATAGTCCATGTCTGAATCTGGTCGATTTAAACTATAACCATGACTACCAGACAAACCAATAAAAATCGTTCTTTGCTCAACCTCAATTCTCTTCATTATTCAATACCATAACCAATAAACTCTCTCTACCTCTTTCCTCTGTGTCCTCTGCGTCCTTTGCGGTTCGTTAAAAATAATATTCCCCTCAAAAATATGTAAAAAATCCCCTATATATATAAAAAAAATATCCTATAGAGAAACTCCAGAAAAAATAATAAACTAAGATACTCCAAACCAGCCTGAACAACTTACATTGCAGCAGTATTTCACCAATGGATACTATCAAGTACACCCTTGCAGAAAGCCAAATGCCCACAGCTTGGTACAACATTCAAGCTGACTTACCTACTCCCATGCCGCCCCCACTGCACCCAGGTACAGGGATGCCAATCACAGCTGCTGACTTAGAACCGCTGTTTCCTGAACAGCTAATTATGCAAGAGGTAAGCATCCAACCCTGGATTGAAATTCCCGACGAAGTGCAATCAATCTATCGTCAGTGGCGACCAACTCCACTCTACCGCGCCCGACGGCTAGAGAAAGCCCTTGATACCCCTGCGAAAATATACTACAAATACGAAGGTGTCAGCCCTGCTGGTAGCCATAAACCCAACACAGCTATACCACAAGCATACTACAACAAACAAGCAGGAGTCAAGCGCCTGACAACAGAAACAGGTGCAGGACAATGGGGTTCTTCCCTCGCTTTGGCTGGTGCTTTCTTTGACTTAGAAGTACTGGTTTACATGGTCAAAGTCAGCTATCACCACAAGCCCTATCGTCGTGCCTTGATGGAATCATATGGGGCGCGGGTAGTAGCTAGCCCCAGCAACGAAACACAAGCGGGGCGAATGATTTTAAAAGATTATCCTGATAGCACAGGCAGTTTAGGCATTGCCATTAGCGAAGCTGTAGAAGTTGCCGTACAAGATGACCAAACTAAATATGCTTTAGGCAGTGTACTTAATCATGTGCTGCTGCATCAAACTGTAACTGGTTTAGAAGTGTTAGCGCAACTAGAACAGGCTGGGGACTATCCAGATATTATAGTGGGCTGTACAGGTGGTGGTAGTAACTTCGCTGGCATTACCTTTCCCTTCATCGGTGCTAAGCTGCGAGGTGAGGAGAACAACATTAAATTTGTGGCGGTTGAACCAGCTGCTTGCCCAACCCTAACTAAGGGCAAATATACTTACGACTTTGGCGATACAGCCCATCTTACTCCCCTGGTGAAGATGCACACTCTGGGAAACTCTTTTGTTCCCCAAGGTTTCCATGCAGGCGGGTTACGGTATCATGGCATGGCTCCCTTGCTCAGTCATATTGTCGAGTTAGGGCTGATTGAAACCCGTGCCGAACCTCAACTCGGATGCTTTGCCGCTGGTTTAACTTTTGCTCGTGCTGAGGGTATTTTACCTGCACCTGAAGCTAATCATGCTGTTAAGGGTGCGATCGATGAAGCTCTACGTTGCAAAGAGGAAGGAGTAAGTAAAACTATCCTGTTTAATCTGTGTGGTCATGGTCACTTCGATATGCAGGCGTATATGGATTATCAAGCTGGGTTGTTGCGAGATACCCAGTACAGTGCCGAAGAGGTAGCAATGGCACTAGCAGGATTGCCCAGTGTTGGTTAATAACCTTCTTCGAGGCTGAGCCTCGTTAACTTGTTACCTGGCTCCAACCAGGTAACGAGAAAAACAGAAGAAAGCTAGAATGAATATGATTCATCATACGCGATCGCTTTCACATACTGATCGTGAAATTCAAGAAAAAAGAAATTAATAGGTGGTTACTAGGGTTCATCTTTCTCTGTCTTGTGGCAGGTGGAGGCTATGCAGTTTATCGCCAGCTAGTTGTCATCCCGCAACAGCAAGCAAAGCGTAAGGTTTTGACAGTTCCGGTTGAAAGACTGAATTTGCCTGTCACTGTTTCAGCCAATGGCACTATTAAACCAGAAAAATTAATCAATGTCAGCCCCAAAACCTCCGGTAGATTGAAAAGTTTGCTTGTCAAAGAAGGCGATCGCGTAAAACTTGATCAGATTCTGGCTTACATGGATGACTCGAATCTTAGAGGACAACTCATCCAGGCGCAAGGACAACTAGCAGCAGCCCAGGCAAATCTGCAAAAACTAATTGCTGGTAATCGTTCTGAGGATATTGCCCAAGCGCAAGCCGAATTGCGCAATGTCCAAGCTTCCCTACAGCAAGCAGCAACAAACCTGCAACAGAATCAGCAACTATACTCCTCTGGAGCAATTTCTAACCGAGATTTGATTGCATCACGCGCAGCCTACGACAGTGCGAAAGCCCAGGTGACACGGGCGCAGCAAGCCTTAGCTTTGCAGCAAAATGGATCGCGTCCAGAAGATATTGCCGCTGCCCGCGCCTCTGTAATGCAGCAGCAAGGCGCTGTCCAAAATATCCAAACTTCCTTCAATGATACAGTGATTCGCGCTCCCTTTAGTGGGGTTGTGTCCAAGAAGTATGCAGATCCTGGGGCTTTTGTTACCCCAACAACCGCAGGTAGTGATGTTTCTAGTGCTACCAGTTCTTCGATCTTGTCCCTTGCTTCTGTTAACCAAGTAGTGGCAGATGTAGCAGAAAGCAATATTTCCCAAATCCGTCTAGGGCAGGAGATTACCTTTCAAGCTGATGCCTATCCAGGGAAAACTTTTACAGGTCGAGTGAATCAAATTGCCGTTCAGTCTACTGTAGAGCAGAACGTCACCAGTTTTGAAGTAAAAGCGGCAATTCTGTCAGATCCCGAACAACTGCTGCGTTCTGGGATGAACGTGAATGTCTCTTTCAAAGCAGGTGAACTGAAGAACGCCCTTGTGGTTCCTACAGTGGCGATCGCTCGTCAGGAAAATGGTACAGGTGTCTTTGTCGCCAGAGAGAATAACCAGCCCATATTCATCCCCATCAAAACCGGAACAACCGTAAATGATAAAACACAGGTTCTATCTGGATTGACTGGAACCGAAAGAGTATTTATCACCTTCCCACCTGGAACCAAACCCCAAACGAGATCCCCATCATTGATTCCTGGTATGGGACGAGGTTCACGGCGAGGGGCTGGGGGCTAGGAATATGGGGTTATGAGGTTGTAGACTATACCATATTCCTGCTTTCCAAGTCAAGAAAATTGAATGCACTTTCTCCCTCAGCCTCCTTTTGCCTCCTTTTGCTCTCCCCCCTCTCCCTGCGAACCCCCTCAACACTAGCCCCTAGCCCCCAGCCCCTAGCCCCCAGTAAAATGCCTAACCGCTTACCGACTCGCATTCGTCCTCGTACCGTGTCATCTGTTGAAGTTTTCGGCATGGCTATAGAGTCCTTGTGGAACCACAAGTTACGCACAGGACTAACCATGCTGGGTGTAATTATTGGTATATCCTCGGTGATTTCTATTACTTCAGTAGGACAGGGAGTGCAAAAATCCACCCAGCAGCAGATTCAGGCATTGGGTACAAATGTCATACTCGTGCTAGCTGGTGCATCTACAAGTGGTCGAATAAATCTTGGAACTGGATCGGCTTCAACTTTGACGATGCAAGATGCCCAGGCGATCGCAAAGCAAGCTCCTGCCGCCTCTTCGGTTACTGCCTTTTTGCAACGTCAGATGCAAGTTGTGTATGGAGGGCAGAATATATCGACTTCGATCATAGGTACGGATTTAAATTACCCAAAAGTCAAAAACACTAATCCTCAAGAAGGGCAATTTTTTTCTCAAGATGATTTGGATACTGCCAAACCAGTAGTAGTCTTGGGTTCTAAAGTGCGAGATGAACTTTTTGGTAGAGAAAGTGCAATAGGTAAGGAAATCCGCATTCAACGAAGCAGTTATCGGGTGATTGGGGTAATGGAACCGAAAGGAGCTGTCGGAAATCAGGATCAAGATGACCGAGTTTTTATTCCCCTGACAAATATGTCAGCTCGGCTTGTGGGTAACAATGCTCTAACAGGAGTTGCTATTACTGGGTTTTGGTTAGCAGCCAAAGATGAGGCACAGTTAGACGCGGCTCAATTTCAGGTGACAAATCTTTTGCGCTTACGCCATAATATTTATCCACCACAAGCTGATGATTTTAGAATTATTAACCAAGTAGACATTATCAATACTTTTAGTAATGTGGTGGGTTTGTTTACAGTAATGGTAGTGGCGATCGCCGGAATTTCTCTGGTAGTTGGAGGAATTGGTATTGCCAATATTATGCTGGTTTCAGTTGTGGAAAGAACAAAAGAAATCGGTATTCGTAAAGCCCTCGGAGCCACTAACGCCGCTATTCTGAGTCAGTTTCTAGCTGAAGCCCTCGTGGTTTCTGTTGTGGGGGGTGGAATTGGTATTAGTTTGGGAATAGCGATCGCTTTGTCTGCTGCAACCATCTTCAAATTTCCCTTTATAGTTTCTATTTGGTCAATCGGGGCTGGCTTTGGACTCTCTTTCATCGTTGGGCTACTAGCTGGAGTAATACCTGCACGTAACGCAGCCAAATTAAATCCAATCGATGCTTTACGAAGTGAGTAATATTAGAGGCTAGGGGCTAGGGGCTAGGGGAATCAATTATCAATTATCAATTATTTATTGTTCATTGATAATTGTTTTCCCTTTTCCCTTTTCCCTTTTCCCATTCCCCTGGTGCAAAATTAGGCGGTTTCCTTCGGGATCGTAGGCATAAATTTCTCTACCGTGAGATGCTGTGATAATTTCTCCTGGTGGTGGATAGCCTAAAGTGGTGAGGTGGGCGATCGCATCTTCCAAATCAGTTACTTCTAAACATAAACTCATTCGACTTTTAGCCGACTCAAACTCTTGCAAGTTGGTTTCTTTTGGTTGAAAAATTCCCAGTCGCAAACCAGGTAATTGAAACTGTGCATACACATTTGGAATGTGAGTTTTTGGTTTTCCCAATAAATCAATATAAAATTTTACCAAATTTTCAATATTAATAGATGCTAAAGTAACGAGTGCTTCATTCTGTTGAAAAACCATATAGCAACATTAAACGATTCATGAATATTTTATTGTGGCTGTCATAATTCCATAGTTATTAGTCAAAAGTAGCTACTGACTAATGATGTTGTAGAAGTATTTGCTGACTCAAATTGTGATTGCTATAGCAACTTGGGCAGATTTTGCAATTCATGTGTTTGTACAAATCTCGGTAAGAAGTTAACAATTAACAATGTCCCTCCTCTTGGAATAAAAATAATTGATAATTGATAACTGATATTAGTCTGTTGTGGTATTGATTGAGACTGGTTGATGTTGAATATCTCTTACAGGATCGCCCAACGAGCGCGCATTAGCTGCAAACTCTAGCAAAATGCCATCAGGATCGAAGAAATAAAATGAGGAAATAAATGTACTTTCATCAGATTCTGAAACATAACCAGAAGGAACATCGGCATGATGTAAAATAGGTGTCACTTTTACACCCTTGGTTAATAGTTTTTCTCTATACTCCTCAATTTTTTCTAGGGGAACGTTAAATGCTAAATGGTTCATTGAACCATGTGCGGTGGTAATATTGGCAGTTTCCCAAGCATCAGATCTGACAGACGCGATGCCAGGTTGTGCTTCTGGTGCTTGCGGGAACCAGAAAAAAGCCAAAGCATCACCGTTACCGATGTCAAAAAAGAAGTGCTGTCCACCATCTGGTAGGGCAATGGTTTTGATCAAATTAATCCCCAGGGTGTTGGTATAAAAATCAACAGTACGTGCCATGTCCTTACATACCAACGCAATATGATTGATTCCTTGAAGTTGAAAATCTTTCATATAATCTTCTCTTGACAAAATGTTACCGCTTTAATTAGTGCTTATTCTCCTCAATCATGTAGAAAATTGCAACTGCCAGCGCTGGAGCCAACCTTAATAAAAGGCATCTATAGTAACTCGTTGCTGATTGGTGATTTTTAAGTGGTTGTTTTTGTCCGTTGTAGTGGCGCTCCTTACCGATATACTCATTTGTAACCAATATCCTCAGACCGCCCCTACTACTTATGCGCTTGTGTTATTTGCCGCCTAGATTTTTACCTGGCTTCTTATTCCTTAATTAACAACCTGTCTCTAGGTGGGTGCTTATGAAACAACTTGAACGCTAAAAGTCAAATGGCAAGAGTGCCGTAATAAGGAAAAATTCATGACAGATGAACATGATGACGTAGCAAAGAATCGTTCAATGTTTGATCGTCGGCGGCGGGAATTTCTCAAACGAGTCGGGATGATTGGCGCGGGGGCGGCACTAACTGACTTAATTTTGCACTCCTATGAGCATCCAGTTGCAGCAAAGACAGCCTCTGAGAATATGCAGCTACAAGGAGAAGAAAGCTTAATCGCTGCTCAAAATAGTACGGGCGAAATCCCCCGCCGCCAACTCGGACGGACGGGAGTTGAAGTTTCTGCGATTGGGTTGGGTGGCTCCGATTTAGGTCAGGCAAAAAGCTATGAAGAAGCCGAGCGGATTGTGCATGAGGCGATTGATGCTGGAATCACTTTCATGGACAATGCCTGGGAATATAACAACCACCGTAGTGAAGAGTGGATGGGTAAGGCGCTGCAAGGACGACGAGATCGAGTTTTTTTGATGACGAAAGTTTGCACTCACGGACGCGATCGCAAAGTGGCTATGCAGCAACTTGAGGAGTCTTTACGGCGGCTGCGAACGGATCATCTAGATTTATGGCAGATTCACGAAGTTGTTTACTACAGCGATCCCGATCTAATTTTCCGTCAAAATGGTGCAATTGAAGCACTTGACCAGGCAAAGAAAGAAGGCAAAGTTCGATTTGTCGGCTTCACAGGTCACAAAGATCCAGCGATCCATCTCAAGATGCTTTCGCATAACTACCCGTTCGATACGGTTCAATTGCCACTCAACACTTTTGATGCTACCTTTAATAGTTTTGAGCAGCAGGTGCTACCCGAACTCAACCGACGCGGAATTGCCGCCATTGGTATGAAGAGCTTGAGTGGAAATGGTGATGCTATCAAACAAGGTATTCTCACGCCACAAGAAGCGCTTAGTTATGCAATGAGCCTTCCCGTTGCTACAACCGTCAGCGGTATTCCCAATGCGGCAATACTGCGTCAAAACTTGGCAATTGCGCGGGGCTTCCAGCCAATGAGTGCGAGGCAAATGCAAGCTTTGCGCGATCGCTGTCTTAAATATGCAGCTGATGGACGCTTTGAACTGTTTAAAACTTCCAAAAAGTTCGATGCCGATGAAGGCAGAATTCAGCACGGGTTCCCGCCGCAAAAACAAATGCCAACTTAAAACGTTACCCTATGTAGTAGCGAGTCTAATAGCTTGAGCGCGCGAGCGCGATTAGCTTTTAGCTGTTAGGTGTAAATGATAACTGGTAGTTGGTAGTTGGTAGTTGGTAAAGAGTGACTGATAACTAAGCCTGGTAAGTGATAACTGATAACTGGTAGTTGGTAACTGGTAAAGAGTAACTGGTAACTGATAACTGGTAACTGAATATATGTTGTGTTGAAATTTTGAGGATTCTTTATGACCGCAACGCTATCTGCACCCCAATCCATCGAGTCTTGGCTAGGTAAAGAAGCAGAAGATCTACTTACCTTCAAAGCAAAAGTTTCCAAAGATTTACTGCATCTACCAAGTCCAGACTTTGTAGACCGGATATTTGCCATAAGCGATCGCAACCCCCAGGTGCTACGCAGTCTCCAACAACTGTATTCCTTCGGGCGGTTAGGCAATACAGGCTATATTTCCATTCTCCCTGTAGACCAGGGAATTGAACACTCGGCGGGAGCATCCTTTGCACCAAACCCGATGTACTTTGACCCAGAAAATATTATCAAGCTAGCGATCGCCTCTGGTTGCAACGCTGTCGCCACTACTTTGGGCGTTTTGGGTAGTGTCTCCCGCAAGTATGCCCATAAAATCCCCTTCATTGCGAAAATCAATCACAATGAACTACTCACCTTTCCCAATCAATTCGACCAGGTGATGTTTGCTTCAGTTGAGCAAGCTTGGAATCTGGGGGCTGTCGCTGTAGGTGCAACCATTTACTTTGGTTCCGAACAATCAACTCGCCAAATTCAGGAAGTCAGCCGCGCCTTTGCTCGCGCCCATGAATTAGGAATGGCAACTATCCTGTGGTGCTATTTGCGTAACAATGTCTTTAAGCAAGACAAAGATTATCACCTAGCAGCTGATCTGACAGGACAAGCAAATCATCTAGGTGTGACAATCGAAGCCGACATTATTAAACAAAAGCTACCAGAATATAATCGCGGCTACGAAGCAGTTGCCAAAGCCACTGGTCAAAGCTACGGCAAAACCGATGAGCGAATCTACACAAATTTAGTCACTGATCACCCGATTGACTTGACGCGCTATCAAGTGCTGAACTGTTACTGTGGTCGTGCCGGATTAATTAACTCCGGTGGTGCTTCTGGTAAAAATGACTTTGCCGAAGCAATTCGCACAGCCGTAATTAACAAACGCGCTGGCGGTTCTGGCTTGATCTCCGGTCGCAAGACTTTCCAACGTCCCTTTGAGGAAGGAGTGAAACTATTTCACGCCATCCAAGATGTATATTTGTCACCAGATGTCACCATAGCCTGACAAGGGACTGGGGGCTAGGGGCTAGGGGCTAGGGTAGGAAGAAAGCAGGGGGAGCAGGGGGAGCAGGGGGAGCAGGGGGAGAAAATCTAATCCAAAATCCAAAATCTAAAATCTAAAATCCCCTAGCCCCTAGCCTTTGCCCCTAGCCCCTTCTTTAAACTCTGAGATATCCTTAATAGATTAGAGTTTTGCCGGATGAAGTGAGGATGAAGCTGGCAGCAAGAGTTGGTCAGGTAACGCCTTCTTTAACATTGGCGATCGCCGCGAAAGCCAAGGCAATGAAGGCAGAGGGTATTGATGTGTGTAGTTTCAGCACTGGGGAACCAGATTTTGACACACCAGAACATATTAGGGCTGCGGCTAAACAAGCCTTGGATGAAGGTAAAACCAAATACGGTGCGGCGGCTGGGGAACCCCAGTTAAGATCTGCGATCGCCTCTTCTCTAAATGCCCAAAAGGGGCTTGACTATCAGCCAGAAAACATCGTCGTCACCAATGGCGGCAAGCATGGCTTGTATAACTTGATGATGGCGCTGATTGACTCTGGAGATGAGGTGATTATTCCCGCCCCCTACTGGCTAAGTTATCCAGAAATGGTGAAGCTAGCGGGTGGAGTGCCTGTAATTGTCCAGACAGACGCTTCTTGTGGTTATAAAATCACCCCAGAACAACTCCGTTCATCGATTACGAGTAACACCAAGTTATTTATTCTCAACTCCCCCTCTAATCCCAGTGGTGTTGTCTACACTCCAGCAGAAATCAAGGCACTGGCAGAGGTAGTAGTAGAGCAAGATATTTTAGTAGTCTCAGACGAGATTTATGAAAAGATCATCTACGAGGGGGCAGAACATCTGAGCATCGCTTCCTTGGGTGAAGAAATTTTTGAGCGCACCATTATTAGCAATGGATTTGCCAAAGCTTACGCGATGACAGGTTGGCGAGTAGGCTATGTAGCAGGTTCACTCGAATTGATGAAAGCTGTGAGTACTATTCAAGGTCACAGTACATCAAATGTTTGTACCTTTGCTCAGTACGGCGCGATCGCTGCCTTGGAAAGTTCGCAAGATTGCGTAGAACAGATGCGCTCCTGCTTTGCACAACGCCGCCAGGTGATGATGCAAAGACTGGGCGAAATTCCAGAGATTACCTTTGCTAAACCCGATGGGGCTTTCTATTTGTTTGTCAACATCAGTAAAACTGGTATGACATCTTTAGAATTCTGTGATGCCTTGCTAGAAACTGTGCAAGTTGCTGTAATTCCTGGTATTGCCTTCGGTGCTGACGATCATATTCGTCTTTCCTATGCTACTGATATGACAACAATTGAGAAAGGGATGGACAGGCTAGATAAATTTGTGCGATCGTGCCTTCAAGCATGAAGCAAGCTTCCAACCAATATAAGTGGAAAATTGTAATTGTCTAGAAAGCTTTTAGCTTTTAGCTATTAGCAATTAGCTGGTAACAGTAGGGCGGGCGCCCACCAACCCTCGTTTCAAGGCTAAGCTGGTAACAGTAGGGTGGGCACCCACCAACCCTCGTTTCAAGGCTAGGTTCCAAGGAACCAAAAAATAGAGGAACCCCTGCCTCAATGAAATACTGAAATACTGATGCAAGATATGAGTCAAACAAAGAAGATCTACTAACAGCTAATAGCGCGCCTGCTAACAGCTAATTGATAATTGTCTCAGCCAGCTAAGGGAAAAGCCGCAGTAATTACCCAACCAAAAAATAAAGCACACCCCACCGCATAGCTCCACACTTCATTGAGCATAGCAGCCGTATAGGAAAACATTGCCATGAATAGGGGAAATAGTGGCAGCAAGAGGAAGATAAAGCTAAGTTGCGGCACAAATTGCACAGTTAAAAAAAAGCCTCCTACCAGTGCTACACTTTGCCCTAGCCACCAGAGCCACCTACTTCCGATTCTTGCCCCTTGCACCGCCTGCCCTGATGCTAGAAACCAAGGGAAACACAGTAGCGACAGCACTAACCAGAGTTTCAAACGGGCAGGAATTAGCCACCATTGCAGCCAAACTACCTGTGCCATTGCCCCAAAAGCAACCCAAAGTAGTATAAATAGAGCAATTCCTAACCCAAGCGATCGCACTTTAGGACGTGGTATGCCTCCTGCAACTAACCATACTGCTCCAGCTATACAAAACCAAATTCCTACCGCACCACCCACTAAGACACCCCCCAGACTCTGAATCTCACTCCTACTACTAATTAATGTCAAAACACCAGATGCTACAACTGGGGCAACGAGTAAACCAAGCCAGCTTCTTACCATAGGTAACTTTGTTTGATTGAGGCGTTCAGGCATCAAGGTGGGAGCAACTGCACCTAATAAAACTAACCATGCTATCAAGTGCAAGCCATACCAAGCCATTCGCAGATCTACATAACTGCTGGTATTTTGAATACCGAAGGTAGCATCGAGCCATTTTCTCGCTGCCTGGTGACTAGCATTACGCAAGAGAATGGTGATGTGTTCGGCGTTGGGTATAGTTACTAGCGATCGCCCTTTGCCTTGTGCCAAATTTTCATTTTCTCCTCCTGCCTGTTGCAACAGTCGTCGAGCATTGGCAATAAAGCGAACTTCCCAACTGCCTACTTGCAATTGCAAGTTGCGAGGAACCTGCGAGTTGACAGCTGCGCCTGTTGGTGATATAGCAATAGTAGCAGCAAAGTCAGGATTGCTGATAGCCGCCGACATCACTACACCACTACCCATAGAATGTCCTAGCAACGCCAGACGGGTAGGATCTACTTCGGGTTGCTCTAGCAAAGTTGTATATGCAACCTCAAGATCATGCTGTAATCCAAAACGCTCTAGCGGTGTAGGATTGGCTCCATGTCCGCCCTCATCCCACAACATTACAGCATAACCTGCATGTGCTAGAACATGGGCATAACCTAGCATTAGCTGCTTGGAACCCGCGTAGCCATGCGCTACCAGAACACCTGGTATTTTCTCTGTTTGTTGGGGCGCGACATATAGCATCGGTATGCGATCGCGTTCGATCTCACGCACCACCAGCCCAGTTCTTGCCGCCGCTACTCCCCACCAGGAGAGTAAAATCAGTAATAAAGCCATCAATACCACAAATAAGCGCTGGCGAGTCATACCCGTTGGGATCTGGAGACACTTAAGCCATCATCTCACCAAGCAAGGATCAAATTTTCGACTCCACAGGGTAGTTTATGTCAGGATCATTACTGCTTGTGTCTTAAATTCACATATTGCACCAGTTTCAATAACCGCCCCTTATACCAATTCTGTTTATTCTTGCAGCAGATCCGATCCCCTCTACCCCCCTTTATAAGGGGGGCAAGGGGGGATCGTCTTTAGTAGTTTTAGGGAAATGATATTACTTCTTTTTTGGGCTAATAGCTCAAGTCCATTGAAAATGTTAGTCTTCTTAAGAAGACTTTGGCTTGAGAGCCTGCTAATTAATTAGCAGGCGGACTATGGAATAGGTGCAAGATCTAAGTTAAAGCAAGGAGAATTCGATTGAAGAAGTTACTAGTAGTAGTGCTAATTACGCTAACAGTGCTGAATATTACTTTCACAAGACAAGTTAGAGCAGATACGATAAACGCAGCCAAAATTTTTGAGGTTCACTGTGCTGGTTGTCATCTCAACGGTGGTAACATCGTCAGACGGGGTAAGAACCTAAAACAGAAAGCATTGAAAAAATATGGCATGGATTCAATCGAAGCGATCGCCAACATAGTCACAAACGGTAAAAATAATATGTCAGCATACAAAGATCGCTTGAGTGAACAGCAGATCCTAGATGTTTCCGCCTACGTCCTAGAACAAGCACAAAAAGACTGGCATTAGCAACTTTAAATTTAAACTAATGCCAAATTTCAAACGTTCTATAAATATTACGAATGGGCAAAACAATTAATTAATAAATGTAATTAATAGTAGGAGCGGGTTTAAAGTAGTTTTAAGTGTTAAGGTTAAGTTTTGAGTTATCTTCACATATTGCACCAGTTTCAATAACCGCCTCTTACTTTTTCTTTGGGCTAATAGCTCAAGTCCATTTCAATGGACTACAACCCAATATTAGTCTTCTTAAGAAGACTTTGACTTGAGAGCCTGCTAATTAATTAGCAGGCGGACTATGGCATAGGTGCAAGATCTAAGTTATCACCACTTGTAACTTAAAAGTCATAATTTAAAACTCGCGCATTATTTAGAAAAAATCGGGGGGGGGGGAAGAATTCAAATCTTTTTTATCAACGTGATTCTTAAAAATGCCTTTCGTTTCTGTCCTTAAGTTAGTATATATCTCAGACATTTTAACAAAAGTATTTTTCGAGTTAGCAAACTGAAAGTGAAGGTCTTTGTACTGAGAATAAAGCTGCTTTGAACGAGCTTTGACCTTAACAAAAGTATTTTTCAAGTTAGCAAACTGAAAGTGAAGGTCTTTGTACTGAGAATAAAGCTGCTTTGAACGAGCTTTGACCTCTTTTAAACGAGCAACTATCTGATCAGTTTCAGCACTTGTTGAAGAGTTTGTTATAATACTTAAGCTGTCTAAATGCTCCAATTCCTCTGGAGGGGTTGCACAGCCATAGATAGCAGTGAGTAGCTGGGCTAGAGACTCGCTAGCAGATTTATTACTGTTCAAAATTTTCTGAGCTAGTTGCCGCGCCTCACCATATTCTACCTTCTGGAATATCACTGCATTAGACAAATCACGATTTGTATGCGTCAACTCTTGCTCTATTTGTTCGAGTTCCTGCTCTTTGTAACCCAGCTGTAAGTTTAGAGTTTCTATCTGTTCGCGCGAAAACTCTAGTTGCTCATGCAAAAGCTCTATCTCATACTGCTTAACCAATATTTCATCAGTAGTGCTTATCTCTTCTGCTTTTTGGCGCTTTTTATTATGCCGTTGCATAGCTTTGATATATGAGATGTTACTAATAAGTGTAATAATTAATTAACTTTATTGCAAAAATTACAAAATGACTTAACACTAGCTTTTGTTTGATAGTACACAAAAACAAAGGGACGATCGCTTCTTATTGCCTTATTGGTGCGATATGCCTGTCAAAAGCTTGTGTCTTCAAGAATTGCTAGACTGAAGGAACTAGGCTTTGTCAGTCACTTTCAGCAAGGACGCTCCTCGATGATGCTATCGACGTATCCAAGTACATTACTTCTTTCTAGAGAACTGCCTAACCTTAACTATAATGTTGGGCGCGATCGCTTTGATGAAACTTGGGAAGCTCCCCTTTCCACCCTACTAGGTTTAGGACGGGCAGCGGGTGCTGACTTCATCGAATTTTTCTTGGAGCGAGTCAACTACATCAGCACTTTAGCAGAAGATGACACCATCACCAGCATCTCACCCAGGCTATCAACCGGAGCAGGTGTAAGAGTATTTCGCGGTAAAGCTGACTGCTACGTTAGCACCAATGATTTGTCATTTACCGGACTAAAAGCGGCTCTGGAAAAAGGTTTATCTATTCTAGGACTACAATTACCAGCGCCTAACTCTTATATCCCGCCCATCAACCTCGAACTGCTGCGAGACTACGCCACCAAAAAAAGCAAAGATACATGGCTAACCCAATGCAGCTCGATGCGAGAAATGGGAGAAGTGCTACTAGATGCTAATCAACAACTTAAGCTGAAAGCCGATCATGTACAATCCCGCCGAGCAGTTTATTTTCGGGATTGGCAAGAAGTCTTAGTAGCAGCAAGTGATGGTACATTTGCTAGAGATATTCGCCTAACTCAATCAGTAGGCTATAACCTCTTATGCGCTGACGGTGCTAATCGTGCTTCAATTGGTCAACGTGCTGGTGACACTAGCGATCCAAACTTCCTCCGCACATGGGATTATAAATCTACTGCTGAAGAAGTGGCAGAATCAGCCGGACGTATGCTATATGCCGACTACATTGAGTCAGGTACATACCCGCTGGTAATGGCGAATCAGTTTGGTGGGGTGATCTTCCATGAAGCTTGTGGACACCTGCTAGAAACCACCCAAATTGAAAGAAAAACCACTCCCTTCGCCGACAAAAAAGGCGAAAAAATTGCCCACGAAAATCTCACCGCTTGGGATGAAGGACTTTCTACCGATGCCTTCGGCACAATTGACATGGACGATGAGGGAATGCCAGCCCAACGTACATTATTAATCGAAAACGGCATACTAAAGAACTTCTTGAGCGATCGCGCAGGTTTCATCCGCACGGGACACCCCAGAACCGGAAGCGGGCGGCGACAGAACTATACCTATGCAGCAGCCTCGCGGATGCGTAACACCTACATCGCACCTGGAAATTATACCACAGAAGACTTATTTGCCTCCATCGACAAAGGCATCTACTGCAAGAAGATGGGCGGCGGTAGTGTAGGTTCTACAGGACAGTTCAACTTTGCCGTAGACGAAGCCTACCTAATTGAGAACGGCAAAATTACCAAGCCACTCAAAGGAGCAACCCTCATCGGTGACGCTCAGGAAATCATGAACAAAATTTCCATGTCTTCTCAAGACTTAGGACTTGCTGCGGGTTTTTGCGGCTCTGTTAGCGGCAGCATCTATGTAACCGTAGGACAACCCCACATCAAAGTAGACTCCATCACCGTAGGCGGCAGATAATTGTATGCCAGCCATCGCCCACCAATTGCCTGTAGGGTGGGCGATGCCCACCATAAACCTTTAATTCCAACATCAGATACTACGCTCTTGCCTGTTAAAACTCGTTCCTGTGCGATCGCCGCTTAAGGAAAAATTATCTTTATGGTGGGTGCCCACCTTACTCGTCCTGTCTCCTGTCTCCTTAGCGCCTTTGCGCCTACTCTGCGAGAAGCCGCCCTTTCAGGGCGTCTATGCGCGACAAAAATCCAAAATTCAAAATTGATATGCCCAATATTCAAGAAATTGCAACTTACGCTCAAGCAAGTGCCAAACAGCTTGGGATTGAAAAATTCGATATTTATGGCTCATCTGTAGATGAAACCAGCGTTCAAGTAGATATGGGAGAACCCAAACAAGTCAAAGCCTCAAATCGTTCTGGGGTGACAGTGCGGGTATGGAATGAAAACAACACCGTAGGAGTCACCAGCACAACAGATGTAGATCCCAACGGCATTGAATTGGCATTGAAAACAGCCCAGGAAGCCAGTTTCTTTGGTGTCAAAGAAAATATTCCAGATTTCAGCCCCCTAGCGACTGCACCAATTACAGCCAAAACAGAAGATACAGCACCACAAGCCCCAGTTCCCCAACTGATTGACACCCTAATCAAAGCCGAAAAAGAGCTACTTGAGGCTCACCCAGCCATCAAAGGCATACCATATAACGGTTTGTCCCAAAGAGATATCGACAGATTTTATCTCAACAGTGATGGCGCACTCCGAAATGAAGCTCGTTCCTATGCTTCTATTTATCTGTACAGCAAAACCGAGGAAGAAGGGAAAAAGCCTCGCAGTGCTGGTGCTTTTCGCATCAACCGCAGCCTTGCCGATTTAGACATCGAAGCTTGTCTAAAGGAAGCTGCCGAAAAAACGATTAGTCACTTGAACTATGAAAAAGTCAAGTCTGGCAAATATCGAGTGGTTTTCTCACCCGAAGCTTTTTTGAGCCTACTGGGGGCTTTTTCTAACCTGTTTAATGCTCAGAGTATTCTAGATAAGCAAAGCCTCTCAACACCAGAATCTTTGGGAAAGCAAATAGCTTCTTCGCTGCTGTCTGTAGACGATGATGCCTTGCATCCTGAAAATGTCGGAGCAGAAACATTTGACGGTGAAGGTACACCAACCCGTCGAGTTTCATTAATCGCAAATGGAGTATTGACAAATTTCCTTCATAGTGCTGGTACAGCACAACGGATGAATGCTCAACCCACAGGACACGCTAATATTGGGGCTAAGGTGAGTGTAAGTCCCCACTTTTATCATGTTTTTCCAGCCGCCGCCGCTGAGCAAGAATACAGCTTGGATACTGCCGAAAACGTGATTTTGATTGATGACTTACAAGCGCTACACGCCGGAGTCAAAGCCTTACAAGGTTCTTTTTCCCTACCGTTTGATGGCTGGATAGTCAATAATGGCAAACGGACAAGTATTGAGTCTGCAACTGTGGCGGGAGATTTTCTCGAACTCTTGCAGTCAATTATTTTTGTTGAAAAAGAGGTGGAACTGACACCAGGCGGAGTATGTCCGAGAGTCTGGGTTGATAACTTGTCAATTACAGGAGAGTAGGGTGGGCATTGCCCACCATTTTATTGAGCAAGGTGGGCATTGCCCACCCTACTGATGTCTTTTAGGAATCACATATCTCATTCCGCCTTTAGAAGGGACGGCATCACCTTGGTAACGCGGGATAATATGAATACTAGCGTGCATCATATTTTGACCTGCGTCTTTATTGATGTTCATTCCCACATTAAATCCGTGCGGTAAAAATTCTTTGCTTAAAATTTCTTGCACTTTATTAGCCATAAACCAGCAGGCAGATTGCTCTTTAAATGGCAGTTCAAAATAATTAGCAACATGGCGTTTGGGTACGATCAGTACATGACCTTTACTCACGGGATAACCATCAAGCATAGCATAAGCTGTCGCTGACTCTGTTAGTAAAGTTAGACTTTTATGAGGGTTACAAAATACGCACTTGTTAGATGAATTTCTTTGATGATTATAATGAATATACTCGTAAATTTCGCAGTACTCATCCTGGTGGATTGATTTAAATGGAAGTTTAACAATACACTGATATGTATGTTTTTTGTGAATGTAATGTTCTCGAAAGCCTTCTTTTTTTATGTCCCTTCTAACTGCAAAATACGCTTTTCCTCCTGGTTTCAACAGATGGGAAACTTCCATTAAAATATTAGCTTGTTCGTGGGGGAACAAAACGTTTAAAACATAAAAGCAGATTATGGTATCATATTTATTATCTGGGTAATGTGGTAAATAATAAGGGTCATAACCTGTAACGTCAAAGCCTTTTTGTTGCAATAATTTAACATCATTGCCCTTGCCACAACCAAAGTCTAATACTTTACCTTTAAGTAGGTTTTTCTCTAATAAAAACTGGGCAGGAAATGATAGGTAAATTCTTTCTATTGCCGTCAGGTGGCTAAATTTATTTTTTTGCTTCATTTTATAAATATTCTTTGATTGAGATGTTGCATCAGCGGTTAACACGAGGCTGAGCCTCGAATTTCTCGTTCCTAGGCAGAGCTTAGGAGCAAGTTTGTCCGATGCGTCTCGGTTCAAGTTAGTATTGTTATCATCACTTTGGATTTCAATCATTGCTACTTTGAGCAAATTGTATCGTCTTTGCCCTCGGTAGCCTGTGAGTGTTATTACTGAAGTTATTGTTAAATGTGCTGATAATATTGTTTTTAGTAATTTGTTTTTAGTAATGGGCAGGTTTTAACTAAAGGCTTTTGGTGCTTTGCGGCGAAGCCTAACTTACTACGCATCTGTAAAAGTACGATCGCAGTATGAATGATATCGTTATTATTAGATTTGTACAAAATAAAGCTGTCTGGTGAATAGCAAGCTATTCACCAGACAGCAAAATATGGCAGATATCAAACGAAAAATTTATGTTTGCATTACTTTGTTGAAGCTGGTAATTGTTTCGAGTCGCGCTCTAATTTCTGTAAGGCGATCGCTAAACTATAATAAGCAAGCTTGTAGTTTGGATTAATCTCTATAGCTCTATTAAAGCTAGCAATTGCCTTTTTGTAATAGCCCCAACCACTTAATGTCATACCCCGACGATACCAAGCCAGTAAAAAATCGGGGAGGAACTCAATCGCTTTATCAAAGCTGTTGAGGGCAATTTCGTAGCGCTGCAATTGCAAAAGTGCTGTACCTCGATTGTACCATGCCCAGTGGCTATCTGGTTGTAGTTTAAGGGCATGATCAAAGCTGGTAACTGCTTTATCATAGCAACCCCAGTCAATTAATGTAATGCCTCGGTTATGCCAAAAAGTTGATATTTTCGGGTTGAGCTTTATTGCTCGATCAAAGCTGTTAATTGCGGCTTCGTATTGACCTAAATTACCAAGTGCAATGCCTCGGTTGTGCCAAACTCCGTAGTTATTTGGCATAATCGAGAGAGCTTTGTCAAAATTAGCGATCGCCTCATAATGACGACTCAAGTTTCCCAGCGCCAAGCCACGTTCCGACATAGCAGCAATATAATTTGGTTGGCACAACAGCGCTTTGTCTAAACTCGTTACCGCTGCTTCATATTCTTCTGCTTGAATCTGGCGTAACCCCAGCTGGAAAAAAAACTCAGCTTCTATTCCTAAATTTGATTTCATCACGAACCCTCGTCTGAAAAACGTTTTTATCACGCCTCAATGAACTGGATAAATCTTGCTAATTTTCGCCCATCTAAATAAACCTTCTTATGACTTTGGGAACCCAATACACCCAAACGGTGCGTTAGTCAAAAGAAAATTAAGCAGCGATCAAGCAACTCTACTAGAGTTTTAAGTTTCAGATTATTTGCACTCGAAGAGCGTACCATTCGAATTAAGCTATTAGCCCAAAACTCATTTCATTACCAGTTCAAAAATGGTGTGGTGATGATACAACTAAGGGAAATCCTAACAGAATTTCCACCCTTTAAGACCTAGATGAAACATTTTTTTACCTTTGGGTTAAGAGCATAATATTAGTTTCATCTAAATGCTCATTCTACCCATTTTTCAGTGGTAAATTGTCGCGTCACTTGTCATTAGGTATTTGTATCCATCAGAGGATAAAAGACAAATAACACTCGTACTAAGCTGATGTATATTTAATTTTTAGTGATGATAGGTCCAGAGGTCAAGAGGTCCAGAAGTCCAGATGCTCGATGCAATTTTTATATGCAATAGCTTATTGTCAGCCTTTAGTGACAATCTGACAACTGAAATAGCGTTGCAATATTCAGAGTTTAAATGTAGAGTGGTAGCCACGCTGATAGTAAAGAAAAAGGATAAAGGTTAAAATTTCACACTGCGCTAACGCGCCGCTAGACGCTTCGCTACACTTCGTGAACGCTAACACACTTGATCCTACCCTTGGGGAACGCTCCCTTGTACATCCTTTATCCTTCTTCCTTCTTCGTCAGAGTTTAATATCGGTTGTAGGGAAAGAAAATTGCGTAGTAAAATGAAGGATCAACTCGATCTGCAAAGCAACTGTACAAATCTTGCTCACTAGGGTGAAAGAGTTCATATTGTTCAGAGCCATCATTTTCAATCGCGTGAGGGTGGCTACCAGAAGGAGCAGCTTGAAACAAAGTTGCCAACTTTGACAATGCAAAGGATAAAGGATATTGTAGATATTTTTGGATGAGCGATCGCTTTTCTACTTCCTTTACGCCTTCTAGAAGCAAATCATTTGTATTGTTGGACATGGTCTTATCCTAAGAAAAATTAAATTTTATTACAGTTGTCAGTGCTTTTGAAACAAATGTCTTGTTCACTCAACACAAATCTGTTATTAAGAGCGTTGCCAACTACAAAATCGATGATTTTGAGCTGCTAAGATAATACTCAAGGTTTTGCCTTTCCTTTTATGCAGAATGTCAGTTCTCGTAAAAATTCTTCACAAACTGACGTCGGCAAACACGCCCTAGAAAGTGGGGGAAATTGGAAGCGATCGCTTGTATAATTTCCCCTTAAACCAACAATACAAATATGAGACTAGAAATACATCGCTATACTAGGAAACTCCTTTTCCAATATTGGAAAAGGAGTTGCGCTATAGACTCAAATCCCCACGCAGTCATACCATTTTGTTTTCTTGCTGCAACACTTGGAATGCTGGAAACTTTTACTCCCATAAGGCTTTCACAATCTTTAAATCTGTCTTGAAAAGTTTGGCGCAAGCCAAACCGACACCGCACGCGGTTGTTGCCACAAGGTCGGGAACCTCCGCACCCTCCAAAGCTCAACTTTTCGCAAAATCTAAAATGGTATCAGTTTTAACTGTTTTGAGCTTTGGTGCTAGAAATAAATTTCTAGGCGGGTGTGGTTGACAAATGGTAGAGTGCTTTGACAGTTGCGAGAGAACAACCCTTAGAAGAAGCGATATGGGCAGTTCTAGCCTAAAATTTGCGTTAAGAAGCTTTTCCTTTTCTGGAGGCAGCCCAATTTTGATAGCCTCCTGCTTAAGCAGGTGAATTAACTCTATAATAAATATTTAGCATAACTTTATCTCAATCATATTTTCCTATGATTAAAATCATTTTAAACAATCAACAATTTTAACTCTTTTATTTGCTGATTTTGATTTGAATTGAGAATGAAAACTGTTTTAGTAGTTGAAGATAGCCGCACTGACCAACGTTTAATTATGGCTTTACTGCAACAAGTTGGCTTAAACGTATTCTGTGTAGATTCAGCTGAATCGGCATTAAGCTGGTTAGCCTCGAATCCCCAACCCGACTTAATCGTATTAGATATCGTTATGCCTGGTTTGAATGGATTTGATTTATGTCGCCAACTACGCTCTGATCCTGACTTTGAGAACACATCAATTATTTTTTGTTCATCGAAAGATCAGGAATTCGATCAGTTTTGGGCTTTACGTCAGGGAGGAAATGCCTACATCACAAAACCTTTTGCTCCACTAGATTTAGTCAAGACTGTTTGTAGCTATCTTAGCTAGCCATAATCAATGAATAATGAACAAGTGGTAATTGGTAATTGATAATTGATAATTGATAAACGAATACTTCTACATACAACTTCATCCAGCCACAGGGCTTTTAATACCTCTCGCGCATACAGCGGGTGTAATTACATTGGCTTGTGAACAAATTTGTCCAATTCCTGGCATATCACCCACTTTATTAGGTGTAGTAAATCAGCGTGGTAGTTTACTGTGGGTGCTAGAGTTAAGTGATTTATTAGGGCTAGGTCACGCTCCTAAAAGCTTAATTTCACAGTATAATTTAACACTAATAGTCTTAACCACAAGTGCAGCGAATGCAACGAGAGAGCAAGAATCACCTCAAGTTGGCTGTGTAGTATCGATTCTCAAGGAGATTATATTTCTAGACTCAGAGCAAATAAAACCTGTACCAGCAGATTCCCCTATCATTCGTTCCTTTTTATCTGGTGTGGCTGAAATTGAACAGTCGCAGGTATCGATTCTCAATGTCAATGCAGTTTTCATTGCCTTAGCTAATAGCTAATTGTTCATCGGTAATTGAGCATGACAGCATCAAGTAATGGTTATCACCATACTCCTACGCCTCAAGATATTGCAGCATTAAAAGCAGAGGTTGAACGCAACCCTACAGATTTAGTTAAAAAAATTTTGCTGGCTAATGCTCTAGAGCAAACAGGAGAAATTTCTGCATCAGTTGCACTCTATCAACAAATTCTTGACCAAGATCAAGAGGGAGTGTACAGTAGGGTTGCCCGAAAAGCGTTGGAGAACTTAGAATCCAATGGGTTGCATGAGGATGCCCACTTAAAAAATAAAAATAGCTCTGTTACTCAATCCCAGGCAACAATCTCCCAGCCTAATCAAATTCCTCCCAGATTCAAATTTGTACGAAGCAAGCTCAGCCAAAGTTGGAGAAACTTAAACTTTCGTACTAAACTCACTATTGTATTAGTGGCTAGTACTGCGATACCGATAATTGTTGTTACCCAAGGCATTGTTGCTGTCACGAAGAACAACTTATTCGACAAGTTCAAACAATCTCTGCAAAGAGAAGCAATGTACTTTATAGAAGATTATGTTGTTTGGAATGTGGATGAAGCTAGAACCGAGGCAGATACTATAGCCCAGTTTATACAAACCACAAAAATTGATATAAGCAATCCTCAACAGGTGGCACGGCAGCGACAACTGTTGCAAAACTATATTGGTAATTTTAAAGTTTCACCGGAAAGTAGCTCTGTAGAAAAGAATATCAGAATTCTGACTGATGCACAAGGTAGATTGGTTGCTCAATATGTCCAAACTTTAGCAGAGGAATCTTACAACTTGCCTGCAAATCAACTGCAACTAACTCCACGCTATCGCCGTGTGACATTGCCAATGGGTATTTATTTAGGAGATGTGCCAATTGTAAAAAATGCCCTGCAAACTGGAAAAGAGTTAGGTGGAATGGAGTTGTTGAACAGTAATATCGTCAAGCGTTTAGGGCAAGAAAAACAAGCGAATATCGGTGTTGCATCGCACCCTGAACAAGTGCCAACCGACGAACAACCTCAATATCGAACCTATGACATTGATGGGGGTACAGCATTAGTATCTATGGTGGTTAAGCCGATTAAAATTGGCAACAAATTGGTGGGAACTGTGATTGTGGGAGCAGTAGAAAATCGTAATCTCTTAACAATCGATTCGTTTAAAGCACGGGTAAATGTCCCCATTGCAACAGTCTTTGCCCAAGACTTGCGAATTAGTTCTAATGTTCCTACTAGCAATGGTATGCGAGATATCGGAACTCTTGCGCCCCCCCAAGTAGCACAAACTGTTCTCAATCAAGGACAAGAGTATATCGGGCAAACAAAAATTGCCAACGTAGACTATCTAGGAGTCTATCGACCTTTATATGACCATCAACAGGAACTTAACCCAACTGCTGCTAAACCTGTAGGCATGATATTTGTAGCACGACCTCTAGCAGAAGTCAATAGTTTACTAGCAGAAGGGCAATTAACAGCCTACACTATTGGGTTAGCAATGACGCTGATAGCAGCTGGGGCAGCTATTCTAATTGCTCGCTCGTTTGCGCGTCCACTGAGGCGTTTAGCCCATTTTGCTTCTGCTGTAGGAGAGGGAAAACAGGGATTACGATTAGAGGATACACAGGGACAAGATGAAATTGGTGTCTTGGCTCACAATTTAAATGGGATGGCAGCTAATATTGAAGCTAAAATGCAAGTAATTCGCCAACAAGAAGCACGATGGCGTAGAGAAAAAGAACGTTTACAGCAAGAGATGATTAATTTGCTACTGGAGACTGAAACAGTAAAGCAAGGCGATTTGACAGTTAGAGTCAACGTAAGTCAAGGGGAAACAGGAGCGATCGCCGATGCTTTTAATACTGTAATTTCCAGTTTACGGAATTTGGTACTTCAAGTTAAAACTGCCGCTAACTCAGTGCAGACAGAGGCGATTAAAAGTGAATCGAAAGTAGCCTCACTGTCTGGGGAAGCAACCGAATCTGCCCAAGAGGTGGCAAAAACGCTCGTTCAGGTGGCTCAAATGGAGGAATCTATAGAGGCGATCGCATCCACCGCCTCAAAAGCCGCTGCGATCGCTCGCTCTGCTCTAGAATCTGCCAACGAGGGCGCGCGAACTATGGATCAAACCGTTGACAGCATCGAGATGGTTCGCACCCGTGTATCTGAAACAACCAAAAAAGCAAAACGACTGGCACAGTCGGCGCAAGAAATTTCTAAAATTGTGAGCATTATCTCTGAAATATCGAAAAGAACAAATATACTTGCCTTCAACGCCGCCATTGAAGCATCTAAAGCCGGAGAACATGGTAAAGGGTTTCGTTTGGTAGCAAATGAAGTACGGCGTTTAGCTCAAAGGGTGACAGAATCTACTAGGGAAATTGAGATCCTCGTAAGCACGATACAACAGGGAACGAGCGATGTGCTAAAAACAATGGAAGTGAGCAACACTGAGGTAGTAAGTGGTACATTGCTGGTGACAAAAACCAAACAAACTTTGCAATCTTTGGCTAGTGTTAGCCTAGAAATTGACTCTTTGCTGCAATCAATTTCACTGGGTACAGTTTCTCAAGCTCAAAACTCGAAAATGGTCAACTCCTCTATGCAAACAGTATCAGCGATCGCCCAAACAACAAAGGTAGAATCAGATGCTGTATTGTCTGCCATGCAGGAACTACTGCTTGTTGCACAAGAGCTACAAAATTCTGTGTCTCGATTCCGAGTAGAAAGGGGCTAGGGGCTAGGGGCTAGGGGTGAGGAATGAGGGGATGGGATGGTGAGGTGATAGGGGGATTTCTCCCCATCTTGTCCATCTTGTCCCTCTCCCCCTCTCCCCCTTGCCCCCTTATCCCCAGAGGGGAAGATCGAGTTCCCCCTCTCCCCCTCTCCCACTCTCCCCCTCTCCCCTTTCCCCTACTCCCTACCTATGGTGCTAGATGCTGCAAGCCTAGAGGCAATTACTCAAGAAATACGCACTTGCTTCTTATACGAAGATGCCCCAGACCATTTATCAATTCTCGATGCGGGGATTCGTCAGTTACGGGCAACAGATCCTACCACTGGGGAGTCTTCTGAGTATACAGCCTTAATGCGGGCAGCTCACTCGCTCAAAGGTGGGGCAGGCATAGCACAATTTTTAACACTCTCTCGCCTAGCACACAAGCTAGAAGATTTATTGCTTGCCCTCCAGCAAAAACGTGTACCAGAGCCGAATTGTGCTTTTGAATTGTTATCTGTAAGTGTTGAGCAAATTACTACTCTAATTGCTGCTGCTACCAGCACTCACACAGAAGCATTCGATCATGTAGCGGCACAAACAACTCTCTTACCCACGTTGACAGAAATAGAGAGTTTTCTGCAAAATTTGCCCTTAGCAGAGGAGTTCCACGTCGTAGGGGCGAACGCCCACACGCGCACACAGGAGGGGCAAGGCAATGCCTTACCCTTACAGAAAGTCAGCACGGAGCAGGGGAGCCAGAAAGGTGCGGGGGTTCCCCCGCAGGGGCAAACTGGCGTGGATCAGGCAGAGAAAAACCTCTCGCCTCCCGACTCGCCACCCACTCCACAGGATACCGCAGATCAACTCGTGCGTAATTTAAATTTGCGGATACCAGTTTCTAGACTTGATCAAATTAACAATACGATTGGCGAACTCTTCATCAGTTACGAACGCCTATCGTTGTATCAAGAACAACTGGGGCGTGTTGATCGCACTCTCAAACAACGAGCTGCTCGACTCAACCCTCTTAGTGAGGAAGTGCAAGCTATCTACGACAATCTAGCAATTACACCAGCCGTAAACACTTCTACCACATCTGAGCCTCGTTTATCAAGCTCAGATCGGTTACAATCATCCTCTTGTGCGGATGCTACCAAAATACATAGCACACTGCAAGATTTGCAAGAACTAATCGTGCAGGTGCAGGAAGTAAGATCTGATGTAGAGCTGCTCAATGATGAATTTCGAGAAGCACTAGTTCAGTTACGTCATCAACTTGACGACTTGCGCTCTGATGTGACAGAAGCGCTACTCGTGCAATTTGGGCTTTTAGCAGGGCAATTTGTCGCAGCGCAACAAAGTTTTAGCCAGCGATATAACAAGAGTGTAGAGTTAGTGATTGTCGGCAAGGAAACGCTGATCGATCGCGTGATTCTCGAACAATTAAAAATCCCTTTGCTCCATCTTTTTCGCAATGCCTTCGCTCACGGCATTGAAACACCAGAAGAAAGACTTGCACAAGGTAAATCACCAATTGCCCAAATTACTCTGGGTGCTAGTATTGTCGGCAATCACATTCGAGTCACCCTCGCAGACGATGGACGCGGCATCGATATTCAAGCAATCCATCAAAGAGCCATTGAGCTAGGATTATGTGATGATCAATCACCAGACATCACCCCGCCGCAAATTCTAGAATTGCTGTTTCACCCTGGATTTTCTACTGCTACTAAGGTTACTTCTTTTTCTGGTAGGGGTTTGGGGCTGGATATTGTGCGATTGCAAGTAGAAAGGCTGCGCGGAAAAGTGGCAATTCAAACCAACCAGGGACAAGGAACCACTTTTACGCTCACTATGCCTTTAACTCTGAATATATTACCATTGTTGCTGTGCAAGTGTCAACAACAGACTTTGGCAATTCCTGCTCCAAAGGTGAAAGAAGTGATTGCTTTATCCGACGAGGGCAAGGCTCTGACCCACGATAGTAGGATCGAATGGCGCGATCGCACAGCGATGCTGTATTCTTTAATTCATTTACTTCCTTATCGCCAGCGGGGAATCATCCCCCCATTGGTTCAACTCAACTGTTCGATGGGCGTAGTGCTAGAAGTTGATGAGATGGTTATAGTGCTAGCAGTAAATTCTGTTTTAGGAGAACGGGAACTGCTGCTTAAACCTTTTGATCCTACCGTAAAAGTACCTGCATACATTCTAGGTGGAGCTGTATTGGGTACAGGTGAGGTAGTGCCAGTACTGTCACCAGAGCATTTTGGCTCGTTGCTTACCCATGTTGTTGGTGGGGAGCAGACAAGCAAAACAAGTGTGTTGGCTTCTGAGTGGAAAGCTCATATCTTGATCGTAGATGATGCGATCGCATTTCGCCGTATATTAGAGCGCATTCTCACCCATGCAGGGTATCAAGTAGTACAATGCCGCGATGGTAAAGAAGCCTGGGAGTTACTATCCTCTCCCACCGAACAATTTGATTTGGTAATCTCTGATATTGAGATGCCCCAAATGGATGGGTTCGAGTTACTCAAAGAAATTCGCCACAGTCCCCGTTGGCACAATCTCCCAGTTATGATATTGACTTCGCGGGAAAATCCCCAGCATCGGCAAACAGCTAGCAATCTGGGAGCAACAGACTATTTTACCAAACCCTTCCAGGCAGATGAATTGCTAAGTGCGATCGCACTTTTAATACCTCAAGTTGCTGTATGATTCGGATATTGCTAGTAGACGATCAAAAACTCATCCGTCAAGCACTAACGGCTTTGCTAGAGCTAGACTCAAGTATCCAAATAGTGGGTAGCGCTAGCGATGGACAATCTGGCATTGAGCTAGTAGAAGCCCATCATCCTGATGTTGTGCTAATCGATATCCGAATGCCTGGAATGGATGGAGTAACAGCAACGCGGATTATCTGTGAGCGCTTTCCTGACACAAAAATTTTGGTTTTGAGCAGTTATGACGATGAGAAGTTTCTAGCTGCTGCTCTACGTGCGGGTGCAAAAGGCTATCTACTCAAAGATACTCCCGCCGAAGAACTGATTGGGGCGATTCGCTTGGTTTATAAAGGATATTCTCAAATTGGACCTGGGCTGCTAGAAAAAATTAATTCTAGAATTACATCTGTGGAAATTGATTCTGTCGCACTCTTACCCCAATTAACTGTTTCTGAACCATTGAAACTGGAGGTGATACGTGGGCTAAAAAACTTTGAACCAAAGGCACTAAAAGAAGTAATTCGCCAGGCTATCGAGCAAAAAGCGATCGTTGAATTGTTAGCTTATCTTAATAGTCTGCTCAAAGAAAACCAAAATAATTTAGCTGCACTATATTTAGCTGGCGCGTTGTCTAACATCGACAGTACTCCAGAAAATCAGCAACGCGCCCTTGATTATCTCAAAAGAGGCTTCTGTGAGGGAATCGAGCAGGGATTGTCACCCCAAGGGCTACTTTTGTTTTACCAAGAGGCGGTAACGTACAATGCAGTAGAAGCTTTTAGTTGGCTGACTCTGGTTGATGCTCCTTGGAATAACGAATCAGGATTGTCTTTCTTGCTACAAGAAGCTGATAACAGATTTGGGACAACTTCGAGACAATATCGTAGCCTGCTTGTGTTAAAACAGATCAGAGCTATGCGGGAAGTGGGGAACAGCTACGTTGCATTAGGTGAAAAGGTCGAATGGGTGCAACAAAGTTTACATAATTTTGCTAATTTACTCAAAGTTTGAACAATACAATCTTCATGGAAAAGAATTTAAATGAGCTAGAGTATATCGAGCAGGAACTGGCGGATCTACGTAACCATCTGAGGCAATTGTTCACAGTTCTCGAAGCTTTAGCTAAAATTCCGCCACAGTTTGAAGAGTTAGGGCATACTTACAAACACCTCAAAGAAGTCAAGGCTAATCGAGAAGAACTCACCGAGTTTAAAGTATTTGTTAATCAATGCTTGGCAGAAATAGAAACAGTTATTAACTCAAAAACGAGAAAATTAAAGGATGATCTTGCTCATTTACAGGATGAACTAGGTAGAGCAGATATTCACTTGAGTAATTACAATGCCCAACTAGCTAAACAAGTCAGTGAGATTAGGGAAGAGGTGGCGCTTCGGCTGTCTGGTTTTTGGCAAGAATGGACAACAAACGAAGCAACTCAAAGTTTCTTAAATAAAATTATTGATGCTAAATTGAATATTGAACTCGAAGCCTTTGTGCAACAACTGGAGGAAGCTGGATTTAATGCCCAACATTTTGAAAAACAGGAAATGTTGGAAACTCAATTGCGCTTGACTCAATCAAATCTGCAAGAAGTGGAACGACAGTTGCAATTGGTTCGTAACTTTACCACTGTTACTGGTGTGACAGTAGCTATAACTCTAAGTCTTGTCATTTTACAATTACTTAGCCATCGAGCTGGATAAACTCGACTTTTTGTTTCTCGCAAAGACGCAAAGCCGCGATCATTCGGACGCAAAAATTACCGCGCTGCGCTCCTTATGTAACAAGTCTATTAATTACGAATTATAGCAAGACGCATTAAGATTAGGACAAGTTTACAAGGGTTAGTTGTTGAGCTATAATCCCTTGAAAAAAGCTAATAGCTAATTTCTATACTTAGACAGGGCTTCGTGTAGTAAGTCGCGGTGCATTAGGGCGCGATCTACTAAAGACAGGATTTGTTCTGGTGTCAAAGGAAAGCCGTTGGCGTAATGCTCTAACCATGTCTGACTCATTAAGTTAGGATCGTCTGGTAGCTCGGCTAGATTCCATCCAGGCATTGCCAATTCTGTCATCAACTGGTTTACTTTGGGATCGTAACTGATGGCAAAACAGCGACAGCCTTCGGATGCAGCCATGATTAAACTGTGCAACCGCATCCCAATTGCCATTTCTACACCACGAAACACACCTTTTAAGGCTTTTGGATCTTCAAGATGGAGAATTTTGTTTGCCCCAGGTAGTTGGGGTTGAATTGCTTGGGCGATCGCTTCGTCTTGCGATAACTGAAATGGTAACAGTAAAATGCAGGTTTGGGTAGCCCTTTGAAAGTCAATCAAAGCGCGGGTGAAGTTGGCAAGACGATCAGCTGTTAGTGAGGGATGGGATCGCAATGTTACAGCAACTCTCGGTGCAGGTAAATCCCACAACCCATGCACAGCCGTCGCCTCTAATGCCCATACCGGATCGGGAGCCAAAATATAAGGAATTTGCCAATCACAAACCATTGCAGCACTAGCGCGATCGCGTACACTTACAGCAGTGCAACCTGAAAATGTTCTGCGCGCTAGCTGGCGCGTCCAAGATCGCTTGATTGGTCCAATTCCCTGCGCCCAAGCAATGGTTTTTAGCCCCTGCTGCTGCGCCAATGTCATCAAACCCCCATAATATAATGGGCTAATGGCACTTGTGGCATCTTGAATTAAACTGCCTCCACCCCAAATGAATGCATCTGACTGACGCAGTGTTTTTAGAATAGAAGAAAAATTCATGCGATCGCACGTCTCGACGAGATAACGTTGCTGTGTTTCTGCTGGATTACCAGATAAAACTACAGGAGTTACATGATCTGGCAGCATTTGCAATAGCGTTGCTAATAAAGCCTCGTCCCCACCATTGCCTTTTCCGTAGTAGCCGCACAAAACAGCTCGGATTTTTCTTGCCATGCTTGCTCCGTCAGCCCCGCTTCGATCATTTCTCAACAGATTTGCTGTATATTAACTGACTTTAGGACTAACATAATAAAACATTCCGAATTCAAAAGCGCCCAATTCAGAAGACAGAAGACAGAAGACAGAACTCAGAATTCAGAAGTCAGAATTCAGAAGTCAGAATTCAGAATTCACAGATTAATGATTCTCCTTTTCTCCCACTCTCCCCCTCTCCCTCTCTCCTAGCCCCTAGCCCCCAGCCCCTCCTTATGCACGCACTTTCGATTCCTACCTGGATTATTCATGTTTCTAGTGTGATTGAGTGGGGTATTGCCATTTGGCTAATCTGGACTTATGGCGAAGTCACTCAGAACCGAGCTTGGTGGGCATTTTCCCTAGCAATGCTTCCAGCTTTAGTTAGCGCTATGTGTGCCTGTACTTGGCACTTTTTTGACAATCCTACATCTCTAGAATGGCTGGTAACACTCCAAGCAACAATGACGCTGATTGGTAACTTCACTCTTTTAGCCGCAGCCATGTTGCTCTGGCGCTCATCGAAAGGCAACCAGAAGCGGTCAGATCAAACAGAAGATCGACAAACTGCATTGACTTCAAGCTTAAGGCAAAAGGCATGATAAAAACGTAATCATGATTGATCCTACATCCTTCACCCTACCGCAACTGTTGGCATTGGCTTTCGCCGTCCGTCCTTCCAAAGATGCCCTTTTTGCCTTATCGCTCTTTCCCTATTTGGGTTTCTTGTGGTTTATCACACGCTCTCAACAAATGCCGCGTTTAGCTTTGATTGGCTTCTACGGCACTTTAGTTTTTGTCGCCGTCACCATCCCCGCTGGCATTTATGCCCAAGTACATTATGGTACGTCTCTGGCTAATGTTGATTGGCTGCACGGAGGAGCTGAGTTTTTCTTGACACTTACCAATATTTTGATTGTTCTCGGCTTTAGACAAGCAATCAAAGAGGCTAGGGGCTAGGGGCGCTTTTGCTGGGGAAAGAGGAGGGGGAACTCGATCTTCCCCTCTGGGGATAAGGGGGCAAGGGGGAGAGTGGGAGAGGGGAAGAATCATTAATGCCGTATTCACAACTCCTGACTTCACCACTCCTGACTTCTGACTTGGAGTCTCCTATCTGCTCACTACTCACTACTCACTACTCACTTTTATGGATATCATACCAGCGATAGATTTACTCGAAGGTCGGTGTGTGCGGTTGTATCAGGGAGATTATCTCAGATCGCAAGTCTTTAATGACAATCCGGCTGATATGGCAAGCTCTTGGGTGGAACAAGGAGCAAGCTTGCTACACGTAGTCGATCTCGATGGTGCAAAAACGGGTAAAGTAGTCAACCACAAGGCAATTGAATCAATCTTACAAGCCGTATCAGTGCCAATTCAGGTTGGTGGAGGATTGCGCGATCGCACCAGTGTTGCCGAACTTCTAAATCTAGGTGTACAACGGGTGATTCTGGGAACTGTTGCTGTAGAACAACCTCAGTTAGTAGCCGATCTATGTCAAGAATTCCCCCAGCAAATTATTGTTGGTATTGATGCCCGTAATGGCAAAGTAGCGACCAGAGGTTGGCTGGAAACATCAGAGGTTTTGGCAACTGCTTTAGCAGGGCAAATGCAACAACTCGGAGCTGCCGCCATTATATACACAGATATTCATCGTGATGGCACTCTTTCGGGACCAAATTTAGAAGCACTGCGAGAACTTGCAACAGAATTATCAATTCCCGTAATTGCTTCTGGTGGTGTGAGTTCTGTAACAGATCTTCTTAGTCTGCTAGCACTTGAACCATTGGGCGTTACAGGTGTAATTGTTGGTCGTGCTTTATATACTGGTGATATTACTCTCAAAGCTGCTTTGCAGGCGATCGGACAAGGAAGGCTACAAGATGTCCCCCCAGATCTAGGATCGAGCGCATTTGCATGAAATTCTGCTCTTACGGTAGTTAGTAGTTGATAACTGCTTTTTAATTACGAATTACCTAGTTGACTTTATATCGAACGTTTGTTTTAATATTTTATATCAATCGTTCGATATAAATTGAGTGTGTAGATGCCCAAGATTGTTAACCACGACCAGTACCGCAAAGAGTTGCTGATGAAGAGTTTTGACCTGTTTGCTCAAAAAGGCTACAGTTCACTAACTATGCGACAACTGGCTCAGGGGTTAGGAGTTTCTACGGGAACACTATACCACTACTTCAATAGCAAAGAAGCGCTATTTTGTCAATTGGTACAAGAGCAGTCGCAGCAAGACATCATGCATTTTTTGGCTGAGGCGGAAAATCCCCCTACACTGGTAGAACGGATTGACATCGTGTTCAATTTTGTTGCCAAGAATGAAGACTACTTTCTGAAACAATGTCTACTTTGGATTGAGTTTTGTCAACAGCAGAACTGGAATAAAGATTTATATAGCGAGGCGCTAAAACAAGCGGATGAGCAGACTATGCAGGCGATCGCAGACTATTTGCAGATTACAGATACGATCGTTGATTTTGTCTTTAACTTGATTTATGGCTTGCTTTTAAGGCGACTGTATGGAGATCAAACAGTTTCTTACGTAGAACAAGCAACCTTGCTAGGCAAAATGCTAACTACTTTTATGGAGCAACAGCCTATAAAGCTGACTAAGTACACAAGTAAGGCGACTTACTAGTTGTCTGGTTCCTATTTTTAACTGAGACCGAATGAATTTATAGTTGCAACAGATAAAGGGCTGAGATAGTTTACAAAACAAGAGTTCTCCAATCGAAAATTACGCCACTTTGCTCACCAAGGGAAACCCTTCCCCCACAAGTGGCTCCAAAATCTAAAATGGTATGAGGAAATATGATGGAATTTATCTCAAAACCATCAAATAGAAGGCTGATAGGTTTATTTGTTAGTGCTAGTGCGATTACAGGTGCGATCGCCTATTATGGCATTTCTCAAATTCCCCAGCATACACGCCAGCCTGTAACTACACCACCCCCAGTCAAAAAAGTGACAGCTTTAGGACGATTGGAACCAGAGGCAGAAGTAATTCGCTTGTCAGCACCTCTAAGTTTAGATGGCGATCGCGTAGCGAAACTACTTGTTAAACAAGGAGATGCAGTTAAACAAGGGCAAGTTGTGGCAATAATGGACGAAGGCGATCGCCTCAAAGATGCCCTAGATCAAGCGGGGGCGCAAGTTAGAGTTGCCCAAGCTCGATTAGCACAAGTCAAAGCCGGAGCGAAAACCGGAGAAATTCAGGCACAACAAGCAACAATTCGGCGACTCCAAGCACAGATGACAGGAGAAATTGCCACACAAAACGCCGCTATTGCCCGTTGGCAGTCAGAAGTTCGCAACGCTGATGCTGAGTATAAGCGTTTTGATAAATTGTATCAAAGTGGTGCTATTTCTGCCTCCCTTTTGGATAGTAAGCGCCTGAGTGCCGAAACTAGCAAGGCACAACTAAGGGAAGCGATCGCCGCACAAAATCGCACCAAAGAAACCCTCATCGCCGAACTAGGAGAAGCCAAAGCCACTCTAAGCCGCATTGTCGAAGTGCGTCCCACCGATATAAAGGCGGCTCAAACCGAGGTAGATAATGCAACAGCAGCCCAAAGACAAGCACAAACCAACTTACACCGAGCTTATATCAAAGCACCAATGGCGGGGCGAATTCTCAAGATTCATACCAGGATTGGAGAAAAGATCGGTGACGAGGGCATTGCAGACTTGGGACAAACTAGCCAAATGGTAGCCGTAGCAGAGGTTTATCAAACTGACATTAGCAAAGTTCGGCTGGGACAACAAGCAGTAGTTACCAGTCAGGCATTTGCGGGGCAACTACAAGGAACTCTATCACAAATTGGATTGCAAGTCAACCGCCAAAACGTCTTCAGCAATCAACCAGGGGAAAACATGGATCGCCGTGTAATTGAAGTGAAAATTCGTCTCAATCCTGAAGACAGCAAGCAAGTTGCCCGATTGACTAACTTGCAAGTACAAACAGCAATTAAGCTGTAAATTTTTGCTCACTTATTTTATAACGAATGTTTGATATAAGGAAAAAACCATGCTTCAAATCACATACTTGATTCTCTGCATCCTGGGTACTGTTTTACCTTACTCGCAATTCTTGCCGTTTTTAATAGAAAACGGATTAGATGTAAAGCTTTTCTTTGAGCAGTTGTTTGCTAACAGAATTTCTGCCGCCTTTGGTCTAGATTTCATTATCTCGTCGCTAGCTCTTTGGATTTTTGTATTTTTGGAAGGTTCGCGCCTGAAGATGAAAAATCTGTGGGTTTATATTGCAAGCTACGTGCTGGCTGGTATTTCTCTCGCACTGCCTTTATTTCTGCTGATGCGACAACGCCACATAGAAGAATTCAGCATTACTAATGACAAATAACCAGTTACCAGTTACCAATTACTCTTTACCAATTACCAATTACCATAACGAGTAGTTTAGTCATGCCGTGCAAAGTTACCCAAATCTGGTTTCTAATTGTTAAAAGAACTTATCCTTGGGCAAGTTTAATTATCATAGCTTTCCGAATAATTGCCTCTAATGGCATCAAAAGAAATAGAGAAAAAACTCTGTTTTTGATGACATCAGTAAAGATTGACTTTGCAGCTATTCTATCGCTAATGAATGACCTGCTGTGGTGAACTTCATTTTTGAATTCACAAATTAAAAAGCAGCTACCAACTACCGTACGCGCGGGTTTATCAGACATACTTGTGAACCTTCAGACAACTCGTTTAAAGAGCGCCCCTACCAATTACCAACTACCAACTAGCAATTACCTCTCCATAGTTAAGGAAAAATTATGTTTCGCAAAACTCCCCTAGCATGGCGACAGTTGATGAAAGAAAAAACGCGCCTATTGGTAGCGATCGCTGGAATAGCCTTTGCAGATATGCTGATTTTGATGCAACTAGGATTGCAAGATGCTCTCTATGATGGTGTAACCCAAACGCAACGCTTACTGAAAGCAGATTTAGTCTTGACAAATCCACAATTTCAAACTTTGTTGTCAGTGCAAAGTTTTCCCAGAGAAAGACTATATCAAGCATTAAGTGCTGATGGTGTTGCGTCGGTTAGTTCTATCTATATTGCCAGTGGACAATGGAAAAATCCCGACACGCGCCAAAACCGAGCTATATTGATTTGGGGTGTTGATCCAGAAGCACCAAGCTTTGCTGTACCAGAGATAGAACAGAAATTACCGCAACTTAAACAGCTAAACCAAGTATTATTCGATCGCTCATCTCGCCCTGAATATGGCTTAATTGCAGACAGTGTGCAAAAACAAGGAACACTAGAAGCAGAAGTCAATCAGCAAGTGATTCGAGTCGTAGGATTATTTAGCATGGGTGCTACTTTTGCCGCTGATGGAAATGTTATCACCAGTGACTCAACGTTTCTCAAGTTATTTCCACAAAGACAGCCAGAGGAAATTGAAGTTGGTTTAATTCAACTTCAGCCAGGAATTAAGCCGGAAGTAGTAAAAACTGAACTAACAGCAATTCTAGGTGGGGATGTGAAAGTCATGACACCAGAAGAATTTGCAGAAGTAGAAAAATACTATTGGGAAAGCCAAGGTGCGATCGGTTTTATCTTTGGATTAGGTGTAACAGTTGGCTTTATTGTTGGGATTGTGATTGTTTATCAGATTCTCTACACCGATGTTGTCAATCACTTACCAGAATATGCGACTTTAAAAGCAATGGGATATGGCGATCGCTACCTCTTCATCGTTTTGTTACAAGAATCTTTATTATTAGCAATTTTGGGTTATATACCAGGATTTTTGCTTTCTGTGGGACTGTATCAACTTGCCTATGCTGCTACATTAATGCCAATTGGCATGAAGCTTGAACGTGCCGTATTTGTATTGGTAATGACGTTTGTAATGTGCAGTGTTTCGGGAGTGATCGCCATGCAAAAACTACGTTCTGCCGATCCCGCCGATGTTTTTTAATTACCCATCCCTATGACAACAAAACTCGTCATTTCTGTACAAAATCTCAATCACTATTTCGGTGAAGGAGAACTGAGTAAACAGACTTTATTTGATATCAATCTAGATATTTATCTTGGCGAAATTGCGATCATGACTGGACCATCTGGATCGGGAAAAACCACTTTGTTAACTCTGATGGGTGGTTTACGTTCTGCTCAATCAGGTAGTTTGAAAATCTTATGTCAGGAAATGTGTGGAGCCACTAAGCAGCAGTTAACACAAATTCGCCGCAATATTGGCTACATTTTTCAGGCACATAATCTCATGACATTCTTGACAGCAAAAGAAAATGTACGAATGTCTCTAGAATTGCATGATGAATTTATCAATCAGTTGGATGGTAAAGCAACAGCTATACTCGAAGCTGTTGGCTTGGGAAATCGGACTAATTATTATCCTGAGAAGTTGTCAGGTGGACAAAAGCAAAGGGTAGCAATTGCTCGTGCTTTAGTTAGCCATCCTCAAATTGTACTTGCTGATGAACCTACTGCCGCTTTAGACAAAAAATCTGGCCGAGATGTAGTAGAGATGATGCAACATTTAGCTAAAGAGCAAAGTTGCACAATTTTACTTGTTACCCACGACAGCCGCATTCTTGATATTGCCGATCGCATTGTTTATATAGAAGATGGACGTTTGATTACAACTGATTCTATTTAACTTCTCAGTAACCTTAGACCACTTAACGTTACCAAAACTGTTGAACCCTCATGCCCAATTACACCGATAGGCATGGTAATGTTACCAGCGAAATTTGCAATCAATAACAACACAATAAAACTTAATGCAAAAACAATGTTTTGTTTTACAATTGCTTGAGAACGACGACCTAAGCAAATTGCTTGTTCTAACTTTTCTAAACGATCTGTCATCAAAACAATATCAGCTGTTTCCAGAGCCACATCACTACCAGCCGCACCCATCGCAATACCTACCGATGCTTCAGCAAGTGCGGGTGCGTCGTTGATACCGTCTCCTACCATCGCTACAGTTTGATATTGCTGCTGTAGACGGCGAATCACATTCATTTTGTCTTCGGGTAAGAGTTCTGCATACACCTGATCTATACCAACTGCTTGGGCAATGCTGTGCGCTGTCCTTTTGTTATCTCCTGTCAGCATCACAATTTGTTCAATGCCCAAATGTTTCAATCGCTTGACAATTTCCGCTGTTTGTGGTCTAAGAGTATCAGCAACAGCAATAATTCCTACAAGCTGGTTTGCCTGAGCTACCCAAACAACCGTTTTACCTTCTGCTTCCAGCTTTTGAATTGACTGATACCATTCCTCTTCGGTTCTGTTGTCATTTGAAGCCAGATCAATTAACTCACCAGAAATCTGCTGTTCGACAAAGGCGGCTTTTCCTACTACAACTTGCAGGTTGTGAACTTCACCGATAATACCTTGCCCAGGGTGCGATCGCACCAGGCTAGCAGTTGTAATAGCTAGTTGCTGTTGTTGGGCGGCGGATACTATAGCCATTCCAATAGGATGTTCTGAGTATGCTTCTAAGGCTGCTGCTATTTGCAAAACTTGTTGTGGCTTCCAACGTGCAGCAGGAATAATTTGGACAACTTGCAACTTCCCTGTTGTGAGAGTACCAGTTTTATCGAAGGCGATCGCTTTTACTCTCCCCATTATCTCTAACTGAGTACCACTCTTAAACAAAATACCCTGTCTGGCTCCATTTGCAATCCCTGATAGCAGTGTGGGCATAATTGCAGCCATCAATGCACAAGGCGAAGCCACTACCAAAAAAATTAGCGCTCTATAAATTGTGGTTTCCCAATCCCAACCCCAAACCAACGGCGGTAAAATTGCCAGTAGTAGCCCAATTAGCACAATCACCTTTGCATAGCCTTTCTCAAAACGTTCTATAAACTGTTGAGACGGCGGTGCTGAGGTTTGTGCTTGCTTAACTAGCGAAATCACTCGCCCAATTAAACTGCTTTCTGGTGGTTGATGTACTTGCAGCGTTAAAGCACCATAGCCGTTCAACGTACCTGCAAACACTTCATTTCCTACTGTCTTCTCTACTGGTAAGGATTCGCCAGTAATAGCAGCTTCATTGAGAGTGCTGTATCCTTCTAAAATAATCGCATCGGTAGGAATTAGTTCTCCTGGCTTGACTAACACGCGATCGCCTACTTGTAATTTAGCAATCGGAATCATCTGTTCTTCACCATGCAGCACTACCCTTGCTGTATCTGGATTCAAGCTCATCAAGCTGCGAATGTTGCGTTCAGTTCGCTGCATCGCATAGCCTTCGAGTGCGCCGCTAATTGCAAAAATCAGAATCAATACAGCACCATCAACAATTAGGTAATACTCTCTTCGCCACAAGCCCAGAATAGCCGCCCCTAGTGCTGCCACAATCATTAACAGATCAACATCCAACTCTTTTTCTTTCCACAGAGTTGTCAATCCCTCACTCAGACTTTCATATCCCCCAATTACATAGGCTGCACTTAAAAGTAACAAACCCAGCCCTAACCAGCTTAATTGTAGAGATAGCCAACCCAGGAATACCAGTAAACCACATACAATAGCTGCGATCGCCTCTGGATGTTCTTTCAAAGGCGATCGCCAGCGAGTAATTGAGAGCAACTGCTGAGTCATTGGGGGAAGCGTCAATATGTGCAGACTCTTCCACTCTAAACCTTGACACTAATGTTAATGTCAAGCTGAAAATTAAAATTCAACGTCTGGTACAAGTCCACTAAAATATAATAAATTCCTCCATAGCATTGCTAAATGATTCGTAAACCTCTGTCTACTTCTTAACTTTGCGCTCTTTGCGTCTTTGCGGTAGCCAGCGGCAAGCCCTTCGGTCTACGTAAAAAAGTCTATTTCACAAATCAAATAGGCTCGCTATATTAGTCTTGTTTTGAGGACTTTCGCTACAAAGCGCACAAATTAATTTGCAAACTGCTCTTAAGTAAAGAGCAATTAATTAAGTATAATTTATGGCGTTCGATCTACGTTTGATAATTTCTTCAGCACTTTTACTACCACTATTTAGCGCTCCTAGCTTACCTATCTTGGCACAAGATGAGCAACAGATAGCTGAAAAAGTCAACTGTGCTAGTCCTCAGACAACAGTAGAGATGAATATTTGTGCAGATCAAGAATATAAGGCAGCCGATCGCAAACTCAATCAAGTTTATCGCCAGTTACAATCAAAATTAAGTGGTAATCAAAAGTAAAGAATCACCCTAGCACAACTAGCTTGGATTAAGTTTAGAGATGCAAATTGTGATTATGAAAGAGGACAATTTGAAGGTGGGACAATGGCAAACCCTACTGGCACTTCTTGCTTAGCTGGGATGACAGAAAAACGGACAAAAGAATTAGAGAATTATTTACAAGATTTAGATAGTAGATAAATAAAAAATACAATTATGGTGATATTGGCTGGTGAATACCTAACAATTAAAGAACTCACTGATGCAGTGGGTGGGGGTTGTACTCCTAGAATGGTGCGGCATTATCATAAACTCGGCTTACTGCCTCAGCCAGCGCGATCGCACAGTAATTATCGTCTCTATACGCAGCAGGATGTACAACAGTTACGTCGCATTGTATTGCTCAAACAACAAGGATTTCAATTATCTCATATTCGGCAATTACTAGAAAATTCAGCAACCCAAGCTAATAGTTTGACTGGCTTACACCAACATTACCAATCGGTGATGCAACAGTTAGCAAGGTTGCGACAAACAGCTGCTGCATTGGAAGGATTGCTAGGACGCGATCGCTCGTGTCAAAATTTGCAAGAACACGCGATCGCCCAGCTGCGACGATTAGAAGCAGAAACCCAAGACGGATTAGGGCAGTTAGAAAAGCTGTGGGAGAATTGGGATGCTGCAACTGTCGCCCATCCCGAAGAGTTTGAGGAATCGTTGCAACAGTTATTACCAGATCTATCTGATCGTTCTGAGATAGAAGTAGACTTGCTTTCAAAACTGGTGCTAGCTTGTGGCGATGTCAGTTTAGTTAATTTTGTGCAGTTGAGTAAAGATGCGATCGCAACTTCCCGTAACGCCTTGAGTGCTAGTTGTGAAATCATCGGCGATGTTCCCCCCGTCGTTGCTGCCCTCGATCGTAGCAGATTAGCTCATTTGGGTTGTTCAGTCAAAGTCTTAATTGCTGACCCTCATATTACCAGTGCCGCCGAAGCAGAGCAAGCTTTTTGGCATCAGTGCCAGTGGAAACAACAACTGCAACACCTGCCTAATGACTGTATTTTAGTAGTGGGATATGCCCCATCTATACTTATGGCAGCTTGTGACGCTGTTGAGAGTGGGCAATTGCAACCAGCCTTAATTATCGGGATGCCAATTGGTTTTAGCCATGCTCCCGCTGCCAAGCGGCGATTAATGCGTTCTGGTGTTCCTTTTATCACCACCCTAGGCACTATGGGCGGTGGTTTATTAGCGGCACAAGCTTTAAATGCCTTAGTTGAATCCTTAATTGAAAAGCCTGATTGCCATTGTTATCTTACACAAAAATAGTAAATAAATCAACACTAATTTCAGTATTTTCTCACAACTAAAAAATCAGTTACCAGTTACCAACTACCATAAACAGATACCAGTGACTAGAAAGTGAGATATTGCGAGAGAAAGGTAAAGTAGTCACTGATAACTGATAAAAACTTGTTACCAGGCTTAGCCTAGTAACAAGGGAATAGGCAATGAGGAGCGTTAAAAGCGCGATCGCCTAAAAGCCGCATTGATATTGATGTTGTTCCATTACACGGTTAGGATCTAGCTGATTGCCATTCATCACCAACGAATTAGCTCCACTACTGTAAATATCATATTGACCGTTATTGTTGAAGACATTACCACCGAAACTTTCCACCGTTCCTAGATCCGGTTGAGCTTGGGCGCAGGCAGCAATTACAATACCATCACGCACGTTTTTCTCAATTACATTATTACGTAGCATCGGATGGGCATCTTCTGAGATAAACAAACCATCTCGGTTTTGAATAATTTTATTTTCTATAATTTGGGGTTTGGAAGTACCACCAATCGCTAAACCAAACCCCGTGTTTTGAAACAGATTGTGGCGAATTTCTCCAGTTGCTGAATTAGCAACAGAAATGCCATTACCACCATTTTTAGTAAATATATTGGATACAATAACAGGGGCAGCTTTTCCCGTGACAAAAATGCCTTCTCTGTTACTTTGAGCAAAAGTATTATTCTTGACAATAGGATTAGTAGATTCAATCCATAGTGCCGTACCGCGCCTATTCGGATTGCTAATACTGACACCGCTAATAGTACTATCTTTCTCGGCTATAACTGTAACATTCTGACGGGCAAAAGTTGGACTAATATAGCGACCACCACCATTAATTACTACATTCTCGCCTCTGGTGGATTCATCACCTTGGAGTATGACACCTTGTTTAAGTACAAGTGGGAAAACTTCGCCGCTTTGTGTGGAGTAATTGCCAGAAGCAAGCTTAATTATAGTTCCAGGTGATGCTTGTTGTAAAGCATAAGTAATTGTATTTAAGGGACTGGTTTCGCTGATACCTGCATTAGGTGCATTATTACCAGAACTCGGATTGACGTATATAATTTTTGGGCTTGTTGAGTTGCTTGCGATTTGCGAAGATTTACCGCTGTTGCTGTTTGGCTGAGCATAGGTTTGTAGGCTCATTATACCTGTTAAGATGATTGACCCAACCGTTGCTTCAATACGGCAAACTTTTTTAGCTGGTGTGAATGAGGACATAATTTTTAATTTGTGTGTGTGTGGAGGAGGTCATGTTTTGCAAAAGAGCTTTTAATCGCTTCTCAAGTTAAACAAACACGACAAAACGTACAAACTAAAATTAGTCACCACACACTTTTTTCCCAAGGGTGATTTCACTGAAAAATTTACCGCAACTTCTTATTCAGACTAAATTACTTAGGTAAAATTACAATATGCAACTGACTGCCTGAAATAGCATATAATTATACTACATTTTTATGTCTACAATCGGTAAACTATAGTAAGAATTGCAAAGAAAAATTATATTTTTGCTCAAAAGCAGTAGTTTAACCAGCATTTATACTAACAATACCTGACCACTGAACTTGTTTAAGTTTGTCGCGGCGGTAAGAAAAGAAATAGTCTGGTTGTTGGTACGTACAATAAGGCGCGATCGCCACTTGTTCAGGACTAACACCTAGTTGTTCAAGCTGTAAGGCAATTACTCGTCGGATATCCAACCGCACTCGTTCCTGGTGAGGATCTGGCAAAATCGGGGAATCAGGCAATTGTTGTAAACTATCCAAGATCGATTCTGTCTGTTGATCTGGAAAAATACTCGCTCCCACCTGGGACGCTACCATCGTTGATACCTGGTATACCTCACCTGCGATCGCAGGTCCTAGAGCAATACGCAAGTTTTGAATTTGGCTACCACAGGCAAGCAGACGGGCGATCGCAATTGGCACAATTTTCAATGCCGTTCCTCTCCATCCCGCATGAACAGCCGCCACAATTCCAGTTTTCGAGTCAGCAAGCAGAACAGGTGTACAATCAGCACTCGCCACCCATACCGCTTGTTCTGGCTGTTGGGTAATTAAACCATCTGCTTCTGCTAAGGCAGTGGCTAGTGGAACCGGTAGGCTAGTGGCTAGTGGCGAAAGGCTTTTCTCCCCCAGCTCCCCCAGCTCTGTTCTGACTTCGGAAGGGGAGAGGACAATATTACCGTGTACCTGTTTGAGACGATAAACAGAGGCTGCTTTTTGTAGTACCTGAGTCAATTCCTCTGGTGAACGTGGCGAAAACTGTCTGGTGAAAAAGCCATGAGACCAAGGATCTAAAATGCTACAAGTTAGGTAGGGCAATCCTGACCAAGTACGCCAATGCCAACTATGCATGGGACAAAACAAGCAAAAATAAAGTGTCAATTCATGTTAACCTGAGCAACTAAAATTGGTATCGGTGATTGAATCTACAAAAATTATTAGCCATCCTTGCAGAAATACCCGTCTGGTGTAGGGGCGGGTTTGTAGATAATTTCGATTGTCCTATCGATACGGTAAAACCTGCACAGACTACGAACCTGCCCTTTAGCCTTCATCTGTTTGACACCTTGCCTTCTACTAATCAAAAACTTTGGCAGCTTTTGGATGCGGGAGCAAAACCAGGTACTGTAGTCATAGCAAGGCAGCAAACCGCTGGGCGCGGACAATGGGGTCGTCAGTGGTCTTCCCAGGCTGGGGGATTGTATCTTTCAATGGCACTTGCACCTCTTCTTCCAGCCCAACAAAGCTACCAGCTAACTTTGAGTAGTGCTTGGGGAATTGCCATGAATTTGCGCGATCGCGGCATTCCTGTTAATCTAAAATGGCCTAATGACTTAATCCTTGAGCAACGTAAACTAGGTGGCATTCTGACCGAAACCAAGGTGCGGCAAGGAAAAATTACTCTAGCAGTGGTGGGCGTGGGTATCAACTGGGCTAACCGAGTTCCCCCAACAGGTATTAATCTCCAATCCTTTCAAGCCAATCATTTGATTACCAGCCTAGAAATGCTAGCTGTTGTCACAATACTAGGAATAGCATCCGGTTATCAAGTGTGTTCACAAGCCGGAGTAGACGCGATATTGCCGTACTACCACCAGCTACTGACCAGTATAGGTAAACAAGTCTGGGTTGATGGTCGTGCTGGCATAGTTGTAGGTGTCAATGCTTACGGAGAATTACAAGTACGTATTGGTACCGACGACTGTGAATATACTAAAATGCAAGAAATCTACCTCAAGCCCGGTGCAATTACTCTAGGTTATGAGGACTGATTGTTGGGCTTAAGTAAAAATATTTGAGTTTTACAGTACAAACGCTTAAAATTGCCCAAGCAGCAAATTAGAAATTACCCACAATATAAGTAATGACTCAACGTACCAACTTTACATACACGCCTTTAAGCCGCTTCTGGTTGCGCTCTGTGCTACTAAAAAGCATCAGTTGCATTGGCATTTTTAGCCTGCTAGGTAGCAACCTAGTTTTGGCACAGGAGGCGGCAATAGATAATTTTATTCCCACCAATAGCCCCACACAACCTGAAGCTACTGCGGCTACACCGAGCGCAAATTCTCTGCCTAATGCAACTGGGGCAAGATGGCAAAGACTCAGACAAAAGCTGCGCTCAAACCGAGTAAATCTGGCTGAGGTTCGTCCGGTTGTAGTGCGACAAATCAATTTAAACAGTCCTCTCAAAGCACCTACTACTAGAATTCGTCCGGTTGTAGTGGGGCAAACTAATTTAAACAGTTCACTCAAAGCACCTACTACTAGGCGTTTGGTAAAAGCTAACTCCAATTCGGCAACAGACAACAGCGGTGCTTATATTGACCCCACTGAATATAAAATTGGAGCTACTACAGGTTACGAAGCACCTAAGTCAGTTATTCTTTCTGAAAGATTAACAGGTTGTAAAGCTGTGGTGCAAGCAGGGCTTTCAGGTAGTATTTGCAACCGATCCATTGGGCGATCGCTACGAATTGCACGGCTGGCTCGTTCTCAATCAAGTAGCGAGTTTAATAGAAATAGAAATACATTTATTGCTAAATCGGGCATTAGGCCAATACAGGTAGGTCCTATTAGTATTAGTTCTAGTGGCTTTCGTGTTGCCACTAATTCCCATAACCGAAGTGTTTTAAGTTACTATCCTAGCTTTCAACCAACTGGGCAGTCAGGAAGTGCAATTAAGGGCTTGATGTTTCCCCTCACTATTCCTGCGCCGATTACCTCATTATTTGGTTGGAGGATACACCCAATTACAGGAGATCGTCGCTTCCATACTGGTACTGACTTGGGTGCGCCTCTAGGTACACCAGTTTTGGCAGCTTACCCAGGTATTGTAGAAGTCGCTGACTATATGGGTGGGTATGGTTTAACAGTCGTTCTTAACCACAATAAATCTACTCAACAAACTCTTTACGGACACCTTTCGGAAATCTTTGTCGAACCAGGAGAATGGGTTGAGCAGGGAACTGTCATCGGTCGTGTTGGTAGTACTGGTAACTCTACTGGTCCCCACCTCCACTTTGAAACCCGACAACTGACTGCCTCTGGCTGGGTAGTCGCCGATCCTGGCGCTCAACTTGAGTCTGCTTTTGCTCAGTTGGTCAAAGCCTTACAAACCGCCCACGCTCACCAGGGAAGGGGTGAGGGTGTGAGGGGGTGATCGGGAGCAGAAGGAGCAGGGAGGCTTCAGGGGCAAGGGGCGCAAGGGGCAGGGGAGCAGGGGGGCAGGGGGGCAGAGGAGAAAATCATCAATTTCCCGAGTCCCGAGTCCCTTTTTCTAACCTCTAGCCCCTAGTCCCTAGCCCCTCTTGTACAAGTCTAATCATCTGAGTATGCGCTATGCTGTACTTGGATTAGTCGCGTTTAAATTATCAGTCGTTTTTGCAAGAGAACTACAATCTACCTGCTAGATGTGTGTTGGTTTGTCAGCATCGCACTTGCCGCAAGCAAGGGGCGGCTAAAGTCTTAGCAGCTTTTCAGGCGCACTCAGTTCCAGGTGTTACAGCGATCGCCAGTAGCTGCATGGGACAATGTGGCATGGGACCTATGGTAAAAATTCTTCCCGATCAGGTATGGTATTGTCGCGTTCACCCTGCTGAAGTGCCAGCAGTGGTAGAAAGACATCTACTGGGCGGAGTGGCGATCGCCGCCATGCTTTATCACAAGTTTCACCCCTAGAGAGGGGCTAGGGGCTAGTGGAACCAGTGGCTAGGGGATTTTAGATTTTAGATTTTGGATCAGGGATAAGAGATTGAATTTTCTCCTCTGCCCCCCTGCCCCTCTCTCCCCCCTTGCCCCTAATCCCCACTACGCGAGTGAAGAGCGAGTTCCCCAGAGGGGAAGATCGAGTTCCCCCTGCCCCTCTGCTGCCTCAATGAGTAAACTATGTTTCCTCACGAGTTAAAAAGGGTACATCAACGACTTCGCCTGTCGTTTCTCCTACCTGTACTTTTAAACCAGCACCGCCAGCTTTGGTACGGATGTATCCTAGCCCAAAGAAACCGTTTTCAGTTTCTATTGCGCTGGTAAGCTTTCCGACTTTTTCCTCTTTGACTGTAATTACACTACCTGGTTCGGCTGGGGCAACTAGGCGGATACCCCAAAGATATTGCTTTACGCCTTTGTAAGTGTTTAGACGGGCAATGGTTTCCTGACCAATGTAGCAGCCTTTATCAAAAGAAAGTGTTTGCCACAAGCCAGCTTCCAGGGGATTGTAATCTTCAGTGAGTTCGTGATCTGGAGCTGGTCGTCCTTGTTCAATTCGCAGCACTTCCCAAACGCGATCGCCTAATGGTACTGCCCCAGTTTCTACAAGTTTACTCCAAACTGTCGCTGCTTTCTCTTTTGGAACAATAATCGTATATCCAGGTGTAGCTAAACCACTACCGACAGCGACACGCACTTCTACATCTGCTAGCTGAATTAACTGGTGAGTGGCTAGTGGTTGTCCGATAATTGTATTCACCCCTAGCTGTTCTAACATAGCGTCACTGTTCGATCCAATTAAGCTAAAGACGGCACTCTCACTTGTTACATCTTGCAATTTCACTTGATCGGCAAAAAAGATGTAGCGGTCGAGCCAATCTATGATATAATTACGCCGATTAGGTGAAACCAGCAGCAATACTGCGTCTTCCATCACGTAAGCTGTTGCTAGGTCAATCGTACGTGCAGTGGACGTTACAAAAACAGTATCACAGCCTTGTCCTGGTTGGAGTCGCTGGAAATCGTTTGTACTCTGATTGTGCAGAAACCGGAGGCGATCGCTATCAGAGACTAGAATTTTCCCCCAGTGGGAGCGATCGCATATAGCAACCCCTTCCCGCACTGCTTGCATAGCTTCTGAGTCATTACCAAAGTTAACTGGAATTGTTATCCCGTTGCTTTCGGCAAAAAACGCCCCTGCTGCTGCTTGTACTTCCTGCAATTGCTCAATCATTGAACTTTTAATTGTAGTCCCTAATAATGCCTATTTATAACAATTTATGGTAATGGGTAATAGGTAATAGGTCATGGGTAATGGGTAATAGGTGAAATTATCAACTACCAACTACCAACTACCAATTACCAATAGATATTAAACATTTGGTAAGCTTGCAAATATCTGCTCAACTAACTTTTCTGCTTTAATATCGAGAACCTGCCAGTCTACATCTCCAGTTTCATCAATCAGGTTAGTATCAATTTCAACTTTATAATTAGGTGATTCTGCCAATGCAGGGCTGTAGTGGCGAAAACAAACTTGATAGCAAAGTTCCCACAAATCAAAGCTAAATTGCTGATCTCCATGCTGCAAAGATAATTGATATCCTGGTTGAGGAATAGGTAAGGAGGCGATCGCCTGCTCAATTTGGGCTGTTTTTTCCGGTGATGCACCTTCCAATTCTTGCACTAACCCAGTTACCCTAGCTTTGGCTTCCTCTGTTGTCCCTTCTGGCCAAATCAGCACATTCTCGTAAGTTCCCTTCCAAGCAGATTCGTCAAGTTGCTTACGGATATGATCTATAACTCGGATGAAAGCAGGTTGCATCAGCAGTTCAGCCTGCTGCCATGCGACTGGATCTGTAATTTTGGGTGGCATGGAGTATTTTAGCACTTGTGTGGAACAGGTGATTATAACACGATCGCTTTTTGTTTAGAGCGACTATTTTTACAATCAATGACCATGCTAGCGCGGATAGATGGGTGGTTGCGACTCGCTGTGGTGGAGGGAGTGCGATCGCCTCAGTTTCTATTGAGTCTTACTTTTTTGAGCAACACGGCAGTAGGGTGCGCTCTTGCAAATATGATAGGTGAACTATCAATTACTTAACTTATAGTGCCGTAACGCACTATTTGCGAACGAAGATTTATGTCCAAATAGCTATTGTCGAAACACCTAACCAATCTTGATTTTGCAATAACAACCCTTGGTGATAATTATTCATCAATGTCATAAAACAGTGATGTAAGATTAAAATAATTAATTCACTAGAGCAGCAAACATTCTTCCGACAGTAGAACAAGCTCTAAAGTGCGTTTACTTATGCCAAACATTGACAACAGCCTACTTGTCAATAGACATACTGCGTCTGGATGAGCGCACAGGAGAAATATTCATCCTATCTGGAAAAGAGATAGAAATCCTAGTTAGTCGTGATGGAAATTGGCGCTTCCTATGACCAAACCAAATTTTGATGCTATGAGTGAGGCAGAATTACGAGCTTATGTCTATGAACATCGGAACGATCAAGAGGCTTTTTACGCATTTGTGGATCGTTTGACTGCAAAACCTAGCTCTGTAGTTTATCCTGCATCGATGACTCCAGAAGAAATTCACCAAGCAGTATTAGACCATATTGAGCAAAAGCGTAAATCGGCACAATAAATTTATCGGTGCGATCGCACACACTACCATAAAAGCGATCCCCCCTTTATTATTCAAACTCTACTTGCCCTTGCATATCTAAAGCAATTAACAATGCTTTATCCAATTGAGCCAAAGATGAGAATGAAAGTATTCCACGCAAACGTAAAAAACGAGTCTTAGCTAGAGTGCGAACTTGCTCACCCAACGCTACCGAGTCCTGATCTAAACCACCATCAGGCGATCGCAAAAGTACTTGACGATCGATAGATCCTTTTTCCAGGGCGATAAGGAGGGCAGGGAACTGCTAGCACAACTGGACTACTTACATTAATAGCATCACGACTAACAATTATTACAGGTCGAATCCCTGTCTGCTGGCGAACCCTCAGTAGGAGCCAGACGAGCATCATAAACTTCCCCTCGCCTGACTTTTGGGACTCGCCTAATTGAAACGCTTCCCAGTCAGCGATCGCAAATTCATCGCTTATCATCAGGGCTTGTGACTGATATTCATCATCATCAGCCATTGCTGCAAACGCCGCATCAATCTCAGTTGCTTCTATCAGATCGGCAGTAAGCGCTAATGTTGTACGGATAATTCGATCCATACATCAATTTTTATCTGATGACTATTATGACATCATTTTTGTCACAAATTTTTTTACTATCAACATTTATTTACTGTTTGAATTTACCTCTAACTCCAGTGCTAAAATTTTCACCAAGCTAGGGGTGTCTGGGTAGCCAGGCTGAGACAGTCCCTTAGAACCTGATACTGGGTAATACCAGCGGAGGGAAGCTGTTAATCGAGGAAATTTATAATGCGGACAGAATGGATCGCAAAGCGTCGCGGGCAAGATAATGTCAGTCAAATGCACTATGCCCGTCAAGGTGTAATTACTGAAGAAATGCAGTATGTCGCCCAACGGGAAAACCTGCCAGAACAGCTAATTCGAGAGGAAGTAGCGCGGGGAAGAATGATTATCCCTGCCAACATCAATCACCCCAACCTAGAGCCGATGTGCATTGGCATCGCCTCTAAGTGCAAGGTAAATGCCAATATTGGCGCTTCACCCAACTCTTCCAACTTAGATGAAGAAGTTGACAAGCTGAAATTAGCGGTGAAATATGGAGCCGATACAGTGATGGACTTGTCCACTGGCGGCGGTAACTTAGATGAAATTCGCACCGCTATTATCAAGGCTTCTCCTGTACCAATTGGTACTGTACCAGTCTATCAAGCCTTAGAAAGCGTACACGGCACAATTGAAAAGCTGACCGCCGATGACTTTCTTCATGTAATCGAGAAACACGCCCAGCAAGGCGTAGACTATCAGACAATCCACGCAGGAATTCTGATTGAGCATTTGCCTTTGGTGAAAAGTCGTCTCACAGGGATTGTTTCGCGCGGTGGCGGAATTCTAGCTCGGTGGATGCTGCATCACCACAAACAAAATCCTCTCTATACCCACTTCCGAGACATCATCGAAATCTTCAAGAAATACGATGTGTCCTTTAGCTTGGGTGATTCTCTGCGTCCAGGCTGTACTCATGATGCCTCTGACGAAGCGCAGTTGGCTGAATTGAAAACGCTGGGAAAACTCACTCGCAAAGCCTGGGAACATGACGTGCAAGTCATGGTAGAAGGACCTGGACACGTACCAATGGATCAAATTGAATTCAACGTCCGCAAGCAGATGGAAGAGTGTTCCGAAGCACCTTTTTATGTGTTGGGACCATTGGTAACAGACATTGCCCCTGGTTATGACCATATCACCTCGGCAATTGGGGCAGCGATGGCTGGCTGGTACGGAACTGCCATGCTGTGCTATGTCACACCAAAGGAACACTTAGGGTTGCCTGATGCCGAAGATGTGCGTAATGGGTTGATTGCCTACAAGATTGCAGCTCATGCGGCAGATATTGCTAGACATCGACCAGGAGCAAGAGACAGAGATGATGAACTCTCCCGCGCTCGTTATAATTTCGACTGGAACCGTCAGTTTGAACTTTCCCTAGATCCAGAAAGAGCAAAAGAGTATCATGACGAAACTCTACCAGCAGATATTTACAAAACTGCTGAATTCTGCTCGATGTGTGGTCCCAAATTCTGTCCAATGCAGACAAAAGTAGATGCAGATGCACTGACAGAACTAGAAAAGTTCTTGGCAAAAGAAACCGTCAAGAGCTAAGGTTTGTAGCTTGTAGGGTGGGCAATGCCCACCTTATTTAATTTCTTTAAGAATTATCAAATGTAATTTATTGTTGCTGAAATACGTATCCGTTTATTGCCATAGCTACGAACAAGTGTATCATCAACACGAGTATTGAATCTACTTTTTGCAGGGTTAAAAGGTGGGCAAGGGTGGCGGATTACAGCTGCTTGTATCGCTCTTGAATTTCGGTAATATTAAACACAGATTGAAACTTCAACCCTGCCGACGCATACAATTCGGCTCCGCCTTGCTGTCTATCTACCAATGCCATGACTGTATCGACTTTGTAACCCGCTTGTCGCAGCCGTTCAACAGCTTTCATGGCTGATTGTCCCGTCGTGACGACATCTTCTAAAACTACAACGATCGCACCCTCTGGTAAACTTGGACCTTCAATATATGCCCTTGTGCCATGTCCTTTGGCTTCTTTGCGAATAATTAACGCTGGAATTGGTCGGTTTTCAATGGCAGAAACTACACTTACAGCGCTGACAATTGGATCTGCTCCCAGTGTCAATCCTGCCACTGCCTGGGTATCTGTCGGTAGCTGGGATAACAGAATTCGACCAATTGCCAATGCACCATTAGGATGCAGTGTCACTTCCTTGCCATTAATGTAATAAGAACTACGTTGCCCTGAAGAAAGAACGAAATCACCTTCTTGATAGGCAAGTTGACAAAATAAATCAAGCAGATGCTGGCGCAGCGTTGTTAAATCAGCAGTAGCTGCCCAGACATCTGATTTTAGCTGTGATTGGGCTTGGTATGTCATTAACTAACAGTCAATACTTGATGAAGAATCAAAAAATAGGCTAAGACTAAATTTAGATTTAAGCATAAATCAAGCTTGTACCAACATAGAGGATAAACTGTATGCGTATAAATTTCAACAGACTGAGCGGTATATTGGTTATTGTACTTGCTGCTACTGGTTTTCATCAGGCGGCGATCGCCCAACCAACCACTAGCACTCAACCCAAAGCTGATGAAACGCTTGCTGATATATTTGAGCGAACTTTTTTTAATAACGATCCCAATTTTTTCCGCAATCGTTCCTTGGGGCGGCAACTCGATTTGATGTTTGGTAAAAGTGGATTTACTGAAAATGAAATCAACCGCGATGCTGCACAAGTTCACGATTTATTCCGAACTTCCTTGAAACAACAAACGAACAGCGATCCGGTTATTCGCACTCGCGATCTACCAAATCCCTACCAATCATCAATTTTGACTGCTCCCAAGATTGATGTCAATCAAGATACACAGGGCAATGACTTAATATTTGAAAAGTAGTAACCTCAGTTAGCTGTTAGCTATTAGCGGTTAGCTGGCGCGTAACTCCATTTAAGCGCTGCACATCTTTAATACTCATTAGTCAATCAACTGCTAACAGCTATTAGTGCGCCGTGCTGGAATCGAACCAGCCTGAAGGCGAATTATGAGTTCGCTACCTCCCCAATCGGTCAACGGCGCTTAATCTCAAGGCTGATTAAGTCGTAGGGCTAAAAAACTCAACCCGTCATTTTAGCGTGTTCACTAGTATAGCGTATCAGTGTATAGGTAGAGCAATTTTCCGCCTCAAAAGATGACCCAACAGTGATAGAGCTAAAATTATATCTCCTAAAGGCAGTTTTGATTTAATCGATATTAATATCGATACAACACCGATAGTAGATAATTTACGTGCTCATAATGTTACAAACGACCAGTTGTTTAGATAAAAATTGGGTCAATAACGTCAATGCTCTTGATTAAGCGAGCATCAACAATGAAACTGAATTCGACAGTAGCCCTGACTTTAGCTTTGTTAATCCTGATGTTGGGGGCAGGCTATGGAAGTGCAATTTGGGGATTTACAGTAGGGATGGAGGCGCTCAAAGGTGTGAATCAGCCTGATGCTCGCCCCACAAATAAAATCAAGCGAGGTAAACACAAGTCTGGACAAGGGGCAGTAGTAATGTTGAAAGAAGAAGACATCCTTACCAATGTGAGAGCCACAATTGAGGGCAAAGGGAAGAAAGTCAAGCCAGAAAAGCCATTACTGGACAACCAAAATAGGAGTAAGCAGACATCCTCACAAACAAAGCAGATGACAGACGAGGAGAGTCCGCAGCCAGGGTTTCCGCTGATCAATAAAAATCAAGGAGTGACGCTAGAAGTGCTATCAGCTCGTTTCTCTGGTGGGGCTTTACAACTGAAGGTGAACTTCAAAAATGAGGGAAATAGGACTGTACGTTTCCTTTCTAGTTTTTTGGATGTGACAGATGATCAAGGACGGGCGCTGAGTGCAAATACTGAAGGTTTGCCTTGGGAGTTACCACCGAACGGCAAGATTTTTTCTGGCACGGTGAGTATTTCTACTGTCTTACTTGATAATGTGAACAAACTTTCGATGACGCTGACAGATTATCCTGAACAGCAAATACGACTACAAATGTTAGAAATCCCTATAAACAGATAGGTAAAGGAGCGTGGCAGGAAATTATGAATAATGAATTATGAATAATTTCAGTCAGCTTTTATCGTTCATTGTTCTCCTTTCCCCTCACTCCTTGCCTCCTTACCCCTTTGAAGATGAATGCACCTCCTCCCCTGAATTGGGCAGACATCGGGCTGAGATTGTTATCTGTGTTGTTGCTGATTGCAATTAATGCCTTTTTTGTCACTGCTGAGTTTTCAATAGTGTCAGTACGGCGATCGCGCATCTACCAACTGGTAGAAGCAGGGGACGTGCAGGCGATTACAGTTCAATCTTTACAGCGCAGTATTGACCGAGTACTATCTACAACCCAGCTAGGTATTACCCTCTCTAGCATTGCCTTGGGTTGGATTGGCGAAAGTACAATGGGTGTGCTTATAGCATCTTGGTTAGAGCAGTTGCCCTTGTCAATAGGAAGGCGTTCTTTGATTGCTCATTCGGTGTCAGTTCCTTTAGCCTTTCTTTTGGTTGCTTATTTGCAAATCATTTTAGGAGAACTATGCCCCAAGTCAGTGGCTTTGCTTTACTCAGAGCAACTGGCAAGGTTTTTGGGACCACCCTTAAAAGCGATCGCCCGATTTTTCAATCCCTTTATTTGGATTCTTAACCAATCCACCCGCTGCTTATTACGACTGGTAGGTATCCAATATACAGGACAAGGTTGGAAACCACCTGTAACATCCGAAGAATTGCAACTAATTATCTCTACTGAACGTGAATCTACAGGCTTAGAAGCAGAAGAACGAGAACTGCTCAATAATATTTTTGAATTTGGCGATGTGAAGGTAGCAGAAATTATGGTGCAACGCCCTAACATCATCGCCTTGCCAGAAAATGCTACTTTACAAACACTGCTGCAAGCAGTAGCCGCTACTGGTCACTCTCGCTATCCAGTTATTGGCAAATCTTTAGACGACGTGCGCGGCATTATTAACTTTAAAGATTTGGCAGAGCCTCTGGCGCTGGGAAAACTGACTTTAGAAACTGAAATTTACCTGTGGATTCGTCCGACGCATTTTGTACCAGAAAATACTCCCTTAAGTGAACTACTACCAATCATGCAGAAAAGTCTACGGCAGGCAAAACTGTTGCGGCAAGCAGTGGTTATAGTAGTCAACGAATTTGGCGGTACAGTTGGTTTAGTTACAATTCAAGATTTGATTGCCGAAATTATTGGCGACGCAGGTGTAACAGAAAGTACCGACGAGTTACTCATCCAAATTTTGGACGATCAAACTTTTTTAGTGCAAGCGCAAATGAATCTGGAAGACCTCAACAAATTGTTAGATTTAAACTTGCCTGTAAAAAAAGAATATCAAACCCTAGGCGGTTTCGTACTGTATCAGCTACAACAAATTCCCGCAGTAGGTACAACAATTTCCTATCAAAATCTCGAACTAACCGTCGTGTCAGTTGAAGGACCACGCCTGGATGAAATCAAGATTCATCGCTTGCATAAGAGAGCTGAGGGAGCTGAGGAGGCTGAGGAAGCTGGGGAGTAGAGGGGCAGAGGGGCAAAATTGTTAATTTATACTTTTTGCTTTTCCCTTTTCCCTTTTCCCTTTTCCCTCTTCTAGCCCCTAGCCCCTCGATAAGGAAGTGGATCTTCTAACCCCAATTCGGCAAAAGCTGCTAAGCGTAATCTACAAGAGTCACACACCCTGCAAGCCGAATCACCACCAGCATAGCAAGACCAAGTTTTCTCCCAAGGTACGCCCAAAGAATTGCCAAGCTGAATGATTTCAGTTTTTTTGAGATTAATTAGGGGAGCAACAATTTGAGGCCTCCTGCCCTCACGCCCTTGTTTAGTTCCCAGTCTAAATACTTCTTGCATTGCCTGAATGTAATCAGGGCGACAATCTGGATAGCCAGAATAGTCTAAGGCGTTGACACCGATATATATTCTTTCTGCACCAAGAGTTTCTGCATAAGCTAGGGCAAAGCTTAAAAAGATAGTATTCCGTGCTGGTACATATGTTACAGGGATATTTTGCCCCATTTGGGATATAGAACAAAGTTGCGGCAAGTCTATTTTGTCATCAGTCAATGCCGAACCACCCCATTGACGTAAGTCGAATGTCACTAGCTGATGATCTACTACATTAGCCTCATGTGCGATCGCTTTCGCCGCCTCTAACTCTCGTCGATGCCGCTGCTGATAGTCAAACGAGATAGCGTAACACTCATAACCATCTGACGAAGCTTGATAGAGAACCGTTGAAGAATCTAGTCCTCCAGATAACAAAATTACAGCTTTCACCATAAAACCCCCATAAAATAATTCGTAACTCGTAATTCGCGCATTCGTAATTTTCCTCTTTCTCCCCCTGCTTCCCCTGCTTCCCCTGCTCAAGAGTGCTCTCTTCTAGCCCCCAGCCCCCAGCCTCCAGCCCCCCACAAATGGACGGGCAAAAAAGTGACACATTCGGTGCTATTGTTGCGGCATTAGTAAAATGACAATTTAAAAAGGTATACCCGTAACAAAAACAGACAAACTAAAAAAACCTCAAATAAACTTTGAATATCTTTATAAATAGAGGAATTATGCTACTATCTGACAGATTTAAGACAGTCGAGAGATGGAATGATTGAAGCCCAAATGTAGAGTACGAAAGACAATACAGAAGCATCGATAAATTTTGGTGGTGGAGGATAAGACCGAGTGCAAAATAGCATATCAATGGGACAAGTAGTCCCTCAGATGCAGCGTAACCAGCCCAAAGCAATCAAGATTGGTGTGATTGGGGTCGGTAATATGGGACAGCATCACACCCGTGTATTGAGTTTACTCAAAGATGTAGAACTTGTAGGTGTCTCAGATATTAATATTGAACGAGGACTAGATATTGCTAGCAAATACCGAGTACGTTTTTTTGAAGATTACCGAGATTTGCTTCCTCATGTAGACGCTGTTTGTGTTGCTGTTCCTACCGGAGGGCATTACGCTGTCGGGATGACGTGTCTCCAAGCGGGAGTTCATGTTCTAATAGAAAAACCGATCGCTTCTAGTATTGCTGAAGCAGAATCTCTAGTAAATGCAGCAGCTTCCTCCCAGTGCATTCTGCAAGTAGGTCATATTGAGCGCTTCAGTCCAGCCTTTCAAGAACTCAGCAAAGTCTTGAAAACAGAACAATTGCTGGCTATAGAAGCACACCGCATGAGTCCTTATTCACATCGGGCTAATGATGTATCCGTTGTCTTGGATCTAATGATCCATGATATTGACTTAATATTAGAATTAGCCGCTGCACCAGTAGTAAGGTTGACAGCTAGCGGTAGCCGCGCCTCCGACTCTGGCTACTTGGATTATGTGACTGCTACATTGGGATTTGCTAATGGCATTGTGGCGACACTCACGGCTAGCAAAGTCACCCACCGTAAAATACGTCGCATTGCCGCCCATTGCAAGAACTCTTTGACTGAGGCGGACTTTCTTAACAATGAAATCCTGATCCACCGTCAGACAACTGCTAACTGTATGACAGAACATGGACAGGTACTTTACCGTCAAGACGGTTTGATTGAGAAGGTTTACACCAGTAACATTGACAAACTCTGCGCTGAGTTAGAACACTTCGTCGGCTGTGCAAGAGGCGGCTGTCAACCGTCGGTAGGTGGAGAACAAGCTCTGAAAGCTTTGCGTTTAGCAAGTTTAATTGAGCAAATAGCTGTAGATGGTCAAGTCTGGCAACATAAAGATCTCGAACTTCGTCAGCTTAATACTCCTGTTGTAGCAGTATAGACTTTTTATTAACCTACGGATCAATAATTATAGATCCGTAGGTTTATTTTAAACTCTCTAGTGCGGCAGCTTTCCCATCTGGGATTTTGTTTCCAAAATATAAATCTTGTTGGATAAGTAGGGTGGGCAATCCCTCCGCTGTGGTGTAATACGGGGCTTCGCCCACCATCAATAATTTGGTGGGCATGGGTGGCAGACATTTGCTTTAAATCTAAAATCTAAAATATACAGACTCAAACCTTGCAGGACATTAACCAGTCAAATTCCCAAATCACTCAAACAGGCGTTGTCAGGTGTACCAGTAAATGTCACCGCTGAGGTTCCAAAGGTTCCTTGTGGGATGAAAAGGTTATTTTGCTTACAGACAACAACTGTACCGCTTGCTAGCAGTTCCACGCCGCTGTTTAACCCAGAAAAATTATAATTTAACTCGTCCCTACCTGTGGGATTACTCATTTGATCGTGCAACGTATATTTAAAGTTTGCTCCCAATAGATTATCTATCCCAGATAAACCAACCACGCCACTACCAAACGAATCGACTGCATAAGCAGCGCCAGTATTACCTACATTTTCGATGGGAATAGCTAATTTAAGAGCGTCAACAGTGAAATTAGTCTGTATATCAGCCTATATATCTTCATCAACAACGACGAGAACACTTTTTGGCTGTAACTGTTGAATATATGACTTGACAATCTTGTTAATGGCAGCTTCGTTTTGCTTAGTATCTTCCAGAATCAGGCTAACAACTTTAGATGGTTCTTCAATAATTTTACCTGTGCTGTCTTGAAATTGTCCATTTGTATCAAAAACTGTCACTCCAGCAGGAAAACGAGGGGTAATAACATTGTCTACAAACGCTTAAAACTCTTTTTGGGAAACTTCTCCACCATCAGGTATCTTGTTTCCAAAATATAAATCTTGTTAGATGAGCAAAGGAGTATCCGTGTCCAGAGACATATTTAAATATCCTTAATTAACTAGGCGATCGCAAGCTACAAACTTGAGATTTTGCTCTATTAGTTATTACTTCAACCTGCGCCTTTCTTTCTTGGACACACACAGATTTATGTAAAATTTCTTAATAAATCAATGCAAATAGAGTATAGTACAGCTATCCTGATTCATTCGTGAACAATAGCTTTCAGGTAATTGGTAATTGCTTTATTACTGGGGATTTCCAAATAGCTGATCTATCTGGGTTTCAAAACGCAAAATCAAGATTATTGCTTTTCGCCGCACTCAGGATAAGAAATGAATAAATTGCAACAGTTAATTTGATGTTTTGATGATTGCGCTGTTGCTTATCCAGATGCTGGGTTTGTTATTTTTCTAGTTATGGATTTTGAATGTGCTGACGAGAAACAGGACGCGATCGCGCAACAGGAGGCACTTGTTCGTGATCCTTCCAACTTTAAACTATCGTAGCGTTCCGCAATACCTGCATTAACAAAACTATAGTATTAGCGCGGTTAGAGTTTATTGCTCCAGAGAAGACTTTGCGCTAAATTCTCTTTCTTACATTAACACTCTTGTATTTATTAATACATAGTATGCCACCCATGCCCACTCCTTCTGATAATGGTGGGCATGGGTGGCTAATTAAGATTTGATAAAATTGTTGGAATTAGCTTTGATGGCGTTGAATAAATTAACTAATAGACTATTTGACAGTTGGCTGCACCTAACTGTAACTATAATACTAAAAATTGAGATTTAATCGTAATGACAGACCCAAACTTAGTAAAAACGATTACTAGTATTGTCAATTCTTTGGGTTCAAAAGTCTTAAATCAAGCTCAACGCAATGAAATTGTAGTCAAAATTCTAAAAGAATTAAACCTTGATCCGGTACAGCCTCCCAAAGATGTTGATGGTCTTTATGTTTACACTTTAGTAGAGTATGGCGCGTTTAAGCCAGAGCCAATTCTTAAACTTTTTAGAGAAAAAGAGATTAAAAATGCTTTTTGGCAAGCTTATACTTCAAATAATCCATTAGGTTTCTTCCAAGAAGTAGAAAAATTCCTTGAGTGGAATATCTTAGGAGATGAAATTAGAGAATCGAGAATAGACATCCGTCCCCAGTTATAAAAATTTGGAAAAGTTTTTATCAACGTAGCACGACGTAGTAAATCGCCAGATTTTCAGCCTTACCCAGACTGGAATCTGGATGAGTACCCAGAAGAATTTAAACCATTAATTCAAGAAAAAGTTCGGTCTTTTTGTGGTCGCCAATTTGTTTTTGATACTTTGGCACAATTCATAAATAACAATACCAAGGGCTACTTTACCCTAGTGGGGGAGGCGGGAATGGGGAAAAGTACCATTGCTGCTAAGTACGTTCGTGACTACAAATACCCTTGCTATTTCAATATTCGCGCTGAGGGTCGCAATCGACCCGAACAGTTTTTAGATAGTATTCGTAAACAACTGATTAAGCATTACCAGTTGCAGGATGCAGAGAAAGCTGATTTACCAACTTTACTGGAAAAAGTTAGCAAAACACTTTCCTCTGGTCAACGACTTGTGATTGTGGTTGATGCGCTCGATGAAGTGGAACAAGAACCAGGGGATAATCTTTTATATTTACCCACGACACTCCCAGAAGGAGTCTATTTCTTGCTGACTAGACGACCTTACATCCTAGAAGCAAAGAGACTATTTCTGTCTCCTGGGGTTCCAGTAGAGGAGTTAGACTTAAGGAATTATGCAGATTTGAGTCGTGATGATGTGAAAGAGTATATTCAGTTATTTCTACATCACGACTCTGAATATAAAGATGCTCTAAGAAAGTGGATTCACGAGCGCAATATCAATGATGACGAATTTACTGAAAAGGTAGCCCACAAGAGTGAAAACAATTTTATGTATCTGCGCTATGTCCTACCAGACATTGCTCGTGGTGTCTATAAGGACTTAAATTTAAAGCAATTGCCCGATGGTCTTCAGGACTACTATCAACAACATTGGGTGCGGATGGGGATGGATGACGCACTCAAAGAAATGAAGGTGATTATCCTGTTTATTTTGGTGGAGATTGGTACGGCAATTGGGTGTGAAATGATTGCTAAAATTGCTGACCAAGATGAGTATGATGTGCAATCGATTTTAGATGAGTGGGTTGAGTATTTGAAGGAGCAAAAAGTAGAAGAGGATATCTGCTACAGTATCTATCACACCAGTTTCCTTGACTTCTTGAATCGAAAGAGAGATTTGGATTCAAAGCGGAAGTTATTTCGGGATGTTAATCAACGCATTGTTGACTACTGGAAAAGGGAGATGGACGCAGATGATGAATGCTAATAAATCAATAGCAAAAAAGTCCTACTCCCTAAAAGCTTATCTGGGCAGGTATCCTTACAATTTAGTGCAGTCAGGAAATTTAGAAAAGTATTACAAAACTCTGGCTGATTTCAACTTCATAGCGGCAAAGATTAACCATCCTGATTTTGGGGTGCAGGCGCTGATTGATGATTATGACTTGATTGACAATTCAGAAATTTCAACTAAACCGGAGCAAAAAGTCAAATCGCTGAAATTAATTCAAGGGGCATTGCGACTGTCAGCACATATTGTTGCTAGGGATACAACGCAACTGGCAGGGCAATTGTGGGGAAGGTTGCTGCTCTTTGACGTGCCAGAAATTCAGGCAATGCTGTCACAGGCAAAGCAGAGGCAAGCTGCACTTTGGTTGCGTCCCTTGACAACTAGCTTAACTCCCTCTGGTGGGCGGTTGCTACGTACCCTCATAGGTCATAGCAGCTATGTAGATGCAGTAGCTTTCAGCCCCAATGGCTTGCAGGCAATCTCTGGTTCACTTGACAAAACACTCAAAGTCTGGGACTTGGCAACGGGCAAGGAACTATTCACCCTCACAGGTCATAGCAGCAGTGTAAGTGCAGTAGCCGTTAACCCCAATGGCTTGCAGGCGATATCAGGTTCAGATGACAGGACACTCAAAGTCTGGGACTTGGCAACGGGCAAGGAAGTGACTAGTTTCTGGGGAGATAGTCCAATATCGTGCTGTGCTGTTGTGCCAGATGGAGTGACAATTGTGGTGGGTGAGGAATCAGGGCAAGTGCATTTCCTGCGGCTGGAAGGAATAGAGGCATAGCTATGAACATCCCGCCGCGATCGCCAGCTTCGATCTATACCGCCTCCTACCTGACCCAATTTCAGCAACGAGTGCGCGAAAAAAGCCAAAACTTCGTCGGTCGCTCTTTTATCTTCACTGCCATTTCCGACTTTATCAACTGTCATAACGCGGGGTACTTCACTATTGTTGGCGTACCAGGTAGCGGCAAAAGTGCCGTCCTTGCCAAGTATGTTACCTCACATCCCTTTGTTGTCTATTACACCGCTGAAGTTGAATGTAAAAATCAAGCAGAGGAATTTCTCAGGAATATCTGTACCCAATTAATACACACAATAGGTGATATTAGGGGTGAAAAGAGCCTGTCTATAGGTAAGCAAACAGCAGATCAAATTAAATCCGATCCAATAAGTGCGATCGCACTCCCCGATAACGCCACACAAGGCAGTTGGTTTCTCTCCCTCCTACTTCAGAAAATTAGCGATTTGCTAGAACCACCACAGCACCTAATCATTGCTATTGATGGACTAGATCGCATTGACCCCAACAGTCAATCTGCTGGCTCAAATCTATTTTATCTTCCCAGATATCTCCCAGATCGCGTCTATTTTCTCCTCACCCGTCGCCCTTTCCCCAGAGATAGATCCGGTTTATTAATCGAAACTGCGTCGCAGACTCTTGATTTAGCAAATTATCCAGAGCAAAACCGGAAAGATGTGCAGGCATATATTCAGCAATACCTAACTGAGCAAAAATTCATTACACGCCTAACAGCAGCCAGCGAAAACAATTTCATGTACCTCAGCCAGATTTTACCTACCATTGCCCCTTATTTCGACCCCAATCAGTTCGACTTCGAGCAGCTACCTCCTGGTTTAGAGGCATATTACCAAAGCCACTGGCAACGCATGAAGAAAGTAGATTTGTCCTCGTTTGAGTTAGCAGTGTTGTACGTCCTAGTACGGCAAGAACAACCAATATCAGCCCACGCGATCGCCCAAATTATTGATCAAGACGAATACGAAGTTGAGCTAGCGCTAGAAAATTGGCTGGAGTTCTTGCAGCAGCAACCAATCAAAGGAGAAATGGGTTACAGCCTGTATCATTCTAACTTCCGCAAGTGGCTGGGTAAGCAACTATAGGAGGGGCTAGGGGCTGGGGGCTAGGGGCTGGGGGAAAGAGGAGGGGGAGGGGGAGAGGGGAGAGAGGGAGAGGGGGTGAGAGGAGGGGGAGTTGGGGGAGTTGGGGGGAATTACCAATTACCAATTACCAATTACCAACTACCAACTACCAACTACCAACTACCAACTACCAATCTAAAATCCAAAATCTAAAATCTAAAATGGTATTACCGCTTTCTTCCCAGTGCGATCACCATCGCTCCTGAAACTACCAAAATCGCCCCCACTATTGCTAATATCGTCAGTGGTTCTGGTGCTATCAAATTTGGCATTAGAGATGAAAAAACTTCTACTGCTACCAATGTGCAAATCGGAGCCAGTGCTAGCACTGCACTTACCCGCGAAGCTTCCCAGTGTTCCAAAGCCGCGCCAAAAGCACCGTAAGCCACCAAGGTATTCAACCCACAAAAAAGCAACCTTCCCAAGGGTAAAGGACTAAGCGTTAAAATTTTTTGAGGAGCAGCAAACGGGCTGAACAACAACGCACAGCCACCGTAGATCATTAGCATAACGCTAGCGGATGGCAAACTTTGTAAAAGTTGCTTTTGTGCCAGAGCATAAATAGCCCAAGCTGCTGCGGCAATTACCAGTAAACTACTACCCACTAGATACTCTGAGGCTGTTGTAATTAAACTGCGTAATTGCTCATGGAAAAACAGGACGAACCCCAGCGTTAACACAGCCATCCCTACCCATTGCCCTAAAGTGTAGCGTTCTTTGAATATAGCGATCGCACCCAACCCAAACAAAACAGGCGCAAGTTGAATCAAAACCTCAGCATTATTAGCTGAAGTTTGAGCCAAACCTTGCGAGAAAAACAAATAATTCAGCCCTAGAAATATCGTAGCGATCGCAAGCATTCCAACACTTGCTGATAACTGTTGCAGTGTAGGTAATTTTCGCCTAAAGAGCAAATAAATAGCCAGCAGCCCAAAAGCAACCACAAACCGAAACCAAGTCAATGTATAGACATCTAAAACTTGCAGAGTTATTTTGAGGGCGATCGGCAAAACGCCCCACAACAGGACAGTCAACAGCGACAATGCTAACCCTAACTGCCAACGACCAGAAGTTTGATGAAGAGGCATTACAATATTTTGGATTTATGTCACGCCAAGACGCAAAGCCGCAAAAGTCTAGATTAAAACTCTCCTCTACCTTTGCGTTCTTCGCGTCTTGGCGGTTCGTCAATTTTCCAACATCTCCAACAACTGCGCCTCACTCAACTGAGAGATTCCCAATTGTTGAGCCTTTTCTAACTTAGATCCAGCCTCTTCCCCCACAACCACGTAATCTGTTTTCTTACTCACAGAATCTGTCACCTTACCACCAGCCTTTTGAATCAACTCTTTTGCCTCATCGCGCTTGAGTGTAGGTAAAGTACCAGTAATTACAAAAGTCTTACCACCCAAAGATTGATTACCTGCCGAATCTGTAGTTTCTACCTCAGCCGCCAGTTGTAAACCAGCTGCTTTGAGGCGGGAAATTAAAGTTTGATTTGCCCCAATGCGGAACCATTGATATACAGAGGAAGCAATTTCAGCACCAATACCATAAACCGATTCAATCTCTGCTGCTTCTGACGAGGCTAGCTGTTCGACTGTCGGGAACTTTTGTGTCAACAATTGGGCATTTACGCTGCCAACATGACGAATTCCTAAACCATATAATACCCGCGACCAAGGTTTAGTTTTGGCAGCGGCGATCGCCTGCACCAATTTCTCAGCCGTCTTTTTTCCCATTCGTTCTAATGCACAAAAACTGTCAACTGTCAAGTCATATAAATCAGCAACTGAATGCACTACACCCCGATCCACCAGTTGCTGCACTAGTTTTTCTCCCATCCCATTGATATCCAAGGCATCGCGGCTTACCCAATGTTCTAGCGCTCCTTTGAGGATAGCCTGACAGGAAGCATTGACGCATCTGGTTACTGCCTCACCCAGAGGACGCACAACAGGTTGATTGCACACAGGGCAATGGGTAGGCATTTGGAACGGTTGGGTATTTTCTGGGCGCAGTTCCTGCAACACGCGCACCACTTCTGGTATAATTTCACCAGCTTTGCGAACAATCACCGTATCGCCAACTCTGATATCTAATTGAGCAACGCGATCGCTATTATGTAAAGTAGCGCGGGAAACTGTTGTTCCAGCTAGTTGCACAGGTCGCATAATTGCCATTGGTGTAAGTGCGCCCGTGCGTCCGACATTTACAGCAATCTCTTCCACGCGGGTAGGTGCTTCTTGGGCTGGATACTTTAGCGCCACCGCCCAACGGGGAAACTTTTGGGTAAATCCTAGCTGTTCTTGCAGGGTAAAAAAATTGATTTTGACAACTACGCCATCGGTCATGTAGGGTAGATTGAGCCGTTGAGTGTCCCAATATTCGTAATATTGGGCGACTTCCTGCAATGACGGACACAACTTGCGGTTAGGATTGACTCGAAATCCCATTTGTTGCAATAATTCGAGTGCTTCCCATTGCGATCGCGCAATACTAGCATCATCCCTACCTGGAATGTGCAGGGTGTAGGCAAAGAAATCTAGCCGCCGTTTGTCTACAACTTTGGGATCTAATTGTCGTAAAGTTCCAGCCGCGGCGTTGCGGGGATTAGCAAATAGTGTCTCACCATTTTGCGATCGCTCTTGATTAATTTGTTCAAATACTTCTAGCGGTAAAAACGCCTCTCCCCGCACTTCCACTCTTTGGGGCGGATTTTCCAGCTGTAAGCGCAGGGGAATTGAGCGAATTGTTCGCACATTCTGGGTAATGTCTTCACCCGTAATCCCATCACCCCTAGTTGCACCCCGCACTAACACACCATTTTCATAAGTGAGGGCTAAAGCAGAACCATCAATTTTTAATTCACAAACATATAGAGGGGCTGGGGGCTGGGGGCTAGAGGCTAGGGGATTTTGGATTTTGGATTTTGGATTTTGGATTAGCTTTTCTCCTCTGCCCCTCTGCTCCTCTGCCCCAGGGCAACTCTGCTCCTCAGCTTCCCCACCTCTACCACGTCGCCAACGCTGATCCCACGCCTTCAATTCTTCAATATTGAAAGCATTTTCCAAACTATAAAGGGGGATATTGTGTCGAACTGAGGTGAACTGGGTGGCTGGTTTTTCTCCTACCCGCTGCGTTGGGCTATCTGGTGCGATTATTTCTGGATACTGGGTTTCTAGTTCCTGCAATTCCCGATACAGTTGGTCATAGACAGCATCTTCCATGATCGGGTTATCCTGCACATAGTAAGCATAGCTTGCTTGTTGCAGCAACTGCCGCAGTTCGATAACTCGCTGTTTAACTTCCGGTGCGAAGTCTTCCACCTTCGTCCATCTCCATCTATCAAGTCTAACGTTCCCAATCCTCCACTTCAAGCGAGGAATCGTGTTTTGTCCTGTTTGCGATTAGCTCTGTGCTTTGGACAAAACAACATACTTTTCTAGGTTACTCGGTTTAATGCGAACCGTCGCCCCCATAATGCGCCCTAAAATTTCCCTGACTGCTCCTTCAAACAAAACACTTGTTGTCCCATCCATTAAAATAATTTATTTGTGTCAATTGAATAGTTTCTGTTTTAGTAAATTCATAAAAACTTCGACCGATTTTGAAATTTAACCTATTTTCCCAAATAAACGCTTTAATTGAGATATCTTGCTCAATTGAGCTAAGAGGATGTTAGGAAATTACGTAATACATTAAGTCCTTATCGAAACTCATCTTTAAGCAAAAGTAGGGTGGGCAATGCCCACCCTACTTATCAAACATTTTCTAAGAAAGGAAAGTTATCTAGATTTTATTATATAATGAAGTTCAACTTCAAATAAATTTAATTTTCTATTAACTAGAGCTTAATTCAAGCAACGTATATTCACTACAAAATTAGGAAAAAAACAAATGTGCAGCAACAGAGATATTGGAAAAAACCGCTCCTACTATGTAGAAATTTTGGCTTTGAGATTTTCAAGTTCTGTTTTGACCAATCGAGTTATGTTGCGTTTTTCTCGGTTAATATTGGTAGCATCAGCAGTTATGGGAATTTTTAGTGCTGATAAATTACAAGCTCAATCGGTAGCAGAAACTTTGACAGGTGCAAGTCCGATTGTAATTGGACATCGGGGAGCTAGCGGCTACCGTCCAGAGCATACACTAGCATCATATGAGTTAGCGATCGCTCTTGGTGCTGATTATATTGAACCAGATTTGGTTTCCACCCTTGACGGCGTTTTGATTGCTCGGCATGAAAACGAAATTTCTGGTACTACTGATGTAGCCCTACGCCCAGAGTTTGCTAACCGCAAAACCACCAAAGTAATTGATGGAGTAGAAGTTACTGGCTGGTTTACAGAAGACTTTACTTTAGCAGAAATCAAAACACTTCGAGCAAAAGAGCGCATTCCTCAATTTCGCCCCCTTTCCGCTCAATATGATGGACAATTTGAAATACCTACTTTCCAAGAAGTAATTGATTTAGCAAAGCAAAAAACTATTGAAACTGGGCGAATTATTGGTATTTACCCAGAAACCAAACACCCCACCTACTTTGATTCCATCGGTTTATCTCTGGAACAGCCTTTAGTTGCAGCTCTCCAAGCTAATGGATTAGCAGACGCGAACGATCCTGTATTTATCCAATCATTTGAAACAGCAAATCTTAAAGAACTAAATGAATTAATACAAGTGCCTTTAGTTCAGTTATTTGGAGATGTGAATGAACAACCTTATGATTTTGTAGCGGGCGGCGATCCTCGCACTTATGGCGATTTGACATCCCCAGAGGAATTAAGTAATATTGCCCAATATGCTGACGGGATTGGACCTTCTAAAAGATTAATCGTTCCTGCTCAAACAGTTGACGATAATGGAGATGGACAGCCTGACGATCTCAATGGAGATGGGCAAATCAGTGACGCAGATAGACGATTGCAAGAACCCACTACTTTAGTAGACGATGCTCATGCAGCAGGCTTACTCGTCCATCCCTACACATTCCGTAATGAAGATTACTTCCTCGCTCAAGATTATAACGGTAATCCACAAGAGGAATACGAACAGTTTTTCAGATTAGGTGTGGATGGCTTATTTAGCGATAATCCAGATACGGCGGTTGGTGTGCGCGATCGCATAGCCTGCGCGTCTGCTCCTCCTGGTTACCTTCAAAGAGGGCGCAGCCTACGTGTTTGGCTTCCAGGTGGTTCAGCACAAGGATCTATCCCATGCCCTTAATCACCAACCGTAGGGTGCGTTAGCCAAGTAACGCACCTTAATAGCATAATGCTCAAAGATCTATTATCCTCTAGCTATTGATATAGTTTGAGTAGATTGGGGTGAACTATGAGGATTTGGCTTGCTTGCTTTTTCATACTATTTGCTCTTGCCGAACTGTTTGACTGGATACAACAGCTAACCCTACCCATGCCCATTTATATCTTGGGTGGGGCATTTTTGGCGATCGCCTCTAACTACAATAAACAATTTGGCTCTTTTTTCGGCAATTCTTCGGCTGAAAGTAGTTCATTTATTGATTCTGGTTATTCTCCTACCAGATCGATTTCTTCGAGTGGCGATCGCACAGATGAGCAACACCGTTTCAATGAAAAAAATCGATGCAATTAAACAATGTTACATCAAACTCAAAACTTACCTTAACTTTAATTATGATACATAAAATATCCCAGCAATCATTTACGCCATGCCATTTTATTTACTAAAGCTTACTTGAAAGATAATAGCCACAAAGCAAGTAAGCCAACATTAAGCAAAGCAGTAATTCCTGCACCAACAAGCACTCCTTTCATCCTGCCCCATTGTTGCTTTTGCCTTAACCAAATCACAGCAGGAATTACATACAATAGTTGCAATAATCCAATATAAAAAATTGGAAGAATGATATTAGCGGCTAAGAGCGTGTTAAATAAACGAATAATATATGCCAGAATTACTAAAATTACTAATACTGCACTATGCATTATTAATAACATAATAATACCTAAAATAATTTGATTTAATTCTTTTTTTGTTTTCATGCCTATCAAGCCTTTGAAATTCTGCTATTATAAACGGTTAGTAAATAAGTGATATAGCAATACGATTTGAGTTATAAAATACAGGGATTGGTGGTCAAAAATCAAGAGTCATTAGTTATTGGTGATTAACACTCGGACAGTCGTAATATTAACAAATGACAACCATCAAGAAAGATTTCACGAATCGGGGCGCTTTGCTACAGCCTGCACTGCCTTCACGGTAAAACATATTAACAGAACTACGCCCTCGTGGGTACAATCGCTTGGGTACATTAGGCAAGAGTAGCCAAGTGGCGATCGCCAATGCCAAAGACTCAAACAAAAAATGCGGATGAACCCGCACCCCTCCCAGCCAGAAATAAACCGGATTCCTCACCTATCTTCGCGTTCTTTGCTTTCCTGGGGTTTAAACCCCAGGCTATGTGCTTTTATCTCAAAATTATCTTCAACTCAAAACCAGATCATCTCCCCATATTCCGCTTCATCTGCTCTAACTCATCCTGAGCTTCCCAGCGCCGAAAAGCAGCTTCTAAATCATCTCCACTACCAGAAACGCTACGACTTTGATTCCAGCCAGTAGTATCAAAGCGATCTTGAGCCTGATAACTAGTACGGTTAGCCTGGGCTTGCGCTGCTTTAGTTTGCACCTCTTGACGACGCTGCTGAATCTTTTTTATCAGTTCCTTTGCCTGGTTAATGCGTTCTTTTATACCTTGCATCTGTCCCCAACGCTGATTACCTTCCCGTAACAGCGCCGCTTCTCGCTCTTGTGCTGCTTGCGCTAAATCTTGTCTACCAGCTACCTTTGCTTTCTCTACCCGAATATGCCACTTTTGGATTTCTTGGGCTGTAGCGAGGATTTCGTCTTGCGATCGCTTTTCCTGCAACTGGAGTTGTGAAATTAACTTTAAGGTATCTTCCTCTTGCTCGCGCAACTGCTCTAATAGCGCTTCTAACTCCAGATGAGGATTATTCCGCAAGAATTCTTCTAAACGGCTTTCCAGAAAGCGGCTGAAATCGTCAAATAATCCCACTGCAAGAACTCCACAGCTCAAGTTTGTGCTTTCATGTTAGCAATTAGCGGCGATCGGGGAAATCACCTCTAGGGAGAGTCACACAGAGACTTAAATTCTTTTGACTAAGACAGATTTTATGTTGGACTTTCATAGGAATAGTTCTCAACATCTAAAACGACAGACAGTTGAGCATAGTCTCTGTTCGCTTTAACATCTTGATAATTGTAAGTTTTCAGAAGGCTTTTTAGAACAGTCTGTAATATATTTAGCGAGACACCGAGCAACATATTCAGCTAATTTAACAGGTACAGCATTTCCAATCATTTGCTCAATGTCAGTTTTAGAGCCTTCAAAAATAAAGTTTTCTGGAAAAGTTTGTAGATAACTTCTTTCAAGAGTAGTTAAAGGACGTATAGCTGGTGATATCGCTGCTGAATCACCAGGGTGAGGTTTATATGTTTTGGGGATTGGTCGATTAACTCCTCTAATTGTTGGGCTAGGCTCATCAATGCTAAATACTCCACGTCTCTTATAGCTTCTTGGATGTCTATAGTAATGCTCAATATCTAAATCTTTTCCTATGTTTCTAAAGTATTGTCTAATGGTCATAGGTTCAGCAGATAGATTAGCCTCTAAATAAGGCTCCAGCTTCTTATTTTCTCCGTTAATTTCGCCAATCCAAAAAAATCTTTTTCTACTTTGTGGAACACCACAAAAACTAGCATTGAGGATTTTTTCACTTAGACCGTACTTAGCAGATTGAAGAATTATCTTAGCTTCTTCATACTTTGCACTTTTCACAAATCTATCAACATTTTCCAGAATAAAAAATTGAGGCTTAACAGCAGCTATAATCTTAGCAAAAGAAGTTGTTAAATCTCCTCTCCCTAAGCTTTCATCTCTTTTTCCAGCACTAGAAAAATCTTGGCAAGGTGGTCCCCCAGCTATGATGTCTGGGTTAAATTCTTGTAAGGCTGCAAATTCCTCTAAATTCCTAATATCCATCACGAAAGATTGGTGTGCAAAATTACGGCGATAGATATTAATAGCTAATTCCCAGTTATCAAAACCAGCAACCATATTAAAGCCAGCATTTTTAAGTCCAAGTGATAATCCACCGCATCCTGAAAAAAGATCTATAATCCTAAACTCACTCGGCTGTATTTTCATATCTTTGTTACCGTTACCCTAAGAGAATTTAAATAACTCTGGATTGCTTAACAAAGCAGCATCCAATCTTCTCTCTGGGCTTAAGAAGTTTTGTCCACCACCCAAAATATTGACTTATCTTCACCTATAGCTTGATTAAACTCTACCAATTTGCGCCAGTCCATCAATTAGCGGTGTTAACCTTTGCCAGTTTTTCCCAAGCCTCACGCGCGATCGCCATCCCTTCCTGGTAAAAACTCCCCATTCAAAACCTGCTCCAACATATATATGCAGGTAGGTGGGAAGGCTTCATAAGGCAAATTAGTTTCTCTAACCGCCAGGTCTATTCCAGATTGGTATGCTAATTCAATCGCTTCCACCTGGTAAGATTGCAAGCTGGGATTTTCAATCAGCAGGATTTGGATTTCTCGGCGCTGCTCCCTAATAGTTGCCAACCAACTATTACTACGGTATTGTGGCTGATACTGCCACTTGAGTAAATGTCCTATCAAAATCCCTAATCGGTTTCTCAGTTCTTGTCGTTCCTTTCTCCCCAACGATTCTATTTCCTCAATCAAGTTGGCAGCGTCTAGCTCATCCCAAGCTTTGATTTTAAGGAGTTTTGCCTGTTGTTGTGTCCAGGCGTAAAAGTCAGTTTCGTAGAGATTCGTCATAGATTTATGTCAAAGGGAGCGCGATTCGAGATTGGGTAAAATTCCCTGATTCTCCAGAATTAATTCCCGAATATCAGCTTGTATGTCTTGATATGAGCAAGGCTTTTGAGTTTATGCTAAAACTGCTGATTGTGTAGTTGCAGTACGCGATCGCACTTCCAAATACACCAGCAAAGCATTAACATCAGCTGGATTTACGCCACCAATTCGCGCCGCTTGTCCAACCGTTAACGGTTTCACCTTAGCCAGTTTTTCCCTTGCTTCCTTGGAAAGGGTTTCAATCGCAGCATAATCTAGATCTGCTGGTAACTGGCGATGTGCCATCCGAGCTATCTGATCGATTTGATTCTGCTGTCTTTGGAGATAGCCAGAATACTTAATATCAATTTCAGCGCCTTCTTTTTCAGCTGTGTTGAGATTTGGGTTACTTAGTTTGTAGCGCTCCAGATCAACATAGTGGAAACCAGGACGACGCAGCAAATCAGCTAGGGTAATTGAGCCTTTGATAGCTTGTTTGGTATCAGATGCGATCGCAATTCCCAGTGGCTCAAGTTCTTTCACCCGCGTGGTGTGCAGTCGTTCTTTTTCTGCTGCAATATTTGCCTGTTTGCGGGTAAATAGTTCCCAGCGGCGATCGTCAATTAAACCCATTTCCCGTCCCAAGGGTGTCAAACGCTGATCGGCATTATCCGAACGTAGCAGTAGCCGATACTCAGAGCGACTTGTCAGCATCCGGTAGGGTTCGCGCAAGTCTTTTGTACACAAATCATCAATTAGTGTGCCAATGTAGCTATGCTCACGCGGGAATACAATCATTTCTTGATTTCGCGCAAACCGAGCCGCATTAATCCCCGCTACAAACCCTTGGGCTGCTGCTTCCTCATAGCCAGTAGTACCGTTTATTTGCCCAGCACAGAATAAACCCTCCACCTTTTTAGTCATCAAGGTAGGGTAGCACTGCGTTGCTGGTATGTAGTCATATTCAACCGCATAAGCCGGACGTAGCATAAAGCAGTTTTCCAAACCAGGGAGACTTCGCAGCATAGCAAGCTGAATTGCTTCTGGTAAACCTGTCGAAAATCCTTGGATATACAGTTCGGGAATATCCCGCCCTTCTGGTTCAATAAATATCTGATGGCTTTCCTTCTCGGCAAAGCGCACTATTTTATCTTCAATACTGGGACAATAACGCGGTCCCTTCGCATCCACCCAGCCGCCGTAAACTGGCGACAGGTGTAGATTTTCCCGAATAATTCTGTGAGTTTGGGTCGTAGTACGAGTGAGATAGCAAGGCATCTGCTCTCTTTCTACCCACACATCTGGATCAAAGCTGAACCAACGCACCTCTTGATCTCCTGGTTGCGGTTCCAACTTGCTATAGTCGAGCGATCGCTTATCAACTCGTGCTGGAGTTCCTGTCTTTAGCCGCCCCGTTTCAAAACCCAGTTGATTCAGCGTGTCTGTCAAACCTTCAGCAGCAAATTCTCCCGCTCGTCCTGCTGGCATTGACTTATTACCAACCCAAATTCTTCCACCGAGGAATGTCCCCGTCGTCAGCACAAGGGCTTTGCAGGCAAAGGCGACACCAAAGTAAGTTTCTACCCCTACTACTTCATCGTTTGCACCCAACACCAAATCTACTACCATACTTTCACGAATTGTCAAGTTCTCTTGGTTCTCGACAATACCTTTCATCACCGCTGCGTATTCTCGCTTATCTGTCTGCGCCCGTAATGCCCATACAGCAGGACCTCTAGACGAATTGAGTATCCGCTTTTGCAGGTAGGTGCGATCAGCCATTTTGCCAATTTCCCCGCCCAAGGCATCCACTTCATGGGTTAGCTGAGATTTAGCAGGACCTCCCACCGCTGGGTTACACGGTTGCCAAGCGATTTTGTCGAGGTTGAGCGTTAATAGCAGGGTACGACTACCCAGCCGTGCTGCGGCTAGGGCAGCTTCACAGCCGGAGTGTCCTGCGCCTACGATGATGACATCAAAGGTGTCTTGGAATTCGATGGAGGTGTGCGATCGCATGGTCGGGCTTCAACTAAAAGCAGCAAGGACTCAGATTCAATTTTAGCGTTTTTACTTTACTAAAAATACATAAAATCATTCTGTTCTTAAAGCCAGAATAAATTCTTAACTTAATACTATACGTTACAGCAATTTTACTGAAGTAACTATAAATCTCTATATCTTAGCTTAGATATTAAAATCCCTAAGTTAAAAATTATAGAAAAATGGTTAAATTGTCAAATAATACAAATCGTAATTTGTTTGCTAAAACAGAAGTTTTATTAGTAGCTAGTTCGATTGGTAGCTCGATTGCTGCTATTATCTTTCAACAAGTTGCATTTGCTGCCATCACTTCAATTCCCTTATCTTTAGCTATCAGCCTTAATTCATCTAACCGAAAACGATTAGACGAAGTTGAACGTCAGCACAAAGCTAGTATTATTCAGTTAGAGCAAAAGTTTGCAGACAAGCAAGAGTTTATTAGTAAAGTTCTATACTCGTTGCCTACTCGCACTGAACTAGCAGATATAGAAAACCGTCTAGAAGCTTATAACTCTGCTTTTGCAGAGCAGTTATACACTTTAAATCAACAACAAAGTAATACATATTTAGAGCTACAGCAAATCAATAATGATCGCAGCGTTGCTGATGTACAACAGCGAATCTGTGTTTTAGAGAATCTTCTACAACTTCATAACCCAGCGCACCTGCATACAGAGTTACAGGAAAATCTGGTTAGTATTGAAGGAAAAATCCGAAAGTTAGAGCAGCAGTTTAATAACTTACCAATATCTGACTTACAGCACCAATTGCTTCAGATACAGGAGCTAGTTAATAAGCTACAACTAGACTCTACAGAATCTACCCAATTATACAAATGCCTTTTAGGAGAAATTCAATTTATAAGTCAGCAGGTTCAAAGCGTAAACAGCAAAACGCAAGAACTTTCACTAGCGCATACAGAAATACAAAGTCAGCTAAAATCGCTGGAAGCCCTTGATATTGAAAAAATTAGCAGCGAAACTGATTTTTTATATACATTCATAGATACAGAGTTTCAGGCTTTTGTAGTTCGGGTTGAAGAAAAATTTAAGACTTTAGAAGAAAAAAGCAATAACTTACTGTTGCATGATTTCCAAAAACGTTTATTACACTTAGAACATTCAGTCAGTAAATACCAAACAACTCCTAATAAAAAATCCGAAAAATCCGTAGCAACTGACTCTAATAAAAAACATGAGCTAGTATGCGAGCATTGCCATCAGCCTATCACAGCAAAATATGTAATAGGTGGTTATTTTAATAACTATAAGTTTCATTTAGATTGCAAAAGTGATTATGAAAAGAAACATTTATAGAGAAATCATTAGTATATACAGCAGATGACTTAGTTTCTTGTTACTTGTATAGGCTAAACTAAATTTGAGAAGTGTGCATAGCTAGGAGATTGAGATGCAAATTAAGGATATGACAACAGATGAACTTAAAGCCTTGATTCGGGATACCGTTTCAGAAACATTGCAAGAATTGCTCAATGATCCTGATTGGGGTAAAGAACCTCAACAAGAAATTAAGCAGCGATTAAGTCAGTCACTCAAGCAAATAGAAGCAGGCGATCGCAGTATCTCAGTGGAGGAATTGGCAAATAAAATGGGCTTGAATTGGTAATGACTGCTAAGCTCAATTAGATTGTATACAAACTACCATCTTGATGAGTAAAAATCCAACCATTAGGACTATATTTCGCTACTAAATCGTTATCAGGATAATTAACTTGATCTGCGGGTGTTCTATCACCAATTTCTAAATATACAGCGTCTGAATTAGAGCGATTAATTAGATGATGCCCATCGGCAACCCCTGCCGGAAAGCCTGCTGCCATTCCTGCTGTTAAAGTTTGTTCACCATCATTAGTAACTAAAATTAGTTCACCTGATAAAACATAAATAAATTCATCTTGCTGGCTGTGCCAATGTCTCAATGCTGAGCAACTTCCAGGGGAAATTTTTGTTAAATTAACTCCAAAATTTTTGATTCCAGCAACATCACCCAAGCGTTTCTTAAAGCGTCCTGCTACCAATGGTTTAAATTGTTCAGGATAATTAGAACTCGTTTTTTCTGGTATTTCTTCAGGATTAATTAGCATTTTATCTTATTTACCCCTACAGGAATATTTAATTATTTATTATTTCAACCAAAAATTACCTAACTATTATCTGACAATAACGCCACGTGCGATCGCCTACGATCAGAACATGGCAAAGGAGCAACCCATGACTATTAGCCAAAACTATACTTATCTCTCCCCAGAAGAATATCTAGCAGCAGAAAAAGACAGCCCTGTCAAGCACGAATATATTCAAGGACAAGTGTACGCTATGGCAGGGGCAAGCGATGCCCATGTCACTATTGCCCTGAATTTGGGAACACTACTAAGAAACCATGTTCGGGGTACTGGCTGCCGCGTTTACATGGCGGATATGAAAGCTCAAATTGAGTCAGCCAACGTCTTTTATTACCCAGATGTGATGGTAACGTGTGACGAACGAGATATAAATTCTAGCTACTTCAAGCGCTATCCTTGTCTCATCGTTGAAGTACTATCACCTACAACCGAAGCTTTCGACCGAGGTAACAAGTTTGCTGATTACCGACGATTAGAAACTTTACAGGAATATGTGCTGATTAATCCAGAAAGCTTGAGTGTTGAGTGCTTCCGTCGCAATTGCGAGGGGCTTTGGGTGTTATACCCTTACACCCAAGGCGAAGTTCACCTGGCTAGTATTAACTTTCGTTGCCCAATTGTAGATTTATATGAAGATGTGTCAATAGAAGAAAATGCTATTGGTAATGGCGATCGCTTACCCTAGATAACACATTCCCAAAAATCGCCAATAGCAGAACAGTTAAGGCATTCACCTAATAGGAAAATAATATATCAGCCATTAAGATCGACAATTTATCATCAGACATGGCTACCTCGCCTGGGTATTCGTAATATTTATTAACAATATTTATTATTTTTAAATAAATCCCCTCCTGAACTGTTCACGGTAGGCTGAATAGAGCAAATGTCAAATCGAGAGTCCGAAGAATGTGAAATATTTCTTTCTGACTGAAGGATGGACAATTGGCAGAGTTTGGGCATCTGATGGACTGTGGAGTGAAACAGCTTGGCGACGCAGTCCAGATATTGAGCGCCTAAACATTTGCCTAGAGTCAACCCATGAAAAATTGTGGCTGTATCGGGTAGAAGATACAGTATTAACAGTAGAAGTTAGAACCCTGGATCTCCCTTCTGACAATACATCTGGTGGCGCGATCGGGCAAGTTGTACTCAAAAGGCTGATTGATGCTGAGCAAGTAATCGAGAGGCTAGGGGCAGCAGAAGCAATCTGCCGACTCACAAATATCCAGTTAGTGGTGCAGTAAAATGAGGGGCTAGGGACTAGGGGCTAGGGGCTAGAGGAAGAGGGGGAGCAAAGGGGAGCAAAGGGGAGCAAAGGGGAGCAAAAGGGAGCAAAGGGGAGCTGAGGAATTAACTATTCTGTTTTCTGACTTCTGACTTCTGTCTCCTGTCTCCTGTCTCCTCACTACTCACTACTTACTCAATTATCTTGCATTCAGTACGAGCAATAGTTACACTTTTTTAATAATTCTCATTTTTGTATTGATCACCAATGTTAAACCATCAACACTGTTTGACTCATAAAGAGACACCTGTAGAGATGGTCAGCATATGGCAATAACAAAAGCTGAAAAATTGCTTGTAGACAAAACTGATCGAGGAGGAGCGTAGTCGATGGGACTACCTTGGTATAGAGTACACACAGTCGTCCTGAATGATCCAGGGCGGCTGATTTCTGTACACCTGATGCATACTGCATTGGTGGCTGGCTGGGCTGGTTCGATGGCTTTGTACGAACTGGCGATTTTTGACCCCAGCGATCCGGTTCTTAACCCCATGTGGCGGCAAGGAATGTTCGTGCTGCCCTTCATGGCGCGCTTGGGTGTTACACAATCTTGGGGTGGTTGGACTGTTACGGGTGGTGCTGCAACCGATCCTGGTGTATGGTCTTTTGAAGGCGTTGCCGCTGCTCATATTGTCCTTTCTGGGCTGTTGTTCCTAGCTTCGGTTTGGCACTGGGTATATTGGGATTTGGAACTATTCCAAGATCCTCGTACTGGTGAGCCTGCCTTAGACTTGCCAAAAATGTTTGGTATCCATTTATTCTTGTCTGGTCTACTCTGCTTTGGCTTCGGTGCTTTTCATCTAACAGGGCTATTTGGTCCTGGGATGTGGGTTTCTGATCCTTATGGCTTAACTGGACACGTCCAACCAGTAGCGCCGGAGTGGGGACCTGCGGGCTTTAACCCCTTTAACCCAGGTGGTGTCGTTGCGCACCATATTGCCGCCGGAGTCGTCGGAATCATTGCAGGTTTATTCCACCTGACAGTTCGACCGCCCGAACGGCTCTATAAAGCCTTGCGGATGGGGAATATTGAAACCGTACTTTCTAGCAGTATTGCAGCAGTCTTCTTTGCTGCCTTCGTTGTTGCTGGTACGATGTGGTACGGTCACGCCACTACCCCAATTGAACTGTTTGGTCCTACTCGTTACCAGTGGGATCAGAACTATTTCCAACAGGAAATGGAGCGGCGTGTTGGGGCAAGCGTGGCAGAAGGTGCAAGTCTATCTGATGCTTGGTCAGAGATTCCAGAAAAACTCGCTTTCTACGACTATGTGGGCAACAACCCTGCCAAAGGTGGTTTGTTCCGCGTAGGTCCAATGGATAAAGGTGATGGTATTGCCCAAACATGGCTAGGTCACGCCGTATTTAAAGATGGTGAAGGTAGAGAGCTAAGTGTGCGTCGTTTGCCCAACTTCTTTGAAACCTTCCCTGTAGTCTTAACTGACAAAGATGGCGTTGTGCGGGCGGATATCCCCTTCCGTCGGGCAGAATCTAAGTATAGCTTTGAGCAAGCTGGTATCACCGCCAGTTTCTACGGTGGTGAGCTGGATGGTCAGACATTTGACGCTCCAGCTACGGTGAAGAAATATGCTCGTCGCGCCCAACTGGGTGAAATCTTCAATTTTGACCGAGAAACTTTAAACTCTGACGGTGTGTTCCGCACCAGTCCCAGAGGTTGGTTTACCTTCGGACACGCCACATTTGCCTTATTGTTCTTCTTTGGTCATCTTTGGCATGGCTCACGCACCCTCTTCCGAGATGTGTTTGCTGGTGTTGAAGCGGATCTCGAAGAGCAGGTCGAGTGGGGACTGTTCCAGAAAGTGGGCGACAAGTCAACTCGTCGCAAGGAAGCTTAATTAAGCTTTGTTACTAAGGGTTAAGAACGGTTAAATAAGTGCTTCGGTATCAACCACTGAGGCAGTTTGTTAAACCGTTCTTTTCTTTCGGTTGATAGACTAACAGTATGAACGCATCGAATTAGGAAATTGTGATATGGAAGCCGCAGCTTACATCTTGATTCTTGCCCTAGCCATTGGAACCCTTTTCTTTGCGATCGCTTTCCGCGAACCGCCTCGGATTGAAAAGAAGTAGTTTAGTGCTACTTTACAATCAAAGTTACTAGGCAAAGAAGTCAATCTTGAAACCGCTGTTACCTATACAGGTAGCAGCGGATATTTGCATATTTATAAAGTCTGAAGGATGAAGTGTAAAGGATGAAGTATGAAGGGAAAAGGTAAAAGGGAAAAGGGAAAGGGACTCGGAAATTCGCGCATTCGAAATTGATAATTCTCCCCCTCTCCCACTCTCCCACTCTCCCCATCTCCCCAGCTTTCTCCTAGCCCCTAGCCCCTAGCAAGAGCGCCCCTGCTTATGCAATGTCCTTTCTGCCTGCATCCAGATAACCGAGTACTCGAATCACGCTCAACCGAAGCCGGACAAAGTATCCGACGACGGCGGGAATGTCTAAGCTGCCAACGCCGCTTCACTACTTACGAACGCATTGAGTTTGTGCCAATTACAGTACTTAAGCACAATGGAGAACGGGAATCGTTTGATCGAACAAAAATATTGCGGGGAATCGTCCAAGCTTGCCAGAAAACTGGAATTCCAGCAGGGCGAATGGAAGCAATAGTAGATGAAATTGAATCCGAACTGCAACAGCGAACCAGCCGAGAAGTCAGTAGCCTGGAAATTGGCGAACTAGTACTCCAGCATTTAAGAGCGCTTAGTGAAGTTGCTTACGTGCGTTTTGCTTCTGTATATCGTCAATTTAAAAGAATTCGAGATTTTGTCGATGCTTTAGATGATCTTTCAGGCTCTATTGAAACCAGAAGCACCCACGTAGAAGACTTGCACTCGCTTTCGCCTTCATCCGAATCCGCTTTGATTAAACCACCTTTGCCCTGAACAATCTAATTTAAATCTAATTTAAATTTAATTAAAAAATTATAAGTTCACGCATTCCTAACACTCAGGTATAATGATGGTTCTGTACTCTAATAACGTTTAGATTCAGTTCTGCTACGCTAGGATTGAATTAGAGATGTAGGTGTATATTGCCTATAGTCGGCTTGCATATACATCGATAGGAGGAAAAACCTTCGGAAAATATTCCCAGGAAACAACCAGCATGGTCAATCAGAAATTAAGTACTACAGAAATTGGTTTTACTCACGACGATTTCGCTGCTCTACTCGATAAGTACGACTATCACTTCAGCCCCGGTGATATCGTAGCAGGTACGGTATTCAGTATAGAGCCAAGGGGCGCTCTGATTGACATCGGTGCAAAAACGGCGGCTTACATTCCGATTCAGGAAATGTCAATTAACCGGGTAGATGCCCCAGAAGAAGTATTGCAGTCCAACGAGACACGAGAATTTTTCATCCTGACTGATGAAAATGAAGATGGACAACTAACACTTTCAATTCGCCGCATTGAATATATGCGGGCATGGGAGCGAGTGCGCCAATTACAAACCGAAGACGCTACAGTGCGATCGCTTGTTTTTGCCACTAATCGCGGTGGAGCATTAGTCAGGATTGAAGGTTTGCGTGGTTTTATTCCAGGCTCTCACATCAGCACTCGCAAACCAAAAGAAGAATTGGTAAACGAAGAACTGCCATTAAAATTTCTAGAAGTAGATGAAGACCGCAACCGCCTAGTTCTGTCACACCGCCGCGCATTAGTTGAGCGCAAGATGAACAGACTAGAAGTTGGTGAAGTCGTAATTGGTACTGTACGCGGGATTAAGCCCTACGGTGCGTTTATCGACATTGGTGGCGTAAGCGGTCTGCTGCACATTTCGGAAATTTCTCACGACCATATTGACACGCCTCATAGTGTGTTCAATGTCAATGATGAAGTCAAGGTGATGATCATTGATTTAGATGCTGAACGGGGTCGGATTTCCCTCTCCACCAAGCAGCTAGAACCAGAACCAGGAGACATGATCAAAAACCGTGATTTGGTCTATGACAAAGCCGAGGAAATGGCTGCCAAGTACCGCGAACAGTTGCTAGCTAAACAGCAAGGTATTGACCTAGCTGCTGCCTCGTCTGACGAGTCTGAGGCAGTATCTGAGGAAGAAATACCGCCAGCAATTGACGAAGAAATACCAGCAGCAGACGAAGAAGATTTACCAGCAGCAGTTGAGTAAGTGCGTCCAATGGACAGAAGATTCAAATAGCTGCGTTTGTAAAAGAGGGTTATCCCTCTTTTTTTATGCCAGTCTATAAATCCAAAATCTAAAATCTAAAATCCACGCATTGTAAGGGGATCGATCCTTGGTAACAATTCAATGTAAAGGCGTTAGATTTGCCAATATTCAGGCAATCGTGTTTGACAAAGATGGTACATTGGAAGATTCAGAAGCATATTTACGTTCTTTGGGACAAAAGCGATCCCGCCTGATAGATGCCCAAATTCCAGGTATTGGCGAACCGCTATTAATGGCATTTGGCATAGACGGCGATCGCCTCGATCCAACAGGTTTATTAGCGGTAGGGAGTCGGCGAGAAACAGAAATAGCTGCGGCTGCTTATATTGCCGAAACTGGTAGGGGATGGTTAGAATCCTGTGCGATCGCTCGTCGTGCTTTTGAAGAAGCTGACTCTTCGATTGGCACAGCGCCTTCACCTTTGTTTGTTGGTAGTTTGGAGGTACTAAAGTACCTATCTGAAGCTGGACTAAAATTAGGAATTCTTTCAGCTGCTTCCACATTACGAGTTCGTGCCTTTGTCCAACGCCATAGGCTACAAGATTACGTTGAACTGCAAATGGGGGTAGACTCAGGACCTAGTAAACCAGATCCGGCTTTATTTTTGCAAGCTTGCCAAACTTTAGGAGTCGAACCAAGTGCTACCTTGATGGTAGGAGATTCCGCCGGAGATATAGAAATGGCACGTAACGCAAAGGCGGCGGGTTGTATTGGCATCTGCTGGGGTAAACCCCAAGCGGCGCATTTACACACAGCAGATGTAGCGATCGCTTCTCTTGATGAAATCCAAGCTTTGTAAGTGGAGTAATGGGACGAGTAGGGAGTAGGGCTGAGGGGCTGAGGGGGTTTCATCAAAGTTATAGAAAATTGGGCAACCGTTCGGCCCGTCTCACGGCGAAGCTTTCTCTCTACCTGGGTTTTGAGGACATCGCCCACCTGCTATGTGGGGGAAAAGGAGCGGTTTATTATCAATAATTTCCATTAATGACAGAGGATACCGCTCCTTTTCCCCAAGGTTGCCCAATTATCGATCAGGTTTCTCCCAAGGGTTGACTCCTCTGAGGGGGCTGATTCAAGATAGGGCTTGAAAATTTACCATATATTATCCTTTTAAGTCAATAAATTTGAATGCATTTTCTCACGGGGCTCCCTTTTGCCTCCTTTTGCTCCCCCTGCTCTCTTCTAGCCCCTCTTGTTCCAAACTTTACACACAATTTACACTTTTATTGCACTTATGTTACCCATTTGCAACTAAAATTTTTCCAAAATAATTACCTTAAACTAAGCTAAAATACTGATTCTATTGGGCTATTTTGAAGTATCTGCGAAGATGGGAACTACCCACTATTGGCAATGTCGTTATGATTGCACAATTAAAGTAGCTAACTCAAGGTAAAAACTTAGTTACACTAGCAATACTCTAGGAGGAACTGCCTTTGTCTCGTCGCTACCTATTTACCTCAGAATCTGTAACCGAAGGTCATCCAGATAAAATCTGCGATCAAATTTCCGACACTATTTTAGATGCACTGCTGGCACTAGATCCCAGTAGCCGAGTAGCAGCAGAAGTAGTCGTAAATACTGGATTAGTATTAGTTACTGGTGAAATTACTAGCAAAGCTCACATAAATTACGTCAATCTCATCCGGCAGAAAATAGCCGAAATTGGCTACACCGATGCCGTTAATGGCTTCTGTTCCAATAGCTGCGCTGTTTTAGTAGCTTTAGATGAACAATCCCCTGATATTGCTCAGGGTGTCAACACCGCGCAAGAAAGCCGACAAGATAGCGACGAAAAATTTGATACGATTGGCGCAGGCGATCAGGGAATCATGTTCGGCTTCGCCTGTAACGAAACTCCTGAACTGATGCCCTTGCCCATCAGTCTGGCTCACCGGATTTCTCGCCGTCTAGCAGCAGTCCGTAAAACAGGTGATTTGCCATACTTACGCCCAGATGGTAAAACTCAAGTAACCGTTGCCTATGAAGACGGACGACCAGTGGGAATTGATACCATTCTGATTTCCACCCAACACGCCCCTACCATTGGCGACATCACCGATGAGGCAGCGGTGCAAGCGAAGATTAAAGAAGACCTCTGGGCAGCAGTAGTAGAACCTGTTTTTGCCGATGTTGACCTTCAACCAGATAGCGAAACCCGCTTTTTGGTCAATCCTACCGGAAAGTTTGTCATCGGTGGTCCCCAAGGAGATGCAGGGCTGACAGGACGCAAAATTATTGTTGATACCTATGGTGGGTACTCCAGGCACGGCGGCGGCGCATTTTCAGGTAAAGACCCAACCAAGGTAGACCGTAGTGCTGCCTATGCCTGTCGCTACGTCGCTAAGAATATTGTTGCCGCAGGACTAGCAGACAAGTGCGAAGTTCAGCTAAGCTATGCAATTGGAGTAGCTCGACCAGTCAGCATTTTGGTGGAAACCTTTGGCACTGGCAAAATTGATGATGAGCGTTTGCTAGAGTTGGTACTCCAGCATTTTGAACTGCGTCCGGCTGGAATCATTCATGCATTCAACTTGCGCTCCTTACCAGCCGAAAGAAGTGGGCGCTTCTACCAAGATGTCGCCGCTTACGGTCACTTTGGACGCACTGATTTAGAGTTGCCTTGGGAACGGACAGATAAGGCTGAGGTGTTGAAAGCAGCACTAAATCAGCCAGTATCAGCTGTCGTGGGTTAAAAAATAGTGGAACTAGTGGAACTGGTGACTAGTGACTAGAAAAAAGCCAGCCACTGGTTCCACTGGTTCCACTAGCCAATAGTCACTATAATGAAAGACTGGAAACAACAGGTAAGGAAACTAAAAAAAGAGACATTGGTAATCTACCTTGCCTGTAAAGATTCCAGAGTTCCTTGGTATGCTAGGACATTAGCAGCAATTGTCGTTGCTTATGCCCTTAGTCCTATAGACTTAATTCCTGACATAATTCCTGTCATCGGATATTTGGATGATCTGGTATTAGTGCCATTGGGGATTATTCTGGTTGTGAGGATGATTCCCCCAGCGGTTTTAGAAGATTGCCGCAAACAGGCTGAAGTGGCTATGAATCAATCTACCCCTAACAGTTGGATAGCAGCTGTTGTAGTGGTTGCTATCTGGTTGCTATTGGGGGTTTTTGCCTTTGTTTGGCTAGGGCGTATGTTTAAACTTTGAATTGCAACTTAATAATTATTAAATATAATTATTAGATATGGTGGGCAATGCCCACCCTACTTTGTTATACTCGTCGCATTTCTTGGGCGGTGATGCCGGAGGCTGTACCACTGGCGTATTTGATGTATTGTTGAATGTAGAAGTCTGCTCGATGCGCGATCGCAGCTACAGATTCACGATTAGCCATAGTCAAGTGCCATTGCTTTAGTCGCTTGCACTGGGATGGCAAGGTAAAGCCACGATAATGTTCTAGCACAGCCCAGCGTTCAAACCAGGGGTAGAAAGATAAATCAACTAGGCTAACCGATTCTCCTAGCCAATAGGAACCGTTCTCAGATTTACCCCAGCCTTCAGACTCCATGAACAACAAATGATTGTGTAACTCTTGCGCCCATTCTTGCTGTTGTGCTGGATCTTGGTTTAGCAGTAACTTATAAAAGGCTGGGATGAATTTAGTATTAGCAAAATCAATCCAGATGCGGGCGATTGCTCTAGTTCCCGCATCGCTTGGCATCAATAGCGGCGTGGGAAACACTTCATCTAGATACTCATTGATGATTGAAGATTCCCAAACACGATCATTTTTATACCTAATTACTGGTACTTTACCATAAGGCGAAATCTCAGTAAACCCTTCTGGCTTATTTTCTAGATCAATCTCAGTCAGTTTGAAGTCTATACCCTTCTCTAGCAAAGCTAGCCGTGTGCGATGGGCATAAGGGCAAACTGTCGAACTGTAGATTTCTACTTGTGCCATAAAGAATTTTAGATTTTAGATTTTAGATTTTAGATTCACTTCGAGCTAATTTCGGTTGGAGCTTGAAAATTACTGATTCCTGATTTTAGATTGTTTTGTTTTGGGGTATGTAGGGAAAATCTTTTAATCCAAAATCTAAGGTTTTCAAAATCTAAAATTGATTATTCGTTATTCTATTTTTCCCTACCTTGGGCGGATCTGTAAACTGTTTTGATGAGTTTGGATAGCTACCTGGGTGGGGGTGTTGCCTACGATACGATTTCTTCTGGTTCCAGCGTGATAAAGTGCTGTAATCAAACGACTTGCGGCAGTAAAATGCTATGCTTCAAAGAAGCGATCCTAGGGATCTAGGTCTTGTGTACCAATGCGGCGTAATTAACTGCACCCACAACAAAGGTCAGCAGTGTACAGCCGGAGCAATCGACATTACCTTTGAAGATAATCTGGCTAAATGTTACACCTACACACAAGAGCCAGTAACTACAATGCAGGTTGCGATGGGAGTGGGCGATGTGTCCCAGTGCGATGTAATTGACTGCACATATAACGTAGGGCAAGGGTGTAAAGCAGAAACAATTACAGTTACCATTGTGGATGGTGTAGCAGTGTGCTACACGTACACTACTTGAGGCTAGGGGCTAGGGGCTGGAGGCTAGGGGCTAGGGGAAGAGGATGAGGGGTGATTGTGGTGAGGTGATGAGGGGATTTCTCCCTATCTCCCTTTTTCCTCATCTCCTCAGCTTCCTCAGCTTCCTCAGCTCCCTCAGCTCTCTTCTAGCCCCTAGCCTCTAGCCCCTCATTTTAGTCATTATCCCATTCTTCCCGACCTAGCAGATCGCCAATGCGATCGCGCAGTAAAAATTCGTTTATTTCCAACTCCCGCTCAAAACAAGTCCACTCTCGTGCTGGAATGTACTGACAGAGTGTATATATCGGTTGATTTCGGCTGACTACTCCTTTGTTTACCAAGTGATGCGCTTCCTGTTTAATTACATCCAAGGAGTACAGGGCAACGGGCAATGTATTTACAACCATCGTTTTTACTCACAAACCTATTGCGCGAATTTAGGCGTTACACTGCGAGGATTAGCAAAACCCATACCCCAGACTGTTGCTGGATGACCCACACAGAATTGACTTATAGCCCATAGGTAAGCATTGGGGTGATTTTCTTGTAGCCACTTAACCACAACCTTGCCCTGTTTTTCGTTCAAGTATTCTGGGAGATCTGGGATGCACCCTGTTATAATCGCTATCTGGCGAAGCGCTTCGCTGGCTCTACGTTGGTCACGGGCGAAACACCATTGCCTTACTAGCTCATAAATTTTTTCAGTAGTATTCACGATTACTTGTCCGAAAACACTGATTCTTTTATCCATCTGTTAAACAGTATTCTCGAATACACCAAATGAAAATACTACCCGCCGGATAGATGTAGATAGTATCCGGTACATTTAAAAAACTATCCACTAGGATAGCCACAACGCAGTTGCGAACAAAATCATGTCAAGCTTTATACTTACCTAGTTAACACACTAGCTTATATGTTCGCTACATTTACGTGACAAACTTCTTTAATCAAGCAGGATCTGGCATACCAAGCCATAAAATTATGATTGTGGGTAAAAACGTCACTACGGTACAACGTGTTAGTCGCTACTGTCTAAAGCAGGGCATAGAGGCACTACCTTACTACGGGACTCCCACAGTTGAGGAAGTAACTTTATTTAATCCTGACGTTTTGATAGTATGCCTGCCTGTACCCGAAAACTTCTGTCTTCAGATAGATAAACCTTTTATTTTGTGGTCTGAACCGTCTATAAATGTAAAACTACCAGTAGCTTCCACCTGTATAGAGTTAAAAACCCTTTTGCAGCAAACTTTACAACCTGCTTAAATCAGACCTTCGCGTATAGCCAGAGCTGCTGCTTGAACGCGATCGTCAACGCTGAGTTTGTTGAGGATCATCCGTACATACGACTTAACAGTTCCGAGCGACAGGTATAACTGCTGAGCAATTTCAGAGTTTGAGCATCCTTGAGCAATAAGTTTAAGAATTTCGCGCTCTCTTTCGCTAAGAATTGGCAATGGCTGCTGGGGCGGCTCACTAAGCTGGGAGGAAGCAGTAGGCTTGAGCATTCGGGCTACCTTTCGCGCTACTTGAGGATCGAGATAAGCGCCGCCGCCTTGGATCAATTGAATCACGGCGATTAGTTGTTCCCATTCGATGCTTTTGAGGCAGTAACCGTCAGCACCAGCTGCTAGCATTCCCATCACTTGGGTATCGTTATCAAAGGCACTTAAAGCAAGTATTTTAGTGTCATTGCGATCGCTCTTAATTTGCTGTGTAGCAGTGATGCCATCCATGACTGGCAAATCAATATCCATCAAAACTACATCTGGTTCTAGAGAGGCAGCTAATTTAATCGCCTCTACGCCATCAACTGCCTCGCCCACAATGCTAAAACTCGGCTCTAGGGCAAACTGACCTTTCATCCCTCGGCGCATCAAGGCATGATCCTCAACCAATAAAATTCGTATAGGATGTTCGCTATCCGACATAGCTAGAGCTGCTCATATATTTCTTATTTTCTAAACCCAGTTCCAATTGGTAAGTAGAACGACAAAAATAAACAGATCCCAGTCAAACTAGCTCATCTATGATGCACAATTCTTCCGGCAACACACAGTCGGCTGTTTATTTAAGTTCACATACGTACAACAGGAAGAGTAAACCAAAAAGTGCTGCCTTCACCCAGCTTACTTTCAACATTGATTGTGCCTCCATGTGCTTGGACAATTTGGCGGCACAAGTACAGCCCTAGTCCCACTCTACCTGGTCGATTTCGTCCCTGAATAAAGCGATGAAATAGCTTTTCCTTTTCTTGTGGGGCAATACCTGATCCCTTGTCACTCACAGAAACTTTGACGTAAGCAACACCAAGCGGGGCAACCTCAATCACAATCGGCTTGTTTGGTTCACTTACCCGCACAGCGTTGTCTAGCAGGTTCTGCACAACTCTTTGAATTTCTAATTGATCGCCGTAGGTAGTTGGGAGTGAGGGGGCAATTTTTAAAGTAGGTGGGTAGGGACGTTCTTGAATAGCACTGATATTGTTAATAGCTTGGATACAGATCTTTTCCCAGTCAAGTCGTTCCCAGTTCAGATTATGTCCGCCTCCAGCTTGATAGCGCGAGACATCTAAAAGGGCATCAACTAGTTTGAGCAACTCCTCATTTGCCTCACGGTACTCTTCGAGTATCTCTCTCCAGGTGTCGTTAACAGAACCAAAAGCCCCATTAAGCATTGGGCGCAAGGTGTTGCGGGTGGCAAGCAGGGGAGTGCGTAGATCGTGAGAGAGGGCAGAAATCAAGTCCTCAAGTTGTTGGTTACGCATTTGGGTATACTCTTGGCGATCGCGGATCTCGCTTGCCATAGCATCAAGAACAACCGCCAGCCGTCCGATTTCGTCACGAGACGTGTAATCAAGCCGCACATCCATACGCCCCTCTCGCCAAGCCCTGCCTACAAAGGTTAATTGACGTAGGGGAATCTCCACCCGTCGCCGCAAATACCAAAGGTTCCAGCCTACTCCTGCCAAGATTGCCACTATGTTGAATACATCCAAAATTGTCTGTGTCTGGTAAATTTGGCTTAACTGCCGCTGGCGATCGCTTAGAACCTTTTCTTCTTGCTCTAATAGGCTTTTTACTATCCGCCGCATCGGATCGAACAAGATCTTTCCAGGTAAGCTAGTTTTGCTGGCAGTACCTGCAAATACTTTCTGGACAAATTGACTTTGCCAGCGATCGTGGATTCCTTTAATCTGATTGAGTTGTCCCAGTTGGGTAGGATTGTCCTTTACCAATGAGTATAAGCGGTTGAAGCTGCTGCGAAAGGCGCTATTTGCATTCCTATGATGTTCCAAAAATTCTGCATTTGCGGTAATTACGTAACCGCGTACACTTGTTTGCTCATCTAGCGCCCAGCTAAGCAGTCGTTCTGTTTCGCGCTCTACTAATAAAGAATGAGTTATCCTGTCGAAAGTTCGCTGATGCTGGACTTTTACAAACACGTTCAAAACTCCTTGCCCCAGTAGCAACAGTACGAGCAGCAAAAAGCTAGTGTACAAAGGAGTAAACAAACGATTTCTGAAGGAAAATCGCTTTAGGAAATACATCAAAGGGGAGAGGACACAGAGGGTAGTTTATGTATATCCATTATCTCCTCTGTGTGCCTCTAATAGTGCATCTGCGATTGTATTTCGACAAACCCTTGCTACATTAGCTCCCATTAGCCGAGATATATTATGAACTTTTTCGATAAATTGAATGCAGCGATCGCCCGAAATGATAGCTTATTGTTTCTGGGACTCGATCCTAATCCAGAAATGTTGCCCCGCACAAGTAGGGGCGGGTTTAATCAAAAGCTCTGGAGGAGAACAGATATATCGGAAAAACCCGCCCCAACCATAAGAAATACAGATAGTACCATCAGTGACTTGTGGGAATGGCTGCAATTTCTAATTACAGAAACATCACAAAGCGTTTGTGCCTATAAACCCACCCTTGGCTTTTATCAGGCTTTAGGTGTCCAAGGAATAGAATTGTTGCAACAAACACTCAAGGCTATTCCTAGTAACATTCCAATTATTTTAGATGCAAAGCATAGCGATCTCAATACTAGTACTGTTTTTGCCCAGACTGTATTTGAAGATTGGCAAGTAGATGCAATTACACTCACTCCATATCCAGGGCAAGATTTGGTAGCACCTTTTTTAGTATATCCAGGTAAGGGGGTATTTGTCTTGTGCTGTACTTCCAATCCTGGGGCGATTCCTTTGCAGCAATATCCCTCTCCAGAATCTCCCCTTTACTTACAAATAGCTAAGGAAGCCAAAACCTGGGGTACGCAAGAACAATTGGGTTTGGAAGTAGGAACCATATCACCTAATGTATTATCCCAAATTCGCGCGATCGCGGAGGAAAGAATAATACTCGCTCGTAGCATTTGGGCAGAAGGTGGCAATTTGAATTCTCTAGTAGCAGCAGGCTTAAATAACAACGGTGATGGTTTACTCATTCCTGTTCCCCAAGATATTTTAAGCGATGAAAATCCATCTGTTGCAATTAAATCTCTATGTCAGGAAGTTAATCAAGTCAGAAATAAAGTTATTTTTGAAGGTTCTAAATGTTCCCTATGGTTGCCCGATGTCTGTTTATTAAATCAGCATCCTCAAACTCCTTTAATTTTACAACTTTATGATATTGGTTGCATCATATTTGGCGAGTTTGTTCAAGCATCGGGTGCAACATTTCCTTACTATATTGACTTACGCACAATCATTTCTAATCCCCAAATCTTTGAGCAAATTATCAACTCATATGCAGAAGTTTTGAAAGACCTTAGTTTTGATCGAATTGCTGGAATACCCTATGGTTCTTTACCAACAGCAACTGGATTATCTTTGCGGCTCAATTGTCCCATGATTTATCCTCGCAAGGAAGTCAAAGCACACGGTACTCGCAGAGTAATTGAGGGAACTTTTCATCCAGGAGAAACCGTTGTCGTAGTCGATGACATTCTGATTAGCGGTAAAAGCGCAATGGAAGGGGCAGAAAAGTTGAAGTCATCGGGGTTGAATGTGAATGACATTGTAGTGTTTATCGATCATGAACAAGGTGTTAAAGATAGGCTGAAAGAAAATGGTTATCGCGCTCATTCTGTGTTAAGTATTTCTGAAATTACCAAAACGCTGTATGAAGCAGGGCGAATTAATCAAAAACAATATGAAGCTTTGACAGAAGGATAAGGGGCGATCGCAAGACACACGCCCTAAAGCCTGATTGATATTAATATGAAGGCACTTATTTGCAATAAAAGAGGGCGTTCAATCATGTTAAGGAGGACGAACTTATAAAAATTGTTGCAGGTGCGGGCGAAGGAGACAATGTTGCTAATTGCTGATATATTTCTAATGACCATCCATCGACTATTACAGATATTTTAGCAAATCTTTCACCAATCAATTCTCAATCAGTAAAAGCACAAAGCAAAGATATTAAAATCATTTGTAGACCTATCAATCCTATGACAGAAGGAAGCAACAGAGGTAAAAACGTCTACACCAGGTTTGAGCCGTATCAACGCCAAGACAACAGAAAAACGATAATATCTTTAAGCGAGCTAATGAAATTGGGTAAATTTACACAAGTAGAACCTAATAAACTTAATCATAATCAGATTCTCAATAGCTTGGAGCAAGATTACAATATTGTAATTACCCGAAAATAGACAATCTTACTAAAAATTTTAATTCAATGCTATATTCAGCGTACTCAACTCTTGCTTTTGATTAAACATTTTGTATTTCTGTTGTGTACTATTAAATAAATCTGCATAAATAGCCCATCCTAAAGCATAGCCAAAATTAACAGGAACAGCATTACCAATCATTTTATATGCAGCAGCCAAGTTATTGTAATAAAAAATGAATTCATCCGAGAATGTTTGAATTCTTGCACACTCTCGAACTGATAGCCTTCTGTAACTTTGTGGTGAATTAGGATCAAACATCCACTTATCTTTTCCTATATGAATTATTTTGTTTGCTTGTGGATGTATTGGTGCGTGTCTACCACCAGCTTGAATTGTGAAAGATGGTTCGTCCCAAGAACGAACTCGGTTACGTGACATATAAATACTAGAGAACCCACCAGTCATATATTCATGGTTTGGGACACAACATGATTCCCCATTTGTCTTGTTAGTCTCCCCCAAAAGTGCAGACTCTTGTAAATCCCATATCGCATCCCGTAAAGTGGGAATGCGAGGTGTTGTTATCGTAAGTCTGCCAAATTTATTTGTCATTTTCATTTGCCCATACAACATTAAAATCTGCTTTACGAAAGCCTAAATCTAAGCCACCACAACCTGAAAATAACGCAACTACGTCTCGACTCATAAATACTTTATTTTTGAAATAAATAACTAGATATTTTTACCAAAATCGAACTATTTTGTTTGATAAGTATAAAGTAAATAAAACATATTTATTGTGTTATTTTAATTCTATCATCATATCTTCTTTTTCTAAACCAAGCTTCTAGTTGCTGGTACTCTAAAGGGTGGAAAAGTGAAATTTATAGTTTGCCACCCTTGCCCACTCCTTCTGATAATGGTGGGCAATCCCTCCGCATGGTGTAATACGGGGCTTCGCCCACCCTACTAGATCATCTACTGTTCACCAATGATGCGCAAAATTGCTATATAGGATAAAAAAGCTTTAAAAATTTCATTTGTGTGAATACTCTTTTATTATTTAACTAGCTAATTAGCTAATTGTCAATTTAGCTGTTTAGCTGAGGTATACTGTGTGTTAAAGCTGTTCATCAATATAAGAAATGGCACAGACGCAAAGGAAGCCTGTATATATAAAGCCTGAACATCACGAAATTCTAAGACGAATTGCCTATGAGCAGCACTGCAATCTCTCAGATGTATTAGATGCGGTATTAGAGCAAGCAGATTGGAAAAAAGTTGAACAGCTTGCTAGTAAGAAACCGACTCAAAGGGCAAGGTCGAGAGGAAGTCGGTATAAAACTTAAGTGAAGACCATTTAAACCAGTCTTATACTAAGAAAAATAACAACGAAGTAAACTACTAGAAAACTGTAAGTGCTTGCTCCTCGCACGATCGCTCTTGACATTACTCCTGTTCAAGCTTAAATCTCAAAAAAATCAAGTCGGAATGTGCAGCTAGTAAAAGTGGCATAATTGCAGGCGGGAATTTTAACTAATATTGATTTTGCTCACAATAAATTAATATTTGCTTTGATAAGAATAATGTTACTGTGTCTGAGATACAATCTGTTATTTGTATATATTTATAGTGCTTGCCTTGAAAGCAGCTACTAATATTGTTATTACAATTTGTAGTTTTAAGCATCGGGTGTGACTGGAGGAAATTTACTTTGAGCTACTTCCGTGAAGCTAAAGCCCATTTTGTGGCAAGTCATCAGCATCCTGTAAACATAGCTCTGCATCACTGGGCTAATATACTGGCGATCGCTGCTATTATTTTACTTTTCTACGACTGGCGATGGACTCTGTTTTGCTTGGTACTAACCCAAGTTTTTGCACTGGGCGGTCATGCATTCATTGAGAAAAATCAACCTGCTGCTGTCAAGTACCCAGGTATTACTATTCTCGCTTCGCTCTCGTGGTCTTTCGAGAACTGGTTTGGTCTGCGCCAAGTTTGGCAACACTTCAAGAGTAAAACAGTTTAACAGATTGGGAGAGGCGATCGCACCCATTAAAAAACCAACCCCATGACAAATTACCAATTCAAGGAGAATTAATGTATCAAGGTTTACTAGTCATTGATGCAGATGCCCACAAATTAGAGAATCCCTTGGTGATGCGGGATTATCTAGAGCCAGAGTACCGCGATCGCATCGGTTTAGTGATTGATAGTCTTGGCGATCAACGGGCGCGGATTGTAGACTTCAATCCAGCAACGGGTAAAAACGACTTTGTGCGGATGTTCCCGCAACCGCAAGGAATGGGAAAAGGAGGATTTCGGAATTTACATCCAGATACAACTTTAGGAGCAACTTTCAATCGAGTCAGAATTGAACACATGGATCAAGAAGGCGTTGATATTCATGTAATCTTTGGCACTCTCAATCTGATTTTCTCCAGTATTCTTGATCAAGACATGGCGATCGCTTTGTGCCGTGCCTACAACAACTACATCGCCGATGATTGCCGAGGCTACGATAACAGACTCAAACCAATCGGTGTATTACCCCTGCAAGATGTAGATGCAGCGGTTGCCGAGATGCACCGTTGCGTCAACGAACTGGGCATGATTGGTGTGGCTGTTGCGCCAAATATGCCAATTCCTCATCCGAAAGCACCCCAAGCTTTCCCAGAAATTCGCAGCTGCAAAACAATTAGCCATCCCGACTTTAGACCAATTTTGCAAGCTGCTGTAGATTTAGATATTGCCCTGGGTATTCACGGCGGTCCAGGTTCTTATATGGTGGGGGGCATTTCTGATTACACTGAAACGTTTGTCCTTACCCATATCTTCGTACAGCGCAACCAGCAACAGTTAGCGCTAGCACGTATGATCTTTGATGGCGCATTTGAGCAATTTCCCACCCTGAGAGTTGGCTTTTTAGAAGGTGGTTGTGGTTGGTTGCCAGATCTTGCCCATGCTTGTCATGAGCATTGGGAAAAGCGGATTCGGGACTTTGATCCCAAACGTCCCTATCGCCCATCCTTGATGGAAGTCACCAAACTGATGATTCAGGAGCGGGGCGGCGGTAATAATGTCAATATTATCAGCAAGGCTAAAAACTTGTTCGATCTGTTGTGGAATGCAGAACACAACCCAGAAAAGATTGACGATGCTAGCCTGTATGAACATTACGATTTGCGCCACCGAGATCCAATGGAATATTTCGACAGAGGTCAAATCTTTACTTCGTTTGAATCAGACGATCCAGGTCCTGCTTATCTTCCCGTTGCGATGGGTGAAATCGGTAAGCGATTAACTTGTTTCTCTGGTGATTATGGTCATTGGGACGGCGTACTGCATAAGTGTGTCAAAGATGCGGCGGAAGTAGCTGATTACGACCGTGAGCATTTAGGACTGTTGTTGGGTGGAAATGCATTAAATATGTATGGTTCGCGCCTACGCCAATCCCTACCCACATACCTGCAAGAAAAAATAGCGATCGGACCTAGTACACTTTACTAATCCAAAGCTAGAAGCTAGTGATTAGTGGCTGGTGACTAGTGACTAGAGAAACCGACACTATTAAGGCTAAAAGTAGAAATTTTAGCTCTAATTCTTACCTCTAGTCTTTTCGTTTTGAATTCTAGCCACTAGCCACTGGTTCCACTAGCCACAAAAGAAAGCCCCTAGCCCCTTCAATAAGATGCGAGTTTTACTTCTAAATCCGATTTTTCCTAAATCTTTTTGGTCTTTTGATAAAACACTAGAACTAATCGGACGCAAAGTGACTATCCCCCCTCTGGGAATAATCACAGTTGCGGCTCTGTTACCCCAAAGCTGGGAATTCCGCCTCGTAGACCGCAATATTCGCTCTGAAACTGAAGCCGACTGGAACTGGGCAGAATTGGTAATTGTTTCCGGCATGATTGTCCAGAAAACAGATATGCAGTATCTGTTTGCCGAAGCAAAGCGGCGCGGTAAATTAATAGCAGCTGGTGGTCCCTACGTCACCTCCGTCCCTAGTGCTGCGATCGAAGCTGGGGTAAACTTTCTGGTGTTGGATGAAGGCGAAATTACCCTCCCAATGTTGGTCGAGGCTCTAGAACGCGGTGAAACATCAGGAACATTCAGTGCTAAAGGTGAAAAGCCTGACGTTACTCATACACCTATTCCAAGATTTGACCTGCTTGATCTCAATTCTTATAGCGATATGGCTGTGCAGTTTTCGCGCGGCTGTCCGTTCCAGTGTGAATTCTGCGACATTATTGTGCTATATGGGCGCAAATCACGCACCAAAACCCCAGCGCAGATGTTGGCTGAGTTGCAAACCCTTTATGACCTGGGCTGGCGACGCGCAATTTTTATGGTGGATGACAATTTCATCGGCAATAAGCGTAACGTCAAGCTGTTGCTAAAAGAACTTGGTCCTTGGATGGCAGAGCATGGCTATCCCTTCCGCTTCTCTACGGAAGCCTCGGTAGATTTGGCACAGGATCAGGAACTTTTAGATTTAATGATTGCTGCCAATTTTAATGGGGTATTCTTGGGTATTGAGACACCAGACACAGATAGCTTGTCTCTGACGCAAAAATTTCAAAATACCCGCAACTCTTTGATGGAGGCAGTTCAAACCATTAATCGTTCAGGGCTGCGCGTGATGGCTGGTTTCATTATTGGCTTTGATGGTGAAAAGCCAGGAGCAGGTGGGCGCATCATTGATTTTGTAGAAGCAACTGCTATTCCTCATGCTATGTTCAGTATGCTGCAAGCTTTGCCCAATACGGCACTGTGGCATCGACTTCAAAAGGAAGGACGTTTGCTTGCGGGTAGGGGAGAAGCTAATATCAGCCAAACAACATTGATCAACTTTATCCCTACTCGCCCTGTAGAGGATCTAGCTCGTGAGTATGTGAGATGTTTTTGGGAACTGTATGAGCCGAAGCGCTATCTAGCAAGAACCTATCGGCATTTCCTCCAGATGAGACCATCTCCTAATAAGTCCAAGTTTCGCCTTCCAGCATTAACAGATATTCGGGCAATGCTAACTATCTTTTGGCGACAGGGAATTAAGCGAAATACACGCTGGCAATTTTGGCAGCAGTTGTTCGGAATCATCCGGCAAAATCCAGGTGTGTTTGAACACTATCTAATCGCCTGCGCCCACCTAGAACACTTCATTGATTACCGCCAAATTGTAAAAGACGAAATTGCCGCTCAGCTAGCTGAAGTTGTGCCATCCGCTAAGTTGCAATCTCAAGCAGTAGCAGAACCAGCGGCGGTTGTGAGTGGAAGTGCCTAAGCGCGAAAAGTATTAAAAATGAAGTGTGAAGTCTAAAGGATGAATTATTAAGGATGAAGTATTAAGGATGAAGTGTGAAGTTAGAAGTAGAAGGCGCGAAGGGTAGGGGTAGCAGGTAAGGGTAGCTTGAAGTGCATCTTAATCTTAGTGCAATACCGCTTTACCCTTTACACTTTACACTTTAGCCAACAACTGCGCGCCGACGGCAACTAAGCGAACATCCTTTACACTTTACACTTCATCCTTTTGCCTTCATCCTTTATCCTTAAAGCTTTTCTTGTCTTGCTTATGCACAAATTGCGTCTGCCGAAAGCTTGATAATTTATGTTGTATCAATTTAAACTTATGTATTAAATAATACAAAAAGCTCGAAAAAAAACAATATTTTTGATGTTTATTTATAGAAAGCGATCGCCCCAGCTACGCTCTCACAGTGGTTTTCACTCTCCTTGAATGCCAGGTGAGAGCTAAGTACCTCTAGCGTAAGTGGTACGCATCAGACCAATTCCCGAAAATGGTAGCAAGACTCAGGTCGCCCAAACCGATAGTCATACTGCGTATTTGCTATTTGTCATCGGTGGAACACCAGGTACACAGGTGATGCGATCGCCCTATATTTTACGGAGAATTGCGTTTTATGGAACCAACACAACTAAGTGAAGAACTGCGTAAAGGTAAAAACCCACACATGAGCCGTCGGCGGGCGATTATCGGCTTGTCTATGCTGGGGGGTTCGATGGGACAACTCGTTACACTCTACCAAACAGGGATTGTTAGTCACCTACCCGATCCACCAGGACAGCAGCTTTTTGACGCAGACCGCGTTGATGCATCTAACTACGCTTACAGCCGATTCAACTCACCCGATGGACCGATTATGGTGCTTAATTACGCCCTCACTGCTTGGCTGGCTGCTGCTGGCGGTTTGGATCGCGCACGGCGCAACCCCTTGCTACCAATTGCAATGGGTGTCAAGCTCGTGATCGATGGGGTTGTTTCCGCCGAGCTAGCGCGTGAGGAATGGAGCGAAAACAAAGCATTTTGTGAGTACTGCCAGGTAGCGACAGTTGCCTCTTTCGCGTCGTTAATACTTGCCGTACCTGAAATTACTACCGCTGTTCGCACGTTGCTCGGACGCGGTGATAAGAAAACCGAAGCAAGCAGCACACAGTAATCGAGACAACGAGTTTGAGTTAGTAGTGGGATTAAAACTCTTCACTACTTTCTCTTTGGTGTCAAATCTATCCGTAGGTTTGATGCGATCGCTTGTGAATTTAGATACTGTGTTGCCAGTCTCAAAAAGTATGAGTAAAAATTTGCATGGTTCCAATTAGAGATAACAACCCGACAACTATCACGCCTATTGTCACCTATGGGTTGATTGCTGCCAATGTACTCGCTTTCATTTATGAGGCGAATTTACCACCGCAACAATTAGATAGTTTTTTCCACTTAGCTGCGATCGTGCCACGAGAGCTAACAGCTAGTTTTGCTGGTATGCCTGTAAATCAGCCAGTACCAGAGTGGACAACCCTAATTACTTCCCAATTCCTGCACGGTGGTTTCTTGCATCTTGCCGGAAATATGTTATTTCTGTGGATTTTTGGTAATAACGTTGAAGATCGCTTAGGACACGCCAAATTTTTGTTCTTTTATCTCGCCTGCGGTGTTTTGGCAGGGCTAAGTCAGTGGTTCTTTTCGCAAAATTCGCCTGTTCCTTCTTTGGGGGCTAGTGGGGCGATCGCTGGCGTAATGGGTGCATACATTCTCCGCTACCCCCGTGCTGAGGTATTAACCCTAATTCCTTTGGGATTTTACTTTCCCGCCGTTCGCATTCCCGCTTTCTACTTTTTGGGTTTTTGGTTTCTCCAACAAGCTGCCTATGGTGTTGCTAGCTTGGAAGCTCGCACTAACATCGGTATGGAAAGTGGTGGCGTTGCTTACTGGGCGCACGCTGGTGGTTTTGTCTTCGGAGCAATTCTAGGTCCATTGTTAGGTTTGCTCAAACCAGATCCTCAAGACCAATATACTCAGCAAAGGTATTTGTGACCTCATACAGTAGGGTGGGCAATGCCCACCATCTTTTATATGATTGTACTTATCACAAAACCAATAATACTTACCTCATACACTATACCACCCATGCCCACCATCTTTTATCTCCTTGTACTTATTAAAAAACTAATAATACAAATCTTGTTTTGATAGCACAAATTTAATTGTGTACTTCTGAGCATAGCTTCCTTTCAATATAATAATATAAATGATTTGTGAATCGATTCAAGCTATCAATTATCAATCAGTATTTGGAATAATTTGCAGCTGGACAGGAAATTATTACCTAATAAATAAATTTAGGTTTGTGAAATATTAATACTACATATTGATTTGCTTGCATAATGTCAGCAATAAAATTGAAGTAATGAAGTAAATTTGAACAGCAATATGGTAAAATATATAACAGCCATTGCTATACTTGGCTCAATAATTTAGAAGTTGGGTACATCAAAAGCAGAGGAATGATGAATTACAATTCAGCATTGCCGTTGCAACTCGATTTGGGCAATTTATTAAACCCCCCCCCTTTGTCACTCAATTTATAGGACTCATCCCTGTGGTTCCACTGCGAGATAACGTTCCGACAACAATCACACCCTATGTTACCTATGGGTTAATTGGAGCAAATATCGGCATTTTTCTGTATCAACTGAGTCTGACACCACAACAATTGCAAACATTTTTCTACTCAGCCGCTTTAGTGCCATGTCAATTATCGGGGAACATAGTAGCTAGATGTCCTCTCCCTACAAGTCAACAACTACCAGAGTGGGCAACTCTAATTACTTCTCAATTTTTGCATGGTGGTTTCTTGCACATAGCAGGAAATATGTTGTATTTATGGATATTTGGTAACAACGTTGAAGATCGCTTGGGACATTTAAAATTTTTAATCTTTTATCTTACCTGTGGGGTTTTGGCAGCACTTTCCCAGTGGTTCTTTTCGCAAAATTCTGCAATTCCTTCCTTGGGGGCTAGTGGGGCGATCGCTGGCGTGATGGGTGCATACATTCTCCGCTACCCCCACGCTAGAGTTCTGACTTTAATCCCAATTGGATTTTTCATCACTACATTTGAAATTCCTGCTATCTTCTTTCTAGGGTTTTGGTTTGTCCAACAAGCCTTCTACGGTATTGCTGGTTTGCAAGCACGTACTAACATTGGTATGGAAAGCGGTGGTGTTGCTTACTGGGCGCACGCTGGTGGGTTTGTCTTTGGGGCAATTTTAGGTCCCCTACTTGGTTTGTTTAGACGAGACTAGAATTTAGTAGCTCGTATGCCACCCATGCGCACCTTACAAGCCATTTGCTTACTTTGAATAATCCATAGTAAGCATTGCCCACCTTACAAACCATGACGCTCAAGCAAGCTAACTGTTATTAGGATCTTGCATAGATAAAACAGCTTTTGATTGAGGCAAATCCTGTTCCCTGGTTGGCTTTTTAAACACAACCTGTAATAAAGGTGGGGCTAGAAATGTGGTCAAGATCACCATCATGATAATTGCCGCATCCAAGCCATCACAAAGGACACCAAGCGCCGTTCCAATGCCAGCAAATACTAGTCCTACTTCCCCTCTAGGAATCATACCCACACCGATTGCCAATCGATTAATATCAGGTTGACCAAATACTGTAAAGCCAGTAACAACTTTACCCAAAATTGCCACCACAATCAAAAAGCTTGCCATGATTAACCCTTCCCGATTCTCAGGTACGGCTGGGTTAAGGACACCGATGTTAGTTTTGGCACTGACAACTACAAAGAAAATCGGTACTAACATATCGGCGATGGGTACTACCTGGTTTTTGAGTTCTCGACATTTCTGGGTTTCTGCTAAGACTAAGCCAGCAGTGAAGGCTCCCAAAATTGCCTCTAATTTAATCACTGTAGCGATGTAGGATAAGACAAAAGCAAAGATCAGGGCAGGAATCAACAACTGACCACGAGTTTTGAGTTCATCTACTAACTTGACAAAATAAGGATTCAGCCAGCGCCCTAGTAAAACTGTCCCCACTAAGAAAGCTACTGCACTGGCAATTAGATATAGGACATTTGTCAGTTCTACCTCTCCGGTTTTGGCAAGGCTAGCAACCACTGCCAAGACGATGATGCCTAATACATCATCGAGTACTGCTGCACCAATGATAATTTGACCTTCTGGGCGATTGAGATATTGTAATTCTGCCAAAACTTTAGCGGTAATACCGATACTGGTTGCAGTCAAAGCCGCACCAGCAAAGATTGCTGGTATAGAGGCTATACCAAACAGATATACTAGTCCTAAAGTACCGCCTACAAACGGCACTACTACTCCGACTACTGCTACTATTGCCGCTTGCCAACCAACCCGTAGCAGTTCTTTTAAATCTGATTCCAAACCAATTTCAAACAGCAGAATCACTACACCAATTTCCGACAAAATCGAAATGACTTCGCTGTCTGTTTGAAATGTTGTCCCCACTGCATCGACACTTAAACCAGCAGTGGCTTCGAGAAAAGCCATCATTAAAGAGTTACTACCATCTGAGCCACCTTCGGGAAATACCAGCAAATGAAAAGCAGAGATTCCCAGCACTAAACCTGCTAATAGTTGTCCGAGAACTGGGGGTAAATTGAGTCGCGCACAAATCTCACCACCGATGGTGCTAGCAAGGTAAATTACTACTAAACTTGCCAGTACGCCAGCGAATACCAGTGGTGAGCTATCTGATGGGGGGTTTGTTGCGAGTATTGGGTTAAAAGCATCCAGATATGCTTTCGCCTCAACTCCTAGTGCCTTCGTTAACATTGCAATATCCATGCTTTCACCTCCACAAATTTATCCTGTGAATATAGACAAAATATGCAACATATGCTAAAAAAAAAGTGAACCAGACTGATTGTGTTCAACCTGGTTCATTACTTTAGTTAATGGGTAGCCAATTCAACGGCGACTTTCGGTAGGGACTTTGCCATCGGCACTATTAACTAGTTGCTCAGCTGGCTGAGGCTGACGACGACGATTCGTGAGGCGATCGCGGATACTCCCAATCAAGATATATAAGATTGGCACTATCAACAAACTCAATACAGTAGCAACAAGCAGACCGCCAAAGATAGCAGTACCCAGAGATTGTCGGCTTTCTGCTCCTGCTCCTTGGGCAACTACTAGAGGCCAAAAACCCACCAAAGAAGCGATCGCCGTCATCAGAATTGGTCTGAGGCGTTCTTGTGCTGCATCCACAGCTGCTTGAGTAATCGAAACGCCTCTTTCTCGCAGTTGGTTAGCAAATTCCACAATTAGAATCGCATTCTTACTAGCTAGACCAATCAGCATCACTAGACCGACTTGGCAATACACATCGTTGGTTAGACCACGCAGCGACATCGCTGAGAGCGCCCCGAAGATCGCTAGGGGAACTGAGAGCATAATAATCAGAGGGTCAACGTAATTCTCGTACTGTGCCGCCAGCACCAGAAAGACGAAGATAAGCCCCAAACCAAAAATTATCGGTGCTTTACCCCCAGACTCTTGCTCTTCTCTAGATAGCGCTGACCATTCATAGCCCATACTTGGCGGCAAAATTTCCGCAGATAGTTGCTCCATCTTTTGGATTGCTTGTCCAGAGCTAGTGCCTCGGGCGTTTGATCCATTGATTTCAATCGCTCGGTACAAGTTGTAGTGATTAATTGTTTGCTCCCCAGTGGTGGGAGTAACTTTCACCAGGTTGCTCAGAGGAATCATCTGAGGTTGTTGATTGGGGGCAGTTGGTTGAGAACGAACGTACAACCGACCAATATCATCAGGGTTGGAGCGAAACTGTTTATCTGCCTGGACATACACCCGATAAGTCCGTCCTTGCAAATTGAAATCGTTGACGTATCGCGCACCGAAGTTACTTTGCAGCGTATTTAAGATATCGTCTACATTGACAAAGAGCGCTTTAGCTTTGTTGCGATCGATTTCAATGTCCATTTGCGGCGAATTTGCGCCAAAACTGGTAAATACAGCTTGCAATCCAGGTGTTTGATTAGCTCTTTGAATTAACTGTTTCGAGACTCCTAGCAGTGTATCTACGGAATTGTTACCTCTGCGGTCTTCCAGCTTATACGAGAAGCCGCTAACATTACCTAAACCCTGAATCGGTGGTGGATTAGCTGCTACTACTCGTGCGTCGGGAATTGTCGAATAGAATCCCAACATTTTTTTGATCAGCCCTGCGGCTGAGTGTTCTTCCCCGTGTCGTTCACCCCAAGGCTTGAGGGGCGCAAAAATCGCTCCTTTGTTGGCATTATTACCACTAGTACCCAAACCAAAGCCACCAGCGGCGAAAGTTCCTCGGACTTCGGGCATTTTGAGCAATTGTGCTTCCACCTTTTTCATAACTTCATCGGTGTAATTCAAGGAAGCTCCCTCTGGTCCTTGAATAATGTTGATGAAATAGCCTTGGTCTTCGTCGGGGAGAAATCCTGTAGGTACGCGCGTATACAGCACGCCTGTCAGCACCAAGAACACAACAAATACTCCCAACACAAGTGGTTTGAGGTGTGTCAGGCGCTTAAGACTTCGCTCATATCCTTGGCGCAATTTTTCAAAGCCCCAATTAAAGCGATCGAAAAACCAGCCAAAAATTCCCCAAGCTCTTTGCTGTGGACGCAGCAGGATGCCTGCGAGGGATGGAGTAAGGGTGAGGGCAAGAAAGGTAGAAAGAGCGATCGAAAAGGCGATCGTGAGGGCAAATTGTTTATATATCTGTCCCGTCGAGCCAGGAAAGAACGCCACAGGTACAAACACTGCCATTAGCACCAGGGAGGTTGCAATTACTGCCCCACTCAGTTCGTGCATTGACTCAGAGGCAGCCTGACGCGGCGGCATTCCTTCATTTTGAATCAAGCGAGCGATATTTTCAACCACAACGATCGCGTCATCGACTACCAGCCCTGTTGCCAAAGTAATCCCAAATAAAGTCAGAATGTTGATCGAAAACCCAAAAGCTTTGATAAAGGCAAAGGTTCCAATCAACGAAAGCGGAATGGTGATAACGGGAATTAGGGTAGTGCGCCAATCCTGCAAGAAAATAAAAATCACCAGGATCACCAGCAGGATTGCCTCATACAGCGTCTTGATCACTTCTCTGAGCGACTCTTCCACAAACAAAGTTGTGTCAAACGCTACCTGATATTTCATTCCTGGCGGAAACTCCTTAGCCAGCCTTTCCATTTCCGCTTTGACTTCTTTAGCAACATTCAAGGCATTGCTGCCTGGAATCGGAAATATCAAGATACCAACTCCTTCTTTACCGCTATAGCGCACAAAAGAGTTGTAGCTTTGCGCTCCCAGTTCAGCCCTACCCACATCTTTTAGCGTGACGAGGGTTCCATCTGTCCCTGGGCGGATGACCATGTTTTCATATTCTGATACATCGGTAAGTCTGCCGATCGCCCGCAGGTCAATTTGATACTGTTGCCCATCCATCGTTGGTGGCTGACCGATTTGCCCAGCACCCACCTGTAAGTTCTGTTCTTGCAGCGCATTGACCACATCCTGAGCCGTGAGATTGCGGCTGGCGAGTTTGTTGGGATCTAGCCACAAACGCATAGCATAGCGGCGTTCGCCAAAAATTCGCGCGTCACTCACGCCCTGTATTCTTTTTAAGGCATCTACTATGTACAAGTCAGTGTAGTTGCTTAAAAAGATATTGTCGTACTCATTATTTTCCGAGTACAATCCCATTGCTAAAAGGATGTTAGGAGGCTGCTTATTAATAGTGACTCCTACCTGCCGCACCTGTTCTGGTAACTGTGGTGTAGCGATCGACACGCGGTTCTGAACATCAACAGCCGCAATATCTTTGTTCCGTGACGGATCAAATGTGATTTGAATCGTACTAGTACCATCGTTACTGCTGCTCGACTCCATGTACCTCAAGCCTTCGACACCGTTGATCTGTCTTTCTAAAACAGTCGTAACTGTGTCTTCCACGACTTCAGCACTGGCTCCAACATAGTTAGTACTAACTTGAACTTGGGGCGGGGCAATTTCCGGCAATCTGGCGGTAGGTAGAGTGGGAATGCTGATTGCCCCCAACAGCAAGATAATCAGGGCGCAGACACTCGAAAAAACGGGTCGCTTAATAAAAAAATCAACAAACATAGGCAAATATTGGGGTTAAGGGGCAAGCGATAAGGGGCGAGAGGTAAATGAAGTGTGAAGTATGAAGTATGAAGTGTGAAGTATGAAGTAAAGAGTTTTGAGTTTTTCTGCTGTGAGTTTTGAATTGTTTAAGTTTTTAACTCATAACTCTTTACGAGTAACTCATAACTCAAAACCTTTGCCCTTTGCCCTTTGCCCTTTCCCCTTCAACCTTCATCCTTTATCCTTTTTGCCTTCAGCTTTTAGTTTGTCCCCCTTGTTCTATTGTTGACTGGCTTCGATTCGCAGCGGATTCTGGAGTAATGGGAACGCCATCTCTCAGGTTCAAAAGCCCTGAAACAATAATTCTTTCTCCTGGCTTTAATCCTGACAGCACTTGGTAATTATTACCCTGGATAATGCCCAATTTCACGGGTTTTTGCCGCGCTACTAACTGCGGTGCGCTTTGGGATTGTTGATTTGACTGTCCAGTTGATTGTTCGGTTTGTTGTCGTGGTGGTGCTTGCTGCGCTACAAACACAAAAGTCTCTCCACCCAAGCGAGTTATTGCCGTAGCCGGAACCAATACTCCTGATTGCTGGTTCCAGATTACTCTTGCCCGCACATATTGGTCGGCTCGTAGTTGACCATTGGAATTTTCATACAACGATTTGACCAGTACTGATTGAGTGTTATTTGCCGTATTAGGCGCAATGAAAAATATTCTACTTGTCCCCATGCTCTTACCTTGAGCGTCTAGTAGCTCTACGGTCATTCCTTGTCGCAATTGAGGCGCTCGTTCTGTCGGTACAGAGATGTTCACCTCTAAGGGTCGGTTTTGGGTGAGGGAAGTCAGTTGAGTGCTCGTATTCACGAAGTCACCCACTTTCACCGGAATGTCGCCAACTGTGCCAGCAAAGGGGGCTGAAATTTGGTAGTAATTAAGCTGTGCCTGTTGTCCTCTAGTACCCGCTTGAGCTTCCTGCAACTGCTGTTGCGCCGCTGCCAGTGCAGCTCTTTGCGCTTGAATTTGTTTGTCGATCGCAGCTAAGCTAGCCCTAGCTGTCTGTATCCTATTTGTATATTGATCTGCAACTGAGCGAGCTACTGCTCCTTGATCGGCAAGGCTAGAATACCTTGCATATTCTTTTTGGTTTAATTCCACATTGGACTGATTAGATAGCCGCTGTGCCTCTAGGGAACTGAGCGTCGCCCTGACATTTTCTACTTGTGAACGTGCTGCTGCTGCTGCTGCCTGCGCACCGCTGACTGCTGCTTGTTGTTGTTCACGATTTATTTGGAGCAGCACTTTCCCAGCTGGGACATTATCACCATCTCTTACAAAGATGTCTGTTACCCGTCCTTGGATTTGCGGCAAAAGAGTTACACTACGACGCGATTCTAGGTTGGCGATATATTCTGAACTCTCGTTAATCGTTTGTGCGTTTACCTCCGCTATCCTAACTCTTACCGCTTGGGGTTGAGCAGCAGCTTCCTGGGCTGATTGATTGCGTGCAGCTAGCACCCGCCAAACCACAAATCCTCCACCTAGCAGTAGCAATAGAGATAACAATAGCCAAAGCCACCGTCGCCGTGTTCGTGGTGGCTTGGGTGAAGTCTGTGGAGTACGCTCTTCTACAACAGGCGCTTGAGCTTGAGCTTGGGATTCGGATGTTTCCATGTCTTACACAGCAGTTACGATTGTAATAATGTTTTTGGTTAGAATTTCTTCGTACCTAAATTTCAAAACTACCGTCTGATAACGGTTACAAATTATTCAATATTTGTTCGTTGATGGCTGATACCATCTATTCAACTTATGCGCGATCGCGCATAGTTTTCTCCTTTTCTTATATAAAATTTCTTGATTTTTGCCCCCCTATCCCCAGTCCAACGAGTTGATGTAACTGGGAAATATATTCTGATAAAACTTCAGGGCATAAGCTGTAATAACAGTATTGTCCTTCTCGGCGGGGCTTAACTAACCCAGCATTTATTAACTCCTTCAGGTGATGAGAAATTGTTGCCTGCGATACGGTAAATTGTTCTACTATCTCTTTGCATGACAATTCCTGATTCATAGCGATCGCCTCTAATATCTCGAATCGTCGCTGCTCTGCCAGGGCTTTCGCCACCCTTTGAAACTGGGTTGCGTTCACCTAATATTTCCTCTAATTTTTACTAACGCAACCGTCAACACTTATTTATATATAGATATACATCTATTAGTCCTTGCTGTCAACTAAATTGAAAACTTGGATTAAGCTTTTCAGGCTCAAGGTTTACTCGATGATTTTAGATTAGCTTTTAGATTTGTAATTCCTCGCCCAAATTCCTAAAGAGCTTAGTCCAAATCGTAACTGCCAAAAGTTCAAGCAGAAATAAACTTGAGAGGTAAATTACATCACCAATGTCTTACAGTAATTCAGTCTTTAGATAGATGTTTTATCAATTATCTAAGCGTACAAAGACAAAAATGTCAGGTGCATTTCCTGAAAAGCGCTGTTTTTACTTTAATTATTTTTATTTGTGGTCAGCCTAGGATATCAAGATCTGATAAATATTACTTTGACTGTAAGATTACAGTTTACCCAAGTTCAATTGATGCTTTTGTATATACGCAATATTAGTACAAATATTTCCGTATGCAAAAATACAAAATCATAGTAATTTGTAATTCGTAATTCAAAGCGGAGAATAAAAAAGTACAGACGTAGCAGTGCTACGTCTCTACCCATTACCGCACAAAAAAGGCAACTGCATGGCAAGACAGTATTTTACGATGCTCTAATAGATACAGACTATCGGATCGAATCTACAGCTTTGTGCTATGAATCTTCTCATGTTACACTCACCCATCAGAGCTATTCGTTCTTGGCAGCGTCTTTGCACCAGGTTTTTGCTGCTGCTGGGATGTCTGTTTTTCCTACTAGGGATGCCATCTGCTTTGGCAGGTATCAAAGACGACAGTTATGAGGGTAACGTCTTCGTCTTATATGGCGGTAATGCCTCCTTAGTCCCACCTAAAGTCAAGTTAGAAAAGTCGTTGCAGCAAAGCAAAAGGGCAACTGTGCTAGTACTTTACCTAGACGATTGCAGCGACTGCAAGCAATATGCTCCAGTCGTTTCGCGCCTGCAAGCATTCTATGGTCGGGCAACAAATATCATTCCCGTAAATGTAGATGCCATCCCACCTAAATCTACCTATGCACCAGGGGAAGCTGGGTATTACTACAAAGGTGTGGTTCCTCAAGTCGTCGTGTTTAATCAAGCGGGTAAGATTGTCCTGAACAAAAAAGGGCAAGTACCGTATGAAGAAATAGACGACACCTTGAGGGAAGTGTTTGACTTGCTACCCCGCTCAGAGTCTGTCGAGTTGAAGCGACGACCAGTAAACGAGTTAAGCTCTGAATTAGCAAAGTGAAGAGGAGGGGCTAGGGGCAAAGGGGCTGGGGGAGCAAAGGGGAGAATTACCAGTTACCAGTTACCAGTTACCAATTCTCAAGTACCAACTACCAACTACCAACTACCAATCCAATCCAATCCAAAATCCTCTGGTTCCTCTGGTTCCTCTGGTTCCTCTGGTTCCTCTAACTTCTGGTTCCTCTAGCCTCTCGCACGAGCGCACGAGCGCCTCTTCCCCTAGCCCCTAGCCCCTTCTTCAATAGATAATTCAGGTAGCTACCATATTCTCTATACTCGACCCTAGGCACTAGCTCATGGTCTACACTACGCAGCAGCTAATCCAAATTTTGGCAAACGAGCGGATGGCTTGTCTTCAGGGGCAGCGTCTAAACTTAGCCGCCAAGGTTTCAGGCAATTCTGTCATTGACAAGTATCTCAAAGCCGAAGGGTTGCAAAAATTTACCGCTTATCAAGACTTCAAGGCTGCTGTTCACCGTTACCAAAGAGAAAATGGTGTTTCAGGCATTGTCTGGCGACAACTGACTGTAAAAGGCAAAACTCTGTGCTATCCCGAAGTAGATGCTCAGCTGATTGCCTTGGCTAGCGATATAGAAATACTCCTCGATTTCAAAGCTTCTATTATTGCCTTCTGGAATGAAGTCACCGTTGGCATGGATATATATCTAAGTTTTAATCACGGAAAAAACTATCGGCAGATTATACCCATTGATGTCGAAAGAATTATTCAGAGAACTCAATGGGCTAGTCTTTGGAAGTCGGAGAATTCAAATTTTTTGGAAATTGTGCTGCAACTGGGATGGGGACAACCACAGGAAGCTGCGTATAAAAGAGGTTGGCCTGATTCAGGTAGTGAGTATATTCATGCTGTGAATCCAGGTAATCTTCCTATTTGTTAATTTCTCCCTACACTTGGTGACTAGAAACTTGGAAAATTTGTCAGCGTGTAGAAATTTTTTTAAAGAATATTTAGTACAAAAATATACAATCAAACTTAACTTGACTCTCTTTCTTGAGATGGAATCTTAGTAAAACAGTTACAGCTAAATTGCTAGATCAGTAACTTTGCTGTTTTTCTTGGATTTTGCACTATTAGTCTACCAAGGCTCTTCCAGGCTCAGCCTGAGAACAAGAGAATACATTTCAAAAAAGTATTTATATTGAGAGATAAGTTACATGAATGCAGATGAACTTTTAAGGCGTTATCGACAAGGGGAAAGAGATTTTAGTAACGTAAATTTAATTGGTGCAAACTTATCTGACGCAAATTTGAACGGTATTAATCTAAGTCATGCCAACCTAAATGAGGCTAATCTAGCTCAGGTTAACTTGAAAGGGGCAAATCTATATAAAGTTAACTTCAGAAAGGCTAATCTAAGTGAAGCAAACCTGAGCAAGGCAAATTTAAAGGATGCAAACCTGATAGAAGCAAATTTAATTGCGGCTTCTTTGAGTCAGGCTAACTTATCTCAAGCAAACATAACTGAGGCTAATCTTGGTTTCGCTGACTTAGTTGAGGCTGATTTAAGTATGGCAAATTTATGCAATGCCTTCTTAGTTGAGGCAGATTTGACTAATGCTAAGCTAAATTTTACAGTTCTACATGGGGCAGTCATGCCCGATGACAAATCACTTAGCATCTGGTAACTGCTATAGCCAGTTACCAGTTACTCAATACCTGTTACCAACTACCAACTATCAGTTACAGCTAACAGCTATTTAATAATTTGACGCAGTAATTCTGCTTCTTCTCTACTCTTTTCAACTCCTCCTTGGGCAATTCCCTTGACATAGTTAATTTTGATTTCTTCAAGCAAATCAGATAACAAACTTTGAATTTCTTGTAGGTTATGCTGCTTTTTAACTTCTACTTCTAATGCTTCACTAAAGTTTTGCATCAGACGATTCGACATTTCCATTACGATAGGATCTTCTAACAAAGTTGTCAGTGTGCTGTAAGTCGATTGAGATATGTCTGTCACTAATCTTTCAGTCAATTCTTTGGGTAAGTTATTTAGACCTGGTACACTTTGGACTTGTTGATAAATAGGTGATTTACTGAGGATTGTGGTAATATTGTAATGTAGTAAAGCTTCTATCTCTGGTCGAAGTTTTGGGATAACTTGATAAACAATTAGGTGGAGCAAGCGAGAGGCGATCGCCTGCACTTCATTGGTATTATTAATATTAATATATGGTCGGCGCTCACTTCGTAAAAGCCAGCGAGCAGCATCACCCCGCTCAATTGCTTCTTGAACCTGATCAATCAAGCGGATACCTACAATCTCTGTGAGATCTTCAGCAAAATTACTGACAAAATCGTGTTGAATTTGTCGGCGTACAGGTTCGAGATTTAATAATTGTGCTTGGTAAAGACGAATTGTTACCGTAATCGCTCTAAGCCATCGCCAAAAGGGAAGCAACAAAAAGATATCGTACCAGCGTCGCAGCATCGCTTCTAACCAGTTTAATCCTGGTTGTTGGCGACTAAGATAAAAAGTACGAATTAAAAATTCTAGACCGAATAAGACCACAAAAGGTAAGTCTATTAACCAAAATTTGTCAACAAATTTACCATTAATTCCAAGTCGGCGATGGTAGTTAGTTTCAATTAAAGGTTTAATATGAATGTTGAAAAAATTAATTTCTTTTTCCCAACCCGAGGAAGAAAGATATGCTATACTCCAAAAAGTCGAGAAGGCAGTATGAGCAGAGGATATGCCAACGCGATCGCGGATCTGATTTTTGATTTTTTCTAAATTTCCAGTTTTATTCGCTACAGCAAAGGGATTATCTTCAATTAGCTCATTACTTAGCGAGCGCAGATTTTCTAAAGATTTTTCTACCGGAGGTGATTGTAAACCTGTTTGCCTGAGCTGTGTTTCCAATTCCTGAACCTGATGGAGATAGCCTTGAGTTTCTCGATGGAGTTCAATTCCTTTAATTGGATCGTATAACTGAACCAAGCTAGGAACATTTTCAAAATAAAAATCACGCCAGCTTATATAAGTCAAGTCAAATAGGACTAGACAAAAATTAACTAAGGCAATAATTGCTATTAATCTTTCCAGCCAGAGAGAACGGCGGAATGGAGGTTTGAATATATATGTTTTTCGTTCAATTGACATAGCTAAGTAGAAGGGAAAAGGGAAAAGGGAAAAGGGGAAAAAATTTTACTGCCATGTTTTCACTCTTGAGCGCATCTTATACTTAATTATGTCCACCTACTTATTTAAACCAAGCTTATTATTCAAAAAGTTTGATATTTTCTTTGTAATTTTACAATATATATCAAGAGCGTCTGCGACGTTAGGTAATAGGTAATTGGTAGTTGGTAATTGGTAATTGTCCCCATCTCCCCTATCACTCTTTCTTTCTCTAGACAGACGATAAACGGCGTTGCTCGCCATAAAGTAAGGGCGGGTTTGACTAACTTGTCTGTTTGAGGACAGGTATTTCTAATAAACCCGCTCCTACAGAACTAATGGCTAGCAAGGTATTATGCGCTTACGCTCGGTGTTGATATTGCTATCTTTGATTATCCTCGTTAGCTTCTTGGCATACCAAATTGAGTTGGGTTTTCCAGGCACACCGAGCGTTAATAATACATATACACCATTGACACAACCTACAGCGCAAGAAATTGGCTCGTATGATGTGTTGGGTAAAGTTATTAGCAAACAAGAAGCAGCGAATCTACGACAAGATGGGGGAGGGGAGGAATTATTACCAGATAATGGGGCTGTGGCTGTAACTGAGGATTTAATTAAACTTGGTCGTAAAGCGTTTTATACAGAGACTTTTGGCAATGAAGTCTTTTTTACTGATGTGACTGGTATTCTAAATGGACCACTCAATATTGGGAATTTAACCCTAGCGATCGCTTCTCTTGGTGGTAAGCATACAACAAATTTGCAGGTAAAGTTGGATCGGGATTTGACCTTGGGCGATCGCACTTTCAAAAAAGGCACATTACTTAACACAGGATTAGACGTAGCTGCGGGTTCTTTCGTACCATTGGGAATTCAAACCCGCATCCACAGAGGTAAAATTCGTGTCGGTGTTACTTGCGCGGCTTGTCATGCAGCTGTTGATAAAAATACAGGGCGCATTTTAGAAGGCGCACCAAACAATGATCTCGACACTGGCTTAATTTTGGCACTAGCTAGCAATTCAGCTGCTTGGTTTCGTCAGACTGGTGTAAATCCGCTCAAAATTCGCTCTGGTGAACATACATATATCAATGCAGATGGCAAGCAAGCAAAATTACCAGATGCAGCAGCCTTAGAAAAAGCTGTAGATGCAGCGTTTCTAACTTGGACTCCAGGCAACTTTGACTCAACGGGTGATAATAAAAACAATCCCTCGCAAAATCCATCTTCCTATACTTTTAAGGCATATCCCTACGGCTGGAGCGGTAATGCTGCAATTGGTTGGTTTCACGGACTAACTACACTTAATAGCAATGTGCATGGGACTAACTCAGATTTAACAGCGGGGGCTGAGGCAAGTCAACCTTTGGTAGGCATTGACAAAGAAACCTATTTAGGCGTAATACTCCAAAATTCTGCCTCTCCCGCATTCAAACTACCACAAAACGCTAAACCATCGGACTTTTTAGCCCAGAACGATCCAACACCAGGCACACCAGCAATTAACGAGGTGATCCCAATGCCTGGATATCCGAAGGGTTCACCGTTTATCCTAGATGGGCTGATGGCTTCTTCACCTGGAATGCCAGTTGCTGCCCAACTCAATGGAATGTCTGCGTTTCAAAATACTCTTGCCCCGCCACCTGTAAAGACATCGGATGCAACGTCTATACAGCGTGGGGCAGCAATTTTCACAAAGGCGGGTTGCGCCGAGTGTCACAGTGGGCGATATTTCACTAACAATCATGTAATTGCAGAATCGCAAATCAAAACTCAACCTTCACGGGCGACGGCACAGGCAAAATTCCGCCGCATTTTTCAAGCACCGCAGACTTATCCGAGTAATGTATCAGTTCCTCTGCCATCTAATCCGCCCGTTTTGGATGTTCCCACTGATATCACACCCGAACAAGATATAAAACTTGCCTTTGCTGATGGTAACGGGGGCGGTTACAAAGTGCCTAGTTTGATTGGACTTTATGTTACCGCGCCATATCTGCATGATGGAGGTGTTGCTGCTGGGGCGGAAGCACTACGGCAGGGGAAAAAACGCTTTGAAGTTGCAAATCGCCATCAAATCGGCATGGCAGGTACACTTATGCAAAATATCCTGCCCGATCCTGGGGCAAGTTTGCGAGTGTTGGTAGATAGAAGTTTACGTAGAGAAGCGATAAAGGCTAACCGGAAGAATGAAAGTTTACGCAAGTCGAATGTAGACGGTAGTGGGCATCGCTATTGGGTTGATCCTGGGGCTGGTTTTAGTATGCAAGATCAAACCGATCTAATTCAATTCCTCCTTTCGCTAGATGACAACCCAGAAGTGCTACCGAGCGAATAGATTGCCTCACGGCTCCAGCCTCTTTTAAACCTGTTGTATTTACCTTTTCCCCTTTCACGACTTGGAGCAAGAAGTCTATTATTCCCGACTGTAATGAGTCACCAACCACAAAGCAACACGCTGTAGCACAACCAGGATGGCAGTGATTCCCACCGCCAAACCGAACAAAACCAGGTTGTTTTCATTGCCAGCGCGTAAGGCAAAGCTCAGAGAAGTGGATACGGCAGGGGGATGCATTATGTCAAGCAAAATCATCAGTACGATCGTTATCACCATTGCAACGCCACCAGATAAGTAGCCAAAACCCAAGATCAGGTGAGTAATCAAGCCGATGATTGCTGCCATTATTTGTGCAGTGACTAGGGTGCGAACCGTGTTTGTACCGTGCTGAGGATCGAGGTAAATCAGAAACGCACTGGAAGCCAAAGACGCGAATAGAAGGCGCTGCCTACTCAACGCTTCTACTAGCGCAAGGACACCTAAGACTGTTAATGTGGGTGCTGTTGCTAGGGCTAACTCACCCTTTAGACTTAACCTGCGTCTGGCGGGGCGATTTGCTCCCTGTAATGGTGCGATTGAACGTTTGTGACTCATAATTTTAACTACGTTCTTGAGCAGCTAAACGGCTTTGTTCTCCTTGCTGAATTTCTCGCTCTAAGAAGTAATTGAGCAGAGTTCGCAAAAGGACGATCGCCCCAAGGTTTAAAATATCCTGGCGAGTAGGTGCAACAGCAGTACGAAGAATATCACTTGCGACGGTAAATTCCAATCCTAACGCCAGCACTCGTCCCAATTGCAAGCGGATCGCTTCGGTGGAATCAATATGTTGTCTTGAGCGCGACAACAATTGGCGGGCGTAATTAACAATACCGCGTATCACTGCACCACCAATTACTAAAGCAGCTGCAATTTCTGCCCCAGCCGCTAAGTAGCCAACTAGCAGCTTGAGCCATGTCTCCAATGGTTCTTTTTCTGTCTGTGTGTTGGTTTGTCCGGCGTTGAGACTTAGTAGTAGAACTAAACCAAAGATTAATGCCAGCGGCAAAAGAAGATTAATTAAAGAATCGCGTGACGGCTCTCGTTTCATGTTTTTAGATAATAAATGAATCAAGTACTAAGGCGAATTAGAGGGCATCATTGTTCTGGCGGGATGCCTGGATATCGGCACGTAAGGCTTTAATCTCCTCATGCAGTGCATTGATAGATTTTTCACTTGCTATCTCACCTTCGTTGTCTTCGGCATCACGACCAACAAAAAAAGTGGCGATCGCCGCTGTCACATAACCAAAGACGGCAAAAGCATATAGCGCTAGGAAGAAACAAAGCACCTGCCCCTCAGCAGTTTGGGGCCAGTATTGGGAACCCATTGTAGTCATAATCATCGCTGTCCACCATAGCGCCGTACCGTAGTCATTCAGCCCTTCCCCGTTGGGAGTATTATGTTCAAATGCATACATCCCAGCTGCTCCCACTAGGGTAACAATCAGCGTCAGCGCCACTACATAGCCGAAGCCGCGACGCTCCATACTGACACCGAGGGCGCGCATACCGCGATTAGTGCGTGTCATCACTCGGACTAAATTCAGTCCACGAGTTGCCCGTACCGTACCTAGTATTGGGATAAAGCGAGCAATTCGGAAGATGCGCAGTGCAGGCAGTAAAAGGGCAATAGCACTTAGCCAGTTGCTCTTAAGATATATAAGCTTGCGTGGAGCTATGGTAAATTTGACCGTGAAATCTAGAATAAAAATTATCCAAATAACTGTGCTAATCGCTTCGAGCAGAGGACTCAAACCCCAAATCAACTCGATAACAAACAACGCCAGCCACAGCAAGCCAAGCACAAGCATTGGCATTTCGAGCCAGTCTTCTAGCTGTTGCAGAACCTCTCGTCTTTCTTGATTAAACGCCTGTTTTTCTGGTGTGCTTAGTTTGTTCATCCGATTTCAACGAAAACAAAACACAGCTTTTACCGTTACACGCAAAGCTGCGTTTTGCATCTGACACCTATTACACAACCTATTATTAGGTATATTCTCTTTGTCTTTCCATTTCTCTTTCTCTTTCTCTGCTGCCTTTGCCCATATATGAATGAACCGCTTCCATGAAGCTGTGGGTGTTACTGGCTTCTGCTAGAGTGTCAGAGTGAGCCGAATTGACAATGAAACCAAAGCCAACTTTGGCACACAGATCTAGAATTGCATACAGTGCTGTCTCAGTACCAGTAGGAATATATTTAAACCCTTCAGCCCCGAATATCCAAACAATCGGGTAACAAAACCATAAAACTATCAATACATTTCGTAGCGTATTGAATAAATTGTTTACCTTATGGTTTCGTCTAGCTGCACTGGCGGTAAACTCACTCAGCAGTGATACGAGGATAGCTAGGAAAGCACCACAGCTAATTATGTACCAAATGTAGTTATTAGGTCGTGATTCAAAGGCGGCTATCATACCAGTCAAGATCATGAAGAGATCTGCCCCTATTACGCCTATAATCAATTTCGGGCGTAACCCAGCTATTACACCAAGTTCGAGCAAAAGTAGGGGAGTAGTAATAGACCAGTCTATATAACGTCCCCAGAAAACTTCTTGTCCCTTCACTGGTGTTACCGTTTCGCCAAGCGCCATTGTTAGGTACATTGTTGCCGCTACAAGGGTGATGAAGAAGCTTTCTAGGGGAAACTCCATCCCTTCTTTCTTCCGCATTGACGCTGCTTTTGAACCAAATATTACTGCCCCTATAGTCATGCCAATACAGCCGATCCAAAGCCAAAGCTTTGTTGTTCCGTCCATCTTATTACCTCATATCTGCAAAAAGATCACTTTATTCAGTAAAACTTAACTCAACCCAACTCACTTAATACCCCCCCAGAGGATGAGTTTATGAAAAAAAGCTTAGTAATATTTAATACAAACAAGCTTTGTGTACTATAACGAAGTGCAATGCGTCAATACGCGGAAATCCTGGCTAAAATCGAGCGCGATCGCCTTTAACCCTCTATGATATACAAGATCAAATCACTTGCTGATAATCGCCCGACTGTTCCCCCAGCAGCGATTTAGCTTTAGCACAATCGGTATTAATTTGTGCTTTCAGTTCTTCTAAAGAAGCGAATTTTTGTTCTGGTCGCAAAAATTCTTCTAATTCTACTGTTAAGGTTTTTCCATATAAATGGCCCGACCAGTTCAACAAATGTATTTCTACAGATTGACTGTTACCATTAACTGTAGGACGAATGCCAATATTCATTACACCAATGCCCAGGGGCTGGAGGCTAGAAGAGGAGGGGCTAGAGGCTAGAGGCTGGAGGCTAGAAGAATTTTGGATTTTAGATTCCCCCTTTTTAAGGGGGGCAGGGGGGATCGGATTTTGGATTATAATCTCTCCCCTGCCCCTCTGCTCCCCTGCCCCTCTGCTCCCCTGCCCCTCTGCTCCCCTGCTCCTCTGCCTTTCACCTTCAATAAATACTCTTACAGCGTAGACACCTTGGCGAGGGATAAACTTGTCAGGTGGTAGCTGGATGTTGGCTGTGGGAAAGCCGATGGTTCTACCCAGTTGCTGTCCTTTAACAACGATTCCCGTGAGGATATAAGGACGGTCTAACAGTTGTTTAGCGCGTTGCAAATTGCCCTCGGTCAAAGCATGGCGAATAGCAGAACTACTGATGCGATCGCCTAGACAGGTAAAATTTGGTACAATGGTGACAGGAATGCCGAAGTTAGAGGCGATCGCTTGTAAATCAGTAGCAGTTCCACTGCGCCCCTTACCAAAGCAAAAATCTTCTCCCACACTAATCATTTGAGTATGCAACTGTTGCACCAAAATCTTTTCCACAAAATCTTGTGGACTTAAAGCAGCCAATTCTCGGTCAAAGGGCAATAATACCAACTGTTCTATACCCCAACACGATAGCTGCTGTGCTTTCTCTTCCAAAGGTGTCAACAAAGCACGGGGTTGCCCAGAAAAAAACTCCTGCGGGTGGGGATTAAAGGTGACAACTGTAGCCTGGACGTGTTCTTCCCAGTTAGGAAGTTCTCCCACCTGGGGCAACTTATCTGGGGCAACTTGCCTCGTTTTCAAAACAGGCTGAATTACCCGCTGATGCCCACGATGCAGACCGTCAAAATTTCCCAGGGCAACAGCGGTTGGAATTAAAGCCTTAGCAGTAGAGTAAGTAACCCTCACGCTTTACATTTTGACACATAGATCGGAAAAAAGGGAAAAGGGAAAAGGAAATCAGTTACCAGTTACCAGTTACCAGTTACCAGTTACCAGTTACCAGTTACCAGTTTTGGGAAATGGGATTGCGGGAAAAGGGACAAAGGATGAATGCAAAAAGTATAAATTAACAATTCTCCCACTCACGCCCTCACGAGTCACGAGTCACCGCTTTTTTAAGGAAAATTAAATTTCCATTTGCCTAATTGATTCAGCCCAGATGCATAAGTTAGGTTATATTGCAACGGTGTTACGGTAATGTAATTGTGGCGAATTGCTTCTACATCGGTAGGGATGTCTTGAGGTAAATGTAACCCTTGCTCTGGTTCAACATCCTCTAGTAACTCTCCTGCTAACCAATAATAAGTTTTACCGCGCGGATCGACTCGTTTTTCAAACACATCGACGTAGCGGCGCACTCCCTGACGAGTGAGGACAACCCCAGCAATTTCTTCTAACTTCACAGCAGGTACATTGACATTAAGTAACATTAGTTCTGGCAGAGGATCATTTGCTAGCTGAGCAACCAGCCATTGAGCAAAGGCTACACCAGCTTGAAAGTCTTTAGAAGTAAAACTAGTCAAGCTCAAAGCAATACTAGGAATGCGTTCTATCACGCCTTCCATTGCTGCTGACACGGTTCCAGAATACAAAATATCAGTACCCAAATTTGCCCCTTGATTAATTCCAGAAAGCACAAGATCAGGGGGACACTCAAGCAAAGCCCAAACTGCTAGCTTAACGCAATCCGAAGGAGTGCCAGAACACGCCCAAGCTTTGATGCTAGGGTGAAAAACTGATTCAATAATTTCGGCACGAATCGGTTGATGCAGGGTCAAACCGTGTCCAGTAGCGGATCTTTCTCGATCTGGACAAACCACAGAAACATCATGACCTGCTGCTGCTAAGCCATCGGCTAAGCTGCGTACACCAGGGGCAAAAATTCCATCGTCGTTGCTAATAAGTAATTTCATTACTAGGGGTGCTGGGGCTAGGGGCTAGGGGCTAGAGGCTGGGGACTAGGGAGAGGGGGAGAGTGGGAGAGGGGCAAAAGGGGAGCTGGTAACTGGTAACTGGTAACTGGTAACTGATTTCCTTTTCCCTTTTCCCTTTTCACCTTCACACTTCAATTAAACTGGTATGATAGAATGCGTTTTTTAACGCAGCCAGATATTCTAGAATCACTGTTGACAACTAACGAGCATGACCGATCAGCCTAGCAATTTAGCGGCTCAACTGGAAGCACTACGACAGGAAGCGCAACGAACGATCGCCGCTGCCGATACCCTAGAACGCCTAGAGGAACTCAGAGTATTTTACCTGGGTAAGAAGGGTCAGTTGTCAGCACTGCTGCGAAGTATGGGTCAGATGTCGGCAGAAGAACGTCCGAAAATTGGGGCGATCGCTAATACAGTCAAAGAAGCACTGCAAGCAGATTTAGAACACCAACGCACTCTTCTACAAGCAGCGAAACTTCAAGCAAAACTGGAGACCGAAACTCTAGATGTGACAATGCCTGGAGTTTATCGCCCCCTGGGTCGCACTCACCCGCTTAACAGTACTATTGACCGTGTATTAGATATCTTCATCGGTCTGGGCTACACAGTGGCGACTGGACCTGAAATTGAAACAGACTATTACAATTTTGAGGCGCTCAATTTCTTGCCAGATCACCCCGCTCGTGATATGCAGGATACGCTGTATCTCCCTGACGGAAATCTGCTGCGAACTCACACTTCAAATACTCAAATTCGCTACATGGAGGATAACGAACCTCCAGTGCGAGTTGCAGTTCCAGGGCGATGCTATCGCCGCGATACGGTAGATGCGACTCATGCAGCCGTCTTTCATCAAATTGAAATTTTTGCCGTTGACGAGGGGCTAACATTTACTGATCTCAAAGGCACAATTAAACTATTTTTGCAGGAATTGTTTGGTGATGTGCCAATTCGCTTCCGCGCTAGTTATTTCCCCTTCACTGAACCCTCAGCTGAGGTAGATGTGCAATGGAAAGGGCGCTGGTTGGAAATTATGGGTTGTGGCATGATCGATCCCAATGTCTTCAAAGCAGTCGGTTATGACTCTGAAGTTTATACAGGGTTTGCTGCGGGTTTTGGTGTAGAACGATTGGCAATGGTGTTACACCAAATTGACGATATTCGCCGCTTATATAGCAGCGATATTCGCTTTTTGCAGCAATTCTAGAGGCTAGAGGCTAGAGGCTAGGGGCTAGAAGAACAGAAGGGGACAAGGGGACAAGGGGACAAGGAGAAGTACTCAGAAATACTCCCCTGCTCCCCTGCTCCCCCTAGCCCCTAGCCCCTAGCCCCTAGTAATGCTGTTGCTAAAACTGTAACCGCATTAGATTGTTATACCTGAGATGCCATAGTAAAGAATTGATAAGTCTAACCACAGATAGAAACACATACACATAGATATCTGATGAATTGGAATCTATCGGTGGGTATAAACTGGTTTGGTAATCAAGGGAAACGATGAATTATCAGGATAGTAGGACGACAGCGAATTTCCGGCTAAGACGCTATGCCATTCGCCTGGGTAGACGCTACGTTAGTACAGCAGCTAGCGTTATTATTCTAGGGATGGGTGGCTGCTCAAAGCTTGATAGTATCAATTCATCTGTTGCCCAAGCTTTACCTTCCCAGCGCCTAGAATCACCTCAAGAATCACTTAACTATGCCCAATTAACATCGCCCCAAGTGGATACAAAGGTAGTTAGTGCTAATACCCGATTTGGATTCAAGCTGTTTTCGGAGATGCTCAAATCCCATAGCAGCGAGAATATTTTTATTTCTCCTACTAGTTTTGCGATCGCTCTAGCTATGATCTACAACGGGGCGAGGGGTGAAACTAGACAGGCAATGGCTAAAACTCTGGAGTTACAAGGAATAAGTTTACCAGATATTAATGCCGCTAATGCCGCTTTAATCGCAGCAGTGCAAAATAGCGACGACAACGTGCAGCTAACTGTTGCTAACTCTGTGTGGGCAAGGCAAGGTGTAAACTTTAAACCAGACTTCTTACAACGAAACCAGGATTTCTACCTGGCAAAGATCGCAAATCTAGACTTTAAAGATCCAGCTGCTGTCAACGTTATTAATGATTGGGTAAGCCAAAGTACAAGGGGCAAAATTAATCAAATTGTACAGCAAATTAATCCTGATGATGGGCTGTTTTTAATCAATGCGATTTACTTCAAAGGTAAATGGATACAAGAGTTTGACAAAAATCAAACAACTCAACAGCCGTTTTACCTAACATCCGGCAAACAGAAACAGCATCCATTGATGTCCCAAAAGGGAGAATACACATACTACGAAAACGAAAAGTTTCAAGCAGTTAGTCTACCCTATGGCAATGATGGTAAGCTAAGTTTATATGTTTTTTTACCTGAGCAAAACTATAGTCTTACAGATTTTTACCTGGAGCTAAATGCTGAGAATTGGGAAACATGGATGAACTCTTTTAGAAATAGGCAAGGCTCGATCCAGTTACCCCGTTTCAAAATGGATTATGAATTAACACTAAATGATACACTAAAACTATTAGGAATGGAAGTAGCTTTTGATCCTAAAGCCGATTTTTCCGGTATTGCTGACGATTTAGCAATTAGTGAAGTCAAGCATAAAACCTTTGTCGAAATCAATGAAGAAGGGACAGAAGCTGCGGGGGCGACTTCAGTGGGAGTAGTGTTAGTATCTGCTATGCCTCCAAAACCATTTCAGATGACTGTTAACCGCCCCTTCTTTTGTGCGATTCGAGATAATCAAACTGGAACAGTTTTGTTTATGGGTTCAATTGTAGATCCGTAAGAAGAGGGCAGAGGGGCAGGTTCGCGCTTTGGGAGCAGGGGGAGATGAAGAATTAAATATTCTGTCTTCTGTCTCCAGAACTCCAGAACTCCTGACGTGGGGCTTGGAGACTCCTAATTTATCATTCATTATTCAGGCTGGGTAAGACGTTTCTGAGGGAAAGTCATCAACTGATTTTTTTTGCTTCACCTCGACTGTAGGGTGAGGGGAATCATGATGAGTTCCTTCTTTTGCTGGTTGGGTTACTTCTCCTGTAGGCTGATTGGCAGTTGAGCTTAATTCAATAGTGGGCAATGCTTTTTCAGAAGGATGATTAGAACGCACGGCACTCAAGGCTGTTTTGACTACAACAGCTGTTGGTACTGCGACAATCACACCCAAAAGCCCACCGATTCTGGCTCCTGTCAAAAGCGAAATCAGTATCCAAATCGGACTTAAACCAGTAAAATTACCCAAAATGCGGGGTGTCACCACGTTTTCAAGCACTTGCTGGGCAACAACAGAAACGATTAAGACTTTGATGCCTAGCCATACATTTTGCAGTGCTACCAGCAGAGTAGTTAGGACAATGCCTACAGTGCCGCCAAAGGGGACTAGAGCCATAATGCCAATAGTCAAGCCAAAAAGCAAACCAAACGGCACTTTGAGCCATAAAAAAGTGGGAATCAGGACACAAGCCATGCAAGTGCCGTAAATCAATTGCACAATAAAGAAATTTTGAAAGCTCAAGCGTAATGTTTCGGAAAAAGGCTCTTGGATTTTAGCAGGTAGCCATTGGATTAAACTTTGCCAGAGGCGATCGCCTTGCTGCAATAGCCAAAATGTCAAAATCATCGTTAGGGCAAAGTCTAGGAGGCTAGTAACTGTAACTACGGCTAGATTCAAGACTTGGAGAGCGATCCCCTGTAATTGTCCCTTTAAGCGATCGTTAATTTGTACCACCAAGGCATCAAGGTTAAGCGGAAAGCCTTGATTGTCAGCCCACTCGTTTAACAACATTAGCTGATAGCGTCCAGAGTCAATCCACTCTGGCAAACGCAAAACTAGTTGCTGTGCCTGGATAAGTACAAGAGGAACAAGTGTTACACCCAATGCTAACAAAATTGATAAAGCTAGCAAAAATACAAGGACAGCGACTTGCCCTCGCCTTGCTCCTTGTCGTTCCATCCAGCTAACCGGATAATTGAGCAAAAATGCTAGCAGAGAGGCTGCGACTAAAATAACAATCAGTGAGCGGAAGTAATCAAAAATTGAAGAAATTGCCCAAGCATTTAGTACTAGCAGCGGAGCCAACAGCGCGAGCGCTAGAAATCGCGCTAAAGGTGTCATTGTCTGCCACCATTCGAGGATTATGCGTTTTTGCATTTGCCTTGTGTGGGATCAACCTAACTCAAAATTTCCCTTGCTGCTTATTATCTCTAACTCCACACCCTAAACTCATCCTCCTAGCTTAGGATTCGTGCAAATCAACTATGAAAAACATTGAACAAAGTACCGAACCCCTAGAAAATTCAGACCTCAAGCACTTATATTTATTTTTCTATCTAATTCCCATTCTGGGCTTCTTCCCTTCCCTGTGGACTCTCTATAGAGGGACTAGGGGCTTGGGGCTTGGAACTGGGGAGATGGGGGAGATGGGGGAGCTGGGGGAGCAAAAGGAAGCGGGAGACAAGAAAGACAAAACAATTCATAATTCACAATTACTTCTCCCTCAGCCTCCTCAGCCTCCTCAGCTTCCTCAGCTTTCTTCTAGCCACCAGCCCACTGGTTCCACTAGCCCCTCACTTGCCGTTAGTCGCTTGTCTGTTACCTTGGCGTTTGCTTGGTTATTAGGTTATCTGTTGTTGAATGTTGGGGCGGAAACGTCGGAATTTTTGACGCTGCGCCTTTTGGTGCTAAATAGTTTCCTCACATCTGGTTACTTTTTAGTCAGTATTTGGTTGATGGTTCGTCTAGCGATGCGTAAGTCCGTCCGCTTGCCAGGATTTACTACTCTGGCTCAACGAGTAATTGGCAAGCACTTATCATAACCAAATAGCGCTCAAAGAAAGTAAAATTCTTTTTCTATCTAAATCAGTAATAATCCAGAGGCTAGTTAAAACGCCAAGTAAACGGCACTCGAGCGCAGCTTGAGGACTTTGCAGCAGATACTTTTGGGTAAAAGCTGTCACACACGTCAATCGCTAGCATTAAAAAAGAATACATCTTTGAAAAAAAAACTAGCTGCGCTTGTATACGTTTGTGTAATCTCATGCTAGAAACTTAGTAATTTATTGCTGCCCCGTGTAAGTGTGAGGAAGTTGTATCAGTGCAAAAAATTACACCCCAAAATTCCCATCCTACAAGTACATCTAAAAATTTTAGGAAACATTCTTTGTCAAACAAAACTAAACGTTTGCTGTGGAGAGGGTTTATACTTACCACCGTTGCCCTCGTGTCAGCATCAGCTGGCGCGCTTTTAGCGGTTTCTTTGTCCACTAAGCCGCTCATGCAAAGCCGACTCTCTCCAGAGGAACAAGCGATTTTTGGTGGACAAGGCGCAAGCTTTTCTCAGACTGGTTTGCGAATGACACAGTTAACTCGTCCAGTAAATATATTAGTGTTGGGAGCAAAAGTTCTCACTACAGACATTAGTAATCCTCCCCCAGAAGACAAAAATCTGAGATACCAAGCGTTGGTAAACTCCTTTGAGGGGCTTACAGACACTATGCTTTTGTTGCGGTTTGATCCCACAACTAAGAAGTTAACTGCACTGTCAATTCCTAGAGATACCCGCACTTTTGTTGAAGGACGTGGTGTTACTAAAATTAATGAGGCTAATGCCGTTGGAGGTGCGCCGCTAAGTGCTAAAACTACAAGTGAACTTTTAAATGGGGTAGCAATCGATCGCTATATCCGTATTAATGTCCAAGGTGTACAACAACTAGTTGATGCTTTAGGTGGTGTGACTGTCTATGTCCCCAAAGACATGAAGTATCAAGATGATAGCCAGCATCTATACATCAATTTGAAAGCAGGAAAGCAACATCTCGACGGCGACAAAGTATTACAATTACTGCGTTTTCGCCACGATACATATGGAGATATTGGGCGGATTCAGCGACAGCAAATGTTGATGCGGGCATTAATGGAACAAACGCTTTCCCCAGCTACTTTAGCACGCGCACCTCAGATTCTTTCAGTCATTCAATCCCACATCGATACTAACTTGTCGATGGAGGAGTTAATGGCACTAGCCAGTTTTGGAGTGCAAACAAATCGCTCTAACGTGCAAATGTTAATGCTACCAGGTCACTTTAGTGAAGCAAGGCAGTATAAAACTAGCTATTGGTTGCCAGACAAAGATCGCATTGCTACTATGGTGGCTCAATACTTTGATGTTTCTACACCAGGGGGATCAACAGCAACAGATCGGGCTAATATCAGAGTAGCGATCGCTAACAGTACAGGCGACGACGGGGCTGTGCAATCGCTACTTAAAAACCTCCAACAAGCAGGCTATCGCAATGCTTATATCTCTAAATCTTGGTCTGAACCCTTAGATGTTACTCACATAGTCGCCCAGCAAGGTGATACTAATAGTGCCGAGTCGATCCACAACATTCTAAATCTCGGCGAAGTCCGAGTTGAAAGCACTGGAAACCTCAATTCTGATGTCACAATTGTGCTAGGTAAAGACTGGCTGCGTAAAGGAGCTGAGGGAGCTGGGGAAGCTGGGGGAGCAAAGAAGATGAGGAATTAATAATTCCGACTTCATACTTCATACTTCATACTTCCTCTAGCCACCAGCCACTAGCTACTAGCCACTTGCTGTAGAATCCAATCTTGCAAGATTGGATTTACCGTTTCTGGTGCTTCATCTTGAGGACAATGCCCCAAACCTTCTAGGGGAATAAATTTTTGTACTTGGGGGAATTTAGCTAGCTCTCGCCCCAGATCTACAGGTTCCCACGGATCGGCTGTTCCCCATAGTAGAATGGCAGGACAAGGCAAAATCGGCAGCAAGTCTTCAGGTAATGGACCTTGAGAATAAGCTGTAAAGGCTACAAATACAGCCACAGCGCCTGGATCTTTCGCAGGAGCCATGAGAATATCTACTAACTCATCTGTTACTGCTTCAGGATGAGCATATGCCTGCGCGAGAATTTTCCGCACCGTTTTCGGCTTGGCAAGTTGCTGGAAAAAGAATTGACTGATTGGCTTGACTGCTAACAAGCGTTGTACTAGAGGTGCGCCAAAGCGTCTATACCAAGGCAAACCGCCACGCTTGCGATCGTGTAACAATCGTAGCGAACAGTTAAGCATAGCAACACCCAAAGCCATATCTGGGGCATATACTGCTGCTTGCATCACTGCGATACAACCAACCGAGTTCCCCACTAAAACAACTGGTTCCCCAACTACCTCGCGGCAAAAATCAGCAATCTGCTGTCCCCAAGTTTCAAATGAGTACTCTATTCGCTCCCCTGGTTGCAAAGCACCTGGAATAGGTTTAGCAGAATTACCAAAGCCGATCAAGTCAATGGCGTATACTCGACAAGTTTCTGCCAAAAATGGGATATTCTTACGCCAATGTCTCCACGAAGCTCCAAAACCATGCACTAATACAACAGCAGGTCCCGATTCTCCTTGCTGTTGATAGCAGATAGGAAATCCTTGCCAAATCCAAGTATTGGTAGGGTTGAGTAAGCTGGATGCACTTGTAGACGAGACAGACATGGGTAAAAGTGGCTAGTGGAACCAGTGGAACTAGTGGCTAGAAAGTGTAGATTTTTGCTTACTGCCTTTTCTATTGTGACAAATCTTTACCATTTTACTTGCTCCTACGCTACAGCAAGCCAGTAGTGAGGAGACAAGGAAAAAAAGGGCAGAGGGGCGAGGGGTGAGGGGAAAGAACACATTAGTAACCTCTCGCAAGTCCGCCCCATCACAAGAGTCCCCCCATCCTCTTACTAGCCTCTAGCCCCTAGCCTCTAGCCCCTCCAAAAACTTACTCGCCACTTAATTTTCTAGCGACTAGGATTGATGATGTTGCAACGAGCTAACTTCTAGCCATGCTGACTCAAACTTCTACTTCTGTAATGCCATTTTTGGGCGCTGATGTAGCAGCAAATTATGATGCTGCCAAAGTAGTTATTTTACCCATTCCCTACGAGGCAACTACTACCTATCGTCGGGGCTGTGAAAATGGTCCAGATGCAATTTTAGAGGCTTCCCATCAAGTTGAATACTACGACGAAGAACTAGATTGGGAAATTGGGCTTGATGTGGGAATTTACACTCATACACCAATTGCAGACACCCGCAATGGGCAAGTTTCAGCCCTCCAGATGCTGCAAGTTACGCAAGAAACAGTTTATAAGCTGATTCAAGATGACAAATTTGTCATTGCTTTGGGTGGGGAACATAGCATTACAACTGGCGTTGTCGCCGCCTATCGCGGGGCATGTCCAGATGAACCTTTTACCGTAGTGCAAATTGATGCTCATGGTGATTTACGCCATGAATATGAAGGTTCAATTCATAATCATGCCTGTGTGATGCGTCGAATTGTAGATATGGATTTGCCGACAGTACAAATAGGTATTCGGGCTATTTGTAAAGAAGAAGCAGACTTGATTAAAGAAAAAAATCTCAGCGTATTTCGAGCGCGGGAAATTGCTAATCAATCAGATTGGATAGAAAGAGCGATCGCTTCTATTCCCACACAAAAAGTCTTTCTCACCATCGATTTAGATGGCATCGATCCGACTCTAATTCCTGGGGTTGGTACTCCAGAACCAGGCGGATTAAACTGGTATTCTCTCACTTCGTTTTTACGCAAAGTAATAGAAACCCATCAAGTTATTGGCATGGATGTGATGGAATTAGCACCAATTGCTGATTCAGTTGTTTCAGAGTTCACGTCGGCAAAATTGGTCTACAAACTGATTGGTTATCAAGCCTTAGCTCAAGGTTGGGAAAAAGGGGCTAGGGGCGCTTAAGAGAGCAGGGGAGCAGGGGAGCAGGGGTGAAATTACGAATTACCTTTTCCCTTTCCCCTTTTCCCTTTCCCCCTTCACCTTTTAATTAATACTTAATAGCAATTATATCATTCATGAATGCCATGCGTTCTACATCTTTAATATTTGTTTGGAGTATTCCTATTTTAGTTTGTATAGGTTTACTAAGTCTCTTTAATTATAATAAATTTATTGGATTCTGGTTTTTGTCACCCTATGATTACCCCTTTAGTTTCGCTATAGCATTATTTATTTCCCTTACTGCTAGCGCCATCGGAGTTTGGATATTTAGAGAGCAGTGCCAAGACTTTAATTTATTCATTGTTATTTTATGTATATTTTTAGGATGTTTATCGAGGTTGAGTGTAGCTCAAAGTCTTGAAGTAAATATTTTTTATATGTTTATTGTTTTACCATTTGCACTAATTTTTCTGGGAAAAATAGCTATTTCAATTGCAGATTTACTAACTTTACTTGTGGGTGGTATTAGATTAATTTGGGGAAGCATAGCTTTTTATATACTTCCCCTTCTGTTTGTTCTGCTTATTTGTAAATTTCCAAGTCAAAAACCGCCTAATCAAGCCAAAAGGTTTCGTTATGCTAGTCCTGCCCTGGGGGCAATTATGCTTATTTATTTTTACACTTTTGGCACAAGCTTTTATGTGACTCCTGGTTTAATTATTCCGAATAATTAAAGACATATCTGGGGAGGTATACAATATCCTCAGTCCTATGAACAGGCGATCGCCAACGTCAAATCTTGTCCTTTAATTACAGATACACTAGGCGAAATCGAAGCTACTGCACTTGCAGAAGGGAATAATTCCCCAAGTATGGATTTGGATGGTGATGATTGGCTATACCTGTCTCTTGAGGTAGTAGGTAAACGAGGCACTGCCATTATAAAAGACTGTGCTACAGATGCCTGTCCTAAAAATATATATGCAGATACAACAAAATTAAATCAGGATTTATCAGGAAAACAAATATATTACGCTCAATGCAAGGATTGAGGCTTTATAATTTTTGCGATCGCCGAAAGCTATATTGAGACTCCACTAGAGATGTGACTGAAAGTTTTGGCGCTAAAACAACGCCCCAGACTTTCTTAGTAGACGAGCAATTCACAAGACTTCTTACATAAATTTTGCAGCAGCTCCTTTTTGCGTCCTTGCTTTGTGGCTTTGCGCGGACACTTTGCCTCCTGTCGGGAAACCCGCCATCGCTTGTGTCCAAGTCTATTGCGAGAAACAAAAAAAGCTTTTGCACCAGGTCTACTATGCTTCAATATCAAGGAATTTCACTAAAATCGGCTCAGGCTATGGGTTATACACTCTAATGGGGTAAATAGAGACAGACAACCCCTCTACTGCTATCTTAAATTGGAGGCAATTATGAACTAAATTTTAAGTGTATGACAAAGCCTTACAAGCGGGTTTTACTCAAGCTCAGCGGTGAAGCCTTGATGGGCGACTTGGGTTATGGCATAGATCCAGCAATAGTGGAAGAAATTGCAAATGAAGTAGGAGAAATTGTTGCTCTGGGCGTTCAAGTCGCTATTGTAGTAGGTGGTGGCAATATTTTTCGCGGCGTGAAAGCGTCGGCAGCTGGTATGGATCGGGCAACGGCTGATTATATTGGTATGATTGCTACCGTAATGAATGCCCTCACGCTCCAAGATGCTCTGGAACGAATTGGGGTGCAGACACGGGTACAAACAGCGATCGCTATGCAAGAAGTAGCAGAACCCTATATTCGTCGTCGCGCCATCCGTCACCTTGAAAAAGGACGGGTGGTAATTTTTGGTGCGGGTTCTGGTAATCCCTTCTTCACTACCGATACTACTGCGGCGCTCAGAGCTGCGGAAATTGATGCCGAGGTGATTTTTAAAGCTACCAAGGTAGATGGGATTTATGATTCTGATCCCCATGTCAATCCAGCAGCAAAACGCTACTCTAGCCTTACTTATGGTCATGTGCTGACTCAAGACCTCAGGGTAATGGACAGTACAGCGATCGCATTGTGTAAAGAGAATAATATCCCTATTCTGGTATTTGATCTGTCGGGAAGCGGTAACATCCGTCGAGCCGTGATGGGAGAATCTATAGGGACGATTGTGGGAGGTTTTTGTGAAGTTACCTGAAGCTGAAAGTTCGATGCAAAAAACTGTTGAGGCAACTCAACGCGCTTTTAATACGATCCGTACTGGTCGTGCTAATCCAAGTTTACTTGACAAGGTGATGGTGGAATATTACGGTTCTCCTACACCGCTCAAATCTTTGGCAAATATTAGTACCCCTGATGCGACTACGATCACAGTTCAACCGTATGATCGTAATACCCTAAACATCATTGAAAAAGCAATCTCGATGTCGGATGTGGGTTTAACTCCCAACAATGACGGTTCTATGGTACGGCTGAATATTCCGCCCTTGACAAGCGATCGCCGCAAAGAATTCGTCAAAGTCGCAGGCAAGTATGCTGAAGAGGGACGAGTTGCTATCCGTAACATTCGCCGTGATGCAATTGACACCATCCGCAAGCAGGAGAAAAACAGCGAAGTCTCTGAAGACGAAGCGAAGGATCTACAAGATAAACTGCAAAAATTGACTGATAAATACACTGCCAGAATTAATGAATTACTGGCAGACAAAGAAAAAGAGATCACAACCGTATAAACTCATCTTCTAGCTAAAAGCGCCCTTCGCTCGTCGGTTGCCCTACAGCCATGAGCGCTAGGGGATTTTTTCTCTTTTTTGTTCTATAGCAGAAAGTAGGTAGGGGCGCTCTTTAAACGAGTTATCTATTTGTTCACAAGTATGTCTAACTCAGATCTTGCATCAGCCTTATCACCGCCTGGAAATCAATTTCCAGGCTAATAACTTAAGTCAGCTTAAGCTGACTGTGTAGATTACAGTCCGTTTTAACCCACTTAAGCTATTAGCCTTGAAAAGGAGTTCAAGGCGGGTGCAGCAAGGTGCTGCTATATTTCAAATACGAGTTTATACTGAGATAATAACTAAGATATTTGTAAATATATATACTGAAATTCAGTGATTCTTTGAGAATGACAAAGAATTTGACTGAGTAGGAGTTAATTAACTGCTGAAAAACAGATAATCTAGATCATCTCTTTATGAAAGTTGAGCAGTAAACGGGCAAAATAGTTAAGGTCTTAACAGACCTTAAATATAGAAATCTTTTGAGCAAAATTTCTGACTTATGTACGATTGCATCATCGTCGGCGCAGGTCCAGCAGGTGGAACAGCTGCATATCATTTAGCCAAGCGAGGGCGTTCCGTTTTAGTTTTAGAAAAAGAATCACTCCCACGCTATAAACCATGTGGTGGTGGGGTTTCACCTGCGATCGCCAAGTGGTTCGATTTTGACTTTTCTCCAGCTATTTCGGTCAAGGTAAACACAATTCGCTACACCTGGAAAATGGGTGATGCTGTGCAAGCCGAACTACACACACCAGAACCGATGTGGATGGTGCGGCGGGACGTGTTCGACCACTTCCTAATTGGACAGGCACAAAAACAAGGGGCTGAACTCAAAGACAACACAGAAGTCAAAGGCATTGAATTTAAAAGCGACCATTGGCAGGTTAACACGGCGAATGGAACCTTTGAAGGTCGCTACCTAATTGCTGCCGATGGAGCCAAAGGACCAATGGCAAAACTATTGGGCTTCAAAGACCGTGTACGCCGTTTAGGTGGAGCTTTAGAAGCTGAAGCATCTGCCAATGTGGAACATACCAACATTGCCCACTTCGAGTTTGGGATGGTCAAAAACGGCTATATCTGGAACTTCCCCAAGGCTGATGGTTATTCGATTGGCATTGGTACATTTCGGGGTGGTGAAGGACAGGACTTTAAACAAATTTTGGGTGAGTATGCCACCTTGTTTGGTGTAGATCTCAAAACCTGTAAGCAGTATGGACATCCCCTTTGTCTGTGGGATGGTAATCAAAAACTGCACACCCAAAATGCTGTTTTAGCTGGGGAAGCTGCTTGTGTGGTTGATCCGTTTACCGCCGAAGGTATTCGCCCATCAATCTTTAGTGGGTTGAAGGCGGCGGAAGCAATTGATGGGGCGATTGCAGGCGATCGCAATGCCCTAGACAAGTACACCCAGGTAATTAACGAACAATGGGGTTCGGATATGGCGTGGGCGCAAAAAATAGCAGGTGTATTCTATCGCGTTCCTGGCATCGGCTATAAAGTTGGTGTTAAGCGCCCCACTGCTACCGAGCGCATGGGGCAAATCATGTGCGGCGAAATAGGTTACGGCGACGTAGCTGGACGCGCCCTCAAGCGGCTCAGTGGCGGCTTAATACCTGGTATGGGGGGCTAGGGGCTAGAAGAAAGCTGGGGGAGCAAAAGGAAGCTGAGGAAGCTGAGGGGGTATTATGTACCATATCCCTGCTTTCAAGTCAAGAAATTTGAATGCACTTTCTCCCTTTTGCCCCCTTTGCTCTCTTCCTAGCCCCTAGCCCCTAGCCCCTAGCCCCTATTTGATATGCCAAATAGACGGCTTCTAGAAACACATCGCAGGTAACAGCTTGTGGTAGTTTTTCTAAAGCAATGATACTTTTGGCTTGCTGGGCTAGTTGTAAGCTCAGCTGCTCTCTTGCTTTGGGTGACATTGCTTTACGTCGCTGCAAATACTCACGAATCACAGCGAAGTCATCGGGTAGTAGTTGGGTAAAATCTGCTTGGTGTAATAACTGTTGTGCTAGTTCATTTGCCCCGTCAGAAATCGAATTTGCTGCTGCTACGGGTAATTCTACTTGAACAACAATCGTTCCAGCCGCCAAATCGCCCAGGCGCTTTTCTCGACGGGTGAATATAATTAGAAATGCTCCCAGGAATAAGGTATCGTCAAATGCTCTGAGAAGCGATCGCATTGTTGCTTGCCCGATCCCGATTGGTCTACCATCATCTCTAACTACACGAATTTTGGCAAAGCGTTTACCTGGTGTTTGTCCCTGCCAAAATGTTTCAAATAAGATGAAGTAACCTGTGTAAACAAAGAACATCACTAATAGAGCGATCGCTACAAGCCATAGTCCAATATCTACACGACGAAACAAGTTGCCAGTAATTTCGACTAATTGCCATGAAATGATGCTCCAAATAATTAGAAACACCACTACTAGCAAGCCTAATATGTGATAGTCGATTAATAATGCCCAGGCGCGATTGCCAATTCCTGCCAACGTGAACTCTAGTTCTACGCTTTCAGGTGTTTGATGAGTGACGCGATTAAAAAAATGCATAGTTAAACGCTGCGATCGCGTAAATTCAAACCCAAACCTTCCCGCCGCGATCGTAGATCGTAATAAATTACAGCTTTAATTGCTTGCCAAAATGGCATGACCAAAATTCCTCCTACCAAACTTATAATAAAAGTAATTAAATACACAATGGCGTAAGCAGTAGAACCGCTTTCAAAGGACAGCAGGAGTAATCTAGGTAGATAGCTAAACAGCAACACAATTGGAAATGTGACTATAAAAGCCACTAAAACAATGCCCTGAATACGCCATATAAAGGTTTTAGTTAAATCCCAACTTCTAGCAACGCTTTCACCGCCATTTATATTATCTTCAACTGCTAGCGGTACTTCAGCTATTATCCAGCGGGAGTAGAACCATATACATCCCACTAGAACGATAAAAAATACTACGAGTGTTGCTAAAGCAGTAATAATCCAAATAGCTGAACTACCTAATACTATGCCAATTATCGCCCCTATAATGCCAGCTATAAAGCCGCCGGCAAGTGCCATTCCAATATAGACTAAAAACAATGAAACCCAAACCTGAAATGCAATCCTTAAAAATGACCAAAGACGCGGCATAACTTTGCTACGGGCGGTACTAACACTTTCAGGTTGATTGACTAATTCGCCGAAAGCCAAGCGCGAGATTATTCCAGAAATTGCCGCATATTTTGCCCAGCCATAAACAGGAACTAAAACCCATAAATAAGCAGATGAAGCAAGTCTTAGGTAAGTTGTAAGATTAGATCTATATAGCCGCACTCCCGCAGTCACAACGTTACCGATACTCAGTGGCTGTATCGGGCTGGAAGAACTAAATTGAGACATGATTCCCCCCCAAATAAAGGCAGATATATATAGTCTGCCCAGATTCTTGAGGCTATTCTAAGTTAGCGATCGCTATTATTCTTAAAATTTATGAACATTCAACGTTGGATTGCACGGCGGGAAATCTTCTGGAAGCGTCTAGATACTTTGTTAAGACAAACTGAAAAAAAAGGTATAAAATCTTTACGATCTGCTGACATTAGAGAGTTAGCTAGTTTATATCGTTCGGTAGCGGCAGATTTAGCCCGTGCAAAAACTCACCAAGTTAGCAATATCATCATTCAGAATTTACACTCCCTCACCACTCGCGCCTATAACCAAATTTACCAAGGTTCGCGGCGACAGGAATGGCAAGGCGTGGTAGAATTTTACCGCTGGGGTTTACCAGCTGTGGTGCAGCAGAATTCGGGATACATTGCCCTAGCTACAGGAATTTTTTTATTAGGGGCGATCGCATCTTGGTGGTATGCATGGCAAGATCCCACTTTTCTATCATTAATAGTACCAGAAAACTTGATTAGAAAAGTACGAGACGATCATCAATTATGGATGGGTTCAATTGTTGGTGTTGAACCTTTAGCTTCTAGCAGCATTATGATTAATAATTTATCCGTTTCTTTCGGTGCAGTTGCTGGGGGAATAACTGCGGGAATATATACAGTATTTTTGCTGGCTTTTAATGGATTAAGTATTGGTGCAATTGCTACTTTAGTCGGTCAAAATAATCTTGCTTATCCTTTTTGGGCTTTTGTATTCCCACATGGTGCTTTGGAATTACCCGCGATATTTTTTGCTGGAGGTGCAGGGCTTTTAATTGCTAGAGCAATTTTGTTTCCTGGTAAATATCGTCGTGGAGATGCGTTGAAATTATATGGTAATCGAGCAGTTCAATTAGTATTTGGTATTGTGCCTATGTTAATTATTGCTGGGACAATTGAGGGCTTTTTCTCCCCAATTCCCCTAGTTCCTGCACCTTTTAAATATGTTGTTGGGATGGGGTTATTTGTGCTTTTGGTAATGTATTGTCAGCGTAAGAGGTATGCCACCCATGCCCACCAAATATGATAACGGTGGGCATGGGTGGCATACGAATGATGCGCGGATTGCTATATATAATTTTATTTTGGTGCAATATGACTCCATCCAAATCCTCGACATAATCTACAACAGTTCCCTCGGCACTAATCCATTTTATATTTTTGAATAAGAGGGCAAGTAACAGAATTTTCTCCTGACCAATCTGCCAAGGTATTTTCATTTTTGTAATGTCTTGGAGTTTGCATCAGTAAGCGCCAAGCATCATCGGCATTCAATAAATTTATGCGCTCAGGATAGTGTATTTCTAATAACTTTTGAACTATTGGATAATAGTCAGAGTTAATACCAGGAAAAATATGATGTTCTGTATGGTAGGAAAAATTTAAATGTAATTTATCAAATAGTTTAGGCATCCGTAAAGAAAGGCTATTAAGTAATGGATCGTTAACGCTTGTCATTTGGCAAAGCATATGATTTGTATAAATATAAAACATCACTCCCGCATAGCCGATACCAATGGGTAAAAAGTAACTAAATACGAGTTTTAGTAGACTAAATTTCAAATAAGCCAAGATACTGAAATGAATTATTAAAATTACAATAAATTCCCCAGCAATTTTCCAACGTTCTTTAGCACTGACTCTAAAGGCAGCAGGAACATAATCGACTGATTCAGAATTAAACAACAGTACAGAGGTTAAATTGCGGAAAGTATGGACTCCCCATGCTGTCGCCATTCCCACTGTTAATCCTATGAGGTTTACCTCGCTAGAAGGTACAAACAGATTCTGAATCCATTTTCCCCACGTATTAGGCTGCTCTGATAAGTAATTGCGATCGGGATCGGCTAAGGAATTCGTGTTATTGTGATGCACTTGGTTGTGAACAACTTTCCATAAAGTCGTAGGCATCCAAAACATGGTTAGCCCTATAAAGCTAAGGATATAAATCAGTCGGGAATTTCTAATTACACTACCATGCATGAGATCGTGGGAACTAAATAGCAAGAGAATGACGCTATTTCCCATCACCACTGCTAAAGGTAAATAAAGCCATAAAAGATATAAAGACCAACAATCGAGCCGCTGTGCGATCGCCCACCCTAGAATTAATATTGCCAGATTAATAAATAATATGACTAATTTACTGGGATCAGGTATAAATGCTTCTTTAGGAAGAAGCGGTCGTAATGTCTTGGCATACTGAGCTTGGGGAATTAGCGTTTGCTTGTCAATCAAATTCATAAACTTTTTTGAATTTATCTCTGAATAATTAAAACAAAAATTAACTGTTTTTTCAACAGTTGTTGCTTGTAATACTATATACTAAGCTTCAAGAGCTGTACGGAGTATCACTATGAATGCTAGCACGATGCTGCAAGATATAGAGAAGTATATTCCTGTTGTAGGAGATGTAAATCTTAAAAGTGCATTTGCATATAAAGCTACCCGTGAAGTAGTAGGGATAGTTAACATGGTACAAATGGCAGTAGCAGAAGCTTATATCAATGGATTGGAAGTTCCTGATTCAGTTGTGCGATCGCTGTTCGATGCTTGTATGCCAATCTTTTTTAAGTATTTTCCTTCACTATTAGTACCCTATGAATGGGTATTAAAAGAAACCGATCATCTTGCCGAAGGCTCGCAGGATTTGATGAAGATTCAGTATAATTTGCCTCAAGCCATGCTAAATAGAATGTTGGGCGACTGGAAACTGATTTATCCTAAGTACAGCATGGGATTGTGGGAAAAAGGAGCATCTAACCTTGAGCAATGCCAAATGCACATGATTGATGATGTAATTGCCAAGTTAGACATCAAGGATGGAGACAATATTTTAGACTTTGGGTGCGGTTGGGGCTGCGTTCCTAATTATATTCTTTCCAAGTTCCCTAACGTAAAGTTTACGGGTTTGAATTTGAGCCATGAGCAATGTGAATATATCCGCCACAAAATGCAAGATCCTGATAGCTATTTAAGCTCAGGTCGATTTACTCTACATGAAGGAGATTTAAATGATGCAGAATTTGAGACAAAGTTTGATAAAATCCTTTCAATAGGCGTTTTTGAGCATATTGGTAATTTAACTAAATCCTTGCAAAAATTAGCAGCTTTTTTGAAGGATGATGGCAAAGTTTTTATTCACATCATCACAGTGCGTACCCCTAACAATATTTCCAGCGTTTTCACCCACAAATATATTTTTCCTCACGGTCGGTTCTGGAATTATGATGCAGTTCCTAGCCATAACAAAGATCTCAAAACCATAAAAAGATGGTATCTCAATGGCTCTAATTACTCTCAAACATTTGCCAACTGGTTAAATAATTTTGATGACAACCAGGCAACAATAAAAGATTTAAATTATGGAATGGATTATGCTAAGTTTCGCCGGATATGGAGGTTTTATTTAATCTGGTTTATTTGCAACTTTGCAAGTTGTGATGGTGAATATAATGGGAACGGTCAATATTTAATGGTTCATGCCTAACAAAGTAAAAGCCTTCTCCTGTCAAAAATATCAAAGTTGATTTCGCGCTTTGAGTTGCAAATATCTATCTACCAATTCATCTGTAATTCGATCTGCTGGTGCATCTAATACCAACACGCCTTTTTGTTTCAACTGAGCAAAAGCTACTTGACGCTGAGATAATAAATCTAAGGCGACAGCACGAGAATAAACTGCTTTAATATCATTAGTGGAAGTATGTGCCAGTTTATCAACAAGCCGATCGCGCAATGTCACGCAAAACGGTAAATATTTCGGTGTGAGTCTTCCCAATGCTGCTAGGAGTTCGGCTGAGGCGGTGTTATCTACTATGTCTGTAATTAACACCACTAGCGCCCGTCGTGTTTGCTGTTGCACTACACTTGTTACAGCCCCTAGATAATCAGATTCGAGTAATACAGGTTGAATTGGTGTCAAGCGATCAATTAAGTGGTTTAATTGAAATTGACCGCGTTCTGGTCTAATCCAGGTATGCATCTGGCGATCAAATACACCTACACCTAGGCGATCGCCTCGTGTTATTCCCGCTAAGGCTAAAGCCAAAGTTGCATTCAAACCCCAGTCAAATCGCTTTAACCCAGATACCCCAGCGGTCATCAAGCGTCCGCGATCGAGTAAGATAATCAGTGTTTGCTCGTGTTCTGGTTCTAATACCCTTACTAATGGACGATTGCGACGGGCGGTTGCTTTCCAATCAATCAAACGCAGATCGTCACCAGTACCATATTCGCGCAGTTCGGCAAATTCTGTACCTATTCCCCGTTGACGCGATTTACGAATTGAACCAGCACATTGGAGGGTAAGACGAATTGAGAGCGATCGCAATCCTACCAAGTCTGGATAAACTTTGATTTTCTGAGTTTGGGGAATTTTCCAATCATCCCACCCTAATCCCCATTGTCCCAATTGTCTGACTTGAATATCCCCCCAAGCAAACTCACCTCTTTGCTTTGGATGAACAGTATATGTTAAATCCTGGGTAGTGTTGGCTGGTAGGGAAATCGATTGTGCTGGTGTGGATACGCCAAATAAGGTAGGGTAGCGATCGCCTATTTGTAATTTAGCCTGTTTTTTCCCCGATTTTACTGATAGGGTGACAGGATTATCTCGCCCTATTGACAGTCGCGGTGCTAGCTGACGTGCGATTTCAACGCGGTGACGACGTACCAATAGACTATCTATAATCATTAGTCCTAGTACAATGCTGTCAAATAGCAGTGTTACTAGAATGCTTAGCGATACATTCCAAATAGTTGCAAGTAGGGGGGCGATCGCTATTCCCAATAGTAATAATATGTAGACTCTTGTTGCGGGAATCATTTCTGGAATAATGCTAAATTATTAACTGTAAGGTGGGGATGGTTTGGCTAAATTATCAATTTATTAAGCAAGGTGGGCATTGCCCACCCTACAATTTATTATTTGTCAAGCGACTTTAGCCCTATCTTCTTGCTGTTCTAGGGAACGTTTTTTACCATCTAGTAATGCACTGACTGTCATATCTCCCATGACGTTGATCGCAGTCCGACAGCGATCAAGAAACCAGTCAACTGTAATTAGTATGGCTATATATTCTGTTGGTAATCCGACGGAAGTAAATACCAATGTCATCGTTACCAATCCTGCATTGGGAATACCAGCAGCCCCCACAGATGCAAAAATTGATGTGAGGACGACAATCAACTGCTGTATCAAATTTAGATGTTGCCCTAGTACTTGCGAGATGTACAATGCAGACATCGCCTCATATAACGCAGTACCATCATTGTTGAAATTTGCACCAACTAACGCCCCCAAAGACGCAGAAGATTCGCGCAAGCCGATTTTTCTCTGCAATACCTCAAATGTAATGGGCATTGTCACTGTTGAGGAAGACGTAGAGAAAGCTGTTAAAAAGGCATCGGAACCACCAGCGAGGAAATTTATTGGATTCACCCAAGAACCAAATTTAACTCTGGTGAGGTAGTAGCAAGCTTGCAACACCAGCGCTACCAGCACTGCTATGATAAAAGCAGCTAAAGATTTAAACGGTGCAAAGCCTTGGGTTGCGATCGTTTTAGCTACAATGCCAAAGACGGCTATTGGCACTAGGGCAATTACCCAGCCCAGAATACGGATAATCGCTTCAAACAAAATTCCGATTATATCCTCAATTGCCTCAAATCCTGTTTTGTTTTGAGCTACTTGTTCGCTTTTAATGGCACGTAGGACTATACCCAAACTGAGGGCGATAACAATTAATTGAATAACATTGTTGTCAACTAGGGGCTTAAGAACCGCTTCTGGTACAGCATCTTTAATCAGTGACCAAGGATCGAGGTTTGGAGTGGCGGATTGTGTTCCTTGTGGGACTGCGACACGCCCCCAAGTACCTGGACGCATGACGTTTGCAACTAAAAGCCCTACCAAGATGGCGACTGTGGTATTAGTTAACAACAATACCGCCAGCCGCCTTCCTGCTGTACCTGGGATATTTGTAGTTAAGAAAGTATGCAACACTGCTACCAAAATCAGCGGTGTAGCTAAGGCGCGTAGAGCTTTCAGTACCAGTTCGGCTGGAATTGCCAAGTTATTGATAAAATTAGCATTTGCTGCATTCGGATTACCTGCACCAAGTAAAATCCCCACGCCAATAGCCAAAATTAGGGCAACGAGAATTTGTAAGTAAAGAGGTATGCGCTGCCAAATGGGTGAGGAATGATTTTGACTTTTAGGTTCATTCATGCTATTATAATTATCCCTAAATTGTTTGATTTTTAAGCTACCGTAATTAATAAGTACTCCTAAGCGCGAGTAAAAATATCAAATACTATTTGATTATCAGAATATATATATCCTTAGCGTGGTAGTTGGTAATTGTTAATTTGTCTCCCCAGCTCCCTCAGCCCCCTCAGCTTATCTTGGTACTGGTACTTGATTTAATAAGCTAGCAATTAGTCCATCTATTTGTATACCATCTAGCAGACTTTCTGGTCTGAGGATGAGACGATGACGTAGTAGAGGTGGTGCTACTGCTTTAACATCATCTGGTGTGACATAATCTCTTCCCGACAGCCAAGCCGCCGCAAGACTAGTTTGCAACCATGCTACAGCACAACGGGGAGAAGCACCTAAAGCGAGATCGGGATGTTGACGCGATCGCACAACCAAACCCAGCAAATAATCTACAATCGCGGGGGCTACCTTAATCTCTTTTACCGCCTTACGTGCCTGTAAAATCACCTCTACCGTTGCTACAGGCTTGATGCGGGCAATATCTAGCCGTCGCGCCCCAAAACCTGCTTGACTATTGAGCAACATTTGCTTTTCACTACTAATATCTGGGTAATCCACCACTAGCTTGAACAAAAATCTATCTAGTTGTGCTTCTGGTAAAGGATAAGTACCCTCAAATTCCAAAGGATTTTGAGTTGCAATTACCCAAAATGGCTCTGGTAATGGTATACTCTCACCATCCAAAGTTACCTGCTGTTCTGCCATCGCTTCCAACAGTGCAGCTTGCGTCTTCGGTGGAGTGCGGTTAATTTCATCTGCCAAAAGTACTTGGGTAAATACAGGTCCCTTTTTCAGGGTAAAGCTGCGGCTATTGAGATCCAAAATATTTGTACCAGTAATGTCAGATGGTAATACGTCCGGTGTTAACTGAATGCGCCGAAATTCTGCCCCAATCAGTTGCGCCAACACCTTCACTAATAGTGTTTTACCCGTACCTGGTACACCTTCTAAAATTACATGACCACCCGCCAACAGCGCCACTAGCAGTTGTTGCACTAACTCGGATTGACCAACAACAAACGAGTTGAGGGCTTGGTTAAGGCGAAGGAATACGTCACGGGTTTCGAGCATTTGAGGGGCTAGGGGCTAGGGGCTAGGGGCTAGGGGCTAGGGGAGCAAAGGGGAGCAAAGGGGAGCTAAATTTATCGCCTCTCGCACGAGCGCACGAGCGCACGAGCGCCCCCTCACCCTTTTCCCTTTTCCCTTTTCACCAATTAGCAATTACCAAAACATAAAGACTACACAGGTTTAACATAACTGCGGACTGTTTGCCATAATCCTTGCCAGGTAAGTAATTCTTTGTCACTCATGCGGCGTTTTTGAGATTGTAGCCGTAGCAGGTGTTCTAGTTGGGTGGGCTTTAGCCCTGTTTGTTCCACCCAAGCTTTTACTAGTATTTGGCTATCTACTGGTATTTGCCCTAGTCCCAATGCTTTTTGTAGTTGCATCTGTTCTGCTGAACCTACCATCTCCAAAACAAAATCGCCTGATTCTGCTTTTTGCAACACAAGCGCTAGGGCTTCAATATAGGCGGTGCTATTATCAACTATTGGTGTATCTAAGGCTATTGGAGCGCCAAACCGCTGATTTTTCGCCCAAATCAATACTAATAAAAGTATTCCTGCTTGTATTAAGGCTGGAAATAGGGGCTTTTGAGCTAAATATGTGAACAAATCTCGTTCGGCTACAGTAATTGCATCTGCATCTTTATAGCCGTGAATATATTCATCTACCCATATTGATTTACCAGAAGAGTTGACTAGTTGAGCTAAATACTTATAGTTGTCCAGGTAGTCTTGATAGGCGTTAGCTGCTAAATGGGGTGTGGTCGAGTAAATTGCTTGTCCTTTACCAATCTTTTCAACCCATACTACAGCACCGAAGCGATCGCCCAAAAGCATTTTTTTCTCGTCCACCTGTCCTCGTCGTCTGGTGTCAATTTTGATCCTGCCTACCTCACTTGGCGGCAAGGTGCTAAAATCTGCTTGTGTAACCTGTCCCCACTTGCCTAAAATTACTAAAGTATTGCCTTTTTCTAACCATTCTCGCTCTTGCCCTTCTAGCGGAGCTAAACTTAGCTGACTGTTAATACGTAACAAAGTGATAGGGCGTTTGAACTTTTCTAAATCGCTAAAAGGCTTTTGCCAACGCTGTACGGTCGTCCCTTGCTGTTGCATAAAAGCATACCAAGCTCCATAACCTTCGGGTGCGCGGTTATAGGTGGAGCCAGATCCTAACTTGTTATTACCAGGAGCTGCGATAATGGTAATTAGAATAATTACTGCTAGGACGATCCCACCTAACCACCACACACGCTTAGATCGTTTCATTTTTTCTTATTCCCCCAGTTCCCCCTGCTGCCGTGTAGGAGTATTATTTGAATAAAACGAGATATCAATCTCCTGATAGGCTTGCTGACAAGCGTCATAAGTCTCTGGTAAAATCTGTGCATTGCCAAAGCATAACTGCTCGTGAGTGGCGATCAAAGTTTGATAAGACTGGGACTGGGGTAAAGAGTTCACTAATTGCAGATATTCCCCATCGGTGCGACTAGATTGATGAGGAGCGATCGCATTATCATGCAAGCGTTGCAACATTGCCATATACAGGCAACGACAAGCTTCACGATAGTTACCAGCCCTGAAATAGGTTTGCGATCGCGCGAACCATGCTTCCGGCGATAATTGGGTTACCAAGGTGGTAACTTTAGTTGTTGAGGCTATGGGGGAAATAAAGGAATATAGATAAGGCTGCAACAGTCGCCATAGCTGCCAAAAAAGCCTCATCAGTACTAATCCTAGTATTAGCGATGCGATCACACGAATTAAGTCTATTGACCATCCAGGCAAAGACCATTTTGGCAGGTTTGGCAGGTTTGAGCCAAAGCGCGACAGTTGAAGTTCTATCCACTCCCCTGCTTGCTGTTGCAACTGGGAAAGTTGCCAACCCCAGCTATTTTTTTCAAATTCACCAAATGTCATAAACTAGGGGCTAGGGGCTAGGGGCTAGGGGCTAGAGGAACCAGAGGCGAGAGGAACTAGAGGAACCAGAGGCGAGAGGATTTTGGGGACCTTGGATTAGATTTTCTCCTGGGCAACTCTGCCCCTGGGCAACTCTGCTAAAGTGCTCTTTTGCCTGCCTGTACGAGTATCCAGCCAAGCGTAGCCAGGATAGCACCAAGGGCGAGAAATCCGATATCCCAAGCTAACTCATTTGGTCCTGGTTTGACATGATGAATTCCAAGAATTTCATGGTCAATCAATCCCTCAACTACGTTAAAAATACCTGCACCTAGTAGCAAAGAGCCAAAGAAGGTATTTGAAGACCAAGGTACATCATCACGCTTACCCGCCCGCCATAGAAATAGTACTCCCAATAAAGTTAGTATCCAAGTGGCAGCATCAAATAAGCCATCCCAGACCATATTTAACTCCATTTGGGCGACAGTTGTGGCAGGTCGAACACTGCTCAACATATGATGCCATTGCAGGATTTGGTGTAGTAAAATGCCATCAAATAACCCACCAGTGCCTAAACCGAGTAAGATTCCAGCAGTAATTAACGGACTATACCGTAGATGTGGTTCACCTTTCGCTTCCATATTCAAACCTCATTTATAGACTTCGCTATCACAATGGCATTTGCAAGCTAAAAAATTCTTCTGCCTTGCGGTAAGGGCGACTTTAGTAATAATTTGTAATTCGTGGCTTCGTAATTTTCCCTCTCGCGCATACTTGTCCAAAGACAAGGCTAATCATGTCCCTCTTACGGTTTTGTCTATAAGCTAGGAGACTTCCAGGGGCATCTACGGGCATGATTAAAGGTGGTGTTTAAAAAAGCGATTTAGTAATGACTATTTACTTTTACAAGGTAAATGACGATTATGGCTGTTTTTCTAACTTTTCGCCCCACCCTATTGATTTACAGGGTACGCACTGGTCAACGGTAGAGCATTATTATCAAGCACAAAAGTTTGTGGGAACGCCCGATGCTGTTGTCATTCCTGTAATTCACGCTGCGCCAACGCCAGATGTGGCGGCTGCATTAGGACGCGATCGCACTCGTACTGTCCGTTCCGACTGGGAACAAGTCAAAACCCAAGTGATGCACCTAGCTGTACTCACAAAGTTTCTTACTCATACAGACATTCAAGCTATTTTAATTTCTACAGGCGATCACCTAATTGTCGAAAATTCACCCACTGATTGTTTCTGGGGTTGTGGTGGGGATAAAACTGGTCAAAACCACTTAGGGAAAATTCTCATGAGTGTGCGTCAAGAAATCCGCCAAAGACTAGCATTGCAATCAATTATTGATGAAATCAGTGGTTAATTTTGTCTTGTATGCCACCCACGCCCACCAAATGCTCGGATAATGAGTATTTATTGGGATGAATTTTCAAAACTTAAACATTCATGAGTGATTACTCATTTTACCCAACACTTTCACCAAAGAATTACTCATGACTTAAAAATGCTATTTCCTTAGATTTAATGGGACTTTCTTCTACTAAACATCTTGATGCAATTGGGAAAAAAGGTAAAGTTTAGTTTCACACCTCTTGCACTCTCATTTAGTAGTGATAATCTAGTAATTGAAGCACAAAAGCTTCCCTGGCAGATTCAACAGCCAAGTACAATCGAGTTAAGAGGTGAAAATAGCTGTTTTATTTTAATCTGTCTCGTCAAATCGCAACAACACCCACGCAAGTTGATAATTCCTCAAGTTGTTAAAAAATGGGGGCAACGCAACTGATTCTGTTATACTTCTTTGTACCGAAGTGCGGATTAGTGCAACCCTAAGTAAGATCACTAAAGAGAGGAGTTTGCCACAGCTATCCGCTTGGGTGTTGTTGTTTTAAATATGAATACCACATGGCAATTATTGCTCTAAAAGCCTGGTATCTCCAGAAGTACGAGCCGATTAAAGAGCTTGAAAAACGTTCTCACGATTTGCGACTGAGTAAAAATAGTCTGCTGAAATCGGGATTAAGGGCTGATTTTTTAGAAGATAGTGAAGAGGTAAAAAAATCAGCTTGGTTTCAGAATTATTTATCAGGCGAAGTTGTTGAATTTTATATAGAAGGTAGCGGTGGCTACACGATTTCTAATATAGATCTGATTAGCCACGAAATTTATTTTACCAAACAAGCTGTGATGGCTCAATTGGAGCCAATTATTTTTTTATCCCACCAAACTGAATATGCGGCTGCGAGTGAAGCAATGCGGGATGAACTCACTCAGACGCTGGAGATTTTAAATAAGCGATCGCGCGTACCACTAACTTTAGTAGAATCTATTCGTCCGAGCGATAGTCCACTTCGGCTTAACCGGATGTTGATGCAAAATATCCGCAAGAGTTTGCTGTTTATTGCGGATACTACACCCATTGCTAGCATCAAAGGTAAAGAAACCCATCAGCTAATTCCTAGCCCAAATGTGTGTGTAGAAATTGGCTTTGCTATCCAAAGTAAGCGCAGTGAGCAAATCTTACTAGCTCAAATGAATCGTCCTGATCAGGAAGGGCAACTTCCCTTCGATTTACCCAAAATTCAAACTTTGCAATATAACGATAGCAAAGAACTGAATAAAATGTTACCGCAAGTGATTGAAACTGGGCTAGCTAGGTTCAATTTATTTTCATAAGCACGAGGGAAGGAGAAGAAAAATAATGGCAGGCTTCATGGCATATCTGTGTCGCACAATGAATAGCCTACAAAGGTTTAAAGCCTGCCATTATTTTTAGGCTTCATTGTAGTCAAGCAAAAGAAATTCATAATTAAAAATTATAATTTACAATTCATTACCCTTTTTTAGAATTCTTGTATTCTCATTTTGGTGCTGGGTAGTTGACAATAAACAGGATGTGTTTGAAAATCGTTTGTCATTATGCCCAGAACTCCAAGTGAATATCTTGTACACCTGATGTTGGAAGGTGGACACCGAGAAGAAGTTCGTTTTACAGATATTCAAGATTTTCAGAAGTGGTACGGTAGTGAACTCACGCCTAAAGCTGCTTCAAACGACTTCATCAGTGTGCCAATCAAAAACATTCAAGGAGAGTACATGGTAGTGCGTCCATCGCGCATTTTGGCGATTCGGGTAGAACCAGTATTTAGCTCTAGTGTGGAACGATTTTAGTGAGACTGATGAGAAAGAAAATTGCTTTGATGGTTCTTGGTGTGGGAGTGACGATACCTTCTTTCTTGCCATCGATCGCCCGTACAGCACCGTTACAATTTTTAGTAGCAAAAAATCAGGATACAACTTGTTGTCGATCAGATGATTTGGGCTTGGATGAGCAGATTTGGGGCGAGAATGGCAAATCTGGCGACTGGCGAGCGATGTTAAAGTCGGTTGATAATAGTCTGCGTTATATAGAATCGCCTGCTGCTGCTAGAGCTTACCGGAGATATCCAGTCAAGGGAATAACACGCGATCGCGTCCAACGTAGTTTACTACGCTTTCGGCAATTGGTGATCCGATCGCGCACCCCAGAAGAACTACAAGCATCAGTAAAAAACGAGTTTGCTTTTTATCAGTCTCCAGGGAAAGACGGTAAGGGAGATGTTTTATTTACCTCCTACTATGAGCCAATCTATCAGGCAAGTCGTGTACCAACAGCAGAATATCGCTATCCCCTCTATCGATTACCTGGTAATTTTGATCGATGGCGTAAACCCCAACCTACCAGAATGCAATTGGAAGGCAAGGATGGTTTATTGGGGGCGAAAAGCCGCTTGCATGGATTGGAAATAGTTTGGCTGCGCGATCGCCTCGAAGCATTCCTGGCACAAATTCAAGGTTCTGCCAGAGTCATGCTGCCTGATGGTAGGATGCTGAGTTTAGGTTTCGCAGGTAAGACAGCTTATCCTTACACCAGCATTGGTAAAGAACTGGCAAAAGATGGCAAGTTACCGCTGGCTGGTTTGACGCTACCTGTGATGATTAATTATTTCATCCAACATCCATTTGAATTGAGTAACTATCTACCGCGCCATCGTGGTTTTGTGTTTTTTCGGGAAACTAATGGCGAACCAGCCACAGGTTGCTTGGGAATACCAATTACAGCAGAAAGATCAATTGCCACAGATAAATCTTTGATGCCTCCTGGTGCTTTAGCACTGATGCACACTGATTTGCCTTATTCCAATGACTATGGTCAGATGGAGTATCGTAGCGTTAGCCGCTACGTGCTTGACCAGGATACAGGCAGCGCCATTAAAGGACCTGGAAGGGTAGACTATTTCATGGGAACTGGTAAGCAAGCTGGCGATCGCGCTGGCATCACAGGCAGCAGAGGACATCTATATTATTTACTACTGAAAAAATAGCTTTGTCTCGTTCCAATCGTAGGGTGGGCAATCTCTCCGTTGTGGTGGAGTACCACAACTCCGCCCACCTGACAATAAATTCTTACAGTTAGCCAAAATATATCCGCCTAATTCCCTTAACCCTTGCCACCAATGCCCACTTGACAATAAATTGCTACGCTTAGCCAAATTCTAATAAAATTGCTCCCCATCCTGATTAAATTGATCCCCGTACCTTTAACTTTTATTTCTGTCTAAATTTAATATCCATATTTGAGGTAGAGTCTAAGTATAGTAAAGATTTGAAGGTATTCACATGGCTCTTCGCAATAACGTATTTAAAAATGCATTGCAGCAGGTGACAGAACAGTCAGTCAGTTGGGGTTCACTGCTTACTTTGATTGGCGCGTTAACTATACTCATAATGATGATGACATCTTTCGCACAGTAGTAGTTTTTTGCCCCAGTAACACTATGGTTAAATAGCTGGGGTGAAGTACTTGATGGGCATGAGTGGCATATTGAGTACCGAATGTGGCTGAAGGTTCGCCTATGTCTTATGCTGGTAAAGCCAAGGCATGAGTCTATCATCTAGGGTAAATATATAAGTTACACTCTCCCTAACAAAGATAGACATTTGAGTATGGATTCTCTTAAACAGAAGATTGTCGAGAAACTAGAACACCTACCAGTAACAGAACTTCAGGAAGTTCTGAATTTTGTTGATTTTCTCTGGTGGCGAAAGACGAATGTAGTAGACAACTTAGGGGAAGAACACGACGAGGCTTGGTTAGAAAGTGACGTATCTAACGAAGGAAGCTACGAACCCGAAGATTGGCAACCAGGAGAAATAGGCGAGGGTTGTCCTGTTGAGAATGTTGGGGGAGTATTAGTAGTGAAAGCTCAAGGTGCGAAAAACTTGGAAACAGCCGTGCAAGAATTACGGGAAGAAAGAATCAGGGAAATTTCATCTTGGTGAAAGTAGTATTTGACACGTCTGTTCTTGTAGCAGCATTGATAGTGGATCATCCCAAGTACTCTGAAAGTTTACCCTGGTTGCTGCGCCTCAAAGTAGAGGAAATTCAAGGATTTATCTCAACTCATACTCTAGCTGAATTGTATGCTGTGCTGACCCGCTTGCCCCTCCCTCAAATGATTGCACCTGCATTAGCACAACATTTAATTGAAGAAAATTTAGATAAGTTTCAAAAAGTGGTTTTGTCTGCTGGGGATTATCAGACAACACTCGTTAGACTGGTGAGATTAAATATTGTTGGTGGCAGTATTTATGATGGGTTGATTGCTCAGGCTGCACTAAAAGCAAAGGTAGATATATTACTGACTCTAAACCCAAAGCATTTTACCAGGCTAGGAGATGATGTAGCTGGGTTGGTACAAGTACCAATGTAGTGCGATCGCAAGATTTTATTATTTCACTCAGACAATAGGTAGGGTGGGCTAATGCCCACCCTACTAATTACGCGCCTACGGCTTCCTTAGCAGCATACAAGACTTCAACTGTGATGTCTTTGATACCGCGATCGCGCGCAAATTTCTCGGTATTGCGCTTGACTTTACCACGCACAAAGCCTGGAATCTTATTCAATTCGGCTTGACCTTCTTTCGTCCAATTGAGGTCACTATCAGCAGAAATCCCCTTAGTAATTACTTCCTTGGTGTCGTGTCCACCGAAGATTTCTAGCAAGTGATCTTCCATTCCCAAAGTAAAGGAATTATACACCAAATCGGCTACTTGGTTTGTACCTTCGTAACCCATAAATGGCTTGTAACCGATGGGGAAGTTTTGAATGTGGATAGGTGCAGCAATTACACCGCAGGGAATATCTAACCGCTTACCTACGTGGCGTTCCATTTGAGTACCGAATATGGCTGAAGGTTCGACACGCGCGATCGCATCCCCAATTTGTCCATGATCGTCTGTAATGATCACCTCATCACAATACTCGCTCACTTGTTCGCGGAACCAGTCAGCATCGTATTTGCAGTAAGTACCAGCCCAAACTACATGAATTCCCATCTCCCGCGCCAAAATCTTAGTCATGGCGGCGGCGTGTGTACTGTCGCCAAACACTACAGCCTTCTTACCTGTCAAGTTCTGACAGTCAATTGAGCGAGAGAACCATGCAGCTTGAGACACATACAAAGTTTGCTCATTGATGAAGTCTTCGTAGTCAACATCTGCACCCCCAACATTAATCACCTGTTGAATTTTACGGATACATCGGGCTGTCTCTACCACACCCATAGGGGTAATGTCAATATAGGGCGTTCCGAATTCTTGCTCTAGGTAACGAGCCGCCATTAAGCCCAATTCTCTATAGGGAACTAGGTTAAACCACGCTTGCGGCAAATTCTTCAATTCGTGAACTGAAGCACCTTCGGGGATGACAGCATTTACCTGTATTCCCAAATCAGCCATTAGCCGTTTTAATTCGGTGCAGTCGTGCTGATTGTGGAAACCAAGGGTGGAAATACCGATGATGTTAACTGAGGGTTTTTCGGTTTTGCCTGCTGGTAGTTCGCCCTTTCTACGCGCCTTGTCGATATAGTAGCGGACAATTTGCTCAAGAGTGCGATCGGCTGCTTGCAATTCGTTGACGCGGTAGTGGTTCACGTCAGCCAGTAGCACATCGGCTTTTGCTTCCAATGATGCTCGCTCGACAAAGTTTTGCAAATCTTCTTGCAAAATGCTGGAGGTGCAAGTAGGAGTCAGTACAATTAGGTCGGGGTGTTCTTCAGCATCTTTGCGGGTGATGTTGTCTACCACCTTTTCCTGAGAACCACGAGCAAGAACGTTTCGATCTACGACGCTGGCTGTTACTGGGGTAAAGTTTCTTTCCCGCTCTAACATGGATCGCATGACGTTAAAGTAGTCATCGCCAAGCGGCGCGTGCATAATAGCGTGAACGTTTTTAAAGGAACTGGCGACGCGCAGAGTACCTATGTGAGCGGGACCTGCATACATCCAGTAAGCCAATTTCATATCTGCGATACTCCCTTATACAGGTGACATTTAAAAAAATTGCATTTGTTTGTCGATTCTCTCAGAGATTGCGCTCGTTAGGAGTAGCTACTTACAAACTGGGCTTTGAGGTATCTATCGGCTCAAACGCTTGCAACGAAAGACACGCGGGGTTAAATTTGGCGATCGCTCTCTCTTTTACCCGCAATGATTCTTAATTTTTTGCCCCATACTGACGCGAATACCACGACATTAGCGATCGCATATCAACTTTATACTTGGCGTTGGTGTGTGGGCGATCGCACTTAAGTTATGTAGAGAGCGATTGAAGCTGAGCGCTTAATTAAGGGGATATAAGCTGAAATTTCCAGTTTAATTTTATAATTGGGATGTTATATAAAAACCATATTAGAATTTTACACAGTAGACCTCCTGCACGAATATATATGTAAACCCGCCCTAGCGGAAATTTCGGTCAAAATTGAAGCCTTTTAGTAACAAGCCCCTACGCTTAATGGGAGACGGATTCATGCAGGAGGTTTATTGTATTTGCGATTCTTTCTTCTTAATTGTTGGAACGTGAAAGTGAAAAATTTGACTCTTACTTGCCATACATCATGGTTATCATCATCGTATTTCTTTGAAAGTTACCATTACTACTTCAGATAGGATCGTAGGGATGGGTATACTCTTCTACAAAATCCTCAAAGGATAATTCATTAATTTGATACTTTTCCCAATCTTCATAACCTAAAGCAATTTTACAGAGTCTACTTAAAATCAACCATATTCTATCAGGATTCATGATTTCATCTTCTGACCTTTTCAAAAAAATGAAATCATAATTAGGAATAGCTAGAATCCAATCGTCCAGCAGTGCGAGTATTTCATAAAGAATGCATTTCATTTTTTCATTAAAAGTATAACAATAAGTTTCTAAGGGATTTAGATAGATACGTCCAAAGAATATGAGTGTTAGAAAAAGAATGGAACTATCAGCATTGCACTGAACATTTCCCAGTTCTACCCACCTCGGTGGAAAGTCATCAGGAACTCGATTCCACTGTTCTTGTTGTGTTTGTGAAAAGAAATTCAGTAAATAAAAGATTTCGGATGTATGTTCGATTATTTCTGGCGTTCTGAACAATCCCAATGAGTTTGATTGATTCATAGTGACAGATATGCTCTTTACCTTTGTGGTTTCACAACATGATAATGAAAAGGAGGATCAAGACGCGCAGTAATATCTTTTGTCCCTCTTCCATCGCAGTTGTGATAGTCTCTCGTAACCCAGCTACCGCCTGGTTACAAGTAAAAAGAGGCTTCGCCTCATCTTAGTTTTTTACTAGCGACTAGAATTTAGCTGTGCCTGAATCTCTGATATTATCTTTTCTTCCCAAGCTGGATCGTCAAACTTTACTACAGTTCGATTGGGACGGGAATGTCGCCGATCCATATATACGTGAAATGCTTCCAAATCCTTGCGATTGTTAAGAATGTAGCGCTTTAACTGTTGATCGCTCATTGCCGCATAATTTACTTCTGTCATGGCTCAATACTTCCATCTGGTTGAATTTCTAGCTCGATCTCTTCACGCAAGTCCTGCCAAAATAAACAGGTTGAGTGTTCGTTCATCTAGACGCACGATGTGAATGGGCTGAAACAGTATGTTAGTAAGTAGATGGCAAAGTCTATATAAAGTCCGTAGCTGTGACTCTGTTGGCTCTTTCATGTACTTATCTTAATCAACTCCAGCAGCAAAGTCTGGACGCGCCGTAATTGATCTGCCTCGTCAATGCCTAATTACTCAGATTGAAAAATTACAAACTGCGGTGAAAAAAACTCTTTCGCTCGTGTTATTATATTAATTACCAAGATGGTTTACTTAATAATGGAAATCTGTCTTTCTACAAAAATTTTGTTAATATTTCCATTATAAATAACATACTATCACGAGCGGGGGCGAAGAAGCAATAGCAATTCAAAAATTTCGCGCCTTCAAAACTTAGAGCTACTAAGAGCTTGACGCTGTGCTGCTAATAAATCTCCGATGCCTTGTTCTGCCAAATCCATAATTTGATTAAGCTGAGTACGGCTAAAGCTACCTGCTTCGGCTGTGCCTTGGATTTCGATGATTTCCAAAGAGTCATTCATCACGACATTGAAATCAATATCAGCGGCAACGTCTTCTGTGTAGTTGAGATCCAGAAATGGTTCACCTTGCAATAACCCAACTGAGACAGCAGCTACTTGGTGAAGAATAGGCGATCGCTCTAAAACGCCTTGCTGTACCATTGATGCGATCGCATCAGCCAGAGCCACAAATCCGCCCGTAATAGCAGTTGTTCTAGTACCAGCATCTGCTTGTAGGACATCAGCATCGATAGTTATGGTACGTTCTCCCAGAACTGCTAAATCTAGTGCTGCTCGTAAACTGCGTCCGATTAACCGTTGAATTTCCTGAGTACGTCCAGACAATTTTAATAATTCCCGCTCCTGGCGTTGGGGTGTAGCGGCGGGAAGCATACGATATTCAGCCGTCAGCCAACCCTTGCCAGTACCTAGCAAAAATTTTGGCACACCAGGCACAATCGTCACATTACAAAGTACTTGAGTGTCGCCACATTTAGCTAAAACCGAGCTAGTAGCAAAGCGAGTAAAGCCAAGTTCAAAACTAATGGGACGCAGTTGATTTGAATGCCTACCATCTGGACGCTGCCACAACGACATTGCTGTTACCTGGTGAAACAAGGATTAGAATACAGCACCTTGAACAGCATAAGTTCGTTTTTGTAAGATCGCCACTTAAATTTACTGAGCTTAATTACTCGCTTGGTGGTTGACGTATCCGCATATCTAGTGTTTGATCAGAAGACAAACTTGAAAAATACGCTATATATCTGCTGTCTCCCTTGGAAACAGCAGATTCTTTCCTCATTGGTTAAACATACCTTATGGTTGCCCAGCTAGAAACCCCAGCCTTGCATTCGCCTTGTAACGCACCCTACCCAGTGGAAGGACTGGTACAAGTTTTTACCTGCTCCCACCGTAGCTTTTTTACCAATGTGATGGCACAAGCCCTGAGAATTGCAGGTCAGGGAACTTCAGTTTTAATTGTGCAATTTCTCAAAGGTGGAATTGGTCAAGGTTACAACCATCCTATCAAGTTGGGGCGACACCTCGACTGGATTCGTTGCGATTTATCCCGCTGCATTGATACTCCCCAGTTAGACGCAGCAGAAACCAGTTCATTACTAGAACTTTGGCAGCATACGCAAAAAGTTGTCAAGGAAGGAAAGTATACATTGGTTGTATTAGATGAATTGAGTTTAGCAATCAACCTTGGCTTAATTGGCTCTGACGAGGTGCTAGAGTTTCTAGACAAACGTCCAAGGCATATAGATGTGATTCTCACAGGACCAGATATGCCGCAAGCACTGCTAGATGTAGCAGATCAAATTACCCAAGTACGCCGCACTCATCAGATGTGAAGGGACTAGGGGCTAGAGGTAGAGATAATTAAAATTATTAAACTCCTAGCTTTGAGACAAGCGATCGCGGTATTCTAGTAATCCGCTTTGGACTACTATACTCCCGTGCTGAAAAACGATATCTGGATTACTCAAATGGCACAAAAGGGAATGCTTTCTCCCTTTGAGCCTAGCCTAATCCGAAAACATCAGATAGATCACACCTTGCCACTGCGTCCTGTAATCAGCTACGGGCTTTCTTCCTATGGCTACGATATCCGCCTTTCTCCGGTGGAATTTCGCATTTTTCGCCATATCCCAGGAACAGTAGTTGATCCAAAAAAATTTAATCCTCAGAATCTAGAACCAACGCAACTGCATACAGATGATAATGGTAGTTACTTCGTTTTGCCTGCTCATAGCTACGGCTTGGGAGTTGCTTTGGAAAGGCTAGAAGTTCCAGATAATATTACAGTTATTTGCATTGGAAAATCTACATACGCGCGATGTTTTCGGGGAGATACTCGCGTAGCTTTGGCTGACGGAACATCTCCTACACTAGAGGAAATGACTCAACGCTCAGAAGATGGCGAAAAATTCTGGGGCTATAGTATTGGGCAACACGGACGAATAATTGTAACTCACTTAGACAGTCCAAGATACATTGGTCGAGATTCTCTATTAAAGGTAACTTTAGACAACGACCAATACATATTTTGTACACCCGATCATCTCTTTCTTACCAGAGATGGACGTATGGTTGAAGCACATACTCTCAGACCACAAGATTCCTTAATGCCTCTCTACCGTCAATTGGCTCGTGGTTACGAGATGGTATACCAGCCACTTAACGGATATCTTTATCCTACTCATCGACTGGGCGATGAGTGGAACTTAAGAAATGGTATTTACGAAGATATTCCCAACACTCATCGTCATCATATTGATTTTAATCGGTTAAATAATAACCCTTGGAATATTATCAGGATGGAAGCTTTAGAACACATCCGACTGCATAACAGTGACAACTACAGCCAGGAATTCGATCCGGATGAACATGGAGAATCAATTCGGGAAGCCATTGCCAGACTAAAACAAGATGCCCAATGGAATGCAATGTTTTCTCAACAGCAAAGAGAAAAAGCTCTGAATTTCTGGCATGAATCTAAATATATAGAAACACGTCAAAGAGTAATTGAAGGTAGAAGAAATTGCTCTGATGCTACAAGGCTTGCCCATCGTGAAGCAATGCTTGAGTATTATAACAATGCAAAAGCGAGGGCGATAACTGGTGAACACAGCAGACAAGCTTGGGCAGAAGATGATGGAACTAGACGTTATCAGCAATCCCAATTGATGAAAAAATTGGTAGATGCATCAAGAACTTGCCATGAAATCACTGCTGATGTCGTGCGAACTGCTTTAGATCAAACTGGCTCGATTTGTGGTGCTGCGCGATTATTAAATTGCGATCGCTCTGTATTTAAACGCTTTCCTGAAGTTATCCAAGCATTTAGAGGTCAATCACAAAGTCAATCTAGCAAGAATCACAAAGTTGTTTCTGTAGAAGATGTTCCTGGTACTCACGATGTTTATTGTTTAACAGTTCCAGAAGCAGGAAATTTTGCCCTTGAAGCAGGAGTTTTTGTTCACAATTGTGGTATCATAGCCAATCTTACTCCTGCCGAAGCTGCATGGCGGGGTCATTTAACTTTAGAATTTTCCAATTCTTCCAGTGCAGACTGTCGTATTTATGCCAATGAAGGCGTAGTACAATTGCTGTTTTTGGAAGGGGAACCCTGCGCTACCAGTTACGATGCTCGTAAAGGTAAATATCAAGATCAGGCAGAAATTGTTACCTTAGCTAAAGTTTGATTTTTCAAATATTACACTATACAACTGAATTTTCAAATATTCATTATTGAGAAGACAATTATAGCTTAGGTAAAAGTTTGCTATGAAATGAACCTACGGTGAAAAAGTGTATTTAAGCTCCTCTAATGCTTGTTTTGCTAAACTCACAATAGGCTCATCCTCATTTTGCATTGCTGTTATAAGTGGTTCAATTACTTCAAAATCTAACTTCTTAGTTACTAAATTTCGTCTTTCTCCATCTAAACGATAAATATCTCCTAAAAAGTTGCTTATAGTCATTTGCCTAAGTATAGAATCATGCTGCGTCATAACTAATTGTTGCTTTAATCTCTTTAAAGAAAACTCTAATAAGTTGGAGTTATGCTTTAGGTAGATTGAAGCAAACTTTTCTGCGTTCCAATTTCTATGACCTTTTTCATTAAAAGAAATTGCACCTGCTTCAAAGCAATCTGCAACTGTCAACATCATACTTGTGAGACTGGTATATATGTTTTCTATTCCATTAATTTCCGAAACAAAGATAATTGGAGAACTCTTTTTGTTATCCCAATCTCCAACTACACAAAGATTTGAAGCATCAGTCTGAAAAATAGGAGATAAAGGTTTACTAATATACTTTACTGCACATTCCTCAAACTCATCTTCAAAGATTGGTGCTATCTCTATAGCAGTTTCAAGACTGCATAGTGCCATTGCTTGATATGGTTCAAATATATGTGTGTAGATTGTTTGAGTTTCAGGAGTATGACCACGCGACCATTGATAGAGTTCATAAACCTCATCTGGTAAACTAAAAGGTAGCGTTTGGGTTATTTCTTGTATTTCTTCTAGACTTAACCCAGGCGTGATACAATCTGCTACAACAGGGTAGTTAGTTCGTAGCCAAGCTCGAATTCGATCTAAAGCTTCAGTTAATAAAGACACAGTAACGCTCCAAGAGTGATGAGGTAAAGATTGCTCACCTTACATTTTTAACTCAATTATTATTATATTTTTAGCGCTCGATCCTGCTGATAAATTAACCCTTGCATCGATAAAGCCATTTCTGCTTTTTGCAATTCCGCACCCAAATACATGGCGTGTTCGACTTGCAAAGCTGGACAATCTGCTGCTATCTGTCGAAAAATCTGCCTAGCTGATTTACCCCAGTAACAGTTAATAACTTCTCCAGATCCAGGTGTCATGTGTTCTACAATAATGTTGTCATCCTGCACAGTAATTACAAAACTACCTGAAGGATCGGCATAATCTCTTTGCAGGCAAATTTTAGGATATTGAGACTGAATAACTTTATCAGCAGAGTCCCAACAGTCATCATAAATATGGGCGCTTTGACTGATAGTAATTAATGCTCCCATCTTCAAATTATGTTCGGAACGAGCAGCAATTTCATCTCGAATATGTTGTTGCAAAGCACGTAAACCAAAAGCATTTGCAGCCCAGGCGGAAAACATATCATTACTACGAAAAGTTGCAGTTAAAGATAATTCTTGCTCAACAACTCTGACCCAAATATGATTAAGGCAGGGAGGACTGTTATTAGCTTCGTGATCTTGTACGTCCCACAAAGACATTACCGCTCTAGCTGAATCAATATCGTCTACTAGCTTTTGAATTACTTGCTCAATTTGATCTTTACCAAACCATGATCGCAGTCTTTGACCGTAAGTATATTTTACCCCTTCTATATGGGGTGCATCGTCTAAAATTTGCGAAACGTACTCTTGAATGAAAGCGCGATCGCATGGCAAATAATTAGGGTGGGGAAAATAGAAATCTTCAGGCTCCGAAGTAACAATAGCCATCAAATCGATTAATTCTTGCCATTGTCCATCGTAGCCAGTTGGTCGAATAGTTCCTGTTGTCTTGATGCGATGAATAATTTTAACCCAAGTTTGGGCGATCGTCTTACCTTCAATACGATGTCCGTAACGCGCTCCTGGGAGGACAGTTGGGACAACGCTAGACATGGGAAAATCTAGGGGATAACCCCAAGGCTCACTTTTTTCGTGGTGAGCAAAAGACTTGACAAAATCGACAGCCTGGGCGATGGAATGAGCTTGTTTAACTAAGAGCGAAGAACGCAGATTTTCTAAAGCAGTAGCATCTATTTCAATATCAATATACCCAGGAATGTTTGATTTAATCACCCAGCAGAGCTTTCCAGTATCACTCTTACCTTCCACAAAGCCATGACGAAAAAAGTCTAGCAAGCACTCACATCCACCCGCATTTCGATCTTCCTTAGTAGCAGACAGAGCAACCAAAAAGCGGACGTGGGGATTAGCTAGTAAATTTCGGAGCAGCAGATTAATACCCCGTGTAGGGCTATACAGCTGCCCAACTGAGGCATATTCATTATTGTGTAAATGCTTAAGCAAACTCTCTTTTACCGTCCACCCAGTCACAATTACTGTTTGACCTGTTCCGCGTATAATTTGATTAGGCTTGTGTAGTGGCGTGTACTCGAACATAACTGTAAGTAAGACTTATGTGTATAAGTTAGTGCTATCTTTAGAATCTGCTGTCCTAGATCTATTTTCTGATTAAACGTATTAATTACTCCTATGGCTTTAACCGCTTCCACCATGTTGCCTTTGGGTACTAACGCCCCTGATTTCCATCTGGGGGATGTAGTATCTGGCAACACAATCTCCCTATCTACTTTTGCAGGTAAACAGGCGCTGCTGGTGATGTTTATTTGTCGGCATTGCCCGTTTGTCAAGCATATCAAAGACGAAATGGCGCGGTTGGGCAAAGATTATATTAACCGTAACGTGGGCATTGTCGGTATTAGTGCCAATGATGCGAACAACTACCCAGATGATGCGCCAGAGCAACTCAAAGCAATGGCGCAAGAACTAGATTTGCCATTTCCTATTTGTTACGACGAAAGCCAGGAGACAGCCAAGGCTTATACGGCTGCTTGCACACCAGACTTTTTTTTGTTTGATGCCCAACGGCAGCTAGTCTATCGAGGACAGCTAGATGACAGCCGACCCAGCAACGGCAAGCCTGTCACGGGTGCAGATTTACGCGCGGCTATTGATGCTCTGCTAGCAGGTCAAAGTGTTAACCCCCAGCAGCAGCCAAGCGTCGGGTGCAACATTAAATGGAAACCTGGGAATGCGCCAAGCTATTACGGTTAGCAGCAGAAACAAAACAGCGAGTTTTTAAGTCTTAATTAAAAGCTATTAGCTGTTAGCTATTAGCTGTTAGCTTTTTGTTATTTGTCCATTGTCCATTGTCCTTTGTTCTTAACAAATGACTATTGCCCAATGACAAATGACGAGCCACAGTATTCCATGACTCAAATGGGATTGCTATAGCAATGCCAGTTAAATCAAGCGATTTAATGCGCTCAATAAGGAAGGAGCGCTAATTCTTTATGCCTGAGTCCATCATGTACAAACCCAATGAGTATTAGTAAGTTATCTAAACAATGAAAACTCCGATTCTCGCTATTTTAGTTCTATTAGCTCCTGTGTACTTAATGGCTCCGGCTAAAGCTTACAGTCCTCAAGACTTAGAACAGTTAAAAAGGACAAATTCTTGTCCCAGGTGTGATTTGAGAAGTGCGCCTTTAAATAACCTCGATTTGACTAGTGCAAACTTGCGCTCGGCAAACCTCAGTCGCGCTAACCTGTCTCAAGCGAAGCTAGTGGGTGCTGATTTGGGTAGTGCAAATCTTGAAGCTGCTGATTTATCCGGTGCTAACTTAATTGACGCTACATTAGTCGGTGTGAATCTGAAATCTGCCACTATGGTAAATGTTAATTTAAGCGGTGCTGGTCTAATGGCTGCTAACCTAGAAGGCACTAATTTGCGGGGAGCTAATATGGATTTGGTAAATACGAGGGGCGCAAGATTCTGGCTGACAACTCTGCCTTCTGGCATAGTCACACCAGCTCGCGGTTTAGGGAGGAATTAGTAGCTTTGGTACGTTAGGCGCTGCATTTATAGCAGGGAGTGGGGAGTAGGGAGTAGCGCGCTCGTACGAGATGTGGTTTCCTCCGATCGGAACTTCGTAAGAGAGAAAGTAGGTAAAGTAGGTATAGATGCGAGGCAACAATTGACTTAACAGTAAATTGACTTGTCCTCATCTATCTACTCACTGCTATACTATATTTTCTCTAGATAAATACGCCGTAACGCACCAGATTTATTTTATTTGCAAACTAAGCACAATTTTACACAGATCTTGTTCTAATTCCATCTACTCACACCCTATGGAGTTAGAGGAAATTCGGCACCGACTGAGGCGCTCTGATAGTTACCTTTGAGACGGTCGTGGACAAGGTGTAAATATTGCCTCAACTGCTTTGGCATTGGTTCATGCATAACGAAGTTCTGGAAGATAGAGAAAGCTTCCTCTATCTCACAGTCGAGAAATTGACGGATAAAGTTAGCTGGACCTGCAATGACATCAAGTTCGGACTCTATCGAGATGAGCACCCAGTCAGGCTCTGGCTCTCCAGCGAAGAGAGCACAGCTGAACAATCCCATCTTTTGACGAAACTCCTCAAGAGCTTCAAGTGTTACGGGTAGTGTATAAGCGGAAAGATACGTATGGTGTAACAGAACAGCCCACAACTTGCGATATCCGCGCGCCAGAAAGGTTCGTTGTAATCGCTCTTGAACCATAGGAGTGATAAGACTTTCGCTTATGGCAGGGACAGCAACCCATTGTGCTAGCTTAAAAAGTGTTATTTCTTCAGACCATCTCGGTTTCATCTGGCAACGGACAGCCCAACTTAAACTTTCATCAATTTTGTCAATCTGCTCAGGACTGGTAATTGGACGTAAGAGTTTAGTCTTGATAAAGGACATACTACTAAGTTAACTAAAATGCTGTTTTAATCATGTAATTAATTTAGTCCATCAACAAAGTTAGCTTAGCTCAAATCTTGCACCTCGCCCTCTCGTACGCCTTGAACTGAAGTTCAAGGCTTATAGCCCAAGTGGGTTTTAACCCACTCAAATATGTATCCAGTAAGCTTTACCTTAGTTGAGCTTTGAGCCTAGAAATTTATTTCTAGGCGGACGAAAAAGTAGGTGCAAGATCTAAGTTAGTTTGATCTGCCGCCACACTCTTAACTTGAGCTTGCTACCCTAGCCAATATATATGTATTGAATGTATTGAAAATTTTAGATGTCCGAGACATTTGTTACAAGTGGAACTATCGCCGCGATCGCTACTGCTGTTGTACCACAACAGGGTAGTGTGGGCATTGTGCGCTTATCAGGATCAGACGCACTGGCGATCGCAAACAGCCTTTTTCATGCTCCTGGTCGTCAAGTTTGGGACACTCACCGCATACTCTATGGCTATATCCGCCATCCCCAGACAAAACAGCTTGTAGACGAAGCACTATTACTAATTATGAAAGCTCCCCGTTCCTACACTCGTGAAGATGTGGTGGAATTTCATTGTCATGGGGGAATTATGGCAGTGCAGCAGGTGTTGCAACTGTGTTTGTCACAAGGGGCAAGACTGGCACAGCCTGGAGAATTTACCCTGCGGGCGTTTTTGAATGGGCGCCTGGATTTGACGCAAGCAGAAAGTATTGCTGATTTGGTGGGAGCGCGATCACCTCAAGCTGCACAAACCGCACTAGCTGGATTGCAGGGAAAATTAGCTCATCCGATTCGACAGTTACGAATCAGATGTTTAGATATCCTGGCTGAAATTGAAGCAAGAATCGATTTTGAGGACGATCTGCCCCCGCTGGATGATAATCTTATTAAAGCAGAAATTGAGCAAATTCTAGCCCAAGTCAAAAAGATTATCTCTACAGCTGATCGAGGGGAATTGCTCCGCACTGGGTTGAAAGTGGCGATAGTAGGGCGACCAAATGTAGGGAAATCAAGTTTATTGAATGCCTGGAGTCGAAGCGATCGCGCGATTGTCACAGACTTACCTGGTACTACCCGCGATGTAGTGGAATCTCAGCTAGTGGTTGGGGGAATTCCTATCCAGGTGTTGGATACAGCGGGAATTCGAGCAACAGATGATCGAGTGGAGAAGATAGGGGTTGAGCGATCGCTTCGTAGCGCTGGGGCGGCTGATTTAGTGCTGCTGACTATAGACGCTTCAACGGGTTGGACGGCGGCAGATGGGGAAATTTACACACAAGTGCAACACCGTCCTTTGATTTTAGTCATTAATAAAATTGACTTAGAAACAGCACAGGCGGTAAAATACCCAGATGAAATTAGTTCGGTTGTAAGTACAGCAGCTGCTCATAACAAAGGCATTGAGGCTTTAGAGCAAGCCATTCTGGAAAAGGTGCAAGCAGGTTCGGTGTATTCGGCTGATATGGATTTGGCGATTAACCAAAGGCAAGCCGCCGCGTTGACACTAGCTCAAACATCCCTCGAACAGGTGCAAGCGACTATCGATCAACTTCTGCCGCTGGATTTTTGGACGATTGATTTACGCTCTTGTATTCAAGCATTGGGAGAAATTACTGGTGAAGAGGTGACAGAATCAGTGCTGGATCGGATTTTTAGTCGCTTTTGTATTGGAAAATAGTTACTTCTGTTTCAAAAGTAAACAATTTTTTTAAGTTTATACTTGATTGTTGTAGTCATATAAGGACGAATAATATGACGATGTTTGTAGCTCACAATTATCTCATCTTCTCCTGCAATTCTATAACTTTCCCCACTATAATTTGCTTCGCCTGCACTAAATTATTTTATCAACATTCCAGGTAAAATTGCTTTTTCTTGTCTAGCTGTACGTCCATAACCATTATTACGAAAACTAAGGCTATTAACTTTATAAATACTAAAACTATAGTTTTTCATTTCTATTTCCTGAGTGCGATTATACTCATGAAATGGAGAATATCTATAGCTAAGCAGCGATAAGAATGCAATCAAGATTGAAAGACAAGCAAGAATAGCAAAAAATAGAAAGTTGCAAATTTTCATCCCAAGGTTTGGGAATCGAAACCCATTGATGATGAGCATCAATGGTATTGCTAGAATGCACAGTAAAGACACCAAATTCAGTAACTCGTTTGAGAAAACAACTATTCCCACAAAAGAGTTAATGCAGCCTATAATAAAAATGAGCAGGAGAACGATAGAAATCCCAAATTTGCTTTTCTTTATTTCCCTTATAAAATTAAATATTTTACGCATAATTAAATAACAGTGTTAAAAGCTCAACTGCAATCTCTTAAAGTGTTCAAACTCAATTAAAATTACTTATTTTGTTGGGTTACTTCTACATATATATGTTCTAGGCGTACTGGTTGGCGAGAAATTGAATCTAGGGGTATGCCGTCAAAGTGTGATAAAATTTCTTTTAGTTCTAAGGGTTGTGGTAGCCAAAAGGCAAGATCGCTGCCATAGTGTCGATGGGTGAAACCGTATTCTTGCGCTCGTGCGATCGCTCTTTCTTCTTCCTGCGTCTGTACTACTACAATTTCCACTGCGCTTATAAGTTGTCTTAAATCGGTTAAACTGCCTTGTGCTACTATACGTCCATGTTTAAGAATGCCAATTCTTTGGCAAAGGCGTTCTGCTTCTTCTAGTATGTGAGTTGTGAGTAGAACTGTGATCCCTTGATTTTTGAGAGTGCGAATTAATTCCCAAATTTCGTAACGCGACTCAATATCTAAGCCTGTTGTTGGTTCATCTAGTATAACTAATGAAGGTTGGTGAACAAGAGCGATCGCAATATTCATTCGTCGCTGCATTCCTCCACTGAGTTTTTCTATGGGAGTTTTTGCCCGATCTGTTAAGTTGACAGCAGCAAGACACAATTGTATTTGTTGTTGTCGGATTTTTGCTGGTAAGCCGTAAATTTTTGCAAAGAAGTTGAGGTTTTCTTCACAGGTTAGAGTTTTATAAAGTAAATTCTCTTGAGGTGCGATGCCAATTAGTGATTTTGTTGCTTGGGAGACTGGTTGATTGTTGATGGCGATCGCTCCACTATCAGCTTGAAGCAAATTACAGATAATATTAATAGTTGTAGTTTTTCCGGCTCCATTTGCTCCTAATAATCCATAAATTTCTCCTGATGGAATGTAGAGGTTTAAATTCTGTAGAACTTGCCGCTTGCCGTAAGATTTACTTAAATTCTCGATTCGTAGCACTACTTTTTGCTCCCCTTTTGGAATGGCACAATGATTATGATCTACCATGCCTAGCTAAGAGATCAACGTAGTTGGATACCATGCAACAGAATCTCCATCATCTCTTCGACCATACCCTCTATTCAAATGACAATTCTTTTTGCTAAGAAGCTGGTTAGGCTGGCACTAATTACGACAGCTATTGTGTTTGTCAATGGGATGTTACTTCAGAAAGTTCATGCTCGAAAAGTTGATTTAAATACTTTTTGTCAAAAATTTCCCTTGAATTCCCGCTGTCTAATAGACAAATTAACAGTTCAAACTCAAGTCATTAAACTAAGACTTAAAACTTCTGGTGAACGTAATGAGTGGATTCGGATAGAAATTAGTGGCAATACCGTGAAACTGCTACACACAACTAGAGATAAGAGTTTTGTTTCAGACATTCTTAACAATTTAGCTTCGCTTGCTCCTGTCCCTTATTTGCCTGATATTTTTAATTTCTACAACTGGTACGATCATCCTACGATAGGCGTTGCTTTTGAGTCAAATAGCTGTATCTTGTTACAACGGCTTAAGTCAAAGAAATCAGTCCTAACAAACAGTCGAATTAGTGGCTTTCCAAGCTGTACGATTACAGGAACCGATAGTGTGGTGTTGACAACAGGAATGGACATTCATTATGGACAGTTCACCATTGTATATAAGGAGAACAATTTGGTGAGGTCAATTACCTTCAGAATTCCGGCTAAGAATTGAATTTATACCGAATTTATAACCTCCTATACACCCTTGACTGTGTAGATGTGACATATCTGTACAGACGCAATATAAGCTATTGCATATAAAAATTACATTAAGCATCGAGCCTCTTGCCTCTTGCGTTGTGAACCTATCATCACTAAAAATTAAATGTACATCAGCTTATCACTTCTCTACAATCTCCTTTCTACCATCAACATCCGTTGATAAGATAGCCATCCACCAGCTACCATCAATACTGCAAATCCTAATAAAAACCAAAAGTGGTTAGCAATTTCTGATAATTCTTTGCCTGCTAGAGATACTCCTATGAGTGCCTCTGTCATATGAAAGATTGGATTAAATTTAGCAATTTCTTGCAAATTTTTGGGAAACAAAGACGAAGGTATAAAAGCGCCACCTAAAATTAATAAAGGAACCCCGAAAGCTGCTACCAAAGCATTTACATCCTCAGTGCGACGAGCTAATTGAGTACCAAGAATAAAGCCTAATCCTACGTAAGAAGCAATACTTAATAAAATAATTACACCTCCTAGAATTACAGAACCATTGAAATGAGCTTGCCAAAAGGCGGCAACGGTATAAATTAAAATCGTTTGACCAATACCGATGCAACTGTGAGCTAAAAAAATTCCTAAGAAATAGGATGTACCACTTAGAGGAGAGATAAAAAGGCGTTTGAGCGTCTGCTGTTCTCGTTCTGCTACTACAGTAGCGACACTACCTCCTAGACAGCTAAAAAAGAGCGCCGCCCCGACTAAAGTTGAAGGTGCAGCATATTCAAACGCTTGAGCCATTGACAGATGTGCTCTTTCTGCAAAAATAAATCCGTTAAGTAATAGTACAGAAACGGGAAAAATAGACCAAAAAACCAAGCTGCGTCGCCGCCGCAATAGTTCGATTAAAATACGTTGAGCTACAGCCAGTGTTTCCCGCCAATATTTCATCGTGATAGGAGTGAGGAGTTAATTTGAATACGTTATCAAGGTACACGCAAACATCGCCAATTTCTCGGCGCAGCCTCTTAAAGTTATTTAGTGTTGGTGCTGTGGGTGGAGTAGTTGGATACTCTCGGTTTTCTAAGCCACAGCCAACTGTGTTTCAGCCAGATAATTTAGATTTGCCGCGATATCTGAATCAACCTAAAAGCGTTGTTGTAGTTGGTGCTGGGTTGGCTGGGTTAGCTTGTGCTTATGAACTGAGTAGGCGGGGGTTTGAGGTTACATTGTTGGAGAAGTCGCCCCAACTAGGTGGCAAAATCGCCAGTTGGTCTATTCAGGTGGGGGAAGAAACTTTTATGATGGAGCATGGTTTTCATGGCTTCTTTCCCCAGTACTACAACCTCAAGAGCATAGTTGCAGAACTGGGTGTAAGTGACAATTTTCAGTCTTTGAATTCCTACTCGGTTCTCTATCGGAATGGCAAATACCAGCCAGAAGTATTCCGCCCCAGTCATTCTGCTTTTCCCTGGAATATTGTTGATTTGGCGATCGCATCTCCCAATCGACTACGTTGGGGGATTAATCTAACTAAATGGCAACATTGGCAAGTTTTCGGGGCAATTACTGGATTTCAAACCCAAAAGAGTTTCCAGCGTCTGGATCACTTATCGGTAGCCGACTGGGTAAAGCACGATTTTCCTCAAGGATTATATGACTTGTATTTTCTGCCCTTCGCCAAATCTAGCTTGAATGCACCAGATTTGATGAGTGTGGGCGAACTGATGCAGTTTTTCCACTTCTACTTTTTTGGCAACCCAGAAGGATTAGCTTTTAATGGTACTCGCCAGGATATGGGTACAAGTCTGGTACAACCGATTGCTAACTTCATTGAACGTCAGGGTGGGAAAATTATTACTGGTGTAAATGTTAGTAAGATTTCTGTTCAATCAGGAAAAATTGATTCTCTGAGTTATCAGCAAGGAGAGGGGGATAATGTACCGTTTTGGGTTGAGCGTAATGACAGGGAGGCAGAGGGGCAGGGGAGCAAGAAAGCTTTAAAATATTATGGCGCTGGGGATCAAGTTTTTGCTGCTAACCCTGAAACAGGGGAAGCAATTTCACTTGCTTGTACTCACCAAGGTTGTACGGTACAGTTAGCAGAGGATGACAAGTTTCACTGTCCTTGTCATGGATCGGTATTTGATCGCCAAGGAAAGGTGTTAAAAGGACCTGCAACTAGGGATCTACCACGCTTGCAAGTGGTGCAACGTCAGGAAGATAAGTTGCAGCTGGTGGCGATGGCGAGTCGTAAGGGCAGGTTAAATAGATATACTGATGGGACAGTCAACCTGGAAAAACCCGCAGCGACAGAAAAACCCGCTCTCCAAGCAGATTACTATGTGTTTGCTACTGATGTACCTGGGGTACAGCAGCTATTTAGTCGAATTGCAGGTGAGGTGGATCAGCTTGTGGGATCGCAGGTAGAAAAATTGGCTGTAGCCGATCCTTTTGCTGTCTGTCGCTTTTGGTTTGACAGGGATTTTGACTGGGAACACAGCTATTTCACTTCGCTATCCGGCTACCAGTTAACTGACAGTATTACGCTATATCACCGAATACAAGACGAGTACATTGATTGGGCAAAAAGAACTGGTGGTAGTGTAGTGGAGTTACACGCCTACTGCTACAAAGAAAAGGAATTTCCTAACCAGCAAGCCTTGCTAACTACTTTTGAACAAGAGCTATACCAAATTGTGCCACAGTTAGAGCAAGCTAATATACTACACCGCGAACTAGTCAATCAAAAGAATTTTTCTGGTTATCCTCCTAATAGTTATGCAGATCGTCCCGAAACTAGTACAGATATTCCTAATTTGTTATTTGCTGGAGATTGGGTAAAGATGCCGTTTCCTAGTGGTTTGATGGAAAGGGCGGTTAGTAGTGGGTTGCTAGCGGCGAATGAGATTTTGCATCGGGAGGGGTTGCAGAGGCGATCGCTGTCTATTGTTAATCCAGAGGGCGTATTGAAAATTTGAACTGCAAAGAACGCTTAGGAGGCGATCGCTTGATGTCTTCTCTATCCCCAGCTACCCAAAGCCGAGATATTCGCGCTTGTCCAATTAACCCCAATCACTGGTATGTGGTTGCTCGTAGCATTGAGGTGAAGGAAAAACCTTTAGGTATTACTCTTTGGCATCAAGCGATCGTACTTTATCGAGATGCTCGTGGTATAATACACGCGCTAGAAGATCGATGCCCCCATCGCCAGGTTAAACTTAGTCATGGGCGGATGATTGGCGATCGCTTGGAATGTGCTTATCATGGCTGGCGCTTTGGCGAAAATGGTGAATGTGTCGCTGTTCCTTATCTGGCAGAAAATCAAAAACTACCAAGTTGTAAAATTCGTCAATACCCTGTGCAGGAACGAGATGGGTTTATCTGGCTGTTTCCTGGGGATATTACCTTAGCACCGCAGAAAAATCTTTTGGGGCTTCGGGAGTGGGAACACCTTAACTATATTGCCACTGTTTCAGTTATAGACTGTGATGCCCACTACTCTTATCTAATTGAAAATCTGATGGATATGTATCATGGACATTTACATCAAGATTATCAAGCATGGGCTGATCCAGTGTTGCAAGATCTCTACGAAGACGAGGGGCGCGTAGATGCACATTATCAAGCGCAAAGCTATTACAAAATTGATAAAATCTGGTCAATCTCTCAACTATTTTTCCCAGCTTTACGCCGTCTCCACCCTGAACCTTTAGATGTAAGTTATATATACCCGCACTGGGTTTCAACATTAGGTGCAGACTTCAAGATTTACTGTTTGCTCTGTCCGATAGATGAAGTAAAAACCCGTGCTTATCTTATACACTTTACTTCGCTAAATGCATTTTGGCGATTGCATAAGTTACCTGTGTGGTTTCGTCGGTTTGTAAAAAATAGTTTATTCGGTTCGGCGCAAAAGTTGCTAGATGGGTTAGTTCGTCAGGATATCCAGATGATTGAAGAAGAACAGGTTGCATATCTCAATCATCCAGAACAAAGGAATTATGAATTAAATCGGGCGATTGTGAGTGTGCAAAGGTTAATTACGAATCAGGCTGGGGGGGATTGATAGAGCGATTTTTTTGTTTCTCGCAAAGGCGCAAAGGCGCGATCGTTCGGACGCAAAAAGGAGCGCGCTGCTTACGCAAGAAGTCTATTATTTAAGTATTAGCAGTAGCAATCTCTGATGGAATACAAACATCTGGGGCGCATAACCCTGGAAGTTGCAAGGTTGTCACACTCAGCGTATCCAGTTCTACACGGCGGATGGCATGATTATTTGTGTCAGCTACATACAGGTAGGAACCGATCAAACTCAAACCAGAGGGTTCACTAAAGCGACTACTCTTACCCCCACCGTCTTGTAAACCAGCAGTACCATCTCCTAATACTGTTTGACAATTCCCGCTGTGGGGGCTTACAAGTTTAATTTTGTGGTTGTAAGTATCAGCTACCCACAGATAATTCTGAGCGTATTCTACCCCTAAGCAATGCTGTAGCCGCACCTGTTCGCCTGCACCATCAATGTCGCCAAAGCCGAATAAATCCCCACTACCGCATACTGTACGCACTTGCGGTTCAAGTAAACCGACACCGCGAATAGAACTAACTTCACTGTCAGCTACAAATAGCTCGTTTCCATCATTGGTAATGCCACTTGGTTGAGCAAATGCACAACTGGGTAGCGAACCATCAACACAAGCTTCTGCACCAGTACCAGCCAATGTTTGCACAATACCATTTTCTAGCCAAATTTGCCAAATTTGGTGTGAACCCGCCATTGCAATGAACAGGGAATTACCCACCTTTGCCAAATCCCAAGGGGAGTTTAAAGGAGTTTCCAGCCCAGAACCACTATGAGGACGAATATTATGGCTTTGTTTTCCTGTTCCGGCGATCGTTCCAACTACTTGACTTTTGAGGTTAATTGTGCGTATAGCATGGTTTTCTGTATCTGCCACATACAGCAAAGAGTTGTCTTCGTCAAATGCCATTCCCTGTGGGGCAGAAAACTGCGCTTGTGTGAAGGAACCATCGGTTAATCCTGGTTGTCCAGTACCAATTAGATGCAGAATTTCTCCATCTAAATTACTGACAACAATCCGGTGATGTCCAGAATCAGCGATGAACAGTCCAGCTGAGGTGGCTAACACCTTACCTGGAAATGCCAAGGGTGTAATCAAGGGTTGTCGCTGTTTCTCCAGAGTCAGGCTTAATTGTTGAAAATTGATTGTGCCTTTCTCTTTGTGTTCTTTAATCACCTGTTCAATTAGTTGATCAAGAACATCTCGATTACCTTCACCGGAGACAGCGCCAATCACATATCCTTGTGGATCAATTACCATTAATGTGGGCCAAGCACGAACGGCATACTGTTGCCAAACTCTAAAGCCACTGTCCACTAATACTGGATGTTCGATGTCGTAGCGAAGAATGGCCCCGCGAATGTTTTCAATTTCCTTTTCGTTGTCAAATTTTGCCGAGTGAACGCCGATTACTGTTAGGCTGTCTTTATACTTCTGTTCCAAATACTTGAGATCTGGTAGAACGTGCAAGCAGTTGATACAGCAGTAAGTCCAAAAGTCCAGAATTACAACTCTGCCTTTTAGCTGCTTGATTGATAAGGGTTTGTCGGTGTTAAGCCAGGGGTAATTTTGAGGTAGTTCTGGCGCTCTCACTCGCGTCATGCTGTTTTTCGACTGATGTCTTAAGCTAATCGTTAAAAGCTAGTTGCTAATCGCTCTCATTCATTCTAACGAAATCTGCGCTCGAATTATGCTTTACTGATCGCACCCCGTACCAGAATCACAGTGCAATCTACACTACGAGCGATCGCAGCGGGAATATTCCCATTAATCGTCTGTTGCAGCAATCCTTCCCGACTCGCTCCCAGCACGATCACATCAATATTTTGAGCTTTTACCAGATCGATCACACCCTCGACAACAGAACTGGCTATCACTGGGATAGCGATTACCTTCCCCGCCAAATGGCGATGTCGCCCAAGATCGCGGTTTGCTTGTTGCAAAACTTTCAGATCTGGCTTTGCATCCGCTGACTGAAACACTTGACAAAGTTGTACTTCTGCCCTTTCCCCCAAACTAACCAAAGCTGGTAAAAGTTGTATTGCTGCTTTGGAATTGGGACCACCTGCTATTGGAACTAACCAGTGATTAAAATTCGTAATTCCTGGTTCGTAATTCGTAATTTCCCCCTTGCCCCTCTGCCCCTGGGCAACTCTGCCCCCCTGCCCTCTTCTAGCCTCAAGTCTCAAGCCTCTAGCCTCAAGCTTCGTGCCTCTAGCCTCTAGCCTCTCGCCGCCAAATCTAACTAGTACAACGTCACAAGGGGCTTGCCTAATTAAGGTATCTACCGTGCTGCCAAAAATTCGACCAGGTGTGATGGTATTACCTTTCCAACCCATCAATAGTAAGTCAATGTGTTGTTCTTCGATGATCTCCAAAATCGCCCCTGCCACATCATGGCAAACTCGGATCTGTGTATGAACTGGAATTTTCCACTTGCGTCCTAAAACTTCAGCCATCCGTAGCAAGCGCCGACTTTTTGTTGTCCTCACTTGAGTTTCAGCTGGCGAACTGTGGCGAGAGACGCTAAGAACTTGAATACATTCCAATTCGTAATGACGATCGTGGGCAATGGCAGCTGCTATTTCCAACAGTGCTTCAGCCGTTTGGGGATTAGCTATTGGCACTAATAATCTTCCTCGTCCAATGCTGGGCGATCGCGTTTGATATACTACATAGGAAGGTTCAGGGCGTGGTCCAGTTTGTCCTATCTCCCCACAAAGTTTATCTGCTTCCGCCCGAATAATATCAGCACGGGTAATAATTCCGATTAACTTGCGACGCTCAACTACTGGTAAGCGACTCAGTTGATACCGATCTAGTAAATAAAGAACATTGGCGAGTGTTGCCCTCGGACTGACTGTTACTGGTTGCGGTGTCATAATTTCGCTAATCGGAGTATCACCAGCCAAAGCGCGATCGCGCATTTTCACCAAATCACTTTGAGTGATAATGCCGACTAGCTTACCTTGATCTACGACGGGAAACCCACGATGATGGGAGTGAGAAAACGCTTGGATGGCTTCATCTAAAGTCATCTGCACTGTCAGTGTTTCCACTCGTGGTTGCATCACGTCTGTTGCTGTCAACTGGGCTAATAATCCAGCAGCGGCGGGTTCTGTTTCTAAGTAAATGCCATTCAACTCCAAAAGTTTGTCATACAAAGAGCCAGGAGCAATTTTTTCAGCAATTATATAAGCCGTTACAGAGCCAATCATCAACGGCAGCACTAGATTGAAGTCTGTGGTCATCTCAAACACAATCATAATTGCTGTAATTGGCACTTTGGCAGCGGCACTTAAAAATGCCCCCATACCTGCCAAGGCGTAAGTAGCGGGGGAACTCAGTCCTAATACAACGTGTTCGCCAATGCCTACAAGATATCCCAGTGCTGAACCCAAAATTAGGCTGGGAGCGTATAAACCTCCTGGTGCTCCTGATCCATAGGCAACTAGGGTGAGGAAAAACTGACTGACAAACACGATTGCTGCCAAGGAAGGTTGGGTTTCTCCTGTAATTAAAGACTCCCTCAATCCCGTATTATCTCTAAAGGCAGAAGGTAGTAGTGCGATCGCAATCCCAGAAACGCACCCAGCTAATGCCACCCGCCAGGGTAAACTCAAGCGCAGTTGTTTGTAAAATTTTAGACTAGCAATAATTCCGCGATTAAATAACGAACCTAGCAACCCTGCCAAGATACCCAACAGTAAGTAAAACGGAATTTCTGTAATCCAAAAGCTAGATTCATAAGCAGCTAATACTAGATTAAGTTCCAGACTCCGACCGCCTAACAGCCGAGAAACGACTGCACCAATAAAGGAGGCAATAATAGCAACACCCAGCGTCAGGCTTGATAAATCTTGGAGTAGCTCCTCCACCACAAACAGGACACCCGTAATTGGGGCATTGAAAGCAGCTGCTAATCCAGCCCCAGCACCCGCAGCAATCATCTGTCGGCGGTAATCGGGAGAGGTAGGAACCAAGCGACTTAGCCCAGCTGCTAATGCTGCTCCTATATGAATAGTTGGTGCTTCACGACCTAAAGTTAGCCCTGAACCCAGCGCGAACGTAGCACTTAACAACTTGACAATTGCTACGCGCCAGGATAAGTTAACTGGCACATTGGCAAGGGTAGCCTTGACATCAGGAATGCCGCTACCAGCCGCTTCAGGCGCTAACCGTTCGACTAGCAATCCAGCAAGAAACCCAAAACCTAGTCCAATCGATGGTAGAACTAGCCAAACTGGGAGTATATAGGAGGCATGGACTCGCCATGTACCAAGCCATCCTGTGGCAACTTTAAGTAAGACGGCAGATAGTGCTGCGATTAAACCAATCAGACAGGCTTGAGCGATCGCGCTGGTACGGCGCGGACGCAACCATCGACGAAAGTACTGGCGTAAAGCAAGCATCAGCAAGCAGGGGTTAGAAGAGGGCAGGGTTCGCTGTGGGAGCAGGGGGAATCAGGGGAGAGTGGGAGAGGGGGAGAATCATTAATTTCCGTATTCACAACTCCTCACCTCCTCACCTTTTCACCTCCTCACCTTCTGACTTGGAGACTTCTGACTACTCCCTTCTTAAGTTAACTCTTTAATTGCAACATTTTGTTACTATTTTCTTTAAATTATTCAATTAATTGATATAAATTTTAATTTAATTGTCAGCCGACAAATTATTGAAAGTTTCTCAACCACTTATTCAAATTCTTTTATACCTTAGATCAAAATCTGTAAATTAACGGGGAAGGGGAAAGGAAACAATTATCAATTATCAATTATCAATTATCAATTGTTCATTGTTCATTGATTATTGCACCCTCTGCCCCCCTGCTCCCCTGCCCAAAATTCCACGCTTGTGTTAACTTCTCCCCGTTGTTGAAAGTCCTTCCACAATCAGAGACGGAGTGTAGCAAGATCCGTTCCACTGGGCATCGCTACCCAGTGCAACTAATTGTTTTAACGCTGTGTAAACGTTGCCAGCAACCATTGTATCTTTGACTCGGCCTACAACTTGACCTTTTTTGACTCGGTAGCCTAAATCGACGTTGATGGAAAAATCGCCAGAAATACTACCACCGCCACCCAGCATTTGATCCACAATCAGTCCATCATCGAGCAAGGTAATTAAATCTGATAATGATTTATTCCCAGGACTAAGGAGCAAGTTAAATAAACCACAGGTGGGATAACTGCCCAAACTGGGGCGAAAACCGTTACCAGTGCTGTAAGTTTTCAGCAGGCGACCAGTGGTGCGATCGCAATAAAAATCTTGTAAAATCCCTTTTTGGATAAATATCAGTGGTTGGGTAGGAGTACCTTCATCATCGAACGGACAGCTGAATGGTCCTGCAAGTGGATCTTGAGACAAGGTCAAATCTGCTGCCATCACCGATTTGCCTATGCGTTCAGCCCAAGGCGAAGCCTTCTCTAATACCCGTTTACCATTTAGTGCTGCTTGTACCGTACTCCAAAGCATATCAGCTGCTTTAGAAGTGAACAAAACTGGCACACGTCCATTTAGGGGTGCAACATTTTTCTTTGCCCATTCCAGCCGCTGTAAAACTTGCTGGGCAATTATTTCGGGATGCAAACTATCGCGCTGGGTTTGACCATCAGACACACTCAAAAAATCATCACCCCGTACCCATTCCACTCCTATATAGCAGCCCAGTGTAGTGTCAGTGTAAAAGCAATCAAGACCTTGAGAGTTAACTAGGCGCGTGGTTTCTACTTCGCTATCCCACTCAGCACTAACGAGAACTTCAGGATTTGCATCCCGAATGATTGCGATCGCCTCCCTTCCCCATTTCACCAGTTGTTCTACTGGTACAGCAATCCCTACATCAGGATAACCAGGCTTGAAGTTGCTGCCCAGTTCAATTGCTTCAGGTTCGTTAAGTTGACTAAGTGCTAAAGCTCTTTCTACCAAGGCTTGGGGTTCCACTTGTCCGTAAGCCACGGATAGCCCCGGACAACCATCTCGCCACAGCCGCAGGGCAGTGCCTTCGCTTTGCACACTTTCGAGTTGCTTAAGTCGATTAGCTTCAAAAAAAACTGGTCGAGCTAGCGAGCGCGATTGATACACTTCTGCTGCCTCTGCCCCTGCCCGTGCGGCTAGCTCTAGCAGCCTTTCGGCTTCAGTATCTTTTAGCAAATTTTCAGACCCCATGACCCCTGCTTTATAATTCGTTATTAGCTAAAAGCTAAAAGCTATTAACTGGCGCGTAAATTTTCTTTGGAGCTAGCTTTTTTGGCTCTTTAATAGATAGCGTGTCAATGAGTGTTGCTAATAGCTAAAAGCTAAAAGCGCGCTCGCGCTCTCGCTAATAGCTTTTAGCCAATCGCTACTAAATTTACGGTAGATTGAGTTCTTTCAACAGCCAAAAGCCAGCAAAGGATTGTGCTTGTGGGCTATCCTGAACAGCTAAAAAGTGTACTTTGTTAGCTTGAAGCTTTGCTACTTCAAAAGCCTTGGCTTCTGCCAAAGTTTGCGGGTTTTTCAGATTAGCCAAAATCCAACTATCTGTAGCATCAGTTTCCAAGAGCAATCTTGGCACTGGGCTAGTATCAAGCTTGAGGAAGGCTAACTCTAGTCCTGACATCCACCCAGCTAAGGGCAAGGCTCTGCTAGAGAAGATTATTAGCCCTGGAACTTTTGTTTCTGGTGTTATACCGCCCAGCTGCAAGGGAAAAGCCTCACTAAAGGCAATATCCCACTCATACATTTCCTCAAATGCAGATGCTTCTAAATTGACGATCGCCCACTGCTGTCCCATTAAAGCATCTGGTAAGCGTTGGGGTGATGGTACTTCTATCCTGACAGACGGATTTGTCTCACTTTGATAGCCTGGTTGTTGTGGATATACTTCCAAGGAGCGCTGTTGCAGCCATTGCAGCAGGGCAAGGGTGCGGCGGCTAGCTTGGGAAGGAATGCCCAAATCTTGACAAGCTTTGCTAATCATGTTACTCATCTGACGGCGGAAAAAGCGAAACTTGACCGGAGGTGACCCCGCCTGGGCGATCGCATCAGTCAATGCTGTCCGCAACCAGGCGGAGTTCACCTGCGTACTCGGACAATATTGGGCATAACGAAACAGGCGATCGGGGTTTGTGCGTGTATCTAAAGGACTTTCGCACACCAAGACTTCCCAAACTTTTTTCTGGTTCTCATCCAAAATTGGACGGGAGTAGAAATCTATCTCCCAAATACTACCCATGTGATGCCATTAGAATTTTTTTATTTCCTTTCTTAACTCTACATTTTTGTCTGTACCAGAGGCTAGGGGGTGAGTGGGAGAGGGGGAGACTGGGAGAGGGGGAGAGTGGGAGAGGGGGAGAATTTCACACAGTCACACAGTCACACAGTCACCCTTTAGCGCAATACCTCTTTACCCTTTACCCTTTCCCTCGGGCAACGTGCCTTTTGTGCGATTCGTTGGCTAGAAAACAACCAAAATCCTAACAGGATAACGGTTGTAGGATTAGCCGCCAGGTTTTTGAACCTTGACAACTACATGACCTTGTAAATGAGGAAATCATGCCGAGCCAAAAGCATAGACAGCATGAGAAGGAAACGCAAGAACCCTTCAGAATAAACCAAGTCCTACCCTTGAGGTGTAGAAGTGAAAACATATTCCCTGCGGTAGAGAGTGGTCTTCAATCCGCAAAGCGGGAATAAATGAAAGTTCAAGGTAGTCTCAACCAGAAAGCTAGCTAGTAAGTATCTATGGATAGCGAAAGCGAAGACTTGCTACTGTCGTTACGTCGTTGCAGCAGTGAAATGAGTTCTGATACACTGCACCAAAAGGTAATGAGCTAGGGGAATGCATCAGAAAGGGTGTATCCCATACGGTTCTTCAATTCCCATGTGAAGAACAAACACCAGTAAAAAGCTCCGGCAGCACAGAGTCATCCTAACGATATATACCAAAGGTCATGTGGGAATGGCACGAAGAAAAGCTCTGAGGTATACAGGATAAGGACTACAGTTTTTAA